>CAVPTJ010000010.1:0-216295 GCA_963708785.1 uncultured Gammaproteobacteria bacterium
AGGAACGGCTGCGCCAGGTGATCCTGCACGCCGAGACATCCGACGGCGAAATCGCAGCGGTAAGCACTGCTGTCGCGTTGACGCTGCCGCGGCTGGGTCAGCCGATGTATTACTTCCGCTGCTTCGTCGGCAAGAAATGGCGCAAGACACGGCTCGTGTTCCGCGTCCTCAACCGCTCGTCGGAAATTCTCGAAGCGTACGCTCGCGCGCACAACTTTCCGTGCATCGGTGTGCTGCTCGAACTGGAAAACGCGCGGTTCGCCGACACGCTGCAGCAACCGGTCTGGCCGACGACGCGATTCGTCTACATCGGCAAGAGCCAGCGCAATCTCGATCTGCGCGTGCGTTATTTCAAAGGCGCGCGACTGAAGAAAACCAAACTCTGACGCGCCACTCTAGCGGGGCGCCGCTGCGCGCACCTGATTGACGGCCTGGATCACCATGCGGCACAGATCCGACGCGGGGACGTCGGCGTTGATCACAATGGCGTTCGCCGGCGGCGGATCGAATCGCACCATCACGTCGGCGACGATCTCCGGCGTCCGGTCGCGCGCCAGATGCCGATTGCTGGCGATGTCCTCGGCGATGCGCGCGCGTGCGACATCCGGCGGACAGTCGAGATAAATCGGAATCGGCACGAATCCATATCGCCGGATCGCCGCGTCGACGCGCTGCAGATCGCGATGGCGCGAAAAGGTCACGCCGTCGATGACGCTGGATTCGCCGAGCATGCAGTTCACTTCCACGGCGAGCAGCAAGGCGCGGAACGCGGCGCGCTTTTCGGCGAAGCTATAGGCGCAGCGCGGAAACATCGCCTGCCGGATCGTGTCGCGGCATACGCGGCGCAGGCCAAGCTGATCCTGCAAAGCGCGCGCGGCGATGCTTTTGCCGGCACCGGGCAAGCCGATCAGCGCGACGACGACCGGCACCTCGTTTTTCTTCGCATCGCTGGTCGGGCGAATCTCCGCCGACATCTAATGAATCTCCCCGCAATCGCTGTGCGCAAGTTATGATGCCACGTCCTTTCGCTCGACGTCGCGCATGCGCTCGCTTCACGTCAAACGCTATCTGATCACGGGCTTGCTGACCATCGTGCCGCTGTGGCTGACGTGGGTCGTGTTCAAGTTCATCTTCACGCTGCTCTCGCATGTCGGCGCGCCGGTGGTGGCGGGCCTCGCGGTGGCGTTGGGCGCTGCGTTCCCCGACGCATCGACGTGGCTCAGCCAGGAATGGCTGCAGTCGATCATCGCCTTCGTCTTCACGGTGCTGTTCCTGTACGTCACCGGCTGGGCGACCAACCGCGTGTTCGGGCAGCGCCTGCTGAACAGTTTCGAGGCGATGATCTCGCGCATCCCGCTGGTGCAGCCGATCTACGGCGGCGCAAAGAAACTGATGACGATGCTGTCGACCAAACCGGCCGGCACGCAACGCGTTGTGCTGATCGATTTCCCGTCGCCGGAGTTGAAGAGCCTGGGTTTCGTCACGCGCCTGTTCGTCGATTCGCACGGCCGCGAACTGGCCGCCGTGTACGTGCCGACCACACCCAATCCCACCGGCGGCTATCTGGAAATCGTGCCGGTGGAAAAACTCGTCGCCACCGACTGGAGCATGGATCAGGCGATGGCGTTCATTCTTTCCGGCGGCGCGGTCGGTCCCGACAAACTTCCCGACGCCGCACATCCGAACCATCTCGAAATACCCGCTGCCGAATGATGAGAGCGGCGCATGACTTCCTTCATGCGTCTACCGTGCGCGTCGCGGCCATCATCCTAGGCTGCCTCATCACCATGGATGCCATGAGCACCGACGCCGATTGGATAACGCCCGCCGAAACCGCGCATTTCAGAACCACGCCAAGCTACGCCGACACGCGCGCCTATCTTGAACGTCTCGCCGCCGCCGCACCCGACACGATTCGGCTGACGCGCTTCGGCGTCTCGCCGGAAGGTCGCGACTTGATGCTCGTCGTCGCCGCCGGCGGTGGTGAATTCACGCCGGAAGCGGCACGCAAATCCGGCAAGCAGATCCTGATGGTGCAGGCCGGCATTCACGCCGGCGAGATCGAGGGCAAGGATGCGGGGCTGATGCTGTTGCGCGATCTCGCGCTCGATCACGGCAGGAAACTGCCGCACCTGCTCGATCACACCGTGCTCGTCTATCTGCCGATCTTCAACGTCGACGGACACGAGAATTCCTCGCCGTACAACCGCATCAACCAGAACGGTCCGGCGTCGATGGGTTTCCGCGCCAACGCGCAGAACCTGAACCTCAACCGCGATTACCTCAAGGCCGATGCGCCGGAGATGCAGGCCTGGCTGAAACTGTTCCACGACTGGCTGCCGGATTTCTTCGTCGACATCCACACGACGAATGGCGCCGACTATCAGTACGACCTGACCTGGTACACCGAAGACTGGGGTCCGCTCGATCCGGCCGTGGTGGCCTGGCAAAACACCGCGCTCAGGCAACGCGTATTTCCTGCGACCGAGAAACGCGGTCATCTGCTGTCGCAATATCTCGAGCTGAAAGACCATCGCGACATCAGCAAAGGCATCGTCAACTTCGGTTCCGGAGCGCGCTTTTCGACAGGCTATGTGGCGCTGCAGAACCGTGCCGGGTTGCTGGTCGAAACCCACATGCTGAAATCCTACGAGAACCGCGTGCGTTCGACGTACGATCTGATCGCATCCATCCTCGATGAATTCCGCGCGCATCCCGGCGAGTTGCGCAAGGCGGTCGAGACGGCCGACCGCAATACGATTGCACGCAAGGCCGGAGCCGAGTTCGCCGTATGGTTCAGGACGACCGAAAAACCGATCCAGTATCCGCTGAAAGCAGTCGACTACACGCAATCGCACAGCGATATTTCGAACGACACCTGGGTGCAATACGACCCGGCCAGGCCGCGCACGATCGAGGTGCCGTTCTGGCAGGCGCTGGAGCCGGCCAGGCACCTGAATCTGCCGGCCGCGTACGTCGTGCCGTCCGGCTGGCCGCAGATCATCGAGAAGTTGCAGCAACACGGAATCGCATTCACGCGCTTGCAGAAACCGCAGACGTTTGATGTCGAACGCTATCGACTCGACAATCCGGTTTGGGCGACGGCGCCGTTCGAGGGCCGACTGATGATCCGGTCGTTCGACGCGAAAATGGAAAACGCGCGCGTGGAATTTCCGGCGGGCTCCGTGGTCGTCAGACTCGATCAGCGCGCCGCGAACGTGGCCGTGAACCTGCTCGAACCGGATGCGCCGGATTCGTTGCTGCGCTGGGGTTTGTTCAACGCGATCTTCGAGGAAAAGGAATACGGCGACGCGCGTGTGCTGGAAAAGCTCGCGCGCGAGATGCTCGCCAGGGATCCCGCGCTGCAACGCGAGTTCGACGACAAACTCGCCAGCGACAAAGCGTTCGCCGCCGATCCGGACGCGCGGCTGGATTTCTTCTATCGCCATTCGCCGTGGTATGCGCAGCAGAATGTGGGCGTGTATCCCGTCGTGCGCCTGAGCGCCGCCGCGCTCGGCGCGCAATAAAAAGTCAGAAACATGTTCGGGAGTATTCGATGAAAACACTGCTGCGTCCGCTCACGTTCGGAATCGGGCTCGCATTGGCCGGGATGGTGCTGGCGGCCGATTCCGATCCGGCACTGAAGGCGTCGCAGTTCGACAAGAACGTGAGTCCGTGCCGGAACTTGTTCGACTTCGTCAACGACAATTTCCTCAAAGCCAATCCGATTCCGCCCGACCGCACCACCTGGGGATCCTCGGGAATGCTCGACGAGCGCTCGCTTGCGGCGCAGCACTCGATCGTCGAAAGCCTGCAGAAATCGACCAACGCGCCGGGTTCCATCGAACAGAAGATCGGCGACTTCTATGCCGCCGGAATGAACGAAGCCGCGATCGAAAAGGCGGGCATCGATCCGATCAAGGATGATTTGAAACGCATCGACGGCCTCAATTCGCCCGACGACTTTGTGAATTTCATCCGCGACTACGCCGCGCAGGGTTTGCCGTTCGTATTCGGTTTTTCGGCGCAGGCCGATTTCCACGATTCGCGCAACATGATCGCCTACGCACGCCAGGGCGGGCTCGGTCTTCCGGAGCGCGATTACTATCTTAAGACCGACGAAAACTCCAAGAAGATTCGCGAAGCGTATTTGCTTTACGTCGCCAAGTCGCTCGAACTGGTCGGCGTGAAAAAGGACGACGCGGCCAAACAGGCTGCAGCCGTGGTCGACCTGGAAACCAGGCTCGCCGAGGCATCGTTGCCGATCGTCGAACTGCGTAATCCGGAGAATCAATACCACTTCCTCGACATGCCGGAAGCCGACAAGACCACGCCGCACTTCTCGTGGGAGAAATTCTTCGCTTCGCAAGGGGTGACGAACGCGAAAGGTTTCTCGCTGTCGCAGCCGAAATTCTTCGCGGCGATGGACAAACTGCTCGCCGAGACGCCGCCGGACACGTGGCGCGCGTATTTTCGTTTCCACCTGTCGCGTGCGGCGCAGCCGTATCTGTCCAGGCGTTTCGTCGATGCCGAGTTCGACTTCTATTCGCGCACCCTCCGCGGACAGCGTGAACAGAAACCGCGCTGGAAACGCGTGCTCGCCACCGTCGACCGCAACATGGGCATGGCGCTCGGACAGCTTTACGTCGCGCAGAATTTTCCGCCCGAAGCCAAGGCGCGCGCGCAGGAACTGGTCGGCAACCTGCGCACGGCGCTCAAAGCGCGCATCGAACATCTGGAATGGATGAGCGACGAAACCAAGAAGCACGCCATCGAGAAATGGGAAACCTTCATGCCGAAGATCGGCTATCCCGACAAGTGGCGCGACTGGACGGGCTTGTCCATCACGCGCGACAGCTATTTCGGCGACGTGCGCGCGGCGTTGAAGTTCGACCACGACTGGCGCATGGCAAAGATCGGCAAACCGGTCGACCGCACCGAGTGGAGCATGACGCCGCAGACGGTCAATGCCTATTACAACTCGCTGCAGAACGAAATCGTGTTCCCCGCCGCGATCCTGCAGCCGCCGTTCTTCGACATGCACGCCGACGATGCGCTCAACTACGGCGGCATCGGCGCGGTGATCGGCCATGAAATGACGCACGGCTACGACGACCGCGGCTCGCAGTTCGACGCGCAAGGCAACTACAAGAACTGGTGGACGCCGGAAGATCGCAAGAAGTTCGAGGCGCGCACCGACAAACTGGTCAGACAATTCGACGACTACGTCGCGATCGACGATCTGCACGTCAAGGGCAAGCAGACGCTCGGCGAAAACATCGCGGACATCGCTGGTCTCAACGTGAGCTACGACGCGCTGCAGGAGGCGCTCGCCAAGAATCCCGAAGAAGCCGCGAAGAAAATCGACGGCTACACCGAAGACCAGCGCTTCTTCCTCAACTTCGCGCGTAGCTGGGCCGAATCGTTCAAGCCCGAAGAACTGAAACTGCGCGTCAACACCGACGTCCACGCACCGGCGATACTGCGCGCGATCGCCTCGCCCTCGAACATGCCTGCGTTCGCGCAAGCGTTCTCCTGCAAGGCAGGCGACCCCATGGTGCGCGCGCCCGATGTGCAGGTAAAGATCTGGTAGCGCAGTCGTGTGGCCGGGCGCGATGAATCGTGCCCCTACATCGCCGACATGTCGGGGCGTAATTCATTGCGACCGCCTTTTCTACAGCATCAACCCGCACACCTGTAACTGGTCGCACCATCCATTTGTATACAAACGCCGCATCCGCGCGCGGTTTTTCTTTGCGGCGCGCGCGCTACAATCTGCCTATGCAATACGTCCCCGGCCAACGCTGGATCTCCAACGCCGAGCCCGAACTGGGTCTCGGCACCGTTTTGCGCGTGGAGGGCCGCACCGTCCAGCTCGCCTTCCCGGCCACCGGCGTCGTGCGCCAGTACTCGATGCAGACCGCGCCGCTCACGCGCTCGGAATTCCGCCCGGGCGAGCGCGTCAGCGCAAACGGCGACTCTTTCGTCATCGAGAAGATCGAATCGCGCAATGGCCTGCTGCTGTATTTCGCCAACGGCAAGTCGATCGCCGAAGGCGAACTCGATGACGTGCAGAACGTCTCCAAGGCCGATGCGCGACTGATCGCCGGCCACGTCGATTCCGCCGAGCAATTCGAATTCCGTCTGGAAACGCTAAGCCGCCGCGCCGAGTCGCGCCGCTCGCCTGCATTTGGTTTGCTGTCGGCGCGCATCGATTTGATCCCGCACCAGTTGCGCGTGGCGGAAATCGCCGCGTCGCGCCGGCCGCCGCGGGTGCTGCTCGCTGACGAAGTCGGATTGGGTAAAACCATCGAAGCTGGCATGATCCTCGCGCGCCTGCTCGCGACCGGCCGCGCGGCGCGCGTGATGATCCTGCTGCCGGAGGCGCTGGTTTATCAGTGGTACGTCGAACTCTTGCGCCGCTTCAACCTGTCGTTCGCCATCTTCGACGAGGAGCGGTGCGAATCCATCGAAACCGCCGGCGACGGCCGCAATCCGTTCGATGACGAACAACTGGTCATCTGCGATATCCCGTTCCTGCGCGATTCGGCGAAACGCCGCGAGCAGGCGCTCGCCGCGAACTGGGACCTGATGATCGTCGACGAGGCGCATCATCTGGCCTGGACGCCGGAAGCCACCAGTCCGGACTATGCGCTTGCCGAGCAGTTCGCCGCGAAGACGCCGGGCCTGATCCTGCTCACGGCGACGCCCGAACAACTCGGACGCAGCGGCCACTTCGCACGCCTGCGTCTGCTCGATCCGGTGCGCTACGACAGCCTCGACCGTTTCCAGGCCGAATCCGACGGCTATGCGAAACTTTCCGCGATCGTCGAAAAACTGCAAAGCGGCATGGCGCTCGACGATCGCGAACGCACCGAACTGGCGCAACGACTCGGCGACGATCCGCAGTTGCGCAATGCGCTTGCCGGACCAGGCGATCGCGGCGCGCTTCTGGACGCGCTGATCGACCGCCACGGCACCGGCCGCGCGATGTTCCGAAACCGCCGCGCGAGCGTCGGCGGATTTCCCAGGCGACTGCCCTGGCTCACCGATCTGGACGGTTCGACGCTTACCGACGATCACCGCCAGCGCCTGCTCGCGGAATTCCTTTCCGACGTGCAGACGCCAAGCGCGTCGCTGCAACTGGATTACGCCGACGATCCTCGCCTGCCGTGGCTGATCGGGCTGCTCGATAGTTATCCGAACGACAAATTCTTCCTCACCTGCCGCAGCAAGGAAAAAGTGCTGGCGCTCGAAGAAGCGCTACGCACGCGCAGCGGCGTGAAGATCGCGCGCTTCCACGAAGCGATGACGCTGGTGCAGCGCGACCGCAACGCCGCGTTCTTCGCCGAGCACGACGGCGCGCGCCTGCTGCTGTGCGCGGAGATCGGCTCGGAAGGCCGCAATTTCCAGTTTGCGCACAATGTCATCCTGTGGGATCTGCCGCTGGATCCGGATCTGCTCGAACAACGTATCGGCCGTCTCGACCGCATCGGCCAGAAGCACGATATCGCCGTGCGCTTCGCCGCATTCACCGGCACCGCGCAACACATGCTGATGCAGTGGTATCGCGATGGCCTGGATGCATTCCGTTCGAGCCCGGCCGACGGCCGCGAGTTGTATAAGCGGTTCGCGCCGCGGTTGCTCGAACTGGCCGTGGAACATGCGCAAGGCGGCGAAGAGCCCGACTGCGAAATCGATTCCCTCGTGGCCGAAACGCGAGCGGCGCACGAAGAACTTTCCGCGCTGATCGCGCACGGCCGCGACCGTCTGCTCGAACTGGCCAACCAACGCAACGAGCACGCCGACACGTTGCGCGGCGCGCTCGATACGGCCGACGCCGACGTCGCCAACGACGACTTCGCGCTGAAACTTTTCGAGCACTTCGGCGTGCACAGCGAGGAATCCGGATCGCGCACGCACATCCTCGATCCGGAATACCTGAGCACCGAGGGATTTCCGGGCCTGAAGGACGGCCCGCAGCAGGTCACGTTCGATCGCAAGACGGCGCTGGTGCGCGAGGAATTCCCGCTGTTGCGCCTGGATCATCCGATGGTCGCCGGCGCGATGGATCTGTTGCTCGGCTCCGAACAAGGCAATGCCGCCTTCGTCATCGACGACACGCTGCCGCTGAAAAGCGCGCTGCTCGAAGCGCTGTTCGTACTGGAACCGGTCGCCGATCCTTCGCTCAATGCCGAACGCTTCCTGCCGCCACAGCCGGTGCGCACGGTCGTCGATTCGAAGCTGGCCGATCGCGGCGACTGGAAACCGAGCGACGCGGCGGTGGCGCGCGCGCAGAGCCACGTCATCGACGTCACGCGCTACCGCAAGATCCTCACCGCGCTGGTGCCGCCGATGCTCAAGCGCTGCGAGGAACTCGCGCGCGCCCGCGCGGCGGTCACGATCAAGCAGGCGGGCGAACTCGCCGAGCGCGAACTGGCCACCGAACACGAGCGGCTCACGGCGCTGCGCCGGATCAATCCATCGGTGAGCGCACGCGAAATCCACGCCATCGAACACGAACGCGCCGCCCTGCTGCAGGCGCTGCCGCGCTCGCTGGTGCGGCTCGACGCCGTGCGGTTGGTCTGCAGCGCCGACTTCGTCCGCCTGCGCTGACGTCACCGTTCGCTTCGCGTATCCTCATCGCGGAGAGGACACGAACGATGCGCGGAATTTTTATACTTTTGCTGATCGCGGTCTGCCTGCCGGCGTTCGCGCGCGACACGGTGCTGCATGCCGCGCGGCTGCTCGACATCGATAGCGGAAAGATCGTCTCGCCCGGCGAAGTGCTGGTGCGCGGCGAGCGTATCGTCGCCGTCGGGTCGCACGTCGATCATCCGGCCGATGCCGAAACCATCGATCTGGGCGACCGCACGCTGATGCCGGGACTCATCGACGCGCACGTACATCTGTTCCTGCATCCGGGCGCTGAAGATGCGCAGACGTTCAACGAATCCGTCGCCGAACGCACCATCCGCGCGACCTTGGCCGCGCGCGACGATCTCCTCGCCGGCTTCACCGCCGAACGCGACATGGGAACCGAAGGCGCCGGCGCGGCCGACAGTGCCGTGCGCGATGCGATCGATCGCGGCGATATTCCAGGGCCGCGTCTGCGCGTCAGCGGCAACGCCATCGACATCCTCGGCGGCCACGAAGACGCCAACCACTTCAATCCCGATCAAAGAGCGCTGCCCAACGCGACGTATGCGAACAGCGCGGACGAACTGGTGGCCGTGATCCGCGAGCAGGCGAAGCTCGGCAGCGATTTCGTGAAGATCTATGAGACCGGAAGGGACACCATCGTCGACGGCAAGTTTTCGACGCCGTACCAGTTCAATGAAGACGAATTGCGCGCGGCGGTGCGTGAAGCGGCGCGCCTCGACCGCAAGGTCGCCGTGCATGCGACGGGCGAACCGGGGACCGGCATGGCCGCGCGGGCCGGCGTCGCATCGGTCGATCATGCCGATCAGCTCAGCGACGAGACCATGAAACTAATGCGCGAGCGCGGCATCTTCGCCGTGCCGACGCTCACCGTCGTCGACTATTTCGCTGCGCACGCGAACAACCCGCAGGCCGCCGAACGCTATCGCGCGATTCAGGCGTATCACGTCGCGCAATTCAGGCGCCAACTCGCCGCGCATGTGCCGATGGCGGTCGGTTCGGACGTCGGTCCGTTTCCGCACGGCACGCAGGCGAAGGAATATGCGCTGATGGTCGCCAACGGCATGACGCCGCTCGCCGCGCTGCAGGCCGGGCTGCTCAACGGCGCTAAGCTGCTCGGCTGGGAGAATGCGATCGGACGGCTATCCGCCGGCTACTTCGCCGACGTGATCGCCGTGCCGGGCAATCCGATCGACGACATCACCGTGTTGCAGCACGTCGACTTCGTGATGAAGAACGGCGTCGTCTACAAGCGCTAGAAACGGCGCTGGCGCGAACGCCAGAACAGGATCAGCAGGAACCCGATCAGCGCGCCGCCGAGATGGGCGAAGTGCGCCACGCCGGCTTCGCGTCCAGTGACGCCGAAAAAGAATTCGAGCACCAGATAACCGACAACGGCGAGCCGTGCCGGAATCGGAATGGGCACCATGATGAAGATGCGCGCCTGCGGAAACAGATAGGCGAACGCGAGCAGCAGTCCGAACACGCCGCCGGAGGCGCCGAGCGTCGGATAAAAATCGGTTGGACTCATCAGCGTAACGGTGGCCAGTTGCGCGGCGGCCGCGCCGAGCACGCAGGCGAGGTAATACACGATGAAGCGGCGCGTGCCGAGCGCCAGTTCGACCTGACCGCCGAACGACCACAGCGCGATCATGTTGAACGCGATGTGCGCGACGCTGCCGTGCAGGAACGCATACGTGACGAGCTGCCACACTTCGAAGCCGATCGACACGGTACTGCCGTTGTCGAGCTGCGCCATCTGATGCGGACCCAGCGGCCATAGCGCGAAATGCGCGAGCATGAAATCCGGATTGGCCTGCTGCACGAGAAACAGCAGGATGTTCGCGATCAGCAGCGCCGCGGTGATGGGCGGTATTCTGGGCATCGGCAGGAGACGTCGGCTTCGGTTACGCTCGCATCATGCGGTGCACTTCCGATTCGATCAAGGCTTGGGCGGGAACGATCCGCGGTCTGGGTTACGCCGTGGTTCAGTCGTTCCTCGAAGAAGACGTCGTCGTCGCGCTCGCCAGCGAATGCCGCAGCGCCGATCTGCAGGCGACGGCGATCGGTCGCGGAACGCGGCAAGATGTGCGCCCAGACCTGCGCGGCGACACAATGCATTGGCTCGAAAGCGACGTTGCCACACCGGCGCAGCGTGTCTATTTCGAGGCGATGGAGACCTTGCGCGTTGGGTTGAACCGCTCGCTGCTGCTCGGTCTGGACGAACTCGAGGCGCATTTCGCGCACTACGCGCCGGGTGCGCGCTATGCGAGACATCGCGACCGTTTCCGCGACGACGACGCACGCGTTCTGTCGAGCGTGCTTTACCTCAACGACGATTGGCAGGAATCGCACGGTGGCGCGCTGCGGCTGTATCTGACGCGCGAGCATTTGGACATCTATCCGTCCGCGGGCAAGCTCGTGCTTTTCCTGAGCGCCGACTTCGAGCACGAAGTGCTACCGGCGACGCGCGACCGTCTCAGCATTGCCGGATGGTTTCGACGGCGCACGTGATTTCTTCGCGCGTGCCGGTGGCGGACCCCACAACTCCGCATCGAGATCGCGCTGCCAACCGAAGTGCTGCAGATTCACGCGGCCGTTGACGATCGTCACGCCTTCGCTGCGCAAGCGCTGGGATTGTTCGCGAAAGCCGCGGCTGCCCGGTGGAAACGCGCTCTGACCACTGGAACGCAGGACGCGATGCCACGGCAGTTCGCGCTGCGATTCGCCGAGCACGCGCCCGACCAGGCGCGCGCGGCCCGGCAGCCCGGCGCGCTGTGCAATTTCGCCGTAGCTCGACACGCGGCCGCGCGGAATCGACGCGATCGCACGTTCGATGGCCGCATGGTCGGGTTTTGACGTGGCGACTGACTTCATGCGCGCGGCACGTTAGCATACGTCCTCGCCAAAGGGAGTTCGCCGCGTGCAATCGTTCGAAGACGTTCGATCACACATCAACACGCGCTATCAGTTGCGGATCAACGATCCGTATCTGATCAGCTTCGATCTGCTCACCGAAAACGGTGCGCGCCATCAGGGTTTGTATCTGGCCGAACTCGACAGCGAAGAAGGCCGCAAGTACCTGCGCATCTCCACGCCGATCGGCCCGCTCACCGGCACGGACGCGAAACGCTGTCTGCGCTTCAACTGGGAGCAGCGCGTGGGCTATCTGGCGGTGAGCGATCTGGACGGATCGCCGTACCTGCATCTGTGCGAGAACCGTCCGTACGAATTGCTGGACACCGCCGAACTGGATCGGCTGGTCAACGAGATCGGTTCGCTCGGCGATCGGCTGGAGAAGGCTGTTTCCGCGGGCGGAGACGCGTTCTGATGAGCGCGGAAATGGAGGCGACGATCGATGTGATCCGCCGTTACTACGCCGCGTTCAACGCGGGCGACATGAATACATTCGAAAGCCTGCTCGGCGACGACGTGATCCACGACATCAATCAGGGCGGCCGCGAAATCGGCAAGGATGCGTTTCGCCGTTTCATGGATCGGATGAATGGCGCGTACAAGGAAAAACTGACTGACATGTCGATCATCGCCAGCGCCGACGGCGCGCGCGCAGCGGCCGAGTTCGTCGTCAACGGCGAATATCTGAAGAGCGATGAAGGTCTGCCGCCGGCGCATGGCCAGAAGTATGTGCTTCCGGCCGGGGCTTTCTTCGTCGTGCGCGGCGGCAAAGTGGCGCGCATCACCAACTACTACAACCTGCAGGACTGGATCGATCAGGTCAGCCGGTGAACGAGTTCCGCTACGAGCGGTTGAGCGGCAAGCAGATCGCGCCCCACCTCGACGATCTCGCTCAGCTCAGGATCGAGGTCTTTCGTGAGTTCCCCTATTTGTACGACGGTGACGAAGCCTACGAACGGCACTACCTGCAGACCTACGTCGATTCGACGCGCAGCATTTGCAGCCTGGTCTACGACGGCGATTCGCTGGTCGGTGCGACGACCGGGTTGCCAATGTCGGACGAAACGGCCGAATTCAAGAAGCCCTTTGCCGACGCGAAGTGCGACATTCCTAGAATTTTCTATTGCGGTGAATCGGTGCTGAAGAAATCGCATCGCGGTCGCGGCATCTACAAGCATCTTTTTCGCGCGCGTGAGGAACACGCGAAAGCGCTCGGCTTCGAACTCGCGACATTCTGCTGCGTGCAGCGGCCGGACGATCATCCGCTTCGTCCACACGACTACGTGCCGCTCAACGCTATCTGGGTGCGCTTCGGCTACAGCGAGCATGCGGAGCTTGAAACCGAGTACGTGTGGAAAGATATCGACCGTTCCGAGCCGCAGCCCAAGCGCATGCGCTTCTGGCTCAAATCACTGACCGATTGATGGCCGACAACTTCCGCATCGCCGCCGCCGCGTACCCGATGGATTTCCTCGGCGATTGGCGGACGTATGCGGCGAAGATCACGCGCTGGATCGATGAAGCCGCGGCCGGCGGCGCGAAGCTGCTCGTCTTTCCCGAATATTTCAGCATGGAACTGGCTTCGCTTTTTGCGAAGGAAATCTACGCTTCGTTGCCGGCGCAGCTCGCATCTATGCAGACCGTGTTGCCGGATTTCATCGAACTGTTCGCCGGGCTCGCGCGCAAGAACAACGTGACGATCTGCGCCGGCAGTTTTCCCGTGCGCGTGGAGAACGGTGCGTATCACAACCGATCGTATCTGTTTCATCCGGACGGCCGACACGAGCATCAGGAAAAAGTGCAGATGACGCGCTTCGAGAACGAGCAGTGGCTCATCGAAGGCGGCAACGACGTGCGCGTGTTCGACACCGAACTCGGCCGCCTCGGCATCGCGATCTGCTACGACGCGGAGTTCCCGCTGATCGCGCGGCGCATGGCCGAGATGGGCGCGAACATCATCCTCGTGCCGAGTTGCACGGACACGCTCGCCGGCTATTGGCGCGTCCGTATCGGTTGTCAGGCGCGGGCGCTGGAGAATCAATGTTACGTCGTGCAGGCCTCGACGGTCGGCGACGCGGCGTGGTCGCCGGCCGTCGACGTGAACACCGGCACGGGCGCAGTGTATACACCGGTGGATCGCGGATTTCCGGATGACGGTGTACTCATCAGCGGCGAATTGAACACACCCGGCTGGACGTTTGCGGATATCGATCCGGCGGCGATCGAGCATGTCCGGCGCACGGGACAGGTGTTCAACTATCGCGATTGGGATGGGCAGTCACGCACGTTGCGCTGATACGCCTGAGCCGCAAACCAAGAACGAACTGTCCTCGGTCATTCCTTACGCGGTTCATTTCAGCTCAGCCATCCCGCAAGCTTCAACCCCATCACCATCGCGTAAGCCAGCGCGCCGGCGATCGGTATTGTCAGAATCCACGCCCACACCATGCGTTCGACGATGGTCCAGCGGATCGCATTGGCGCGCTTGGCGAAGCCCACGCCCATGATCGCCGCGGAAACGTTGTGCGTGGTCGATACCGGTATGCCGAGCGCGGATGCGGTGAGGATTACCGTCGACGACGCGGTGTCGGCAGCGACGCCGTTGATGGGATGCAGCTTCACCATCTTGTGGCCCAAAGTGTGGATGATGCGCCAGCCGCCGGCCATCGTGCCTGCGGCCATGACCAGCGCGCAGGTCGCCTTGATCCAGGTCGCGATGCCGAAGCCGCCCGCGGGATCGGATTCGACACGCAGAAAACTCAGCCAGTCCGGCAGATTGTCCAGCGAATGCGCCGACGTCGCCGCCGCCAGCGCAAGCGCGATGATGCCCATGGTTTTTTGCGCGTCGTTCATGCCGTGCGAAAGACCCATGAAACCGGACGACACCATTTGCACTTTCGCGAACACACTGTTGACGATGCGCGGACGCGCCGCTCGGCCGACGCGCCCGCCGCGGCCGCCAAGAAAAGACAACAGCGCCAGCAGGAAGCCCATGACGATGAAGCCGATCGTGAATCCGGCCGCCGGCGACACGACCATCGGCAGGATCACTTTGTTGAGCAGACCCTTGCCTTCCCACCAGTGCCCGGCGGGAATCGACCAGATGATTGCGTGCCAGTTGGTGCCGGTCGCGGCGAGCGCGGCGCCGCACAGGCCACCGATCAGCGCGTGCGACGAACTCGACGGCAAGCCCCACCACCACGTGATCAGGTCCCAGATCGTCGCGCCGAGCAGCGCGCAGATGATGAGTTCGGGCGTGACGTTGACGACGCCCGAATCGATCAACCCGGAGGAAATCGTCTTGGCGACCGCCGTACCCCACATGGCGCCGAGAAAATTCGTGCACGCCGCGAGCACCACGGCCTGACCCGGGCGCAACACTTTCGTCGCGACGACGGTGGCGATCGAATTCGCCGTGTCGTGGAAGCCGTTGATGTACTCGAACGCGAGCGCGACGACGAGAACCGAGATGACCAGGCCCAGACTCACGGCGGCCTCAGGAGTTCTTCAGGACGATGGCGTAGATGACGTTGCCGGCGTCGCGGCACCGGTCGATCGCTTTCTCGAGCAACTCGAACAGATCCTTGCGCAGGATCAGGCGGGAGGCGTCGCCCGCGTTCTTGAACAGGTCTTCGTACAACCCGAGGATGAGCCGGTCGGCCTCGCTCTCGATCGCCTGCATGCGGTCGTTGAGCGCTTTCATTTCCTCGAGCTTCATGCCTTTCTTCAGTTGCGTGACCATCTCGACGATCACGTTGGTCGCCTTCTCGAGCAGTTGCGCACGCGAGGCGTAATCGATGTCCATCAACTGGCTGGCGAACAGACCGTAACGCTCGGCGAATTTCTCGATGGTCTTCGGGATTTTGTACAGCGCGCCGGACAGAGCCTCGATGTCTTCGCGATCCAGCGCGGTCACGAACGTGTTGACCAGCGTCTGGCTGATCTGATTCATGATTTCCTTCTCGCGCCGGCGCGCGACTCGGAAATCGTCCAGCGACGGGCTCGACGATTTCTGGCTGAGCATGGTGATCAGCGCGCGGGCGCTGTGGCGCGCCGCGTCGGCGCTCGCTTCGAGCAGGCCATAGATCTTGTCGCCCTTGCCGAAAATCGTCTGCAACGAAAACATGCCGTTTCCTTCGTGAAATCGCGCGGTCGGCGAAGTTTACAGATTTGTGACAAGGACCGTGAATCGGCATTCGCCATCGGTAGATCGCTGAAGCTACATGCAAAGCGTTGCTTAAGCGATTGATGCGGCGACCCTTTCTTTTCAACGGTTTCCGATCGCCGACTTACGGTTTACGGCTCAAATCACGCTGTCATAAAACTTTCAAACTCGCCGCGTAGGCTGCGCCGTGAACGAATCCGGCCGCCACTGGGGCGCGGCCGCAATCAAACCTATGGAGATTCCTCAATGTTCCCGAGACTGCGCTCTACGCTTCTCGCTTTCGCCGTTACCGCATCCTTTGCCTTTGCCGGCAGCGCGACTGCCACAGACATCACCGGCGCCGGCTCGTCGTTCGTGTATCCCGTGCTGTCGAAGTGGTCCGCTGACTTCACGACCAAGACCGGCTCGAAAGTGAACTACCAGTCCATCGGTTCCGGCGGCGGCATCGCGCAGATCAAGGCCGCGACGGTCGACTTCGGCGCGTCGGACAAGCCGCTCGATGCGAAAGATCTCACCGACACCGGTCTGGGCCAGTTTCCGGTCGTCATCGGCGGCATCGTGCCGGTGGTGAACATCGACGGCGTGGAAGCCGGTTCGATCAAGCTGTCGGGCCCGGTGCTCGCCGACATCTTCTCGGGCAAGGTGCAGAAGTGGAACGACAAGGCCATCGCCGACATGAACGCCGGTGTGAAACTGCCGGACACGCTGATCACGGTCGTGCATCGTTCGGATGGTTCGGGCACGTCGTTCAACTTCACCAATTATTTGTCGAAGGTGAATCCGGAGTGGAAGGAAAAAGTGGGCGAAGGCACGACGGTGTCGTGGCCGACGGGCGTCGGCGGCAAAGGTAACGAAGGTGTCGCCGCATACGTAAAGCAGATCAAGGACTCGATCGGCTACGTCGAATACGCCTACGCGCTGCAGAACAAGCTGAACTACGTGCAGCTGCAGAACCACGCCGGCAAATGGATCAAGCCCGACAAGGCCGCCTTCTCCGCCGCCGCCGCGACGGCCGACTGGAAGAATTCGAAAGACTTCAACCTGATCATGACCGACGCGCCGGGCGACACCGCCTGGCCGATCACCGCGACGACCTGGGCGATCATGTACAAGACCTCGAAGGACGCCGCGAAATCCAAGACCGCCTTCGACTTCTTCAAGTGGTCGTTCGAGTCGGGCCAGAAGGATGCCGAAGCGCTCGACTACGTGCCGCTGCCCGACACGCTGGTCAAGCAGATCGAGGCTTATTGGAAGTCGGACTTCAAGTCCTGAGCAGCTTTGTTTCATACCGAGTACGTCGCACGCAAACCGAAACTCTCCTCGGTTTAGCTTTTCGCGCGCATCGCCTCCCGATGCGCGCGATCTTTTAGGCAAGGCAGCGAGATGTCTTCCAGCGCAAGCGTGTCACCCGAAATTCCTGTCGCACGCGAGACCGTCGATCTGGCCGCTGTCGGCAGGCGCGATGCGGTCAGCGACACCGTGTTTCGCGCCATCTTCGCGAGCGCGGGATGGCTGGTCCTGATTCTTCTCATCGCCGTGGCCGTGTCGATGCTGTGGGGCGGACGCGAAGCGTTTTCCACATTCGGCTGGCACTTCCTCATCGATTCGGACTGGGACGCCGTGAATCACAAGTTCGGCGCACTGGTGCCGATCTACGGCACACTGGTCACCGCACTCATCGCCATGCTGATCGCCGTGCCGGTCAGTTTCGGCATCGCACTTTTTCTGACCGAGGTTGCGCCCAACTGGCTGCGCGGCCCGATTGCATCGGCGATCGAACTGCTCGCCGGCATTCCCTCGATCATCTACGGCATGTGGGGCCTGTTCGTGTTCGTGCCATTCATGGCCGCGCACGTGATTCCGTTCCTCAACGCGCATCTGGGCCAATGGCCCATTATTGGACCGTTGTTCCGCGGGCCGCCGCTGGGCATCGGCATGCTCACCGCGGGCATCGTGCTCGCGATCATGGTGATCCCGTTCATCAGCGCGGTGATGCGCGACGTGTTCCTGAGCGTGCCGACGCGTCTGAAGGAATCCGCGTACGCACTCGGCTCGACGACATGGGAAGTCGCATGGGACGTGGTCTTGCCTTATACGCGAACGGCAGTAATCGGCGGCGTGTTCTTGGGGCTGGGCCGCGCGCTCGGCGAAACGATGGCGGTTACCTTCGTGCTCGGCAACGCGCACATGCTCACGCCATCGCTGCTGATGCCGGGCAACTCGATTGCCGCCACGCTCGCCAACGAATTCACCGAAGCCGATTCGGATCTTTACCGCTCATCGCTGATCGCACTCGGCTTCCTGCTGTTCGTCGTGACCTTCATCGTGCTCGCCATCGCGAAATGGATGCTGATGCGCCTGGCCAAGCGGGAAGGCAACTGACATGGCCACGATGGAATCGCTGTACACACGCCGCCGCATCACCAACGCGGTCGCGCTCTCGCTGGCCGTGGCCGCGACCATTTTCGGCCTGTTCTGGCTGGTGTGGATTCTGTGGACGGCGCTGATCAACGGCATCAGTGCGATGAAGCCGGAACTGTTCACCGAAATGACGCCGCCGCCCGGCTCCGACGGTGGCCTGCTCAACGCGTTTTTCGGCAGCGCGATCATGTCGCTGATGGCCATCGCCATCGGCACGCCGATCGGTGTCGCGGCCGGTACGTATCTGGCCGAGTACGCGAACAAGCGCCTGATCGGCGAGACCATCCGCTTCATCAACGACATTCTCCTCTCCGCGCCGTCGATCGTGCTGGGTCTGTTCATCTACACGGTCGTCGTCCACCAGGTCGGACATTTCTCCGGATTGGCCGGATCGCTCGCGCTCGCGCTGATCGTGATCCCGGTCGTGGTGCGCACCACCGACGAGATGCTGCGTCTGGTACCCAGCGCGATGCGCGAAGCCGCGCTTTCGCTCGGCGTACCGCAATGGAAAATGACGCTGCAGGTTCTGTATCGCGCCGCCCTGCCCGGCATCCTCACCGGCATCCTGCTCGCGCTCGCGCGCATCAGCGGCGAAACCGCGCCACTGCTGTTCACCGCGCTCAACAATCAGTACTGGAGCAACGATCTCACGCAGCCGCTGGCGAGCGTGCCGGTGGTGATCTTCCAGTTCGCGATGAGCCCGTACGATTCCTGGCATGCGCTGGCCTGGGCGGGGGCCTTCATCGTCACCGTCTTCGTTTTGCTGCTGTCCCTCTTTTCCCGCGCGGTTCTGCTGCGCAAGAGAATCGCTAATGACTAACATGCAGACCGCGACCGTCACCGCCGCCACGAAAACAGACCCGATGCCGCCCGCGAAACTGAGCGCGCGCAACCTGGATTTTTTCTACGGCGATTACCGCGCGTTGAAAAGCATCAACATGGACGTCGCCGAGAAGAAGGTGACGGCGATCATCGGACCCTCGGGCTGCGGCAAATCCACCTTGCTGCGCGTGTTCAACCGCATCTACTCGATCTATCCGAAGCTCAACGCCAAGGGCGAGGTCATCCTCGACGGCGAGAACGTGCTCGACGCGCGCTATCCGCTCAACCGTCTGCGCAGCAAGATCGGCATGGTGTTCCAGAAACCGGTGCCGTTCCCGATGTCGATCTACGACAACATCGCCTACGGCATCAAGCATTACGAAAAACTGTCCCGCGCCGAGATGGACGTGCGCGTGCAGGAAGCGCTGGCCCAGGCGGCGCTCTGGGACGAAGCCAAGGACAAGCTCAAGCAGAGCGCGTTGGGCCTTTCCGGCGGCCAGCAGCAGCGTTTGTGCATCGCGCGCGCGGTCGCGCTGCGGCCGGAAGTGATCTTGTTCGACGAACCGACTTCCGCGCTCGATCCGATCGCCACCGGCAAGATCGAGCAACTGGTCGAGGAATTGAAGGACAATTACACCATCGCCATCGTCACCCACAACATGCAGCAGGCGTCGCGCATCTCCGACTACACGGCTTTCATGTATCTGGGCGAACTGATCGAATTCGGCGAGACGAAAATGATCTTCGAAAACCCGAAGAAGAAAATGACGGAAGACTACATCACAGGGCGGTACGGTTGATTGCCATGTCAGAACATATCGTAAAAAGTTTCGACGACGAGCTGACCCAGCTCAACACCGCCATCGGCCGCATGGGCCAGCTCTCGCAGACGCAACTCGCGGGCGCCATCGACTCGCTGCTGCTGCGCGACACCACGGTCGCGGCGCACGTGGTCAAGAGCGATCTGGAAGTCGATGAACTCGAACGCGATGTCGATGCCCGCGCGGTGCGCGTGCTCGCGCTGCGCCAGCCCATCGCACGGGATCTGCGGCAAGTGCTCGCGGCACTGCGCATCGGCATCGAATTCGAACGCATCTGCGATTTCGCCGCGAACATCGCCAAACGGGCCATCGCGCTCAACGCGCATTCGCCGGACGAGTGGATCAACGAACTGGCCGAACTCGGCCAGCTTGCGCTGAAACTGCTCGCCGATGTCGTGCAGGCGTTCCGCGACCGCGATTCGGAAAAAGCGCTCGACGTGTGGGCGCACGACGAACAGCTCGACGACGTCTACACCGGCATCTATCGTCGCCTGATCGATTTCATGAGCGCCGAACCGGCGCGCGTGCCGATCGGCGCGCACCTGCTGTTCATCGCCAAGAACATCGAACGAATCGGCGACCACGCCACCAACGTCGCCGAATCGGTGTACTACCTTGTCACCGGCGAGCCGCTGACCGGTCCGCGTCCGAAAGGCGACAAGTCGAGCTTCGACCGCATCGAAGTCGCTCCGTGATAGCAAGCGCGGCCGCGCGGCCGCGCTCTGCTAAACTCGCGGCAATGGAATCGTCCCCGCCTGGGTTGTCCATCGACCGATTGTGCATGGAACGATGACGCTCGAAATCACGCTGGTCATCGTGCTCGCACTGCTGAACGGCTTCTTCGCGCTCAGCGAGATGGCGCTGATGACCTCGCGCAAAAGCCGTCTGAAACAGATGGCCACGACCAGCCGGCGCGCCAGCGTCGCCTATCGCCTTTCCCTGACGCCGGAGCATCTGCTCGCGACGGTGCAGGTATTCATCACGCTCATCGGCATTGGTACGGGTGCCGCGCTCGGCGAGCGCCTCGGCGAACAGATCGCAGCGCTGTTCTCACATTCGCAGATGACGTGGGTCGTCACGTACGCGCGTGGCATCGGCATCGCGCTGAGCGTATCGGGAATTACTTTCGTCAACATGCTGCTCGGCGAGCTGCTCCCCAAGCGCGTGGCCCTCTTGAATCCGGAACGCTGGGCGGTGCTGGTCGCTATTCCCATGCGTGTGCTGGTGTGGATCGCCATGCCGTTCGCGTTCGGGCTGATCGCGATCACGCGCGGAATCCTGCGGCTGTTCCGGCAGACGCGCATGTCCGGTGAGCACGTCAGCGAAGAAGAGATCCGGCTGCTGGTGTCGGAAAGCGCCGAACAGGGCGTGATCGATCCGGACGAGCGCAACATGGTCAACCGCGTGCTCCGCTTAGGCGATCGCACCGTCGACAGCATGATGACGCCGCGACCGCGCATCACGTGGCTGGATGCGTCCGAGTCGCTGGAGAAGAACCTGTCGGTGATGCGCGATACGCCGTATTCGCGCTATCCGGTGTATCGCGGCAGCGACAAGGATGTGCTGGGAATTCTCAGCCTGAAGCGCTTGCCGGAGTTGATCGGGCACGCGCGCGTGGATCTGTTTTCGAACCTGGCCAAGCCGCTGTACGTGCCGGGCACGGCGCGTGCGCTGGATCTGCTCGAAGAATTCCGCGACGCCGAAACGCGCCTGGCGCTGGTCGTCGACGAGTACGGCGACATCGAGGGATTGGTGACGCTCAACGATCTGCTCTCGGCCGTGGTCGGAAAAAGCGTGACGCCGACACAGCCTACACGCGATGCGCCGGTCGTCCGCCGCGACGACGGCGCATGGCTTGTCGACGGATCGGTCAGCACCGACGATCTTCGCGAACTGCTTGGCACGACCGAGTTGCCGCATCAGGAAGATCACGACTTCCACACGGCCGCCGGCATGGTTGTCGCGCACTTCGGCAGGATTCCGCAGACGGGCGAACATTTCGACTGGCGCGGCATCCGCTTCGAAGTGGTGGACCTCGACGGCGCGCGCATCGACAAACTATTGATCAAGCGCAATCCGGAAGCGGAACTCGTCGTCGACGAGACGGGTTGAACCTCGTCATTCCGGCGCAGGCGGACGCTCGCCTGTGCCGCGCTTCGCCATGCGCTGCGCGTCGTCCAGGATGCCGTGCAGGATGCGCACCTCACGTGCTTCCAGATTCGTGCGCAGGAACAATTTGCGCAGGCGCTTCATGATCGTCACCGGCGATCGCCCCTTGTGGAAATCGATCACATCCAGCGTTTGCGCCAGATGCTCGAAGAAATGTTCGAGCTGGTCGATGGTCGCGAGCGGTTCGATCTTGGTTGTGGCGGGCGAGACGCTGTCGAGTTGATTGTCGAGCACCAGCACGCGTAGCTCGTAGGCGAGAACTTGCACCGCCTGGGCGAGATTGAGCGAGGGGAATTTCTCGTCGCTCGGAATGTGTACGGCGTAACTGCACAGCGCCAGTTCGTCGTTCTCCAATCCGGTGCGCTCGTTGCCGAAGACGATTGCGACGTTGCCCGTCGCGCTCGCCGACAACGCGCGCTGCGCCGCTTCGCGCGGCGTGAGTTCCGGAAGCTGCACGTCGCGGCGTCGCGCGGTGCAGCCCAGTGCCAGCGTGCAGTCGGCGAGCGCATCGGCCAGCGTCGGCGCGATCGCGGCTTCGTCGAGCACGGCCAATGCGCCGGATGCCATCGCGACGGCATCGGCATGCGGAAAACGCTGCGGCGCGACGAGGCTCAGCCGCTCGAAACCCATCGTGCGGATCGCGCGCGCGGCCGCGCCGATGTTGCCCGGATGCGAGGTGCGCACGAGCGTGAAGCGGATGCGCGACGGATGCGCGCCGGCGAATGCGGAATCGGTCATGCGCGGATTATCCGCAATGCAGCGCCGAATGGCGATGCGCAGCCGGACCTCTCAGTCTGCTAAAATAACCCGGCGCAGAACATCCGCGCCGTTCTTTTTCAGCCAGCCAGTTTGAATTCGCCATGCCTAGACCCGCCGTCACCATTGCCGTGCGTGCCGCGCGCGCCGCCGGAAACGTCATCCTCCGCTATCTCAACCGCGTGGAAGGTCTCGCTGTCGAGGAAAAGGCGCGGCACGATTACGTGAGCGAAGTCGACAAGCTGGCCGAGGCCGAAATCCTCAAGGAACTGCGCAAGGCTTATCCCGATCACGCCTTCCTCGGCGAAGAAACCGGGCGCACCGGCAAATCGGACAAAGTGTGGGTCATCGATCCGCTCGACGGCACGCACAACTACCTGCGCGGCTTTCCGCATTTCTGCATCTCCATCGGCTTCCTCGATCACGGCGATCCGGTGCACGGCGTGATCTACGATCCGCTGCGCGACGAGCTGTTCACCGCCAGCAAGGGCGACGGCGCCTACCTCAACGATCGCCGCATGCGCGTGAGCAAGCGCGAAGGCCTGTCCGGCGCCCTGCTCGCTACCGGGTTTCCGTATCGGCAGCGCAAGCACCTCGACGCACAGCTCAACATGACGCGCGCACTGCTCGTCGAAGCCGAAGACATTCGCCGCACGGGTTCGGCCGCGCTCGATCTCGCGTATGTTGCGGCCGGACGTCTGGACGGCTATTTCGAAATCGGCATCAAGCCGTGGGATATGGTCGCCGGCTGCGTGCTGATCCGCGAAGCAGGCGGCACATACTGCGATTTCACCGGCAAGGAAGGCATGCCCGCGAACGGAAATATCATCGCCGGCAATCTGCAGGTGACCGCAGCGATGACGAAGATCATCAGCGCCAATTCAAATCCGCAAATCAACGGCTAGGCAAACCGCCGGCGAGTTGCGGCCGATTCCCCGCTCAGGCGGCTTTCGGCGATTTCAGCATCAGCGCCATCACCGCGGCCAGCTTGTCGCGCATCTCGCGGCGATCGACGATCATGTCGATCGCGCCGTGCTCGAGCAAAAACTCCGAGCGCTGGAATCCTTCCGGCAAGGTTTCGCGCACGGTCTGTTCGATTACGCGCGGCCCGGCGAATCCGATCAGCGCCTTGGGCTCGCCGATGTTGATGTCACCGAGCATTCCCAGACTTGCCGACACGCCGCCGGTGGTCGGATTGGTCAACACCGACACGAACGGAACGCCCGCGCTGCGCATGCGCGCAAGAATCGCCGAGGTCTTCGCCATCTGCATCAGCGAGGACAATCCTTCCTGCATGCGTGCGCCGCCGCTGGCGCAAAAACAGACGTAGGGAATGCGCTCCTCGAGCGCGCGCTCGCCGGCCAGCGTGAATTTCTCGCCGACCACCGAACCCATCGAGCCGCCCATGTACGTGAACTCGAACGCGCTCGCCATCAGCGGCCGCGCCATGAGCAAACCACGCATCGTGATCAGCGCGTCTTTTTCGCCGGTGGCTTTCTGCGCCGCGACGATGCGATCCTTGTACTTCTTCGAGTCGCGGAATTTGAGCATGTCCACAGGCTCGAGATTGCCGAACAATTCCTCGCCGCTGCCTTCGTCGAACAGCGCCGCCAGACGCCTGCGTGCATCGATCGCGTGGTGATGTCCGCATTTCGGACACACTTCCAGATTCCGCTCCAGTTCCGGACGATAGAGAATCGCACCGCAACCATCGCACTTCTCCCACAAACCTTGCGGCACGCGTCCCTTCGACGAATTGCCGTTCTTGGACGAATTGCCTTCGGTGCGGATGCGCGACGGCATCAATTTCTGTAACCAACTCATGTCTTCACCATCTCCGTTTTCCGCCGGCGCGGGAACATCGGGCGGGTCGGTCTCACGCGGCATGCGCGGATTGCACCGTGTCGAGCGCCGCGCGGATCGGCGCGAGGAATTCTCGTGCCACCTGCGCCGCCGCTTGCGGCGAGGTCGCCACCGCCAGTCTTTCCACCAGCGCGCTGCCGATCACCACCGCATCGGCGAATTCGCCGACCGAAGCGGCCGAAGCCGCATCGCGCACACCGAATCCAACTGCAACCGGAACCCGCACCGACGACTTCATCGCATGCACCCGCGTCCTCACCGATTCCACGCTCAGGCGATCGGCGCCGGTGATGCCGGCGAACGAAACATAGTACAGGAAACCTTCCGCGCGCTCCCGCAGTGCGGCCAGGCGTGTGTCGGGCGTGGTCGGCGCGGCGAGCAGGATCTGCCGGATCCCCGCCGCGCGCAGCACATCGACGGTCGAAGATTCTTCCAGCGGACAATCCACGATCAACGTGCCATCGACGCCGGCCGCCGATGCGTCACGCGCGAATTTTTCGTAGCCGTAAATTTCGATGGGATTGAGATAGCCCATCAGCACGATCGGTGTTGTCGCATCGTCTTGCCGGAACGCACGCACGAAATCGAGCACCTGGGTCGAGCCCGACGCCGCGCGACAAGGCACGCTCGCTGGCGTGCTGGATCACCGGCCCGTCGGCCATCGGATCGGAGAACGGCACGCCCAGTTCGATGATGTCCGCGCCAGCTTCGACCAGCGCATGCATGATCGCGACTGTGGCCTGCGGCGACGGATCCCCGGCGGTGATGAATGGGATCAATCCGCATCGCCGTGCGGCGCCGAGTTCGGTGAAACGCAGCTCGATACGGTTCAAGGTTGCACCTCGCTTTTCACAGCGCCGCGTTGCCAGGCGAGTGCGTTGTCGCGCTCGGCGAGCGTCAGTGCGCGTTTGGTCAGCACCACGTTCATGCTGTCCACCGCGCGCGGCGTGCGGAACAGTTCGTCGCGCGCCATGCCGCCGCGTCGCAGAGTTTCACCGACCGGACTCAAGTTCATTTTCATTTCCGTTGCGTCGAAGCGCGTTTCGGTCCAGCCGAGATACCAGTGCCAGTCGGTGTAGTAGAGCCAGCTACGCTCGTTGAAGGCGCGCACGTGTGTGGGGTCCTGCCAGGCGCCCCACGACAGATCATACGGCACGCCGATCTTCATCATGCCGCCGATGCGCAACATTTCAAGACAGCGCGTCATCATCGCGACGAGATCCGGAATGTGTTCGAGCACGTCGGTCGTCGTGATTTCGTCGAAGCTGTCCTTCTCCAAGCGCACCAGGCCGAATCGACGCGTCAGAAAAATCTGTCGCAATCCGGCCGGTGCCGCGATGTCGCCGAGAATATCCGGGCGCCATTTCGGATCGACATCGATATTGAGCCGTGCCGGATCGAACGATTTGCCGCTGCCGAGATTGATGCGCGTCGGCACCGGCTTGGACAACGAAGGAATCAGTGCGGCGAGAATCGCCGATTGATCGCGCCGTGAGATCGTTTCGAATGCGCGGCGTCCGAGATCGCGCCGACGCCCATCGTCGTTCACCAGTTCCTTGCACGCAGCGACGATGCCGTCGACCGGAACAGCAATCAGGCCAGCGCGGATGTCGTCGTCGATCTCCGTGTCGTTCGCGCATTCGCTGACGATGGCCTTGCGATTGGCCATGAGGAACGACGTGCGCACGATTTCGTGGATGTGATCGTCGTAGAAATGCAGATTGAGCACGATCTTGCTGCGCGCGATCCACGCGTCGCGGTCGGCGCCATAAACACCGGTCAGCACCTTGACCTTGAGTCCGGCAACGACGAGCGCATCGAGGATCGCCTTGCGGCGTTCGTTGACCACGCCATAGAACAGTACGTCGACATCCTGCGTGGCCGCGCTGTCGATGCGCGCGAGATTCGAGGCGAACCCCAGTTTGCACAGATACACGTGCTGGTTATCCGTGCGCTGCCGGATGTGATCGACATTGCGCGCGGAGTAGTCAAGCACGAGGAAGCGTTTCAGCAAATCGAGGTAATGCGTCGGCTGCGCATATCGGCCGCTGCGAATCTGTTCGATATTGAAGATGATGCAATTGTCCGGCAGCGGATAGCCCGGGCCGATCAGGTGCGCGCCGACGAGGACATTGATGCCATCGCCGACCAGCGGCTGGTTGACGCTCGTATCCACGTGCGCACCCAGCGCGGCAAAACCGGACGCCAGGCACGCGACGAGATCGTCGAACGCCGCCGAATGCGCGTAACCCGGCGGCTGTATCGTGACCACGCGGACACGTTCAAACAATCGTGGCGGCAGGACTTCGCGGTTCATTTCGTTCTCACGCCACCGGCGCGACGGCACTCACAACGTGATGCCTTCGTGCCGCGCGATGGTGTGCACGTCTTTGTCACCGCGGCCGGACAAGTTGACGAGGATCGTTTTGTCCTTGCCGAAATCGCGCGCGAGTTTCATCGCCAGCGCGACCGCATGGCTTGATTCGAGCGCAGCCAGAATGCCTTCGGTGCGTGCCAGTTCGTGGAACGCCGCGAGCGCTTCGGCATCGGTGATGCCGGAATACGTCGCGCGGTGCGTATCTTTGAGCCATGCGTGTTCGGGACCGACACCGGGATAATCGAGCCCTGCGGAAATCGAATGCGTCTCCACGATCTGCCCGTTGTCGTCGCAAAGAACATACGTGCGATTCCCGTGCAGCACACCCGGGCGTCCGGCGGCGAGCGATGCGGCGTGCCTGCCGGTTTCGATGCCGTCGCCGGCCGCTTCTGCGCCGAAGATGGCCACCGATGGGTCGTTGAGGAAAGCATGAAACAGGCCGATCGCATTGGAGCCGCCGCCGACGCAGGCGACGAGCGCATCGGGCAACTTTTTATATTCGTCGAGCATCTGCTGCCGCGCTTCGCGGCCGACGATGGCGTTGAAGTCGCGCACCATCATCGGATACGGATGCGGCCCGGCCACTGTGCCGATGATGTAGAACGTGTCCTCGACATTCGTCACCCAGTCGCGCATCGCTTCGTTGAGCGCGTCCTTGAGCGTCTTCGATCCGGACGTCACCGGCACCACCTGCGCACCGAGCAGCTTCATGCGAAAAACGTTGATGGCCTGGCGCTCCATGTCGACCGCGCCCATGTAAACCACGCACTCGAGCCCTAGCCGCGCCGCGACCGTCGCGCTAGCCACACCGTGCTGCCCGGCGCCGGTTTCGGCGATGATGCGGCGCTTGCCCATGCGTTTGGCGACCAGCGCCTGACCGACCGTATTGTTGATCTTGTGCGCGCCGGTGTGATTCAAGTCTTCGCGCTTGAGCAGGATCTGCGCGCCGCCGATTTTTTTCGACAGCCGCTCGGCGTGATAGATCGGACTAGGTCGGCCGACGTAGTGCTTCAGATCGCGATCGAGCTCGGCGACGAACTCCGGGTCGCGACGCAGACGCATGTACGCCGCGGTCAATTCCTCGAGCGGCTGGATCAGCGTTTCGGCGACGTAGATGCCGCCGTAGTCGCCGAAGCGTCCGTGCGCATCGGGCCACGCGGTGTAGTCGATGGATTCAAGCGGAGCTGTCGCTGCTGACACGTCTGACCTCATTGATGAACCGCCGCATTTTTTCCGCGTCCTTGACGCCGGGCGCGGACTCGATGCCGCTGGCGACATCGACCGCGTAGGGCCGCGCCGTGCGGATCGCGAGTCCGACATTATCGCAGGTCAGCCCGCCGGCAAGGATGATGGGCTTGTGAAAATCGGAGGGGATGCGCGCCCAGTCGAACGTCAGGCCACTGCCGCCCTGCTCGCCCGGCTTGTTGCTATCGAGCAGGTAGGCGACGGCATTCGGATGCTCGGCGACCGTGCGCTCGAACGCACCCTCTTCGGCCATGCCGACGGTTTTCACATAGCGCACGCCGAACGATTCGCAAAACGCGCGCGACTCGGTGCCGTGGAACTGGACGATGTCGGGACGCACCAGACGCACCGCGTCGTCGATCCACGCCCCGTCGTCGTTGTTGAAAAGGGCGACGGCCGAGACGAATGCAGGCAGCGACACGCGGATCTCGCGCGCTCGCGCCGGTTCGACGAAGCGTTTGCTTTTTTTCGTCAGCAGAAAGCCGACCGCGTCGACACCGAGCGCTACCGCGGCATGCGCATCTTCCGCACGCGTGATCCCGCAATATTTGACGCGAACGCGATTCATCGCAATGTCACTTCCTCGGGCAAACCGAATTCATCCGGATACAGCGGAAACAGAAACGTAAGTCCGGTCGCCGGTGCCGTCGCGCCGGCGCGCGTGCGATCCCTTGCTTGCAGCAGTTCGGCCATCCATTCGACCGGACGCTCGCCGCGGCCGATCGGCAGCAGGCTGCCGACGATGTTCCGCACCATATGATGCAGGAACGCGTTGGCCTGTATCTGGATTTCGATGCGGTCGCGCACGCGCTCGACGGTGATCTCGTGGACGTTACGCATCGACGTGTTCGCCTGGCAGGCGACGCTGCGGAAAGCATTGAAATCGTGTTCGCCGATGAGGCATTGCGCCGCGTCGCGCATGGCGTCCACATCGAGCCTGGCGCGCTCCCACGTGACGAAGCGCCCTTCGAACGCCGGCCGCACCGCACGATTTACGATCACGTAGCGGTAGCGTCGCGCGCGCGCGCCGAACCGCGCATGGAACTCTTCGGGAACGGGCCTGGCCCATCGCACAGCGACCGTGCGCGGCAGATTCGAATTGGCGCCGAGCACCCAGCCGCGCTCGGAACGTTGCGCACCGGTATCGAAATGCACGACCTGACACAACGCGTGCACGCCGGAATCCGTGCGGCCGGCGCACGTCAACTCGATCGTTTCGTCGGCGACGAACGTGAGCGCCTGCTCGACCGCCGCCTGAATCGACGGCGCATGACTGAGCCGCTGCCAGCCGCAGAAATCGGTCCCGTCGTATTCGATGCCTAACGCGATTCGCATGTGCATTGAGTTTAACTGTTCGGGGTTTGCTTGGATGGCGCCGGCTATGTCTGCCACGTGATAACACTCACTGAAACTTCGCCCACTCGCGCTAATTCGGCTTTTGCATCTCACGACGAGAGCATGGCGCGATAACCGTGCATCTCACCAGCGAAAGCCGAGTCCTCGGTGCGGGGTGCGGTGCGAGATGGTGTACAGCGACGTGTCGTCGCTACGCGACGAGAACGATTGTCAGTTTGCGGCGTCTTCTGCGACAGCGCGAAGGTTTGCGAAAGCGGTGATCGCGCGCAGGAAGCGCGCGGTCCGCAGCGAGCATCAGGGACGTGCTCTCTGCGGACGACAACCTCAGCGAACGACCAAGGTGCTTTCTTTGGTGACTTTCTTTGCACCGGCAAAGAAAGTTACCCGCTGGCCGCAGGACAGCGGAAGCCGTTGATCGTCATCGGCCCACGCTTCGAACCCACAAAAAGAAAGGGCCGGATTCACCCGGCCCCAATCCAAAAGACAAATCCGTTACTTGATTTCGGCAAGCAGCTTGCGCGCCTCGCCTTTCTGCAAATCATTGCCTTCGCTCATCACTTCATCGAGCATCGAACGCGCACCTTCCGGATCGCCCATGTCGAGATAGGCGCGGGCCAGATCGAGCTTGGTGCCGATGGTGTCTTCGCCGGCGAAGAAATCTTCCACCGGCTTGGAAGCAGGTACCAGCGTCGCCGGTGCCGAGACGATTTCGTGTTCGCGCTCCACGACGTGTTCCACCACCGGCGCGGCCGGTCTGCCGGAATGATCGGCGAGGTCGAAATCGAAAGTTTCTTCGGCAGCGGCGGGTGTGCCGTCGGCGTCGAAATGGCCCAGGTCGAAGTTGTCGTCGGACAGGTGCGGTTCGTCGGCGTGCGATACGGGCGCCACGCTTTCATGCATGTAGTCGGTGAGGCTGTCGTTTGCGCCGAACAAAGGATTGTGCGGGACCAGGTCCTCGCCCATCGCCTTGACTTCCTGCCATTCCGGCTGGGTCGGATCGGCGATATGCGCGTACATCGCTTCTGCGGCGGCTTCGAACTTGGATGCGTCGCGTTCAGCGTAGTACAGACGCAGAAGCTTGAGCGAAAGCTCCGGATCGCCCGGATGCTGCGCCAGCGCGTCGAGCAGTTCGGCTTCCGACTCGGTCGGCAGTTCCACATATTGATGCGGTTCTTCGACGAGGACGTCGCCGTCGGTCTCGGTAAGCAAGACCGGTTTCGGACGGCGCATGAAACGCATCAGCGCCAACAGACCGACGAGCAGCAGCGCGCCGCCCGCGATCGCCAGCGTCATCGTGTTCTGATACCACGGCTGATCGGGCACGATCGGCGTGATCGCGGTCGTTGGTTTCGGTTTCAGCGCCGCCGGCGTGGATATTGGCGTTGCCGCCGCGCTGCCGGGGGACGTTGCCGGTGCCGTGGTCGTACCGGAAGGGGGGGTTGTCAGCGGCGTGGCTGCGGATGTCGTACTGGTCGTCAGCGGTGCAGTAGTGGTGGCTGCCGTCGTACTCGGCGTAGTGCTGCCCGGCGCCGGAGTGGCGGTGGCCGACGGCGCAGACGTGCTCGGCGTCGCGGTGCTGCTCGACGGTGTGCCCGTAGACGGCGCGGTCGTCGACGATGTTGCTGTCGACGGTGTCGTGGAACTCGTCGTGCTCGGCGTCGTAGCTGTGGTCGTTGCCGATGTGCTCGGCGGTGTCCCGGTCGTGCTGCCCGGCGTAGCCGTGCTCGCAGTACTCGAAGGACTTGTCGTTGACGGCGTCGCGCTCGCGCTCGGCGATGTCGTCGACGGTGCAGTCGTTGCCGACTTCGGTTTTTCGGAATCGTTGATCTTGCCCCAGATGTCCTGAGCGGTGATCTTGTCCGACGGCTTGGTCGTCGAAGCTGCGCTCGTGCCCGGCGTCGCAGCGGTGGACGGTGTCGTTGCGCTCGTAGCGGGCGTCGCGGTCGCCGGCGTCTTCGCGGCTGTAGCGGCGCTGCCGGACTTGCTCTCGAGTTCCTTCAGCCTCGTCTGCAGCTCGGCGATCTCCGAATTGCGCATCGTCAACAGCTTTTGGTCCTTGCCGTTGATGTCCTCGAGTTCCTTGACGCGCGATTTCAGTTCGCCGACTTCCTGCTCGCGACTGGCCAACGCTTCTTTTGTGCGCTGTATGTCGCCGCGCGCACCGGCGGTGCTGCCGCTGCCCGACGCAGAACCTGGCTGGTCGGCCGTGCTCTGGCTGCCTTTACCGGACGCCGGCGGAACGAGGGCGAGGTTGTCGCCGGATTTGGTCGACGAAGATTTCGCGGGCGCCGGCGACGATGTGGTTTTCGGCTGCCCGGTGGTGGCTACCAGGGTCGGCTTGGAAACCGGCACGCTGCCGCTCTTCCACGCATCGTTCTGGTCGCGCACCGAGGCGGCGGCCGCGGCGGCCTTGCCGGCGGCTTTCACGTCGTCGTGCGAGGGGATGCGCAGGATCGCACCGCGCTTGAGCGCGTTGATGTTGTCCTTGTAGAACGCGTTGGGGTTGGCCTGCAGCAGCGCCAGCATCATCGCGTTGGTGTCCATATTGTCGTCTTTGGTCGCGCGGGCGATTTCCGACAACGTCTCGCCTTCGGCGACCGGACCGTATTCGCCGCTGCCTGCCGCTCGCGCAGGTGCGGGTGCTGGCGCGGGTTTCGGTGCGGCAGCCGGCTTCGGCGGCGGTGCGGTTTCGACGACGGCACGCGGCGGTTTCACCCGCGGTGCCGGCGCGGATTTGACGGGTCTCGCCGCAGGCAACTGGCTCGAAGTGGCAGGCGCAGTTTCGTGCGCCGGAGCGACCGTGACAGTCGAGCCTCGCAGCGCCGGCGCCATGACCGGCGGATCGAGCAATACGGTGTACTCGCGCAACACGCGGCCTTTGGCCCAGTTGGCTTCGACCAGGAAATCCAGGAACGGCTCGCGGACCGGATCCTTGGTGGTCACGTGGATGACCGACTGGCGGCCATTGGTGATCACCTCGAAATCCATCGGAATGCTGACCCGGGCGCGGTCCAGGCCGACGCGCTGGAAATCCTCGGCGCGGGCCAGGCTGACGTTGAGCCCGACGGCCTCTGCGGGCGAATCGGCGATGACCGCGATTTCCGCATTAAGTGGTTGATTCAAGCCGGATTTGACTTGAATCGCGCCCAGGCCCAATGCGAATGCATTGCCGCCGCTGACGAGTGCCAGCGCAATGGCAAGGGATAATTTGGTCGAACCATTCATGAGGTTGTTCCCCCGAAAGACAGTAGCCGGCTTTAAGCCTTCCCTCGAACCTAAAGCTAGAAAACCCCTTATAACACAAACGTAACTATAGATCACAAATACGATTTCACCAATACCTCGGCCACCTGGATGGCGTTCAGCGCCGCGCCCTTGCGGATATTGTCGGAGACGATCCAAAGGTCCAGTCCGCGCGGATGGGAGATGTCTTCGCGGATGCGTCCGACGAAGACCGGGTCCTTGCCGGCGGCATCGCCGACCGGCGTCGGATAACCGCCGGCTTTGCGCTCATCCATCACCACGATTCCGGGCGATTGCTCCAGCAATGCGCGCGCCTCCTCCGCGGTGATTTTCGTCTTGGTTTCGACGTGGACCGCTTCGGAATGCCCGAAAAACACCGGCACCCGCACGCAGGTCGGATTCACCTGTATCGACCGGTCGCCGAGGATTTTTTGCGTCTCCCAGACCATCTTCATTTCTTCCTTCGTATAGCCGTTCTCCTGGAACAAATCGATGTGCGGGATCACATTGAACGCGATCTGCTTGGAAAATTTTTCCGGCTTCACAGTCTGGAAGTTGAGCAGCGCGGCGGTTTGCTTGCCAAGTTCTTCCAGCCCTGAACGGCCAGCGCCGGACACCGACTGATACGTGGCAACGTTGATGCGCTCGATGCCGACCTTGCGATGGATCGGTGCCAGTGCGACCAGCATCTGCATCGTCGAGCAGTTCGGATTGGCGATGATGTGCCGCGTTTTGTAGTCGGCGATCGCTTCGGGATTCACTTCGGCGACAACGAGCGGGATGTCGTCCTGGTAGCGGAACTCCGAGGTGTTGTCGATGACGACCGCACCGGCCTGCGCGGCGCGCGGCGCGTGTTCCCTGCTCACCGAGGCACCGGCGGAGAAGAAAGCGATGTCGGTGCCCGCGAAATCGAAGTCGTCGAGATTCTTCACCGTCACCGAGCGGTTACCGAATTCGATCATCTCACCCGACGAACGCGCGCTCGCCAGCGGCGTGAAGCGGTCGATCGGGAATTTGCGTTCCTTGAGGATCGCCAGCAGGGCTTCGCCGACGGCACCCGTCGCGCCGACCATGGCTACGTTGTATTTCTCTTTTTTCATCGGGGTTTCTTGTCTAATTTTTGGGTTGAGGTCGACGGACATGCAGCGCGTCCGGATTCAGAACGTTCGGCGGCCGCCCGGCATGCGGGCCGAAGCCGAGCGCGGCGAGCAGATTGTCGCAGGCGAGCTGCGTCATGGCACGGCGCGTAGCAGTGGACGCGCTGGCGATGTGCGGCGTCAGCACGACATTATCGAGTGCCATGAATCCTACATTGAGCGCCGGTTCGTTTTCGAAGACATCGAGACCCGCGCCGGCGAGGCGCTTGTCGCGCAGCGCTTCAATCAGTGCCGCATCGTCGACGATGCCTCCGCGCGCGACGTTCACCAGTATCGACGAAGGTTTCATCATCGCCAGTTCCGCGGCACCGATCGCATGCTGCGTCTGCGCCGAATACGGCAGCACGAGGACGAGGAAGTCCGATTGCCGCAACAGTTCGTCGCGGCTCACATACGCAGCGCGGCATTCGCGTTCGATCGACGCGTCCAGCCGCGAGCGGTTGTGATAGATCACCGGCATGGCGAATCCGACTGCGCGCCGCGCGATCGCTTGCCCGATGCGGCCCATGCCGTAGATGCCGAGCGTCCGGCCGGTGATTTCCGCGCCGAGCAGCAGGTGATACGACATGCCCTGCCATTTGCCGGCGCGCAGATAGCGGTCGGCTTCCGCAACGCGGCGCGCTGTGGAAAGCATCAGTGTCCAGGCGAAATCGGCGACCGCATCGTTGAGCACGTCGGGCGTGTTGGTGGCGACGACGCCGGCAGCGGTCAGCGCGGGCAGATCGAGATTGTTGTAGCCGACCGCCGTGTTCGCTACGACGCGAAGGAATTTCGCATTCGCGATCGCTGCAGCGTCGACCGGATCGGAAACGCCCAGCACCGCGCCGTGTTTGTCGCGCAGCTTTTCGCCGACCTGCGCCGCCGTCCAGCCGCGATCGACGGTTTCGGCCTCAACCTCGCAATACGCGCGCAGCCCATCGATGATGTCGTCGAACAGCGGGCGCGAAATCCAGACGCGCGGTCGTTCGCTCATGGGGCGCCCGGTGGGATGCGCGGCGAGACATCGCCGACGTCGCCGCACTGCGCACGATGCCGCAGCGCCTGATCGATCAGCACGAGCGCCATCATCGCCTCGGCGATCGGTGTGGCGCGGATGCCCACGCAGGGATCGTGGCGGCCTTTCGTGCACACCTCGACCACTTCGCCCGATTCGTTCACGCTCTTGCCGGGAATCAGGATGCTCGAGGCGGGTTTCAACGCCAGCGAGGCCACGATGTGCTGTCCGGTCGAAATGCCACCGAGAATGCCGCCGGCGTGATTCGATAAAAACCCTTGCGGCGTGATTTCGTCGCGATGCCGACTGCCCTTCTGTTCGACCACGGCGAAGCCGTCGCCGATCTCGACGCCCTTCACCGCATTGACCGACATCATCGCCGATGCGAGTTCGCCGTCGAGCTTGCCGTAAATCGGCTCACCCCAGCCCGGCGGCACGTTTTCGGCGACGACGTTGACGCGCGCACCGATCGAATCGCCGGATTTGCGCAACGCATCGATGAAGCTTTCGAGTTCGCCGACCATCGCGGCGTCGGGCCAGAAAAACGGATTCGCGTCGACGCTCGACCAATCGAAGTGCTTCGGTTTGAGCGGACCGAGTTGCGCCAACCAGCCGCGCACGACGATGCCGAATTTCTGCGCCAGCCATTTCTTGGCGACGACGCCGGCCGCGACACGCATCGTCGTCTCGCGTGCCGAGGATCGGCCGCCACCGCGATAGTCGCGGATGCCGTACTTTTGCCAATAGGTGTAGTCGGCGTGACCGGGCCGGAACGTGTGCGCGATTTCGGAATAATCCTTCGAACGCGCATCGGTGTTGCGGATCAGCAGCGCGATCGGCGTGCCGGTGGTCTTGCCTTCGAACACGCCGGAAAGGATTTCGACCTCATCCGCTTCGTGCCGCTGCGAGGTGTAGCGCGACATGCCCGTCGCGCGGCGCGCGAGATCGCGTTTGAACTCGTCCGGCGCAAGTGCGAGTCCGGGCGGACAGCCGTCGATGACGCAGCCGATCGCCGGACCGTGACTCTCGCCGAAGGTGGTGACCGTAAACAATTGTCCGAACGAATTGCTAGACACGGCTACTTTCTCTTCGCCAGCGCCGTCTTGATCGATTTCGCGTGCTTGACCAGTTCGGCGCGCGAAATCACGAACACGCCCATCTGGCCGACCTCGAATTCGATCCACTCCAGCGGCAGCTTCGGCAGCAAGCGCACCAGCGCGTGCTCGCTCTCGCCGACTTCCACGATTACCACACCCGGTTCGTTCAGATGCGCCGGTGCTTCGGCGAGGATGCGCAACGCGAAATCCAGTCCGTCGTCGCCGGCCTGCAAGGCCAGCGCCGGTTCGTGATCGTACTCGGCCGGAAGTGCGGCGTATTCCTGCAGCGTCACGTACGGCGGATTACTCACGATGAGGTCGTACGTTTCCTTTTTCAGACTCTTGAACAGGTCCGACTTGATTGCGCGCACCCGGTTTTCCACATTCTGGAAACGGATGTTTTCGCGGGCGAGCGACAGCGCTTCGTCGCTGATGTCGGCCAGATCGACGTTCCATTCCGGATTGTGCACGGCCATCGCGATGCCGATGCAGCCGCCGCCGGTGCACAGGTCCAGCGCACGCCGCACGTGCACGCCCTCGAGCCACGGCGTGAAGCCGTTGAGGATCGTTTCGGCGATCGGCGAGCGCGGCACGAGTGCGCGTTCGTCGGATTTGAATTTCAGCCCCGCGAACCATGCTTCGCCGGTGAGATACGCGATCGGCTTGCGCTCGCGCACGCGGCGCTCGATCAGCGCGAGCACTTTTTTGCGTTCGGCCGCGGTGAGCCTGGCCTGGCCGTACGCCGGCGACAAATCGTGCGGCAGGTGCAGCGTCTGCAGCACCGCGTGCGTGGCCTCGTCCATCGCGTTGTCGTAGCTGTGACCGAACGTGAGTCCGGCCGCGGCAAAACGGCTCGCGCCGTAGCGGATGAAATCGATGATGGTTTCGAGTTCGGCGGTCACGATCCGGCGGCCCTGAAGCGAACGCGAAGTATAGGACAAGCCCGCGGGTATAATTGTGCGATGAATTCGCCAGCGCGGCCGCCGCGCCAAATTCCGATCACGCTCATCGTCGTCGCCGCGTTCGCCGCGGCCATCGGGTTGTGGCTGGGTCAGCGGTTCTTCTCCACGGCGACGCTGCCGCCCATGAAAAACGCGGTGCTGTATCCGACGCCACGCTCCGTGCCGGATTTCAAGTTGACGCAAGCCAACGGCCAGCCGCTGACACCCGATAGCTGGCGCGGACACTGGAATGTCGTGTACTTCGGTTACACCAGTTGTCCGGATGTGTGTCCGACCACGCTGGCGACGTTCAAGCAGGTCTGGCGCGATCTCGGCGATCAACGCGCCGATGTGCGTTTCGATTTCATCTCTGTCGATCCGCAACGCGACACGCCCGAGAAGCTCGCCAAATACGTGGCGTTCTTCAGTCCGGACTTCATCGCGGCAACCGGCCCGGACGACGAACTCACCAAACTCACGCGCGGGCTCGGCCTGCTCTACACACGTACCACCGACGCCAACGGCACCATCGAGGTCGATCACAGCGGCTCGGTCGTGATCATCGATCCGCAGGCGAATTTGCGCGGCATTTTCCGTCCGCCGTTCGCCGCGTCCGATGTCACCGCCGATCTTCAAGCATTGATGAAGGGCGCGCACTGACGTGCATTTGTCGAGCGCGCTGCAATACCTGCTTCCGCACCGGTTGCTGTCGCGCCTGGTGTACTGGGCTACGCGCTGGACCTGGCGGCCGTGGAAAAATTTCCTTATCGCCACCGTCGTAAAGCAATACGGCGTGGACATGAGCGAAGCCGAACAGACCGATCCGTTCGCGTTCCCTTTCTTCAATGCGTTTTTTACGCGCGCGATGAGACCGGGAGCTCGCTCCGCGCCGGAAGATCCGAAAGCGATCGCCTGTCCAGCGGACGGAACCATCAGCCAGCTCGGCGCGATCGTCGACGGTCGCATCCTGCAGGCAAAAGGGCGCGACTATTCTGTCTCCGAGCTGATCGGCGACGATACCGCCGCCGCGGCGTTCCGCGACGGACGCTTCATCACCGTCTATCTGTCACCGCGGGACTACCACCGCGTGCACATGCCCCTGGCAGGCACGTTGCGCGAAACCGTGCACATGCCCGGACGTATTTTCAGCGTGGCGCCGGGCACGGTCGAGGACGTTCCCAATCTGTTCGCGCGCAACGAACGGCTGGTCTGTCTCTTCGACGGCGACCGCGCGCCCTTCTGCGTGATCCTCGTCGGCGCGATGCTGGTGTCGGGCATCGAGACGGTATGGAACGGCGTCGAAGTGCCGCCGTACGCAAACGCAGTGGTGCGAACATCGTGGATCGATCGCGGAATCCGGCTACAGCGCTTCGCAGAACTGGGGCGCTTCAACATGGGTTCGACGGTGATTCTCCTGCTGCCGCCGGAGGTGTCGGAACTCGAGCCGGCGTTGCTGCCGCAGGCACCGGTCAAAGTCGGCCAGCCGATCGGCCGTATTGCCTGAACGGCCACCTGATTTCGGTCGCTAAAGCTAGACCGATCAGCCACTTAGACGGCCAAATCGTGGGCACAAAAAAATACTCGCATTTTCCATTCGGATACTCCAGAATGTGACGCAGGGGGTCGAAATGTGACGCAATTTGCACGCGCACATCGATGATCCGGTTATAGTCGGGACGCGGCCAGCGCGCCGCGAATCAGAGGTCGCCATGCGGATCGTCACTCGTATCATTGCTCTTACCCGTTCGATTCAGCTCAATCGCCAGTTCCGCGAGATCGAGAAGGCCATCGCCGAACTGCCGTTGGCCAATCGCCGTCAGCTCGCCGCCATCGCCATGCGCGAATTCGCCGCCGCGGCCAAGTGCGAGTTTCCGCACCTGTACGGCACCAGCGATCAGGGCCAGCGCTACCAGCCATGGGGCAACGGCACGGACGTGGGCATGTCCCGCGTGAAGTCCGACAATCCGCAGGTGAAGCTGCGCGGCATCGCGCTGTGGCTCACCGTGGCTTATCACGAAACCAAGGACTCGCAGTACGGCGAAGTCCAGAACCTGCACCGGCAGCTGATGCGTACGCTGCGCGTGCTCAAGGAATGCGTTCCACCCGCCGAAGTGAATCAATGGAACGTCGCGCAGGCGAAAGTCGCGGCGGCCTGATCCCGAACTCCACGTCAAGCTTCACGTATTTCGACGCCGGGCCAAGTGCCCGGCGTTTTTTTATGCGTCGAGAAGACCGGCGCCGGCTTCTATCGCGAGCAGCCCGCAAGCCGAATATCCTGCCCCGCCTTGAGCGGCTTGTGCGGCTTGAGGTTATTCGCGCGCGCAAGCTGATCGGCGCTCGCACAGCCTTGCTTGCGCGCGATCGACGCCAGTGTGTCGCCGTTGCGCACGACATACGAGCGTGGCGCCGAGACGTATGCCGGCGTCGCGGGAATCGCAGCCGAATGAAGTTCCGCGGCGAGTTCGACCCACTTGCCCGCGGTGCAGAATTTCTCGTAGTCGGCAGCCACGATCGCAGGCACCTCCACACGCGTTCCCGCCGACAGCGCCACGCGCGGATCGACCGACGGATTGAGATTGCGCAGCGTGCGGAACCAGCCGTCGTCGTTGCCGTTCTGGCCGAGGCAGATCGTCAGCTCGTCGAGCGAAGTCGCGTTCTTCAGCGCGATCGTCGCCGGCTTCGTATTCAACTTCGGGAACGTCACGTGATAACGCTCCGGGTGCAGGAACAGCCAAGCGGCGGCGAGCACCATCGGCACGTAGTCGCGCGTTTCCGGCGACAGCGCCGCGTAGATGCGCGGGTTCCAGAAACTCACGTCGCTTTGCCGTGAAGCGAGCCGCTCCATCGCGCCTTCGCCGCCGTTGTAGGCCGCGAGGGCAAGTTCGAGATTGTCGTTGAACACGGAAAGCTGCTCGTTGATGTACGCCGCATTCGCCCGCGCCGATAGCGCCGGATCGAACCGCTGATCGAATCCATCGACCACACCCAACCCGAACCGCGCACCGGTCGCCGACATGAACTGCAACGGCCCGCTCGCACCGGAGCGCGACACGGCGTGAACCTTGCCGCCGGATTCCTGCGCGAGGATGCCGAACAGGATCGCCTCCGGCAGACCGGCCTTCTCGTACTCCGGACCCATGCGATAGCGCATGTATGCGTAGTTCTCGTACGCCTTCATCAGATTCGGCCGGTATTGCGTGAGCCACTGCTCCAGCGCGACCCTGATCGGATCGTTCATTGCGATGATGTCGGAGAGATCCTTGCCATGCAGGATGGCGACGGAACGCTGCGTCTCCGGCAATGCGGCCGCCACCGGCGACGTTTCGCCCGGTTCGACCGAACCGTCCGGTGGATTGGAGGCATTGTCGCCGCCCGACGGCGGCGCCGCGGTTGTCGGCAAGCGCAGCAGTCGGTCGAAGGCCGCGACGAAGCGTGCGTTATCGCAGCCCTGTGTCGCTGCGCATTGCGTCGCGGCGGCTTTCAGATCGTCGAGCGCGGCGGCGGAATCGGCCAGCGTCTGCTCGGCATTTCCGTGGCCCGCCGAATCGTGCGCGAGCTGGTATCTGGCCGCGTCGGCATCCAGACGCGTGTACAGCGCGACGACCGCGGGAGGCGGCGCCGCGGCCGGCCTGGTCGCGGTTTGTCCCGCGCACGCGGTCAGCAATGCGCACACCGAAATCACACTTGCTCGGAACGACATCGAAATAACCTCACACGTAATCGAACGACCACACGTTACACAGCGCCGCAGTCGATCACAACCCTTCACACGCGACGCGGCGCCGATAGAATACGGTCGATATGAACGATCACGCACCGGCACGCGCCGACTCGCTGTTGCCCATCAACGAACGCTGGCCGCAGATCTTCCGCTACGCGCTCGATCCCGCCGCTTCGTCGACCATCGTGGCTATCGCCGTGTCGCACGCCGTCGTGCTGATGCTGATGATCATCGGACCTTTGCTGGATCTCGTCGTCTGGGCGGCTTTCTTCAAATACTGTTTCGAAGTACTGCGCTGGACGGCGAACGGTCGCGAGAAGCCGCCGGAAATAAGCTTTACCGTCGGCGATAACATCGCAGTCTACGCGGTATTGCTGCTGATCCTGGTCGAATTGCTGCTGATCTGCGTCGGCGTTTACTACGGCCCGATCGCGACGCTCGGGCTGGGCATCGTGCTGATGTTTGCGATGCCGGCGATGGTGACGATCCTTGCGCTCGAAGAAGGAATGAGCCGCGCGATCAACCCGCTGGCCTGGCTGATGCTGATGTCGCGACTCGGCAGCCAGTATTTCATCCTCGCCGGATTCTTCTGCGCTGCGGTGATTGCGCAGAGCCTGCTTGGCGTCGGCCTGCGCGCCGCCTTGCCGGGATTTGTTGCCGATTTCGTCACCTACTGCGTCGTGAGCTATTTCATGCTCACGACGTTCCACGTGATCGGTAACGTCATCTACACGAATCGCGACGCGCTCGGCTACACCGGCCACGTCGAACTCAGCGATGAAGTACCGTATACCGATCCGTCGCGCGCGGTGCTCGACGTCGCCCGCAATCGCGCCGCCGGCGGCGACGCGGCCGGCGCCGCCGCGCTGTTGCGTGACGAACTGCGCGCACATCCGGACCAGCTCGCCCTGCACGACGAATACCGCCACTGGCTGCGCCAGAGCGAGCAGAAACCCGAACTCGTCGAGCATGCGAAAAAGTATATTCCTATACTGATCGCCAAGGGCCACGACCGCCGCGCCATGGAAGTGGTACGCGAATGCCAGTCGATCGAAGCGGCTTTCGCGCTCGACAACGCCGAGGACATCACCCGCTTGGCGCACGCGGCGGCCGAAGCTGGACAGACGCAACTCGCGCTCGGCCTCGTCGCCGGTTTCCACAAGCGTTTCCGCAACCACCCGGACATCGCACGCAACTACCTGCTCGCGGCCAAGCTGTGGGCCGAGCGCATGAACAAGGAAATGCAGGCGCGCGCGATGCTGCAGCAGATCAAGCTCACGCTGCCCAACGACCCGGCGATCCCGCAGGTCGACGCCTACATCGCCTACCTCGACAAGCTTTCCGCAACCGCGACGAAGCCGCCGGCATGAGCCGCTGGCGCGCGCCGCAGGCCGCATCGACCGCGATCGTCACCGTCGAGGGACACAGGAAACTCAAAGCCGAACTCGATCAGCTGTGGCGCGTGACGCGTCCGGAGGTGGTCAAGGCGCTGTCGGCCGCCGCCGCCGAAGGCGACCGATCGGAAAATGCGGAATACATCTATCGCAAGAAACAGCTCGGCGAGATCGACCGCCGCGTACGCTATCTCACCAAGCGGCTGCAGCAAATAAAGATCGCACCGCCGGCGCCGTCGGATGCCGGCGCGGTTTTTTTCGGTGCCTGGCTCGACGTCGAAGACGACGAGGGCCAATCGCACCGCTATCGGATCGTCGGCCCCGACGAAACGGATGCGGCGAAAGGCTGGATCAGCATCGATTCGCCACTGGCGCGAGCGGCGTTGAAAAAGCGCGTCGACGACGAATTCGAAGCGGAGCTGCCTGGCGGACGCAAGCGGTTCGTCGTGACGGCGATTCGCTACGGCACCGCCGTATGATCGTCAGATACCTTCTATTTCCCGACGGCGCGATACGAAATCATCGTCTATAAAGTGCGCGTTGCAAAACCGCCGGAAACCAGTCGTAACGATTGGGTCCGGATAACGCCGACCCGCGCGCAATGGTCGAAAACATTCCGCTGTTTCGTAAAACGCCGCACTCTCATTGGCGCCAGTCCATCCCGGAATACCGGAGAGTGGCAGCGGCCGCAGTTCTTGCGGATCGTGCAGCAGGCTGGCGCTCGCGATGCGTTCGGCAATAATCCGGACGATGTGCGATTCGTCGTTGCTCCCATCGATAACCGTCAGCGCTTTGCCGACCAAGAGCTGCCTCGGCCGAAGTGCATGCTCGAGCAGCGCGTGACCGAAGACGATGGCGATCGCATCACCGCGCAACCACACCGCGCGTCGATTCCAGAAAAGATCGAGCCAGTCGTGCGCGTCCCACGCGCGTAGCAGCGCGCGATCGCGCAACACGACGATGACGCCGGCCTCGTCGAAATGCGTCAGCGCGCATTGCGCACGCGTGCGGGTTTTCGTCCCACCGACGGCGATCTCGGCGACTTGACGCCGGTTGAGCGCGGCCTTCAATTCGGGATAGCGAATCCAGACCAGCGCGTTGAGCAGATCGTGCCAGTTGCGTTCGCGCGTGGCGATCATGCCGCGCTCGGCGATGCGCGATTCGTAGTGCAGGCCATCGCCTTGGAGATCGCGCGTCTGTGCGACGAACCTCGGCATCGACGAATGTCGGCGCAGCGCGTTGAGTGCGGCGACATCCGGCCATTCTGCAGACTGAAGCACATCGTCGAACTCGCGCCACGCCGACAGCGGCGGCGTCTGAAAGACAGCCATATCGATCTGGCCGCGGGCCGGCGCGACGAAACGCATGGACGTCTAGACGGCTATTCCGCCGCGAAGGTCATGCTCGTCGGACCCATCGATGCGCACGTCCACGAACTGACCGGGTTTCAGCTTCGCGCCGCCGTGGATGCGCACGACGCCGTCGATCTCCGGCGCATCGGCGCTGCTGCGGCCGATCGCGCTATCGGAATCGACATGATCGACGATCGCCTTCAGCGTGCGGCCGATCTTGCGCTTGAGCTTCTCCGCGCTGATCGCCGCCTGCGTCTGCATGAAACGGGCGAGGCGTTCCTGCTTTACGTCTTCATGCACCGGATCGGGCAATGCATTCGCTTTCGCGCCTTCGACCGGTGAATACGCGAAAGCGCCGACGCGATCGAGCTGCGCTTCGCGCAGGAACGCGAGCAGTTCCTCGAATTCCGCGTCCGTCTCGCCGGGAAAACCGACGATGAACGTGCTGCGGATGGTCAGCTCCGGGCAGATCGCGCGCCACGCGCGGATGCGCTCCAGTGTCTTCGCGCTCGCCGCCGGCCGCTTCATCAGCTTGAGGATGCGCGGCACCGAATGCTGGAAAGGGATATCCAGATACGGCAGGATTTTTCCGTCCGCCATGAGCGGAATCACTTCGTCGACGTGCGGATACGGATAGACGTAGTGCAGCCGGATCCACGCGCCGAGCTGGCCAAGTCCCTCGCACAGTTGCGTCATGCGTGTGCGGTACGACGCACCGCGCCAGTCGCGCGCGGCGTATTTGACATCGACGCCGTACGCGCTCGTGTCCTGTGAGACGACGAGCAGTTCGCGCACGCCGTTGCGCACCAGCTTGTCGGCTTCGATCAGCACTTCGTCGACCGGCCGCGACACGAGATCGCCGCGCATCGACGGAATGATGCAGAAGGAGCAACGATGATTGCAGCCTTCGGAAATCTTCAGATACGCGTAGTGCTTCGGCGTCAGCTTCACGCCGATGTCGTTCGCCGCCGCGCGGCGCAGCGTGATGTCGGTGAACGGGTCATGCTTCGGCGGTAATTGCCGGTGCACCGCACTCATCACGCTCGCATAGTCCTGCGGACCGCTAATGGCAAGCACGTCCGGATGCGCTTCGCGGATCAGGTCGGCGCGCTTGCCGAGGCAGCCGGTCACGATCACCTTGCCGTTTTCGGCCAGCGCCTCGCCGATGGCGTCGAGCGATTCCTGTACGGCGGAGTCGATGAATCCGCAGGTGTTGACGACCACCACGTCGGCCGCCGCATAGCTGGGTACGATCTCGTACCCCTCCACGCGAAGCTGGGTGAGGATGCGTTCGGAATCCACCAATGCCTTGGGACAGCCCAGGCTGACGAACCCGACCTTGGCTGACGCGTCGGACATGGGAGGTCGATAGCTAGAAATCGGACGCTAGTTTACACTCGCCGCCACGCCGCTCCGAATCGGGCTGGCACGACGACGGGGTGCTGGGGAGCGCCACCGATGGAAATGAAGACGGCATTTCGCAGATTGGCAGCGAGGGCGATGCTGGCGTGCACGGCATTGTTCGCCCTGCCCTCCGCGTTCGCCGATACGCAAGCGCGTGCCGACGCCGTGGCGACGATGCAGCAGATCGCCCATGCGATTGAGCCCGTCTACGATATTTTCTCGCCGATGTTGCGGCTCACCGGCGCACCGCGGCTGCGCATGGTCGTCGAACATGGCCTGGCTACGCTCGATACCGCGCTGACGGCCTACAATCTGGCCGATCAGCACGACACGCGTGCGCAGTCCACCGCGCTCAACATCGGCGATTGGGAAGCGGCCGCCGACGCCATCGGCGCACGCGCGGAAAATGCGCTCACGCTCGGCAACTACGCGCGCTGCGAAGAACTCGCGCAACTGCTCGCTCAACTGGCCGATGACACGCGCGGCGAGCATCTGCGCATGTACGCCGATGCGTACCTGGGCATACTCGATCGCCGCCACGCCAACTTCGACGCGGCCATCCAGCATCAGCAGGAAGCGCTGCACCTGGCCAAGGAAGCCGGCGACGACGTCGAAGCCGGCCGCGCGCTGGCGCATCTAGGCACGATCTACCGCGACCGCGGCGATTTCGCGCAGGCGCTCGACATGCAGATGCAGGCGCTGGCGCTCGGCGAGAAAACCGGCGACCGCGTCGAACTCACTTACCGAAATCTCGCACTGCTGTATCGCGAACTGGGCGACGAGACCACCGGCCGCGTATATTTCGAGAAAGCGATCACGGCCGCCGAACACACCGGCGACGCATCGCATTTCGCGACCGTCTACGGCAGCTATTCCGGATTCCTCAACGACAACCGCGATTACCGAAACGCGCTGCGGGCAGCGACGGAAACGCTGGCGCTCGATCAGGTGCTCAACGACCGTCCGGCTGCCGCGTTCGAGCAGCTCGAACGCGGGCGCGCGCTGATCGGTCTGAGCCGGCCGGACGAAGCGGTCGAGCCGCTGCAAGCCGCGCTGGAAACCGGACGCGCCATCAATCAGCATGAAATCGTCGTGCGCAGCCAGCTCGCGCTGGCCGAAGTCGCGATCGCGAACAATGATCGCGCGCGTGCACGCAGCCTGCTCGACGAGGTGCTCGGCGGACTGGACAACACGCGCATGAAACCGCAGCTCGCGCAGGCTTACGCACTGCGCGGACAGCTCGCCGAAGCCGAAGGCGACACCAAGATCGCGCTGCACTTCGCGCGGGACGAAGCCGCACTGCGCGAAGAACTGCTCGGCAGCCGCGCCAGCCGCCGCCTGTCGGCGCTCGAGGTGCAGCAGGCGCGCGCGGCCAGCGAACAGAAACTGGCGATGCTCACCGTCGAGAACGAACTGCAGGCCGCGCGACTGGAACAGCAGCAGTTGCAGCGGCGTTTCTATATCGTGGCGCTGCTCGGTCTAGGGATCCTCGTCGCCGTGCTGATGTGGCGCATGGTCAGCGTGCGGCGACTGAACCGTGCGCTAGCCGCGAGCCATGCCACGATCGCCAAGACCAACGCCGAACTGAGCGAGGCCAACACGCGCCTGCAGCGCCAGGCCGACGAGCTGTATCAGACCGCGATCACCGATCCGCTGACAGGCGTGCTCAATCGCGGTCAGTTGCTGCGCGCAATGCAGCAGCGCATCGACGACTGGCAGAAGAACGGCACTGACCTTGCGTTGCTGCTGGTCGACTTCGACAATTTCAAGCAGATCAACGACGCACGCGGCCATCTGTTCGGCGACCGCGTGCTCGTCGCCGGCGTACAGACGCTGCGGCAATGGCTGGAGCCCGGCGACTTGCTCGGACGTTTCGGCGGCGAGGAGTTCATCGCCGTCGTCGAAGGCCGCAACGTGTTCGCGGTGCGCGCGATGGCCGAGCGCATCCGCGTACGCGTAGCCGACACGCTCGCCGTATTCGCACCGGAACTGGCGCGGCTGGCGACCATCAGCATCGGCATCTCCACCGCCAGCCAGATCGACGGCGAGGTGACCGTCGAACAGCTCATCGACGCCGCCGACCGCGCGCTCTACGCCGCCAAGGCCGCTGGCCGCAACCGCGTGGCGAGTTAAGCCGCGTAAATAACCCGTTCCCGCGTTGACACGCGCGTTCGCTGCATTACCCTGCTCCGTGGGCTCACTACGGAGAAACAGGCCATGGGAGAACACATCAGCCTCAACACGTCCGGCAAGCAGTGCATCGGCGCATATCTGGCCAAACCATCCGGCAAGCCGAAAGGCGGCGTGGTCATCGTGCAGGAAATCTTCGGCGTCAACGCGCACATCCGCAGCGTGACCGACCGTTACGCCAGCTTCGGCTACACCGCTATCGCGCCGGCGTTTTTCGACCACATCGAAAGCGACGTCGAGCTTGGCTACGAAGGTGCGAACTTCCAGAAAGGCCGCGACATGGCCACACAAGTCGGCATGGACCGCGCCGTGGAGGACGTAGCCAGTGCGGCCGAGTCGATCGCGTCGGCGGGCAAGGTCGGCGTGATCGGATTCTGCTGGGGCGGCTCGGTCGCCTTCCTCGCCGCGATCCGGCTCGGACTGCCGGCGATCAGCTACTACGGCGCGCGCAACGCCCAATACCTCACCGAGAAGCCCAAAGCGCCGGTGCAATTCCACTTCGGCGAGAAGGACGAATCGATCCCGCCGGAAGTCGTGCGCAAGCACCGTGAGGCGCTTCCACAAATGGAAGTGTATACATATCCCACGGCGGGCCACGCGTTCAATCGCGACATCGATCCGAAACACTACGACGCGCCGAGCGCAAAGCTGGCGCAGGAACGCGTGCTCGCATTCCTGGCGCGCAACGTCGGCTGACCGTGAACGGTTTCGCCCTCGATCCGCAACTAATCGCCGACACGCACCGCGTCGGCGACCTGGATTTCACGCGCGTGCTGCTGATGGACGACGCGCGTTTCCCGTGGCTGATCCTCGTGCCACGCATGCCTGGCTTGCGCGAACTCATCGACCTGTCGCTCGACGACCAGCATCGGCTGCTCGACGAAATCAACCGCGTCGCGCACGTGCTGCACGCGATCGCGAAACCCGACAAGCTCAACATCGCCATGCTCGGCAACGTGGTTTCGCAACTACACGTGCACGTGATTGCGCGATTCGCCACCGACGAGGCGTGGCCGAAACCCGTGTGGGGCGTCGGTGCGCGCGTGAGCTACGCTGCGGACGCACGGCGCGAGCGCATCGATGCATTGCGCGCAGGTTTGCACCCCGTCGCGTGATCGCGCCGACACTCGAAGCACTCGGCGACGGCGCCCTGCTTATCCGCCTGGGCGATCGCATCGACGACGACATCAATGACGCCGCCATCGCACTCGCCGAACGTTTACGCAAGCACTACGACGCGGCTCCCGCGTACGCCAGCGTGTGCATTCGCTTCGACGTCGATCACCCGCCGGATGCGGATGCGCTCTTGAAACTGGTCGAAGCATCGCTCGCCGAATCTTCCGCGGTCGCAGGCGGCGATCGCATCATGGAAATCCCGGTGCGTTACGGCGGTGAGTTCGGACCGGACATCGCCGAGGTCGCCGCACACACCCGACTGCGCATCGACGACGTCATCGCACGTCACGCCGGCGCGACGTACACCGTCGCCATGCTCGGCTTCATGCCCGGCTTTCCCTATCTGCGCGGGTTGCCGGGCGAACTCGCCACACCTAGACATGCTGCGCCGCGCGCACAGGTGCCGGCCGGTTCGGTGGCCATCGGCGGTGCGCAGACCGGCATCTATCCACGCGAACTGCCGGGCGGATGGCGGATCATCGGACGCACACCGCTCGTCCTGTTCGACGCGACGCACGCGGAGCCGGCGCTGTTGCGTCCCGGCATGCGCGTGCGCTTCGTTCCGGTCGACGCGAGTGCGCGCTCGGCATGATCCACGTCATTGCGCCGGCTTTGCTGACCAGCGTGCAGGATCTCGGCCGGCGCGGCGTCGCGCATCTGGGCGTGGGTTGCGCCGGCGCGATGGACGATGTCGCGGCAAGGCTCGCCAATGCACTCGTCGGCAACGACGATAACGCCGCCACGCTGGAAATCACGCTGCGCGGCCCGACGCTGCGCTTCGGCGCACGCGCGCTCATCGCACTTGCCGGCGGCGAGGTGAGTGCGCCGATGTGGCGACCGTTTGTCGTCGAGGCCGGCACGGTGCTCGACATCGGCGTATTGCGCAGCGGTTGTCGCGCCTATCTGGCGATCGCAGGTGGCTTCCGCACGCCGCCGCTGCTCGGCAGCCGAAGCGCGGATATCAACGGCGGCCTCGGCCGCGCCCTCGCCGCGGGTGACGTGTTGGCACATGAAACATCGAACGTCTCCGCGCCACACGCGACGTGGTCGCTCGATCCCGCGCGGTGGTTCGACGAACGCGACGAGCGTCCGATCGCGCTGGTCCGCGGCGCGCATTTCGCGTCTCTCGACGACGTTTCGCGCCGCGCACTGGTGACGCGCACGTTCCGCATCGGCGCGCAATCCAATCGCGTCGGCTACCGGCTCGAAGGAACACCGCTGCGGCTGTCGTCGCCGCTCGAACTGGTTTCCGAAGGGGTCACTCCAGGCACGGTGCAACTGCCGCCGGGCGGCGATCCGATCGTGCTGATGCGCGAAGCGCCGACCACGGGCGGCTATCCGCGCGTCGGGCACATAGCTGCTGTCGACTTGCCGCGCCTCGCACAACGCCGGCCCGGACAGGCCGTAAAATTCGCCGAGATTTCAGCCGCCGACGCGCGAACGATGTATCTTCGCCGCGAACGCGACGTGCGTGTGCTGCAACGTTCGATTGCCGAGCGACTCCAAGCCAACCGATGACGATCGATCTGAATTGCGACATGGGCGAATCCTTCGGCGCCTGGACGATGGGCGACGATGCGGGCGTGATGCCGTGGATCACCTCCGCGAACATCGCGTGCGGTTTCCACGCCGGCGATTTCGCGACGATGCGGCGCACCGTCGAGATGGCCAGGAAACACGGCGTGGCGATCGGCGCGCACGTATCGCTGCCCGACGTGCAGGGTTTCGGACGCCGCGAGATGCGTGTGACGCCGAACGAAGTACATGCGATGACGCTGTATCAGATCGGCGCCCTGCACGCCTTCGCGCGCGCGCAGGGCGGCCGCGTCGCGCATGTGAAGCCGCATGGTGCGTTGTACAACATGGCGGCGAAGGATCGCGCGTTGGCCGATGCCCTCGCGACGGCGGTTCGCGATTTTGATGCAGGGCTGATTCTGGTCGGTCTTGCGGGGAGCGAATTGACTAGTGCCGGCGCATCGGCCGGGTTGCGCGTTGCGCATGAGGCGTTTGCGGATCGGCGTTATGAATCCGATGGGTCGCTTACGCCGCGGCGCGAGGCCGATGCGGTGATCGAGGATGTGGATGCGGCTGTCGCGCAGGCGGTTGCGATCGCTACTACTGGCAAAGTGAAAACGCGCGTCGGCGGGGAACGTGCGATTCGCGCCGATACGATCTGCGTGCATGGCGATCGTCCGGATGCGGCGGTGTTTGCGCAGCGGTTGCGGCGGGCACTCGACGCGGCGAGTATCGGTGTTGCTGCCGTTTGAGGTTTGGGTTTCGTTGAATCAGAGCAAGAGCTTCCGCTGTCCTGCGGCCAGCGGGTAACTTTCTTTGCCGGTGCAAAGAAAGTCACCAAAGAAAGCACCTTTGTCGTTCATATAGGGAGCTGTCCGCAGAGAGCACGTCCCTGATGCTCGCTGCGGACCGCGCGCTTCCTGCGCGCGATCACCGCTTTCTCAAAACATGGTTGGTGTCGCAGAGACACGTCGCAAACTGAGAATCGTTCTCGTCGCGTAGCGACGACAGCGTCGCCGTACACAACATCGCACCGCACCCCGCACCGAAGACTCGGCTTTCGCAGGTGCCATGCACGGTTATCGCGCCCTGCTCTCGTCGTGAGATGCAAAAGCCGAATCTTCCGTGCGGGGTGCGGTGCGTGATGGTCTAAAGCGACGTGTCTACCATGGCGCCGTTCAATTCAGTACGCGACGGCTTCTGCGAAAGCGTGTCGGCTTGACTCGACGGTGATCGCGCGCGGGACGCGCGGTCCGTGCGAGGCCAGGGATGGCCTCTCACGGACACACCCTACGCGAACAAAGCAGGTGTTTTTTGGTGACTTTTTGTCACCGGACAAAAAGTTACCCGCTGGCCGCAGGACAGCGGAAGCTGTTGCACTCAACCCACCCAAAACAAAATCAACGAATACTGTCAATCAGCTGCTTCGGATCATAGACAACGCCACCTTTGATAACATGCTCGGCGTGACTGAAGTTGGCCACATCGGCGAGCGGATCGGCATTGAGCAGCACCATGTCGGCGCGTTTGTCTTTAGCGATGGTGCCCAGATCGTCGCGACCCATCGCCTTTGCCCCATTCACCGTCGCACTGCGCAGGATTTCCAGCGGCGTCAGGCCAGCATCGCGCATCAGTGCCATCTCGCGGAATACCGAGGGGCCATGGAGCGTGCCGATATTGCCGGCGTCGGTGCCCATCACGATCGGGATGCCGGCATCGTGCAGTTTCTTCAGGTTCTGCTCGGCAACGGTCGGCGGTTTCACTTTCGGGTCGGCCATCATGCGCACGACGATCGGAGGACGCTTGTCGGCCGGAATTCCGTCGAGGTCATGCATGGCCGCAACGATCTGCGGATCGGCGGTGCGCTGTTCCTCCGGCGTCGGCTGCCACGTGTTAGACAACGCCAGGCGATAGCCGGAATAGACGAACAGCGTGGGACACAACAGCGCGTGATTCTTTTTCAGCAGCGCGATGAATTCGTCGTCGATCGGTTCCTCGAACACCGAATGCACGAGGTAATCCGCGCCGACGCGCAATGCGGATTTGGCGACGTCGAGCTCGGTCGCGTGCACGGCCAGGCGCGTGTGCGCGGCGTGTGCGGCGTCGGCGGCGGCCTTGACGATCTGCTCCTGCGCGGCGAGGTCGTCGCCCTTCTGATGGATGTACCAGACCTTGATGAAATCCGGCTTGCGCGTGAGTTCGCGCGCGACCAGATCACGCGCCGCCTGCGGCGAATCGATCCGGATGATCGGCGGGTCGTTGTCCAGTTCCAGTTGCGGACGCGCGACCATCGAGATCAGCGGGCCCGCCACTTCCACACGCGGCGCGGCATCGGATTTCGCGGCCATGTCGCGCACGTCGAAATTCCAGAACGGTCCGCCGACGTCGATCACGCTGGTCACACCGCTGGCCAGCCACACCTTGAACGTCGCCGGCAGGCGCGCCTTGTTGCGCGCGACTTCCTTCGCATACGGCATCACCGCATTGAAGTCGGCGACATCGGGCCGCGTGTATAAATTTCCCGATTGGAAAAAATGGACGTGTCCGTCGATCATGCCGGGAATGAGCCAGCGGCCGTGACCGTCGATGCGTTTCGCGTCTTTCGGCACTTTCACCGTTGCGCTCGGACCCACTTCGACGATGCGGTCGCCGTCGATCACGACAGTGGCGTCTTTCATCGCGGCATGGGCCTGGTCGCGGTCCGGATCGACGACCGTCGCGCCGACGATGGCGATCGGAGCAGCGGACAATTCGCCGCAGACGGCGAGCAGCAGCGCGACGACCGCCGCGCGCAAGAACGAGATCATGCGTTTCTCCTCCAGTGCCCCATGCGATACTGGCATCTTAGCCGGAATTCGTGATCGCGCCGAATGAACTATTGGCCACTGCTGGGCGTCGCTGTCGTCGTTGCGGGGTTCGCGCTGCGGCTGAATCCGGCGCTGGTGGTGGTCGCGGCGGGCGTGGTCAGCGCGCTGCTGTCGGGCATGTCGGTGCCGGACCTGCTCGCGCTGCTCGGCCACAGTTTCATCGGCAACCGCATGCTGATGCTGTTCGTGCTCACGCTGCCGGCGATCGGATTGCTCGAACGTGCCGGACTGCGCGAACGCGCGCACGGCTTCATCGCGAAACTGCGGCAACTCACGTTTGCGCGGTTGCTGATCGCGTATCTCGCGCTGCGGCAGGTGCTGTCGATGTTCGGACTCAACAACGTCGCCGGACATCCGCAGACGGTGCGCCCGCTGCTCGCGCCGATGGCCGAAGCCGCGGCGGAAAAGGTCGATCCTGCGCTCGACGAAGCCGCGCACGAGCGCGTGCGTGCGATGGCGGCGGCGACCGACAACATCGGCCTGTTCTTTGGCGAAGACGTGTTCATCGCGCTTGGGGCGGTGTTGCTGATCCAGGGATTTTTCGCGCAGAACGCAATCGACCTCGATCCGAAAACGATCGCGATCTGGGCGGTACCGACCGCCGTTGCCGCCTTCGTCATCCATGCCGTGCGCATCGCGCTGATGCAACGGCGGCTCGTCCGGAAAACGCGCGATGCTGCGCATTGAGTATGCCTACTGGCTGTGCGGATTGCTGCTCGCGATCTGCGCGGTCGTCGATGCGCGGGCGCGGCGTCCGTTGCACACCGCGTTCTGGGGAATTCTCGCCGCCGTTTTCCTCGGCGGCGATGCGTTCGAGGCAATGTATGCCGCCAGCGACAAGCTCGCCGACGAGTGCGTCGGCGTCGCCGTGATCGTACTCGCGTTGCTGGCCGGATCGGGAAAACTCAAGCGCCGCGCGTTCGACGACGAATCCAGCACACGCAAGTCCAGCGCCGACCGCCTCGGCAACACATTGTTCCTGCCCGCGCTGTTGATCCCGATCGGAACGCTGCTGCTGGCGTTGACGCAACCGTGGCTGCATGTCGGCGACATGGCCATGTTCGACGCGCGACAGGCGACGCTCACCGCGCTCGCCGTGGCCTGCGTCCTCGCGCTGCTCGCCGCGATGTGGCTCACGCGCGCCGGACCGGTCGACGCCGGCGTGGAAACGGCGCGGCTGCTCGACGCGCTTTCGTGGGCCGCGCTGCTGCCGATGCTGCTGGCCACGCTCGGCGGCGTGTTCACCGCGACCGGCGTCGGCGCGGCGATCGGACATCTGAGCGCCATGGCGATTCCCGCCGATTCGCGGCTGGCGTGCGTTATCGCCTATGCGCTTGGCATGGTTGCCTTCACCGTGATCATGGGCAACGCCTTCGCCGCGTTTCCGGTGATGACGGCGGGGATCGGCCTGCCGTTGCTGATCCAGCAGCATCATGCCGATCCGGCCGCGCTCGGCGCGCTCGGCATGCTGACCGGCTATTGCGGTACGCTGCTCACGCCGATGGCCGCCAATTTCAACATCGTGCCGGTGGCGCTGCTGGAACTTCGCGATCAGAACGCCGTGATCAAGGCGCAATGGCCGACGGCGGCGTGGCTGTTCGCGGCAAATATTATACTTATGTACTTTTGCGCATTCCGATGAAATCCGTACTGCTGGTCGGCTTCGAGCCGTTCGACGGCGACGACGTCAATCCGTCGCAACGCATCGTCGAAGCTCTCGACGGCGCGATCATCGCCGGACATGGCGTCGTCGCACGCACATTGCCGACGGAATTCGCACGCTCGGCGCAGGCACTGGCCGAACTGATCGAGCATCACGTACCGGCGCTCGTGGTCGCCATCGGGCAAGCGGGCGGACGGCACGGCATGTCGATCGAGCGCGTCGCGATCAACGTGATCGACGCGCGCATTCCGGACAACGCCGGCGATCAACCGATCGACGCGCCGGTGATCGACGGCGCGCCGGACGCGTATTTCTCGACGCTGCCGATCAAGGCGATGCTGCTGGCATTGCACGAGGCCCACATTCCGGCCGCGATCTCCAACAGCGCCGGGACGTTCGTGTGCAATCAGGTCTTCTACGTGCTGGCGCACCTCATCGCGACGCGACATCCATCGCTGCGCGGCGGCTTCGTGCACGTGCCGTATCTGCCCGAACAGGCTGCGCGGCACGGCGATGCGCCGTCGCTGCCGCTGGAGACGATGATCGAAGCGACGCGTGTGTGCATCGCCGTCGGCCTAACGACGCAGCGCGATATCGCGCTCGCCGCCGGCAGCACGCATTAGCCGCCGGACTTGCTGTCCGGCGGAGGCGTCGGTTGCGCGCTGGTAGCCGGAGCCGCCGGCTGCGCCGCAGCGGCCGGCGTTGCGGGAGCAGCCGCGGCGGCCGGTTGTGCGGCGCCGGCGTTGTCGAGCGGCGGCGGAGTGGTGCTTTGTGAAGGCATCGGATCGACCAGCGGCTGCGTCTTGCCGCCCATGTCGATGAACGCTTCGAGCTGCTGCGCCTTGGCGGTGATCGCGATCAGGTGCTTCTGGTTGTCGGTGGCCTTGTCGCCCCTGAGCAGCAGGATGCCCGTGATCTTTTTGGTGTCCTTCAAATCGCTCACGTAGCCATACAGTTCGGCTTTGCCGAGCGTGTATTCGGCGGCTTCGAAATGATCGTCCTTGGCCGGTTTTACTTCCAGTTTGCCGTCGTGGATCGGATCGCGCGCGAAGGCGAGTGAAGCGGATAAGGCGACGACGACGGCTAGCGAAGTGAGGATGACTTTGCGCATGGAATTCTCCGGTGGACGGTGCATCGTCACTATTCGACGATCTTGATCACCTTGGTTTTGCCGTCGTTGTCCGTCACGTAGGCGGTAATTTTCAGGTCGCGGCAAATGCTGGCCAGCGCCGCGATGTGCGTGTTCTTGATTTTCTCTTTCTCGCCCGGCGTGAGCATGATCGCGTGCACGGGTTTGCCGACTTCACTCAGGTAGCGGATGTGGCCGCGCAGGTCTTCCGCCGTGAGCGTGGCGCCGTCGAAATCGAACTGGCCGTCTTTGTCGGCCTTCACGTTCAGATCGAACGATGCCGGCACGTCGACGACTTCGGTGGTGCCGTTCTTGATCGCGTTGCGTCCACCGCAGGCCGCGAGCACCGCCACGAGCAGAGCGATCGCGACCACACGCAGCGTCTTGGAAATGGAAATGGATTGCATGGTTTTCCTCATCGTGAACTCAGGCTTTCGGCAGCGTCACGCCGCGTTGGCCCTGATACTTGCCGCCGCGGTCGCGATAACTGGTTTCGCAGACCTCGTCGGATTCCAGGAACAGCATCTGCGCCACGCCCTCGTTCGCGTAAATCCGCGCCGGCAACGGGGTGGTGTTGGAGAATTCCAGCGTCACGTGACCTTCCCACTCCGGTTCCAGCGGCGTGACGTTGACGATGATGCCGCAGCGCGCGTAAGTGCTCTTGCCGAGACAAATCGTGAGCACCTGACGCGGGATGCGAAAGTACTCCACCGTCCGCGCCAGCGCAAATGAATTCGGCGGGATGATGCAGACCTCGCCCTTCACGTCGACGAAGCTGCGCGCATCGAATTCCTTCGGATCGACGATCGTCGAGTTGATGTTGGTGAACACCTTGAATTCGTCCGCGCAGCGCACGTCGTAGCCGTAGCTCGACGTGCCGTACGAAATGAGCTTGCCACCGCTGCCGTTGACACGCACCTGGCCCGGCTCGAACGGCTCGATCATGCCGTGTTCGGACATGCGGCGGATCCATTTATCGCTTTTGATCGACATGCGTCTGTTGCCTACGTGTTCTGGATGACGATTTTCGGAAACTGGATCGACTTGCTGCGCGCATGCAGCGACAACTGCGCAGCGGTCTTGCGCGCGATTTCGCGATACATGCGGGCGACTTGTCCATTCGGATCGGCGGCCACCGTCGGCGTGCCGCTGTCGGCCTGTTCGCGGATGTGGATGTCCAGCGGCAGCGATCCCAGCAGCGGCACTTCGTATTGAGCCGCCATCGATGCCCCACCGCCTTCGCCAAAGACGTGCTCGGCGTGTCCGCATTGTGTACAAATATGAATTGCCATATTTTCCACAATGCCCAAAACCGGAACTTCTACCTTTTCGAACATCTTGAGCGCCTTGCGCGCATCGAGCAGCGCGATGTCCTGCGGCGTCGTCACGATCACGGCGCCGGATACCGGCACGCGCTGGCTCAGCGTCAATTGAATGTCGCCTGTGCCCGGCGGCAGATCGATGATCAGGTAGTCCAGATCGACCCAGTTCGTTTCGTTCAATAATTGCGTCAACGCCTGCGTGACCATCGGACCGCGCCAGATCATCGGCGTGTCCTCGTCGATCATGAAACCGATCGACATGGTCTGCACACCGTGCGCGATTTTTGGCTCAATGTGCTGACCGTCGCTCGAATCGGGCTTGCCGGAGACGCCGAGCATGCGCGGCACGCTCGGACCGTAAATGTCCGCATCGAGCACGCCGACCTTTGCGCCTTCGGCCTGCAGCGCGAGCGCGAGATTCACCGCCGTCGTCGACTTGCCCACGCCACCCTTTCCCGATGCCACCGCGATGATGTTCTTCACGTTCGGCAGCGGCGTGAGACTGCCCTGCACTTTGTGCGCGAAGACGCGCGAGGTGACGTTGACGATCACGTTGCCTATCGACGCATCGCCCGCGAGCGTGTTGCGGATCGACTCGGCGAGTTCGTCGTGCCAGCCGGCGGCCGGATAGCCGAGCGCGATGTCGATGGCGACATCCTTGCCTGCCACGCCGACGCCTTTCACCGCGCCTTCGTCGGCGAGGGACTTGGCCGTATGCGGATCGGTGATCGTGGCGAGCAGGTCGCGGACGCGCTGCTGGAGTGAATCGGTCATCGTCAGGAAAAAACCTCGGGGACGGCAATTGTAGCGTAGCGGCGTCCGGACGCGAATTTCCTCGGTCCGGTTTCCGTCCGCGAACTGTCTTTTTGATACGTCGGTCGCGTCGCAAACTCGGCCGCGAAAATCCTTTCACTGCCGGGCTTGCCATGCACCGATCCGTCCTTCGATTGATCCGCTACGCCGTGATTCGCTGCTTGTTGCCGTGGTGACGCCCGTTTCGGCGGAATCGGTCGGTTTTCACGTCACCGACTGGAACGCGGTGGCCTCGCTGCAGGTGTCGACGACGGTGAGCGGCGCGCCCTACGTCGAGCAATACGAGATCGGCGCGCCGCCTGCGGTGCCTGATAGCGACTATTTTGGCCACGCAATTGCCGCATGGCACGACAGCATTACCGGCGTTACGTGGCTGGTGGTCGGCGCCGACGGAGAAAACGGCAACACTGGCGCGGCCTACGTCTTCAGCCGTGCCACGCCGCAAGCACCTTGGCACATGGAAGCGCGGCTCGCAGCCGATGACGGCGCGACGGGTGATGCGTTCGGATTTGCTGTCGGCATCGAAGGCAACACGATCGTTGTGGGAGCGCCTACTCGCGGAAGCGGCGTGATCTACACGTTCGACCGCGACGCTTCCGGCAATTGGAATTCGGAGGGCGAAACCGACGTGGCGAGTGTCTATTCCTTCGGATACAGCATTGCTTTTTCCGACGGTACGCTCGCCGTGGGAGCACCGTACCCAGATTCCGGGTATGTATTCGTCTACAAACGATTTGGAAAAGGCTGGGCTATCGTCAGCAGTCTCGCTCCTCCCGACATGCCGGCGTCGGCAGATTTCGGTCACGCGCTTTCGATGGACGGCCAGCGATTGCTGATCGGAGCTCCTTACGACAGCACTATCGCAGTGGATCGCGGATCGGCCTATCTATTTGCCTTCGACGCCGCCACCGCAAGCTGGACGTTCAACCACAAATTTTTCGCGTTCGAGAGCGGCGATCACGATTACTTTGGATATGCTGTCGCCCTTCAAGGCAACAACGCGATGATCGGGGCCTATGGTCGCAGTTCGTCCCAGGGCGCCGTCGACGATTTCCTGCTCGACGACATGGGCAACTGGAGCGAACAATCGCCCTTGCAGGCCGCTGACGGAAAAAGTAACGATAACTTCGGATCGACCTTGGTCTTGATGGGATCGACATTGGCCGTCGGCGCACCAGTACACGACTCCGGCGCCGGCGCGGTCTACCTCTTCACGGGCTCTGCCGGCCGTTGGTCGCCCATCGGCACGTTCACATCGCCCAACAGCGCCCAACGTGGAACCTCGCTCGTAACCGTGGACGGTGAATTTCTGGCCGGGGCGCCGGCCGCGAGCCTCGACGCGGAATTTCGGGGACGCGTCGACGTATTCTCCAACGCCAGCGGCGACTGGAATTACAAACAATCAGTCGTCGCCAGCGCGAATGACAATGCGTTGTTCGGTTATTCGGTTGCCGTGTCGGCGGACACCGCTTTTGTAACGGCGCCATCCCGAAAAGGCACGGACGGCTCCAGCGGCGCCGTGGAGATTTACGCACGCGATGCGCTGGGAAACTGGAACTGGCTCCAGGCGCTGCCGAATCTTGGACTAAGCGTGGGACAAGTGCTTGCCATCGATGACGACACCGCCGTCGTCGGCGAACCGGATCAGGATTTTGGTGTGAACGCCCAACAAGGCGCGGCATATGTCTTCGTCCGCACGCGAACAGCGTCAGGTGACACGTGGGTCCAGCAAGCAGCACTCGCCGACCTCGGCGGCTCATTCTACGACAACTTCGGCAGTGCCGTAGCTATCGACGGCAACACCATTGCAATCGGCAGCCAGCGTACTAACGGAAAAGAGGGAGTCGCGTACGTTTATGTGCGATCCGGAACGACATGGTCGCTTCAATCGAAATTCTCGCCGGCAGCGAAAGAAGCGAATGACTATTTCGGTAGCGCGGTGGCGCTTCGCGGCAATCGCCTCGTCGTCGGCGCACCTGGCGCAGCACACAATACGGGCGCTTCGTATGTGTTTGAACGTACCGGAAGTTCCTGGACCGAAAAGAAACGGATTACAGCCAGCGATGCGGCAGCCGGAGACTTTTTCGGCGCGCCGATTGCCCTAAACGGGGCTGGCGATGTCGTCGTCGCCGCAACTGACAAGTCGATCGATTCAAAAGTTGCTGTGGGACGCGTCTACGTCTTCAGCGGTTCGGCTTGGACAAACGAAGCGCAGATCGACTCCGCCTCGCCTGACGACAACAACGATTTCGGAAATTCACTGGCTGTGGCGGGAAATCGCCTCGCCATTGGCGAACCCGGCGCGAACTCAGCTTCGTTGTATCTGCGGGACGGCGCCGCGTGGACGTTGCAGTCCGTCGTAACCGGCGAAGACGCCGCGCGATTCGGCACATCGGTTGCGTTGTCCGGTTCCACCGTGCTCGTCGGGGCGCCGTTCGAGCGCAGCCCTCTCCAAAGCGGCCGCGCGTTTTTCCTGCTAGACGACCGAATTTTCGCAGATGGCTTCGACTGATCGCAGGATCATTCTGTCCGCATAGCGTCAGTCTATTCGAGCCGCCTTATCCCAAACTTCCGCGCCGCCGCATAACGCGGTGAATCGAAGGAGCAACCAAGTGCGGAAGTCATTGATGATGTCTACAGCGTTGGTGATCAGCGCGAGCGCCAACGCTTCGGTTGGTTTTTCGACCGACTGGGATTCGCTGATCGCCAGTCGCGGATCGTACGTGGTGCAGACGGCACTGCCTGCGCCGTCCACCGAAAGCTGGTTCGGCAGCGCAACCGCGATGTGGCACGACGATGCAACGGGCACGCAGTGGGCCGTCGTCGGTGCCCCTGAGGAAGACAGCTTGGCCGGCGCGGTCTATGTTTTCAGTCTTGCACCCGGCGCCGAGTGGCATCTTGAAACGCGTCTCGTCGCGCCGGACGGCGCGCCCGCCGACGAGTTCGGTTATGCAGTCGCCATCGACGGAAACACGATCGCGATCGGCGCGCCGGATCATGTAGCGGATTTCTTCGACGGCGCAGTCTACATGTTCGTTCGCGACCCGATGACCTCGACGTGGACACAGCAGGGCGAAGCGTTGTCGGCAACGGCCGGCGAATTCGGCTACTCGATGGCGCTGCGCGGCGATGCGCTCGCCGTCGGCGATCCCGAATGCGACTGTGTCCATACCTACACACGCTCTGCATCTACCTGGTCGCCCGAGACGAATATCTCCGCACCCGCGGATTTGTCGTTCTCCGCTTTCGGCCTCAGTCTGGCGATGACCGACAACACCCTGCTGGTGGGGGCCCCGTTCGATACCGCCGTTTTGGTCAACCAGGGTTCGGCGGTCCTCTACTCGCGCAGCCGGGACGGCTGGGATCAACAACAAATCCTCCGACCTGAAATCGATACGTCGGCGTCGCAGTACTTCGGCTACGCGGTCGCCGTGTCCGATGACGCCATCGTGATCGGCGCGCCTGCGCAGACCGCCTACCGCGGCGCCGTCCACACATTCGTCTACGACACCGCCACCTCCGAATGGCAAGAGCAATCTCTACTCCGCGACACGACCGGCGCGACGAAGCCGCTGTTCGGCACGTCGGCCGCCATGGCCAATGGGCTGCTTGCCATCGGCGCGCCGTCATCGGACGGAAACGGAAGCGCTGCGATTTACCGCTCGCACGACGGCGCATGGACGTTGGATTCGGTGTTGAAGGGCGACGACGGGTCGAGTTTCGGCTATTCGATCGCTGCCGCCGGCGGACAAGTCCTCGTCGGTGCACCAACCAGTGGCGATGTGCGGCAAGGCGCAGCCTACGTGTTCATCAGCGACCGTATCTTCGCCGACGGTATTGAATGATCGTTCAGCCGTTGCCGCTAATATCGCGGCATGCGCACGCTCATCCTGTTTTCGCTACTGCTCGCGGGTTCCGCTTTCGCCGCCGATCGCTCCCCGCTCGGAACGTGGAAAACGATCGACGACGATTCGCATGAACCCAAGGCGCTCGTGGAAATCACCGAAAACGACGGCGTGCTTTCCGGGCACGTCGTCAAACTTTTTCGCAAGCCCAACGAAGATCAGAACCCGACGTGCAAGGACTGCTCCGGCGAACGCAAGGATCAGCCGATCCTGGGCATGACGATCCTGTGGAATCTGCACCGCGACGGCGACGAATGGAACGGCGGCGAAATCATCGATCCGGATGGCGGAAAAATCTATCGCTGCAAGTTGCATGTCGATGAAACCGGCACCCGACTGGAAGTGCGCGGTTTCATCGGCTTCTCGCTGCTCGGGCGCACGCAGGTGTGGGAGCGTGCGTCATCGCAGTGATCACGGCGACGTGAGCGATTTCAGCACGCGCCCGTAGAAATCCAGTCCCTCGTAGAACGAGGTGATGCGCAGCCGCTCGTCGCGCCCGTGGGCGCGCACGTCATCGCGATCGATCGCCACGCCCGACACACCGTACGAGGGTATGCCCGCCGCGTTCGTGTAGATGCTGTCGGACGCGCCCGTTTCCATTTCCGGAATCACCGGTACGCCATGCCACATCTGCATCGATATCCGGTCGAGCGCCTTGAGCACGTCCGCGCGAATCGGCGGCGGTTCAAGCGATTTGTCGGCGGGCGCCGTGTCATGCAGACTTTGATCGTTGGCCACGAACATCACCGTGAGCTTCTCGTCGGCGACGATCTTCTGCAGCGCCTGACGGATTTCTTCTTTCGAGTGACCGGGGAAAATGCGGCAGTTCACCAGCGCCGTCGCGCGCTGTGGCAGCGCGTTGTTGGCGTGTCCGGCGGCGAGTTTCGTCGGCACGCACGTCGTGCGCAACACCGAGTTGAAATGCGCATCTTTCGACAAGCGTGCCGCCGCGGCCTGGTCGAGTTGGGCGCCGATCAGCGCGCGCATGTCGACGGCGACATCCTTCGGTTCGATCTTCGCGTCGCGAGCAAAGAATTCGCGCGTGACGCTGTTCAACTCGGGCGGAAACGGCGAATCGTGCAACTTGTCGAGCGCCGCATTCAATTCATAAATCGCGTTGTCCGGCCGCGGCAACGAGCTGTGCCCGCCGGGGTTGGTGGCGACGAACATGTAGTCGGCATACAGTTTTTCGGTGGCGCCGAGCTGGATGCTCACCACCTTTCCGTTCTCCGAATCGATGCCGCCGGAATCCGGATTCAGCACGTACTCCGCGTCGATCAGATCGCGCCGGTTCTTGAGCAACCAGTCGACACCGTTGGATGTGCCGCCTTCTTCGTCGGCGGTCAGCGCGACGATCAGATCGCGATCCGGCACGAAGCCTTCCTTCTTGAAGCGGATGAGCGTGGCGATGAGGATCGCGTCGCCGCTTTTCACGTCCTGAGTGCCGCGGCCGTAGACGAAGCCGTCCTTCTCGACGAACTGGAACGGATCGGTGGTCCAGTCCTCGCGGCGCGCCTCGACGACATCGAGATGGCAGATCATCAGGATCGGCTTGGCCTTGCCGCTGCCGTGATAGCGCACGACGAGGTTTTTCTTGCGGTCGTTAGGACCGTCGATGACGATATCCTTCTGCGCGAATCCGGCATCGAGTAGTCGCTTGGCCATCGCCTCCGACGCGGTCGTGACATTGCCGACCGAATCGGTGGTGTTGATTTCGATGAGTTGTTTGAAGATATCGAACGCCAGCTTGCGCGTGGCGGGATCCGGCGCCGCGTCGCGCGCCATGGCCGTGGTGGAAAGGCCCGCGCACAGCGCGAGGACGACGAAACGGCGAACACTCATGCGATTTCCCCGTGATCGAAAGCGTCAAGACTAAGGCCGCGCGATGACCCAGCGCAACGCATGCGATAATCACCGCTGGTTATGGAAATCCGGAAACGCATGACGGCGCGCGAAATCCTCGTCACCCACGCCCTGCCCTACGCCAATGGCCCGCTGCACATCGGCCACCTGCTCGGCTACATCCAGAGCGACATCTGGGTTCGCGCGCGCCGCATGGCCGGCGATAACGTCCATTTCGTCGCCGCCGACGACGTGCACGGGACGCCGATCATGCTTGCCGCCGAGAAGGCCGGGAAGACGCCGGAGGATTTCATCGCCGAAATCGAAATCGGCCACAAGCGCGATTTCAAGGAGTTCGGCGTCGATCACGATTACTATTACACGACGCATTCCCCGGAGAACAAAGAACTGGCGGAGACGATTTATCTCGCGCTGCGCGATGCGAAGCCGAGCCACATCGCCACGCGCGCCGTGCGGCAGTTCTATGATCCGGTCAAGCAGATGTTCCTGCCGGATCGCTACATAAAAGGTACGTGTCCGAACTGCGGCACGCCGGATCAATACGGCGACAACTGCGAAAACTGCGGCGCGACGTATACGCCGACCGATCTGATCGATCCGAAATCCGTCGTCTCCGGCGCCACGCCCGAGCTGCGCGATTCGGAGCACTACTTTTTCAAACTGGGCGATTTCACCGACTTCCTGCGCCAATGGCTCGATGGCGATGTCGCGCACTCGTCGGTCAAGGCGAAACTCAAGGAATGGCTCGACGCTGAAGGCGGCCTGCGCGACTGGGACATCTCGCGCGATGCGCCCTACTTCGGTTTTCCGATTCCGGATGCGCCTGGCAAATTCTTCTATGTGTGGCTCGACGCGCCGGTCGGCTATCTCGCGTCGTTCAAGAAATACTGCGCGACGAGCGGCACGTTGGGCGACGCGTACTTCGACGAGTTCATGCGGCCGGGTTCCGTCGGCAAGGACGGCCTCGCGCGCGAAATGCATCATTTCATCGGCAAGGACATCGTGAATTTCCACGGACTGTTCTGGCCGGCGATGCTGCAAGGCGCGGGCATGCGCGTGCCGGATGCGCTGCACGTCAACGGCTATCTGACGGTGAACGGCGAGAAGATGTCGAAGTCGCGCGGGACGTTCATCATGGCGCGGACGTATCTGGATGCGGGATTGAATCCGGATTATCTACGCTATTACTTTGCAACGATGTTGAGTGCGGCGCCGGTTGATGTCGACTTGGATTTGAAGGCGTTCGAGGAGCGGGTGAATTCGCACCTGGTCGGGAAGTGGGTAAATATTGCCAGTCGAACAGAAGGCTTTTTGCACAAGTTTTTTGCCGGCGAGCTTGTCGGTCAACTTCCACCACTGGAATCGCAAATCTACGACGATGCGGCCACGAAGCTTGCCGAGTGCGAATCGCTATTTGAAAGCGGTGAGTTTTCGTCAGTGTGCCGGTTGCTGGTCGAGGTAGCTGATAGAGCGAACGGCTACATTGCCGAACGTGCACCGTGGATCGTCGCCAGGGACGAATCGCGTCGCGATGAATTGCAAGTCATCTGCACTCTCGGCGTGAACCTCTTCCGACTAATTTCTATCTATTTGTTTCCGCTGACGCCTGCACTCGTTTCTACAGTTGCATATAATTTTCTGGGAACTTTTCACTTCAGGTTTGCTGATGCTGCCCGTCCGTTGCTGGGCGTTGCCGTCAGAGTATTTTCAACGCGTTTAGCGCGCATCGACGCAAAACAAATTGATGCCATGATCGAAAATTCCAAAGAATCGTTGCAAGGTTCCGCGCCACCCTCACCCCAATCCTCTCCCGCCAGCGGGGGCAAGAACGCGGAGATCGCCAGTGCGGCCGTGAATACGTTGGGTACTGTGTCCATCGACGATTTCGCAAAGCTTGATCTGCGAATCGCCAAAGTGCTCGCCTGCGAATTCGTCGACGGCTCCGACAAGCTCCTGCGCTTCGAGCTCGATGCCGGCGATCTCGGCAAACGGCAGATTTTTTCGGGTATCCGCGCCGCGTACCAGTCGCCGGAAAAACTCGTCGGGCGCAAGGTCGTGTTCATCGCCAACTTGGCGCCGCGCAAGATGCGGTTCGGTGTGTCGGAGGGCATGATTCTCTCGGCCGGCAGCGGCGGCGGCGAACTGTTCCTGCTCGACGCCGACGACGGCGCGCAGCCCGGCATGCCGGTGAAGTAATCGCTGAGGCATAATCGCGCGATGCGCATCTGCCTCAACATGATCGTCAAGAACGAGTCGCGGGTCATCGAACGATGCCTGCGATCGGCCAAGCCGTTCATCGATTCCTGGGCGATCTCGGACACCGGCTCGACCGACGGCACGCAGGACATCATCCGCCGCGTCATGGCCGATGTTCCGGGCGAACTTATCGAACGTCCGTGGGTCGATTTCGCACACAACCGCAACGAGGCGCTGGAACTGTCCAAGCGTCACGGCGAGTTCGCGCTGATCATCGATGCCGACGAGATTTTCGAAGCCGAGCCTGGTTTCGCATGGCCGTCCGCGACGACAGCGCCGGGATATCTGCTCGAACTGATTTTCCACGACATGCGCTATCGCCGCATCGCGGTGGTGAAACTCGACGAGCAGTGGGAATGGAAAGGCGTGCTGCACGAAGTGCTCGTCTCGCCGCGTCTGGCCGAGGCGGTTTATTTGCCGGGACTGCGCATCCGCGTGTTCACCGACGGCGCGCGCAGCCAGCTCTCGCAACAGGAAAAATTCAGCAAGGACGCCGAACTCTTGCGCGGCGCACTGGCCAAAGAACCCGACAACGCACGCTACGCGTTCTACCTCGCGCAAAGCCTGCGCGACGCGCTGCGCCCGCAGGAAGCGATCGCCGCGTACGAACAACGAGTCGCCATGGGCGGCTGGTACGAAGAAGTATACTATTCCAAATTGCAGCTCGGCCGGTTGAAAGAACAGGTCGGAGCGCCGTATGCCGAGGTGGCCGCCGCGTATCTCGACGCCTTCGATTTCCGCCCGTCGCGCGCCGACGCGGCCTGCGAAGCGGCGCGTTTCTTCCGTTTGCACGAACGCTGGCACCTGGCGAAACAGTTCGGCGAGATCGCCTCGGCTCTCAAGCCCAACGAGGATCTCCTGTTTGTCGACCATTCCGCTTATCAATGGCGGGCACGCGATGAATGGTCGATCGCGGCGTACTGGTGCGGCGACTTCGTGCTGAGCGCGCGCCTGTGCCGCGAACTGCTGGCCGATCCCGGTCTGCCGGAGAACGAGAAGCCGCGCGTGCAAAAGAATCTCGAATTCGCCGAGAGCAAACTGTGATCGACTGCGGCGACGGCATCGGCGCCATCGACACCGGTTTCTTTCGTCCGGATTTCGATGCCGCCTATTTGATCGTCGAGAACGGACGCGCGGCGTTCATCGATGTCGGCACGCAGTATTCGGTGCCGCGTCTGCTCGATGCGCTGCGTGAGCACGATCTCGACGTGGGCGATGTCGACTACCTCATCCTCACCCACGTGCACCTCGATCACGCCGGCGGCGCCGGCGCGCTGATGGCGAAGTTGCCCAACGCGCGCGCCGTGATTCATCCGCGCGGCGCGCCGCACATGATCGATCCGTCCAGACTCATCGCCGGCGCAACGGCTGTCTACGGCGCGGAAGAAATAGAACGCAGCTACGGCGCGATCTTGCCGATCGATGCTGCGCGCGTGGACGTCGCCGCTGACGGCCACGTCGTCGAATTGGCGGGTCGGCCGCTGCGCTGCATCGATTCCCCGGGCCATGCGCGCCACCACATGGTCATCCACGATGCGAAAAGCCGTGCGTTCTTCACCGGCGACACATTCGGCCTTTCGTATCGCGAGTTCGACACCGATCGCGGCCCGTTCATCCTGCCGACCACGTCGCCGGTGCAGTTCGAACCCGATGCGCTGCATGCCTCGATCGATCGCATGTTGGGCTTCGACCCGACGCAGATGTTCCTCACCCATTTCGGCCGTATCGACGACGTGCGCCGCTGTGCCGACGACCTGCACCGCCAGATCGACGCGATGGTCGGGATCGCGCAGGCCAACGCCCGCGACGCGCAACGACATGACCGCATCAAGGGTGCGCTTACCGACTTGTACGTCGGTCGCGCGAAAGCGCACGGCTGCGCAATGACGCCCGGCGAAATCCACCATCTACTGGAGATGGACATCGAGTTGAACGCGCAGGGTCTGGAAATCTGGCTCGACAGATCGAGTAAGCCGTAATGTCTTTGCGACGGATCGATACGACGTTCGATCTGCCGGAAGCCCACATCATCGTCGGCCTGCTGCGCGCCGACGGCATCGACGCCTACGCGTTCGATACGGACTTCGTTCGCCAGGACTGGTTCAAGGCGATCGCGTATGGCGGCTATCGCATTCTCGTTCCCGACGAGGACGTCGGCTCCGCCGGAGAGATCATCCGTGCCTACCGGGAGGCAAAACCGGCGTTGTCCGACGCTACCGACACGCCGTGCCCCGTCTGTTCGTCGTCGACGTATCGAGATGATCCGCGTCCGCGTCGATGGGTCTTCGCGTTCTACATCGTGTTGCCACTGATGCAGCTGCCGCTCCTCTTTTATGGCCGACCATCGGAAGCGCAACAGTTCTTGCGGTTCGTCATCATACTTTTCGCCTCGGTAACACTGCCGTTGCTCGCGATCGCGTATTTGAAACGCCGCTACCTTTGCGATAACTGCGGACATCGCTGGCGCGATGCGAGGCGCTATTCATACGCGGCGCTCAATCGCATGCACGCGAGCGCCACTGCGTCGCTGGGCTGAATCTTTACGCGATTTTTATACACGCGACGCCGTTTCCTACACCGTCCATATATCCGCCTGCCTAGAGTGGCCGCTTCGCACTAGCGGATCGCTCGCATGGACTTTGTCTATCTGATTCTCCTCGCCGTTCTGGCGCTGGCGACGTACGGTTTCCTGCTCGGCTGCGCAGTTCTCGTCGAGCCGCGCAAATGAACAGCCTGTACGTGATCGCCGGTGTCGTCGCGTTCGTGCTGGCGCTGTATCTCGTCGTGGCGCTGCTGAAACCGGAGTGGTTCGAGTGAGCGGCAACGCCATCGTCCAGATCGCTTTGTTCCTGGGCGTGCTGGTGCTGCTGGTGAAGCCGCTCGGCGCGTACATGGCGCTGGTGTTCGACGACGCGCCGAACCGCGTCACCCGCGTCGGCGCACGGGTCGAGCGCGCGATCTACCGCATCGCCGGCGTGCACGAGGAAGACATGACCTGGCGCCGCTACGCCGTCGCGATGCTCGTGTTCAACGTGATCGGCGTTCTGTTCGTCTATGCGCTGCAGCGCGTACAGCAGTGGTTGCCGCTGAACCCGCAGCGCATGCCGGCGGTGAGTGCGGACTCGGCGATGAACAGCGCGATCAGTTTCGCCACCAACACCAACTGGCAAGGCTACGGCGGCGAATCGACGATGAGCTATCTCACGCAGATGCTGGGCTTTGGCGTGCAGAATTTTCTGTCGGCCGCGACCGGCATCGCGGTGCTGATCGCGCTGATCCGCGGCTTCGTGCGCAAGAGCGCGCAGGGCATTGGCAATTTCTGGGTCGATCTGACGCGCACGACGCTGTACATCCTGCTGCCGCTGTCGTTCGTGCTCGCCCTCGTGCTGGTCTCGCAAGGTGTGCCGCAAAACTTCGCGCCGTATGCGTCGGTACCGCTGCTGCAGGCGACCACGGCCACCGAAACGGTGAAGGATGCCGACGGCAACGAAACGACGAAACAATCCAGCGTCACCGAACAATCGTTGCCGCTCGGACCGGCCGCGTCGCAGATCGCAATCAAGCAGCTCGGCACCAACGGCGGTGGCTACTACAACGCGAATTCGGCGCATCCGTTCGAGAATCCGACACCGCTGTCGGATTTCCTCGAAGTGCTGTCGATCCTGCTCATCCCCGCCGCGCTGTGCTACACGTTCGGCGCGATGGTCGGCGATCGCCGCCAGGGCTGGGCGTTGCTGGCGACGATGTTCGTCATCTTCGTGCCGCTGCTCATCGCATGCACGGCGGCCGAACAGGCGGGCAATCCGGCGCTGTCGTCGTTGCCGGTCGATCAGGTCTCCTCGATCGCACAGGCCGGCGGCAACATGGAAGGCAAGGAGGTGCGTTTCGGCATCGTCGGCTCGACCGTCTGGGCGACGGCGACGACCGCCGCGTCGAACGGCTCGGTCAACGCGATGCACGATTCGTTCACGCCGCTCGGCGGTCTGGTGCCGATGTGGCTGATCCAGCTTGGCGAGGTGATCTTCGGCGGCGTCGGATCGGGCTTGTACGGCATGCTCGCGTTCGCCGTCGTCGCCGTGTTCATCGCTGGACTCATGGTCGGCCGCACGCCGGAATACCTCGGCAAGAAGATCGAAGCATACGAGATGAAGATGGCCAGTCTCGTCGTGCTGATCCCGTGTGCGCTGGTCGTGATCGGCACGGCGATCGCCGTGCTCGCGCCGGACGGTGTCGCCGGCATCGCCAACACGGGCGTGCACGGTTTCAGCGAAATCCTCTACGCATTGTCGTCGGCATCAAACAACAACGGCAGCGCGTTCGCAGGACTGAGCGCGAACACGCCGTTCTGGAACACGCTGCTCGGCGTGTGCATGTTCCTCGCGCGTTTTCCGCTGGCGATCGGCATGCTCGCTATTGCCGGATCGCTCGCTGCGAAAAAACACGTGCCGCAATCCGCCGGCACACTGCCGACGCACACGCCTCTGTTCATCGTGCTGCTGGCGTGCACCGTCGTCGTGATTGGCGCACTCACTTTCCTGCCGGCGCTCGCCCTTGGGCCGATCGCCGAATACCTGATGGCGCAATCATGACGACATCGCGGTCCACCCTGACGGCGGACTTGATCCGTCCGGCGGTACTCGACGCATTCCGCAAATTGTCGCCGATGCGGCAGTTCCGCAATCCGGTAATGTTCGTCGTGTTCGTGTGCAGCGCGTCCACGACAGGCTTGTGGATCCAGGCGTTGCGCGGCCACGGCGAAGCACCGGCAGGTTTCATCTTCTGGATCGCGATCTGGTTGTGGTTCACGCTGCTGTTCGCGAATTTCGCCGAAGCGATTGCCGAAGGCCGCGGCAAGGCGCAGGCCGCCTCGCTGCGCGGTGCGCGGCGCGATGTTGTCGCCAAGAAACTCGCCTCGACGCATCGCACATCCGCGGTGACAGTGACCGACGCCAACTCACTGCGCGCCGGCGACATCGTGCTCATCGAAGCCGGTGATGCTGTTCCCGGCGACGGCGAAGTGATCGAGGGCGCGGCCAGCGTCGACGAAAGCGCGATCACCGGCGAATCGGCGCCCGTGATCCGCGAATCCGGCGGCGATCGCAGTTCGGTCACCGGCGGCACGCGCGTGCTGTCGGACTGGCTCGTGGTGCGCATCGCGCGCAATCCAGGCGAAAGTTTTCTCGATCGCATGATCGCGATGGTCGAAGGCGCCAGCCGCCGTAAGACGCCCAACGAAATCGCACTGACCATCCTGCTGGCCAAGTTCACGCTGATCTTCCTGCTGGCGTGCGCGACGTTGCTGCCGTATTCGCTGTTCAGCGTGGCCGCGGCCGGCCGTGGCGAACCGATCACGATCACGGTGCTGGTCGCACTGCTCGTCTGCCTGATCCCAACCACAATCGGGGGATTGTTGTCGGCGATCGGAATCGCCGGAATGGATCGCATGATCCAGGCGAACGTGATCGCGATGTCGGGCCGCGCGGTGGAAGCGGCGGGCGATGTCGACGTGCTGCTGCTCGACAAGACCGGCACGATTACGCTCGGCAACCGTCAGGCGTCTGCATTTCATCCGGCGCCAAGTGTCGATGCGCGCAGACTTGCCGATGCCGCGCAACTCGCTTCGCTGGCCGACGAAACGCCGGAAGGCCGCAGCATCGTGGTTCTGGCGAAGGAAAAATTCGGACTGCGCGAACGCGACGTCGGCGAAGAACATATTCAGTTCGTGCCGTTCACCGCGCAAACGCGCATGAGCGGCGTCGATCTTGGCACGCGCAGGATCCGCAAGGGCGCGGTCGATGCGATCGAGAAATATCTCCTCGCGTTCGGCGGCGGATTGCCGGCTGAAGTGAAGCGTGTCGCGGAAAGCGTGGCCAAACAAGGTTCGACGCCGCTCGTCGTCGCCGACGGCAACGTCGCGCTCGGCGTTATCGAACTCAAGGACATCGTCAAAGGCGGCATCCGCGAACGGTTCATCGAACTGCGCCGCATGGGCATCCGCACGATCATGATCACCGGCGACAATCCGCTCACGGCGGCATCGATCGCCGCCGAGGCGGGCGTAGACGATTACCTCGCCGAGGCGACGCCGGAAGCAAAACTCAAACTCATCCGCGACATCCAGGCCGAAGGCCGCCTTGTCGCCATGTGCGGCGACGGCACCAACGACGCGCCCGCGCTCGCGCAGGCCGACGTTGCCGTGGCCATGAACACCGGCACGCAGGCAGCGAAGGAAGCCGGCAACATGGTCGATCTGGATTCCAATCCGACCAAGCTCATCGAGATCGTCGAGATCGGCAAGCAGATGCTGATCACGCGCGGTTCGCTGACCACGTTCTCGATCGCCAACGACGTCGCCAAATATTTCGCGATCATCCCAGCGGCGTTCGCAAGCACTTATCCGGCGCTGAACGCGCTCAACGTGATGCATCTGGCCACGCCGCGCAGCGCGATCCTGTCGGCGGTGATCTTCAACGCGCTGATCATCATCTTCCTGATTCCGCTGGCCCTGCGCGGCGTGCGTTATCGCGCCCTCGGTGCCGGTGCGTTGCTGCGGCGCAATCTGCTGGTCTACGGACTCACCGGTCTCATCGTGCCGTTCGTCGGCATCAAGATCATCGATTTGTTGCTAGTCCTTTTCGGACTGGCGTGAACACTGGGAACTGATTCCATGAATAAGATTGGACAAGTACACGGACGTCACCCGCGACAGCTCGGTCGCCTTGCCTTCGCGTCGGCGCTGGGCTTGCTGTCATCGACGGGGACGGTGTCGGCGCAAGTCGCAACCACCGGCACGGCGCCAACGCAGACGTGCGATCCATACAAGAATTTCGACTGCTTCAACGATTATCTCGGCGCGGGTTTCTGGCAGCGGCTGACGAACTACTACAAGCTGGAGTGGGGTCAGGCTTCAGCGCCTGCCGATCCCAAAGCCCCGCCCTCACGCCGCGAAGACTGGCCTCCCGCTTCGCAGACCACGCCGCCGATGCCCTTCACCGAATGGCCGTACGGCGGCGCCACCGCGATGGGTGTTACGCGCCCCGCGTCGGCGGATAGCCCGTTGATGAACGCGCTCGCCAACACGAGCTTCGGCGAATGGCTCAGCGCGAACCATCTGCAGATCTACGGCTGGCTCAATGTCGGCGGCAACGTAAGTACCAGTTCCACGAAGCCGGGCGGCAATGCGCCGGCGGCGTATCTGTATACGCCCAACACCGTGCAACTGGATCAGGCCGTGCTCTATCTCGAGCGTCTGCCCGATACCGTGCAGACCGATCACATCGACTGGGGCCTGCGCATTGCGGCGATCTACGGCGTGGACTACCGCTACACCACCGCCTATGGTTTTGCGAGCTATCAACTGCTCAAGCGCAACGACGTCAACGGCTACGATTTGCCGATGATGTACGGCGAACTTTTCGTTCCGTACATCGCCGACGGGCTGATGCTTCGCCTCGGCCGCTACATCTCCGTGCCCGACATCGAAGCGCAGCTCGCGCCGAACAACTACATGTACACGCATTCGATGACCTATTCGTTCGACAACTACACGAACACGGGTCTGCAGGGTTCGCTCGCGCTCAATCACAACTGGATCGTGCAGCTCGGCGTCAACGTCGGCACCGAAGCGTGGCCGACGCATCTGAGCGAACGCCGCGACAATCCGTATCCCAACATTCCGGGCAGCGGACCGGGCGACTACGGTTACAACCCGCTCTACCCGAACGCGACGTTCAAGAAAGATCCCGGCTCGATGCCTTCGGTGACAGCGTGCATCCGCTACGAAACCGACGACGGCAAGACGGACATCATGCCCTGCGCCGACGCGATCAACTCCGGCCGCTACGGCTACAACAACCTGCAGTGGTACGGCTTCACGTTCTATCACACGTTCAACGAGCACTGGCACATTTCATACGAAGCCTACGACCTGTTCCAGAAACGCGTGCCGAACGCGCTCAACAGCGACGTGCAGACGATCTACGCCAACGGCGGTGCGCCGTTCTCCTCGCAGTACCTGCCCTTCAACGCGCCGGACCTGGCGATCTGCTCCAATGCGGCGGTGCTGACCTGCAAGGCCGAAGTCACCGCGACCGTCGCCTACCTCAACTACAGCCCCGATCCGTTGAACAACTTCTCGATCCGTCCGGAGTTCTACTGGGACCGGCAAGGCCAGCGCACGGGTGTTGCGACGCGTTATGCAACCTTCGCCGTCGGCTGGCAGCACTGGTTCTCGCCGCAGGTCGAAGTGCGTCCGGAAATCGCCTTCTACCATTCGATGGACGGCAACGCGTTCAACGGCAATTCCAATCGCGGCATCGCGCCCAACAAGTCGAACGAGACGATCCTGTCGGGCGACGTCATCTTCCATTTCTGACATTGTCCACAAATCCACAATTGCCGGCGGAGCATTCCGATGATCAGGCTGATACGACAAGCGACGCTGTTGCTGCTGATGATGACCGTCATCACCGGCGTGGCCTATCCGTTCGCGGTGACCGGCGTCGCCCAGCTTCTGTTCCGCCACGCCGCCAACGGCAGCGTGATCGAACGCGGCGGCAAGCCGCTCGGTTCGGCACTGATCGGACAACCGTTCGACGATGCGAAATATTTCTGGAGCCGGCCATCGGCGACGGCGCCATTCGCGGACAATTCCGCGTCATCGACCGGTTCGAATCTCGGGCCGACCAATGCCGCGCTCACCGTCGCCGTCAAGCAACGCATCGAGGCGCTGCGCGCCGCCGATCCCGCCAACACGATGCCGGTTCCGGTCGATCTGATCACGGCGTCCGGCAGCGGACTGGATCCGCACATCACACCCGCCGCCGCGCACTATCAGCTCGCGCGCGTCGCCCGCGCGCGCGGACGCAACGAGACCGACATCGCCGCACTCATCGCACAGGCCACGGAAGATCGCCAGTTCGGCGTGCTCGGCGAGCCGCGCGTCAATGTGCTCAAGCTCAATCTGCTGCTCGATTCGCGGTGGTAACATGCGCCGCGTTTGCGGCATGATGCGCGCGCCAGAGCGCATGTCATGCCCAGTACCGCCGATCAACGCCCCGACCCCGATGCATTGCTGGCGCACGTCCAGCACGCCGAACGCCGGGCGCGTCGCGGCAACCTGCGCATCTTCTTCGGCGCCGCGCCTGGTGTCGGCAAAAGTTACGCGATGCTCGGTGCCGCACGCGAGCTGAAGGCTCAGGGCGTGGACGTGATCGTCGGCTATGTCGAGTTGCACGGCCGGCCGGAAACCGAGGCGTTGCTCGACGGACTGGAAATCCTCCCGCCCCTGCGTCTGGAACATCGCGGCATCGAGCTCACCGAATTCGATCTCGACGCGTGCCTGGCGCGTGCGCCGAAGGTGGTCGTCGTCGACGAACTCGCGCACACCAATCATCCCGGCGCGCGGCACGTGAAACGCTGGATGGATGTCGAGGAACTGCTCGACGCCGGCATCGACGTCTACACAACCGTCAACGTACAGCACATCGAAAGCCTCAACGACGTGGTCGCGCAGATCACCGGCGTGCACGTGCGCGAAACGGTGCCGGACAAGGTGTTCGACAGCGCCGGTGAAGTCGAGCTGATCGATCTTCCGCCCGACGAACTGCTGGAACGGCTGCGCGAAGGCAAGGTCTACGTCGACGAAAAAGTGCGTCATGCGCTGCACTCGTTTTTCCGCAAAGGCAATCTCATCGCGCTGCGCCAGCTCGCGCTGCGCGCGACGGCCGATCGCGTCGACGCGGCAATGCGCGAATATCGCCAGAGCCATGCGATCCGCGATACGTGGGCCGCGGGCGACCGTATCCTGGTCTGCGTCGGGCCCGATCCGTTGTCCGAACGTCTGGTGCGTGCCGCGCGGCGCATGGCGGTGGCCCTGCATTCGGAGTGGATGGCCGTCTATGTGGAAACGCCGAACCTGGTGCGGCTGCCGCGCGTGGCGCGCGATCGCGTATTGCAGACGCTCAAGCTCGCCGAGTCGCTCGGCGCGCAGACCGAAAACCTGAGCGGCGAAAGCGTTGCCGGCGAGCTGATCGATTTCGCGCGCGCACACAACATCAGCAAGATCGTGGTCGGCAAGCCGAGCCGGCCGCGCTGGCGCGACCGCTTGCGGCCCTCGCTCGTCGACGAGATCGCGCGCAACAGCGGCGACATCGATGTCTATGTGATCAGCGGCGAACCCGGCGCACCGACGGTGCGTCCGCCGCGCGCGTTGCAGCGTTCGAGCCGGTGGCCGGAATACCTGAAAGCCGTCGGTGTGATCCTCGCCATCACGGCGTTGTGCTCGCTGCTGTTCGGGCGCATCGAACTGAGCAACCTGGTGATGCTGTATCTGCTCGGCATCGTGCTCGTGGCGGTGTGGTTCGGACGCGGGCCTTCGGTGCTCGCCGCGGTCCTTGGCGTGACCGCGTTCGACTTCCTGTTCGTGCCGCCGCTGTATTCGTTCGCGGTCTCCGACGCGCAGTACCTCATCACGTTCGGCGTGATGATCGCCACCGGCCTGATCATCAGTTCGCTGGCCGCGCGCGGCAAACATCAGGCGCGTGTGGCCCAGCAGCGTGAACGGCGCGCCGGCGAGTTGTACGCGTTGAGCCGCGAGCTTTCGCAACGGCTCGATCTGGCGGAGATCAGCGCGATTCTGGTGCGCCACGTCACCACGGCGATCGAAGGCCAGGCCGCGGTGCTGTTGCCGGATGACGACGGCCATCTCCTCGACCCGACGCATTTCTGCACGCGCGGAACGCCGTCGAAATCCGAGGCGCGCTATCCGGTGCCCGGCAACGATCTCGGCATCGCGCAGTGGGCTTACGACCATCGCCAGAAATCCGGGCATGGCACCGACACGCTGGCCAGCGCCGATGCGATCTACCTGCCGCTGAACGCGCTGCGCCGCTGCATCGGCGTGCTCGGCCTGCGCCCGAAGGATGCGCGGCAACTGAGCATCCCGGAACAGATGCATCTGCTCGAATCGCTCGTCAACCAGGCGGCGATCGCGATGGAGCGCGTGCAGCTCGCGCAGGTGGCGCAGTCGGCGGATACCCAGATTGCCTCCGAGCAGCTACGCAGCACATTGCTCGCTTCGATCTCCCACGATTTCCGCACGCCGCTGGCGAGCATCATCGGCGCGACCTCGACGCTGCTCGACGACGCCGCGGACAACCTCGATCCCGCACGGCGTCGCGAATTGCTGCGCTCCACGCTCGACGAATCGCAGCGCCTGCATCGGCTGGTCGGAAATCTGCTCGACCTGACGCGGCTGACCTCCGGCCCGATCGAACTGAAACGGGAATGGGTGGCGCTCGACGAAGTGATCGGCGCGGTGCTTGGCCGGTTGCGCGAGGCCCTGGGTCAGCGCGAAGTGCGCCTGCAGATTCCCGACGACCTGCCTCTGGTGCGCTGCGACGAGGTGATGATCGAACAGGTGCTGTACAACCTGATCGAGAACGCGATCAAGCACACGCCGCCCGGTTCGCCGATCCGCATCACGGTGAAGGCGTGGCCGGCCGTGATGGAAGTGAGCGTCGCCGACAGCGGACCCGGACTGCCGGCGGGCGAGGAACAATTGGTATTCGACAAGTTCCATCGCGGCCGGCGCGAAGCCGCGCAAAGCGGTTTTGGACTCGGCCTCACCATCTGCAAGACGATCGTGGAAGCGCACGGCGGGCAGATCAGTGCGCGCAATCTCGCCGAAGGCGGCGCGGAGTTCCGCTTCAGCCTGCCGCTCGATCCGAATCCGTCCACCGCATGAACGCGCCGCGTGCGACAGTACTGATCGTCGAGGACGATCCGCAGATCCAGCGCTTCCTCACGGCGGCATTGGAGGCGCACGAATACGCGCCGCTGTGCGCCGACAACGGAGCGGACGGATTGCGTCTGGCGACGACGCGGCAACCCGATGTGGTCATCGTCGATCTGGGTTTGCCGGACATGTCCGGGCTGGAGGTGATCAGGCGTCTGCGCGAATGGTTCCGGCGGCCGATCATCGTGTTATCGGCGCGCAGTCAGGAAAGCGACAAGGTCGGTGCGCTCGATCTCGGCGCGGACGATTACCTGACCAAACCCTTCGGCGTCGCAGAGCTGCTGGCGCGCATGCGCGTGGCGTTGCGGCATCGCTCCGAGCAGGCCGGTGCGGATGCGCAATCGCGCGTGGAAATCGGAACGCTGGTCGTGGACCTGGCCGCGCGCCGTGCGCAGCGCGGCGACGAAGAAATCCATCTCACACCGATCGAATACAAGCTGCTCGCGGCGATGATCGCGCATCGCGGCAAGGTGCTCACGCACCGGCAACTGCTGCGCGAAGTGTGGGGTGCGGCGCACACCGAATCGCCGCACTATCTGCGCATCTACATGCGCAGCCTGCGTCAGAAGATCGAGGACGATCCGGCGCGGCCACTGCATCTGCTCACGGAGATCGGCGTCGGCTATCGCCTTTCCGAGACGTAACCGCGACAATTTGCCGATGTCCGAGACTTCGCTCGCCGCGCGCATCGATGCGCTGTTGCCGCAGACGCAATGCACACGCTGCGGCTATCCGGCGTGCCGCGCGTATGCCGAGGCGATAGCCGACGACACTGCGCAGATCAATCAATGCCCACCCGGCGGCGAAGCGGGCATCGGCTTGCTGGCGGCGTTGCTGGCGCGCGCGCGCAAACCGCTCAATCCGGCCAACGGCATCGAAAAGCCGCGCGAGATCGCCGTCATCGACGAGGCGATCTGCATCGGCTGCACCAAATGCATACAGGCGTGTCCGGTCGACGCGATCGTCGGCGCGTCGAAGGTGATGCATACGATTCTCGCGCGGGAATGTTCAGGCTGCGAGTTGTGCATCGCACCGTGTCCGGTCGATTGCATCGCGATGGTTCCGGCGGACGAGGACGGGCGCAGTGTGCTGCAACGCGCGCCGCACTATCGGGCACGATTCGTCGCGCGCAATGCGCGGCTGGTGCGCGACGCCGGGGAAGCGGCAGCGGAACTGTCGGCGAGCAAGGCGGCTGCATCGACCGCAGCGGTGAGCGACGCCGTCGCGCGCTCGCGCGCGCGCAAGGCCGCGCGCGGGAATCCGGCATGAATTCAGACACGCGCGAAGAAATCTTCAGGCGCTTTGAGCATGTCGATCCGCATCCGACGACGGAGCTGAAATACCGCACGCCGTTCCAGTTGCTGATCGCGGTGATCCTGTCGGCGCAGGCGACCGACGTCGGCGTGAACAAGGCGACGCGGCGATTGTTTCCCGTCGCGGGGACGCCGGAAAAAATCCTGGCGCTCGGCGAAGACGGATTGAAACACTATATCGCGACGATCGGATTGTTCAACGCGAAAGCCAAGAACGTGATCGCGACATGCCGGCGGCTCATCGACGATTTCGGCGGCAAGGTGCCGCGCACGCGCGAGGAACTCGAATCGTTGCCGGGCGTCGGACGAAAGACGGCGAACGTCATACTCAACACGATCTACGGCGATACGACCATCGCCGTCGACACCCACATCTTCCGCGTCGCGAACCGCACTGGGCTGGCGCCGGGCAAGAACGAGCGCGCGGTCGAAGACAAACTCAACAAAGTGGTGCCCGATCGCTACAAGCTGCACGCGCATCACTGGCTTATCCTGCATGGGCGCTACACGTGCGTCGCACGCAGGCCGCGGTGTCCGCAGTGCATCATCCGCGATCTGTGCGAGTTCAGGCACAAGACGCCGTCTTCGGACGACAACGATCGACGGCGTACGATGACGCGATGAAGATCCTGGCCGCCCTCGCACTTTTCGCTGCATCGAGCTTCGCCGATACGCCGCAGCAGCACGTCCACGACATGTCGCATGAGGTCATGCCGTTCGACATGTCGAAGACGATGCATATTTTCCGCATGACGGTCGACGGCGGCGAGCAGCGCGTCGAAGCGCGCGAGCCCATCGACGACGAACAGGTCGCGATGATCCGCAAGCACCTGGCGCACGAGGCGTCGGAGTTCGCTAAAGGAAATTTCGGCGACCCCATGCATCTGCACGGCGCGGCGATGCCGGGCCTAAGCGAACTCGCCGCGCAGCCGCAGCGCATCCAGGTGCGCTATGCCGATGTGCCCAAAGGCGGCAAGATTACCTTTAAGAGCGCGGACATCCGCACGGTGACTGCCATCCACCGCTGGTTCGGCGCGCAACTGTCCGAGCACGGCGCCGACGCCAAGGCCGAATAGTCATCGCGTTTTTCGTGTTCGCGCCGCGCCACCATCCAGCGTCATAAAAAAGGGCCGGAGAACTCGCGTCCTCCGACCCCTCGACGTGTAGCGTTGAATCAGATCAGAACTGGAAGCGGAAGCCCACCATCGGGTCGACCGTGTTGGTCTTCAGGTAGCCGCTGGCCAGGCCGTTTTCCACTTTCGAGTACATTGCGCCCGCGTAGGTATCGAAGCGTTTGGTCCAGCGGTAGTCGAAACGGACCGAATAGGCCCACAGGTCGCCGCTGCAATTGCCGGCGCTGGCGTTGGAGCACTTGACCGCGCCATAAGCGTTCTGGTCGTAGTTGTAGATCGCACCGGTGACGTCGAAGTCCGGCGAGATCAAGTACTTCACGCCGCCCCACGAGACGTCGACGGTCTTGTCGTGGGGGAACGCCGTATTGTTCACGACACTGATCAGATAACCGCCCAGACCCGAGAAACCGGCGGTGAGCGGCAGGGCCGGGTTCGAATACTTGATGTGTTCGAATCCCGCCGAAAGTTTCCACGGTCCGCCCGTCCACGAACCGGCGATGGTCCAGGACTCGTTGTCAGAGACCGTGGCAGCCAGCGAGTCGCGCGGCAGCGGAGCGACCGGCGGCGTAGCGCTGGCGTTGCCGGCAACCTGAGCGGCGCTGAGCGAAGCGAGCGCGAGGGCGTCTTTCTTCCTGCCGTAAACGCCATCGACGGCGAAACCGGCATAATCGAAACCGACGTCGCCCTGCCAGGCTTCGCCCGGACTCGAATCGTTCTTGCCCCACTGGTAAAGCGCGCCGGCGTGGAACATGTCGTTCTTCCACACGTACTTGGCCGAACCATCCAGGCGAACGTCTTCGGTGTCGCCCATGCCGCCGGTCATGCCGGAGTAGCCGATCGGCGAGAAGGCGTAGGAACCGTTCATCGGATCGTACTTGACGATGGTTTCGCCAAGCAGCGTGACGTGACGGCCGAAGGTCAGCGTGCCCCACTCCTTCGAACTGAGTCCGGCCCAGGCCTGGCCGTTGAACAACTGGCCCGCGCGACTGCCGTCGCCGGCGGATTTCTGGTCGGCGAGCGCGAGTCCGTTGTTATGGATCAGCGAACGTGGCGCATCGGCGAGCGCACCCGACTGCGGATTGAAGCCGATCTCGCCGTTGAACACGAACGCGATGTCGTCGTTGATGGTTTCCTTGCCGCGCACGCCGATCTTCGACTGGCTCAGGCCGCTCGGAGCGACGGAGGTGATGTCCTTGTTACTGCTCTTGCCGAGCAGGTACTGCAGGCCCGGATAGAAATCCTGGCTCAGCGGAGCACCGTGCGACTGGTAGGCGACACCAATGTCGTAGGTGCCGTACAAGGTGATGCCGTACATGGTGAGGCTCGTATCGTCCGCCGCCTGGGCGATCGACGCGGCCGCGATGCCTGCCAGCACCGCCAAACTCAAAACCGACTTCTTCACGTTGGATTCTCCTCTCGAATTGACCACGTTAATCCGCTGGTTGTCGGACAAAGCCGGATTAGAAAAACGGGTATGCATGATTCCCCTCGGGACAGGACTAGGAAATTGCCGACCCGGCGCGTTAAGCAGCGGGCGCAGATTAGTTAAATTTCCGGGAAATAGTATGAAGCAAATGTTTCAGTTCCGTGACCGGAATGCCGCTAGACATTAGTAGAAAACGTCATGTTGCAATGCCGTAGGTGCCTTTCCGGGGCCTATTCTGCGGCATACTCAGGCGGCTTTGGGGAACTAACGCAATTTGCACTTGTCCCTCATGGCCGTAGGCGTCTTCCGCGACACCGGCTGCCGACCCTGTCGGACACATGCTGCAGCGCAGATGAAAGGACTGCCTGATCTGCCGCACGCCGGAGTACACGTTCAATGCTCGGAATCATCCGCCTCGCCCTCAACCGTCCATACACATTTGTCGTCCTGGCGATCCTCATCGTCATCGTCGGCGTGCTGGCGGCGCTGCGCACGCCGACCGATATCTTCCCGAACATCAAACTGCCCGTCATCAGCGTCGTCTGGACGTATAACGGGTTGCCGCCCGACGAGATGTCCGATCGCGTCATTACCTATTTCGAGCGGCAGATGACGTCCTCGGTCAACGACATCGAGCATATCGAGTCGCAGTCGCTGCCAGGTGTTGGCGTCATCAAGGTTTTCTTCCAGCCCGACGTCAACGTCAACGCCGCGCTGGCGCAGGTGACGGCGGTGTCCCAGACGGTGCTCAAGCGCCTGCCGCCCGGCATCACGCCGCCGCTGGTGCTCAGTTACAACGCGTCGAGCGTGCCGATCCTGCAGCTCGCGCTGTCGAGCAAGACGCTCACCGACCAGCAGCTTTTCGATCTGTCCAACAACTTCATCCGGCCGCAACTCGCCGAAGTGGAAGGCGCGGCAGTGCCCTCGCCCTATGGCGGCAAGAACCGGCAGGTCGTCGTCGATCTCGAACCTGAGGCATTGCGTTCGAAAGGGCTCTCGCCGCAGGACGTGACCACCGCCATCCTCGCGCAGAACCTGATCCTTCCGTCGGGCACGGAGAAGCTCGGCAAGTTCGAATACAACGTCAAGCTCAACGGCAGCCCGAAAGACCTGCAAGGCCTGAACGACTTGCCGATCAAATCCGAAAACGGCACGACGATTTATCTGCACGATGTCGCCCACGTGCGCGACGGCTATTCGCCGCAGCAGAATCTCGTCCTCGTCGACGGTCAACGCTCGGTGCTGACCACGGTGCTGAAAAACGGCACTGCCTCGACGCTCGACATCATCTCGCACGTCAAGCGGCTGCTGCCGAAGATCAAGGCGGGTGCGCCGGAAGGACTGGACCTCACTACGTTGCTCGATCAGTCGGTGTTCGTGAAAGCCGCCGTCTCGAGCGTGATCCGGGAAGGCGTGATCGCCGCGGCGCTGACCGGACTCATGATCCTGTTGTTCCTGGGAAGCTGGCGCTCGACGCTGATCATCACCGTATCGATTCCACTGGCCGTGCTGTCGTCGGTGGCCATGCTGTCCGCCCTCGGCGAGACGATCAACGTGATGACGCTCGGCGGCCTGGCGCTGGCCATCGGCATCCTCGTCGACGACGCCACCGTGACCATCGAGAACATCAACTGGCATCTGGAACAAGGCAAGACCGTGACGTCTGCGATTCTCGACGGCAGCAAGCAGATCGTCACGCCCGCGCTGGTGTCGCTGCTATGCATCTGCATCGTGTTCGTGCCGATGTTCTTCCTCGAAGGCGTGGCGCGCTATCTTTTCGTGCCGATGGCCGAAGCGGTGGTATTCGCGCTGATCGCCTCGTTCGTGCTGTCGCGCACACTTGTGCCGACTATGGCGAAATATCTGCTGAAGCCTCACGTGCACGCGCATCCGCCGACCGATCAGCCGATCAGCGATGCCGAACGCGAGGATCCGACGCAGCACATGTCCGGCGGCACGAGTTTTCTGTCGCGTTTCCAGCGCGGGTTCGAGCGCCGCTTCGAGACCGTGCGTGAGATCTACCGCGAACTCCTGACCATGGCGCTCGGCCGGCGCCGGATGTTCCTGATCGGTTTCGGCCTCGTCGTGCTGGCGTCGTTCGTGCTCGCGCCATGGCTCGGCGAGAACTTCTTCCCGAGCATCGACTCGGGACAGATCAAATTGCACATGCGCGCGCAAACCGGCACGCGCATCGAGGAAACCGCGCGACTGGCCACGCAGGTCGAGAAAACCATCCGTCGCATCATTCCGGCCGACGAACTCAAGACCGTCGTCGACAACATCGGCTTGCCCGTCAGCGGCGTGAACATCACCTACAGCAATTCCGCGCCGATCGGTCCGGCCGACGCGGACATTCTCATCTCGCTCAACGACGATCACCATCCGACCGCCGATTACGTCGCCAAACTCCGCGACGCGTTGCCGCGCGAATACCCGGCCGCGTCGTTTGCCTTCCTGCCGGCGGACATCGTCAGCCAGATCCTCAACTTCGGTCTTCCGGCGCCCATCGACATCCAGGTGATCGGCTTCAAGCGCGACGAAAACCGCGAATACGCCGCGAAGCTGCTCGATCGCATCAGACATGTCGCCGGCATCGCCGACCTGCGCATCCAGCAGGCATTCAACCAGCCGGAACTGCGTGTCGATGTCGATCGCACGCGCGCGGGCGAGCTCGGCATGACCGAGCGCGACGTCGCCACCAGCATGCTCGTCTCACTATCCGGCAGCGCGCAGACCGCGCCTACCTTCTGGGTGAATCCAAAGAATCACGTGTCGTATCCGATCGTCGTGCAGACGCCGCAGTACCGAATCGATTCGCTGAGCCAGCTCGAGAACATTCCGGTGACGACCTCCGGCGGCGGCACGCAACTGCTTGGCGGCATCGCCAGTATCACGCGCGGCCAGGGCGAAGGTGTCGTCTCGCATTACGACGTACAGCCGACCATCGACATCTACGGCGCCGTGCAGGATCGCGATCTCGGCGCCGTCGCCGCCGACATCCAGCACATCCTCGACGAAACCGCGAAAGACGTGCCGCCCGGTTCCACCGTCGAATTGCGCGGTCAGGTGCAGACCATGAACACGGCGTATTCAAGCCTGATGTTCGGCCTCGCCGGCGCGGTGGTGCTGATTTATCTGCTGATCGTGGTCAACTTCCAATCGTGGCTCGACCCATTCGTGATCATCACCGCCTTGCCCGCCGCGCTGGCCGGCATCGTGTGGATGCTGTTCCTCACGGGCACCACGTTGTCGGTGCCGGCGCTTACCGGCGCGATCATGTGCATGGGCGTGGCCACCGCGAACAGCATCCTCGTCGTCAGCTTCGCGCGCGAGCGGCTGCGCGAAGGTGCCGACGCGATCACCGCCGCGCTCGATGCCGGCTTCATCCGTTTCCGTCCCGTGCTGATGACGGCACTGGCCATGATCATCGGCATGGCGCCGATGGCCTTCGGCATGGGCGAAGGCGGCGAACAGAACGCGCCGCTCGGCCGCGCCGTGATCGGCGGATTGATTTTCGCCACGTGCGCGACGCTGTTTTTCGTGCCTGCCATTTTCAGTCTCGTCCACGCGCCGCGCCGTTCGCGGCGCGACTATCCCGCACCGGCCATCACAGCCGATGCGGCGACCACCCTTTGACCCGGAGCTTTCCATGAACCCAACGGCACCCACTTCCGAACGACGCCGCGTCTCGCCGCGAAAGTTGCGGCTGGTCGGCCTCGTCGCACTGCTGGTCGCGATCGGCGCCGGCGTCATCGGCGTGTTCGCGCGCGTGCGTGAAGATCATTCGCTCAAGACCAAAGCCGATGCCGACGCGATTCCCACGGTTCACCTGGTCGATCAGAAACACGAAGACGCGCATCAGCAGCTGGTCCTGCCCGGCAACGTGCAGGCCTATTACGATGCGCCGATCTATGCACGCGTGCCGGGTTATCTGAAGAAGTGGTACGTCGACATCGGCTCGCCGGTGAAAGCCGGTGACGTGCTCGCCGAAATCGAGACGCCGGAAATCGATCAGCAGCTCGCGCAGGCGCGTGCCGATCTTGCCACCGCGCAGGCCAAGGAGAAGCTCGCCAAGCTTACCGCGCAGCGCTGGGACGACATGCTCAAGTCCGAATCCGTGTCGAAGCAGGAAACCGACGAGAAGAACGGCGACTACGAAGCCAAGGCCGCTGCCACTGCCGCCGAAAAAGCGAACGTCGATCGTCTTCAGGCGATGGCCTCCTTCAAACGCATCGTCGCGCCGTTCGACGGCGTGGTCACCGCGCGCCGCACCGACATAGGTCAACTTATCAACGCCGGCAGCAGCAGCGGCGGGGAACTTTTCCGTGTCGCCGACACGCGCAAGCTGCGCGTGTACGTGCACGTGCCGCAGACGTATTCCGACGAAGTCACCAGGGGCATGACCGCGCAACTGCAATTTCCGGAGAAGCCCGGCAAGTCGTATCCGGCGACGGTGGTAAGCACGTCGGAGGCGATCAATGAATCGTCGCGCACGCTGCTCGTGCAGCTCGAAGCCGACAACTCGGAAGGCAAGCTCGTCGCCGGCTCGTATGCCGACGTGCATTTCGATCTGCCCGCGCCGAAGAATGTCGTGCAGTTGCCGGTGACCGCGCTGCTGTTCCGCGAACACGGCCTGAAAGTCGCGACGGTCGGACCGGACAATCACGTCGTCCTGAAGAACATCGAACTGGGCCGTGATTTCGGCACGCGCGTGGAAGTCATCGCCGGCCTGGATCCAGCCGACCGAATCATCGACAGTCCGCCCGACTGGATCGCGCAAGGCGATAGCGTCCACGTGCCGAAAGACGCCACCTCGGACAAGGCACCGCCCGCGAAAGCCGTGGCGGCCGCGCCGTGAAGCGCGCGCTCGCGATCCTCACAGTTGCCGTGCTCGGCGGCTGTTCGCTCGCGCCGAAGTACGAAAAACCGGCAGTGCCTATCGCCGATACGTACAAGGAAACCGGTGCGTGGCAACCCGCCGTGCCGAACGACGCCGCGCCGCGCGGCGAGTGGTGGACCGATTTCCACGACGCGAAACTCGACGCACTCGAAGCCCAGGCCGAGAAGGCCAATCCCGATCTCGCCGCCGCTTCCGCACACTACGCCGGCGCGCGTGCGTTCGCGAACGAAGCGCGTGCGGGTTTGTTTCCGCAAGTCGACGCGCAGGCGTTGGCGACGCACAACCGCCAGTCCGATACGCGTCCGTTGCGTTCCGCCTCGCAGCCGGACGAATACAGGGATGACCTGCTCGGCGCACAACTCAACTACGAATTCGATTTCTGGGGCCGCGTGCGCAATTCGGTCGCCGCCGGTACTGCGAATGCGCAGGCCAGCGAAGCGGATCTCGCCTCGGCACGTTTGAGCCTGCAGGCCGAACTCGCCACCGACTACATCGCCTTGCGCGGCCTCGACGCGCAATCGAAGCTGCTCGCCGATACGGTCGACACGTATCAGAAAGCGCTCGACCTCACACACAACCGTTTCAAGGGCGGTGTCGCGTCGGGCCTGGACGTCGCGCATGCGCAAACGCAACTCGACGTCGCCCGCGCGCAAGCTACCGACGTGCGCGCACGCCGCGCGCTGTACGAACATGCGATCGCGCGGCTGGTCGGCGCGTCGGCGTCGTCGTTCTCGATCGCGCCTGATGTCGTCGATTTTCCAGTGCTCGAAACGCCGACCGGACTGCCGTCGACCTTGCTCGAACGCCGCCCCGACATCGCCGCCGCCGAACGCCGCGCCGCCGCCGCCAACGCGAACATCGGCGTGGCGCGGGCCGCGTTCTTTCCGACGCTCACGTTGACCGCGACCGGCGGCTACGAAAGCACCGGCCTCACCGACTGGCTCACCGCGCCCAACAGTTTCTGGTCGCTAGGACCCAAGGCGTTTCTCACTCTGTTCGATGCCGGCAAACGCCACGCGCGCGAGCAGGAAGCGCAAGCGCAATTCGACGAAGCCGGCGAACGCTATCGCGCCGCGGCGCTTACCGCGTTCCAGCAAGTCGAGGACAATCTCGCGTTGCTGAATCTGCTCGGCGAGGAAGCCCGGGACGAAGACGCCGCCGTCGTTTCCGCAGAGCGCACGCTCGACCTCGCGCTCGACCGTTACCGCAACGGGGCGGTGAACTATCTCGAAGTAGTCGAATCGCAAACCGCGGCGCTGCAGGCGCGCCGCACCGCGCTCAGCCTTCACGACCGCCAGCTCGAAGCCAGTGTGGCACTGGTGCGCGCGCTAGGCGGCGGATGGAACGGCCTGGCCGCCGACACCACTGCCGTTGGGAAGGTGTCGAAAAATCCCTGAAAGGATTTGTCCCCGGGCGCGTCTGATTGACTGTGTCTTCACACGAAGAGGAACAGCATTCGGCTCGGCGCACGCAACAAACGGCTTGGCGCATTGCAACACCGAATTTTCTTGTGTGTGCAATGTGTCGGGCATAGTGTCGCCGCTGTCGGGAGTGATCTTCGCGGAGTCGATGAACCGATTCGTGAGATGCACGAGGGCGAAGTCAGTTTCGTCATATAACGGCCGCGCGAGCGGTCCAACTTCGGCGGGGAGACACCCGCCACTTTCAACCATGGAGCACACGCAATGTCGAATAAATCGATCAAACCCTTGACGCTCGCCGTCGGCGCCGCGTTCGTCGGAACCATCGCGCTGGCCAGCCTCGCGCAGGCCAACACGGCGTTCACGGTGAAGCCGCTCGTGTCGGGCTACATGCTCGCCGGTGCCGAAGGCAAGTGCGGCGAAGGCAAGTGCTCGGCCGCGAAAATGGACGCCAACAAAGACGGCAAGATCACGATGGAAGAAGCGAAGGCCGCCGGCTGGAACGAAGCGCAGTTCAAGGCGATGGACGCCAACCACGATGGCGTGCTGACTGCCGATGAGATCGCGGCCGGCCACAAGGCGCACAAGAGCGGTGCGGAAGCGTCATGCGGCGCGGACAAGAAGGGCAAGGAAGGTTCCTGCTCGGCCGACAAGAAAGGCAAAGAAGGTTCCTGTTCGGGTCATTGATGTGATGAAACGTCCTGGCCAACCCGTGACGGGCGCCGGACTCGGCCTGCGGCGGGCCCTTTTGGGTCCGCTGCAGGATACGCCCGGGGCGCCGATCGATTTCTTCGAAGTCGCACCGGAAAACTGGATCAACGTCGGCGGCAAATTCGGCAAGACATTCCGCGCGTACACGGAAAAATATCCGTTCGTGTGTCATGGTTTGTCGCTGTCGCTCGGCGGTCCCGCCCCGCTCGACGAGACGTTGCTGCACAAGATCCGCCGCCTGCTCGACGAGCACGGCATCGCGCACTACAGCGAACACCTTTCCTATTGTTCCGACGAAGGGCATCTGTACGACCTGATGCCGATTCCATTCACCGAAGAAGCCGTCGACTGGGTTTCCGAACGCATCGCGCGCGCGCAGGACATCATCGGCCGCCGCATAGCCGTCGAAAATGTGTCGTCGTATGCGACGCCCGGCCAGGAAATGAGCGAGATCGATTTCACCAACGCCGTGCTGAATAAAGCCGACTGCGATCTTCTGCTCGACGTCAACAACGTCTACGTCAACAGCGTGAATCACCGCTACGACGCCGAACAATTCATCAACGCGATGCCTCTCGACCGCGTCGCGTACATCCACATAGCAGGGCATTACAACGAAGCAGAAGATTTGATCGTCGACAGCCACGCCGCCGCCGTGATCGATCCGGTGTGGCATCTGCTCGACGTCGCCTACGCACGTTTCGGTGTGCTGCCGACGCTGCTCGAACGGGATTTCAAATTCCCGCCGCTGTCGGAACTGATCGGCGAGCTCGATCACATCCGCGTGATCCAGGCGCAGCACACGGTCGCCGAACCGCATGTCCGCACGGCCTGAAGCCGGCCGCACACGGCGGCTGCAATACCAGTTCACCGCGCACCTGCGCGATCCGAAGAAGAATCCGGCGCCGCCGGACATCGAGGATCGCCGCATGGAAATCTATCGCGACCTGGTTTTCAGCAATGTGGAAAATTTCCTTTCTTCCAATTTTCCCGTCATCCACACGCTGTTCGGCGAGCGCGACTGGCTGGTGCTGACGCGCGACTTCCTGCGCGAACATGAATGCCACACGCCGCTGTTCCCGGAATTCGGACGGGAGTTCCTGCGCTACGTCGAAACGCGCCAGCAGCAAGGACGCGGCGATCCGCCATTCCTGCTTGAACTGGCGCACTACGAATGGGCGGAGCTTGCACTCAGCCTCGACGAGAACAGAATCGACGACGTCCCGCACGATCCGAACGGCGATCCGCTCAACGGCGTGCCGGTCGTGTCACCGCTCGCCTGCGTGCTTGCGTATCGTTTTCCCGTACATTTGATCGGACCCGATCACCGTCCGGACGAACCTCCCGCCGAACCGACCGTGCTGCTATTGGTGCGCGGTCGCGACGACGAGGTGCGGTTCCATGAAATCAACGCGTTGACCGCGATGTTGATCGAACGGCTGCAGCAAAACGACGATCGCACCGGGCAGCAATGCATCGACGATCTGCTCGGCGAACAGAATATGGACCATCCCTCGCTGCGACACGCGGGCGCCGCCATGCTCGCCGAACTGAAGAATTATCAAGCGATCCTCGGCACGACGGTGTAAGGTTTCGCTCGGCGATGCGTCTAGGATGCATCGACCACGGGAGAGGAAACATGCACAACGTTCTGAACGCCTGGGAAGCGCTCACCTCACGCCTGCGCGGCATCGGCCAGTGGATTCCGCCGCTGATCCTGCGTCTTATCATGGGCTGGGAATTCTGGGAATCCGGCACCGAGAAATACACGGGCGACAACTGGTTCACGCAGATCCAGGACAAGTTCCCGTTCCCCTTCAGCAAGATTCCGGCGGACATAAGCTGGGCGATGGCGACGTACCTGGAACTCGGCGGCGCCGTGCTGCTCGTGTTCGGATTGTTCACGCGCTTCGCCGCGTTCAGTCTGCTCGTGTTGACTTTCGTCGCCACCGCGGCAGTGCATTGGCCGGACATGATCGCGATGTGGAGCGACCTGGCCAAGGGCTACGCGATCACCGACAAGGGTTTCGGCAATTTCAAACTGCCGCTGCTGTTCTGCGTGATGCTGCTGCCGCTGATCTTCCAGGGCCCGGGAAAACTCAGCCTCGATTTCGTGCTCGCGAAATTTTTCAAGGCCGACACGATGCCGGCTCCCAACGCCGATGCCTATGCGTGGAGCATCGCCTGTCTCGTATTCGGTATTCCGTTCCTGATGCTGATGCCGATGCTGGGTGCGGTGCTGGTCGCCGCCGCCGTCGCGCTCGCGTTGTTCGGGCGCTTCGCGCGGGCCTGAGTTATGGCGTTGCCGGCGGCTCGCCGACGCGGTAGACAAGCACTTCAAAGCCGCCATCGTCGAACCGTTTCACGAGCGGGAAAGCTTTCATCAGGTCGAGATAGGCGGCGGTATCGCGCATGTGCTCGTACGGCGGCTCCAGGTAGCGGCCGTACATGCCCTGATTGAGGACGAGGAAATTCACGCCCTGCCCGGTATACCAGTCCGGCGTGCGGTCGATCGCGCGCTCGGTCCGGATGACGCGAAAGCGCTGATAATCGACGTACGGCGAATAGGATTCGACGGCCACGATCGAGTTTTCCGGCAAGTTCGCGCCGATCCATTCGCGTGCCGTCGTGCGGCTGTCGAGTCGCGTGAGCTGCAGCGTTCGCAAAACCGTCGCCGCAAGCGGTGTTGCGACCATCGCGAACAGGCACAGAGAAACCAGTGCACGGCGCATCACGATCGATGCCTTCCGCAACGGACCGTCGTCGCGTGAAAGGTCCGCGACGAACATCGAGGCCAGCAGGATCACGCAGGGCACCACCGGCAGCAGCGTGCGCGCGTTGCGGATCTGGAACAGGCTGATAAACACGAAATACAACACCGCGAACAGGGCGATGATCCAGGTGGCGGAAGAGCGTCGTCGGACGCCAACGATAACCTGCAGCACCGCCAGCAACAGCGTGATGCCGGTGGTCGCCGCGAGTTCGCCGAGATACCAGCCCGGTGCGTGACCTTCCATCCCGGCGTGCGTGGTCGAATACATGCGGCGCTGATAGTCGAGATCGCTGACGAATTGCGCATGATCGATGAGCAGATATGGGCAACACGCAAAAAAAGTCACGACGCTCAGTGCCGCGGCCAGCAGCAATGGCGCGAATCCGCGCGGCGACCATCCGTTGCGTGCGACGTGCGCGACAACCGGAAACAGGCATACCGCAGCGCCGTTGTACTTGCTCGCCGCCGCAAGACCGATGGCGATGCCGGCGACGATGTACGCCGAACGCCGGCCGGACTGCAGAATCGCCAGCGCAGCGACCAGCGTGAGCAGTTCGAACAGCACGACGTAGCTGTCGGGCGTGACGTGACGGCAATCCTCGACGATCAGCGGCGAAACGGCCATGAGCATTGCCGCGATCAAACCGGTCCGCGCATCGCGCGCGCGCGCGCCGGCGCGGTAGACCAGGAAAACGGCGAGTGCTCCGCCGACGATCGATACCAGCCGATACATCGCCACTGCGCTCGCGTCGGGCGCAAACGTCGAGCCCATCGCGATGCTGAGCGGCTGCAGATACTGTGCCTCGTGCCCGGTCAGCGCAGCCGGCAGCGCCACCAAAAGCAACGCGGCGGCGACATTGATGTAGTACAACAGCGACGGATACAAAAACGCATGCGGGTTCGGATCGTGGCTGGCGAGCATGCCCTGGATGATTTGCAGATTGACCGGCTCGTCCGGATGGAAGATGTACGGCAGGTCGAAGAACGCACCCCAGAGGCGCAAGGCCAAGGCCACGGCGAGGATGGCGAATAAGGCGAGACGTCCGCGCGTCGTCAATGTCGTGCCCCGCTCAGCCACGCTGCGCTCCTGTGTCGCGGAACGCTATCACGGCGGCTGTTGCCGCGGCCAGCCGCAATTGTGATCCGCACACACGCCGCGTATCCTCGCGGTATGTCCCAGCCGGTCCATCGCTACGCCGAACGCTTTCGCGGATTCCTGCCCGTCGTCGTCGACATCGAGAGCGGCGGCTTCGACAGCGAGCGCGATGCGCTGCTGGAAATCGCCGCCGTGATCATCCGCATGGACGACGACGGCTACGTGCATCCGGATCCGGTCATCTCCGCGCACGTTATCCCGTTTCCCGGCGCGAACATCGATCCCAAATCGCTCGAGATCACCGGTATCGACATCACGCATCCGTTCCGCTTCGCCGTCGAGGAGAAGGAAGCGCTCGATCAGATCTTCCGTCCGATCCGCGGTGCGCTGCGTGAATTCGGCTGCCAGCGGGCGGTCCTGGTCGGACACAACGCGGCATTCGACATTGCGTTCCTGAACGCGGCGGTGCGGCGCACCAACCACAAGCGCAATCCGTTCCACCAGTTCAGCTGTTTCGATACGGCCACGCTCGCCGGACTCGCGTACGGCCAGACCGTGCTCAGCCGCGCCGTGCAGGCCGCAGGCTTCGACTGGAACGCCAACGAGGCGCATTCGGCCGTCTATGACGCCGAACGGACGGCGCTGATCTTCTGCGATATCGTCAATCGCTGGAAGACGATGTCGGACTGCACGCGCAGTCAACCCGGCGCGGCGGCTTGAAATCGGCCGACATCGGTCCAACAATCCAGTCATGCCGATCTACGAATACGCCGCCGTCGAAAAAGGGTGCCCGCATTGCGCGGCGCGTTTCGACGTGCTGCAGAAAATGGCCGACGCACCGCTCACGCAATGCCCGCAATGCAGCGGGCCGGTGACGCGCGTGATCTCCGTGCCCAGCGTTGCGGTAGGCGGCTCGCATCTCCTGCAGGAAAGCCATTTTTCCAAACACGGCTTCACGCAGTACAAGAAAGCCGGCGGCGGCGTTTACGAGAAAACAGCCGGCGACGGTCCGAAATACATCAGCGGCAAATAACCACCCAACTTTCGCCATTGTCCGCCGCAACGCGGATGGTGGTTTAATGCGCCTCCGTCTTTCCGATGGAGTTTCCGATGCGTCTCTCGTTGTTGCTGCCGGCCGCTCTGGCGACGCTGCTCGCGGCCTGCCAGAACCCGCCCGCCAAGCACGATCAGCCGCACAGCGCGGCGCCGACAGCAATGACGCAATCCGCTTATCCGAAAGCCAAAGCCGGCGCACAGGTCGACGACTATCACGGCACGCGCATCGCCGATCCCTATCGCTGGATGGAGGACCTGGATTCGGCTGAAACGCGCGCCTGGATCGAGGCGGAGAACAAGCTGACCTTCGGCAAGCTCGCGCAGATTCCGGGCCGCGATCGCATCCACGAAAAGCTGAGCGCGGTATGGAACTACGAGAAGTTCAGCCCGCCGGAAAAGTACGGCGAGCATTATTTCTACACGCGCAACGACGGTCTGCAGAACCAGTCCGTGCTGTATGTCACCGAGTCGCTCGATGCGGCGCCGCGCGTGCTGCTCGATCCGAACAAGCTGTCCGCCGACGGCACCGTCGCGCTGAAAAGTTATTCGATCAGCGACGACGGAAAATTCCTCGCTTACGGACTTTCGTCCGGCGGCTCGGATTGGGAAGAGTGGCACGTGCTCGACGTCGACACGACGAAGAACACCGACGACGTGCTGAAGTGGGTGAAGTTCTCCGGCGCGAGCTGGCGCCGCGACGGAACCGGTTTTTTCTACAGCCGCTACGACGAACCGAAAAGCAATGCGCTCAAGGCGGCCAACACATTCCAGAAACTGTATTTCCACCGGCTCGGCACGAAGCAGTCGGATGATCTTCTGATCTACGAGCGCAAGGACCAGCCGGAGTGGATGTTCGGCGGCAGCGTCACCGATGACGGGCGCTATCTGGTCATCAGCATCTCGCGCAGCACGGAGCCGAAGAATCTCGTGCTGTATCGCGATCTGGCGAAAAAGAATGCCGAAGCCACCGTCGAAACATTGATCGGCGAGTGGGAGGCGAGCTATCAGTTCCTCGGCAACACCAAAGACAAATTCTACTTCCTCACCGACAACGATGCGCCGCGCTACCGCGTCATCGAAGTGGACCTCAAGCATCCCGACAAGCCGCATTGGAAGGAACTGGTCAAACAATCCGACGACACACTGCAGAACGTCAGCGTCGTCAATCACCTGTTCGTCTCGGAGTACATGAAGGACGCGCACAGCGCCGTGAAGCTTTACGACGAGAAAGGCAAGTCGGCCGGCACGATCGATCTGCCGGGCATCGGCACCGCCGGTGGCTTTTCCGGACGCACGCGCGACAAGGAAACGTTCTATACGTTTTCCAGTTTCACCACGCCGCCGAGCATCTATCGCTTCGACCTGACCACGAAACAGAATTCGTTGTTCAAGGCGCCAAAGGTCGCGTTCGATGCAACGCCGTTCGAGACAACGCAGGTGTTCTACACGAGCAAGGACGGCACCAGGGTGCCGATGTTCATCACCGCGAAGAAAGGCATCGTGCTGGACGGCTCGATCCCGACCATCCTGTACGGCTATGGCGGATTCAATATTCCGATACAGCCGACCTTCTCGCCGTCCGTCGCCGCATGGCTGGAACTCGGCGGCGTGTATGCCGTGGCGACTTTGCGCGGTGGCGGCGAATACGGCCGTGAGTGGCACGAGGCAGGCATAAAGACGCACAAGCAGAACGTGTTCGACGATTTCATCGCCGCCGCCGAATACCTGATTGCGCAAAAGTATACTTCGCCGAAGCGCCTGGCCATCCGCGGTGCGTCCAACGGCGGCTTGCTGGTCGCGGCCACGGAACTGCAGCGTCCTGATCTGTTCGCCGCCGCGATCCCGCAGGTCGGCGTGCTCGACATGTTGCGCTTCCGCGATTTCACCATCGGCCGCGCCTGGGAATCCGATTACGGTTCAGTCGAGAACGCCGACGAATTGGCCGCGCTGCGCGCCTATTCGCCGCTGCACAACGTCAAGAGCGGCGTCGACTATCCGGCCACGCTGATCATCACGGGCGATCACGACGACCGCGTCTTCCCAGCGCACAGCTTCAAGTTCGCGGCGGCGATGCAGGCCGCCGATCCCAACGGTAAACCGATCCTGATCCGCATCGAGACACGTGCCGGCCACGGCCAGGGCAAGCCGACCACGATGCAGATCGACGAGGTAACCGATGTTTACGCCTTCATCCTCGACGCGTTCGGCATGGCGCATTGAGGGTTGGTCCGCGTTCTGGAGATATGCAGAAATGTCACTGGCTTCCGAAACGGACGAGGCCGACAATGATCGGGATTATGGCTGCGATTCGAAGGAGTGATCGATGATCTATCAAAGCATCCTGGAAACCATCGGCCGCACGCCGATCGTGAAGATCAACCGCCTCGCGCCGAAAGGCATCGACATGTACGTCAAGGTCGAGGCGTTCAATCCGATGTCCTCGGTGAAGGATCGCCTGGCCGTCGGCATCATCCTCGACGCGGAGGCCAGCGGCGCGCTGAAGCCCGGCCAGGCCGTGGTCGAGGCGACCTCCGGCAACACCGGCATTGCGCTGGCGATGGTGTGCGCCGCGAAAGGCTATCCATTCATCGCCTTCATGAGTGATTCGTTTTCCGTCGAGCGGCGCAAACTGATGCGCGCACTGGGCGCGAAAGTCATCCTCGTTCCTGCGGCCGAGCGCGCCGTGGGCATGATCAAGCGCGCTGAGGACTACGCGAAGAAACACGGCGCGTTCCTCGCCCGGCAGTTCGACAATCCCGCCAATCCGGCGTATCACCGCAGCACGACCGGCCCGGAAATCCTGCAGGACTTCGCCGGCAAGCGGCTCAACTATTTCGTCACCGGCTGGGGCACCGGCGGCACGCTGACGGGCGCCGGCGAAATGATCAAGCTCGCGCGTCCGGAAGTGAAAGTGATCGCGACCGAACCGGAAGGCGCGGCGATGCTGTCGGGCAAGGAATGGCAGCCGCACAAGATCCAGGGCTGGACGCCGAACCTGATTCCGTCGGTGCTCAACAAGAGCGTCGCCGACAAGATCGTGACGGTGACCGACGTGCAGGCGCGCGACACCGCGCGCGAGCTGTCGACGAAGGAAGGCATCTTCTGCGGCATCTCCTCCGGCGGTACGTTCGCGGCCGCGCTCGAAGTGGCTAAGCAGGCTAAACAGGGCGACGTGATCGTGGCCATGTTGCCCGACACCGGCGAGCGCTATCTGTCGACCTTCCTTTTCGAAGGCATCAACGAAGGTACCGACGTCGAACTGCACGACTTGTGATCGCACACGCTGCGCGGCCTCAGGCGCTGCGCAGCGTTTCCGTCGGCGAAGGTTCCGGACGCGTGCGCCGATCGCGCCAGCGCAGGATCGGCGCTTCGAAGAATCGGTAAACGAATGCCGCGCTGCCGATGGCGAGAGCGGCGAATAGCACGGCTTGCACGAGACATCCGGCAAACGATTCGGCTTTGCCGAAACCCAATCCTTCGAGCACGCGCAACGTCGTAAGCTGGCTCAGATACAGCGCATACGACCAGCGTGCGATTCGGCGCACCACGCGCTCGGCGACATCCGGCAAGCCGCTTGCACGCCACAACGATGCCGCCGGCAGCCACGCCGCGAAACTCATAGAGATCAGGCTGAACAAGCCTGTGCGCGCGAAGAAATCCGTGTCTTTGGGCAAGCTCAGATACAACGCGACCGCGACGGCGAGCCCGATCGTTCCGGCGAATGCGATGCCGCGCACCGTGCGTATCGACAACGGTTCGTTGCGCCGGCACAGCAGCATCGCCAGCACGCCGTAGGCGATCGCATCCAGCCGCACGGCCGCGACCGCGCGCACGGATAGATCCCATGTCGGATTCACGGCGATCACGTAGGCGATGCGCACACCGGTGAGCGCGACGATCGCCGCGACGACCAGCGCCGGCGCCCAGCGCGACGGAATCCGGCCTCGTCCCGCCCACAACAGCAGCGGTGCGATGAGGTAGAAAATCTCCTCGACCGACAGACTCCACGATTCGACGAAGAAGATCGGCTGCGGCCACAGGAAATTCTGCATGAATAGCGCGTTCGGCGCTGCGTGCGGCCAAGCGCCGTCAGTCCAGCGCGCGATGAAAATGTTGAGGACGAGGAACAGATAATAGTTGGGCAGCGTGCGCAGCCAGCGGCGCGTCCAGAATCCGCCGACGCTGAAACGCGGCGAGGATGCCTGCTCGGCGAGAATGCCGCCGATCAGGAATCCGCTCAGCACGAAGAACAGTTCGACGCCGAGATGGCCGAGCATCCACCATGCTTCGAGCCGAAGCGTTAGCGGCAGGAACAGGAAACTCGCGTGCGCGAGGAGCACCAGCATCACCGCGAGCGCGCGCAGGAAGTCCAGGCCGAAGACGCGTTCCTGGCTCATGGGTGCGTCAGAATTTGCGGCGATGCGAACGCGCCATGCCGTACAGGCTGATCAGCACCCAGCACGTTTCGATCACGAACGCGGACAGGTTGAAGTCATGCACCAGCGACAACAACACCGCGCCGGCACCGAGGGCGTTCATCAACTGATACGCGAACGAATCGCCGCGCAGCTTGCCGGCCTGGAGGAGATAAAACGCCCACAGCATGACGGCCACGCCGATCAATCCGGCGACATCGTACCAATGGATGCCGAGCCTCACGATGCGCGCTGCCGCAAGGCTTCGAACAGTACGATGCCGGTGGCGACGGAAACGTTCAGGCTCTCCACGTCGCCACGCATCGGGATTTTCGCGAGGAAATCGCACGCCTCGGCCGTCAGGCGGCGCATGCCCTCGCCTTCGCTGCCCATGACGATCGCGATCGGGCCTTTCAGATCGATCATATACAAATTCTGCGTCGCCTCGCCCGCGAGTCCGACCAGCCATACGCCTTGCTGCTTGATTGCTTTCAGCGTGCGCGCGAGATTGGTCACGGCGAAGAACGCCACGCGGTCGGCAGCACCGGATGAAGCACGCCGCACCGTCGGCGTGATGCCGGCGGCCTTGTCTTTCGGCACGATCACGGCGGTGACGCCGGCGCCTTCCGCGCTGCGCAGGCACGCGCCGAGATTGTGCGGATCGGTGATGCCGTCGAGCACCAGCAGCAGCGCGTCGCGGCCGGCCTGCTCGATCAGCGCCGGCAGTTCGCTTTCCGCGCGCGGCGGCGGCGCGCGGTAACGCGCCACGGCACCCTGATGCCGCGCACCGCCGGTCATCTTGTCGAGTGCGGCCTTGTCGCGCGCGTGCGGCTTCAATCCGAGATCGCGCGCCTTGTCGGACAATTCCTTGATGCGCGCGTTGTGGCTGTCCGCTTCGAAATACAGCTCGATCACGTTTTGCGGATCGTGATTGAGCGCGGCTTCGATCGAGTGGATGCCGTACAGCAGTTCGCCGCTCATGCGCGCTTGGCCTCGCGTTCGCTCGTGGCGAGCCGGAAATCAATCTTGCGATCTTCCAGACTCGCGCGCAGCACCTGCACGCGCACCGGATCGCCCAGGCGGAATTTCAGTCCGCGCCGCTCGCCGCTGAGCATGTGCCGGATCGGATCGAAATGGTAATAGTCGTTCGGCAGTTGCGTGATGTGGACCAGCCCGCTGACCTGCGACTGTTTCAATTCGACGAACAGACCGAACGACGTGACGCCGGAAACGATGCCATCGAATTCGCTGCCGACGTGCTTTTCCATCCACGCGCATTTGTAGCGTTCGTCGACGTCGCGCTCGGCTTCGTCGGCGCGGCGTTCGTTGTGCGAACAGTGTGTCGCAAGTGTTGCCATTTCGCTCGGCGTATACGTGTACTGCGACGGTTTGCCCTTGCCCAGCGCGAAGCGGATCGCGCGATGCACGAGCAGATCGGGATAGCGGCGGATCGGCGAAGTGAAATGCGCGTACGCCTCCAGCGCGAGACCGAAGTGGCCCGAGTTCGTCGGACTGTAAACCGCCAGCGACTGCGAACGCAGCAGCACCGATTCGATGAGCGCGCTGTCCGGACGCTTGCGGATCCTGGCCAGCATCGACATAAAATCGTGCGGCTTCACCTGCGCGTGCGCGGGCATGCGCAGGCTGAACTCGCGCAGGAATTCCTGCAGGTCCTCGTACTTGGATTCCGGCGGCGGCGCATGCACGCGATACAGCGCCGGAATCTGCCGCTTGCTCAGGAATTTCGCCGCCTCGACGTTCGCGGCGATCATGCATTCCTCGATCAGCTTGTGCGCGTCGTTGCGTTCCTCGGTGCCGAGTTGCACGACATCGCCGGATCGGTCGAGCCGGAATTTCACTTCATGGCTTTCGAAATCGATCGCACCGCGCTTCTGCCGCGCCTTCGCCAGAATCTTGTAAAGCTGGTGCAGATTTTCAAGCTGCGGCAACACCGCGCGCAATTCGTCGCGCACATCCGCCGACTTCTCGCCGATCGCCTGCCACACGCGCGTGTAGGTGAGGCGCGCGTGCGAATTCATCACCGCCGGATAGAACTTTGCGTTGCTGACGTCGCCGTCGAAGCCCACGCGCATCTCGCAGACCATGCACAGCCGGTCCACGTTCGGGTTGAGCGAACAGATGCCGTTGGACAACGTCTCCGGCAGCATCGGCACGACGAAGCCGGGAAAATATACCGACGTCGTGCGTTTCTGCGCTTCGTCGTCGAGCGCGGTGCCGGGTTGCACGTAGTGCGATACATCGGCAATTGCGACGATGAGGCGAAAGCCGCCGCTCGCAGGCTCCGCATACACCGCATCGTCGAAATCGCGCGCGTCTTCGCCGTCGATCGTGACCAGCGGCAGCTTGCGCAGATCGACGCGTCCGGCGATCTCGTCCTTCGTGACCTGCGGCTCGACCTGCGCCGCTTCGCGCAACGCCTTGTCCGGCCATTCCTGCGGGATGCCGTGGCTGGCAATGGCCATCTCCACCACGAGCGAGGGTTTCAGCCGATCGCCGAGCACGCTCAGCACTTCGCCGATCGGCCCGCGATAGGCCGACGGCGGATCGGTAATCTCGGCGACGACGATTTGCCCGGATTTCGCGCCGCGGCTCTTGCCCGGCGGAATCAGGATGTCCTGATGCAGCCGCTTGTCGTCGGGCACGACGACTGTGACGCCATCCTGCACAACCACGCGCCCGACCAGCCGCGTCGAGCGGCGTTCGAGCACTTCGGCGATCGCGCCCTGCTTGCGGCCGCGCCGATCGGCGCCGACCAGACTGCCGAGCACGCGGTCGCCATGCAGCACCTTGCGCATTTCGGCAGGCGACAGGTAGATGTCATCGCCGCCCGCATCCGGCCGCAGGAATCCGAACCCTTCCGCGTTGGCGATGATCGATCCGGGAATCAAGTCCAGCCGCGACGCGACTCCGTAACCGGCGCGCCGGTTCTGGATGAGCTGCCCGTCGCGCAGCATCGCGGCGAGGCGTTTCGTCAGCGCCTCGAAATCACGCGGATGCGTGAGCTTCAATTCCTGCGCGATGCTCTCGGCGGTCATGAGCTGCGCGCGGTCGCTGAGGAACTTGATCAGCGCTTCGCGGCTGGGAATCGGGTGCTCATAGCGCTCGGATTCGCGGCTGGCGTGCGGGTCGGTCTCGACACGCGGCGGTTTGCGGGTATGCGCCGGGCGGGCCGGCGGGTTGCCGCGCGGCGGATTCTTAGCGGGCGGCAGATTGGGCAGCCAGCCGGGCAGTTTCTGGTTTTTCTTATCGGCCGGTTTTCCCGGTTTTTTCTTTGAATTCACGATGCTTCCTTTCTTGTTGGTGCGCAGCCTCGCCCACAAAGCCGGTCGATGCAAGTTATAATTGACATCGCGCGGTCCGGACCGTATCGTTCGCGGCCCTGCGCTTTCGGCGCAGCACGCACACCTGCCCAGGTGGCGGAATTGGTAGACGCACTAGTTTCAGGTACTAGCGGGTAAAACCGTGGAGGTTCGAGTCCTCTCCTGGGCACCATTTCGACGATCCGTCGAACTCCGCTCTTATCCGTAGCCGTCCGCGAATTCCGCTGCAGGACGCGCTTTTTCGGGCTTTTTCCGCTCCGCCAGCTGCCGTGTCCTGCCGCTTGCAGCACGCCCATTTCACGGGTAAATTTGCGGGTATTCGAGTTTTAGCCCGGAGCATCGCTGTGAGCGCCTTGACCGAGAAGGCCGTACAGGCCGCACTCAAGAAATCGATCCAGCGACACACCATGCAACGTCTGTCCGACGGGAATTGGCTCACCCTGCTGGTCACGCCGACCGGCATCGGTCGCTGGCAGCAACGTTATCGCTACGGCGGAAAGGAACGCACCGTTTCGTATGGAAGCTACCCGCGCGTGTCCATCGCCGAAGCCCGCCAATGCGCCGACGAGGCGCGCGCCCTGCTACGGCGCGGCATCGATCCGGTCGAACAGCGTCGTGAACAGAAAGCGGCGTTACGCCGCAACGTCGAGAACACGTTCGGCGCAGCCGCCGATGCCTGGTTCGAATTCAACGCGCCCACCTGGGCGACCGCGACGATGGCAAAAGCGCGGCAGTACCTGGACAAGGATCTGCTGCCGCGACTGCGGACGCGACCCCTCGCCCACCTGACGCCACAGGAGTTGGGCGACGTCATTGCGCGGATGGAAGCCCGCGGCGCGCACAACGCAGCGAAGAAAGCGCGCCAGTGGTGCAAATCGATTTTCCGCTATGCGATCGCGCGCGGCTGGACGAAAGAAAATCCGGCCGAGCATTTGAACGCGATTGCGGCACCGGCGCCTGCGGCCAGCAACTACGCGCACTTGCAATTGGGCGAACTGCCGAACCTGTTGCGCGCACTTGATCGCTACCCCGCCTCGCTTCTGAGCCACAGCGCGATTTGGCTTGCGTTGTGGACGGCCAACCGCCCGGGTGTCACGCGAACCTTGCGCTGGGACGAGTTGGATCTCGACGCGGCAACGTGGACGATCGAACGCGGCCGGCCAGGCATGAAGCGTGGCTACGCGCACGTGACGCCGCTGCCGCGTCAAGCCGTCACGATGCTTCGCGAACTGCACAAGCGCACCGGGACTTTTCAACACGCCTTCATCAGTCGCGGCGATCCATCGCGTCCAATGAGCGATGCGGCCGTCAACAAGGCGCTCGCGACGCTCGGTTTCAAGGGGCGTCAGACGGCACACGGCTTTCGGCATGTGGTCTCGACAGCCCTCAACGAATTGGGTTATGAGTCTGCATGGGTCGAACGGCAACTCGCGCACGGCGATCCGGACAAGATCCGCGGAACCTACAATAAGGCCATGTACTTGGAACCTCGCCGCGCGATGATGCAAGCATGGGCCGACCGACTCGATGAATGGCGCAAGGGCGGGCCGTGATGGCACGAATATCCCCGCCAAACGACCGTGTCGCAGAGGCGCTGCGTCTATTGGCGGACGACCCGAGTCCCGCTGCCGTCGCGACGCGAAAGATCTTGGTGGACCGTGTCCATCGACTCCAGCAAGGGGCCGAATTTGTCCGCAATCGGCGCGAAGCGCAACGAGTGGGCCGAACACATTCGACGTCGACTCGCTTGGTGAACAAGGCGGGCCTGCCGAAATCAGCCTCGAAGCGGATTGCATGGCAGCGCACACTCTTTGGGCTGTTCGAACGCGACGCGGTGAAACAGGCGATTCCCTCGGCCCTCTACGACGCGATCTTTGCCGTGCTCCGCGCCCAACAGATGTGGGATCAAGCGGACAGTTCCGCAGCCAATGACCCGCGCCTGTTCGATGCCATGGACCGCGCTCTGGAAAAACTGACGTCGTTCGTCAAGCTCACAGAAAAAGAGGGACGATCCAAGCTCGCATCTGAGAATGCGAAGAAGGGTAAAAAAAACCCGCCGCCAAGCGAACGCGTTTCGTTGATGGAAAAATGGAAGAAGAGCGGTATGGCACGCGCTGCTGCCGTCACTCGTCTCGCCAAGCTGCTTGGCGTGTCGTTAGTAACCGCGCGCAAGACCGCGAAAGAAGTTGATTGGACCCCGCCGAACAAAAAAAGAAAGGCTGGCTAGTTTCGTTGTCTGGAGTTCAATCGCTCGTCACCGCCATCCACCGCCGGAGCACGAGCCATGCAACGCTGCAACGATACGACACAAATCCACAATAGTACTTCTCCGTCTCAGGATGCCGTCATTCGCTCAGCGGATGACACACCCATACCCCCCATCGCAGGCGACCGCTTCTTGACCTTGGCGCAAGTCAGCGGGATCTGCGGCATGGGCCGCACCTACATTACCGATGCGGTCCGACATCGCGTGCGAACCGGCAGCGGCGACTTTCCGCTGCCCATCAAGATCGGCGCCGCTTCACGCTGGCTGCGATCGGAAATCTACGCTTGGATGGAGCGGCGCGTCCACGCGTCACGAAACGGGAGATCGGCATGACGCGTTTCTCAGCGCGCGGCGCGTGCCCGCGCCCCCCGCTCCCCGCAGTGGCACGATGGAAGCGCATTGGAATTTTGTTCCTTCCCTCGATGCCGAGAGCGCGGGTCCTTCCCAGCCACGCGTCGTGCGGGTCAAAAAGGCGCAGGAGGGCGGTAGACAATGAACTTCAAAGTTACTGAAATGCACAAGCCGCGTGCCTTCAAGTTCCTTCTGCCGTACCTTCAGTCGATTGGCGTGCTGACCGATCGAGCCGTTGCCGGCGAAGCCGTATCGTGCCGATTCTCATTCCATCCCGACAGAGGCAGCTATCGTTTGAATGAAGGTATCGATCTCGATACCGGCCAACGAACGTTTCGCGTCCGGATGTATGTACCGACTTGCCGTCGCTTGATGCTGCAGGAACGTTTCGTGTCGGAACGGGACATCGATGCGCTGAAGCGTAAGGCGATGATGGATGCGGCCAGCATCCGGCAAGCGACGGGCCGTATTGCCTACCGAGCGCAGCACCGCATGGCGTTACCCGCGTCGAGTGAAGTGGCGTTCCTTGCCGAGCTCGCTCGGGGGCAACTTGGTGTTCCGCCACAAGCACCGGTATTGGCCCAAGATCTGTGGACGTTATACGTGCACTGGTGTCGAGCGAACGATCGCCGTCCCATTCGTGATAGAAACCGCTTCTACAAGGTCCTGAAAAACCAATACGGATTTGAACGGATCCGCAAACAGTGGCGGGTAGGTGACGAACGCAAAGGACCGCACGCATTCTACCTACATCCTCGATGTCGGCCTTTCAATGAAGATGAGGCGACCTGGATGGGGCGGTGCGTCATGGCGTTTCGTCATGCAACGCAGGCGAGCCGGTGTCGACGATGACAATTCGTAGAACATATGTGCGTCACGTGCACCATCCCGCGCGCATGCCCTTGCGCGCTGTGCGGGTACAACCGCTTGATTTCCTTGCGTGTGCGGCATGTGCCGCACTCTATATGCACGCGTCAGCATATGTGTCACGCGCCTGTACGTAGGTGCCCTCCCTAACGCGTATAAGCATGCCTCACATGCCGCACATCTAGCACATTCAGACGGTTAATGCCCCACAGTGCGCAGTGAACGCCGTGCAACATGCTGCACGTGCCGCACACCAGAATGATTCGGCCGTATTTCCTTTCCTTCTCTTCTTAAAAAAAAAGAGTATGGACTGCTGCCCGCCTGACATGCACCTGCGGCCGAGCAAGACGACGGCTGCAAATCCGTAGCACATCGCCCGACGTGTGGTGCGGCCGCGGTTCGTTTCAGCGCCGGCGACGATTAGACAGCGAACGAACGACGGCCTGTTTTTTCTCCTGTAAGCCGGAGGACTGCCCTCGTGGAACGAGTGGCTGCTAACGGGCTCCTTACTCGAAAGTTTAAGCGTCGACGCACTGCGCGATCGTCTTAGAGTTCCCATCCTCTTGTAGACAGAGCTCGCATCTGACTGGACTGACCAGTAGATCGTAGACATTTCCGGCCTATGATTTGAGCATAGGAGGAAGTGCATGAGCAGCCAGCGTTTTACCCCGGAATTTAAACAGGAAGCGGTCCGACAAATTGTTGATCGTAAGTATTCGGTCGCAGAAGTGTCTGCGCGACTGGGCGTGTCGGCGCACAGTTTGTACAAGTGGGTCAAAGCCGTTGCGCCGGATAAATCGGAGCAACGTGCGACCGAGTTAAACGATGCGAAAAGCGAGATCCTGCGCCTGCGTGCCCAATTGCGTCGCATCGAAGAAGAGCGCGACATCTTAAAAAAGGCCGCGCGGTACTTTGCCAGGGAGCCCGAGTGAAGTACCGCTTCATCAACGATCACCGGCACGAGTTCCGGATCGCGACGATGTGCCGCGTGCTGCGAGTGGCGCGCGGCGGTTTCTATCAGTGGTTGCACAAACCGATGTCGGACCGAACGATCGAAGATCAGCGCTTGCTGGGCAAGATTCGCGAATCGTATGTTGCCAGCGGCGGCGTGTACGGTTCGCTGCGCGTGTGCGGCGATCTGCGCGAAGCCGGTGAAGGCTGCAGCAAACACCGGGTCGCCAAGATCATGCGCACACATAAAATCAAGGCGCTGCGCGGTTACAAGTCACCGCGACGCATCGTCGGACGTCCTTCGATCATTGCGCCGAACCGATTGCAACGGCAGTTCACCGTCGATGCACCGGATCGGGCCTGGGTGACCGACATCACCTATTTGCGCACGTGGCAGGGCTGGCTGTATCTGGCCGTCGTGCTCGATCTGTACTCACGCCGGGTGATCGGCTGGTCGATGAAGCCGACGTTGGCGCGCGAGCTGGTGCTGGATGCACTGCTGATGGCCGTGTGGCGGCGCAAGCCCGTTCAGCCTGTGATCGTGCACTCCGACCAAGGCTCACAATACGGTAGCGATGATTGGCAACGCTTCTGTCGTTCGCATCAGCTGCAACCCAGTATGAGCCGGCGCGGCAACTGCTGGGACAATGCTGTCGCCGAGTCGTTCTTCAGCAGCCTGAAGAAAGAACGTATTCGCAAACGCATCTACAAAACGCGCGAGCTGTGTCGCGCCGATGTCTTCGACTACATCGAGGTCTTCTACAATCGTACCCGTCGCCATACCCATCTCGGCGGCATCAGTCCCGAGGCCTTTGAAAAAGCGTCGGCGTGAGGCTGTGAAGTGTCTTAATTTCCTGGGTAGTCCAGTGACTTCGAGGAGGCTCGTTCAATTGTTAGGTGACAGCCACTCGATTTCCATCATTACTCATTGCTTTCTGAACACGCCTGCGATTGCGAGAACTGAGCAAATTATCATAAAAACGGCGCCAGCCGAAATCGAAAAAAAGGCAACGATTTTGAACATCGCGATTCCTGCAAACACTAATCCAACGGAAATGACAGAAGTTACTAAGAAAAACAATCCCAAGAAAATAGCCGGTCTCGCATCGAGTGTCATTTTGTGCACCAATAGGTTGTCGTGCATCCCAAACCGCCCGCACCGGCAGCAGGCCCCTCCGGACTCCCACCCACACCAAATATACCCTTCGTAAAGTTATGACCGTTTTCGCTGCTCGTAAACTGGCCGCCACCCATTATGCCTTCGCCGCCAATAAGAAATGCACCTTTCGATTCATCAGTGCATGAGCACAACTTAACCCTCCCCGGCCCCCCCGGTTAACCCCAGTTCTCCCTGAATCGGCAGTCCAACGATTAGGCCTGAACAGGTTTGTGTGTGAAAACAAAGTGTACCCGTCGTGTCCGCTCGACCTGGATTCGGCACTCGCGTACCCGCCCATGAAATTACCCCAGCCGCCAGCACCAATTGATACTGTGCACACCGGAGATGGCGGTGGATGGAGCATGTTCTGCAAACAACTTGCTCGGTCGGCGTCGCTTTGAGGCTCCAACATTGTGGGATGTCTACGCCGCCAATCAAGCCAGAAAGATCCGTTGTGTCGTCGGGCTCCCATTTACATACGCGTAACTGTTAAGCCCCGCCCGGAGACCAAAAGGATCTTCGGAGACAAACCTTTTCAGGCCCGGCGAGCAGAATCGTGCCCGGTTAGAATATAAGCGGTAACCGTTATTCTCTCTCCCAGCATATTGATAAAGGTTGGTGCTGCCGCCCGAGGCGCTCGCTTCTCCGTACACTGCATATGAATACGCAACTGTCGCACACCTCCTGAGCGATTTTAGTCAGTGCTAGCGTACTGCCCAGAGCATCCGTCTCGAAAGATAGCGGCCCCAGCGACTCCGTTCTCATGAAGCGCTCGTCAAGATCTATGCCGGTCAGAATAGTGCTATTCGTTGAGCCTTGTGTTTCCTGCACGATATTCTGACCGTCGTAGAGGAAATTTGTTGCAGTAGCACCGATCCAACTTGGCAGTCTTGCGTCCAAAGGAGTCGATAAGAAAAGCTTGCTAAGGCACTGCCGCTTTGGCTGATTTGAGTCAAACGATGGCGCACATCAAAGGTATACGACGTTGCCTGCGACATTCGATTGTTCGTCTGGGGATCGCCGTTGGAGTCGTAGCTCAGGCCGAAACCATTCCACAGTGTCTGTCGGTTATTTAGATCGAACTTATTAGCGCCGATCGTTGCGCTAGGCAGCAACTCGGCCGCAAAACCCCCCGTTTGCGTCAAGCGCTCACCGGCGAGATCGTAGGTGTAAACCGACAGTCGCCAAGGTGGTACCGCTGCTGGTCTTGTAGGTGATGCTGGTTAGCTCGTCCGCATTGTCGTAGCCGTACGTCGAAACGACTCCGTTCGGCAACGTCAGCGTAGTTCTGCGGTTTGCATTGTCATAGCCGATCACGACCGCCTGCGTCCCTTGCACGATGTTAGTCAGTCGGTCCGCATTGTCAAACGTGTAGACAATCTGCGCCGTGAAGAGGGGGCGTCATCGTGGCACGGCGGCTCGCCGTGTCATATGTGTAATTCACCGTACCCTGTGGTGTTTTGTTCCTGCGTCAGCCGGTCCAGACCGTCGTAAGCCCGCACGATCGTGCCGGACACCGTGTCCACGAGATTCGTAAGTCGGTTACCGGTATCAAACGTCGGCGTGATCGTGTCTTCTTGCTGTCGGCGTAGGCGACGAGGATGGCCGGTTGAGCGCGTCGTATTGGTAGGTTGTCTGCTGGTGCTTGCGATCGATATAGGTGAGGACGTTGCCCATTCCGTCATACGTCCACGTTTCCTGTTGATTCAGTGCGTCGGTTCGTGAGTTCTGACGATTGCGCGCATCGTAGCCGTATTGCGTCTTGCCATTGTTCGGATCGATGACACTTAGAAGATTGCCGTTGCCGTCGAAACTTGACTGTGTCAGCTGATTCAGGGAATCGTAAACTTTGCACAGGCTTGTCGTTAAAGGTCCGCACGCCGTGACTTGCGATTCGCGGCCCACCGGATCAACCACCGCGATGGTACGGCCGAGGCTGTCCGTCGAGAAGGTAGTGGTGCGGTTCAGCGGATCTGTAACCGCGCGCAGATCTGTCCCCAAGTACGTGAGGGTTGTCGTGTGGCTGTTTGCATCTTTGATTGTAAGCGGCTGACCTAATGCGTTGCAGGTGATGGTGGTCGTGTGACTGAGCGCGTCTTTGATCGAGGTGAGACAGCCATTCGTGTAGCCAAAGGTTGCTCGTGTGGCCCAGCGGATCTTTGATCGTTGCAAGCTGGTGATAGTCGGCCGTGTAGGTGTATGTGTAAGTAACTGCGTTGGGCGTTCCATACAGGTACGTCTTAGTCAGCACATCACCGACGCTGTCGTAGGTCATCGCGCTAGTACGACTCAGTGCGTCTGTGATCGAAGCTGGCAATTCATTGACATTGCGTACGAAGGTTGTCGTCTGCGCCAGCGGCGTTCCATACGCCTTGGTCTTGGTTAAAGGCATGAGGTTGCTGTCAAAGGTTACGTGCTCAACATAACCGTGCGTGTTGGCGACGTCGGTCGCAGTGACCGCGCCCATGCCATTGGTCGTATACGCGAACGTGTAGGTTGTGTTGTCGGCCAGCGTCTGCTGCTTGACGCGCTGATTTGTATCGTACTGATTAGTGACGTGAGTGTTGCCGCGACGATCCACGACCGTGAGCATGTTGCCGTTCGTATCGTAGGTGTACTTTTCCGTCGTTGTGTCTGGATACGTTACCGTTGCCAATTGGTTGGACGCGTCGTAGGCGTAGCCGACGCTACGCCCGGTGTGATCCGTCACGCTCGCAATCTGATTATTCGCGTTCCAGGCAAATGTTAGATACCGTCCGCTGGGCAGAACAACCTGATTTGTCAACCCGGCGATATACGACACGCTAAGCGCATTACCGAAGTGACCGGATCCATGCCAAGGAGGTAGGACAGCCCTGGTTAAACTCATAAACCGTACCGTCGCGCAAAGTGACGAACATATTCCCGTACTCACCGCTCGAGAAAACGCATCGTGGCCCCATAGAAGCGCGAATTTTCCGTCTAATTGATGAAATAGCCGTTGCCGCTGTCCGCGCTCGTACCGGGCAGCGAACCGAGAGTGAAGGGATACTCCACGCCGCCTTCGGCTACGAGGGTCAGCGCGGTGGCGCTCGCTGCCAAGTCACAGGTGGCGTTGGCGTCAAAAACGTACATGCCAAAAACGTTTGATGCGCCGCGTCCCAGTTCGCGTGTCGCCGTGTCCTGGGAGTTGTAGGTACGCGAAAACGCGATCGGCGTTACGTCGTTGATCGCAAAATCGATGCTGGTGTATTGGAAGGCGCCCGTCTCGCAGTCGACGGGGTCACCTCACGGGTAGTCGCGGTAGCCGCCCCCGGACCCCCCGCGCGGTCTTGAGAGATCCAGGGCCCCTCTTCCGGCATAAAGCGCACGCCGCCAATCTGGTTAATCGGGTTGAACTGCCCTGCCATCGTCGGAGAGGTGTCCGGTCAGATAGACCTTCCAGCCGGAGTGGTCGACGTCGTAGTACCAAAAGCCCTGTCCGGTCTGTTTACTGTCGGTGTAATTGGGATAAACCACGCGCAATCCCGTTGCTGCGACCGCGTTCAGTCCTTCGACGGTCGCTCCCCCGGGCTGCATACTGAAATACGCCGGAAAGTTCGCCGGCACCGGCACCGGTGAGCGATCGACCGGCATCGGCACAATGGCAAACTCGGTAATGATCTTGCCATGCGTATCGCGAAACACGGTACCGGCCGGTACGTGGATCTCAAGACCCGGAATCCCCGGGTGCGTGATCACCGTGTCTGTCTGTGTCGGCGAGGCGATCGTAACCTTGTCCAAAGCAGTAATACGCGGAACATACAAGTTGAACGGCGTAGCGTTAGCCTGCTGTGCCTTGATATCAATTGCCGCCAAGAACTGGCCGTATTCTTCGTGCGAGCGACTGGCGGTTGTGCCGTCGATTGATATGATCTGATGACCACTCGAGACGCCTTTGAGGACAAAGTGTCCTTGTCGGTCTGAGCGTGTAGACGCCGTGCCGATCGTGACGGTGACGTCGTCCAGCGGCTGATTGTCGATTCGCCGCACCGTGCCAAACACCGCGGTTTCTCCCGCCGCGAACGTCCCCGCTGGAAAATCACTTTCTTTGACCAGTGTCGGCAAAGGCGAATTCAAACGCCACCGCGCACCGGTGTTGTTGAAGCCGGGCGTAAAGATGCCGTTCTGCACACTCCCTTCGTCGTGGCAAAACGTGTAGCCGTGCAACGCGTTCTTGCTTTCGCAGTGCGTGTGGGCAACTGCAAGCGCAGCGGCTGTGCCAGTCGTCAAGTGAATGGCTACGAGCGACTTTGGCGGCGTTGTCGCCGTTCTCGGTGCCCTGCTTTGGGCGGGTACGCCGCTGGCAGGTTCGGCACGCGTCGGTGTTGGGCCCGATGATGTCGTGGACGTGCCACTGAGTACCCGTGTCTGGAACGTAACCGTTGTGAACGGAACCGTTGTGCCGCGCATGGTCTTGGCGCCGTCGACGAACACCGTGTAGCGCGAATTGGGTAACAACTCCTCACGCGGGCGCACGAAGGCCAGACGACCGGACTCCGTCGGCGTCACGTCAATCGGCGTTGGTCCTGAGGGTCCGATCAACGTCACCGATTTGCTCGTCAGCGTCGTGACCACGACGGGTTGCGAAAAGCGCAGCGCGGTCCATGCGTCGAGCGCGACGGCAACGGCCTCATTTGCGGGAACCGAAGCAGCTAGAGTTGGCGAAGCACCGGCTACGTCGTCAATGGGGGACGCAACCACCTCGCGCGCTTCCGATGCATCAATCTGCAACGGCGACGTTGCCGGCTGACCGTTTGCCTCGACACCATCGACGACTGCAACCTGGCCATTTGCCAGTAACGTGGCGCTGGCTCCGAAGCGCGCCTCGGTGGTAACCGCGGGCTGGGTTGCCAATGGATGGCGGGGATCCCACGACCGCGCTTGACGTTGCCAGCCGTCAGTCGACCAACCGCCCACGACCAGGAGCCGGCCGTCCGTCACAACGGTCGCCGTGTGGCCCGCGGTCGGCACGAGCGCAGCAATGGCAGCCGGCTCGACGGAATCGCTTGCGGTATCAAACCATAAACCGGTCGCCTGGATTTTGCCGGTTGAGTCAATACCACCCCACACGAGTACGCGCCCATCCGGCAGCAGTGACGCACTGGCGTACAGCCGTCCCTCGCGAGCTATTTGCGTCATATGCGCTTGTGTCGAGACCAGCCACACGCCGTCAGCCGTAACCTTCAGGTGCCGCCCGTCAGGCAGAAGGGCATCGGCGTCGCTTGGCACAGCGCGGGCCGAAGCCAGATGCAGGAGGTCCGTTAGCGATGACGGAGTCGGCGATGCGCCGATCTCGTCGGCCGAGGCCGAGCAACATCCCACAGCCCAAACACCCCAAACGATCCGTCGAGCCAGCGTCATTGATCCCATAACCATCCTTTCCAACATCACATTCATGGAGGAAACGCTCAAGGAGAAGTCACTTGCCCGGTCACTGATTCCGTCGAACTGCTCGGATTGACCGAATAGACAATGGAGTACACACCAGTGACAGGTAGATTTGCGAGCGACTGCGTGCACGAGGCCAAACTGCACGTTCCTTGCACCCAGAGGTATCCCGGCTCATAAATGCTGTACGTGATGGAACCGCCCGCTGGACTCGTCGCGACATTGGTCATCTTCAAGGTCATATTCTGTCCGGCGGTACCCGAGAACGATTGATAGGCGGCTTCGCCGCCTGGATAGTGCGTTGTTACCGTTGCCGCGGAACCGTTCACCGTCAGTGGCGTGTACGGATTGGTAGTCAGCGTGAGCTGAGAAGTCGAGGTGTCGGCGTAGTCGGCATCGATCTCCACCGTGTACGTACCCGTCGTCGTCAGCTGCGGCAGGTTGAGGAACGTGGTCGACGCCGTGTAGGTCGTCATCGTGTAGTTGGTCGTTCCATCCGGGTTGTAGTCGGTGATGGTCACGTTGCCGCCGGCGGGCGTCGTGGCGACGTTTGCGAGCGATAAGCCAATGCTGTTACCTGATGTGCCGCTGTAGCTAAGTCTCGCTATTTGACCGGGTTTGGTCAGATTGGACGAAAACGGGCTATCCATGGCTAGCGTTCCGGTCACATCGCTCGACAGGGTGGCTGTAAACGTAATCGTTTCCGCTGTGCTCCCGTACGGCCCGAAGACCATGGTGTAAGTTCCTGTCCACGGCAGACTCGTCAGCGGATAGTGCGTTCCTATCGTGTTGAAGTTGAGCGGACCCGCGTAGAGCGACCCATTTTCATATACCCAGAGCGACAGCGTGCCTGCCGACGGAGACGTCGATATGTTGCTCAGTCCCAAACTAAGATTTTGTCCAGCAGTTCCAGAAAACGTCATGTAGGTTTCTTCGCCGGCGTAGGTCGTGCTTTGACTGACCGATGAACCATCGACGGTGATCGAGTTGGTCGGCAACGGCACGAGGGTGACTGTGGCCGATGCCGTGTCCGCATAGTCAGGGTCGAGCTGCACCGTGTACGTGCCGGTCTGAGACAACTCGGACAAATTGAGGAACGTGCTTGACGTTGTGTGAGTGGTTTCGGTGTAGTTCGTCGTACCGTCCGGGTTGTACACGGTAAGAGTGACGTTCCCGCCAGAGGGCGTTGTCGATACACCACTCAAATTCAAACCGAAATTCTGTCCGGTCGTGCCCGTGAAGGTAAGTCGCGCGATCTGTCCGGGCTTGGCAAGATTGACGGTTTTCGGTGAATTGGCCGTCAGTGTTCCCGTCACGTCGGTAGACAGCGTGGCTGTAAATGCAATTGTTTCGGCACTACCTCCATACGGACCGAAGGCCATGGTGTACGTTCCGGTGAGCGGCAGATTGAACAACGGATAGTGCACGCCGGTCCCGCCGAAGTTGAGCGCTTCTGTGTAAGCCACTCCACTGGGCTCGTATATCGTCACCGTCTCGGCACCCCCAGATGGATTGGTCGTGACATTGCTCAGCCCCAAGCTGACATTCTGTCCGGCTGTTCCTGAGAACGTCATGTACGTGCTTTCACCAACCACCGTTGAACTCTGGCTTACCGATGAGCCATTGATGCTGATAGCGGTCACCGGGTTCGCGGCCAGCGCGATTTGCGTGGACAGTGCGGTGCCGGGGCTGGATCCGATGATGACGTTGCTCGTCCCGGTCTCGGTCAGGGGTGAGAGGTTGTAAAACTGCGGAAACGCGTAGCTCGGGTAGGGAATCATCGCTTCCCCGATCGGCCCGAGAAACTGGATCGCCGAGACGGTTCCACCTGAAGGGGTGGTTGATGGGGATGTGGCCGCAAAGTAGAGGTATTGCTTAGCCAAGCCAGTGAACAGGACGCGTTTCGTTTGATTTGCCGCGGCCGTCGAAACGGTCGTTGGCGAAGCCGTCGTAAGAACGACGTTTGTTTCCACATTGACGGCAAATTGCGCGGTACTACTCGGCGCATTCATCACGACGGTGTAGGTCCCGGACTGCGGTAGCGGGGGTAAGTGCAGGGTCAGCGGGTACGCAGTTGAACCGACGTCGCCGCTCGCGATCGCTACGCCTGCCGGATCGTAAACCGTCACGCCCACATAGTTGCCGCTCGGCGTCGTCGTGAATGAAGCAAATTGCAGGCTCAACCATTGATCGGTGGCACCCTGGAAAACCGCTGCGGCATATTTACCTGCGGTGCTGATATTGAGCGTCTGAGCCGATCCGTTGACGGTGAGCGTGGTCGTGGCGACAACATTGCCGGCGCCCACCGAAGCCGGTACAACGATGAGCGGTGTGGCGCTTTGCGCTGAGCCATAGGGTGTCGCTACGGTGACCGGACCCGACCCCGATTGTGCCGGGACGGGGAAAGCGAGCTGCGTGTCGCTCGTCGGGGTCACCGTTGAAGTAAACACGTCCACACCGGCCTGTGTCGCACCGGCGGTGGTGACAAAGTGGGTACCCGTGACGGTAACGGACGAACCGGAATTGGCCAGGGTCGGCGTGAACGAAGTGACCGTGGGCGGCAAGCCGCCGTCATCGGTAGTCACTGTGAACGTGTCCGCACTGGTCACTGTCGATGTTCCGACCGTGACCGAGATCGGACCCGTCGTTGCGCTCGACGGCACAGTCACGACCAATTGCGTCGTCGTCGCCGACGTCACTGTTGCTGCGATGCTCCCGTTGAACTTTACCGTGTTACTGGCAGGCGTCGCGCTGAATCCCTGCCCGTTGATCGTTACCCCTGTCAATCCGAGCGGACCTCGACTAGGCGTGAACGCAAATATCGCGAGTTGGCCAGCAGGAACGGATTGGACACTCAGTATGTTTCCGAGCTTGTCGTAGACGAATTGACTTGACGCGCCCGTAGTGCTGGTGACCGCGCGCACGCGACCGTTGCTGTCGTAAACATAAGTGGCTGCTTGGGCAACAACTGCGACGAGTACCAAGCTCAGGAGAAAAAGCCCGAGGATTCGGCGCGGCCACGGCGTTTTCTGAGAAACGCGCGCGCGGTGATTGAGTCCCATGGTTTGCTCCCCGGGCCGGTATCAGCCGGCATGCACGATTGATTGCCGATTACAAAAATGAATAGGCCGCAGCCACAGAGTGCCTCCGCCCGATTACAGTGTTGGGACACATGGGCAAAACGGCGCGGAAAAAGCGATCACGATTGTCAGCTCCCCTAAATCCCGACGCCGACAAGACAGTCGGAACTTGTTCGGGATGAAGTTCAGCACACCCTACTTACCCGATGCAAGCTGACATGACTGTAGCGGCGCTAAGGACTAACGCGACCGGGAAGTGATGCCTACAAGCAGATTGCACAAGGCTTCGCGGGCCTTGAGCGGCAACCGGCGATAGCGGTCCAGCAAGAGCTCTTCATTGGCGTCGTGGGCGAACGTGCTCAGCACAACCGCCGGAGGGTCATCCGCAGGCGCCGGCGATCGGCGCGCGTTTCCGCCGATCCCCGTGGCGAGCCAATCAAAGGCCACACCCGTCGCCGCTGCAACTGCCTGCAATCGCTCCACGCCTGGGCGCGTGCCGAGGCGACTCTCCCATTGCGCGACGGCGCTCGGCGTGACGCCCACCGTTTTTGCCAGTACCGCCTGCGTGAGTTTTGCGGCCGCGCGTGCGAGACGAATCCTCTCACTCATCAATGGCACCGACTTAGCCTTACTTATTTTTTTCATTCAGCAGCACTAAACATTAGCCATAGTGGAGGTGTCACGAATACTAGATGCCGGTCCTTGCGTCAACCTGCATCGCTTTGCGTGGCGTTGGTGTCATGCCTGCTTTCAAGTAAAGTTGCGCGATCGGCGGACCGAACTGCCCGTCAAGAACGAACGTTCTGGACCACGCCCATTGCTTTGACCGCTATGAGGAATAAACGTCACTCGTCTTGGATAGCGCCGGCGTTTGCTGGATGGTTGGTATTGGCTCTTTTGCGAAGCGCTTTCGCGAGTGGTCCCAATCCTTTGATCAGCTTGGGACAGCACCTGTTCCAAGACAAAACACTTAGCAGCGATGGCACCGTCAGCTGCCAGACCTGTCACGATCCTACGCATGCTTTCGCTGATTCGCGTGCACGCGCCATCGGCGCCAACGGCAGGGTTGGAACACGCAACGCGCCGAGCCTGATCGGTATCGGCAACGATAGTGCCTTTTTCTGGGATGGACGCCGCGACCGGCTTGAAGATGCGGTGATGGATCCGTTCACCAATTCTGTGGAGTTGGGGCTTTCCTCCGTCAACGTCGCGCTTCGACGCTTGGAGCACGATCCTGACATGATGACGAAGTTTCGTGCAGCCTATCCGACGGCGCCGACAGTTCCAACCGTCGAACAAGTACAAGCAGCGTTAGCATCGTTTGTTCGTTCTCTCTCATCCGAAATGAGTCCTTACGATCAAGCTCAGTCGACACATCGCGCTATGTCGGCGCAAGCCGAACAGGGACACCAACTGTTTGACGGTGTCGCCGGTTGTGCAGAGTGCCATAGCGAAGACGGGCGCGATGGGTTCTCTGACGGACGCTATCATCACTCCGGGATCGAACAAATCGCGATCACCGCACGCTTGCCTGGCATCACACAAGCGATTGTCGACAACAAATTCGAACCCACTACGATTGGGCCGAAGGTGCTCGCCGATGCTGATTGGTCGGCCATGGGACGCTTCGTCGTCACGCGAAAGCCAGAGGACATCGGGGCCTTTAGAACGCCGTCGTTACGTAACGTGGCCTTGACCGCGCCTTACATGCATGACGGCAGCATTACCACGCTCGCTGATGCCGTCGATCATGAGATTTACTACCGTGGCGCCAGCCGCGGGCATCCCATCGCCCTTGCGCTTTCGGAGCGGCAGGCGCTTGTGGCATTTCTGAAATCGCTGTCGGATGCGCAATACACGAAACAAAAATAGCTCGTGCTTCTGCTGACGTGTTCTAGTCTCGCTGTGTGCCGCCGTGAACCTCCACAGATTTAAGTTCTAGTCGCAACAATGCAGACCGCAACCGAGTTCGTTTCTTGAAGGACTCCATCAAATATCGGCATTGTCGACTGTGTCCCGACCGCGGCCCTAAGCTTGCGGTGTAATTCGAGTGCTTCGCGCGGACGCGAGATATCAGCGTCACCAGATGAATTTTCTGACCTTTTGATCAAGTTGACATCTGGCCTACCCCGTCTCGCACCCCGAAAAAATTGTTAGTGCTGTGAGACCACACGCAGAAGCCGAAAAGATTGCGTTCCTTCATGAACTCTATGAGTTACGGCTAATCCCGTCGTTGGACGCATCCCTTCATACACCCCTCGAAAAATTCAACCTTCTTTAACTGTAAAGCGGCCATTCAAATAGTGGCTTTGGTCCACCAAAAGGTGGTTGGCTCCATACGGCGGTCCAGCATCCCATCGCCGAAATGAAAGAGCGTCTACGTCCAATATAGGTATCCCTTCCGTGCAAATTGGGCAGTTCTGCCGATGCGGCCGCGCGTTTTAGTGCGGCACGATTCTCCACGCCCTTGGCGCCAAGCCAACACCGGAGATGACCGTGCCTCGCTACCTGATTGAACGAGAATTTCCCGACGGCCTGAGCATCCCGCCCAACGATGTTGGCGCCAATCTTTGCCGTGCGGTCGTCGATAACAACGCGGAAGAAGGCGCCACCTGGGTCCATTCGTACGTGACGCCGGATCGCAAACGTACGTTCTGCATTTACGACGGGCCGACACCAGAGGCGGTACGTCGAGCAGCCACCCGCAATAAGTTACCGATATCGCAGATCACCGAAGTTCGCGTACTCGATCCGTACTTCTACAAGTAGACGGCGACTTGTAAGTCGGCAAAACGAACTTGTATCGAAGACCAACTACTTACTTTGACGGGGAGTGAATCATGACAAGCACTTTGAGCGGCTTTTCCGCGCTCCTGAAGCATTTTAGGAAATTAGCGATCGTTGCGGCCGCGACCGTGATGCTCGTCGTCGCAGTCGTTGCGCGCGCGCAGAGTTCATCGTCGGACGAGCTGACCATACAGCTCACGCCCTCCGATCAACGTGCAGCGCTTGCTGCAAAAGTGGGCGCGCATCACGCGCTTCCTGCGAACAATGCGGCTGGTCAAGCGTTGCGTGCTCTACAAAGCGCAGAGCGAAGACCCATCAACAATGCCTCGGATGACAGGCGCCCGGGTGGGAAGATTCTTCAATACCCGGGCGATTTAACCTTCTTTGGTGGGCACGTGGTGACGTCCGCAGTCTCACACGCGATATACCTGCAAAGGCAGCCGGGCGGCGACTGCGCAATCGCCACGTGCTGGGGTGATCCGGAAGGATTTCTGCGTGATCTCGGCCATAGTGAATTCATCCATGTCATCGATCAGTACGTCGGGATACGTGATGCGAACCGGTATACCGTTGGATTTCACGCCACCGTGAATTACCAATCTCAGGCGACACCGCTGCTTGACTCGGACATCGCGGCGTTTGTGCATGCGGTCGCGGCCCAAACCGGCGCCACGGGTTACGGTCACATCTACCACGTATTCTTGCCGCCGGGACAGGATGAATGTTCCGACCCTCCCTTTTCGACGGAGTGCTATTCACCCGACAATCCGGCGACATTTGAATTCTGCGCGTTTCACATCAGCGCGGATTTCCCCGACATCGGCCACGTCCTATATACCGTCCATCCGTATGCGAACGTGCCGGGATGCCAGGTTCAACCCGGCACCCTTAATGGCGAACTCGTCGATTCGACCGACAGTACCCTAAATCACGAGACGTTCGAAACCATCACTGACCCAGATCCACAGGATGGCGATAGTGCCGGATGGAAAGAGTTCGGCTCTTCTTATTTAACTTTGCAGAAATCGCCGACGAATGCCAGTTGCGTGTGGTCGTTGCCGACCAGGGCTATAACGAAGTACCGACATTTTTGATCGGCGCGCACCGATACGCGGTGCCATTGATGTATTCAAACGAACAGCACGCCTGCAGTTCAGCACCAACGAGGGGAACGCCATGAAAACGTCCCGTTCTTTTTTTGCACGCTCGCTATCGCCGCTGCAGTGACTATGTTCTTTGCACTCCCTGCGTGGGCACAGAGTTCGCTCTCTGGCGAGGTGACGATTCAAATGACGGCCGCCGATCACGAGCTGCCGCAATGGCCGCCCAGTTGCGCTACCGCCACGCGCGTCCCGCGAATAATGCGGCCGGCCAAGTGTTACGCGCTCTGCAGACCGCAGAGCACACATCGTCATTCAGCAGCACGAGCGACTGGGGCAAAGGCGGCGCGCTTCTTCAATACTTTGGCGATGTGACGTATGGGGGCGGAAGCGTCGTGAAGTCCGCGGTCTCCCATGCGATATACCTGCAGCCCCAGACCGGCAACCAATGCACGATCGCCGCCTGCTGGGGTGACCCGGAAGGATTTCTGCTCGACCTGGGGCACAGTGATTTCATCCACGATGTCGATCAATATGTCGGTCTGTACGGTGGAGACCGCTATACGGTTGGATTCCATGCGATGGTGAACTATTCCCCGCCGGCGACGCCGCTGCTGGACACGGACATCCAGGCATTCGTGCATGCGGTAGCGGTAAAGAGCGGCGCTTCGGGACATGGCGACATTTACCACGTGTTCCTGCCACCGGGGCAGGACGAGTGCTTCGATTCGACTTTCGCGACCTGCTATTCACCCGACAATCCTGCGGCATTTTACTACTGCGGGTATCATTCCAGCGCGGATTTCCCCGAACATCGGCCACGTACTGTACACCTTGCAGCCGTATCAGGACGTAGCTGGTTGTCAGGATCAGCCCGGCACTCCCAACGGCACGCTGGTGGACTCGGTTGACGAAGACCTTGATCACGAAACGATCGAAACCATAACCGACCCGGACGGAGACGCGTGGACAAACACCAACTCCGCTGTCTTACGCGGCTCCGAAATCGCCGATGAATGCGATTTTTTTGACATTCAGAATTTTGAATATTTTGAAGTTCTGACGTTTCTGATCGGAGCGCATCTGTACGCGGTGCAAACGGTTTATTCAAACGAACAACACGCCTGCAGTTCAGCGCCATAGGAAAATGCCGAAATCGTGGCGCAGTTATGCTCCACCACCGGCTTGTCGGCGTGCCATCGCGATTGCTTCAGCGCGCGATGGCACGCCGAGCTTCATCAAGATCGCCGAAACGTGATGGTCGATCGTTTTCGTCGATACAAACAGGCGCTTGGCGATCGCGGAATTGCGCAGACCTTCTCGAGCAGATCAAGCACTTCCACTTCGCGTTGGGTGAGGCCATGTGGATTGCGCAACGTTGAGGTACTGAGCCACGAGGAATGCTGCGAACGCCCTTTGCCCGCATCTGTCCGCAGAGCCAATGCTGCTGGCGCGGCGCCGAGCTGCTCGAAGATCACGAGAGCTTCTCGCTGCTCGACTTCTGTCGTACCACGCAAGCATGCTTGCGTGCTCATAAGGGCAATCCAGCGCTTGCCAGGAGCTTGCCGCACCACGCCAGTCGCCAGAAATCTCGCACGCGTAGGTTTCCGGAATATGGTTGGATGTTTTTTTAGAGCTTCGACGCGCCAAAGCCAGGCTGCAAGATCGCCTTTCATCCGCGGATCTCGTCGCTGGCATACCAATTCGTAGGCTGGCTGCACTGCACTGACGACACCGTTACGATCGCCTGCCAGCCACGCGGCTTCAGCCTCGATTGCGGCAAGCGTACCGATACGCTGCAGCGACGGCGCAGGTCCAGCGAGCGCCCCTGCTTTTTCGAGCGGCGAGCGCGCATCAGGGTCGCCGCGCCGAATGCGTACGAGTCCGAGAATCCTTAGCGCCGGAATGAGGCTGTGTGGTGTGGCGTGTGGATGTCGCACACGGCTTCTGCATCTTCGCTGGCACCGTTCCAGTCTCCTTGCTCGAATTTCAGGCGAGCCCTAAATGCGAGCATGTAGAGCCACCATGCATCCAGATCGCGCGCTTCGCAGTACACGAGCCCTTCACGAAGGTGACGCGATGCCCGCTCGTATTCACGACGAGAAATGGCCATAGCGACCAAGCTTGAATAGGCCGCCCCCACTCGATCCGGAAGGTCGGCGGTCATCGCAAGTTCCAGACTTCGGTCAAGATCGGCCCAACCGTCGGTGTTGCCACTGATGAGTCGCACCGTGCCCAAAGTACACAGCGCATGACTCAGAATTTCAGAATCTCCCCACGGTTGCGCAAGCGTAATGGCACGCTGTCCCCATTCAACCGCGGCGTGCTCGTCGTGAGATTTCAAATACACGTAGAAGTCCGCTATTTCGCAATATGCCATGGCCAGCTCCGGGCTCGCCTCCAGCGACTCGAGTGCGGCGACAGCATCGATTCCGTACTGGCCGGCCGCCACCGTGTCACCGGTAAACGAGCTCAGTCGCGACAACCACCGCAACGCGTTGTCTTCCTTCCGACGCTGTCCCAAAGCTCGCCAAGTCTCTATCGCCGAGCGCTGGGTTAATGGCGCTTCGTGCTGGCCGGTCAGATGACACTCGTACGACAGTTGTTCCTGAAGGTTTGCACGCTCCTCAGGCGTGAGACGCGCCGCATACTCAAGCGTTATTTGATAGTGCGATGTCGCTTCACGATGGGCACCTACCGATGCGGCCTGAGCGGCGGCAATTGGTGCGAAGCGCAAGACTTGCTCTGCATCGCGCGCGCCCCCGGCGTGATGTGCGAGACGGGCGACCGGAATGCCAGGCCGCGCCGTAAGACCGCGAGCACCTTCGAGTGCAGATTCTGTAACCGCGGCGGACTTAGCGAGTCGAGGAGCGCGCGCCGGACAAGCTCGTGGCGAAAGGCTAGAGCGCCCTCCTTGTCACGTACCATGCCCATACTCAGGCAGTCCTCGATTCCCGCTTCATCCGGTTGAACCGCTTGCTCAAGCAGCCACGGCTCGGCTTGACCGGGAACAACGCAGACGAGTTCGGCGATTTCGCGTGCCGCCGGAGAAAGCCGGACCGTACGCGCGAGCACGGCATCGCGAACAGTGACGGGAATGGCGCCTCCATCTGTTGCCAGTACCTCGCTTATGAAGAGAGGGTTGCCACCGGTGGCGTGGTGCAGGCCCTTAGGAGAGCGGCCGGCTGACTTGGCAAGTTGCGCGACGGCGGATTCAGACAGCGGTCGGAGCGTCATTCGGCGCGTACTCGCGCGCGGCAAGTCGCCGATGACGAAGCGCAGTGGATGGCGCGGACCAACCTCGTCATCACGATACGTCACTGCAATCATGACGCGCATGCGATGAATGCGCCTCCCCAAATATTTGATCAGATCGAGTGTCGCTTCATCGGCCCAATGCATGTCCTCGAATACGACTAGCGTGCTTTCTCCATGCTCGAGTTCGTCGAGCATGTCGGAGAACATTGCGTTCCGGTTCGCTCCTGAATTGACAGCTGCGAATAGCGCGCCTTTTGTCTGTCGCGCGATATCGTGCAGCGGAGCGAGCGGCAAAGGAGTAAACAGCGCGTCACATGCCCCCCAGAGAACCGTTGCCCCTTGCTGCCGAATAGAGAACTCCTGCAGCAGAGCGGTCTTCCCAATACCCGCTTCGCCGCCGACAAGTGCGATACAGCCGCTGCCCTCGGCTGCAGCATGCAGCCATGCCATCAAGTCCGCGAGACATCGTTCGCGCTCGAGCAGTTCCATCGATAATTACCCGGGTGCCAGATGCGATCGCGCCATTATGGAGCCAATATATAGCGATCGCGCAAAGGACAGACAATCCGCGAACGCCGCTTAAGCACCGTGTCGAATCGCTTTCCTAGCGGCAACCACTCGGCAAAGGCCGCTAAGGGTCGTAGACATTCGCTGTTTTACCAAAGCGACAAACAGATCGACGCCCGCGGCTTAACCAGAAAAGGTCAGGTTTTTATTGCTGGCCGTCATGACTTTTTAGGCCGCAAGCCGTACATATACTGAATCGCCAGATTTCGTAGACACCAGTCAGCCATAAACTATGGCGATGACGGAGGTGTTTTGTGGGCACGAAGCGATATACGGATGAGTTCAAGATCGAAGCGGTTCGGCAGGTCACCGAGCAGGGTCACCGGGTAGCTGAAGTTGCCGAACGATTAGGTGTGACCGCGTTTAGTCTCTACGCATGGAAGCGACAGTTTGGTAAAGGCGAAGTGGTTCGTCGCGTGGAGCAAGACCAGAGCGCTGAGGTACGTCGTCTTAAAGCTGAGCTGCGACGTGTCACCGAAGAGAGAGACATCCTAAAAAAAGCCGCCGCGTACTTTGCCAAGGGGTAAAGGCGAAGTACGCCTTCATGCGTGATCACGCGCGTGAGTTTCGATTGATTGCGATGTGTCGCGTGCTGGGTGTCCAGCGCAGCGGCTATTACGCGTGGCAGCGTTCACCGCACAGTGCGCGTGCAAAGGAAGATCAGCGACTACTCGGTCTGATCAAGCACGCGTGGCTGGACAGTGGATCGATCTATGGCCATCGCAAGATCGCCATAGACTTGCGCGAGCTGGGTGAGGTTTGCAGTCGTCATCGCGTGCGGCGTTTGATGAAGCAAGACGGCCTGCGTGCGCTGGTGGGCTACGGCAAGCGTCCGCGTGCCTTGAACGGTCCGACCGGTGCAGTTGCCGGCAACGTGCTGTCGCGTGCGTTTAATGCGCCCGCTCCGAACCAGAGCTGGGTTACCGACATTACTTACATCCGAACCTACGAGGGATTTCTCTATCTGGCCGTCGTGCTCGATCTGTTCTCGCGTCAAATCGTCGGCTGGGCCACGCGTTCCACACCGCACACCGATCTGGTGTTGCAGGCGTTACTCGCGGCGGTGTGGCGACGTAAACCCAAGGCAGGCTTGCTGCTGCACTCCGATCAGGGTTGCCAGTTCACCAGCCAGGATTGGCAGAGCTTCCTCAAAGCGCACGGCATCGTGTGCAGCATGAGTCGGCGTGGCAACTGTCACGACAACGCCGCGATGGAAAGCTTTTTCCAGTTACTCAAACGAGAGCGGATCAAGCGAAAGATCTACAACACGCAAGATGAAGCACGCAGCGACGTGTTCGATTACATCGAGATGTTCTACAACCCGAAACGACGACACAGTGCCAATGGTGGCGTGTCTCCGGTAGAGTTTGAGAAGCGGTACTTACTAAGCGGCTGAAAGCTGTCTACAGAAAGCTGGGCGATTCAATCGGTCTTTCGCCCTCGCGTTTCATCGTTACGCTACCTTTCCTAGATTCGATGTGACCCATCTGGGCACAGAATGAAATCAAAAGCGTTCGCGGCGCTAGTTTTCGTTTGGTTTGCTGGGGCCTTGGCTCGTATCCGCAGATGAGGGATCGGCCGAGAAGCTAGGCTCAAGCACCCCGGCGATTCCGGCGCGCAACGAAGTCGTGACAATAATCGAATCTACCACTACGCTTGGGAGCGCCTATGAGTTTAGCGTCCGAAGCTGACCGGTGAACGGTAATCAGCGCAATTTTGCAGCTAGGTAGATTCTCCGAAAAACCAAGCGATGCCTCCGTCCAGGACTTTGTGCGTCATCGATTCTTGTTGCAGACCTCCGGTAAGAATCCAGCAAGAAGTCATACTCCGAGCAGTGCCACATTCAATCCTTACTCTGGGCGGTAACTGAAATGAGTGCTTCCGCTACCGGGCGCGGACAACCGTATTTCCTGGGTAATGAGGCGGGTAACGCATCGGCCGAAAGACGACCAACTCCTAGCTTATCTGTAACTTACACAGCAAGACCGAGTCCTCTCCTGGGGGCACCATTTCACGATCAATGGCCTGATGCCGCTAAATGTGGCATTTTGCACATTTATACAATCTCGCCAGACTCGCCATCGAGAGCGAATCCCACTGACCAATTCGGCAATTCTCTTCCAGACGCCGGATCAGCGAGCCGCAGATGTAGCCGACAAGATATTTCTGCGGCAACGAGCGAACGCGACAGCGTGAAGAACATCGACCCGACGCGCGCGAGCGTGCCAATGCGCGCTCTGGAAAGACTTAACGAGCCATATGGTACTTGCAAGGTCGGAATAGAATGTCTCGCCTTTGTTCGCGAGCTCACCCAATGAAAGCGTCCGCAGTGTTTCCCGACGTCTCTCGCATGCGAGCAACGTTTCTTATCGTCGCCTCTTCGTTCCTGGCATTCGCGGCGAGCGCGGGCGCGGCAGGTGTCACGAAATCTGATTTCGCACCTGCGCGCAATCTGGTGACCGAGAACGTGGACGTAAGCCGAGCCACACGTCTCGCCGAGCCTCCGACGCAGTGGTTCACGCGAGCGGCGGACGTCGCTGCAGCTCCGGGCGATCTCACGCTGCGCGGCCTGAGCGTGGTTCTCAACCGGCCATCGGAAAGAGAACAAGCGCTCCAGGAACGGCTTGTGCAACTGCAGGATCCGCGATCGCCGCAGTACCACCGCTGGCTTTCACCGACCGACTTCGGCAAACAGTACGGCAGTTCCGACGAGGACATCGAAGCGGTAACGAAGTGGCTCTCCGCGGCGGGAGTGCACGTCGACCGCATTTCGAACAACCGGTCGCAGATTTTTTTCAGCGGAACCGTCTCCGTCATCGAAAATGCGTTCGCGACGCCGCTGCACGTCTTCAGCCGCGATGGCGACGTGCGCATCGGCAACACGCGCGAGCCGCAAATTCCCGATGCGCTGCTTCCCGCCATCCATTCCATCCGCGGATTGCACGCGTGGAAACAGCACCGGACGGCAAGCGCCGTTCGAAAATCTCTCTCGACTTCTGCATCCGTCAAAAGACCCGCCGACACCTATTGCCCGAACGGCGGTGCGTGCTCTTACACGGTTTTCCCCGCGGATTTCGCGAAAATCTACGACCTCGATGCGGCCAACGTAAGCGGTCTTACCGGCAGCGGCCAGACGATAGCGATCGTGGGCCGCGCACGCATCGACCCGAGCGATCTGACCAACTTCCAGAAAATCACCGCCATCACGTTCGGTGCGCCAACGGTCATCGTGCCGCCGGACGGAGTCGACCCGGGCAGCGCCGCAACCACGTGCACGACGTCGAATCCCGACACCTGCGATTCACCGCCGGATGCGGTGCTCGATCAGGTCGAGGCTACGCTGGATGTCGAGCGTGCGGCGAGCATTGCTCCGCAAGCGACGATTCTTCTTATCGTCAGTTCCGACGTGAAGGCATCCAACGGCACCTTGCTGGATGACGGCAGCGATATCGCCACCCAGTACGCCATCGATACGGACCCTGTGCCGGCGAAGATCCTGAGCATCAGCTTCGGCGTGTGCGAAGCCGACGTCGGGCGCGCCGGAACGGCAGAAGAAGATTCGCTTTTTCAGCAGGCGGCAGCGGAAGGTATTTCGGTGTTCGTCTCGTCGGGCGATGCCGGCGCTGCCGGTTGCGGCGGCGATTCGGGCAGCACGCCGACCGCGAATCAAACGCTCAGCATCAATGCGTTGTGCGCGTCGGGTTATGTCACCTGCGTCGGCGGCACCGAATTCGCCGATACCAATGATCCGAGTTTGTATTGGGCGGCATCCGATGGAGTGAATTTCGTTTCAGCGCTCGGCTACATACCGGAAGGCGTGTGGAACGATCCGCTGGACGACAACGGAAAGCCGCAATACGCGGCGTCGGGCGGCGGCGTCAGCGTTTACCTGCCGACGCCAAGCTGGCAAACCGGTGTCGGCGTTCCCGGCAGCCAAGGCCGCTACGTGCCGGACATCGCATTCGCCGCCTCCAGCCGCGAATCCTATTTCACGTGCATCGCGGCACGGGGCGGATCTTGCGTCCTGGACAGCAACAACGAGTTCAACTTCATCGGCGGCGGCGGCACGTCGGCAGCCACGCCGAGCATGGCTGCCATCACGGCCCTGCTCGATCAGCAAACAGGCGCTGCGCAGGGAAACTTGAATCCGCGCTTGTACGCGCTGGCGGCGAACGCGGGCAACGGCGTGTTCCACGACGTCACCATCGCCAGCAGCGGCGTGGCGAACTGCTCCGTCGCCGTTCCGAGCTTGTGCAACAACAGCACGCCGGGACCGGACGGGCTGAGCGGCGGCCTTGCCGGTTACCTCGCCGGCGTCGGCTATGACGAGACCACCGGGCTGGGTTCGCTCGACGTCGGCAACTTCATCGCGAACTGGAACGTGCAGACGTCGAGCGGCGTGAACCTCGATCAGCATGGTTTGACCGGATCGTGGTACAACCCGTCGACGAGCGGACAGGGATTCGAGATTGAAGTCTATCCCGACGCTGCCGGCGCCGGCGAAGGCATCTTCACCGCAGGATGGTTCACCTATGACGTGGTCGCCGGCGGTGGACCGCGATGGTATTTCTTGTCCGGCAACGTGAGCAGCGCGGACACCACCGCTGAGCTTGAGATCGCTGCCAACTACGGCGGAAATTTCAATGCGCCCTCGCCGATGATAAGCAAGCAACTGCTCGGCACGGCCACCGTCCATTTCAGCGATTGCAACCACGGCACCCTGGTGTACAGCTTCACCGACGGAAGCGGTCGCGCCGGCACGGTGCCGCTCGCGCGAATCGATCCCAACACCGGCTGCGGCGCGAGCGGTGACAGCGGCGCAGACCCGGCGAACTCGCTGCTTTCCGGGAATTGGTACAACAGTGCAACCAGCGGACAAGGATTGATCTTCGACATCAGTCCGAGCGTCACCAACCTGTTCGCGGCCTGGTATACCTTTGCGGCCGACGGTGCGTCGATCGGCGGCCCGGCAAGTCAACGCTGGTATACATTGCAATTCGGACAGTTCTCGTCCAGCACGACATCGGCTACCGTGCCCATTTACGCCACGAGCGGCGGCAAATTCGACGACCCGGCACCAGTCACGGCGATCCAGGTCGGCACGGCGGACGTCAGTTTCCAAAGCTGCACATCCCTCACTCTTGCCTACCACTTCACCGGTGGCGAGAACGATGGGTTGAACGGAACCATCAATCTCACTCGCGCCGGCCCGACACCGGCGGGCTGCAAACTGTAGAAGGTCGATTGCGATTTCTGAAATACGCTTGCACCCCCGCGCCGGCGCATATATCGGATCGGATGCGGCCACCTGGACACCGGCATTGTCATTTCGCTTGGCCTTCGAGCGGCACTTCGAGGGCACGTCTTTTGCTCGGGAAATACGGGCTCTTTTCCGACGAACACATGGAGGTTGTCATGAGCAGGAATGCAGAATTTTCCTCAGAGCGGCGCGAGTGGATGACCACCGCCGCGGCCGGCGTGGCGGTTGCCGGTCTCGGCGGCAGCAGCGCCGCGCACGGTGCGGCGCAATCGTCGAATCTGCCTGCGCCGATGCCGCTGCGCAATCCGACCGAGCTGTACAAGAAGCCGCCGTTCGAAGCGCAATCGCAGGAATGGCCGGGCCTTGCCAGCAAGATGAATCCGCCGCCGGATCATGGCGAGAAGAGCTACGTCGGACGCGGACGGCTGACCGGCCGCAAGGCGCTCATCACCGGCGGCGATTCGGGCATCGGCCGCGCCGCGGCGATAGCGTTCGCGCGCGAAGACGCCGATGTCGCCATCGGCTATTACCCGAGCGAAGAACCCGATGCGCAGGACGTGGCCAAATTGATCCGCGATGCGGGCCGCAAAGCGGTGCTGTTACCCGGCGACATCCGCGACGAGAATTTCTGCAAGAAGCTCGTCGCCGACGCCGTGACGCAACTCGGCGGTCTGGATCTGCTGGTCAGCAATGCCGCGCGTCAGCAATCGCGCGATTCGATCCTCGACATCAGCACCGAGGATTTCGACTGGACCTTCAAGACGAACGTGTACGCGATGTTCTGGATCACCAAGGCGGCGATCCCGCACATGCCGCCCGGCTCGGCGATCATCAACACCGCATCCATCAACGCCTACGATCCGGGCGAGAACATCATCGACTACGCCGCGACCAAGGGCGCAATCATGATCTTCACCAAAGGTCTGGCCAAGCAGATGGTAAAAAAAGGAATCCGCGTGAATGCGGTCGCGCCCGGCCCGTTCTGGACGCCGCTGCAGGTTTCGGGTGGCCAAACACAGGAAAAGCTCACCAAGTTCGGCGGCGACACGCCGATGGGCCGACCCGGCCAGCCGGCAGAGATCGCGTATCTCTACGTCGATCTCGCAGCGAGCGAAGCGAGCTACGTTACAGGACAGGTATTTGCTGCGACGGGCGGACGCGGCGGTCCGTAACCGCTCGACAACAACGGCCGACGCCACGAGGCGAGCACGAAATCGCGGTCCGCGTGCTCGTCCGTGCGTTCCAGGCCCAGCCAGTGTTCGAGGATCTCGTGTGCGGCGTCGCCTGAAAAATCCGATTCCGGAATCGGATGGCGCCAATGGCAGGCGATGATTTCGCCGCCCGCTTCCAGCGACTGCGCCGCACACGCGGCCAGCGTCGCGATCGAAACCTTCGGAAGGTAGTAAAGAAATTCCGCTAGCACGATGAGATCGAATTTTTCCCGCGGCCACTGCGTCGGCACGCACGTGTGCTCGATCGCCACGCCGCGGTGATGCGCAAGGCGCTGGCGCGCGCGCTCGACCGTGGCGGCGTCCGCATCCGTTGCCAACAGGCGCGTGCAGCGACGCGCGAGCAATTCGGTGAGATGTCCGTATCCGCAACCGGGTTCGAATGCGCTTTCATAGTGCTCGCGCGCCAACAGAGCGATCGTGCAGGCGCGTTTGCGCCGCTCGTACGCCGAATGCGTGTAGTGCGCTTCGCTCAGGCGCATATCAGCGTCTCAAATGGGCGCTCGAAGTAGGCGAGCGTGGCATCGGAAAGAATCGGTGTCTGCGGCACGTCCGGATCGACGGTGCGCTGCGTCTGGAAACGCGACAATGCGCAACGTTTGGCAAGCCGCGCGCGCGGCGTCAGCGCTACGCGAAACACCTGTGCCAGCGGCAGGTCCGGCGCCTCCGGCGTCGCCCAGTTCCAGAACCACACCGGGAAAAAAGCCCGTCGGCATTGCCGTTGCTGCGCCGCAATTCGCACCGCGCGACCACACGCTTCGTGATCCGGATGACCGTCGCGCCACCACGTGGTCACGACCAGATCGTCCGGTGCGAGACGCCGCAGAATCGCCGCGATCAGTTCGTCTTCGTCATGCGCCAGTTCGCCATCCGGCAACTGCAGACGATCGATGCGCTCGCGCTCGCCGCCGAGCAGTTCGAACGCCGCTTCGCTTTCGCGCACGCGCTGCGATCGCAAGCGGGCGCGGTTCATGCTGCGCGAACCGGCGTGACTGGCCTCGCCGTCGGTCGCCAGGATGAGCTGCACAGGCGCACCGACGTGATGCGCCAGCCGGATGAGTCCGCCGACACCGAGCACCTCGTCATCCGGATGCGGCGCGATGACCACGAGCCGTCGCGCGCCATCCAGGAAACTCCGCGCGCTTCGCATTTTCGTCGATCGCAGACTGCGCGCGCACGACCATTCCCGTTCGCTGCGGCCTGTGCGCTGGATCTCGCCGCTCACGGCATCCATTTTGCGCTGTCCTCGGCAGCACACAGCCTGCCCAATGCTTCCAGATCGTGCTCGGCGTGGCTCTGCCGAACGAAAACGCACAGATCGGCCAGGCGCTGCGCATGTTCGGCGTCGCAGCACAATGGCGCGGCACCGAGCGCGCGGCCGCTGCGTTCGACGACGTCGGCGACCGTCCGCTCGACGGTGGCCCGCGTCGCCAGCGCGAGCGCCCGTGCATCGTCGTGCGGATGCTCGTCGATGCTGCGCGCCGCATCGCGCAACGCCGCGCGCGCGGCGCGGATCGAGGCGTCCACCGCGCCGAGATGCGCGAACAGATGCGGATCGTCGCGCCGTGTCGCCGCAACGCGCAACTTCTCGGCGATCGCGACCGCACCGCCCAGCCAGCACGCGGCAATGCCAATCGCGCCGTGCCAGAACCCGGGCCGCTGGACATAGCAGCCGGCCGCGCCGACGAGTGTGGCGGGGACGTCATCGAAGTGAACCTCGCACGTATCGGCCGCACGCATGCCGCCGTTGCTCCATGTGCTCGGATCGACGCGTACGCCGCGCTCGTCCATTGCGACGGCCGCGAGCCATTCGCGCGATCCGTCGTGGCACACCACTAGTGCGTGCGTCGCGGCATGCGCGCCGGAACACCACGGTTTTACGCCGGACAACTGCGCGTGTGATCCGTCGATGCGCACCTGCAGGCGTTGCTGCGGAGGATTGGCAGCCCACACCGCCCACAGACGATTTTCGCCGACCAGCGCGGCCGCATCGCATTCGAACAAAATAGCCAGCGCATCCAGGTGCGCTTCGACCAGCTTGACCAAGGCCAGGCAATCGCGCGCAACGGAAAACAGAATGCTCCAGCGCGCATAGGTTTCGCCAAGTCCGGGCAACGGCACCGCTGCGGCTTTGGTTTCGGCGAATTCGCGCGCGCGCTGCGCGACGAGTTGTGCGCCCGGGCGCACGTAGCGTTCGTTCGAACCATCCATGGATGCAACCTGTCGCGCCGAATGCATTCGCTCAGCACTCCGCATGCCATGCGCGCTGCTGCGAAGTGATGCGAACGCGCACATCGCCGGCGCAGCGGCGCCGCAAAATGCATGGTGCGCCGTCACGCGTCGCGCAAAATCAAATAGCTGGCGCGGTGAGCGCCGGAATCGCCCGGCCGTCCGACGCCCACACCGGATGCTCTTCCAGACAACGCGCGATGCGCGCGCCGAATCCTTCCGGTGCGCGGAAGTCCAGACGCGCACTGGTCGTGACGGCCGCATCAGCCGACCAGGCCACGCGGCCGCCGATACGTTCGATGCGCTCGATCAGTCGCACGTCCTCGTGGCAGGCAACGGGAGCGAAGCCGCCCGCGGCGAGATAAATGTCGGCGCAGAAGCCAAGGTTGGCGCCGTGGATATGCCGATGACCATGACGGCGCTGATAGCCGGCGAGCACGCGATCGATCACGCGCGCATGCAGACCGTGCCACGTGTTGACGCGCACCAGTCCGCAAAATGCATCGGCGTCGACGCGTGCTTGCACCGCCAGCCAGTCGCTCGGCACTTCGCTGTCGGCATCCGTGCACGCGATCCAGCGCGCACCGCGCGTGAGCAGGCGGCGCACGCCCGCATCGCGCGCGACACCAACGCAATGCGCGTGTATTTCGACGACGTCTACGCCGCAGCGCCGAGCGATATCGACCGTGGCGTCGCTGCACGCATCGGCGACCACCACGACGGCGACTTTCTCGCCCACCATCGCGCGATGCGAAACGGCGCGCGATATCGACCGCAAACAGGCCGGCAGCAAGCGCTCTTCATTGTGCGCAGGAACCACCACACCGAACATCGCGACACTCCCTGTCCCGAATCGTCCCCGGTACAAAGCAGAGGTTGTGCCAGCGCATGTGCGTTGCGTCCGCGGCGCGCGCACCGGTAAGGTAGTGGGCCATCAGAACGAGTTGCATCCGTGACCGCTGCTGTACCCCGCTCCGTGCTAGTCGTCGACGACGACATTTCCGTAGGACAAACTATCGCCGAAGCGGTGCGGCTCGCCGGACACCGTTGCGAAGTGGTGTTCGATGCGCAGGCGGCATTCGCCCGGCTGAACGGACCGCATTCGTTCGACGTCGTGTTCCTCGATCTGCAACTCGGCGAGGAGCGCAGCGAAGATCTCGTGCAACGCCTCGCGCAAGACGGCGTGGCGCTGCCGCCGTTCGTCATCGTCTCGGGTCGGCCGAACGCGGAACTGCGCGTGGCCGGACGCGTGACGCAGGCCGCCGCGTGGCTGAAGAAACCGATTTCCCTCGCCAGCGTCGAGGCGGCCATCGAGATCGCGCTCAACCCCGCGTTTCGCGCCGCACCGTCGCCATAGCGCAACACTTGTCGGAGAATTAGCGTCGCGCTTGGGCAGTTCGCGGTGGAGCTGAGGCTCACGGAGCGCGGCTGGAACCGAAAACCGCAATGCCCGAACTCGGCGAGCGAACCCGACGCGCACGATATGGCGGCTTATCTGTACACGCTGAACTCAGTGCGCGGCTAGAGCGGTCAAGCGGCGTCCGACAACACACGCTCGCCGCAATCCAGCGCCGCGGTTCCGCTGCGCGCCGTCTCGACGATACGCGCGATGGTGGCGAGTTCCTCGAGGAACGCGTTGAGTTCAGCGTCGGTGCCGGTGATCTGGATGGTCCGGGTACTCTCGGCTTCATCGAAGAACGTCGCCCGTGGATGCCGGCGCACACACGCGGCGATTAGCTGCGCGCTGCCCGGCTTGATGGCGACCTTGACGATCAGCAGTTCGCATTCCAGGTGATCGCGGCGCGTCAGATCGGCGATCTCGATCACGTCGACGAGCTTGCGCGTCTGCTTGATGATCTGGTCGATCACCAAATCTTCGCCGTTGGTGACCATGGTCAGCCGCGACACCGCCGGATCGTGCGTGGTCGCGACGGTCAGCGAATCGATGTTATAGCCGCGCGCTGAAAACAGATTCGCCACGCGGGCCAGCGCGCCGGCTTCGTTCTGCAGCAGCATTGAGATGATCCGCCGCATCAGAACATTTCCGATAATTCGGTCGGCTCACGCGCCACTTCCTTGCGCGACGGAATCCAGTCACCCGTGATCATTTGCGCATAACTCTTGCCGGGGCCGACCATCGGATACACGCACGCGTCCGGATCGATCATCACTTCCAGGAATGCCGGGCCGTCGAAGGCGATGAAGTCGGCGATGGTCCGTGTCACGTCGGCAGGTTTCTCCAGCCGCCGCGCCCACGCGAAGCCGTCGGCTTCGGCGGCCTTGACGAAATCCTTCTTGTGCAGGCTCTTGTCGCTCGCCGAGAAGCGGCCCTGGAAAAACAGCTTCTGCCACTGCCGCACCATGCCGTCGCCCTGGTTATTCATGACGACGATCTTCACCGGCAGCTTGTACGTCGTCACCGTCTCGAGTTCTCCGATATTCATGCGGATGCTGGCGTCGCCGTCGATGTCGATCACCATCGCATCGCGCCGCGCGAACTGCGCGCCGATCGCCGCCGGCAGGCCGAAACCCATCGTGCCCATCGAACCGGAGGTGAGCCACAGCCGCGGCTCGCGGAATCCGAAATACTGCGCCGCCCACATCTGGTGCTGCCCCACACCGGTGCTGATCACCGCGCGGCCCTTCGTGTGCGCGTTGATTTCTTCGAGCACCGCGTACGGCTGAATCAGCGGCGCGTTGCGGTCGTAATTCATCGCGTAGGTTTTCTTCAGTTCCGCGATGTGCGCATGCCATGGCGCGAACGTGTTCTGCTGCTGCGGCCGATAGCCGCGCTTCGCGCCGAACGTGCGCAGACGATCGAGCGACGGCGACAGATTGCCGAGGTGATGCCAGTCCGCGTGCTTGACCTTGTTGATCTCCGCCGCATCGACATCCAGATGCGCCACGTGACGCGCGCGCTCGGCGAACTTGTGCGGCACGCCGGCCACACGATCGTCGAAACGCGCGCCGATCGCGATCAGGAAATCGCAATCCTCCACCGCGTAATTCGCGTACGCCGTGCCGTGCATGCCGAGCATGTGCAGCGATAACGGATCGGTCGTGTCGAACGCGCCGATACCCATCAATGTCGTCGTGACCGGGATGCCGAACGCGTGCGCGAAATCGCGCAGCGCGCGCGAGGCATTCGCCGCGATCACGCCGCCGCCGGCATAAATCAACGGACGTTTCGCATGCCAGAGCAATTCGAAAAATTTCGCACAGCTCGCGCGATCGATATGCGCCGACTCAATGGCCTCCAGCCGTGCGCGGTATCCCGGCACCGGGAGCGAACTGGCGCCATCGAACGTCAGCTCCACGTTCTGGATGTCCTTCGGAATATCGATCACGACCGGGCCGGGCCGCCCGCTGCGCGCGATCTCGAATGCCGTGCGCAAGGTCGCTTCGAGTTTCCGCGCATCGGTGACCAGGAATACGTGCTTCGCGCACGAGGCCATGATGCTGCTGACCGGCGCTTCCTGAAACGCATCGGTGCCGATCGCCGCCGTCGGCACCTGGCCGCAGATGACGACGATGGGGATCGAATCGGCCATCGCATCGCGCACGGGCGTGACCGTGTTGGTCGCACCGGGACCCGATGTCACAAGCGCAACGCCGACCTTGCCGGACGCCCGCGCATAACCTTGCGCCATGAAACCCGCGCCTTGCTCGTTCGCCGGCACGATCAGCGGCATGGGTTCGCTGCCGTCGTCGCGCACATTGTCGTGGTTGTAGCGGAACACGGCGTCGTACACCGGCAGGATGGCGCCGCCGGAATAGCCGAACACGACCTCCACGCCTTCGTCCGCCAGTACCTGCACCACCACATCGGCGCCGCTCAGGCGCGCGCCGGCCAGCGGGTGCGCGGACGTTTCGATGTGAGTTTGCAGTCGTGCGTTCACGGGTCACCTCGTAGGGCGCGATGCGGGCGCGACAGATCGCGCCACGACATCAGCTGGCTTTCTTCAGTGGTGCCGGCGCCGTGGCCGACTGATTCAGCCACGGCATCCGCGCGCGCAGTGCCGCGCCGACTTTCTCGATGGGATGATCCAGATCGTCCTGCTTGAACTTCTTGTAGTTCGGCAGGCCGGCGGCGTATTCGGCGGTCCATTCTTTCGCGAACGTGCCGTTCTGGATGTCGGCGAGCACGCTGCGCATCTTGTCCTTCGTCGACGCATCGACCACGCGCGAGCCGCGCGAGAAATCGCCGTACTGAGCCGTCTCCGACACGAACGTGAGCATCTTGGTCAGGCCGCCTTCGTAGAACAGATCGACGATGAGCTTCAGCTCGTGCATCACTTCGTAATACGCGATCTCCGGTTTGTAGCCGGCTTCCACCAGCGTCTCGAAACCGTGCCGCACCAGTTCGCTCACGCCACCGCACAGCACTGCCTGTTCGCCGAACAGATCCGTTTCCGTCTCCTCCTTGAAATCGGTCTCGATCAGCATCGCACGCGTGCCGCCAATGCCCGCCGCGTAGGCAACGGCCTTGTCCTTCGCGTGACCGGTCGTGTCCTGATGCGCCGCGTACAGGCACGGCACGCCGCGGCCGATCTGATATTCATTGCGCACCAGCGCGCCCGGGCCTTTCGGCGCGACCAGGATGACGTCGATATCCGCGCGCGGCACGATCGTCTTGTAATGCACGTTGAAACCGTGCGCGAACAGCAGCGCCGCGCCGGGCTTGATGTTTGGCGCAATCACGTCGGTGTAGAGCTGCGGCTGCACCATGTCCGGCGTGAGCACCGCGACGAGATCCGCACCTTTGACCGCTTCGGCCGGCTCGACGACTTTCAATCCATCCGCCTGCGCCTTCAGCGACGTCGGACCGCCCTTGCGCAAGCCGACCACGACATCCAGAGCCGGAATCGCGCAGGTTCAACGCATGCGCGCGACCCTGGCTGCCGTAGCCGAGTACCGCGATGCGGGCATTCTTCAGGGGTTGCAGTTCGCTAGCCATTGTTGCTTTCTCCACAAGTATAAATTCAGATTTCGATGACGGCACCGCGCGCGGCGGAACCGACGGTTTTCGCATATTTCGCCAGCACGCCGCGTTCAACCTTCGGGGCCGGCGCTGTCCAGGACGTGCGGCGCGTTTCCAGATCGGCATCGGTTTCTATGACGCGGCGTTGCGCGTCGATGACGATGCGGTCGCCGTCGCGCAGCAGCGCGATGGCGCCGCCGCGCGCCGCTTCCGGCGCAATGTGGCCGACCATGAAGCCGTGCGTCGCACCGCTGAAGCGGCCATCGGTGATCAGCGCCACGTCGTCACCCAGACCGCGGCCGACGAGTGCTGCGGTCACCGCCAGCATCTCGCGCATGCCCGGTCCGCCGGCCGGCCCTTCGTTGCGGATCACCACGACATCGCCCGCCTTGATCGCGCCGGACTGCACGGCATGGAATGTTTCTTCCTCGCTCTCGAACACGCGCGCGGCGCCCTCGAAATGCAGCCGGCCTTTGCCGGCGAGTTTCAGCACGCAGCCTTCGGGTGCGAGGTTGCCGTATAGGATCGAATAGCCGCCGCGCGGCTTGAATGCGCGCTCGACGGGCACGACCACCTGCTGATCTGGCGGCGCGGGCGCGGCGGCATCGAGTTCCTCGAACAGCGTCTTGCCGCTCAGCGTCGGCGCATCTTCGAGCAGGCCGCCCGCGCGCAGCTCGCGCGCGACTTGCGCGAGACCGCCCGCCTGCGTCATTTCGATCGCGGTGTATTTGCCGCCGGGCATCAGATCGGCGATGACGGGCGTGGTCTTCGAGGCGACTTCGAAATCTTCCAGCGTCAGCGGCACCTGCGCTTCATTCGCGATCGCCAGCAGATGCAGGACGGCATTGGTCGAACCGGCCGTCGCGTTGGCGACGCGTGCGGCGTTGCGGAACGATGTCGCGCTCAGCACATCGCGCGGACGCAGATTGCGTCGGAGATTCTCCACCGCGAGTTCGCCGCAGCGCCGCGCGACGTCGCGCTTGGCCGGATCGGTCGCGGCGACATCGTTGAAACCCAGCGGCGAAAGTCCGAGCGCCATGAGCATCATCGACATCGTGTTCGCCGTGAACTGTCCGCCGCATGCGCCCGCGCCGGGGCAAGCCTTGTGTTCGACCTGCGACAGCCGCGCATCGTCGATCTTGCCCGCGCCGTGCGCGCCGACGGCCTCGAATACCTGCTGGATCGTGATCGATTTTCCGTCGAGCATGCCGTGCGCGATGCTGCCGCCGTACAGCGCGACGCCGGGAATGTTGAGCCGCGCCAGCGCCATCGCTGCGGCGGGGATTGTCTTGTCGCAGCCGCACAGCACGACCATCGCATCCAGCGAATGGCCGTCCACGGCGAGTTCGATCGAATCGGTAATGACTTCGCGGCTCACCAGCGAGGCGCGCATGCCGGGCGTGCCCATCGCGATGCCGTCGGTTACGGCAATCGTATTGAATTCGATCGGCGTGGCGCCCGCGGCGCGCACGCCTTCGGCGACCGCTTGCGCGAGATCGCGCAGATTGAGATTGCACGGCGACACGTTCGACCAGGTGTGCACCACGGCGACGAGCGGTTTGCGGATGTCGGCTTCAGTGAGCCCCGTCGCATACAACATCGCGCGCGCCGGCGCGCGGTCCGGGCCGGACTTCATCACGTCGCTGCGCATGTGGCCGTTGGGTTTCGTGGCCATGTCAGGCGGCGGCGCGATCTGCGGATCTGGCATTCAACGCATCGAGTACGGCGCGGGTCACGTCCTCGGTGCTTGCCGTGCCGCCGAGATCGCGCGTCAATGTGCCGCGCTCGATCACGGCATCGACGGCCGCTTCAATCGCGCGTGCGTCGCTGTCGAGGTCGAGGGAATAGCGCAGCAGCAGGGCCGCGCTCAGGATCGCGCCGAGTGGATTGGCTAGACCTTTGCCGGCGATGTCCGGCGCGGAGCCATGGATCGGTTCATACAAACCCGCCTTGCCTTCGCCGAGCGATGCCGATGGCAGGAGGCCCAATGATCCGGCGAGTGCCGCCGCTTCGTCGGTCAGGATGTCGCCGAACAGGTTTTCGGTGACGATCACATCGTAGGCACTCGGACGCGTCAGCAGCAGCATCGCCATCGAATCGACGAGTTGGTGTTCGAGCGTCACATCCGGAAATTCTTTCGCGACCTGCGTAACGACGCTGCGCCACAAGCGCGAGGTTTCCAGCACGTTGGCCTTGTCGACGTGCGTGACGTGCTTGCGCCGTCCGCGCGCAAGCGCAAAGGCGCGGCGCGTCGCGCGTTCGATTTCGGCGACGGTGTACCTGCATTCGTCGGTCGCAGTATCCGCGGTGCGCGTCTTTGCGCCGAAATAAGCACCACCGGTCAGTTCGCGCAGGAACAACAAATCCACATTGTGCAATTTTTCATTTTTCAGCGGCGAAAGCGAAGCGAGTTTCGGATGCACGCGCACCGGCCGCAGGTTGGCGTACACGCCGAGTGCCGCGCGCAATCCGAGCAGGCCCTGCTCCGGACGCACTTTCGCGTTCGGGTCGGACCACTTCGGGCCGCCCACCGCGCCGAGCAGCACTGCGTCGGCAGCCTTGCAAGCGGCCAGCGTCGCCGGCGGCAACGGATTTCCGTGCGTATCGATGGCAACACCGCCCATCGGATATTCGGTGAATGCGAATTTATGGCCACCGTGCGTCGCGACGGCCTGCAACACCGCGACCGCGCCTGTTGTGACTTCGGGCCCGATGCCGTCGCCCGGCAGTACGGCGATGGTTGCATTGACGCTCATGCGGCCTCCCGCTGACGCTCGAACGCGGCGATGGCGTCGCCGTTCTGCAGCAGGAAACCGAGCTGATCCACACCGCTCAGCAGGCAGTGCTTTGCAAACGATTCGAGCTCGAAGCTGAAACGGCCGCCGTCCGGCAGTTCGATGAATCCGCCGGCGACGTCGATGGTGAGTTCGATGCCCGGATGTTCGAGTAGGTAGCGATGTTCGCCTTCGCTCAGCACGACGGCGAGCAATCCGTTCTTCAGTGCGTTGCCGCGGAAGATGTCGGCGATCTCGCTCGACAGCACGGCGCGGATGCCGAAATCGAGCAACGCCCACGGCGCGTGTTCGCGCGAGGAGCCGCAGCCGAAATTGCGTCCCGCGACGAGGATCTCGCAACCGCGCGCGTCGGGTTTGTTCAACGCGAAATCCGGATCGGGCGAACCGTCGGGTTTGTATCGCCAGTCGTTGAACAGCGATTTGCCCAGGCCGGTGCGTTCGGTCGTCGTCAGAAAACGCGCCGGGATGATACGGTCGGTGTCGATGTTCTGATGCGCGAGTACGACGGTGCGCGAATGCAGGTGCGTCAACGGTTTCATGCCGCCGCCTCCGCCATCAGCTCGCGCGGATCGGCAATGTGCCCGGCGATCGCCGACGCAGCCGCGACGAGCGGACTCGCCAGCACGGTGCGCACGCCCGGTCCTTGCCGGCCTTCGAAATTGCGGTTGCTCGTGCTGACGACGAGTTGTCCCGGCTTGCCGATGTCGCCGTTCATGCCGAGGCACATCGAGCACCCCGCTTCGCGCCACTCGGCACCTGCGGCCTTGAACGTTTCATGCAGGCCTTCGCGTTCGGCGTCGCGTTTGATCTGCTCGGAACCCGGCACGACCAGCATGCGCACGCGCGGCGAAATACGCTGGCCGCGCAGCATGTCGGCGGCGGCGCGCAGATCGCTCAGCCGCGAGTTGGTGCAGCTGCCGAGGAACACGATGTCGACCGGCGTGCCCAGCATCGACTTGCCCGCTTCGACGCGCATGTAGTCGAGCGCCCGCTTTTCCTGCGGATTTGCGGCGGCGGGGACGAAGGCATCGAGTGTCGTCACCATGCCGGGATGCGTGCCGTAGGTGATGCTCGGCTGGATTTTCGCGGCGTCGATGCTCACTTCGCGATCGAAAGTTGCGTCGGCATCGGACTTGAGCCGGCTCCACGCCGCAACCGCGTTGGTCCACGCGTCGCCTTTCGGCGCGCGATCGCGGCCTTTGAGATAGTCGAATGTCGTCGCGTCGGGCGCGATCAGCCCAGCGCGCGCACCGGCTTCGATCGACATATTGCACACGGTCATTCGTTCTTCCATCGACAGCGCCTCGATCGTGCTGCCGCGATATTCCAGGACGTAGCCGGTGCCGCCGTTCACGCCGATCGTGCCGATGATGTGCAGGATCAGATCTTTCGCTGTCACGCCCGGCTGCAATTTCCCATTGACGGTGATGGCAAACGATTTCGGTTTCCGCTGCAGCAGGCACTGCGTCGCCAGCACGTGGCCGACTTCCGTTGTGCCGATGCCGAAGGCGAGTGCGCCGAACGCGCCGTGCGTGGAGGTGTGGCTGTCGCCGCAGACGATAGTCATGCCCGGTTGCGTGGCACCGAGTTCCGGACCGATCACATGCACGATGCCGCGGTGTGGACTACCCCAGCCTTGCAGTTCCACACCGTATTGCTTCGTGTTGGTTTCGAGTTGCGCCACCTGCGATTCGGCTTCGGCCGTCACGTACGGGCGCTTGCCGGATGCATCGGCCGGCAGTGTCGGCGTGGAGTGGTCGAAGGTCGCGAGCGTGCGATCCGGCCGGCGCAGTTTCAGTCCGCGCGCACGCAGTTCGGAAAACGCCTGCGGCGATGTCACTTCGTGCACCAGGTGCAGATCGACGTAGAGGATCGCCGGCGTGGCGTCGGTTTCGGCACGGACTTCGTGCGCGCCCCAGATTTTGTCGAGAAGTGTCGTGCCCATCACGCGGCTTCCATTTCGATGCTGTCGTGCATCGTGAGCTGTCTCGGCGTGAACTCGCGGATCGGCGTGAGCCAGCCGCGCGTGTCCGGCGTGCCGCCGTCGAACAGGCCGAAAAACGCTTTTTGCAGTGCGCGCGTGATCTCGCCCGGCTTGCCGGCGCCGACAGGTTTGCGGTCGACTGAGCGAACCGGCGTCACTTCGGCGGCCGTGCCGGTCATGAACACTTCGTCGGCGAAATAGAGCAGCTCGCGCGGCAGGATCTGTTCGACGACGTCGATGCCGAGATCGCCCGCCAATGTCAGCACGGAATCGCGGGTGATGCCGGCGAGGATGCTCGAACCGGTCGGCGGCGTATAAATTTTCCCGCCGCGAATGACGAACAGGTTTTCGCCGGCGCCTTCGCTGAGCAGTCCGCCGGGCGCAAGCGCGATGCCTTCTGCGAAGCCGCCGCGCACGGCTTCCTGCGCGATGAGCTGGCTCGACAGATAGTTGCCGCCAGCCTTCACGCCGGTCGGGTACGTGTTCGGCGCGGCGCGATTCCACGAGCTGACGCAGACATCTACGCCGCTCTCCAGCGCCGCGGCACCGTGCATCGAGCCCCATTCGATGGCGATGACGGCGAATTCGATCGGCGTCTCGCGCGGCGGCGCCAAGCTGAAGGTGAAGCCGGCGCGATAGGCGATTGGTCTGACGTACGCGCTTTTCAGGCCATTCGCGGCGACGACTTCCTCGCAGGCGCGATCGATTTCCTCGGCCGAATACGGAATGTCGAAATCGTATACTTTTGCAGAAAGCAGCAAACGCTCGGTGTGATCTTTCAGACGGAAATAGCGCGAGCCGCTCGGCGTGGAATAGACACGCACACCTTCGAACACCGATGAACCGTAGTGCAGGGCGTGGGCGCCGACGTGAACCGTCGCCTCAGCCCAGGGTTTGAGTCGTCCGTTGTGCCAGATCTGTGCGGAAGCGTTCATGTGTTTGTCCTCAGGCCTGTGCGGCAACGACGGGAATCGGAGTGGGTTTCTGGCTCAATCGTTCGATGCGGTTGATGACTTCGAGCGCGGCGAGCGCGGTGGCTTCGACGATGTCCGTGGACACGCCGCGGCCGCGAAGTTCACGCCCGGCGAAACGCACGTCGAGCGTGGCGCGGCCTTGCGCGTCGGCGCCGAAACTCAATGAACGCACCTGGAAATCGGCGATGTCGAGCTGCACGCCGGCGGCGCGTTCCATGCCGCGCAGCACGGCGTGGATCGGTCCGTCGCCGATCGCCGCTTCGGTGGAAACACGTCCGTCTTCGTGCTTGAGTTTCACCGATGCGGAGGCGCCGCCGCCGAGATGCGTGGTCGCGTGCAGGTTGTCGAGTTTCCACGGACCGATGGCTTCGGGATCCTGACCGAGCGCGAGCGCGTCGAGATCGTTGTCGAACACTTCGCGTTTCTTGTCGGCGAGCGTTTTGAAGCGCGTGAACACATCGTCGAGTTGCGCATCGTCGAGCTCGTGGCCGAGATTCGCCAGCCGCTCGCGCAATGCGTGGCGGCCGGAGTGTTTGCCGAGCACGAGCTGCGTGCGCGAGAAACCGACGTCTTCCGGCCGCATGATCTCGTAGGTCTCGCGGTTTTTCAGCATGCCGTGCTGATGGATGCCGGATTCGTGCGCGAACGCGTTGTCGCCGACGATCGCTTTGTTGCGCGGGATCGTCGATCCAACCAGATCCGACAACAGCCGCGCGGTGGGATACAGCAACGGCGTGCGGATGTTCGTTTCGAGCTGGAATCGATCCAGCCGCGTGCGCAGGGTCATGACGATTTCTTCGAGCGCGGCGTTGCCCGCGCGCTCGCCGATGCCGTTGATGGTGCACTCGACCTGCCGCGCGCCGGCCGCCAGCGCCGCGACGCTATTGGCCACTCCGAGGCCGAGATCGTTGTGGCAATGGGCGCTCAAGGTGACGTTTTCGATGCCTTTCACCTCGCGTTTCAACCGCAGGAACAGCGCGTGGATTTCCTCCGGCGTGGTGTAGCCCACGGTGTCGGGCACGTTCACGGTCGTGGCGCCCGCTTCGATCATCGTCGCCAGCGCCTGGATCAGGAATTCCGGTTCGGTGCGGATCGCGTCTTCGGCGGAAAATTCCACATCCGCACAAAGTTCGCGTGCGCGGCGCACCGCCTTGAAGCCGGTTTCCAGTACCTGCTCGCGGCTCATGTTGAGCTTGTGGCGGCGATGGATCGGGCTGGTGGCGAGGAAGATGTGGATGCGCGCGTGCTCCGCTTTCTCGGTCGCGCGCGCGACGGATTCGATGTCGCCGAACTGCGCGCGGGCCAGCCCGCAGATGATCGGCCCGCGAATGTCGGTGGCGACGGCGCGGACGGAATCGAAGTCGCCGTCGGAGGCTTGCGGGAAGCCGGCTTCGATGACGTCGACGCCCAGTTCGGCCAACGCGTGGGCCATGCGCAGCTTCTGCACCCGGCTCATGGAAAAGCCGGGCGCCTGTTCGCCGTCGCGCAGGGTGGTGTCGAAAATCCGTACGCGCTCGCGTTCGGGACGTACTACGTGCAGTTCGTTCGTTTGCGTCATGGCCGCTACCGCGGGCTTCGAGCGTCAAACCTGGCAAAAAAAAACCCCGCATCGGTTTCCCGGTGCGGGGTTCTAGGTTCTTGTCTGGTTTTCTAGACGCGCCCTAACCCGCACCTCCGTTGGTAATAAGAAGTACGAGGACGAGAAGGGAAATCGAGCGCGCCGCCACGAGCTGCGAGGTCCGCTGCAGGCTCGTCAGGTTCATGGCATTGGCGCTGTTGCGATGCGACATGGAACCGACCTTAAGCGAAGCATGAAGGTCGTGTCAACACCTTTTTCAAAAAATATCCGGCGGCGCCGTTCCTGACGCATTCTCGCGAGGTTTGGATGGATAGACGGCTGGATGTCTGGACGTCTTCAGATCGACCCTGCTCAACGACCGCGGATCGTCTCGACCCATTTGCCGAACGCATCCATGAATTTGCGCAGGAATTCGCGCGTGTCGGGCTTCTGCAACTCGCCGTTTTCATTGAACAAATCGGCTGCCTTGCCGAGGTAGACCTCCGGCTGCGGCAGGCACGCCAGACCCACGGCGACGAGGGTCTGGCGGATGGCCAAAGCCGATGCCATCGCCGCAGTAGCGCCGATGGAAACGGTGGCCAACGCGCAAGGCTTGCCGCGCCAGGCGTTTTTCGGCGGCGGACGCGAACCGACGTCGATCGCGTTCTTCAGCGCCGCGGGAATCGAGCGGTTATATTCGGGGCTGACGAACAGGATCGCGTCGGACGCTTTCACCTTGTCGCGGAAGTGGACCCACGGCTCGTACGGATTTTCTTCGGCATCCTGGTTGTAGAGCTGCAGGCCGCCGATGTCGAGCGTCTCGAACGTCAGGTGCGCGGGCGCCACGTCCTGCAGCACTTTCGCCGTCATCTTGTTGTACGAACCTTTACGCAGACTGCCGACGATCACCGCGACGTTTCTTGTATCCGGCATGACAAACTCCGTGTCGCTGCGAACACGCGCCGAGGCTCAGGCGACATTCTCGTTGCTGACGCGGAACCGGTTGCGGCGGTTCTCGACGATCCATTCGCACAGCCGCCAGCGCATGAAGTCCAGGCATTCGATGCCCGGTTTTTCCGCCGACAGCGTCAGCAACAGGTCCATCAGTTCCACGGCGAGACTGCTCGGCGATTCGTGCGAGTCGGTGACGCGTGAGACCATAGCTTCGAGCTGGCGCGGCTCGCAGATTTCCGCCATGAGACGGCCGCGGCGCGCGCCGGTCAGAGCCAGCGGCGCGTTCGACAGGCGCAACGCACTCACTCGCTCGCCGGACGTTTCCAGCGACAGCGACCACGTGCGATCGATATCGTCGCAAAAAACCTGGAGCGGCTGTGGCCTCATCGCGTGTCGGCCTCCGCGGCCTTGGAACGAACGATTGCTGCCGCAGGTGACCGCATCGCGGCCACTGATCGAAGTCCGGCAGGACGGTGGATTCTAGACCAAAACCCTATCGAATGTATCATGCCTATTGCGGCGCAGCAAAAACGAACATGCGGCACGGCCGTCTAGCCGTCTAGCCGCCCATTCGAGGCTACTGGAACGGATCGGTCAGCGCGATGGTGTCGTCGCGGTCGGCACCCGTTGCGACGAGTGCGATATGCGTTTCGGCCAGTTCCTCGACCGCGCGCAGATAGGCGCGCGCTGCGGCGGGAAGCTTCGAGAATTCGCGCACACCGCAGGTCGATTCGTCCCATCCGGGGAAATCGAGATAGACCGGTTTGCACTCGTCCCAGCCGGCCGCGTCGAGCGGTGCCAGTTCGCGGCGCTTGCCGCGATATTCGTAGGCGATGCAGACCTTGATCGTCGGCAGGCCGTCGAGCACGTCGAGCTTGGTGATGGCCAGACCGTTGATGCCGTTGATCTGCACCGCGCGCTTGAGCGCGACCAGATCGATCCAGCCGCAGCGGCGCGGGCGGCCGGTGGTCGCACCGTATTCGTTGCCGCGCTTGCGCAAGGCATCGCCGGTGGCGTCGGTGAGTTCAGTCGGGAACGGACCGCCGCCGACACGCGTCGCGTACGCCTTGCAGATGCCGAGCACGTAGTCGATGTCGCCGGCGCCCACGCCCGTGCCGGCGTACGCGCCGCCGACGGTGGTGTTCGACGAGGTGACGTACGGATACGTGCCGTGATCGATATCGAGCAATGCGCCCTGCGCGCCTTCGTACAAAATATGGCCGCCGGACTTGCGCACCTGGTGCAGCGTGGTCGAGACGTCGTCGATCATCGGATTGACGTAGTCGCCGAAGGCAAGCGCTTCGTCGAGCGTCTTCCGGTAATCGACTTCATCGGCCTTGAGCCAGTGCTTGAGCACGAAGTTGTGATAGTCGAGCACGCCGCGCAATTTGTCAGTGAGCTCGTTCGGATACATGAGATCCGCCACGCGGATGCCGCGTCGCGCGACTTTGTCTTCGTACGCCGGACCGATGCCGCGACCGGTCGTGCCGATCGCGGATTTGCCGGCGGCCTTCTCGCGCGCCTGATCGATGGCGATGTGGTACGGCATGATCAGCGGCGTGGCCGGACTGATCTTCAGGCGCGGACGCACGTCCACACCTTGCGCTTCCAATTCGCCGATTTCTTCCTTCAGCGCGGCCGGCGAAAGCACGACACCGTTGCCGATGAGGCACAGCACGCCTTCGCGCAGGATGCCGGACGGTATCAGGTGCAGCACCGTTTTCTTGCCTTTGATGACGAGCGTGTGGCCTGCGTTGTGGCCGCCCTGAAAGCGCACCACCGCGCCGACGCGCTCGGTCAACAGATCGACGATCTTGCCCTTGCCTTCGTCGCCCCACTGCGCCCCGAGAATTACGACTGACTTGCCCATTTGAATACTCTCATGCTCATAGCCCGATACATGGCGACGTCGGTGACTAGGTTCGCGATCCATCGCTCACCAAGTCACCCGGCCTCCGGCATCCTGCCTCCGGCGCTCGCCGGACGAGATGCGCTTCAACGCATCTCGTTCATCCGGCTCGCCCCCACTGCGCCCCGAGAATTACGACTGACTTGCCCATGTCTATTCCACTTTATCGATCAGTTCAGGAGTTTCAACGCAAGCACGCCGAGCGCCATCATCACGCCGCCGATGATGCGCAGCTGCTTCGCGTCGAGCTGGCGCATCTGCTCGGCCATGCGTCGCCACACACCGGGCGCGGCGAACAGGAACAAGCCTTCTAGCACAAGAACAAGACACAGCGCCGACGTGAACACGTGACCCATGCCGCAGCTTATTGTTTGCCTTCGAGCTTGCTCTCGCCGAAGTAGCGCATGAATTCGGATTTCGGGTCGAGCACGATGACGCCGCCGTTCTTGAACGCATCGCGGTACGCCTGCAGGCTGCGGTAGAACGCGTAGAACTCCGGATCCTTGCTGTACGCCGCGGCGTAGATTTCCGCCGCTTTCGCGTCGCCTTCGCCGCGCACCTGCTGCGCGTCGCGTTCGGCTTCGGCCTTGACCACCACGACCTGCCGATCGGCGTCGCCAGCAATCTTGGCCGCCGCTTCCTTGCCGTTGGAACGCTGTTCGTTGGCCAGGCGATTTCGCTCGGCGCTCATTCGCTTATAAACCGAATCGAGCACCGCATCCGGGAATTCGACACGCTTCACGCGAACGTCGACGACGTGGATGCCGAGCGCCTTCTCGGTCTGTTTGTTGGCTTGATCGAGCACGCGCTCGGTGATGTCGGAGCGGGCGCTGGCGATCAAGTCGCCGAGCGTGCGCGAGCGGAATTCGGAATTGAGCGCATCTTTGATGATCGGCGAGAGACGCTGGTTGGCGAGCGTCTGGAAGTCGTCGCTGCCGAATGACTGGTAGTAAAGCGCCGGGTTCGCAATACGCCATTTGACGTAGTAGTCGACCAGAACCGCTTTCTTTTCCGACGTCAGATACTGCTCGGGCGCCGCCTCCAGATTCAGTATGCGGCGGTCGTAACGTACGGTCTGCTGGACCAGCGGCATCTTGAAATGCAAGCCCGGTCCGTAGTCAGAACCCTGGTCCGTCTCGAAGCCTTCGATGCGGCCGAATTGCAGCAACAGGACGCTTTGGCCTTCCTTCACCACGAACGCGCAGTTGACGATGATGATGATCAGGACGAACGCGATGATCGGCGAGATGATTCTCATTGCTCGCCCTCCCGGTGATTGCGCAGCGTCGCCGCGGCGGCGGCGCTCGGTTCGTCCTTGAGTCTGTCGACGGGCAAGTACAGCAGGTTCTTGCCGTTGGTGCCGTCGATGATCTTGGTGTTGTTGCTCAGCACGTTTTGCAGCGTTTCGATGTACAAACGCTTGCGCGTGATCTCCGGCGCGGCTTTGTATTGCTGCTCGATCAGGCTGAAGCGCTGCGTGTCGCCGGTCGCGTTGGCGGTCTGCTCGGCCTTGTAGCCTTCGGCCGCCGCACGGATCCGCGCCGCGTCGCCGCGCGCTTCGGGCACCACTTTCGCCGCGTAAGCGAGCGCGTCGTTGATGAATTGCTGCTGGTTGTTGCCGGCGTTGTTGGCGTCGTCGAAAGCCTGCTTCACTTCGCTCGGCGGCTGGATCTTCTGGAAGTTCACGCGACTGACGAGCAGGCCGATCTTGTAGCTGTCGAGCGTCTGCTGCATCAGCTTTTCGGTCTCGGTGACCAGTTCGCTGCTGTGGCCGGACAGTATGGTGTCCATGTCGCTGCGGCCGATGACCTGGCGCAGCGCGCTTTCCGCGGCCTGCTTCAGGGCTTCGTCGGGATCCTTCGCCGAAAACAGATACTGCCGCGCGTCGCTGACCGTATATTGCACGTTGAAATCGATGACGACGATGTTCTCGTCCTTGGTCAGCATGCGCACGTCGTCGGAGAACGGCTTCACGGTCGTCGCGTCGACGGCGATCACCTGCTCGAACGGCGAGGGCCATTTGAAGTTCAGGCCGCTGCTCATGATGCGGTTGAATTGTCCGAAGCGCAGCACCACGCCGAGCTGGCGTGCGTCGATCTTGGTCCACGAACTGAACGCGGCCCAGATCAGCACGACCGCGACGACAATCAGCGCTACGCTGCCGAAATTTCCGCCGCCGCCGGTCGATCCGCCGCCGCCACCGCCGCCGAAGATGCGGCCGAAGCCTTCACGCAGACGCTTGAGCAGCGCGTCCATGTCGGGCGGGCGCGGCTTCTGCTGCCAGGGATCGCGTTTGCCGCCGCCGGGTTCGTTCCACGCCATTGCATCTACTCCATGAGTTCGCCGGAACGCGCGCGGCGCGTCACGCCGCACTGATCCGAGGACAGGCAACCAAACGCAAAGGGGGTTGCCGACGAATTGTAGGGCCAGTCGGGGCTTTTCGCGAGTTTCAGTGCGTGAGCGCCGCAGGATTTCCGCTGCCGATCTGCTCGCGCAGCCACTTTCCTTCGGGCATGCCGAACAACGGCTCGATGAGTGCGCGCGGCGCGTCGATCTCCAGTTCCCAGCCGTGCTCGGCGGCACGCTCGCTGGCGACCAGGCCCTGCTCGAACAGTCTCGCGCGCAGACGGCCCGCATCGCCCGGCACGCGCACCCAGCAGTGCACGCGCTCATGCTGCAGCGTGCGAGCGAGCGTGTCGCGCAGCAAACCCAGTCCCCTGTTTTCCATCGCCGACACCCATACCCGCAATGTGCGCCCACCATCGACACTGTCGACGCGCGGCGGGACCGGCTTGGATTCGCCGGACTCCTCAGACGCGGCAAGCCGGTCGATTTTGTTGAAGACCAGGATCTGCGGCACGTCCTGCGCGCCGATTTCCTCGAGCACGCGCTGCACTTCCTCGATGCGATCCCGGTGATCCGGATCGGCCGCATCGACCACGTGCAGCAACAAATCCGCATCGCGTGTCTCGGCGAGGGTGGACTTGAACGCCGCAACCAGATCGTGCGGCAGATCGCTGATGAAACCGACCGTGTCGGCGAGGATCATCGGACCGCACGACAGACCGTCGATGCGGCGCAAGGTCGGATCGAGCGTCGCGAACAATTGATCGGCGGCGTAAACGTCCGCGCCCGTGAGCGCATTGAACAACGTGGATTTGCCGGCGTTCGTGTAACCCACCAGCGACACGACCGGCACCGCGTTGCGCTGCCGCGCGCGACGCGCCTGTGCGCGCTGCGTTTCGACTTTGCGCAGGCGCTGCTGCAACTGCTTGACGCGGTTGGCGAGCAGGCGGCGATCGAGTTCGAGCTGCGTTTCGCCGGGACCGCGCAAACCGATCGCGCCGCCGCGCTGGCGCTCCAGGTGCGTCCAGCCGCGAACCAGGCGCGTGGACATGTGCCGCAATTGCGCGAGTTCGACCTGCAGCTTGCCTTCGTGCGAGCGGGCGCGCTGCGCGAAGATATCGAGGATCAAACCGGTGCGATCGACCACGCGGCACTGCGTGAGCGCTTCCAGATTGCGCTCCTGCACCGGCGACAAGGCGTGATTGACGAGCACCAGATCGGCGTTCGTCGATTCCTTGTGCACCTTGATCTCCTCGGCCTTGCCGCTGCCGACGAAGAATTTCGGGTTCGGCCGCTCGATGCGCGCCGACAGCGAACCGACGATGGTTGCGCCGGCCGAGCGCGCCAGTTCGCTGAATTCGGTCAGCGCGCTGCCGCCGTGTTCACCGACCCACTGCGGCTGGACCAGCAGCGCGCGCTCGCCTTTGCGTGAACGATCGAACAGGACGATCAACCTTCCGCGGTTTCTTCCACCGAGGACTCGGCGTGCGAATCCTTGTCCGTGGTCATGCGCACGTTGCGCCCCGGGACAATGGTGGAAATGGCGTGCTTGTAGACCATCTGGCTGACGGTGTTACGCAGCAGCACGACGAACTGGTCGAACGACTCGATCACGCCCTGCAACTTGATGCCGTTGACGAGATAGATGGAGACGGGAACGCGCTCGCGGCGCAGGGCATTCAGGAAGGGATCCTGCAAGGACTGTCCTTTGGACATGATTTTTCTCCCACACTTTTGATTGTAATTATGCGAACCGGAAAAAGCGGCGTAGCGGAAACCAGATGTGGCCCGAAACGCTCCGATTCAAGGTTCTGAAAGTATACATATTTCCGGCCGCTTTTGAAGCGGCGCAACATTTATTTGCGCGGCAGGAAATCGCCGACGGCAGCTTCGGCGAGCAATCCGTACCCTGCGATATCGGGATCCAAGACGCGCGCATCAAGCTCCGAACGCAGCCAGGTGATCTGCCGTTTGGCGAGTTGGCGCGTGGCGAAAATCCCGTAGTTGCGCAATTCGGCGGCGTCGAAAGCGCCTTCCAGATGCTGCCAGGCCTGCCGGTAGCCGACCGCGCGCAGCGCCGGCAGATCGGCGTGAAGATCGCCGCGGAGCTGCAGCCGCGCCACTTCGTCGAGCAGCCCGGCAGTCAGCATTGCATCGAAGCGATCGGCGATGCGGGCGTGCAAGGCGGCGCGGTCCTCAGGAATAAGCGCAAGCTTGAGCACGCGGTAGGCGAACGGTACCGGCAGCGCGGTTTGCTGAGCCGACATGGGCCTACCGGTGAGTTCGATCACTTCGAGCGCGCGCTGGATGCGCTGCGCATCGGCCGGACCGATGCGGGCGGCGGCGGCCTGATCGAGTTCGGCCAGACGCGCATGCAAGGCGGCCCAGCCGAGCGACTCGGCCTCTTCGATCAGGCGCTCGCGGATATCCGGATCGGCTTGCGGCAGATCGGACAATCCGTACTGCAACGCGCGGAAGTACATCCCGGTGCCGCCGACGAGCAGCGGCAGGCGGCCGCTGGCGACGATCGAGGCCATTTCGCGCAACGCGTCGTCGCGAAACTCGGCGGCGGAATACGGCTGCGAAGGATCACGGATGTCGATGAGACGATGCGGATGACGGCGCAGCGTTTCCGCATCGGGTTTGGCCGAGCCGATGTCGAGCCCGCGGTAAACGAGTGCGGAATCGACGCTGACGATGTCCAGCGCGAATTTCTCGGCCAGTGCGCAGGCGAGCGCGGTCTTGCCCGAGGCGGTCGGGCCCATCAGGAATACGGCGGGTGGACGTTGGTCAATCACGATTTGAATCTTAATCTCAATTTGAGATATGCTTCACGCGGTGCGAGTCATATCGAACAAAACCCTGCTCGCATTCTCGGCACTGCACCCGCAAGCCGCCAAGGCGCTGCAATTATGGCGCAAAGCGGTCGAGGCGAAGCCGTACCCGAACTTCGCCGCGTTGAAAGCGGTGTTCGGGTCAATCGACAAGGCGGGTGATTTCTACATATTCGATCTCGGCGGCGATAAATACCGCCTGATTGCCGCCGTTCACTTCAATCGGCAGATACTTTTCATCCGCCACGTTTTCACGCACAAACAGTACGATCGCTGGAGACCGCAATGAACGCACTGGCCATTCAGAAACTCTCCAGGCACTACCAGGCGCTCAGCGCTGCCATTCCGCTGCACCCGATCCGCACGAGGGCAGACTACGCGCGCGCTGTGCGTGCGATGGACGATCTCCTCGATGCCGGCGCTGCCGACGAAACCCATCCGCTGGCTGATCTTGCTGCAACGCTAGGTGAGTTGATCGGCGATTACGACGATAAACACCATCCATTACCCGCCGGGTTGTCCGGAATCGACATGGTTCGCTTCCTGATGCAGCAGCAGAACCTGCATCAGGCCGACCTGAAAGAACTCGGCAGCCAGGGTGTGGTATCGGAATTGTTGTCCGGAAAGCGTGAATTGAACGTGCGTCAGATAAAATTGCTGAGCGTGCGGTTCAATTTGCCTGCCGCCGCCTTCATCTGATTACCGAACGGCGCTGCGAACTAGGAGATTCACGATGCAAGCAACCATGAAAGCCCTGGTCAAGAAAGAAGCCGCCAAGGGCATATGGATGGAACAGGTGCCGATTCCCGAAATCGGACCGAACGACGTGCTGATCAAGCTCGAGAAGACTGCGATCTGCGGCACGGATCTGCACATCTACAAGTGGGATGAATGGTCGCAGCGCGTGATCAAACCCGGCCTGGTCATCGGCCACGAGTTCGTCGGTCGAATCGTCGACATCGGCGCGGGCGTGCGCGGTTATTCGCTCGGTCAGCGCGTGTCTGCGGAAGGCCACATCGTGTGCGGCGTGTGCCGCAACTGCCGCGCGGGCAAGCAGCATCTGTGTCCGCACACGATCGGCATCGGCGTGAACCGCAACGGCGCGTTCGCGGAATACATCGCGATGCCGGCGTCGAACCTGTGGCCGATTCCGGATCAGATTCCTAGCGAACTTGCGGCGTTCTTCGATCCGTACGGCAACGCGGCGCACTGCGCGCTCGAATTCGATCTGATCGGCGAAGACGTGCTGATCACGGGTGCGGGCCCGATCGGAATCATCGCCGCGGGTATCGCGAAACATGTGGGCGCACGCAATGTCGTAGTCACCGATGTCAACGACTACCGTCTCAAGCTTGCCGCCGACATGGGCGCGACGCGGGTGGTCAACGTGTCGAAGCAGTCGGTGAAAGACGTGATGAAAGACCTGCACATGGAAGGCTTCGATGTCGGCCTTGAGATGTCCGGCAATCCGCGCGCGTTCAACGACATGCTCGATTGCATGTACAACGGCGGCAAGGTCGCGTTACTCGGCCTATTGCCGAATGGCGCGGGTATAAATTGGGACAAAGTCATCTTCAAGGGCTTGGTGCTGCACGGCATCTACGGCCGGCGCATGTACGAGACCTGGTACAAGATGACGCAGATGCTCCTCACCGGTTTCCCGCTGCAGAAGGTGCTCACGCATCAGATCACCATCGACGATTTCCAGAAAGGCTTCGACCTGATGGAAGCCGGCAACTGCGGCAAGGTGGTCTGTTCCTGGAACTGATGGCGCGTCGGACGCGACTCACCCCTCGGTTCCATCGTCGCACCGTGCGATTTCCATTTGTTCTGCTGATCGGTGTCTGCGCACTCGCGCACGCGGAAGCGCCGCCGAAATGCCAGCGCGACTGCGAGCCCGAACCCGTACTCGCCGCGCCGGCACTGGCACCCGCGGCGCTGTTGAGCGGACCCGGCTACCGCGTCATCCCGGAAGTGCGCGTGCGCGGTTACATGGCCGATTTCCTGATCGATACGAAGTTCGGTCCGCTGCGCGCCGACAGTGCGGAATTGCTATCCGTGCGGATCTCCGAAATCCCGGCGATGGAAGCGCTCGATCGCGCCAGCCGTACCGAAGCGTTCTCGCATGCGATCGCCGAACGCGGGCGCAAGACCGGCGCAGCGGTCCTGCACGTGGTCGAACATCCGGTCGACACGATCACGGGTTTGCCGCTTGGCGTGGTGCGCTACATCAACGCGAAGTGGAAGAGCGTCACCGACAAGGCCGAATCGCTGTCGGATCGCGGCACCAAGGAATTCGAAAACAAAGGCGACGCATTTCGCGCACCGCCTGGCCCGATGACGGCCGATCGCGACGCGCCCGCAACGGAGGGCTATCCGCCAGACAAGAAAAGCCGCGCGTGGTATGCGCGCACCGAATCGGAAGCCGAGCGCGAGACCAAACGCTACCTCAAGTACAGCACCGAGAAGCGCGACATGGTCAAGCTGCTCGGCATCGATCCGAATTCGACCAATCCCATTCTCAACGACAAGCTCGACGAACTGGCCTGGGCCGCGGTGTGGGGAAATTTCTCCGCCGGTGCGGCGCTCGGCACGATCACCGGCGGCGCCGCGCAAGCGATCACGTGGACCGGCCGACTCAACCAATATGTGCTGGAAAAAACGCCGGAGGACCTGCGCGAGGAAAACCGCACGCGGCTGGCGAAATTCTGCAGCGACGATTTCGCGGTGCGCCAGTTCCTGCGGCGCGGCGGATTCACCGACACGCTGCGGACCGCGCTGGCGCAGACGTACGAGAAACTGAAGCCGGAAAGCGGCTGCAATGAAGTGGTCGAACTCGCGGCGACCACGCGCGGTGAAGTCGAAGCGCGTTATCTCACTGACGCGCTGAAGATGGTGCAGAAACGCGCCGGGCCCGGCAAAGGCCAACTGATCGTCGTCGACGCAGCGCTCGTGTGGCAGACCGATGACGGCAGGTTGCTGCTGCCCCTGCCGGTCGATTACCTGACCTGGAGCCACGACATCGGCGATTTCTTCGACGCTCCGGTTTTCAGAGCGAAAGACCGCACCGTGCTGATCAGCGGCAACGCTTCTCCGCTGGCGATGCGCAAGCTGACCGAGCGCGGCTGGAGCATCGTCTTGCGCGCGCCGTTCGATGGCGCGCCGACCTATCCGCCGGACTCGCAAAGTCCATAGCGGCGCCCAACGCCAGCTTTTCGTCGCGATTTACGTTACCTCGGATGACTGGTCGGTTTCCGAGGTGGCGCCATGTTCCCGATTTTCCTGCGAATCGCCGTTGCCGCAACGGTTGCGCTGCCCTTCGCTGCGCAGGCGGCGAACGACTTTTGCGTAACCAGCGACGCGCAACTGGCCCAGGCGCTTCTCAATGCGGAAAACCTGCCGGCGCGCATCAAGGTCGTGCAGGGCAGCTATCACCTCGACGCAACGAAGTGGCATTTGCAAGACGTCTATTTCGATCCCGAAGATTCGCGCATCGCCGACGGTTCGAGCGTGCTCGGCGGCTACCTAAACAACGATTGCAGCTCGCGAGATATCGCAGCGGGAAACACGATCTTCACCGACAACAGCGCAGTCGCAGGCACGGGAACGGTGTTTCTGGGCAACTTGCTGATCGAAGGCATCACGTTTCGATTGAAGCAAGGCCTGTCGCTGAAAAACGATATCTACCCCGATGAGGTCTTCAAGCCGAACCCGCATCCGCAGGTCACGATCCGACGCAGCGTATTCGAGGACACCGTCGGCGCCGTGGCGCTCTACGTGGACACCTACGAATCGACCGTCATCCTGGAAAACTTGCTGATCAAGGGCAACCCCACCGACGGCAGCAACTGCACCGCGTTTGTTTTCGACTCCAACGGCAGCGACACGGTCGAGGCGATCAACAACACGCTGGTCGACAACAACGAACAGGGCTTGTGCATTGCCAATCGCGGCGCGAACAGTCACGCGCACGTATACGTCTACAACAACATTCTCTACGACAATAACGGCACCGACGATCTATATACCGATTCCGACAACGCGATCATCGTCGACAACATCATCGGGCATCGCGGATCGGGCGCGAGTTTGAACACGCCGCCGGCAGGGACGATCAACGCCGATCCGCAGTTGACAGCCAGCTATCGCCCGACCGAGCCGACCTCCCCCGCCATCAACTCCGGCAGCAACGCGGTTCCCGGTGGCTTGCCCGCTTCCGATCTGGACGGCGGCCCGCGCGTCATCGGCAGCGCGGTGGATCGCGGCGCTTACGAGTCCCTGACCGACGACAGCACGACTCTGACGGTCACCACGACAGCCGATTCCGGCGCGGGTTCGCTGCGGCAGGCGATCATCAACGCGAACAATTCCTCCGGCGCGAATTCGGTCCACTTCGATATCGGATCGGATTGCGGATCGCCGCACGTGATCACGCTCGCATCAGAGCTGCCGCTCATCACGTCGAACCTGTCGATCAAGGGTTTCACGCAACCGGGCGCCTCGGCGAACGACCTGGACATCGGCAACGACGCGACGATTTGCGTGGTGCTCAAGGCCGGCAGCGACAGCGTGAGCCACGCCTTGCACGTCGGCGCGTCGAGCACCGCGGTGCTCAACGTGTCGGGACTGGCTTTCAGCGGTTTCGCCGGTTCGGCTATCTATCTCAACGGCGGCAGCGCGCACACCGTAGCCGGCGTCCACATGGGCGGCACGGTCGGCGGTGTCGGTCTCGATCCTGTCGGCCGCGGCATCGATATCGGTCCAGGCGTTTCCGGCGTGACGGTCGGCGGCAGCGACGATTCCGCGCGCAACATCATCGGGCAATCCGCGACGTCGGGCGTATACATCGCCGGTCCGTCGCCGCCGCTGCTGGCCGCGCACGACAACCAGGTGGTGAACAACTACATCGGCGTCGGCTGGAACCTGTCGGGGGGCTCGTTCAACAATCGAGGCAACGCGACCGTGGGCGTCTATGTGGCCGGCGATCACAACACCGTTTCGTCCAACGAAATCGATGCCAACGGTTCGGACGGCGTGCGACTCGACTCGAGCACGGCGACGAACAATTTCGTGATCCTGAACGACATCGGCACGATCTTTCCGAATCTCGGCAATGGCCTCGCGATCGAAAACAGCGCATCGTCGAATGCCGCGCTGATCAACACCATCACGCAAAACGCCGGCGCAGGAATCCGGATCAGCAGCGGCCAGGACAATCTGTTGTCGTTCAACACTATCTACGCGAACAGCAATCTTGGCATCGATCTCGCCGCCGCCGGCGTGACGCCGAACGACGACGATTCGGCGACGCAGCCGGTGGACTACGCCAACCGCGGCCTCAACTTTCCGGTGATCGGCAGTGCGATCGGCGGCCACAGATCCGGCTATGTCGCCGGCACGCTGACGACCACGCCCGGCACGTACAACGTGCAGGTTTACGGCAACGGCGCCTGCGACCCTTCCGGCTACGGCCAGGGCGGCAACTACGCGGGCGGCGCACAGGTGACGATCGTGGCCGACGCGGGATCCGGCCAAGGCACAGCGTCCTTCGTCGCGCCTGTCGACATCACCTTCAGCCTCACCGGCCAGACTGTTTTCAGCGCACTGGCCATCGATGGCGCCGGCAACACATCGGAATTCTCCGCCTGCCAGAGTTACCTCGACGATACGCTGTTCGCAGACGGATTCGACTAGGCCGCCGGAAAATCCGCGCGCATGACGCGCTAAAATGGTCGTCCGACTTCACGGACATGCACCATGACCTACGCCGCAAAGGACCGCCTCGCCGCCGAACTGGAATCGATCCGCGAACAAGGTTTGTACAAGACCGAGCGCGTGATCACCACGCCGCAGTCGGCGCAGATCAGCACGACCGACGGCGAAGACGTGCTGAACTTCTGCGCCAATAACTATCTCGGTCTCGCCGACAATCCGGACGTCATCAAAGCCGCGAAAGATGCGCTGGACACGCACGGTTTCGGTCTGGCATCGGTGCGCTTCATCTGCGGCACGCAGGATTTGCACAAACAGCTCGAAGCGACCATCTCGAAATTCTTCGGCACCGACGACACGATTTTGTATACCAGTTGCTTCGATGCCAACGGCGGCCTGTTCGAAACGATTCTCGGTGAACAGGATGCCGTGATTTCCGATTCGCTCAACCATGCCTCGATCATCGACGGCATCCGCCTGTGCAAGGCCGAGCGCCGCCGCTACGCCAACGGCGACATGGCGGAACTTGAAAAGCATCTGCAACTCACCAAGGACAAGCGCACGCGCCTCATCGCGACCGACGGCGTGTTCTCGATGGACGGTTTCATCGCCAAACTCGACGAGATCGCCAGGCTCAAGGAAATGTACGACGCGTTGCTGATGGTCGACGATTCGCACGCCACCGGCTTCGTCGGTCCGACCGGCCGCGGTTCGGCCGAGTTGCACGGCGTCATGGACAAAGTGGATGTCTTTACGTCCACACTCGGAAAGGCGCTCGGCGGCGGCTCAGGCGGTTTCACCACCGGCCGCAAGGAAATCATCGACCTGCTGCGCCAACGCTCGCGGCCGTACCTGTTTTCGAACACGTTGCCGCCGCCGCTCGTTGCCGCGTCGATCAAGGTGTTCGAGATGCTATCGGCCAGCACCGCGCTGCGCGACAAGGTCAACGATAACGCCCTGTATTTCCGCAAACGCATGACCGAAGCCGGCTTCGACATCCGCCCTGGCACGCATCCGATCGCGCCGGTGATGCTGCACGACGCAAAGCTCGCGCAGCAGTTCGCCAAGGAATTGCTTGCCGAAGGCATCTACGTGATCGGTTTTTTCTATCCGGTTGTGCCGCAGGGACAGGCGCGCATCCGCACGCAGATGAGCGCGGCGCACTCGCACGAGCAGATCGATCGCGCCGTCGCGGCGTTCGTGAAGGTCGGCAGGAAACTCGGCGTGACGAAGTAGGTTTGCGATGCGCTTTCATCGCGCCATCGTTCGTCCACCGTCGCGCACGTTCGCCGACGGCTTGACGACATCCGCGCTCGGCCGGCCCGATCTCGACAAGGCCCGCGCGCAACACGCAACCTATTGCACGGCGCTGGAACGCTGCGGATTGCAGCTCACGCGCCTGTCGCCGGACGATGCGTTTCCGGACTCGACGTTTGTCGAAGATCCGGCCGTGCTCACGCCGAAACTCGCGATCGTCACCCAACCCGGCGCGCCGTCGCGTCGCGGCGAAGTCGCGAGCATTGCAGCGGCGCTGCCGGAATTTTTCGATCGCATCGCGCGCATCGAAGCGCCCGGAACGGTCGACGGCGGCGACATCTGCCAGGCGGACGATCATTTCTTCATCGGGCTGTCCGCTCGCACCAATGAGCAAGGCGCGCGCCAACTCGCCGCATTGCTGGCAGCGGAGGGATTCACCTCGAGCCTTGTCGACATCCGCGACTCGGCGACCGTGCTGCATCTGAAAACCGGCATGTCGTATCTCGGCGACCGGCGCATCGTCGCCATGCGCGGCATCGCCGATCACCCGGCATTCGGCGGTTTCGACGTGATCGCGGTCTTGCCGGAGGAAAACTACGCGGCGAACCTGCTGCGCATCAACGAGTTCGTCGTGCTCGCCGCGGGCTTTCCGGAAATCGCCAAAACGGTGGCCGACTTGGGGCACACTGTCGTTCCTCTCGATATGTCCGAGTTTCGCAAGATGGACGGCTCGCTGAGCTGTCTGTCCCTACGATTTTAGGTTCTCATGAAACGACGGGAATTTCTCATGTCCGCCTCCGCACTCGCCGGCGCTGCCGCGCTGCCCGCTTCCGTCCTCGCCGCGGGTGATCCGCACTGGGCGCCTTACCGCAACGCGATGATTGTGGATGCCTGCGGTGCCGTCGGCGGCGGCAACAGCCTCGGCGCGAAACATCCATTGCTCGACGAGACGGAAGTCGCCGATGCGAAACGCTCCGGCGTGACGCTGGTGAACTACACGGTCGGCACCGTCGGCAGCTACACCGACGACTACCGCAAGACGCTCGAGAACATCTCGTTCTGGGATCAGGAATTCGAGAAACGTCCGGACGTGCTGCAAAAAGTCGTGAGCGGCGCGCAGATCGCGGAGCTCAAGAAATCCGGCCGCATCGGCATCATCTACGGATTTCAGGACACGACGATGTACGGCGAGAACCTCGACCGGTTCGACCTGTTCCACAACTTCGGCGTGCGCATCGTCCAGCTCACCTACAACCGCCGCAACCTGATGGGCGACGGCTGTCTGGAAAGCGGCAACGCGGGCCTGAGCAAGCTCGGACGCGACATGATCGCGCTGATGAACGAACGCGGCTCGCTGGTCGACTTGAGCCATTGCGGCCAGCGCACCACGCACGAAGGCATCGAGGCATCGACGAAACCGGTGGCGGTCACGCATTCCGGCTGCGCGGCGCTGGCCGACATGCCGCGCAACAAGCGCGACGAGGAAATGAAACTGCTCGCCGATCGCGGCGGCGTGTTCGGCGTTTACGTTATGCCGTACCTGCGCACGCAGGGTCAGGTGATGGCCGAGGACGTGATCAGGCACCTCGAATACGCGATAAAGATTTGCGGCGAGGATCATGTCGGTATCGGCACGGACGGTGCGACGTCGGCCGTTGCCATCACGCCGGAATTCAAGAAAGAATTTGCCGAGGAAATCGCCGAGCGTCAGCGCCGCGGCATATCCGCGCCGGGCGAGCGGCCGGATTCGTACACGTTCGCGTTGGACCTCAACGCGCCGACGCGCTTCGAGATCATCGCGGCGAAGCTGTCCTCGCGCGGCCATTCCGATGCACGCATCGAAAAAATCCTCGGCGCCAATTTCGCGCGGCTATTCCGCGACGTGATCGCCTGACGCCGCACGCAGTGCCGCCACTTCGGCGGCGCTGAGCACGCGCCATCGACCTTTCGCAAGATCGGCAAGCGGCAGCGGACCGATGGCGACGCGGATCAGCCGCAGCACGCCGATGCCGTGCGCCGCGAGCAATCGCCGGATGTGACGGTTGCGGCCTTCGTCGAGCACGATTTCCAGCCACGCGTTTTTACCACCACTACGCAACACCGCGATCGATTTCGCGGTGAGAAATACGCCGTCTGCATCGACGCCTCCGCGCAACCGTTCGAGCAACGCGGCATCGGGCACCGCGTCGATCTGCACGTGGTAGGTCTTGTCCAGATGCGATGCGGGATCGGTCAGTGCCGCCGCCCATGCGCTGTCGTTGCTCAGCAGCAGCAAGCCTTCGCTGGCCTTGTCCAGGCGCCCGACCGGCGCGAGCCAAGCATCCAGCGCGAAGTCGGCCTCGCGCAGCACGTCGTACACGGTGGTGCGGTCGTGTTCGTCGCTAGCGGTCGTCACTGCGCCGCGCGGTTTGTTCATCGCAATGTATACTTTTTCGGCGGCGGCGACGGGGCGGCCATCGAGCGTGATGGCGGCGCGATCGGCATCGACGGGAAATTCCGGATCGCGGACCACGCGGCCGTCCACCGCCACGCGTCCCGCGCGCACCAGCGCCTGCGCCTGCGCGCGCGAGCAGGCGCCGCGCTTGCTCAGCACGCGCGCGACACCAAAGCGCGGCTCAGCGCGGTGACGGCTCGGCGACGATGCGTTACGCTTGGGTTTCATGCGCCAACGGTGCCGCATCGGCGCGTTCACGTCAAAACGGGGAGTGGCGAGGATGTCCGAACACCGTATCGAGCTGGAATGGTTGCGCAAGGGCGGCCCGTTCGAACGCGGCAACTATCTGTCGGCGCACGAGATCAAGTTTTCCGACACCCAGACCATCAAGGGCTCGCCCTCGCCCGCTTTCGGAGGCGATGATGCGACGGCCGATCCGGAGCAGTTGTTCATCGCCTCGATTTCGGCCTGCCACATGCTTACGTTCCTCGCCGTCGCGGCGAATCGCGGCTACGTGATCGACACCTATCACGACAGCGCCACGGCGACACTCGGCAAAAACGCGCAAGGCCAGATGACAGTCACGCGCGCGGTGCTCAAGCCCAAGGTCACGTTTTCCGGCGAGAAACGGCCGACGGCGGAGGATTACCGCAAACTCCACGACCGCGCGCACGCCGCCTGCTTCATCGCCAATTCGGTGAAGAGCGAGGTCGTGGTCGAAGTGTAGACGGCGCGGCACCGTGCAGTCCGGGTGAACGCGGCGACGGTCCACGTTCACCGATTCATCACCGCGCAACCGGGACACTGCGCGGCGTAACCACGGGGAACAAACCCACGCATGAGTTCGTCCGCACGAGCATTGACGCCGATCGTCGAACGCACGCGCATCGCCATCGCGCGCTGGTTCGACACGACGCAATACGACGACGACGCCAGCGATGCGATCGACTGGCTGCGCGTGGTGCCGTTCATCGCGATGCACGCGGCGTGTCTGGGCGCGATCTGGGTCGGCGTTTCGCCGGTCGCGTTGATCGTGGCCGGCGCACTTTATGTGTTGCGCATGTTCGCGATTACCGCGTTCTACCATCGCTATTTCTCGCACAAGGCGTTCAAGACGTCGCGCGCAACGCAGTTCGTGTTCGCCGTCATCGGCGCGAGCTGCGTGCAGCGCGGGCCGCTGTGGTGGGCCGCGCATCATCGCAACCATCATCGCCATGCCGATACCGAACGGGATCTGCATTCGCCGGCGCATCGCGGTTTCTGGCGCAGTCACGTCGGCTGGTTCCTGACGCGGCGCGGTTTCCACACCGATCGCGGCGTGATCCCCGATCTGAACCGCTACGCGGAATTGCGTTGGCTCGATCGCTACGACGCGATCGTGCCGATCGCGTTCGCCACGGCGCTGTATTGCCTCGGCGCGTGGCTCGGTGCTGCTTATCCGTCATTGCACACGAGCGGCGCGCAGATGCTGATCTGGGGGTTTTTCATCTCGACCGTTGTGCTGCTGCACGCGACGGTGACGATCAATTCCCTCGCACACCGCTTCGGCTCGCGCCGCTATGCGACGCGCGACGACAGCCGCAACAACTGGCTGCTCGCGCTGATCACATTCGGCGAAGGCTGGCACAACAATCATCATCATTTTCCCGGATCGGCGCGGCAGGGATTCCGCTGGTGGGAGATTGACGTGACGTACTACGTCCTGCGTGCGATGGCATTGTGCGGGCTGGTGTGGGATCTCAAGCCGGTGCCGGCCGGCCTGCGGCGGCGCTGACGTGCGCATCGCGGTGATCGGTGCCGGCATCGCCGGTATGGCGAGCGCGTGGCTGCTGTCGCGCGAACACGAGGTGGTGCTGTATGAGCGCAACGATTATCTCGGCGGGCACACGCACACTCACGATGTGGCGATCGGCGGGCGGAGTTTTGCAGTGGATACGGGTTTCATCGTGTTCAACCCGCCGCAATACCCGCTGCTGAGCCGCATGTTCGATGAACTCGGTGTGCCATCGCAACCGACGACGATGAGTTTCTCGCTCAGCAACCGCCGCAGCGGACTGGAATACAACGCGACCAGTCTCGACGGCCTGTTCTGCCAGCGCCGCAATCTGGTCTCGCCGCGTTTCGTCGGCATGGTGCGCGACATCCTGCGTTTTTATCGCGAGGCGCCTGCGCTGTTGGAGCGTACCGACAACGGGCCGAGCATCGCTGACTATCTCGACGAACAGCGTTACGGCGCGGCATTCCGCGACGATCATCTGGTGCCGATGGCGAGTGCGCTGTGGTCGTCGCCGTCGCAGGCGATCATGAATTCCCCGGCGAAGTATCTGGTGCAGTTCATGGCCAACCACCGCATGATGCAAGCTAACGGACGTCCGCAGTGGCGTGTGGTCAAGGGCGGATCGCGTGAGTATGTGCGGGCTTTGCGCAAGGTCTGGAATGTCGGCGAACGCGTCGATTCGGCGGTGACGCATGTGCGGCGGCAGGCCGATCATGTCGAGGTCGCGACGGCGGCCGGTTCGGAGCGGTTCGATCATGCCGTCATGGCCAGCCACAGCGACCAGGCCCTCGCGCTGCTCGACGACGCGACCGAGGCCGAACGCGATGTGCTCGGCGCGATCACCTATCAGGAAAACGACACGGTCCTGCACACCGACGCCACACAGTTGCCCGCCAAGCGCAAGGCGTGGGCCGCGTGGAACGCGATCGTGCCGCGCGAGCCGGGCGAACAGTGCACCGTCAGTTATTGCATGAACCTGTTGCAGTCGCTCGATTGCGCCGAGCCGATCGTCGTCACGCTGAACCGCACGGCACACATCGATCCGGCACGCATCATCAGACGCATGCGTTATCACCATCCGTTGTATTCGCACGCGAGCGTCGCCGCGCAAACGCGCAAGGGCGAAATCCAGGGACAGCGACGCACCTGGTTCGCCGGCGCGTACTGGGGCTGGGGTTTCCACGAAGACGGTATGCGCAGCGCGGTGGACGTCGCGCGCGGACTCGGCGTGCGCTGGCCATGACCGCGCCGCTGGCAAGTTGCATCTACGAAGGCTGGGTGCGCCATCGCCGCTACGCGCCGCATGCGCACGTGTTCCGCTATCGGTTGTACATGATGTATCTCGATCTGGCCGAGATCGATCGCGTTTTCGCGAAACGCTGGCTGTGGTCGACGCGCCGGCGCAATGTCGTCGAATTCCGCCGCAGCGACTATCTCGGCGATCCGGCGATTCCGCTCGATATCGCCGTGCGCCGACGCGCCGCGGAGGTGCTCGGGCAAGAACCTGCCGGGCCGATCCGTATGCTCACGCAACTCCGCACGTTCGGCCACTGCTTCAATCCGGTGACGTTCTACTACTGCTACCGCGAGGACGGCGCGACGCTCGATTGCATCGTCGCCGAGATCACCAACACGCCGTGGAAGGAACGTCACAGTTATGTGTTGTCCGTCGGCGCGGCGGTCGCGCACGGTGGCGCGCTCGGATGGGATTTTCAGAAGCGCTTTCACGTCTCGCCGTTCCTTCCGATGCAGCGCGATTATGCGTGGCGTCTCACGCCGCCCGAACAGACGTTGCGCGTGCACATGGACGTGCTCGCCGGCGGCACGCGTGATTTCGACGCGACGCTCGTGCTAGAACGCCGCGCGCTCACCGGCATGCGTCTTGCGCGCATGTTGCTGCGGTTCCCGGCGATGTCGCTGCGCATCGTCGCCGCCATCCACTGGCAGGCGTTGTTGATCTTTCTTCGACGCAACCCTGTTTACGATCATCCGACAAACCTCGACGGGAAGGCGCACTGAGTCATGGCGACAGATTCCGCCCGCACGCTTCCGCTCGCGCCGATCGAATTCGGCGCCATCGACAAATTCCTGCGCGCGCGTCTGTTGAAACAGATGGCGCTGTTGCGCGACAGCCAGTTGCGCATCGTCGACGCGATGGGTGAAACGGTGCTCGGCATTCCTGCGCCGGACGCCAAAGCGACATTGCACGCGACGATCGAAGTCTACGATGCGGCGTTCTATCGCCAGGTCACGGCGAACGGCAGCGTCGGCGCCGGCGAGGCGTACATGAGCGGTTGGTGGCAGTGCGACGACCTCGTCGCGCTGATGCGCATGCTGGTGCGCAACCGCGATCTGCTCGATGCGATGGAAGGCGGACCTGCGCGTCTGGCCGGCATGGCGATGCGCGCGTGGCACGCGCTGCGCAAAAATACCCGCAACGGCAGCCGCAGGAACATCGCGGCGCATTACGACCTCGGCAATGATTTCTTCCGGCTGTTCCTCGACGAGACGCTGATGTACTCCTCGGCGATCTACGCGAACGAAACCGAGTCGCTGGACGCGGCGTCGGTGCGCAAGCTCGACCGCATTTGCCGCAAGCTCGATCTGCGGGCGCACGATCGCGTCGTCGAAATCGGCACCGGCTGGGGCGGTTTCGCGCTGCATGCCGCCGCGCATTTCGGCTGCCGCGTCACCACCACGACCATTTCGCGCGAGCAGTTCGATCTCGCACGCGAACGCGTGCAGGCCGCAGGGCTCGGCGAGCGTGTCACCGTGTTGCTCGACGACTATCGCGACTTGCAGGGTCAATTCGACAAGTTCGTGTCGATCGAAATGATCGAGGCGATCGGCCACCAATACCTGCGCGACTACTTCTGCAAGGTCGGCGCGCTGCTCAAGCCCGATGGCATGGCGCTGATCCAGGCGATCACGATCGAGGATCATCGCTACGAACAGGCATTGCGCGCGGTCGACTTCATCAAGCGCTACATCTTTCCGGGAAGTTTCATCCCTTCGGTTTCGGCGATGACCTCCGCGATGGCCCGATCGAGCGACCTGAAACTGTTTCACTGCGAAGACATCGGCCCGAGTTACGCACTCACGCTGGCCGCGTGGCGCGAACGATTCCACCGTCGCATCGCCGACGTACGCGCGCTGGGCTACGACGATCGCTTCCTGCGCATGTGGGATTTCTATCTGGCCTATTGCGAAGGCGGCTTTCGCGAACGTTCGACCGGCAACGTGCAGATGCTGCTGGTCAAGCCCGGCTGCCGTCGCGCGTCGTTCCTGCCCGATCTCCAGCCGGCGTGCGTGTGATGGAAATTTTTGCACAGCCAGTTCATCGCGCCGCGAGATTCACGTCGTGAATCTTTGGCACGTGCTGATCGTCTGGATCGCGGCGAGTATCGTCATGGTCGTGGCGTGGCTGGTGCAACTGCGGACGCGCAACGCGGGTATCGTCGATGCGGTGTGGGCGCTGGGCATGGGCGCCAGCGCGCTGTTCTATGCGTGGGTCGGTGGCGGACATCTGATTCCGCGCCTTACGGTCGCGATGCTCGGCGGCATCTGGGCGTCGCGCCTGTGCCTGCACATTTTCGCACGCGTGCTGAGCGAACCGGAAGATGGCCGCTACGAATATCTGCGCACGCACTGGCACGACGATCAGCTGAAATTCTTCGCCTTTTTCCAGGCGCAGGCGATCGTGATCGTTCTGTTCTCGCTGCCGTTTTACGCCGTCGCGGAGAACACGCGCGATTCGCTCGGCGTATGGTGCGTGTGTGGCATCGCGGTGTGGATCGTCAGCATTGTTGGCGAATCCATCGCCGATGCGCAGCTTGCCGCGTTCCGCAAAAATCCGAAGAACCACGGCAAGACATGCGATGTCGGATTGTGGCGCTATTCGCGCCATCCAAACTATTTCTTCGAGTGGCTGCATTGGTTCGCCTACGCGTTCCTTTCGGTCGGCACGCCGTTGTCGGTGTGGCTCCTGAGCTGGACCGGTCCTGTGCTGATGTTGGTGTCGCTGATGTGGGTGAGCGGCGTGCCGTTCACCGAAGCGCAGGCGCTGCGTTCGCGCGGCGAGGACTATCGCGCGTATCAGCGGCGCACCAGCGTGTTCATTCCATGGTTTCCGAAAAAGAGTAACTCATGAATCGAGCGATATCCGAAGCGGCGATATCGCAACAGAACCGCGCGAGAGGTTTGATCGGACTCGCCGAGCGCGGTCTGCTGCCGGACGCAGCGGTCCGGTTCGGTATCCGGCGGTTGTGCGAACAACGTCTGCGCGACGAACAGGCCGGTGATGCGGCCGCGATGTCGCAGCGTATGCAAACCCGCATCGACGCGTTGCGCACAGCGCCAGTGGCGATCCATACCGATGCGGCCAACGCGCAGCACTACGAATTGCCGCCGCGCTTCTTCGAGCTGTGCCTCGGCCGGCGCCTGAAATATTCGAGCTGCTATTTCGCGACGGGCAACGAATCGTTGGACGATGCGGAAGAAGCGATGCTCGCGTTGTACGGCGAGCGCGCGCAACTGGCGGATGGGCAGCTGATCCTCGAACTCGGCTGTGGCTGGGGTTCGCTGACATTGTGGATGGCGGAGCGTTTTCCGAACAGTCGCATCACGGCCGTTTCCAATTCGCGGCCGCAACGCGAATTCATCGAGGCGCAGTGTCGCGCTCGCGGATTGCGCAATGTGCACGTGATCACGCACGACGTGAACACATTACACCTGGAGCCGGAGCAGTTCGATCGCACCGTGTCGATCGAGATGTTCGAGCACATGCGCAACTACGGCACGCTGCTCGCTCGCGTTGCGTCGTGGCTGCGCCCCGGCGGGAAGCTGTTCGTGCACATCTTCTGTCACCGCGCGCTGTTGTATCCGTTCGAGACGGAGGGTGACGACAACTGGATGGGGCGGTACTTCTTCACCGGCGGATTGATGCCGTCGGCGGACACGTTGCTGTGGTTCCAGAAGGATTTGCGGATCGAACAGCAGTGGCGGTTGTCAGGAGTGCACTACGAACGGACTGCCAATGCGTGGCTGGCGAATCAGGATGCGCATCGCGAGGAAGTAATGCGCGTGATGCGCGAGGCGTATGGCGAAGACGCGCCGGTTTGGAATCAGCGCTGGCGCATGTTCTGGATGGCGTGCGCGGAGCTGTTCGGCTATCGCGGGGGGAATGAGTGGATGGTGGCTCACTATCGGTTTGTGCGCTAGCGCTGTCGCCTGCGGCTCATTATTGCGGCGCTGGCTGCCGGAGAAGGTTGGGGTGAGGGGGCAGTCACCTCTCGCAACGTATCATAGGGCGATCTCCTTCCAGTCCGTCGTTCCCGCGAAAGCGGGAGTCCAGTGACTTTGTTTTTTAGGCCTTATGAGCAACAGCTTCCGCTGTCCTGCGGCCAGCGGGTAACTTTCTTTGCCGGTGCAAAGAAAGTCACCAAAGAAAGCACCTTTGTCGTTCGAAGGTTATTGTCCGCAGAGAGCACGTCCCTGATGCTCGCTGCGGACCGCGCGCTTCCTGCGCGCGATCACCGCTTTCTCAAACCTTCGCGCTTTCGCAGAAGACGCCGCAAGCTGACAATCGATCTCGTCGCGTAGCGACGACAGGTCGCTGTACACCATCTCGCACCGCACCCCGCACCGAAGACTCGGCTTTCGCAGGTGCCGCGCACGGTTATCGCGTCAAATGGTTGGGTGGGTGAAAAAAAAGCCCGGCTTTCGCCGGGCTTTTGATTTTTGTTGCTGTTCGCGGAGAACTTATTGTTCGACTTTGAGTTCCGTACGACGGTTGCGCTGGCGACCGGCGGCGGTGTCGTTGGTGTCGATCGGCTGCGTCTTGCCGAAGCCCTTCGGACCGTCGAGCTGACTGGACGGCACGCCGTGCTCGGTGAGGTAGTCGTACACACCCTTGGCGCGACGCTCCGACAGCTTCTGGTTGTAAGCGTCCGAACCGACGGAGTCGGTGTGACCATCGACTTCCACCTTCACGTTCGGGTTGCGCTTCAGCGTGTCGATCGCTTCGTCGAGAACCTGCACGGAGTCGGCAGTCGGCGCCTTCAGCGACGGGACCAGCTTCTCGCCGGGACGCGGATGGTCGAACTTGAACTCGACGCCACGCAGGTCGATCGTGGTCTGCTGCTGAACAGCCTGTTCACGGGCCGGCGGCGGCGGTGGCGGCGGCGGGGTCGTCGTGGTCTGCGTGACGGCGGCCGCGGCCGCATGGCCGCCGAAGCTGTACGTCAGGCCGATTGTGGCGATGCCGTCGGTGAAGCCGCTGTGCTGCTTGAAGCCGTACTGCGCCGGAAGGTTGACCGGCGAGCCGTTGAACGCGTACTGCGAATTTTCACTGTTGTTGTCGTGGTCGTAACGGGCCGCGATTTCGCCGCGGATCGACAGACGATCCGACAGGTTGTACGCGATGCCGACGCCCAGGGCCGCCATCGGATCCCAGCCGCCGCCATTGGCGCGGAAGTTACCTTCCAGCAGGAAGCCCGAGTAGGCCTTGTGACGCACGGCGCCCAGCGCACCCATGATGTAAGGACGCCAGCTGTTGCCTACGTCGCCGAAATACCAGCGGCCGGCAACGTCAAGCTGCACGCTTTCCCACTGATGGCCCGCGCGCGGCGAGCTGTCTTTGAAATCGGCATTGTTGATGCCGTATTCCAGGTCGACGGACAGGTTCGGATTGACCCACGCGCCCAGACCGATACCCGAATACAGGGACGACTTGGTGGTGCGGTTGCTGTCGGGAATGTCCACGCCAACGCGCGGTGCGAGATACCAACTGCTGACGAAGTCCTGCGCCTGAGCGACGCTGACGCCGCCCAGTCCCAGGGCGATCAGCACAAACAAGGTGTTACGTTTCATCGGAGTCTCCTTTACTTAGTTATTCTAGAGCGACCGCGAATACCTTTTGCGGCGCGCTTACACGTCAACAGCCGGCTCACATCTATACCGCGTTAAGTATATGTTATCACAACGCTAACACGCCCGGCGGAGTCTAGCACTATGATTTCGCTGGCTCCAGCCCTGCCCGTTCATTATTTAGTCAGAAAAAAGCCATAAATTTTTAGCGGCGGTACAGGCTTATAGCGCGAACAGCGTCATCCATTCCTGAACAGGCATTTCGGACATGCGCTTCGGATCGCCCGCGATCTCGAGAATGCGCGACACCTGCCGCGACGGCAGATGCCCCGCCAACGCGTCTTCCACCTTGCGCACGAGCACCGGGATACCTTCGCCGCGCCGTTTGCGATGACCGATCGGATAGTCGATCGAGATCTTCTCGCTCTTGCTGCCGTCCTTGAAGAACACCTGCACGGAATTGCCGATATAACGTTTCTCGGGGTCGAAATAATCTTTTGTAAATTGCGGGTTCTCTTTCACCGTCATCCTGGCGCGCAGCGCGTCGATGCGCGGATCGGCGGCGACGGCATCTGCGTAATCGTCGGCGGTCAACCGTCCGAAGATCAATGGAACGGCAACCATGTACTGGATGCAGTGATCGCGGTCGGCGTAGTTGGCGAGCGGACCGGTCTTGTCGATGATGCGCACACCGGCTTCTTGCGTTTCGATTTCGATGCGCTCGATCTGATCGATCTTCATCGCGACATGCGGGTGCAACTGCATCGCCGCCTCAACCGCTGTCTGCGCGTGGAATTCGGCCGGGAACGAAATCTTGAACAGGACATTTTCCATCACGTAGCTGCCGAACGGACGCTCGAAGTCGAACGCCTTTCCCTTGAAGGCGACGTCGTAGAAGCCCCACGTCTTGGCGCTCAGCGCGGACGGATAACCGACGCAGCCCTTCACCGCGTTGAGCGCATGCGTGACGGCACGGCGGCACGCGTCGCCCGCTGCCCAGCTCTTGCGCGGGCCGGTATTCGGCGCGTGGCGGTAGGTGCGCAGCACGCCGTTGTCGATCCAGCTATGCGAGACGGCGTTGACGATGTCGTCCTTGCTGCCGCCGAGCATGTGCGTCGCGACAGCAGTCGAGGCCAGACGCACGAGGATCACGTGATCGAGTCCGACCCGATTGAACGAATTTTTCAGCGCGTAGCAACCCTGGATTTCGTGCGCTTTGATCGCATACGTCAGCACGTCGCGCACCGTCAGCGGCAGCTTGCCTTCGCGCAGGTTCTTGCGCGAGACGTAATCGGCAACGGCGAGGATCGCGCCGAGGTTGTCCGACGGGTGGCCCCACTCCGCCGCGAGCCAGGTGTCGTTGAAATCCAGCCAACGCACCTGCACGCCGATGTTGTACGCGGCCTGCACCGGATCGAGTTCGAAACTCGTGCCCGGGACACGCGCACCGCCTGGCAATGTCGCGCCAGGTACCAGCGGACCCAGATGCTTCACGCATTCGGGAAACTTCATCGCCAGCATCGCGCAGCCGAGCGAATCGAGCAGCATGTAGCGCGCGGTGTCGTACGCTTCCTTCGAATCGATGGTGTAGTCGGCGACATAATCGGCGATGTCGACCATCGGCTGGTCGGGGTCCGGCCGCGCGGCCGAGCGGATGTCGTGATGACTCATGGGATGAATTATCGGTAATGTGAATCCGTTATTTTGCCAGACCGCGCTTGCTAATGTATGCGCGAGTCGAAACCGGCCCGGAGATCAGCTATGAAAGCCGTCGGACTGACCCGTTACCTGCCGCTCGACGATCCCGCTTCGCTGCGCGACGTCGACATCGCAACACCGACCGCACAAGGCCGCGATCTGCTCGTGCGCGTGAAAGCGGTTTCGGTCAATCCCGTGGACACCAAGGTCCGCTCGACGGTCAAGGAAGAATTGCCGGTTCCTAAAATCCTCGGCTACGACGCAGCCGGCACCGTTGAAGCCGTCGGCAGCGACGTCACCCTGTTCAAGCCCGGCGACGAGGTTTTCTACGCGGGCGACGTCACGCGGTCCGGCACAAATGCCGAACTGCATCTGGTCGACGAACGCATCGTCGGCCGCAAACCGGCAGCGCTGGATTTCGCCGAATCGGCAGCCCTCCCGCTGACCAGCCTCACGGCGTGGGAGCTGATGTTCGAGCGCATGCGCATCGATATGAACGGCACCGACCGCGGCAAACGTCTGCTGATCCTTTCCGGCGCCGGCGGCGTTGGTTCGATGGCGATCCAGTTCGCCAAACTCGCCGGACTCGTCGTGATCGCCACCGCCTCGCGTGCCGAGACGCAGGACTGGTGCAAGGCGCTGGGCGCCGACTATGTCATCGACCATCGCAAACCGATCAAGGACGAATTGCACACGGTAGGTTTCGAGCGCGTCGATTACATCGTCAACCTCGTCGATACCGACGGCTACTGGAAACTGATGGGCGAACTGATCGCGCCGCAGGGTCACATCGGTTGCATCGTCGAGCCGAAGAAAGAGGTATACGTCGGCAATCCGCTCAAGGACGCCAGTATCGGCATCCATTGGGAAAGCATGTTCACGCGGTCGCGGCATAAAACCGCCGACATGATCGAGCAGCACAGGATTCTCGATCGTGTCGCCGATCTGATCGACGGCAAGAAGATCCGGACGACGCTGCGTGAGCGGCTTGGGCCGATCAATGCGGTGAATCTCCGGCAGGCGCATCGGATCGTCGAATCGGGGAAGTCGATCGGGAAGGTGGTGCTCTCGGCGTGGTGAATGGGCTTGGCCCGACGACCGTCTCATGGACTGAGAATCCGGAAGGGCATTATTCACATCCAAGCCCGCGCGGAGGACAATCCCATCATGGCGCTAGAACATTTCCATCCCGCCGTCGCCGCATGGTTCGCAAGCGCGTTTCCCGAACCCACGGCGCCGCAGTTGCGCGCCTGGCCTGCGATCAAACAACACCGCCACACGCTGATTGCGGCGCCGACCGGTAGCGGCAAGACATTGTCGGCCTTCATGGCCGCCATCGACGATCTGGTCCGCCGCGGCCTCGAAGCGCCGTTGCCGGACGAAACGGCCGTCGTCTATGTTTCGCCGCTCAAGGCGTTGTCCAACGACATCCGCATCAACCTCGACGCGCCCATCGCCGGCATCCGCGACAAGCTGCTCGAGATGGGTTTGCCCGATGTCGAGATCCGCACCGCGGTGCGCACCGGCGACACTCCGCAGTCCGACCGCCTCGACATGCGCAAGCGCCCGCCGCACATCGTGGTGACGACGCCGGAGTCGCTGTACATCCTGCTCGGCTCGGAATCCGGCCGCGCCATGCTGGCAACGACGCAGAGCGTGATCGTCGACGAAATCCATGCGCTCGCGCCGAGCAAGCGCGGCGCGCACCTGGCGCTGTCGCTGGAACGCCTCGAAGCGCTGTGCGGACGCAAGCTCACGCGCATCGGTCTGTCCGCCACGCAGAAACCGATCAGCGAAGTCGCCAGGTTCCTGCTCGGCGGCAACCCACCCGAGGATTGCGAAATCGTCGACGTCGGCTATTCGCGCAAACGCGATCTGGCCATCGAAGTGCCGCCCGCGCCGCTGCAGGCGGTCATGTCCGGCGACGTGTGGGAACAGGTTTACGCGCGCCTTGCCGAACTGATTCAGCAACATCGCACGACGCTGGTTTTCGTCAACACGCGCCGCATGGCCGAGCGCGCTGCGCGCCATCTCACCGAAAAACTCGGCAAGGAAGCGGTCAGTTCGCATCACGGCAGCCTGTCGCGTGAATTGCGGCTCCATGCCGAACAACGTTTGAAGCGCGGCGAATTGCGCGCGCTGGTGGCGACCTCGTCGCTGGAACTGGGCATCGACGTCGGCGACGTCGATCTGGTCTGCCAGCTCAGTTCGCCGCGAGCGATCTCCACGTTCCTGCAGCGCGTCGGCCGCTCCGGCCATGCCGTGATCGGCACGCCGAAAGGCCGGCTGTTCCCGCAATCGCGCGACGATCTCATCGAATGCGCGGCACTGCTCGACTGCGTGCGCCGCGGCGAACTCGATGAACTGAAAGTGGAGAAGAACGCGCTCGACGTGCTCGCGCAGCAGATCGTCGCCGAAGTGGCGTGCCGCGAATGGAACGAAGCGGAACTGCTCGCGCTGTTCAAGCGCAGCTATCCGTTCGCGGAATTGTCGAAAGAAGTGTTCACCGGCATCCTGCGCATGCTCGCCGAAGGTTATTCGACCCGTCGCGGCCCGCGTTCGGCGTACCTGCATCGCGACGCGGTGAACGGCGTGCTGCGCGCGCGCAAAGGCGCGCGGCTCACCGCGATCACTTCGGGCGGCGCGATCCCCGACACCGCCGACTACGAAGTGATGCTCGAGCCGCAATCGCAACGCGTGGGCACGGTGCACGAGGATTTCGCCGTCGAAAGTCTCGCCGGCGATGTGTTCCAGCTCGGCAACACGTCGTATCGCATCCTGCGCGTCGAAGCGGGCCGCGTGCGCGTCGAGGATGCGGCCGGCCAACCGCCAACGATCCCGTTCTGGCTCGGCGAAGCGCCGGGCCGCACCGATGAACTGTCGTTCGCCGTTTCGCGATTGCGCGAGGAAATTTCCGAACGCCTCGAGGACAGCGCCGACACCGCGCTGAAATGGTTGCGCGATGAGGTCGTGCTGCCCGAGTCGGCGGCGCGGCAGATCGTCGACTATCTCGGCGGCGCGAAAGCCGCACTCGGCATCCTGCCGACACAAACCGAAATGGCGATGGAACGTTTCTTCGACGAGTCCGGCGGCATGCAGCTGGTCATCCATACGCCGTATGGAAGCCGTCTGAATCGCGCGTGGGGATTGGCGTTGCGCAAGCGTTTCTGCCGCTCGTTCAATTTCGAATTGCAGGCCGCGGCGACGGAAGACGCGATCGTGCTGTCGCTGTCGACCAGCCACAGTTTCCCGCTCGAGGAAGTCACGCATTATCTTCACTCGAATTCCGTGTGCGACGTGCTCACGCAAGCGCTGCTCGACGCGCCGATGTTCGGCGTGCGCTGGCGCTGGAACGCGACGACCTCGCTCGCGCTGCCGCGTTTCCAGGGCGGATCGAAAGTGCCGCCGCAACTGCAGCGCATGAAGTCGGAAGATTTGTTGGCGACGGTGTTCCCCGATCAGGTCGCGTGCCTGGAAAACATCGTCGGCGAGCGGCAGATACCCGAACATCCGATGGTCGCGCAGACGTTGCACGATTGCCTGTACGAGGCGATGGATCTTTCCGGTCTGGAAAAACTGTTGCGCCGGCTCGAAGCCGGCCAAGTGCGTTTCTTCTGCCGCGATCTCACCGCGCCCTCACCGCTCGCCGCCGAAGTGCTGACCGCGCGGCCGTATGCCTATCTCGACGACGCGCCGCTCGAAGAACGCCGCACGCAGGCGGTGATGAGCCGGCAATGGGGCGACATCAACTCGACCGACGATTTCGGCAAGCTCGATATCGACGCTATCGTCTCGGTGCGCGAGGAAGCGTGGCCGCAAGTACGCAACGCCGACGAACTGCACGAAGCGCTGATGGTGCTCGGCTTCGTCACGCATTCGGAAATCGCGTCGAACGGCTGGACCGGGTTTCTCGACGAGCTGCTCGCGCAACGCCGCACCACGCAACTGCAAGGCGAAGCGCTGATCTGGATCGCGACCGAACGGACACCGCAATTCCAGGCGATTTATCCGGAAACGACGTTCGATCCGCCGACCGTCGCGCCGGAAGAATTCACGCGCGTGACGTGGACGCGCGAAGTCGCGCTCGCCGACGTCGTGCGCGGACGGCTCACCGGACTCGGTCCGGTCACCGTCGAAACGCTCGCCGCATCGCTGCGTTTGCCCGCGGGCGATATCGATCTGGCGCTGATCGCACTCGAAACCGAAGGCTATGTCATGCGCGGCCGCTTCACGCCGGGCAGCGACGAAACGGAATGGTGCGAACGGCATTTGCTGGCGCGCATCCATCGCTACACGGTCAACCGGCTGCGGCGCGAAATCGAGCCGGTCGCGCCGCGCGATTTCATGCGCTTCCTGTTCGAGTGGCAACGCGTCGCGCCCGGCGCGCAGGTCAGCGGGCCGGATGCGCTGGTCGCCATCCTCACGCAGCTGGAAGGTTACGAAGCCGCCGCCTCGGCGTGGGAATCGGAACTGTTGCCGCTGCGCGTCGCGGGTTATGAGATTTCGTGGCTGGACGATCTCTGTCTGGCTGGCCGCGTGGTCTGGTCGCGGCTGCAGGAACGCAAGACCGCACCCGGCGAACGCGCCAGCGGCCCGGTGCGCGCGACGCCGATCGTGCTGCTCCAGCGCCGCAACCTGCCGGTGTGGACGACGCTCGACGGCGCCGCTTCCGAATCGCCGACACTGAGTTCACGCGCGCAGGCCGTCGCCGATTACCTGAAAGAACACGGCGCATCGTTCTTCGACGAGATGGTCGCGGGCGTGCGCCTGCTCGAAACCGAGCTCGAAGATGCACTCGCCGAACTCGTCGCGGCGGGCATGATCAATTCCGACAGCTTCGCCGGACTGCGCGCGCTGCTCGTGCCGGCCGCGAAGCGGCAGTCGTATCAACGCCGTCGCGGCCGCCGCAGCGCGCTGCTAGGCATCGCCGACGCGGGGCGCTGGTCGCTGCTGCGCCGCCGGCCGGCGTCCGATGCCAAGTCGCTCAATCCGGAAACGCTGGAACATGTCGCGCGCACCTTGCTCAAACGCTACGGAGTCATGTGCTGGCGATTGCTCGCGCGCGAAGCCGACTGGCTGCCGCCGTGGCGCGATCTGCTGCGCGTCTACCAGCGTCTGGAAGCGCGCGGAGAAATCCGCGGCGGCCGATTCATCGCCGGATTATCGGGCGAACAGTTCGCGTTGCCGGAAGCGGTGAGCCTGTTGCGCAGCACGCGCCAGAAACCCGCGAGCGATGCGCTCGTCGTCGTGTCGGGTGCCGATCCGCTCAACCTGGTCGGCAACATCGTCGCCGGCGACAAGGTGCCGGCACTGGCCTCGTCGAAGATCCTGTACCGCGACGGCGTACCGATCGCCGCGATCGTCGCGGGCGAATTCAGGCCACTGGAAGCGATGGATGCCGCCGCAGAATGGATGGCCAAATCGCGCCTGCTGCGCATGGCGGACAATCGGCCGGCGATGGCACCGGATGCGCCGCAAATTTGAGAAGCGTCTCCACCGTCATTCCCGCGAAAGCGGGAATCCAGCGATTTTGCTTTCGTGACGAGTCAAACAATCAAGGCTCTGGATTCCCGCTTTCGCGGGAATGACGAGCATTAAGCAACCGATGATATTCCGCGCCGCTCATGCTTCGATCAATCCGCTGCGCACCGCGATGAGCGCCAGCTCGGCCTGGTTGTTCGCGCCGAGCTTCTGCTTGATGTTGTACAGGTGCGTGCCGACCGTGTTCGGCGACAAGCGCAGCGTTTCGGCGATCTGGTTCACCGACTGGCCGCGCGCCAGTTGGATGAACACCGTGAACTCGCGTTCGGATAACGCATCGGCGGGACTGCGCGCGCCGTTCAAATCCTGCAGCGCGAGTTTCGCCGCGAGTTCGCCATCGATATAGACGCGGCCTTCCGCGACCGCGCGCACCGCGCCGATCAACTCCTCCGGCGCCGTGCGCTTGGAAAGATAACCGAGCGCGCCCGCGTTGAGTGCGCGTTTCAAATGCACCGTGTCTTCGTGCGCGGAGAGCACGAGCACGCGCGCGTGCGCGTCGCGCGCGACCATCCGCCGCACGGTTTCGATGCCGCCCATGCCGGGCATCGCAAGATCGAGCACGACCACATCGGGTTTGAGTTCCGCAAACCGCTGATAGGCCGCTTCGCCGCTGTCGGCTTCGGCGACGATTTCGATGTCGCCGCTCGCCTCGAGCAGCAGGCGGAAGCCGACGCGGACCACGGCGTGGTCGTCGACCAGCATCACACGGATTTTTTCGCCGATCGTCATCGATTCATCCCAGCGGCAGTGCGGCTTCGACGCGGACGCCGCCGTCGCCCGATCCGTCGACGCGCACGTCGCCGCCCAGTGTACGGGCGCGTTCGCGCATGCCGCGAATGCCGAAGCGGCCGGGTTTTTCCCAATCGGCGGGCAAGCCTTTGCCGTCGTCGCGCACCGCGAGGACAAGCGCATGCGCTTCGCCGCGAACGGCGATGTCGATGCGATGCGGCTCGCCGTGACGCAGTGCATTCACCACCGCTTCCTGCGCGATTCGGCACGCGGCGAGACGATAACTTTCGCCGAGCGTGCTCGGCACGCGATCGAGCGCGAGGACGAATTCGACGTGCGGATATTGCCGCCGCCACTGCGCGACCTGTTCCTGCAGCGCATCGCCGAGCGTGGCTTCTTCGAGCGCCAGTGGACGCAAACTCGGGATCAGATCGTGCATCGACGAATACAGATGCGCGGCGGTGTCGGCGATCAGTTGCGCGGTGTCGCGTGCTTTCGTGTCGTTGTCGCGGAAGTGATGCACGAGCGACTGCGCGAGGCTGCGGATCGCGGTCACGCTCTGGCCGGTTTCGTCGTGCAGTTCGCGCGCGATGTGGCGGCGTTCGTCCTCGACGCGGTTCTGCACCATCAGCGCAAGTTCGCGGCTTTGTTCCAGGCGCACGTTGGCTTCGATCGCGTCCTTGCGCGCGCTCAGGTTTTCCTGGATCGATTGCGCCATGCGGTTGAACGCGGTGGAGATCGCGTTCGCTTCGGAGCCGGCGAAGTTGCGCAGGCGCGTGTCGTAATCGCCGTCCTGCATCGCGCGCAGGCCGCGCACGATGCGGCGGAACGGGCGCGTCGCGCGGCCAACCAGCCAGAACACGATGAGATTGCCGACGATGACGATGCCGATGCCGAACCAGAACAGGCGTGCCGCGTCGTCCCAGCCATCGAGCACGGCGCGCGACGCGTTCGACTCGATAACGAGCTTGCCGCCCGACAAGCCGAACTGCTCGATCATGGGCTCTGGTTGCACGAGCGAGGCGTACCACGCCGGCGCATCGCGTCCGAGCTTGTAGATCGACGGCGGTGAGCGGTAGATGGCCTGGCCGGTTTCGTCGAACAGCGTGATGTCGTTGGCGCGCACGCGCCCGATGCGCGCGAGGTAGTTGACCAGCGCAAGTCGGCGGTCGCCATCGTTCGCGCCGGAGGCATTCCAGTCGAAATTCGATACGAGTTGCGCGGCAACCAGGTTTCCCGCCTGCACTTCCTCGCGCACGCTGTTGCGCGTGCTGATCACCTCGAATGCGAACACCACGCCCACGAACACCGCGATCAGGACGGCGATCAGCAGATTGATTTGCAGGCGCAGACTCACGCGACGATGCTACCCCATCGCCGCGCGAGTCACCCGAGCTCCCCGGAAATCGACAGCGGACCTGCCCCCGCCGTCGTTTCGATTTGCCTTAGCGGCGCCAGTAGCCGGCGTGATAGCACCAGCGCGGACCGCAACCGACCCAGCGCGCCGGCGCATAGCGGTAGCCGACCCGTTCCGGCACCCAGTAACCGGCGCGCCAGCCGTAACGGTAGCCGTCCCAGCGCCAGAAACCCGGCGCCCACACATAGCCCGCGCGCACGCCGTATCGTTCGACGATCGGCGCGGGCGGTCCGAACGTCGGTCCGATCGAAACGCCGACGGCGACCGCCGCCGAGGCGGGTTGTGCATGCATCGCACCGACGCCGAGCGCGCCGAGCGCAAGAGCCATCGCAAGGTTCTTCATCAACATGATCGTTCTCCGTTTTTGCATCGAGCCGCGATCGCGGCGTTCGAATTCCGAAAACGCATCAAGCGCCTGGCTGTTGACGGCACCGGACGCATCGTTCAGTTGCGGTTTGGCGCTGGCGAGGCGTCACGCGCTCGGTCAGAATGCGAACGATGTCTTCCGCCACCGACCTGTTCCAACGCGTGCTCGCCCTGAGCGAATTCAACGGCGATTCGCGCGAAGCGATGACCACGCTGCATCGTTATTTCTCGACCGATTTTCCCGAGTGCTCGCTCGCGCTGATGCTGGTGCGCGATCAGCCGCCCGGCCGTTGCCGGCTCACCGGGCTGATCGGTCCGGATGGAACCGAGCACGTCGCCAATGTCGATCCGAACGGCGAACACAGTGCGCTGCCGTCGTTCGACGACGCCGTCGCACAGCGCATCCTCGCCCGCGACGCGCCGCACGTCGCAGCCGTGCCCGAAACGTTGCGCGAAATGCCGCTGGCGCATGTGTTGTTCGCGCCGGCGAGCGTGCTCGCCGTGCCGATCGCCAACCGCGGACGGATCACGCACTGGCTGCTGTTCGGCAGCACTGTCGCACATCGTTTTCGCGGCATTGATCTGAGTCGCGCCGCGCTGCATGTGAATCTCGCCACAAGTCTGCTGATCCGGCCGATCGTGTTGCGCGAACTCACGCGCGAAGCCGAGCGGCAGCGTCTGCAGATCGAAAGCCTCGCCGACATCCAACGTCTGCTCTTGCCGGACAATCCGAAGATCGCCGGCCTCACCTACGCCATGCACTGGCAGCCGGCCGAGACCGCCGCCGGCGACTATTACGAGATGACCAATCTCACCGAATTCGCGCCGCCGGATTTCGTGCCGAACGGCAACGATGTGTGGGGGGTGATCGTCGGCGATGTTTCCGGGCACGGCGCCGCCGCGGCCATGGAAGCCGTGCAGCTCGATGCCATCCTGCGCACGTACAAAGGCGGCGACGGTCCACCACCGGCGGCGGCGATCAGTTATCTCAACCGCTACTTTTTTTCACGCCGCAATCGCGGACATTTCCTGACGCTGGTCGCGCTCGTCTACCGGCCCGACACGCGTGTGCTGAGTTATCTCAGCGCCGGCCACCCGCCTTTCATCCACCGGCGCGGCGATCAGGTGCAAATGCTCGGCGAAGCCGATCAGATCCCTCTCGGCGTGCTGCGCGATTACGAATACCGCAACAACGAGATTGTCCTCCAGGCCGGCGACACGCTCGTGCTGTACACCGACGGATTCGCCGAAGCGCGCGATGCGAACGGTGCGATGTTCGGTGCCGATCGCCTGCGCGAACGCGTGGCGAACGGCCCGGTGGATCCCAAACCGCTGCTCGATTCGATCGTGAACGCCGTGCAGGAGTATCAGGGCAGCCTGCTCGGCGACGATGACCAGACGCTGATCGTGCTCCGCATCGCGCACTGACTTGCGAGCCCGCGCGTTTCCGGGCATCGTGCGCACATTCATACAATTGTTTGAAAGCAGACGTTCGACGCATGGCCGACGCTCCGCACGCCGACTACCCACACCTTTTCGCGCCGCTCGATCTGGGCTTCGTCACGTTGCCCAATCGCGTGCTGATGGGTTCGATGCACACCGGCCTCGAAGATCACGCCAAGGATTTCGACAAGCTCGCCGCCTATTTCGCCGAACGCGCGCGCGGCGGCGTTGGCTTGATGGTGACGGGCGGCATCGCACCGAATATCGCGGGATGGCTGAAACCGTTCGGTGGGCGGCTGTCGATGCCGTGGCACGTCGCGCGGCATCGCAAGGTCACGCGCGCCGTGCATGCCGAGGGCGGACGAATCTGCATGCAGATTTTGCACGCGGGACGTTACGGCTATCACCCGTTGTCCGTCGCGCCGTCGAAAATCAAATCGCCGATCACGCCGTTCACGCCGCGCGAATTATCCGCAGGCGGCGTGGAAAGAACGATCCGCGATTTCGTCCACTGCGCGAAATTGTCGCGCGACGCAGGCTACGACGGCATCGAGATCATGGGCAGCGAAGGCTATCTGCTCAATCAGTTTCTCGTGGAGCGCACGAACAAGCGCTCCGATCGCTGGGGTGGCTCCCTCGAAAACCGTCAACGCTTCCCGATCGATATCGTGCGTCGCACGCGCGAAGCGGTCGGCAAGGATTTCATCATCATTTATCGGCTGTCGATGCTCGACCTCGTCGACAACGCGCAAAGCTGGGCCGAAATCGTGCAACTGGCGAAGGCCATCGAGCGTGCCGGCGCCACGATGATCAACACGGGCATCGGCTGGCACGAAGCGCGGATTCCCACGATCGTCACCAGCGTCCCGCGCGCTGCGTTCACGTGGGTGACGCGCAAACTGAAAAGCGACGTGTCGATTCCCTTGATCACGACGAACCGCATCAACATGCCGGACGTCGCGGAAAAAATCATTGCCGGCGGCGACGCCGACATGGTGTCGATGGCGCGACCGCTGCTCGCCGATGCCGACTGGGTCGCGAAAGCACGGCGCGGCGACACGCAACGCATCAACACCTGCATCGCGTGCAATCAGGCGTGCCTGGATCACGTGTTCGAGAACAAGCGCGCATCGTGCCTGCTCAATCCGCGTGCCTGCCACGAAACGGAATTGCGCATCGGGAAAACGGATGCGCCGAAAAAATTCGCCGTCGTCGGCGCCGGCCCGGCCGGACTTGCGTGCGCGACGACGCTCGCCGAACGCGGGCATGCCGTCACGCTTTTCGAGGCGTCGTCGGAAATCGGCGGCCAGTTCAACATGGCCAAACGCATTCCGGGCAAGGAAGAATTCCACGAATCGCTGCGGTATTTTTCGCATCGCATCGTCGACACCGGCGTCGATCTGCGTCTGAATACTGTCGCGTCGCCCGACAACGTGCGTGCGTTCGACAGTGTGATCCTAGCCACCGGCGTCACGCCCCGCGCCATCACGATTCCGGGAGCGGATCGGCCGAACGTGTTGAGCTATCTCGACGTGGTCCTGTCGGGCAAGCCGGTCGGCAGGCGCGTGGCCATCGTCGGCGCGGGCGGCATCGGTTTCGATGTCGCCGAATTCGTGACGCAATCCGAACCTTCCGCGACAACGAGCATCAACCGCTGGTCGCACGAATGGGGCGTCGACGAGGCGTACGCGCATCGCGGCGGTCTCGCCAAACCGGCGCCTGAGCCCAGCGAGCGCGAAGTCTGGCTGCTGCAACGCACGCCGGGCGCGCCGGGCAAACGCTTGAACAAGACGACGGGCTGGGTGCATCGCGCATCGCTGAAGATGAAGAACGTCAAGGCGCTGGGCGGCGTGAGTTACGAACGCATCGACGACGACGGCTTGCACGTGATCGTCGACGGAAAACCGCAGGTGCTCGCCGTCGACACGGTCGTGGTGTGCGCCGGCCAGGAATCGCGGCGCGATCTTTACGACACGCTGAAATCCGCCGGCAACAACGTTCACGTGATCGGTGGCGCCGACGTGGCAGCGGAACTCGATGCCAAACGCGCCATCGCGCAGGGTACGCGTCTCGCCGCTGCGCTGTAGCCTTCGGCCCACCGGCATCTGGCGGAAGCGGGTATCCCCCGCTGACGTTGATTAGTTCCCCTCAGTCCCGCGAAATGTGATCGTTGGCACACATACTCGGGCGCAGCGAGAGAACGAAATCGATCTACGCGTCGCGCCGCTAGGATTGCCGCGTTCCGCAAGACCACGCTTCGGGAAACTTATGAACGCATCTCACCGCGACAAGAAAGCGTCGATGCGCACGCTGCTCAGCGATGTGGTCGATCGCATGCTGCGATTGCAGCCGGCGGCAGGCGACGAATGGTCGGACGACCTCACGCAGAAGCAGGTCAACATCCGTGCGGCCAGCGTGCGCGAGGGATTCCAGACCATGCGCGCACGCAGCGACGAAATGGCGCAGCGGCTGCAGCACTATCGACGCCGGCAGACATCCGCCGAGCCCTCGTCGGTCGAAGGCAATCGATCACCGGAGATCACGATGCGCCAGCCGTCGTCGAAGAACTGAGCGATCCGCTACCATCGCGTTTTCCGACGGGAGAACGCGCATGCCGAAAAGGGAACCGCAGCGCACGATCGCGCATGTCGCGCTCGTCGTGCGCGATTACGACGAAGCCATCGATTTCTATACGCGTGTGCTCGGCTTCAGACTGGCCGAAGATTCTGCGCTCGGTGCCCACAAGCGCTGGGTGATCGTGGCGCCGTCGGGCGGCGGCACGTCGCTGCTGCTGGCCAAGGCATCGAACGAGGCGCAGCTTTCACGCGTCGGCAACCAGACCGGCGGCCGCGTGTTCCTGTTCCTGCACACCGACGATTTCCATCGCGATCATCGCGCGATGACGGCGCATGGCGTGAACTTCGTCGAGGGACCGCGCGAAGAAACATACGGCACGGTCGCGGTGTTCGAAGATCTCTACGGCAACCGCTGGGATCTCATCGAGCGCAAAACGACGCGCTGAGCGTTTTTTTCCGTACCATACGCGCGTCGCGCTGCGGAAAACCTGCATGGATCAATTCAGCTATCTGTCCGTCCTGCTGTCGATCATTCTCGGCCTTGCCATCACGCAGGTGCTGAAAGGTTATCGCGGCATCCTTCTGACGCGCGCCCGCGTCCGCTTCTACTGGCCGACGATTCTCTGGGGACTGACGCTGCTGCTCATGTTCTTGCAGAGCTGGTGGGCGATGTTCTCGATGCGAGAAAATGACGCTATGGACGTTTCCGACGTTCGGCGTCATCGTGCTGCAGACGGTGCTTTCTTATATGCTTGCCGCGATCGTGTTTCCGGATTTTTTTGGAACGGAAACCGTCGATCTGCGCGAGCACTATTTTGCCCACACACGCTGGTTTTTCGGAATAACGATTGCGGTGTTGGCGACGAGTCTCGCCAAGACCTTCGCGCTTGACGGACAACTGCCCGGAAGCGGCCGATACCGGGTTCCACCTGCTGTTTATCGCCATGTCGCTAAGCGCGATCTTCACCCGCCGCAGATTGGTTCCACAAATTGCTGGCGGTCGCGTCGATGGTCGGCGTGCTCGCGTATATCGTGCTGCTGTTCCTGCGCCTGAAATAGCGGGCCGCCACGACGGGCGGCCCGCCTCGGCTATATCGCCAGATTCACGCCGAACACCAGGCCCAGCAGGGCCAGGACCAGCAACACCAGGAAAATCATGAAGAAGATTTTCGCGATGCCCGCCGAGGCCCCGGCGATACCGCCGAAGCCCAGCGCGCCGGCAATGAGCGCGATGATTGCAAATACGATCGCTAGATGAAGCATGGCCTTCCTCCTTGAAAAATTCGTCGTGCAGCACCGACGGTATCAAGGGGTATGCCAGTGGCTTTCCTTCACGCCATGCTTATTTTTGCTAAAGACGATGCCATACCGACCGCGCGTTTTGCACGTATATGCCAGCCGGATACGCAAAATGCACGAAAAATTCCCAAGTCGACAGCCGTCGTATCAGCGCCGGTCGCGAAGCGGCACGAATTGGAGATTTTCCGGCCCGGTGTAATTCGCGCTCGGCCGGATGATCTTTCCGTCGATGCGCTGCTCGATCACGTGCGCGCTCCAGCCCGATGTGCGCGAGATGACGAACAGCGGCGTGAACATCGCCGTCGGCACGCCAAGCATGTGATAGCTCACCGCGCTGAACCAGTCGAGGTTCGGGAACATCTTCTTGATGTCCCACATCACCGTTTCCAGACGCTCGGCGATCTCGAACATCTTCATGTTGTGCTGCGCTTTCGACAGTTCGCGCGCCACTTCCTTGATCACCTTGTTGCGCGGATCGCCGGTCGTGTACACCGGATGGCCGAAGCCGATTACCACTTCCTTGCGCTCGACGCGCGCGCGGATATCTTTCTCGGCTTCGTCGGCGGAGTCGTAGCGTTTCTGGATTTCGAACGCGGCCTCATTCGCCCCGCCGTGTTTCGGACCGCGCAACGCGCCGATGGCGCCGGCGATCGCCGAGTACATGTCGCTGCCCGTGCCGGCGATGACGCGCGCGGCGAACGTCGACGCGTTGAACTCATGTTCGGCGTACAGGATCAGCGAGGTGTGCATCGCGCGAACCCATAACTCGCTCGGCTTTTCGCCGTGCAGCAGATGCAGGAAATGGCCGCCGATCGAATCGTCGTCGGTTTCCACGTCGATGCGTTTGCCGTTGATCGCGTAGTGATACCAGTACAGCAGCATCGATCCGAGCGAAGCCATGAGCCGGTCGGCGATATCTTTGGCGCCGGCGATGTTGTGGTCGTCTTTTTCCGGCATCGCGCAGCCGAGCGCGGAGACCGACGTACGCAGCACGTCCATCGGATGCGACGACGCCGGCAACTGTTCGAGTACCGCCTTCACCGACGCCGGCACGCCGCGCAGTGCTTTCAGCTTGGTCTTGTACGAAGCGAGTTCGGCCGCGTTGGGCAGCTTGCCGTGCACAAGCAGGTGTGCGATTTCCTCGAATTCGCTGCTTGTCGCTAAATCGAGAATGTCGTAGCCGCGATAGTGCAGATCGTTGCCGGTGCGGCCGACCGTGCACAGCGCGGTATTGCCCGCCGCTACGCCAGACAGCGCGACGGATTTTTTGGGCTTGGGGAGAATCTGGGTAGGTTCACTCATCTTCATTTGTCCTGTTCTTTTGTCGGCAACGCCGGTTCGGCGTCTTCGTTGTCGAGGAAATCATCCTCGGTGCGCGACGGGCAACGATCTACCAAGGGATGCTGATCGCCCGCTATTGCGATCGAATCGTCGAATTGCCAGCAGTCGCCGAGCGACGAGCAGTAGCAGATCTTCAGGTTGACGCGCTGCACCTGGTGCGAATAGAGATTGAAATCGTCGGCGGTCGGAAAAGCGAGCTGGTCGATCTTGTCGTTGCCGGAGATGACTACGCCGTTGATCGTCGAATAAGGAATGTGATGGTCGTACTTGATGCCGAGCGCATTGAACACTTCCGACCAGTTGTGCTGCGGCTTGCCGTCGACGCGAAGCTGCACGTTGCGGATGATCGCCGGACCCACACCCTTGTTGAACAGTACGATCTCGCGCTTGGAACTGGACATGCCAGGCTCCAGATACGGCCACACCTGCGCGCGCACCTGCTGCTTCTGCAGGTACGCGGTGTAACCGGAAACGCACAAGGCGAGCAGGCCGACGAGCGCGGCAATGATCGCAGCGACGCCGTCCCAGTCGCGCCGGTACATCGGGCGGTTCAGCGCTTCGCGCGTTTCCCTGGATATCGGATCACTCATTCGTCTTTCGATGCGGCGAACAGTCGGTCGAGTTTTTCTTCGTAGGCGTGGTAGCCGAGGAAGTCGTAGAGTTCCGCGCGCGTCTGCATGTTCGGCACGGCGGCTTTCTGCGTGCCGTCGCGGCGCACCGTTTCGTAGAAGTTCAACGCAGCCTTGTTCATCGCGCGATAGGCGCCGCAGCAATACAGCACGATGTCGACACCGGCGGATTTCAGCTCGTCGGTGGTGAACAGCGGCGTCTGCCCGAACTCGGTGATGTTGGCCAGGATCGGCACCTTTACCGCGTCCTTGAATTGTTTATATTGCGGCAAAGTATAAATCGCCTCGGGGAAGATCATGTCCGCGCCCGCTTCGACGCAGGCCACGGCGCGTTCGATCGCGGGCTCGATGCCTTCCACGGCGATCGCGTCGGTGCGCGCCATGATGACGAAATCCGGGTTGCTGCGCGCATCGACCGCGGCCTTGATACGGTCGACCATTTCTTCCTTCGGCACGATCGCCTTGCCCGGCCGATGACCGCAACGCTTCGCTGCGACCTGATCCTCGATATGCAGCGCAGCCGCGCCGGCCTTGATCAGCGAACGCACCGTGCGCGCGATGTTGAAAGCGCCGCCCCAGCCGGTGTCGACGTCGACCAGCAGCGGCAGATCGCACGCGTCGGTGATGCGGCGAATGTCGGTGAGCACGTCTTCCATCGTGCTGATGCCGAGATCGGGCATGCCGAGCGAGTTGGCGGCAACACCGCCGCCGGACAGATACAGCGCCTTGAAGCCCACGCGCCTGGCCATCAGCGCGGCATACGCGGTGATGGCGCCAACCACCTGCAACGGCCTTTCTTCCTGCACGGCAGCGCGGAATTTCGCGCCCGGCGACTGCGCCGATAACGGGAGTGTCATGATCGCTCCGTGAAAAGTACAATTTTAGCGCACTGGCCGCGTCATTTGGGTTAGCCTCGATTTCGCAAGCGGAGTTCGCAATGACGGTCGACGAATTTCGGGCGATGGCGCTCAGTTTCCCCGAAGCGGTCGAAGTCGGACACATGGGCCATCCGGACTTCCGGGTCGGCAAGAAAATCTTCGCCACGCTCGGTTATCCCGACGACGGTTTCGGCATGCTCAAGTTGATGCCGGAACAGCAGGCGATCTTCGTCGAATCGCATCCAAACGTGTTCTCGCCATCGAAAGGAAAATGGGGCCTCAGCGGCAGCACGCTCGTCGCGCTGAAACCGGCGCGGCCGCGCGCCGTGCGCCAAGCGATGGCGATGGCCTGGCGGCTCGCTGCGCCGCCGAAATTGTCAGCGACCTTTTAAGCTGCTTATCCGCCCAGATCCGGTCCGCGCCGCAGCGCACCGCGGATTTCTTCCAGCGCGTTCGGATCGTCCAGCGTGGAAAGATCGCCGGGATCCCGGTCTTCGGCCAGTGCCTGCAGCGAGCGGCGCAGCAGTTTTCCCGAGCGCGTCTTCGGCAGCGCGTTGACGATGTAGACGCGCGCCGGTTTGGCGACACCGCCAAGCATCTCGACGACGCGTTTCTGCATGCCGTCGGCGGCCGCGTGGCGGGTGTCTTGGTCGCCGCTGGTCTTCAGCGTCGCAAACACAATGGGGACCTGGCCTTTGAGATCGTCCTTGACGCCGACGACCGCCGCTTCGGCAACGGCCGGATACGTGGCGACGGACTCCTCGATCTCGCGCGTGCCCAGGCGATGCCCGGCGACGTTGATCACGTCGTCGGTACGGCCGAGGATGAAGGTGTAACCGTCGGCGTCGCGGATGGCCCAGTCCAGCGAGCTGTACAGCAGTTCCTTGAAATGGGAAAAGTAGCTTTGTATAAAACGGGCGTCATCGTTCCAGATCGTGGTCATGCAGCCGGGCGGCAGTGGCGGTTCGACCACCAGCACGCCCTTGTCGCCGGCCTGTGCGTCCTCGCCTGTCACCTCGTTGATCACGCGCAGCTTGTAGCCGAAGCTGGGAAAACCGGGCGAGCCGAAACGGATCGGTTTCATGTCCAGCCCCGGCTGCAGGCACAGCACCGGCCAGCCGGTTTCGGTCTGCCAGTAGTTGTCGATGACGGGTTTGCCCAAGCCTTCGGAAATCCATTTCGCCGTCGGTTCGTCGAGCGGTTCGCCGGCAAGGAACAGGTATTTGAATTTCGACAGGTCGTATTTCTTCAGCCACGCCGCGTCGTGTTTCTTGAGCACGCGGATCGCCGTGGGCGATGAGAACATCGTGCGCACGCCGTAGTCCTGGCAGATCTTCCACCACACGCCCGGATCGGGATTGATGGGCAGGCCCTCGTACAGAATGCTGGTCGCCCCGACGATCAGCGGTCCGTAGATGTTGTAGCTGTGGCCGACCGCCCAACCGACGTCGGAGGTCGAGAACATCACCTGTCCCGGGCCGACGTCGAAGATGGTGCGCATGGATGAGGCCAGCGCCACGGCATAGCCGCCGACGTCGCGCTGCACGCCCTTCGGCTTGCCCGTTGTGCCCGAGGTGTACAGCAGATAGCTGGGCTCGTTGGATTCGAGCCACGTCACAGGCACGTCGGCGTTGACGTGGTCGCGACGCAACGTGTTGTAATCGACGTCGCGACCTTCGATCATCTTCATCGCGGTATCGAGACCGCGCGAGACGATCAGCACGTGCGGCGGCGGTGTGCGCGCCATGCGCAGCGCTTCGTCCACCAGCGGCTTGTACGGAATCACCTTGCCGCCGCGCATGCCGGCGTCGGCGCAGATGAGCAATTGCGGTTTCGCGTCGTCGATGCGCAGCGCGAGATTGTGCGCGGCGAATCCGCCGAACACGACCGAATGGATCGCGCCCAGCCGCGCGCAGGCCAACATCGCGAATACGGCTTCGGCCATGTTCGGCATGTAGATGACCACGCGCTCGCCCTTCCTGACGCCGAGCGACTGCAACACCGAGGCAAACGTATTCACTTCGCGCAGCAGTTCGCGATAGGTCACCTTGCGCGTGACATTGGTTTCGGTGGAGATCGCCACCAGCGCGAGCTGATCGCCGCGCGCTGCGATGTGGCGGTCGACCGCGTTGTAGCAGAGATTGGTTTCGCCGCCGGCGAACCATGTGCGGAAAGGTGGATTTGTATACTCCAGTACGGTCCGCGGCGGCTTGTGCCAGTGGATGGCTCTGGCCTCCTCGCCCCAGAATTCGTTCGGCTGCTCGATCGAGCGGCGGTATTCGGTTTCGTAGCTCATGCCGTGTCCTCACCCCCATCGGCGATGAGCATACGCCGCAGGAGCGGCCGTCCGTATTCGACTTTCGCTGAACGCTTTTTAAAAGCTTGCGCCGGACGACGTAAACGCGGCGCGCCACGTGGCGTTTTTCCGGGCATCGCAACAACGGAGAACTGCCATGAAACGGTTTGCGAAGATGGTCCTCGGCGCGTGCGTGCTGTCGGCACTGTTCGTCGAAAGCGGCTGCGTGTATTACCCGGCTCGGCCATACCACGACGCTGTCTGGGTGCCGGCGCATTGGAGCGGCGACGTCTGGATCCGTGGTCACTGGCGTTGACGTGATAGCCCCGCCGTCCGTCATTCCGCTGCGGCGGAGTGGCGGACGGTTTCTCACTGTGCCGGCGCTTGACCGATATTCAACTATATGGTTGAATATTGATGATGAGCACGATCGATGCCGCGTTCGCCGCCCTCGCCGATCCCACGCGTCGTCGCATCGTCGCGCGTCTCGCGCGCGGCAGCGTGCGTGTGACCGATCTCGCCGAGCCGTTCGACATGTCGCTCAATGCCATCTCCAAACACGTCAAGGTCCTCGAACGCGCAGGCCTCGTGCACCGCCGTCGCAATGGGCGCGAACACGTTCTCACACTGCACGCCGCGCCGATGCGCGAGATCGTGACGTGGGTTTCGCGCTACGAGAAGTTCTGGAACGACAAATTGGATGCACTCGGCAGTTTCCTCAAGTCCACTTCGTGAGGTGGTCATGCAAAAGCGAAACAAGCATGCGATGGGAGAATTCGGTCTGAACGTTCCGCGCAGTTACGATGCGCCGGCGTCGAAGGTGTTCGATGCATGGGTCAACCCGGCCAGCATGAAAGCGTGGCTGGCCGACGGCGAAACGGTTATCGCCGATCCGCGCGTCGGCGGCCTGTTCTACATGGAGATGCCGTGGCAGAAGCGCATCTATCCGCACTACGGCCGCTACATCACGATGGATGCGCCGCGGCTACTGGAGTTCACCTGGATCAGCGAGGGAACGCTGGGTAAGGAATCGGTGGTCAAGATCGAGATCGCGGAGCGCAACGGCAAGTCGCACCTCACGCTCACACACGATGGTCTGCCGGACGAGGAGCAGGTCAAGAATCACCGCGGCGGCTGGACGCAATTTCTGGAATCGCTGGCCGAACGCCTGCGCTGATTCCATTCACGCGGGAAGGAAAGGGCCTGCCGGTTTAAGGCAGGCCCACGCGATCATTTCCTGCGAGCGGCATCGATTTCCTTGGCCAGACGGTCGGCCTTGTAAACCTTGTACAGCGCCTCGAAGATCGCGCCGCTGTGCACGGCGACGGTGCGGTTGACGCGTTCGTCGAACCAGAAATCGCCGCCGAGCGATTCGATGTTGCCGTCGAACACCAGGCCGACGATCTCACCGTTGCGGTTGATCATCGGGCTGCCGGAATTGCCGCCGATGATGTCGTTGGTGGTGACGAAGTTCATGCGCTGCTGCATGTTCAACGTCGGCTTGGCATCGAGCCATGACTTCGGCAAAGCGAACGGCTCTGCGCCCGTCGCATGCGCGAAGGTGCCGGCGATGTCGGTGAACGGCTTGATCCACTTGCCCATTTCGTTCCAGCCCTTGACCTCGCCGAATGAGAAGCGCTCCGTAAACGTGGCATCGGGATAGACGCTGGTGCCGTACTTCTCGAAGCGCGCGGCGGCAATCAGTTCGGAATTCTTGTCGACGACGGATTCGACTTCGTTTTCCATCCGTTTGCGAATTGCGCGCGCGTCCGCATCGATGTTGCGGGCGAGCACGATGAACGGATCGTCGGATTTGGCGATCGCATCGGCACCGCCATCCCACAAGGCTTTGCGCGTGGCGACGTCGGCGAGCTTCGTGCCGGAAATCAGCCGGTCGGCCAGTTGCTGCGGCGAGTCGTTGCCGAGCACCTTGCGCACGAAGGCGTTGTCGGTGCCGAGCCACTCGCGCATCTTCGTGAGCGACAAGCCCAGCTTCACCTTTTCGTAATCCGGATAGATCGGCGCGGTGGAGAACAGTTGCTGGGTCAGGCTCGGCAGGCGTGAGTCGGTGAATTCGCGCAGGCGCTCGCCATTGGGTTTGTGGCGCTCTTCCGCGCCGCGCACGAGCGTACGCGCGATGCTGAAATACTTGGTGAAGAAGCTGCCGCGGCCTTCCTCGAACTGGTACGGCAGTTCGAGATTGCGGTAGGTCGCTTCGGCGTGCGCGATGTTGTCCCACGCCGCGCCGTATTTCTCCTTGCGCGCCGGATCGGCATTCACGAAATCGCGCAGTTCGGTTTCCTGCTTGTGTTTGAAGTTGAACACTTCCGGATCCAGCAGCGCTTCGAGGCGGCCCTTGAACGCCTTGAAGGAATTCTCGATGCCGAAGATGTCGCTCTCGGCGACACGCGCGTTCTCGGTACTTTCGGCGCGGAAGCGTTCGATGACGCCGCGCATTTCGGCGAGCCGCAACAACGCATGCGGCGTGTCGAGATCGCGCGCGGTTTCGAGCTCCGCGATGGTGAGCTGGCGATCGGTGCCGCCGGGATTGCCGACGGTGATCGTCATCTCGCCTTCGTCGGCGCCGTTCTTCGAGAACGGATAGAAATCCGCGACCTTCGCCGGCTTGCCGTTTTCGTACGCGCGCAGCACGCCCATGTCGAGGTCGTAGCGCGGGAAATTGAAATTGTCCGGATCGCCGCCGAAGAACGCCATTGCGAACTCCGGCGCGAACACCAGACGCACGTCCTGATAGCGATGGTACTTGTATACATCGTAGATGCCGCCGTGATACAGGCTGACCACGTCGCAGCGCGTGCCCTCCGCATCGTTGCCGGCGCATTCCTTCTCGATCGTCGACTTCACCGATTTCTCGGCCTTGCTGTAATCCTCGCCGGACTTGCCTTCCACCGCCTGCTTCACGCGTTGCGTGACGTCGGTGATCGTGTCGAGCCGGTTCAGTTCGATTTCCGGGCACTTGATCTCGTCTTTTTCTTCTTTTGCATAGAAGCCCGCGGCGATGAAATCCTTGTCCGCCGTCGAAAGCTGCATCACGCAGGAGTTGACGCAGTGATGATTGGTCAGCACCAGTCCGTTCGGCGACACGAACGAACCCGAGCATCCGCCGGCCAGACGCAGCGCCGCTTTCTGCGCGTGCTCGACCCATTGCTTGGTCGGTGAAAATTTATACTTCGACTGCAGTTCCTTGGTCGGCAGGTTGTCGGGCGTCCACATGCCCTCGCCCGCGTAGGCGCTGGCGCAGACGGCGAGCGCGGCGGAAATGATTGCGATGGTCTTCATCGATGTCCTTTTGTTCACGGAATTGAAAATTTATTTGGCGGCGGTTTTCGCCACTGTTCTCGGCGGCGCGTTCTTCACGTACGTATCGAACCACTTGAGCATCTCGGCGACGAGCTGCTCGTTGGACTCCATCGCGGTGTACCAGTGCGGCTCGTGCGGCAGCATGACCAGGCGCGTGGTGCCGCCGTTGCCGCGGATGGCCTGGAAAAGCTTACGCGCCTGGATCGGTTCGGTGCCGGGGTTGGCGTCGTCTTCGCCGTGCACGATCAGCAGCGGCAGCTTCATCTTGTCGGCGAAGAAGAACGGCGACGCCTGAAGGTATACATTTTGCGCAGTCCAGATCGAACGGCGTTCGCTCTGGAAGCCGAACGGCGTGAGCGTCTTGTTGTATGAGCCGCTCGTGGCCACACCGGCGCGGAACAGATCGGTGTGCGCGATCAGGTTCGCGGTCATCAGCGCGCCGTGACTGTGGCCGGTGACGCCGATGCGGTCACGATCGACCACGCCGGTATCGACTGCGGTATCGACAGCGGCCTGAGCATCGGCGACGAGCTGATCCAGATACGTGTCGTATGCGGTTTTCGGATCGCCCACGATCGGGAACGCGGCGTTGTCGATAACCGCGTAGCCGGCCAGCAGCATCAGCCGGTAATACGGCAACCGCGTGAACGACTGTTGCGACCCGGTGACCTGCCCGGCTTGTTTGCTGTCGGCGAAATCGAGCGGATAGGCGTACAGGATCGCGGGCACACGCGTGCCTTCCTTGTAGTTCGGCGGCGTGTACAGCGTGAAGGAGAGATCCACGCCGTCCTTGCGCTTGTAGTTGACCAGCTTCTTCTTGATCTGGCGCACGATCGGCGTCGGATCGGGCACGTGGGTGATCTGCAGCGACGCGCTCGCGAACTGCGGTTCGCCGTCGACGGCGTCGGCTGACTTTTCGCCGAGTTTGCGCAGGTACGCATTCGGCGGATCGGTGATCGATTCGTGCCACGTCAGGAATTGCGTCGAAGGTCCGTCGAACGCCATGAAACGTTCGTACGCGGTTGCCTCGCTGCGGAACAGGCGCTCGCTCGCCAGCGTTTTCAGATCGAGCCGATCGAGGAACGGGCGATCGCCTTTCGGCGAAGCACCCTGTCCGCGCAGATAAACCGTATCGCCGTCCTGGCGCACCACGTAGACGCCGTTCGGCAGCGCGCGATACACGAACGAACCCGGATTCTTGTAGCGCTCGTCACTCGACAAATCCCACAACACGCGCGGTTTCACTTTCGGATCGTCGACGTCGACGATCGCGGTGTGCCGCCAATGCCTGTTCTGGTCGACCTCGCTCATGAAGGCGAGGCTCGGCGTCGCCGTCCACGAGAAGCCGACGAAACGCTGTTCGGTGAGCGCTATTTCCTGCGGCTTGGCGGTGAACGGTGCGCGCTGCATCATGATTTTGTCGCGATGCGGCACGGTGACTTTCCAATCGCCCTTGTCGAGCGCTTCGGCCCAGATAAGCGTGGCCGGTTCCGTGGCGCGCCAGTCGAAGTCGCGCGGACCTTCCGGCACGCCATGCACCGGCACACGATCGGTCAGCGGAATCGAAGCGACGACGTGCTGCGTGTCGTGGGCGAGATCGAACACGACGACGTCATTCGGAAAGCGCTCGTAGGTCACCGCGTAGGAGTACGGCCTCTTGATCGACTCGACCAGCGCATGCTGTCCGTCCGGCGCCGCGTTGACGTCGGCGTATACACCCGGCTTGCCGACGCGCTTTATGTTTCCGGTGGCCGCATCGACGATCGCCAGTTGCGAAGTGCCGTAATAGTCGAACAGGTCTTCGTCGTGTTTGCTGCTCAGCGTGTCGCGTGCTTCGTAGGTACTGCTCTCGCCGGACTGGCCGACGGACTCCTGGATGTCCGGTCCGAACGGCACGGCGCTATCGGCCGGTGCGGCGCCGAGCTCGTCCGGCACCAGTTTCACCAGCAGCGATTTCTGATCGGCGAGCCACTGCACGTCCATGCCGAACATCGGATTCAAGCGGAAGTTGCCGAGCCGATGCGCGCTGCCGTTGGCAGCATCGCCGATCCATAGCTCGACCGCGTCCGCCGTCGCATTCTCGAACACGAAGCGCGCGCCGTCGGCCGACCAGATCGGCGTATCGGGACAAGCGCCGGCCGGCAGCGCGATCTTGGTCTCGTGCGTGCTGGCGACTTCGACCAGCGTGAAATCCGTGGCGCACGAACGGATGCCGTAGCCGCCCGGCGTGTCGTGCTTGCTGTGATTGCGCGGCTCCACGCGCACGCCGGCGAGGCGAAGGTATGGCTCGGCTACGCGCGACATGGCCGGATACTGCAACTCGGAAACCAGCAGGATCTTCGTGCCGTCCGGATTGGGAACCGGCATCGGCGGCGACGGTGCGTGCAGCACGTCCAGCAACGGTTTCGGCGGCTGGTCGTAGGCCCCGAAAGTGACCGTCGCGCCCAACGATGCAGCGACGATGAGCACGCCGAGCGAACGCGAAAACAATGCGGATTTCATCGGTCCACTCCCCGAATGACAAGGGGCGGAGTCTTACCCGCTTTCGCGCAGTATTGCCAGTGCTGTACGTGGGTTCGACGCCGGCCGGAAGTCGCGCCGGCGTCGATGGCGATCAGCGTTTGGCGAACAGATGTTCGACGCCGGCACGTTCTTCGCGCAGTTCCTTTTCGGTGGCGTCCATGCGTTCGCGCGAGAAGGCGTTGACGTCCAGGTCCTTCACGATCGTGAACTTGCCGTCCTTGCAGGTGACCGGATAGCCGTAGATCACGCCCGGCTTGATGCCGTAGCTGCCGTCGGTCGGAACGGCCATCGATGCCCAGTCGCCGGCATCGGTGCCGAGCGCCCAGGTGCGCATGTGATCGATCGCCGCCGAGGCGGCAGACGCAGCACTCGACGCGCCGCGCGCCTTGATGATCGCCGCGCCGCGTTGCTGCACGGTCGGGATGAAGGTGTCCTTGTACCAAGCCTGCTCGATCTGATCGAGCGCCGGCTTGCCTTTGATCGTCGTGTGATGGATGTCGGGATATTGCGTGGAACTGTGGTTGCCCCAGATCGTAACTTTCCTGATGTCGGTCGTGTGCGCGCCAGTTTTTTCCGCGAGCTGGCCGAGAGCGCGGTTGTGGTCCAGACGGACCATCGCGGTGAAACAGTTCGGATCCAGATCGGGCGCGTTTTGCTGCGCGATCAGCGCGTTCGTGTTGGCCGGATTGCCGACCACGAGCACCTTCACGCTGCGCTTCGCGTGCGCGTTGAGCGCCTTGCCCTGCGGCGCAAAGATCGCACCGTTGGCTTCGAGCAAATCCTTGCGTTCCATGCCCGGCCCGCGTGGACGCGCGCCGACCAGCAATGCGTAGTCGAGATCCTTCGCCGCGACGTTCACATCATCCGTCGCCACGATACCTTGCAGCAGTGGGAACGCGCAGTCGTTGAGTTCCATCACCACGCCATTCAGCGCCTGCAGCGCGGGCGTGATTTCCAGCAAATGCAGGATCACCGGCTGATCCTTGCCGAGCATGTCGCCGGCGGCAATGCGGAACAGCAGAGCGTAACCGATTTGACCGGCAGCGCCGGTGACGAGGACGCGAACGGGGGCTTTCATGACCTTCTCCGAAGTTTGTTTGTAGGGGTTCGATTCATCGAACCCATTCACCGCAGAACCTGTTCAACCGATGGGCGCGACGAATCGCGCCCCTACATTTCTCATCGCAGCTCAGCAAAGAAATCCTGCAGACGCTTCAACCCGTCGGTGAGTTCCGACGGCTTGCACGTATACGAAATGCGGATCGCGCGCGGCTCGCCGAACGCGGAACCGGGTACGCAGGCTACGCCTTTCGCGTCGAGCAGCGCGTTGCAGAAATCGACGTCGTTACCGATCGTCTGATCGCCGTGCTTCTTGCCGAAGGCGACGGAAACGTCGGGGAACGCATAGAACGCACCCTGCGGACGCGGGCAGTTCACGCCGGGAATCTTGCCGAGCGCGGCCATCACCTCGTCGCGGCGCTTCGCGAAATCCTTGCACTTTTCCCGCGGAATATCCTGCGGACCGTTGAACGCTGCCGTGGCCGCCGCGGTCACGACTTCCGGCAGGCTGGTGATGTGATTGGAGTTGAGCGTCACCTGCGATTGCGCGACCGATTCCGGCCCCGCGACCATGCCGACACGCCAGCCAGGCATGCCATAGGTTTTGGAAATCGAGTCGACGACGATCACGCGATCGCGCAGTTCCGGCCGAGCCTTGACCAGATGCGCATACTCAAGGCCGTCGAAGATCATGCGGTTGTAAATGTCGTCGGAGACGATCCACAGCTTGTGCTTCACGAGCACGTCGGCGAGCGCCTTGATTTCCTCCGGCGAATAAACCATGCCGGTCGGGTTCGACGGGTTGTTGAACAGCAGCGCTTTCGAAGTCGGCTTGATCGCGGCTTCGAGCTGCTTCGCGGTGAGTTTGTAGTTCTGCTCCGGCGGGCACTTCAGCAGCGTGACTTTCGCGCCGAGGATGTCGGCGATGTCGACGTAGCTGGTCCAGTAGGGCGTCGGGATGAGGATTTCATCGCCCTCGTCGAGCAGTGCGTACAGAAGATTGAACAGCACTTCTTTCGCGCCTATGCCGGTGGCGAGATTCTGACGCGCGTAGCCGTCGAACCCGCCTTCCTTCAGATGCTTGAGGAACGCGTCGAGCAGATCGTCCGGCCCGCGGTTGGAACCGTATTGACCGCTGTCGTGTTTGAGCGCTTCGCGCGCGGCGTCATAGACGTGCTCGCCCGGCAGAAAATTCGGCACGCCGATGGAAAAACTGATGATGTCGCGCCCCGATGCCTTGAGCTTCTTGGCCTTGTCGGCCACCACCATGATCGCGCTCGGTTTCGCGCGGCCCATGCGTTTGGCAAGCTCGAGCATCGATCGTCCTTTTTTCGGCGGGAGAGTGATGAAAGCAGCGCGCTATTTTAGCACATTACCGCAGCGCACCATGCCGTTGCGGAGCAGCGCGGGCGAATTTGCTACGATCGATTTTCGTCCATCGAGGAAGGGAGGCATCGCATGAACGGCCACGGCATCATCATGACGTTCGTGATCGGCTTGATCGTCGGCATCGTCGCCAAGTTCTTCCATCCCGGAAAAGATCCGGGCGGCTTCATCATCACCGCGCTGATCGGCATCGCCGGTGCGTTCCTGGCCACGTTCGTCGGGCAGAAGATGGGTTGGTACACGGCTGGCGAAAACGCGGGATTCATCGCGTCGGTGATCGGCGCGCTGGTTCTGCTGATCCTGCATCGCATGATCGCACCGATGCGATGACGACGCGAACGCGGTCGAGCACCGCGTCCGCTGCATTTTCCGGTAACGAGCGACGCTTATTTCTTGTCGAGAATCGCATTCCACTGCGCGAGACGATTCTTTTCTTTCTCGAATAGAGGTGCGTAGTCACCGCGGATCGTGATCGAGCCGATCTTTTCGCCCTGGCGGACGCTGTCGACGATGTCGCGATCCTCACCGCTGAGGATGTGTCCGAACACCGTGTGCTTGCCGTCGAGCCATGGCGTGGCCACGTGCGTGATGAAGAATTGGCTGCCGTTCGTGCCGAGACCGGCGTTCGCCATCGAGAGCACGCCCGGTGAATCGTGCTTGAGCGTCGGCACGATCTCGTCCTCGAAACGATAGCCCGGACCGCCGCGTCCGCTGCCTTCCGGGCAGCCGCCCTGGATCATGAAATCCGGAATCACGCGATGGAAACTCAAACCGTCGTAGAACTTGCGCACGGCGAGGTTCACGAAGTTCGCCACGGTGAGCGGCGTCTGGTCGGCGAACAGGCGCAGATGGATCGTGCCCCGGCCGGTGACGATATGGGCTTGCAAGTCTGAACTCATCGGATTCCCTGATGGCTGCCAAGAAAGGACGCAAGGATACTGCAAACCGCGCGGCCGCTCAGCCTCAGGCGATGTCCAGCCAGCGGCCGACTTTTCGCGGCAAAAGCGGCAGCGCGGCGCCGAGCACGTCGAGATAGGTGCGTTTGATCAGCCGCTTCAGGCCGGCGGATTCGAGCGCCATGTCGCGCGACATCGCGCGCCAGTTCGATGCATTCGCCGTGTTGAGCGACACGGCGATGGTCGGCTCGTCGATGTACGTCACGTGCCACCAGCCGGCGGGAACGAAAACGGTCTCGCCGGCGTGCAGACGAAACGTGATCGGCGTCGCTTGGGCGAACAGTGGGAATTTCTCGAGATCGACGTTGCGCACATCCGTCAGATGCGTCTTCAGCGAATCGCCGCCGAGCGGATACAAATACGGCGTGTCCTTCGGATCGAACATGACGAAGTTCTTGCCGCCCACCACCTGCGTGATGAACGCATGCTGGTGGTAGGCATCGAAATGGAGGTACGGGAATCCTGCGCCGTTGCCGCCGATCAGCAACTCCGGAACACCGCCATAGATTTTCCAGCGCTTCGGCAGCAGGTTTCCGTTGATCCAGTTCGGCAGCGTAACCGCGGGTGCGGGCGAGATGTCCGGCAGCAGCGCGGGCAGTTCGCGGTTGATCGGCCATTCGCGCAAATACGGCGCGGGATCTTGCGGCGTGGAGGCTTCCACGCGATCGATGAAATCCGCCATGCGCCATTCGCGGTTGCCGGCGGTGACCTGGTGATGGGGAAACCGGCTGCGGAAGAAATCGAGCGACCATTTGCCGAAGGCCGGCCACCGTGTGGCGTTGCGAATCACCGCAGGACGGCTGCCCAACACGTGCCGGGCATAGAAATCGCCTACGTCCTGCCCATCGATCCTCGCAACCTCGGCCATGGCACGATTCGCCGCAAAGCTGGGCGAACTCTAGCACTGGGGCCTATTTGCGCGACATTACACGGTATTCACACTCATATTGCAGTGCGACATCAGGGGCTGCGATCTGCTATAATTTCACGTTCCCGAACTATGCTTTCCAGACTGCCACGCCAGCCTGGACTATTCCCATGTCCATCGAAAATCTTAGAAATATCGCCATCGTTGCGCACGTCGACCACGGCAAGACCACGCTCGTCGACTGCCTGCTCAAGCAATCCGGCACTTTCAGCGAGCGCACCGTGCTCGCCGAACGCGTCATGGATTCCAACGACCAGGAAAAAGAACGCGGCATCACCATCCTGGCCAAGAACACGGCGATCACCTGGCGCGAGAACCGCATCAACATCGTCGATACGCCCGGACACGCGGATTTCGGTGGCGAAGTCGAGCGCGTGCTGTCGATGGTCGATTCCGTGCTGCTGCTCGTCGACGCGATGGACGGCCCGATGCCGCAGACGCGCTTCGTCACGCAGAAAGCATTCCAGATGGGCTTTCGTCCGATCGTGGTCATCAACAAAGTTGATCGGCCGGGTGCGCGTCCGGGCTGGGTGCTGGATCAGACGTTCGATCTTTTCGATCGCCTCGGCGCCACCAACGAACAACTGGATTTCCCGGTCGTGTACGCCTCCGCGCTGCACGGCTACGCCAGCCTCGATCCCGACGCGCGTTCCGGCGACATGACGCCGCTGTACGAAGCGATCATGCAGCACGTGCCCGCGCCGAAAGTGGATCCGGACGGTCCGTTCCAGATGCGCCTGAGCCAGCTCGACTACAACTCGTATGTCGGACTGATCGGCATCGGCCGCATCCAGCGCGGCAAAGTTCGCACCAACATGCCCGTCGCCATCGTCGATCGCGACGGCAAGAAGCGCAATGGCCGCGTGCTGCAGGTTCTGGGCTTCATGGGCCTGGAACGACGCGAGGTTCCCGAAGCGGAAGCCGGCGACATCATCGCCATCTCGGGCATCGAAGCGTTGAGCATTTCCGACACCGTGTGCGCCGTGGACACGCCGGAAGGTCTGCCGGTGATGACGGTCGACGAACCGACCATCAGCATGACGTTCCAGGTGAACAATTCGCCGTTCTGCGGACGCGAGGGCAAGTTCCTCACCAGCCGCCAGATCCGCGAGCGCCTGATGCGCGAAGTGCTGCACAACGTCGCGCTGAAAGTCGAAGAAACCGAAGATCCGGACAAATTCAAAGTGTCCGGCCGCGGCGAACTGCATCTGTCGGTGCTCATCGAAACGATGCGCCGCGAAGGCTATGAACTGGCCGTGTCGCGCCCCGAAGTGATCCTGAAAGAAGTGGATGGCGTGACGCAGGAACCGTACGAGCAGCTCGTCGTCGACATGGAAGAACAATTCCAGGGCGGCGTGATGGAGCGTCTCGGCACGCGTCGCGGCCAGCTCAAGAACATGGAACCCGACGGCAAGGGCCGCGTGCGTCTGGAATACCTCATTCCCGCGCGCGGACTGATCGGATTCCAGACCGAATTCCGCACCGTCACCGCGGGCACCGGTTTGCTGTTCCACGTGTTCGATCACTACGGCCCGCGCGCGGACGGCGCGATCGCCAAGCGCCAGAACGGCGTGATGATCTCCAACGGCACGGGCATGGCGCCGGCGTACTCGCTGGTCAGCCTGCAGGAGCGCGGGCGTCTTTTGATCGACGAAGGCGCGGAAATCTACGAAGGCCAGCTCGTCGGCATCCACGCCAAGGACAACGACCTCACCGTCAACGCGCTGCGTGCGAAACAGCTCACCAACATTCGCGCCGCCGGCAAGGATGAAAACGTGCAGCTCACGCCGCCGATCAAGATGTCGCTCGAACAGGCGCTGGAATTCATCGAGGACGATGAACTGGTCGAAGTGACGCCGAAGTCGATCCGTCTGCGCAAGAAGCATCTGACGGAAAACGATCGCAAGCGGGCGTCGCGTCAGGCGGCGTGATTCTCACGCACGTGCGGCGAAAGGCCGCCGCGCGTTGACAGGTCTTTTGCAATCGCCGACATTCGTCGTCGTGTGATCGCGGAGCCCTCCGATGGCCGATCTGGGTAAGCTGGTTCGCTACAAGGCGTGGGCGAACCAGTTGCTGTATGCCGATGTCGCCAAACTTCCCGAAGAAGCGCTGACGAAACCCGATCCGATCATCTTCGGCAATCTGCTGCGCACGCTGCATCACACTTATGCGATGGACTACGTGTGGCGATCGCATCTGCTCGGCGAGGCGCACGGTTTGACGTCGCGCAATCCGGATTTCTGTCCCGCGTTCGCCGAAGTCCGCGATGCCCAGCGTGCGATGGATGGCTGGTTTATCGAGTACACCGATGCGCTGGGTGTTGACGCGCGCAAGGAAACCGTGACGTTCAATTTCATCGGCGGCGGTCCGGGCGCAATGACTCGCGAAGACATCCTGCTGCACGTCGTCAATCACGGTACGTATCATCGCGGCCACGTCGCCGGGATGATGCACAGGCACGGCGTCATGGCGCCGACGACCGACTATCCTGTCTTTTTAAAATCGGGTGCAGTTTGATCATGGCCGCACGAATCGTTGCCGGTTTCGTCGCGTTCGCGGCATCGATGTCGGCCGCGGTCGCGCAGGACCGCGAGTTGTCGATCTCCGAAATTTCCGAGCGGATGCAGCACGGTGACCTGACCTCGCACGCGCTCGTGCAGCAGTACCTCGATCGCATCGCAAAGGTCGACAAATCCGGGCCGGCAATCAACGCGATCATCGAACTGAATCCGGATGCGCTCGCGATCGCCGATGCGCTCGACGTTGAGCGCAAGGCGGGCAAGGTCCGCGGTCCGCTGCACGGCGTGCCGGTGCTGATCAAGGACAACATCGACACTGCCGACAAGATGCACACGTCGGCCGGATCGCTCGCACTCGCCGATTCGATCGCCGCGAAAGATTCGGCCGTGGCGGCACAACTGCGCAGTGCGGGCGCGGTCATTCTCGGCAAGACGAACTTGAGCGAATGGGCGAATTTCCGTTCGACGCGATCGACCAGCGGCTGGAGCGGGCGCGGCGGCCAGACGAAAAATCCGTACGCGCTCGACCGTAATCCGTGCGGATCGAGCGCGGGAACAGGTGCAGGCATTGCGGCGAACCTGGCCGCCGCCGGCGTCGGCACGGAAACCGATGGCTCGATCGTGTGTCCGTCGGCAACCAATGGGCTGGTCGGCATCAAACCGACCGTGGGCCTTATCGCCGGCGACGGCATCGTGCCGATATCGCACAGCCAAGATACGGCCGGACCGATGGCGAGAACCGTCGCCGACGCGGCGATTCTTCTTACCGCGCTCGCTACAGACGCAGCGCATCGCGCCGACTATACGAAGTCGCTCGACGGACAGGCGCTGAAAGGCGCGCGTATCGGCGCGGTGCGCAAGTTTGCCGATTCAAATCCGGATGTGAAGGCGCTGTACGAGCAAACTATCGGCGCGCTGCGTGCTGCCGGCGCGACGATCATCGATGTCGAACTGTCGAACCTCGGCAAATACGACGATGCCGAAAACATCGTGCTGCAATTCGAATTCAAGCATGACTTGAATGCGTATCTCGCCGCTCTGCCCACGTCGGCGAACGCGCCGCGCACGCTCGCCGACTTGATCGCGTTCGACAAACGCGAGGGTGCGCGCGAACTGCAATGGTTCGGGCAGGAACTGTTCGATCAGTCGCAGGCGCGCGGCGAACTGACCGACAAGGTTTATATCGACGCCGCCCGCAAAGCCAGGCGCCTCGCCGGCAAGGAAGGCATCGACGCAGCGCTCACGAAGTACCGTGTCGATGCGCTGATCGCGCCGACCGGCGGTCCGGCCTGGGTCACCGATCTGGTCAACGGCGATCATTTCGATTCGGCGAGTTCCTCGCCCGCGGCGGTCGCCGGCTATCCGGACATCACCGTGCCGATGGGACAAATCCATGGCCTGCCTGTCGGCGTGAGTTTCTTCGGTGCCGCGTGGAGCGAGCCGACACTCATAAAGTTCGCCTACGCATTCGAGCAAGCCACTCACGCGCGCAAGCCGCCGAGCTTCGCCGCGCATGTAGAATGACGCCTTTCCGCAAGGCGCGTTCGCATGAAAAAGTCGAGTCCCGCTTCCGCCATCCGTCGCGTGTTGTCCATCGATATCGGCGCCACAGGAATGAAGGCTGCCATCGTCGATCGCAACGGTGTGTTCGTTTCCGAACGTCGTCGTGTGAAAACGCCGCCGATGTGTCCGCCGCGGACGATGGTGAGAATGCTCGTCGACCTGGTGCGCACCTTCGACGGCTATCAGCGCGTTTCGATCGGATTTCCGGGCGTGGTGCGCAATGGCATGGTCAAGACCGCGCCGAACCTCGGCACCGATCAGTGGGCGAGGTTCAAGTTCGCCGCCGTTATGGAAAAACACCTCGGCCGGCCGACGCAGGTGCACAACGACGCCGACGTGCAAGGCCTGGCCGCGATCAATGGCAAAGGACTGGAACTGGTTTGCACCCTCGGCACGGGCCTGGGTACCGCGTGGTTTCGCGACGGCGAACTGATGCCGCACATGGATCTGTCGCACATGGCCATCCACGCCAAAGACGACTTCGACAACTACATCGGCGACAAGACGCTCAAGCGCATCGGCAAGAAAGAATGGAACAAGCGCCTGAAGAAACTGATCACGATGCTGGAGAACGTATTCTTCTACGACCGCCTGCATTTCGGCGGCGGCAATTCGCGTTGCATCGACCAGAAGCTGCCGAAGAACGTGCGTATCGTATCCAATGAGCTCGGCATTTCCGGCGGCGCGTTCGTATGGATGCCAAAGCCCGATCGCCAGCCGCACAAGAAGAAGAACAAGAGTTGATGTGAAACCGAGCTGTCATCGACACGCGGCAGGCTCAACCAAGGAAACCGGGGAGCGGCGATGATCGTAAGGAAACTGTGTGCTGCAATCATCGTCGCGTCGCTTGCGCAGTCCGCGCTCGCCGACGACGATGAGGTGCGCAACTTCATTCCGCAGTTGCTCGACGCGCAGTACACGCTGATCGCGCAGCATCAGGATCCGCTGACCTCGCCCTATGCCGGCCCGCTGAGCCTGCGGGCGCAAGGCGACGAGGAACGTTCGCACACATTCGGCGCTTACTTCGGCGTACCGCTCGCGCGGAACTTGCAGTTCTATTTCGACATGGAGATGTTCAAAGGCGAAGCCGTCAGCAACGGCACCGGACTCGGCGGCGGCGCGAATGGCGACGTCGTGCATGCGGGCACCGCGAATCTCGGCAAGCGCGCCTATGTCGCGCGGCGTTATCTGCGCTATCTGATTCCGCTCGGCGACGAGACGCGCGATGTCGAGAAAGCGCAGGATCAGTTGCCCGGCAAGGAAGCGTTGCGCCATCTCGAATTCAAACTCGGCAAGATGGCCGTCAGTGACGACTTCGACAAAAACCGCTACGCCGACTCGGCGCGCACGCAATTCTTCAATGTCGCATTGGCCAACAACGTCGCCTGGGATTTCGCGGCCGATACCCGCGGCTACACGAACGGCTTCATGGCTGGCTACATCGCGCCGACATGGGCGTTGCGCTACGGCGTGTATCTGATGCCCGCGTACGCGAACGGCCAGACGCTGGAATGGCCGATCGCGCGCGCGCGCGGCGAGCAGACCGAATTGACGCTGCAACCCGGCGGTTCCGACGGGTGGGCGTTGCGTCTGCTCGCGTTCCGCAACATCGCGCGCATGGGCGTGTATCGCGACGTCATCGCACTTGCCGAAGCCACCGGCACTATTCCCGACATCCGCGCCGACGACCGCGATGGCCGCCGCAAATACGGTTTCGGTGCGAATACCGAAATCCCGCTCGCCGACGAAGGCGAGACGGGCTTGTTCGCCCGCGCTGGCTGGAACGATGGCAAGACCGAATCGTTCGCCTTCACCGAAGTGGATCGCGCCCTCGGCGCCGGCATGCAATTATCCGGAGTGCACTGGGGACGCAAGGACGATCACATCGCGATCGGCATCACATCGAATGCCTTGTCTCCCGCCCATCGCGAGTATCTCGCGCTAGGCGGACAAGGATTCCTGCTCGGTGACGGCCGATTGAACTACGCACAGGAACGCGCCGCCGAAATTCAGTATCGCGCGCATATCGTCGATCATCTCGACATCACGCCCGATTTCGAATTCATACGCGCGCCGGGGTACAACAAAGACCGTGGGCCGGCGCGGTTCGTCGGCGCGCGTTTGCATCTGGAAATGTAGACTCGCCAGACGCCGCCGACGATTTCAGGCGATTCTGCCGCGCTTGCGCACAATCAACATCGCCAGTTCCAGCGATTGCTCGTAGTTCAGTCGCGGGTCGACGGTGGATTTGTACGCGCGCGCAAGGTCGGTCTCGGAAAGATCGCGAGCACCGCCCAAGCATTCGGTGACGTTCTCGCCGGTCAGTTCCAGATGCACACCGCCCAGACGCGTGCCGCAGGCCGCATGGATGTCGAACGCCAGATCGAGTTCGCCGCGGATGTTGACGAAACGGCGCGTCTTCACGCCGTTGGATACCGTCTCGGTATTGCCGTGCATCGGATCGCAGCACCACAGCACGCGGCGGCCTTCGGCTTTCACGGCGTTGAGGATCGGCGGCAGGCCCGACTCGATCTTTTCGGCGCCCATGCGGTGAATCAGCGTGATGCGGCCGGATTCGTTGTCGGGATTGAGAACGTCGAGCAGACGCAGCACGTGCGCCGGCGACGCGCTCGGACTGACCTTGATGCCGATTGGATTGCGGATGCCGCGGCAGTATTCGACGTGCGCGCCGTCGAGTGCAGCAGTGCGCATGCCGATCCACGGAAAATGCGTCGACAGGTTGAACCAGCCCCACTGGCGCGGCACCTGGCGCGTAAGCGATTGTTCGTAGTGCAGCAGCAGCGCTTCATGCGAAGTATAAAAATCCACACGCTGGTAGCTGCCGATCTGATCGCCGACGAGCGTTTCCATGAAGCGCACGGAATCGCCGATCGCATCGACCATGCGCTTGTATTCGGCCTGCAGCGGCGAATGCTCGACCCAGGCAAGATCCCAGTATTCCGGATGATGCAGATCGGCGAAACCGCCGTCGATCAGCGCGCGGACGAAGTTCATCGTCATCGCCGAATGCGAATGGCCTTCGAGCAGGCGCGACGGATTGGGCGTGCGCGCAACCGCTTCGAATTCCGAACCGTTGACGATGTCGCCGCGGTAGCTCGGCAGCGTCAACCCGTCGCGGGTCTCCGTGTCGGCAGAACGCGGCTTGGCGTATTGGCCGGCGAAACGGCCGACACGGACTACCGGTAATTTCAGTCCGTGCACCAGCACGAGACTCATCTGCAGGAGAACCTTCAGACGATTGGTGATCAGGCCACTGCTGCAGTCGCTGAAACTTTCGGCGCAGTCGCCGCCTTGGAGCATGAAGCCGCGGCCTTCCGCCGCATCGGCGAGTTTGCGCTTGAGCGCGAGCACTTCCCATGAGGTGACCAGCGGTGGCAGTTCGCGCAGTTCGACGAGCGCCCGATCGAGCGCGGCGGCGTCGGGATAGGTGGGCTGCTGTGTCGCGGTCTTGCGCTGCCACGAATCCGGATTCCAGTCCGGATGGCTGCGAACGGCGGCTAGACTCGTTTTGTCGACTTGCATGGCGCGACTTTTATTGCACTGCGGAAAGACATCATGCCACAGTGGGTCGGCACCGCAAGTTCGACCGTTCAACGTTTCCGGAAAGCCGCCCAGACGGCGCCTGCGCCGAGCAGGAGGTAGCAGATCAACGTCCAGACGGGCATCGACTGGCCGAGAAACGTCCAGGTGATCTGCGAACAATCCGCCGACCCGGTGAACGCCATCTTCAGCACCTTGCTGATCGGGAAATTGCTGATCATGTAATTCCAGCCCGGCGCGCATCCGGCGAACGGATCGGGTGGCTGGTGCTGAACCCAGATATGCCGCGCAGCGATGCCGACGCCGACAAACGCAGCGAGCAACAGGATCACGCCGTAGATTCGTCGCCCGGTTTCGCGCGGGTTCTGGATGGCGCCGACAAGGAAAACGATGCCCATCACGATGAAGACGATGCGCTGGAAGATGCACAGCGGACACGGCTCGATGTTGAGCGCGAACTGTACATAAATCGCATACGAATACAGCGCTGCGCAAACGACGAAGCCCGCGAAGCACTGCGCGCGAAAGGGCCAGCGAAACGGATTCAGCATGATTCCCTCGGATGCGAAATGGTCGGCTTGCTCAGACCACGGATTTTCCGGCGCGTTCCGTGAACGCCAAAAACGAAACGGCTCCGGAGGTTACCCGCCGGAGCCGTCTAAAGTCAGGTGAAGCGCTCTTACTCAGCCGCGGCTTCAGCGTTCGCACGCGGACGATCGACGAGTTCGACGTACGCCATCGGCGCTGCGTCACCATCGCGTGAACCGCACTTCAGGATGCGCAGATAGCCACCTTTGCGCTCGCGGTAACGGGGCCCAAGTTCGACGAAGAGCTTGCCCACCGCAACCTTGTCGCGCAGACGCGCGAAGGCGAGGCGGCGGTTGGCCACGCCGTCGGTCTTGGCGAGGGTGATCAGCGGTTCGGCGACGCGGCGCAGTTCCTTCGCCTTCGGCAGTGTGGTGCGGATCAGCTCGTGCTTGAACAGCGACGAAGCCATGTTGCGGAACATCGCGGTGCGATGACTGCTCGTGCGGCTTAACGCACGGCCGGATTTTTGATGACGCATAAGTAATTCCTTTGTATAACTTTATAATTGTAGCTCCGAGCGGACTATCCGTGCGGAGTGAACTCTTGGTTCGACGGACTCAGAGAATCCGGTGTCTCACTTGCTCAAAAAGCGGCCAGTCGTGGCCGCCTTTCGATTCTTGCTCGCGATCACCTTGATCGCAAAAAACTTAGTGCATCTGCATGCCGTGCTGGAGACCCGGCGGCGGCCAGTTTTCGAGCTTCATGCCGAGCGACAGACCACGCGCACCGAGCACGTCCTTGATTTCGGTCAGCGACTTCTTGCCAAGGTTCGGCGTCTTGAGCAGTTCCACTTCGGTGCGCTGCACGAGATCGCCGATGTAGTAGATGCTTTCGGCTTTCAGGCAGTTGGCCGAACGGACGGTCAGTTCCAGATCGTCGATCGGGCGCAGCAGGACCGGGTCCACGCTGCTCTTTTCCGATTTCGTGTCGCTGGTTTCGCGACGCGTGAAATCGCCGAACACGGTGAGCTGGTCCTGCAGGATCTCGGCCGCCTTGCGGACGGCTTCTTCCGCATCGATGGCGCCGTTGGTTTCGATGTCAAGAACGAGCTTGTCGAGGTCGGTGCGCTGTTCGACGCGCGCATTGTCGACTTCGTACGCCACGCGGCGCACCGGACAGAACGACGCATCGAGCTGCAGGCGACCTATCGGGCGAGATTCCTCATCCGGACGACGGCGCGAAGTTGCCGGCTGGTAACCGACGCCGCGCGCGATCTTGATGCGCATGTTCAGCGCGATGTCCTTGGTGAGGTGGCAGATCACGTGGTCGGGATTGATGATCTCGACGTTGTGATCGACCTTGATATCGCCCGCCGTGACGACGCCCTTGCCCTTCTTGGAAAGGGTGAGGGTGGTTTCGTCGAGGTTGTGCATGCGGATGGCGACATCCTTGAAGTTGAGCAGCACTTCGATGACGTCTTCCTGCAGGCCTTCGAGCGTGGTGTACTCGTGCAGGACACCGTCGATTTCAATCTCGACGACGGCCGCGCCGGGGATCGACGACAGCAGAACGCGACGCAGCGCGTTGCCCAGCGTGTGGCCAAAACCGCGTTCCAGCGGTTCGACGACGACCCGGGCGCGGTTGGCGCCGATACGGTCGACGTGCAGGCCGCGCGGACGCAGGATGGTAGTAGGCGACTGTGCCATGAATGACACTCCGAATAAGAGAAAAAAGACAATTTCCGAACTTGCGATGCCGTGACGAACGCCGCGGCGGTCAAGTCGATCAATATGGGGGTTGATCGGCCGGATGCAACGCGCCTCAAGGCGGCGCTGCACCCCAAGTCGGTACCACTTATTACTTGCTGTACAACTCGACGATCAGGCTTTCGTTGATGTCGCTCGGCAGGTCGGAACGTTCCGGCAGCGCCTTCAACGTGCCGGCGAACTGCTTGGCGTCAACTTCGAGCCACGACGGCGCGAGATCCATCGTCTGCGACAACGTCAGCGCTTCCTGGATGCGCAACTGGTTGCGCGACTTTTCCACGATGGCGATCTGATCGCCCGGCTTGACCTGGTACGACGGCAGGTTCACTTTCTTGCCGTTGACCTGGACGGTCTTGTGCGCGACGAGCTGGCGAGCCTGAGCGCGCGTGACGGCAAAGCCCATGCGATAGACGATATTGTCCAGACGCGCTTCTAGCATGCGCAGCAGGGTTTCGCCGGTGTTGCCTTTGACCTTCGACGCCTTCGTGTAGTAATTCACGAACTGGCGCTCGAGCAGGCCGTAGATGCGCTTCACTTTCTGTTTTTCGCGCAACTGGACGGCATAGTCGGACAGACGCGCCTTCTTGCCGCCGGCGCCGTGCTGGCCCGGCTTCTGTTCGAGCTTGCACTTGGAATCGATCGCGCGCGCGGGCGACTTCAGGCTGAGATCAGCGCCTTCGCGACGGGCGAGCTTGCAGGAGGGACCGCGATAACGTGCCATTTCGATACTCTCCGTTAAACCCGACGACGCTTCGGCGGACGACAGCCGTTGTGCGGAATGGGGGTGACGTCAACGATATTGGTGACCTTGATGCCCAGCGCGTTCAGCGAACGCACCGCGGACTCGCGGCCAGGACCGGGCCCCTTGATGCGGACTTCGACGGTCTTCACACCGCTTTCCTGCGCGACGCGGCCGGCCTGTTCGGCAGCGACCTGCGCGGCGAACGGCGTTGACTTGCGCGAACCGCGGAAACCCGCGCCACCGGACGTCGCCCACGACAAGGCGTTGCCCTGACGGTCGGTGATGGTCACGACGGTGTTGTTGAACGAAGCCTGCACGTGCACGATGCCGTCGGTGACGACGCGCTTGGCTTTCTTCTTGGTTTTGACGGCGACCGGTTTATTCATGAGTCAGTGTGTCCGGGCAGATGGTGCTGGTGAGCTAGCAATTAATTCTTTTTGATCGCGCGACGGGGGCCCTTGCGGGTGCGCGCGTTGGTGCGCGTGCGCTGACCGCGCAGCGGCAGGCCGCGGCGGTGACGCAGACCGCGATAGGTGCCGAGGTCGATCAGGCGCTTGATGCTGATGCCGACTTCGCGGCGCAAATCGCCTTCGACCGTGTACTTGGCCACTTCGGAACGCAGCTTGTCGACTTCGCCTTCGCTTAGACTTTTGATCGGCGTGGCGGGATCGACACCGGCGGCTTGGCACACCTTCTTCGAGCGAGCGCGCCCGATGCCGAAGATGCTCTGCAGCCCGATGACTACGTGCTTTTGAACCGGCAGGTTAACGCCTGCAATGCGCGCCATTTAAAAGTTCTCCAAAATCAAGGCCATGCACTAACGTGCGGAGCTACGAGCGCAGGGAACTGCGAATTATAGCTCGGTTTAAGTCATTCTTGAAGCCCCGCCGGGGTAAACGGCGGGTTCTTCCCACATTCAGCTTACTTGCCGAGGCGAGCCTCAGCGGCGCCCACCGTCGCGGCCCATTCCTTTGAGATTCGCTTTCTTGAGCAGGCTTTCGTACTGGTGCGAAACCAGATGCGCCTGCACTTGCGCGGTGAAATCCATGACCACCACGACCACGATCAACAGCGACGTACCGCCGAAATAGAACGGCACGTGCCAACTCTGGTTCAGGAACGTCGGCACCAGACACACTGCTACCAGGTACAGCGCACCGGCGCCGGTCAAACGGGTCAGCACGGCGTCGATGTAATCGGCGGTCGCACGGCCCGGACGAATACCCGGAATGAGTGCGCCCGACTTCTTCAGATTCTCCGCCGTTTCGTTGGAGTTGAATACGAGCGCGGTATAAAAGTACGCGAACACGATGATCAACACGGCGTACAGGATTTCGTACAGCGGCTCGCCCGGCGACAGCGCGGCGGTGACCTGCTGCAGCCAGCGGATGTCCGAACCCTTGGAGAACCACTGCGACGCAGTTGCCGGAAACAGGATCAGCGACGAGGCGAAGATCGCCGGAATCACGCCCGACATGTTGAGCTTAAGCGGCAGATGCGAGGTCTGGTTGTTGTACGCGCGCGAACCGCCCTGGCGACGCGCGTAGTTCACCGTGATACGCCGCTGGCCGCGTTCGACGAAGACGACGAACGCCGTCACACCGACCACGAACAGCAGGATCGTCAGAACCTTCAGCGGGCTCAGCTCGCCTTCCTGCGACATCTGCAACGTGCGCACGATGGCGCTCGGCAGACCGGCGACGATGCCCGCGAAAATCAGCAGCGAGATACCGTTACCGATGCCGCGTTCCGTGATCTGCTCACCGAGCCACATCAGGAACAGGGTGCCGGCGGTGAGACCGATCATGGCCGTGAACACGAAGCCCGGGCCGGGTGCGAACACCACGCCGGGCTGCTGCTGCAACATCGTCGCGATACCGAACGACTGGAACGCGGCAAGACCGACCGTGCCGAAGCGGGTCCACTGACTCAACTTGCGCCGACCGGATTCGCCTTCCTTCCGCAGCGCCTGCCACGCCGGGATCACCGACGCGAACATCTGCACGATGATCGACGCGGAAATGTACGGCACTACGCCGAGCGCGAACAGCGAGAAGCGCTTGAGCGAACCGCCGGAGAACATGTTGAACATGTCGATGATGCCGCCCTGGCCTTCGATGAGCTTGCTCATCGCGTCCGAATTCACGCCGGGGACCGGAATGAACGAACCCAGGCGATAGACGATCAACGCGCCGATCACGAACAGGATGCGCTGCTTGAGCTCGGTCAGTTTGCCGAGCCCAGCGAGCATGTTGGCTTGCGATGCCGCCACAAAGTACTCCGATTACTCGACGCTGCCGCCGGCCGCTTCGATCGCGGCCTTGGCGCCGGCGGTGGCCGCCACGCCCTTGAGCTTGACGGCGCGCTTGATCTCGCCTTTCTTCACGATTTTCACGCGCTTGGCGCGCGTGGCGACGAGGCCGGCGGCTTTCAGCACATCGAAATCAATGGTGTCGCCCTTGAGCGAATCAAGCTGGTAGAGCAGCACTTCGGAGATGTCGCGCTGCAGTTTCGAGCGGAAACCGACCTTCGGCAGACGGCGCTGCATCGGCATCTGGCCGCCTTCAAAACCCGGCTTGACCTTGCCCTTGCCGGTGCGCGCGTACTGCCCCTTGTGCCCGCGGCCCGCGGTTTTGCCGAGGCCCGAACCAATACCACGGCCGACGCGGACGCGGACTTTGCGCGAACCCTTGGCTGGCTTCAGTGTGTTGAGACGCATATCAAAACTCCGTTGGTTCGGCAGCGCATTCGCGCCACCGAATTAATCTTCGATGCGGACCAGGTAGTTGATCTTGTTGATCAGGCCACGAACTTGCACGCTGTCTTTCAGTTCGCGCACGTCGTTGAGCTTGTTCAGGCCGAGCGCTTTCACGCTCAGGCGATGCTTCCACTGGCAGCTGTTCATGCTCTTGTAGAGGCGCACGCGGATCGTGCCCGCTGCCTCTTTCGTTTGCTTAGCCTTGGCCATAACCGCCCACCTCGTTCACTTTCTTGCCACGCTTAGCGGCGATGCGCTCGGGCGTCGCCATGTTTTGCAGGCCTTTGATCGTGGCGCGCACCAGATTGATCGGGTTGCGCGAACCGACGGCCTTGGCCAGCACGTTTTTCACACCCACCACTTCGAGCACCGCACGCATCGCACCGCCGGCGATGACGCCCGTACCCTCGGAAGCCGGCTGCATGTACACACGCGCCGCGCCGTGGTTGGCTTTGACGGCATGCCAAAGCGTGCCGTTGTTGAGCTTGACGCTGGTCATGCCGCGACGCGCGCGTTCCATCGCCTTGGAGATCGCGACCGGCACTTCGCGCGCCTTGCCGTATCCGAAACCGACCTTGCCATCGCCGTCGCCGACCACCGTCAGAGCGGTGAAGCTCATCTGGCGGCCGCCCTTCACGGTCTTCGCTACGCGATTGACCGCGATGAGCTTCTCGAGCATGCCATCGCTGTTTTCACGATCATTTGTCGACATTTTCGTTCCTGTTTGCCGCTCCGGAGGAGACGGACGTATTTACGGCTAAGCCGCTTGGAGTTGTAGGTACATCGGTGAAACGTTGCTTAAAACTTGAGACCGCCTTCGCGCGCGGCATCGGCCAACGCGGCGATACGGCCGTGATAGCGGAAGCCCGAGCGATCGAACGCCACCGCTTCGACACCGGCAGCCTTCGCTTTTTCGGCGATCGCCTTGCCCACGGCGGCCGCAGCGGCCTTGTTCTTCGTGCCTTTCAGACCTTTCGCGAGATCCTTCTGCACGGTCGAGGCGGCGGCCAGCACCTTGTCCCCTTCGGCCGAGATGACCTGCGCATAGATGTGCTGATCGGTGCGATGCACGGTCAGGCGCGGCACGCCGAGCTTGCGGATGTGCGAGCGCGTGGCTTTGGCGCGACGTAGACGAGCGGTATTCTTCAACATTTTCTTTTCTCCGGAAGCGGATCGGCCAATTAGGCCTTCTTGGCTTCTTTCAGGGTGATTTTTTCACCGGAATAACGCACGCCTTTGCCCTTGTAGGGTTCGGGCGGACGGAACGCGCGGATCTTCGCGGCGGTTTCGCCGACAACCTGCTTGTCGGAGCCGGCGATGAGGATTTCGGTCTGCGTCGGCACGGTGATCGTGACGCCTTCCGGCGCCTTGAACACGAGCGGATGCGAGAAGCCGAGCGTGAGGTTCAGGTCCTTGCCCTGCAGCGCGGCGCGGTAGCCGACGCCGACGAGTTCGAGCTTGCGCTGATAACCTTCACTGACACCCGTCACCATGTTCGCGACGAGCGCGCGCATCGTGCCGGCCATCTTCATTTCGCCGGTCGCGGAACCGAAATTCACTTCGGAACCTTTGACATCGACTTCCACGCCTTCCGGACGCGCGAGCTTGAGCGTGCCCTTCGGACCTTTGACGCTGATCGTTTCCTTCGACACGTTGCACTCGACCCCTTTGGGGAGCGCAACCGGTTTTTTTGCGACTCGTGACATGGTGTTCTCCGAATTCTTCGCTTAGACGATCGTACCGAGCACTTCGCCGCCGACACCCTTGGCGCGTGCCTGCGCGTCGGTCATCAGACCGGCGGGCGTGGAGATGATCGAGACGCCGAGGCCTGACATCACCTTCGGCAGATCGTCCTTGCCGCGATACACGCGCAGGCCGGAACGGCTGACGCGGTCGAGGCGCTCGATGGCTGGACGGCCTTCGAAATACTTCAGCGCGATTTCCAGCTCCGACTTGTTGTTTTCGAGCTTCGCGACCTGGTAATCACGCACGTAGCCTTCGTCTTTCAGCAGCTTGACGATGGCGACTTTCAGCTTGGACGCCGGCATCTTCACCGTCGGCTTCGCGGACATCTGCGCGTTGCGAATGCGGGTGAACATATCAGCGATGGGATCAGTCATGCTCATGCTTCAATTCCTGTAATTAGCATCGATATCCGAAATGGATTTCGTCGTGTTGCGCCGCCCGCGACATTCATCGCGAACGGTTTGAAACTTTTACCAACTGGCCTTGCGCAGACCGGGCACGTCGCCGCGCATGGTCGCTTCGCGCAGCTTGTGACGGCCGAGCGCGAACTTGCGATACACGCCACGCGACCGACCGGTCAACTCGCAGCGGTTGCGCTGGCGCGTCGGGCTCGCGTCGCGCGGCAGCTTCTGCAGCTTGGTCTGTGCGGCCATCTTTTCCTCGTACGAGGACTTCGGGCTGAGCACCGTCGCCTTGAGTTCCGCGCGCTTGGTCGCGTACTTCTTGACGATCTTCGCGCGCTTTCTCTCGCGCATGATCATGTTGGTCTTGGCCATGCTAGGTCTCTCTAGAAATTAGTTGCGGAACGGAAAGCTGAAGGCTTCGAGCAATGCCTTGGCTTCCTCGTCGGTGCGCGCCGTCGTGGTGATGGCGAT
>CAVPTJ010000011.1:0-112350 GCA_963708785.1 uncultured Gammaproteobacteria bacterium
GGCTGGCAGTTTACCAGCTTGGCGGGGTGGAGCCCGGTCGTGAAAGGCTCCGCGCCGGGACAACGACTACTCAGATCGCGATAACGATCACGTCAAAGCAAGCGCTGCCTCGTTCTGGAACAGATCCCCCATCGCGCACGCCTGCACGGGCGCGAAACTGCGTCGATGAATCGGACAGGGCCCGAGCTTCTCCAACGCCGCGAAATGCTCCGGCGTGGAATAGCCTTTGTGCGACGCGAATCCGTACCCCGGATGCACCGCATCGAGCTCGCGCATGATCGCATCGCGCGCCACCTTGGCCAGGATCGAGGCCGCGCTGATGCAGTATTCGAGCGCGTCGCCGTCGACGATGGCGCGCTTGTTGACGCCGATCGCTTTCGGCGCGTGGTTGCCATCGATCAACGCCAGTTCCGGTTGCGGATTCAACTGTTCGACCGCACGCGTCATGCCGAGCATCGTCGCGTGAAAAATGTTCAGCCGGTCGATGTGCTCGACATCGATCACCACGACGCTGAAGGCGATCGCGCGCTCGCGGATGCGCGCGGCGAGCGTCTCGCGCCGGTCGGCGGTGAGGACTTTCGAGTCGGCCAGGCCGTTCACGCGCCGCTGCGGATTGAGGATCACCGCCGATACCACCACGGGACCCGCGAGCGGGCCGCGTCCGGCTTCGTCGACGCCGGCGGTGAGCAGCGGCCAGGCTTTATTCATGCAGCACGTTCAAATCGTGGAACAGACGGTTGTGGTACGAATCTACCATGGGCTGATTCGCGCAATCCAGATAGTAGCCTTTGCAGCGATCGCGCATCAGCGCGTTGGCCTGGAAGGCGTCGTCCTTCTTCACGCCGGCGATGTCGAGGATCAGGCTGCCGGCGAAACTCAAATCCATCGCATCGTACGTGTACGTGCGCGGCGGCTTGAAGTTGGTCTTGAGCATGAAATACGTGATGAAGTTCGGATCGTCGACGCTCGCCGGCACGGTCTTGGGGATGCTGCGGATCGCGCCATCGAACGACGGTTGATGATCGCCGAAATGAAACAGCAGCGCCGGATGCGGGCCGTCGAGCAACGTCCTTTCGATGTGCGCGATGGCGGCGTCCGAACCTTCCAGGCGCTGCAGATAATTGCCGAGGTTGATGTTGAGCCAGTCGTCGAGCCCCTTCGGCGGAAACTTGCCGGCGAACAGCGGCCGGTTGTACGGCGGTGGCAATTTTTCGAGCGGCGTCATGTGCGGGCCGTGCTGGCGCAAGGTCAGCATCATCACGAACAGCGGCTGCTTGCCGATCTTGGCTTTTTCGTCGGCGTAGATGCGGTCGAACACCTGCACAAGATCGCTGTCCGGCGATTCCCACGACAGGCCATAGTTTTCGCCGTCGTAGAACTGGTCGAAGCCGTAAAAGGCGTACGCATTGCGTGCATTGATGAATGCGCCGTTCATCGGATAGATCGCGATGGCGCGATAACCGGCGGCTTTGAGCACGCGCGGCAACGACGTCGTGGTGAGCGGCGCAAGATTGTACGGCGCGTACAGTCCGGCTTCGCCGAACGTGTTGTGGTTGAGACCGGTGAGCAGCGCGAATTCGCTCGTCCACGTGCCGCCGCCCCACACGTGTACGGTGAGCGGACCGTGCGCGCGCGTGCGGCCGTCGGCGTCGAACATGCGACGCGTGCAAGGCCCGATCGTGCACACCGGCATCATGCGCGGATCGAAGGTGCTCTCTTCGAGAATGGCCACGATGTCAGGATGTTCCTGCGGCGCGGCCAGCTTGTCGTTCAGCATGCAGGCATGTTCGCGGCAGGTCGGCGGATTGTCGCTGGCGATCTGGGTCCAGGTCAGTGTCTTGTCCGCGTCGGCGAGGACGGGCGGAATGTGGATCTGCGTCTGGTAGAACGATGTGAAGAAATCGACGAGGTAATTCTTGTCGTTCATCAGTGCCCACATGCCTTTGGCGAACACGTCGCCGAAGGGTCCTTGCGGCGAATCGATGACGAGCACGAGCGTGGCAGTGACCACGACGCCGAGGACCTGCACGATGCGGCGCGCGCTCCTGCCAAGCGACGCGAACAGACGCGGCGGGTCGAGCCACCAGGCGATCACCAGCAAACCGGGAATCAGGATCGCACCGCCAACCAGCGCGATCATGATGCTTGGATAGCGTGTGGCGACGTCGAACAGATCCTTGTTGACGAAATACACGAGATCCGGCGCGAGCAGCGGCGTGGTCAGATAGTGAAACTTGAGCGCGCCCGCGACGAGCAGACCGCCGAACACTATGCTCGGCAGCGCCAATGCGAAGGCGACGCGGCGTGTGGCGAAAGCCACAAGCAGCGCCACGTCGAGGATCAAAGCGACGCCGAACAGGCGCTCCAGGAATTCACCGTTGTTGAGCGGACCTGCCGTCAGCAGGAGTACGAACGCGGCGGCAGCGAGGATGCTCGCGAATCGCGCGCGGCGGATGGCCGGTGTATCGCGTCTGCGATCCTCGGCTGAACGGCGCAGGTTGATCTTCAACGCGCCGTGATCCGGTCGGCGATCGCGGCCGCGGCGCTGCCGCGCGGCGCAAGCAGGCTTTCGTGGAGGCGGCGATACGTGACGAGCAGTTCCGGATCGATGCGCCGCGCGCGCAGCGTCGGCGCGAGCGCGGCGGCCAGCGCGGGCGCGGTGCAGTCGTTCTGCATCAGCTCCGGAACGATCATGCGGCCGGCGAGTATATTTGGCAAAGAGTATACATTGGTCGGCAGGATGCCGAATTTCTTGACGACCCAGTGCGTCAGCGGATTGATGCGGTAAGCGACGACCATTGGCCGTTTCGCCAGCATCGCTTCGAGTGCGGCGGTGCCGGAGGCGAGCAGGACCGCATCGGATGCGATCATCGCCGCGCGTGCACTGCCGTCGACGACGCGCACGTTCATTTCGCGGAATGCGCCGCTCGACGCCAGAATCGATTCGATGGCCTGACGACATCCCGCATTTGCGGCGGGAACGACGACGGCGAGTCCGGGGACTTCACTCCGCAGCAGCACGGCCGCATCGAAAAAGACGCGTGCCAGGCGGTGGATCTCGCCGAGCCGGCTGCCGGGAAGAACGGCGAGCACCGTTGCGTCGTCAGCAATGCCCAGTTCGCGCCGCGCCGTCGCCCGATCGGGCTCCATTGCGAACTGCCGTGCGAGCGGATGGCCGACGAACTGAGCGTCGACGCCGTGCTTCGCATAGATCGGCGGCTCCATCGGAAACAGGCACAGCACGCGATCGGCGCTGGCGCCGATCTTGTCGGCGCGTTTTTCGCGCCAGGCCCAGATCGACGGACTGACGTAATGAACGGTGCGCACGCCGGCCTGTTTGAGCTCGCGTTCGATGCGCAAATTGAAATCCGGTGCGTCGATGCCGATGAACGCGGCGGGTTTTTCGCGCAGCGTGCGGTCGATCACGTCGCGGCGCACGCCGAACAGCGTCGGCAAATGCTTTATCACTTCGACGAAACCCATCACGCTAAGTTTCTCGCTCGGCTGCCACGCCTGCATGCCGGCGGCGATCATCTTCGGGCCGGCCACGCCGGCGAACCGTGCATCAGGAAAACGTTCGCGCAACGTCTCGATCAGATCCGCGCCGAGCAGATCGCCCGACGCTTCCCCCGCCACCAGAATGAACAGTGGACTCGCGCCCGTCATCGAAACAGGGGTCGTTGTCCGCTATTGATGAAATCGAGCATGGCTTGCACGTCCGGCGCCTCGGCCGCGGAGCGGGCGAGCTCGGCCTTGGCTTCGTCTAGGGTGAGGCCGGAGGTGTAGATCGTTTTGTAGGCGCGGCGGATCGAGGCGATGCGCTCAGGCGTGAAGCCGCGGCGCTTGAGCCCTTCGCTGTTGATGCCGCGTGGACGTCCGTACTCCACGCCGGCGAGCATGAACGGCGGCAGGTCGCCGTTGAGATGCGTGCCCATCGCCAGAAACGCATGGCTGCCGATGCGGCAGAACTGATGCGCGCCGGAATAGCCGGAAAAAATGACGTGATCGCCGACGTGCACATGACCGGCCAACGTCGCGCCGTTGGAAAACACGACGTTGCTGCCGACCTGGCAATCGTGCGCGATGTGCACGTACGCCATGATCCAGTTGTCGTCGCCGATGCGCGTGGCGCCACCACCCTCCGCCGTTCCTCGGTTAATGGTGACGAACTCGCGAATGGTGTTGCGATCGCCGATGATCAGTTCGCTGCGTTCGCCTTTGAATTTCTTGTCCTGCGGATCGGCACCGACGGAAGCGAACTGGAAGATGTGCGCTTGCCGTCCGATCGTCGTGGGGCCCTGAATCACTACGTGCGGACCGATCGTGCTGTCGTCGCCGATCGAGACATCGGCGCCGATCACGGAGTACGGCCCGACGCTGACGTTGGCGCCCAGTTTCGCGCCGGGATCGATGATCGCTGTCGGATGAACGCCGCTGCTCTCCATCCCGCCATTGTGCGCCATTACTGCGGACGCTCCGCGCACAGCAGTTCGGCTTCGGCGACCTGTTTGTCGCCGACGAAGGCGCGGCAGATGAACTGGCCCATCTTGCGGATCGTGCGGCGCAGTTCGACGTCGAGGATCAACTGATCGCCCGGCACGACCAGCGCGGTAAATTTGGCGTTGTCGACCTTGACCAGATAGAACAGCCGCTTGCTGTTCTTCTCCTGTGCCGAAAGAAAGATCAGCAGCCCGCACGCCTGCGCCAGCGCCTCGACGATGAGGACGCCCGGCATCACCGGATGGCCGGGAAAGTGGCCGTTGAAAAACGGCTCGTTGATGGTGACGTTCTTCAGCGCCTTGACGTGCTTGTCCGGCGTGAGTTCGATCACGCGATCCACCAGCAGGAACGGATAGCGATGCGGCAAAAGCTGCAGGATGTCTTCGACATTGACCGGCAGCGTGACGCGTGTGTTTTCGTTCATCGTTTGAATCCTTTCTCGAGCGAAGCAACGCGGCGGAACAGCTCGTCCAGGTGACGGAAGCGCACGGCGTTCTTGCGCCACACGCCCGATTCCTGCGACGGCAATCCCGACGAGTATTCCCCCGCCTTGTCGATCGATTGAGTGACCATGGCTTTCGCGGTGATGCGCACATTATCCGCGATCGTGATGTGGCCGAGTATCCCCGCGCCGCCGCCGATCAGGCAGTAGCGGCCGATGCGGGCGCTGCCGGCGATGGCCGAACAGCCGGCCATGGCGGAGTGCGCGCCGATGTGCACGTTGTGCGCGATCTGGATCTGGTTGTCCAGGCGCACGTCTTCTTCGAGCACCGTGTCGTCCAGCGCGCCGCGATCGATGGTGGTGTTGGCGCCGATCTCGCAATCGTCGCCGACGCGCACGCCGCCGAGCTGCGGCACCTTGATCCAATGGTCGCGTTCGAAGGCGAGACCGAATCCGTCCGCACCGAGCACGGCGCCGGAATGAACGATCACGCGTTTGCCGAGCGTGACGCGCGTGACCAGCGTGACGCGCGCCTTCAGTTGGGACTGCGCGCCGACCGTGCAGTGCGATCCGATCACGCAACTCGCACCGATCTGCGCTCCGTCTTCGACGACGGCGCCGTCCTCGATCACGCACAGCGGACCGATGCTGGCGGTCGGCGCCACCCGCGCCGTCGGCGCGACCACGGAACTCGGATGTACGCCGACGTGCGTCGCTGCCGCGTTTTCGAACAACGTTGCAATCTTGGCGTAGGCGACGTACGGATCGTGCGCCAGCAGCGCGTTGCCGTGCCAGGCATCGGCGTCTTCTTCGCGCAGCACGATCGCACCGGCGCGGCTGTGGGCGAGTTCCTTGCGGTACTGCGCGTTGGACAGGAAGCTCAACTGATCCGGCGCTGCCGCCGCCAGCGTGCCGACGCCGGCGATGTGTTTGTCGCCGTCGCCGCGCAGCGTCAAGCCGAAGCGCTCGGCCAGCGCCGAGAGCGAATGAGGCGCGACGACGGTCATGGCGTGGGCGCTGCCGCCCGGGCGCGGCGCAGCCGGTCGAGCACGGCATCGGTGATGTCGATGCGCGGACTCGCGTAGACGACTGGACTGGTCACGATCAGGTCGAAACCGTTGGCGTGCGCGTATTCGATCACGGCGTTGTTGATCTCCTGCCAGATCTTGTCGCGCTCGGCGGTGGCGCGCGTGTTGAAGTCGTTGTGCAGATCGTCGCGGCCGCGCTTGATGGAACGTTCCAGCGACTCGATCTCGCGTTTGAGCGCTTCGGCGTCCGGCTTGCTCATGATCGCCGCATCGCGGTCGTAACGCTGGCGCAGCGTGGCCAGACGCGACTCATCCGCGCTCAGCGCGCGGTCGCGCGCGGCAAATTCCCTTTGCAGACGGCCTTGGCTTTCAAGCATTTGCGGTGCGTTGTCGATGAGGCGCTTGAAGTCGGCGTAGCCGATCTTCTCAACCGATGCGGGGGTCGGCGCCTGCGCGCAGACCCATACCGGAATGAGCGCCAGCATCAGCAGGATTGCGCCGATGCCGCGTCGTCCGCCTGCCGTTGCCCTCACCCGTCTGCCTCGTCTGACTGCGTCGGATCGCGACGGACCCACCCCTGCGTCCGCCGCGCCTTATCTTACCCCACTGCACCGGCCGGGCGGTTAGACGCCGGCCGGGCGGTCAGAACGTGCTGCCGAAGTTGAACTGGATCGTTTCGCCGATGTCGCCGGGCTTGCTACGGATCGGGCGGCCGATGTTGATCACGATCGGTCCGACTGGCGCCTGCCAGTGCAGCGAGAAGCCCGTAGATGCGCGCAGGTCGCTGAACGAGAAACCGCCGTTGTCGTAGATGCACGATGTCGCGGCGAGCGATGTCGGCGCACCGGGCAGGCAGTTGATGTTGCCCAGCGAATGATTGTGTTCGTTGAACACGTTGCCGACGTCCAGATACCACGACAGGCGCGTGGTCGTGTCGTCCTTGACGAACGGCGTGGGGAAGATTATCTCGGCCGAACCGACGGTCTTCAGGTTGCCGCCGAAGGGCTGGCGACAAGTCGAGCTGTCGAACGCCGTGGCGCAGCCCAGCGTCGTGCCGAACGGACCGAGCGTGTTGTCTCGGAAGCTGCGCACGTCGGAGATGCCGCCGGCGTAGAAGTTCTCGAAGAAAGGCAGGCCGCCGACCTTGATCGGCTGGTGCGTGTCGGGGTCGATGCCGTTGGCATCGCGATAGGTGTTGCCGTAAGCGATGCTGGCCGAGCCCTCGAACGTTAGCGCGCTGGTGATCGGCACGTACTGCAGGTAGCGGTACACCAGCTTGTAGTACTCGACGGTGGAGCCGGGCAGCGCGAGCTCCGCGGAGAACTGCTGCAGCGAACCATGCGTCGGATTGAAGTATTTGTTGCGCGTGTCGTGCGCCCACGAGGCCTGCACCGTCCACTCGTGGAACGTGTTGTGGTCGAGTTCCTTGATGTAGTTGACGATCGGCGCCGGCGAGTAATAGTTCGTGTAAGTGACGGGCTGCCCGGTGGTCGGGTCGACGGTGCAATTGCCGTTGGCATCGAGGGTCAGGCACGACTGGAACGAGGTGATGATCTTGGTCTTGTTGATGCCGAGCTGCAGGTTGACCGTGTCGCTTTCCGAAATCGGGATGCCGACGAATGTCGAGAACGCTGCCGTGTCGCTCAGGTAATTGGCCAGGTTGGCCTGCGCCTGGTCGAGCTTGGCGTATGAAATGTCGTAGCCCAGGCCGATGCCGTCTGTGGTGAGATACGGCTGGAAATACGAAAGGTCGTACTTCTGCAGGTAGTCGCTCTTCGACGCGGTGATCGAGGCGCGGTCGCCCGTGCCGAGGAAATTGTTCTGCGACACCGAGGCGCTGACCACGATGCCGTACACCTGCGAATAACCCAGGCCGAACGTGAAAGCGCCGGAGGTCGTTTCTTCGACGTTGACCAGCACGTCGACCTGATCTTCGGTGCCGGCGACTTTCGGCGTGGTGATCTCGACCTTCTTGAAGAAGCCCAGGCGCTGCAGGCGCACCTTGGACCGGTCGATCGCGGCCTGCGAGTACCAGGCGCCTTCGAGCTGGCGCATCTCGCGGCGGATGACTTCGTCCTGCGTGCTGTGGTTACCCTTGATGTTGATGTAGCGCACGTACACGCGCTTGCCGGGATTGACGAAGAAATTGATCGCCACTGTGCGGTTCTGCCGGTCGACCGACGGAATCGGCGTGACCTGCGCGAACGCGTAGCCGATATTGGCCAGCACCGCCGTCATCTGTTGCGCGGATTTCTCGAGCTTGGCGCGCGAGAACACTTCGCCGGGCTTGGCGGTGACCAGCTTGGCCATGTCTTCCTGCGTGATGATCAGGTTGCCGCTGAGCTTGATGTCGGAGATGTTGAAGATCTCGCCTTCGCTCACGTTCGCGGTGAGGTACATCGCGCGCTTGTCGGGGCTGATGCTGACTTCGGTGGAGTCGACGCTGAAATCCACGTAACCGCGGTCGAGGTAGTACGAATTGAGCTTTTCCAGATCGCCGGAAAGTTTTTCGCGCGAGTACTGATCGTCGTGCGAATACCACGAGGTGATGTTGGAGGTGTCAGACTCGAAATCGTGGCGGATGTCGTCCTGCGTGAATGCCTTATTGCCGACGATGTTGATCTGCTTGATCTTGGAGATCTTGCCTTCGGCGATGATGATCGAGATCTCGACGCGGTTGCGGTCCAGTTCGACCAGCTTCGGCTTCACCGTGACGTTGTATTTGCCGTGGTTGTAATACTGGCGCGTCAGCTCCTGCACGATGCGGTCGAGCGAGAGACGATCGAACGGTTCGCCTTCGGCGAGACCGATGTCCTTCAGGCCCTTGAGCAGATCTTCGGTCTTCAAATCCTTGTTGCCCTTGATCTGGATCTTCGAGATCGCCGGACGCTCCTTCACGGTGATGACGAGGATGTCGTCCTGCCGCGTGATCTGCACGTCGGTGAAGAAGCCGGTCTTGTACAGAGCGCGGATCGCCTGCTGCACGCGTTCGGTGGTGACGCGATCACCCTTCTCGACGGGCAAGTACGTGAACACAGTGCCCGCGGAAATGCGCTGCAGCCCGTCGATGCGGATGTCGGAGGCGACGAACGGGTCGATCGCGTAGGTTTTTGCGGCAAATGCGGCAAGAAATAAAAGGGCGGCGATACGCTTCATCGTCACTTCCAGAGGTTGTCTTGTTGTGGCCGCGAAATACGGAGTTTTTTTATTCATCACGGCAGCGCGCCAGCCGATGAAGGCGGCGCGCAGGCCATGCTTTCAGGTTACGGCAACCGGCAGCGCGAGCGTCCCATCAGCCCGCCACCAACCGCGAAATATCGTTGTAGAAGGCAACGCTCATCAGCGTCGCCAGCAGCGCCAGGCCGATGTACTGGCCCGCCATCATGGTGCGCTCGCTGACCGGACTGCCCTTGAACAACTCGATAAGGTAATACACCACGTGGCCGCCGTCCAAGATCGGGATGGGCAGCAGGTTCAGGATACCCAGGCTCAGCGAGATCACGGCGAGGAACGACAGGAACCACGCCAGCCCCATGTGCGCCGATGCATTGGCCACCTGCGCGATGCCGATCACGCTGGACAGATTCTTCGGCGAAGCCTGGCCCGTGACCATGCCGGCCAGCAGGCCGAACGTGCTGCGCGTTGTCTTCCACATTTCAGCGAACGCGGCGGGCACCGCGCGGACGATGCCGTAGCGCTCCAGCGCGGTCTGCGGCGGCTTGAATCCGATGCCGATCATCCAGCGTGACTTGCCGCCGTCGGTTTTTTTCTCCGCCGTCGTGACGAGCGAAACGCGCTGCTCTCCGCGCAGCACCGTCAGATTCATGGTCGGATTTTTTTCGGCATCCGCGGCGACGGCTTTCACCACGTCTTCGGCGGATTTCACCGCGCTATCGTTGATCTGGACGATGCGATCGCCCGGCTTGATGCCGGCGCGTTCGGCCGGCGATCCGGCGACCACTTCAGAGACATCCGACTGCTGCGGTTGCGGCGTGAGCCCGATCGCGTCGAAGGTCTTTTCGCTATTCGCCGATTCATTCGGCAGCGACGCCAGCGCGAGCGTGTGTTGCGACACGCGGCCTTGCGCGTCGGTGACGGTGAGCAGCGCGTCGCGATGCAGGACCGTCGCCTCGCCGACGGCCAGGAGCACCGCACTCCACGAATCCGATGTTTCGCCGTTGACGGCCGTGACGCGGTCGCCGTCGTGAAGTCCGGCCGCGGCGGCCAAACCTTGCGGCGCGCCGAGAATCGGCGGCGCGTCGGGTCGGCCGATCACGAACATGGCCCAGAACGCGATGATGGTGAAGGCGATGTTGAATGCCGGTCCTGCGAGTGCGATGCCGATGCGCTTCCACGCGCTGGCGCCGTTGTATTCGCCGGGCATGCCTTCGATGAGTTCGGGACGATCCGCTTCGCGCGCGTCGAGGAATTTGACGTAGCCGCCGAGCGGGATCGCGCCGACGGCGTATTCGACGCCATCGCGTCCGATGCGCGACCAGATCGGCTTGCCGAAGCCGATCGAGAATCGCAGGACTTTCACGCCGAACCGCCGCGCCACCCAGAAGTGGCCGAACTCGTGGAACGTGACCAGCACGCCGAGCGTGACCAGAAGCCACCACGCGGAACCGAAGAACTCGCTCATCCAAAAAACCTGCAGTGATCCGACGGCGGACGATCGATCCGAAAGGCTCGGGCGTCCGAACTGACAATTATAGACGGTTGCCGGCCCCCGCAGGCCGATTCGAGTCCGGATTCAGCAAAACGACCGCCGCATCATACGTTGCGCGATCTGTCGGGCGGTTAAATCAGCGTAAACCAGACTCTCCAGGTCGCGGACCGGTTCAGCCGGCATTGCGCCAAGTGTGCCTTCGATCAATTCGGGGATGGCAAGAAACGGCAGCGCGTCTTCGAGGAATGCGCCGACGGCGACTTCATTCGCCGCGTTGAGAATCGCCGGCGCCGTGCCACCGATCTTCAGCGCGCCATAGGCCAGATCCAGGCACTGGAAAGTGATGCGATCGGGTTCTTCGAATTCGAGTTTAGCCAAGGTCGGCAGATCGAGTGCCGCCACCCCGGCATCGACACGATACGGCCACGCCAGCGCATGCGCGAGCGCGGTGCGCATGTCCGGATTGCCGAGTTGCGCAAGGGTGGAACCGTCGGCGTATTCGACCAGCGAATGCACGATGCTCTGCGGATGCACGACGACGTCGATCTGTTCGGGTGCCGCGCCGAACAGCCAGTGTGCCTCGATCACTTCGAGGCCCTTGTTCATCAGCGTGGCCGAATCGACGGAAATCTTGCGGCCCATCGCCCACTTCGGATGCGCGCACGCCTGGTCTGGCGTGATCGACACGAGCTGTTCGCGTTTCATGCCGCGGAACGGTCCGCCCGACGCGGTGAGGATGATGCGGCGAATGCCGTTTTTTGCCGGATCGCGCGCGCGGTTCGGCAAACATTGAAAGATCGCGTTGTGTTCCGAATCGATCGGGATGAGTTCGCCGCCGCCGTCGCGCATCGCGGCGAGCAGCAGCGCGCCGGCCATCACGATCGACTCCTTGTTGGCGAGCAGCAGGCGCTTGCCGGCGCGCGCGGCGTCGATCGTGGATGCAAGCCCGGCGGCGCCGACGATGGCGGCGATGACCGTGTCGCATTCGCCGGTCGCCGCTTCGCGCAATCCTTCCGCGCCGCCGGCGGCGCGCGTTTTCAGATTCGCCTCGGCAAGTTTCGCGCGCAACGACGGCAGCATCGCCTCATCGGCGATCACGGCGAGCGCGGGCCTGAACTTCACGCACAGCGCGACGAGTTCGTCGACCTTGCGATGCGCGGCCAGCGCGCAGACCTCGAAGCGATCGGGATGACGCGCGATCACGTCCAGCGCGCTGGCGCCGATGGAACCCGTCGCGCCGAGAATCGCGACACGGCGCACGGGAACGTCGCTCATAGTCCGAGCAGGAATTTGCCGAAGACGAAAATCGGAATGCCGGCAAAGGCGCCGTCGAGCCGATCGAATACACCGCCGTGGCCGGGGAACATCGCACCGGAGTCCTTCACGTTGGCCTGGCGCTTGATCACACTCTCGAACAGATCGCCGACCACCGAGAACAGCACCGACAGCAACGCAACGACGATCAGTCCGACCAGCAGCATGCCGCGCACACCGAGCCAGTAGCCGCCGATCGCAGCCACGATCGCCGAGCCGAGCAGCGCGCCGTACACGCCTTCGATCGTCTTGCCCGGCGAAATGTTCGGCGCAAGCTTGTGCCGGCCGAAGCGTTTGCCCGCGAAATACGCGAACGTGTCGGCGCCCCAGATCAGGATGACCGAGTACAAGGCCCACATGTGATATTCGGTCTGGTGCACGCGCAGGTCGGTGACGGCCACCCACGCCGGAATGACTGCGCAAATGCCGGCCACGAGTTTGATCGCGGTGTTCTTCGGCCGCGGCGCCGCAGCGAACGAATAGTTCTTCAGCCACACGACCGCCACGAACCACCACGCCACGCCGATGCCGATGGTGGTCAGCCAGAACGGCGAACCGCGCGACAACCACAGCCAGACCATGATCGCGCCGCAAAACGCGACGAGCATCGCGCGCAGCGGACGCGAGCGCATGCCCGACAAGCGGCTCCATTCCCACAAAGCGACCAGACACAGGGCACCGATGATGATGGCGAAGACGATCGGCGGCGTGAACAGGAACAACGCCACGCCCAGCGGCGCGACGATCAACGCGGTGATGATGCGCTGCTTCATTTCACCGCCCCGGTTTTACCGAAGCGACGTTCCCGTCCGGCGAAGGAATCCACGGCTAGCTGCAGGCTCGACTGGTCGAAATCGGGCCAAAGGGTATCGCAGAAATACAATTCCGCGTAGGCCAGCTGCCACAAAAGGAAATTGCTGATGCGTTGTTCGCCGCTGGTGCGGATGAAAAGATCGACCGGCGGCAGTTCGGAAAGCGCGAAGTAGGGCGCCAGCGATTTCTCGTCGATCGCGTCGGCGACGAGCTGGCGAGCGGCGTTGCGAGCAGCGTTGGCGATGTCCCAGCGGCCGCCGTAGTTGACCGCGACGTTGAGCGCGAGCTTGTCGTTGGCGATCGTTTTTTGCATCGCCGCAAGCATGCGCTCGCGCAGCGGTTTGGCAAATGCCGACAGCTCGCCGATGAAGCGGATGCGCACGCCGTTGCCGTGCAACTCGTCCACTTCGCGGTCGAGTGCCTTGAGGAACAGTTCCATCAAGGCGCTGACTTCGGTCGGCGGGCGCTGCCAGTTTTCGCTCGAGAACGCGAACAGAGTCAGTGCCTCTATACCGTTCTTGAGACAGAACTCGATCGCGCCGCGCACCGATTTCTGACCGGCGCGATGACCGAAGCTGCGCGGCCGGCGCCGCTGTTTCGCCCAGCGGCCGTTGCCGTCCATCACGATGGCGATGTGGCGCGGCACGCGCGCCGTGGCGACTTCGACTGTGCGGGATTTGGTCACTCTGCGCGAATCACAGCGCCATCAGTTCGTCTTCTTTGTTCTTCACTACGCCGTCGACATCCTTGACGAATCTGTCGGTGAGCTTCTGCACGTCTTCTTCCGCGCGGCGCTCTTCGTCCTCGGTGATCTTCTTGTCCTTGAGCAGCTCCTTGACGTGCTGCATGGCGTCGCGGCGGATGTTGCGGATCGCCACTTTCGCGTTCTCGCCCTCGTGCGCGACGTGCTTGGACAATTCCTTGCGGCGTTCTTCCGTCAGCGGCGGCAGGTTGATGCGGATCACCGTTCCGGCGGTGGTCGGATTCAAACCGAGATCCGAGGCCATGATCGCCTTCTCGATCGGCTGCACCATGTTCTTTTCCCACGGTGTGATGGTCAGCGAACGCGCATCGGCAATGGCGACATTCGACACCTGCGTAAGCGGCACGTCGGAACCGTAATAGTTCACCTTCAGATGTTCCACGAGCGCGGTGCTCGCCCGACCAGTGCGCAGGCGCTGCAACTCGTGCCTGAGCGCTTCGACGCTCTTGGCCATGCGCTGCTGCGCGTCGTTCTTGATGTCGTTCAACATGTGCGGCTCCGCGGATCTCTTCGATGCGCGAAGTATAGCAGCGGCGCGGTTTTGTCGACCGTCAGCTGACCAGCGTTCCGATCGGCTCGCCGCGGATGATCCGCATCAGATCGCCGTCGCGGCTCATGTCGTAGATGCGCAGTGGAACCTTGTGATCACGGCACAACGCGATCGCGGCGGTATCCATCACCGCGAGTTTGCGTTCGATCACCTGATCGTAAGTGAGCCGCTCGAAGCGCTGTGCATTCTGATCTTTTTTCGGATCGGCGCTGTACACGCCATCGACCTTGGTCGCCTTGAGCAACAGGTCGGCATTGATCTCGATCGCGCGCAACGCGGCCGCCGAATCCGTCGTAAAGAACGGATTGCCGGTGCCGGCCGCGAAGATCGTCATGCGGCCTTTTTCCAGATGCCGGATCGCGCGGCGGCGGATGAAATCCTCGCAGACCTCGTTGATCTTGATCGCGCTCATCACGCGCGCACGCGCGCCGAGTTTCTCCAGCGCATCCTGCATTGCCAGCGCATTGATGACGGTGGCAAGCATGCCCATGTGATCGCCGGTGACGCGATCCATGCCTTTCGCCGCGAGTCCCTCGCCGCGGAAGATATTGCCGCCGCCGATGACCAGCGCCACTTCCACACCGGCGCGCTGCACGTCGAGCGTTTCCTGCGCGAGACGGTTGATCACTTTCGGATCGATGCCGTAGTCGGCATCGCCCATCAACGCCTCGCCGCTGAGTTTCAAGAGGATCCTTTTGAACTTGATCTCAGACGGCATGCGCGGCTCCGGCGGGCAAACGGCGGTATTGTAGCTCAGAGTTTCGGACGTCCGGCTGCGCTTTTTTCTCGTAATTCCCACTTTCGCGGGAACGACAAACAAATTTCCGCGCGACGCGGGCACGCGCAACGCCAAAAAAAAGCCGCGATCTCTCGCGGCCTCTTTCTTCCTGCATCTGAAGCGGTTTACTTCAGGCCCGCCTGCTTCATAACTTCGGTAGCGAAATCGTCGCCGACCGGCTTCTCGATGCCTTCGCCGACCGCCAGTCGCTGGAAGCCGATCACATCCGCACCGGCAGCTTTCGCCGCGGCTTCGACGCTCTGATCGGTATTCAGCACATAGGACTGACCATACAGCGTGTTCTCGTTGACGATCTTGGCGATCTTGCCGCCGATGATCTTCTCGAGGATCTGCGGCGGCTTGGATTTGTCCTTCTCGCTCATCTTGTGCAATTCGATTTCCTTTTCCTTTTCGACGAACGCGGTCGGCACGTCTGAGGCCTTGTTGTATGGCGGATTCATCGCCGCCACATGCATCGCCACGCCGCGCGCGAACTCTTCGCCACCGCCCTTGGTTTCGACCAGCACGCCGATGCGGCCGCCGTGGACGTACGCGCCGACCGTGTTGTTGCCGTCGACACGAATCAGGCGACGGATCTGCACGTTCTCGCCGACCTTCGCCACCAGCCACTGACGCGCTTCTTCGACCGTCGGACCATACGAGGTCTTGGTGTTCTTCAATTCGTCGACGCTCTTCGCACCGCTGTTGAGTGCCGTCTTGGCGACTTCATCGGCGAACTTGAGGAAGTTCTCGTCCTTGGCGACGAAGTCGGTTTCCGAATTCACTTCCACCATCACCGCCTTGCTGCCGTCGACGGCCATGGCGATGCGGCCTTCCGCGGCGACGCGGCTGGCTTTCTTGTCGGCCTTGGCCAGGCCCTGCTTGCGCAGCCATTCGATGGCCGCTTCGATGTCACCGTTGTTTTCGGTGAGCGCCTTCTTGCATTCCATCATGCCGGCGCCCGAACGCTCGCGCAGCTCCTTGACCATGCTTGCGGTGATTTCCATGGGTGTTCCTCGTGAGCAATGCGCGGGCGAACCCGCGCTTGGTTTTGAAAATGAAAGTGTCGCCGTGCGAAACGGCAGGGCGATGACGGTGCTCGTCATCGCCCGCGGCAATTACTCCGCCGCAGGTTCCGCGGGAGCAGCGGCCTCGTCGCGACGCGGCGCGGGCTTGCGCGGCGCGGCCTTTTTCGCGGCCGGCTTGCGCGGACCGCCCGGACGGCGACGATCGTCGCGATCGCGGTCGCCGCGTTCGCGGCTTTCCTTCGCGACCGGATTGCCTTGCGCGTCGAGTTCGACGAATTCGTCTTTCTCGCTGGCAGCCGAATGCGGTGCGGCGGCCTTGCCTTCGAGCACGGCGTCGGCAACCGCGGCGGTATAGAGCTGCACGGCGCGGATCGCATCGTCGTTGCCGGGGATGGCGTAATCGACCAGGCTCGGATCGTAGTTGGTGTCGACAACCGCCACCACCGGGATGCCGAGCTTCTTGGCTTCTTTCACGGCGATGTCTTCATGACCGATGTCGATCACGAACAAGGCATCCGGCAGACGGCCCATGTCCTTGATGCCGCCGAGCGAACGTTCCAGCTTGTCCTTCTCGCGGATCAGGGAGAGCACTTCGTGCTTGACCAGCTTCTCGAAGCTGCCGTCGGCGGCCATCGTCTCCAGTTCCTTCAGGCGACCCACGGACTGCTTGACCGTGCGGAAATTGGTCAGCGTGCCGCCGAGCCAGCGCTGCGAAACGTACGGCATGCCGCAACGCGTGGCCTCGTCCTTCACCGCATCGCGCGCGGAGCGCTTGGTGCCGACGAACAGGACCGTGCCGCGCTTCTGCGCCAGACCCGACACGAAATTCATCGCATCGGTGAACAGCGGCAGCGTCTTTTCCAGATTGATGATGTGGATCTTGCCGCGCGCGCCGAAAATGTACTGCGCCATGCGGGGATTCCAGTAACGGGTCTGATGACCGAAATGCACGCCGGCTTCGAGCATCTGGCGCATGGTGACTTGAGGCATGACTAAACTCCAAAAGGGACGAAACCGCCGTGTCTTTGCGAGCGGATCACGTCCGGGGTTGAGGACCTCCACGTTCCCAACTGCAGCGACCTGAGGACCAGACGGCCGATCAAGCACCCCGATGCAGGTTTCGAAACGTGTGCGGATTTGCTCCCTCGATCCGGCAACACCGGCGGGGAACCGCAGAATTATAGGACGATCAGGCGTTTGGCGCAATCAGGCGCTTGTTTTTCCGAAGAAAACCCCTACCTGAGCTACACTATTTTGCACTGTCACCAGCAACGCCGGCCATGCCCGTCAGTATCAAGAGTCCCGAGCAGATCGAAAAAATGCGCACCGCAGGCCGCCTGGCCGCCGAGGTGCTAGAAGTGCTCGTGCCGCACGTCAAGCCGGGCGTGACCACCGAAGAACTCGACGAGATCGCACACAACCACATCGTCAATGTGCAGAAGGCGATTCCGGCGAACGTCGGCTACAAAGGGTTTCCGAAGACATTGTGCACGTCGGTCAACAATGTGATCTGCCACGGAATCCCATCGCCCGGCAAGGTGCTCAAGGCCGGCGACATCGTCAACATGGATGTCACTGTCATCAAGGACGGCTGGCACGGTGACACGAGCCGCATGTATTACGTCGGCGAACCCTCGGTGCTGGCGAAACGACTTTGCACCGTCGCGTACGACGCGATGATGAAAGGCATCGAACAAGTGAAACCAGGCGCGACGCTCGGCGACATCGGCCACGCGGTGCAGCAGCATGTCGAGGCGAACCGGTTCTCGGTCGTACGCGAATATTGCGGACACGGCATCGGCACGATCTATCACGAGGATCCGCAGGTGCTGCACTACGGCCAGCGCGGCGCGGGATTGCGTCTGGAGCCGGGCATGACATTCACCGTCGAGCCGATGGTCAATGCCGGCAAACCGCATACGCGACTGATGCCGGATGGCTGGACGGTCGTGACGCGCGATCACTCGCTGTCGGCGCAATGGGAACACACCGTGGCCGTCACCGAGAACGGATTCGAAATCCTGACGCCCTGGCCGAAAGCGGCCTGATTTCCCGATGAACACATCCGCCGCGCCGGTCGTGTCGCTTCCGCGACTGCCGGGCAGCGTCCCGCGCGCGGGTGTTTCCGAAGCGGCGCGCACGGCGCTGCGCCAGTTGCTCGGCGACGGCGATCGGCGCACCGCCCAGGCTTTTCGCGACGGCGCTGACATCGACGGACTTCTCGGCACGCGCGCGCGCTTCATCGAAAGCGTGGTCACCCACGTGTTTTCCGCAACAGTCGGCGAACGCGCCGGACTCGCGCTGTATGCCGTCGGCGGTCTCGGTCGCGGCGAATTGTTCCCGCATTCCGACGTCGACCTGCTCGCGCTGTGCGAGAAAGCGCTGTCACCGGTTGTCGCGCATGCGCTCGAATCGTTTTTCACATGCCTGTGGGATATCGGCCTCAAACCGGGTCACGCCGTGCGCACCGTCGCCGAATGCCGGGAGTTCGCCGCCGCCGATGCGACAATTTATACAAATCTGTTCGACGGACGCCGCATCGCGGGCGACGCCACGCTCGACCCCGCGCTGCACGCGCTCCTCGCCGACAAGAACATCTGGCCGCCGGCCGCCTATTTCGCCGCCAAACGCGCCGAGCAGCTCGGCCGCTACGCGCGCTTCAACGACACCGCGTACAACCTCGAACCGAACCTGAAGGATGCGCCCGGCGGGCTTCGCGCGCTGCATCTGATCGGCTGGCTCGGCCGCCGGCTTTTTTCCGCGCCGACGTTCCAAGCGCTTGCGCGCTGCGGTTTTCTCACCGCGAGCGAAGTCGAACGTGCCGACGACGCGCGGCGGCAACTTTCGCGAATCCGCTTCGCGCTGCATCTGGCCGCCGGGCGTGCCGAAGAGCGGCTGCTGTTCGATTATCAGCGCGCACTCGCCGAGCAGTTCGGTTTTGAAGACGAGCACAAGCAGAACCTCGCCGTCGAGCAGTTCATGCAAGGCTACTATCGCGCGGCCATCGCCTCGGAACGATTGAGCGAACGCTTTCTGTCGCGCTGCGAAGAAGCGCTCGACGCCGGCGACGATCGCGAACAACGCCTGACGCTGGATTTCGTCACCGTCGACGGCCGCCTGGATTGCGACCCGCCCGACTTGCTGATCAAACGGCCCGCGGCGCTGATCGATCTGTTCCGCGTCTGGATCGAACACCCTGAAGTGAAAGGTCTGCGCGCGGACCTGCTGATCCGCATCGAAGCGGCGCTCGATCTGATCGGTGCCGACCTGATCGACGATTGCGACGTCAATTCCGCTTTCCTGCGCCTGCTGCGCAAAGGTGCGCCGGCGGTCGAGGCGATCGCGCGCATGAATCGGCATGGCGTGCTGGCGCGGTATCTGCCCGCGTTCGGCAAGGTGGTCGGACGCATGCAGTACGACCTGTTCCACGTCTACACCGTCGACGAACACACCATTCGGGTGCTGCGCAATGTGCAGCGTTTCGCCGCGGCGGATACTTCGAAGGAATTCGCGCTGGCACATGAAGTATGGACGCGCTTGCCCAAGCCCGAACTATTGCTGCTCGCCGTACTTTTCCACGATATCGCCAAGGGACGCGGCGGCGATCACTCGGAACTCGGCGAAACAGATGCGCGTGAATTCTGCGCGAAACTCGGCCTGACCAGCGGCGACGTGGATCTCGTGGCGTGGCTGGTCCGGCAGCACTTGATCATGAGCATCACCGCGCAGCGCAAGGACATCACCTCGCCCGAGGTCGTGCACGCATTTTCCGAAGCGGTGGGCGATCGCGAGCGGCTGGACTATCTTTACGTGCTTACCGTAGCCGACATCTCCGGCACGAGCGCGAAGCTGTGGAATTCGTGGAAAGACCAGCTCCTGTCGGATCTTTACGAAAGCGCGCACGAAGCACTGCGCCGCGGCCTCGTCGATCCACCGGATGCCGCCGAGCGCATCGCCGACTGCCGCGCGCAGGCGCAGGCCATTCTTCGCGAAGACGCCGTCGACGCGGCGACGATCGAGCGCATCTGGTCGCAATTCCCCGACGAAGCATTCCTGCGTTTCACCGACAACGAAATCGCCTGGCAAACGGCCGGCATTGCGCGTCACTATGAAACGGGGCGACCGCTCGTGCTGGTCGACGGATCGAGCCTGCGCGGCAGCAGCGAGGTGTTCGTCTACGCCGAATCGCGCGATGGTCTTTTCTCCGCGGTCACCGCCGTGTTCGATCGATTGCGGCTGTCGGTGCAGGACGCGCGCATCGTCACCTCGCGCGACGGCATGAGCATCGACAGTTTTCTCGTGCTCGATGCAGAAGGCCACGCCATAACCGAGGAACACCGCATCGAGCGGCTGCGCCGCACGCTCGTCGAGGCGCTGTCGAACAATCCGTATCGCGCCGATCTGTTGCCGCGGGCGATGACGCGCTCGCTGCGCCACTTCAATATCGCGCCGCTCATCTCGTATGATCGCGACCACAGCGGCTTCACGCAGTTGTCGTTGATCTGCGCCGACCGGCCGGGCTTGCTCGCGGCGGTCGCGCATACGTTCCGCGAGTGTCGCGTGCGCGTGCACGATGCGCGCGTGGCGACCTTCGGCGAACGGGCGGAGGATTATTTCCTGATCAGCGACGAACACGACCGGCCGCTGGATTCGTCCGCGCGCGATTCGCTGAGCGCGGCACTGCTCGGCGTCGCCGACATCGGCGCTGCCGCTACGACCATCCACTTGGACAAGGGACGTCATGCACCGGCTTGAAAGCGTCATCGACTCCGCCTGGGAACGCCGCGCCGCACTGCGCGACGACGAAATCGATTCAGCGCTGCGCCCGGCCATCGAGGCCGTGCTCGATGGTCTGGAATCCGGCGAACTGCGCGTTGCCGAGCCGCTTGACGGCGGCTGGCATGTGAATCAATGGTTGAAGAAAGCGGTGCTGCTGTCGTTCCGGATCACGCCCAATCGACTCATGCCAGCCGAGCCGGCGCCGTATTTCGACAAGGTGCCGTTGCGCTTCGCCGGATTCGACGCGGCCAGATTCAAGACGCTCGGCGCACGCGCGGTGCCGGGTGCGATCGTGCGGCGCGGCGCGTGCATCGCCAGAGACGTGGTGCTGATGCCGAGCTTCGTCAACATCGGCGCGAACGTCGGCGCGGGCACGATGGTCGACACGTGGGCGACGGTAGGTTCGTGTGCCCAGATCGGCCGCAACGTGCATCTGTCCGGCGGAGCTGGCATCGGCGGCGTGCTTGAACCGCTGCAGGCCGCACCGACGATCATCGAGGACGACTGTTTCATCGGCGCACGTTCGGAAGTGGTCGAAGGCGTGATCGTCGAGCGCGGCTGTGTGATCGGCATGGGCGTGTTCATCGGCCAGTCGACGAAAATTTACGACCGCGCGACGAAGCAGGTGCACTACGGCCGCGTGCCGGCGGGCAGTGTCGTCGTCGCGGGCAGCCTGCCGGCGGCGGACGGCTCGCACAGTCTGTACGCGGCCGTAATCGTGAAACGCGTGGATGAGAAGACCCGCGCCAAAACGTCGCTCAACGAATTGCTGCGCGATTAAAAATGATAAAAGTGTCGCTATGATAAAAGTATACGGCCTGGAAAAATGCAGCACCTGCGACAAGGCGCGCAAGTGGCTGCAGAAGCACAAGGTGGCGCACGAGTTCATCGACTATCGCGAACACCGCGTCGACGGCGCGACACTGAAAGAGTGGGCGAAGCAGGCCGGCGGCTGGGAAAGTCTGGTCAATCGCACCGGCATGACCTGGCGCAATCTGCCGCCGAATCGCAAGGCCCCGGCGTCCGACCCGGAATGGCTGCTGCTGATCAAGGAATATCCGGCGCTGGTGCGTCGTCCGGTGGTGGTCTGCGACGACGGCAGGATGAGTACCGGTTTCACCGACAAGAAATTCCGCGAGCTGTTCGCGGCGTGAGCGCAATCCTCGATCTCACGCAGGAGCTCCTGCGCCGCCGCTCGGTGACGCCGGACGACGCCGGTTGCCAGTCGCTCATCGCCACGCGTCTGGAAAAACTCGGATTCACGATCGAAAAGCTGCCGTTCGGCGATGTCGAAAATCTGTGGGCCACGCACGGCAGCGGCGCGCCGGTGTTCGTCTTCCTTGGCCACACCGACGTGGTGCCGACGGGCGACTTGGCGCAATGGTCGAGCGATCCGTTCACGCCGACGATTCGCGATGGACGTCTATACGGCCGTGGTGCGGCCGACATGAAAGCCGGCGTCGCCGGCATGGTCGTGACGCTGGAACAGTTCGTCGCCGCGCATCCTGATCACGCCGGCACCGTCGCGCTGTTGCTGACCAGCGATGAGGAAGGACCGACCAACCTCAACGGCGTCGGCCGCGTCGTCGAGGAATTCCGCGCGCGCGGGCAGCGCATCGACTGGTGCGTGGTCGGCGAGCCGTCGTCGGCGCAGCGGCTGGGCGATATCGTGCGCGTCGGACGCCGCGGGTCGCTGTCGGGCAAACTCACGGTGCGTGGTGTGCAGGGCCATGTGGCGTATCCGGAAAAGGTGCGCAATCCGATTCACCTCGCCGCGCCGGCGCTGACGGAACTGACTGCCGAGAAGTGGGATGAGGGCAACGCCGATTTTCCGCCGACGTCGTTTCAGATTTCGAACATCAATGCGGGCACCGGCGCACTCAATGTGGTGCCGGGAACGCTCGTCGTCGATTTCAACTTTCGTTTCTGCACGGCGAGTACATCGCAAAGTTTGCGCGACCGCACCGAAGCGATCCTGCGCAGACACGGCCTCGATTTCGCGATCGAATGGCACGCGTCCGGTCAGCCATTCCTGACGCAGGACGGCCCGTTGCGCCGTGCCGCATTGCGGACGATCGAGGAAATCTGCGGCATCGTGCCGCAGACCGACACCGGCGGCGGCACCTCCGACGCGCGCTTCATCGCGCCGATGGGCGCGGAGGTCGTCGAGATCGGCCCGGTCAATGCCTCGATCCACAAGATCGACGAACACGTGGCCATCGACGAACTCGAGATGCTGCCGGGCCTGTTCCTGCGCATCCTGGAAAAACTGGTTGCGGATGCGTGACGCTCAGCGCGGTGCGAGCGTCAAAGTATACTTTGCAGCACCGGGCAGGAACGGCGTAGGCTTGCCGTTTGCCCAGTCCGCGTCACCGGCGCCGTAAAACGGCGACAGCGGGTTGTCGCTCTGCCCGCCGGGCATGTGGAAATAGCCATACTGTTCGTAACCGGGCTCGACGGCGAATCGTTCCGACGCGCCGAAATCCGGTCCCTGCACGCGCGGCATGTTCGAATCGCCCGGCAACTCGCGGCGCGGCATGTCGAGCAGCCAGCCCATGCCTGGCAGCGACTTGCTCAGCGCATGACGGATGCGCGTCGCGTTGACATCGCCCCAGGTGCGCGCGGCTAGGCCGCCCGGCATCGCGCTGAGTCGGTTCACGACGCGCTCGGCGCATTTCTGCAGCAGGTCGTTCCAGTCCAGGTACGTCGGCGGCAGCAGGTTTTCCGGACGATGTCCGACGATGGCGTCGACCATGGCTTCGGCCTGCGGCAGCTTCGGCATCTTGAAGTCCTTGTCCTTGGCGCGCACCGCGGCGGCGAATCCATCGAGCACGGTATCGGTCACTTCACGGCGGAAATCGTGGACGAGGCGATAGCCGACCGATTTCGGATCGGCGTGTTCGTTCCAGTCGTCGAAGTATTTTTTCGCGCCAGCGAGCGGTGAGTTGTCACCGGCATGCCGAATCACTTGCCCGAGCATGTCGTGCCACGGCGCGAGCAGCATGGCGCGGTCGTCGAGCTGGATGACGAGCATGTCGTCCGGCGCGAATTGCCCGCGGCCGAGCATGTCCTCGCGGATCTGGCGCGCGCGTGCGCCGAGGTCGTAGCCGCCGTCGCCCAGATTCGCCAGATCGCGTCCGCCGATTTCGGCGATGCGCTGATTGGCCGTCCAGATGCGCTGGCTGGTCGGATTCGACAGTAGCGGCATTTCCGAAGGCGGCAGCCATCCGTCCCAGCCTGTACCGGGCTGACTCCAGTCCGAAGGCAGCAGCGGATCGTAGCCGCCGAGCCGCTTCGGGATGCGTCCGGCGATGGTCCACGCCACGTTGCCGCCGTAATCGCCGACGACGAAATTCTGCGCCGGCATGCCGCTGTTGTTGGCGACGGCGACGGCCTCGTCGACGGTCTCGGTGTTGGCGAGCTTGATCAAGTTGACGTCGACCGCGCCCGGCCGCAGCGCGGTCCAGGCCAGGGCAAGCGGCGTGCCGTCGGCGTCCTTGCCGAGGATCGGGCCCCAGCGCGTGTCGGTCACGTCGAGCGGCTCGTCTGCCGCATTGTGGATCTTTATACTTTCGTGCGTCACCCGCAGCGGCTGCATACCCTCGCTGTCGCGGTACCTGGTCTTGTCGCTGGGATCGAGCGTCACGCGCACCCAGTCGGTGTAGTCGCCGTAGCTGTTGGTGAAGGTCCACGCGACGCGCCGGTTGCTGCCTGCGACGAGCGCCGGCATGCCGGGCAGCGTCACGCCGGTGAGCGTCAGGTCCTCGCCGGCGCGGCGTGGGTTCGGATAGATGACCTGTGCGCGGAACCAGATATTCGGCACGCGTAGCCCCAGGTGCATGTCGCCCGCGACGAGCGCGGCGTGCGTAGCCGTGAGCGTTCCACCGACGGCGAAGCCGTTGCTGCCGGTGGTCGAGGATTTTTCCGTGGGCGGTGGCGGCATCTGCAGCAGCGACGGATCGATCTTGCGCAAATCGATGTCGTCGGCGGTCGGCAGCGCGGGAAAGGGTAGCGGCGGGCCAGTCAGGGGCGCGTCCCACGGGCCGCCGGTGATGGCGAGGAATTTGTATACTTTTTCACCGAGCGCGTTGCGGATGCGCGAGAAACCCAGTTCGCGTCCGTTGGACGAATCGTTGAGATCGAAATACATCGCGTCGGTCACGAGCAGGCTGTCGACCGGCTGCCATGCCGCCGGCGTCGCGCCGACCAGCCAGTACTCCCACGGTCGTGACGCCAGAGCGGCCAGCCCCGCGTTGACGCCATCGGCATAAGTCTGCAGCAGGGCGCGATCGGCGTCGCTCAAGGTCGCAAGCGCTTCGACGGCACGCGCACGCATGCGGAACGCGCGATGCGTCTTGTCCGCATCGAGTGCGGCTTTGCCGAATAGTTCGGACAGCTCACCGGCGGCGAGACGGCGCATGAGATCCATCTCGAAGAACCGTTCCTGCGCGTGCACGAAGCCGAGCGCGCGCGCGGAGTCGAGCTGGCTCTTGGCACGGATGACGGCGACGCCGAGCGCATCGCGCTCGACGGTGACTTCGTTACCCAGCCCCGCCACGACCTGCCGGCCGGTGAGCGTCGGCAGACTGCCGCGCACCGTGAGCCAGACCGCAACGAGGATCGCGATCAGCGCGATGACGATGACGGTGACAAGGCGTCGCAGCAAGTGGCGTCGTTTGGCCATGAGTTCGCCCGGTAAAAGCTGGATGGTAAAGCATCGTCGCGCCTTTTGCGGCTATCCTTCGCGCTTCAGCGGATGAGGATTCGTCATGGGCAAACCGATAGGCATTTGCGTGCTTGCGCTGCAGATCATGGGCATCGCTGTTTGTTCGACGGTCTCGGCGCAAACCGATCGCGGCATGCGCTTCGACAGCGCCGGCGTGCTCGATCTGGCACAACCGCAGTCGCTCGCGGCAGGCGTCGACGTGCCGACGTCGCCGCTCGATGACGCAGATGCCTCAAAGATCATCGCGATGCCGACGCTGTCGCAGGAGCAGGCGACGATGCCGTTTTCCGACGACGCATTCGCCTGCCAACCGGCATCGACGGCCTGTTCCTCGAAGCACGAAGCGGCGCTGGTCACGTCCAGCGGCGGAATCGCGAAACGCAGCGGTTCACGACTGACCGTCGCCTTGGCGAACTTCGTCGACTGGAAGCTGCCCGAATCCAAGAGCGCCGACGGCGACGGCGAAACGCACTGGTTTCTCGGCACGCTCAAAGGCAGCGGCTATGCGCGCGTGGAGGTGCAGTTCGAGCATGATTCGCCGGGAAGTTTCCTGATCAATCCCGCGAACGGACATGCGGCGTTCGTGCACAACGGCAGCGATGTCGTCGCGCTGTCGCCCGACGGCGCGCGTGTGGTCACGTTCGATGCCGACAACGCACCGACAGCGCTGCGTATCGCCGAACTCGACGCGAAGGGACCAACGCTGAGCCTGCAATGCGCCGGAAAGAGCGACGTCGCGAACGCGCGTTTGGAATTCAAGGGCTGGCGCGATGCGCGGACTGCCGACTTCGCACTGGTCACGCACGGTGCGCGCAATCGTCTTGCGCAAGCGACGGCGATGCGGCTCGCAAAGTCAGAAGCCGGCTGGCGGATCGCAACAGCGAACACCGACCGCCTCGCAGCGATCGGTTTCTCCTGTCATCAGATCAAGCCTTAGGCAGACGTTTCGATCCGGTCCACACGCTGGAAACCGCGCGGTAATTTGCCGCCGCGTTGCGCGCGGTTGCCGTTGTATTCGATGAGTTCGGACCATTTCAGGATCAGCTTGCGCGCGCCGGCATAAAGCGTGACTTCGCCCTTGCCCTCATGGACGACGGCGATGCCCGCGACGCGTTCGCCTTCGGCGAGCCTCGCTTTCGGGATTTCGATCAGCTTGTTGCCGCGGCCGCCGTTGTCGAGCTCGGGCAGTTCGGCGACGGAGAACATCAAAAGATGCCCGGCGTTGGTGGCGACGACGATGCGATCGCGCGCCGAATCCGCGACGTAGCCGGGCGGAACGACGTGCGCACCATCGTCCATGTTGATGAGTTGCTTGCCGGCTTTCTTGTTGGCGAGCAGGCCCTCGAACGTGATGACGAAACCGTAACCGTGGTCCGAGGCGAGCACGAGTTTCTGCGGCGGATCGGCAATGGCCACCGCGTCGAACTTCGCGCCCGGCGCAGGCGTGAAGCGGCCGGTCAGCGGCTCGCCGTTGCCGCGCGCCGAGGGCAATGTGTGCGCCGGCGTCGAATAGCTGCGCCCGTTCGAATCGATGAAGGCGACCTGCTGCGTGGTTTTACCTTTTGCCGCATTGTGGAATTTGTCGCCTTCGCGGTAGCCGAGTGCGAGAGCGTCGACGTCGTGGCCTTTTGCCGCGCGAATCCAGCCTTTTTCCGACAGCACAACGGTGATCGGTTCGCTCACGACCAGCGCTGCTTCGTCCAGCGCCTGCGCCACTTCGCGTTCGACGATCGGCGAGCGGCGCTTGTCGCCGTATTTCTCGGCATCGGCGCTGAGTTCGTCCTTGATCAGCGTCTTGAGTTTAGCGCCGGATTTCAGCGTCACCGCGATGCGCGCACGTTCCTCTTCGAGTTCGTCGCGCTCGGCGTTGAGTTTCATTTCCTCCAGCCGCGCCAACTGGCGCAGGCGCGTTTCGAGGATGTAGTCGGTCTGCTCCTCGGTCAGGTTGAAGCGCTTCATCAGCACCGGCTTGGGTTCGTCCTCGGTGCGCACGATGCGGATCACCGCATCGAGATTGAGGAACGCGATGCGCAGACCTTCCAGCAAGCGCAAACGCCGTTCGACTTTGTCCAGCCGATGCTGCAGGCGGCGTTTCACCGTATTTGTGCGGAACGTGAGCCAGTCGCTCAGGATCTGCTTGATCGTCTTGACCTGCGGCTTGCCGTCGAGGCCGATCATGTTGAGATTGATGCGGTAGCTGCGTTCCAGATCCGTCGTCGCATTCAGGTGCTGCATCATCTCGGCCAGATCGACGCGGTTGCTGCGCGGGATCAGCACCAGGCGCACCGGATTCTCGTGGTCGGATTCGTCGCGCACGTCTTCGAGCATCGGCAGCTTCTTCGCGCGCATCTGATTGGCGATCTGCTCGACGATCTTCGACGGCGATACCTGATACGGCAGCGCGGTGATGACGACGTTGCCGTTTTCCTCTTTGTGGATCGCGCGGCAACGCACCGAGCCATTGCCGGTCGCGTACATCGCTTTCAGTTCGCTCTTCGGCGTGATGATCTCCGCGGCGGTCGGGAAATCCGGGCCTTTGATGTGTCGGCAGAGTTCCGCGATGCTCGCTTCGGGTTCGTCGAGCAGATGGATGCACGCGCTCGCCACTTCGCGCAGGTTGTGCGGCGGGATGTCGGTGGCCATGCCGACGGCAATGCCCGTCGATCCGTTGAGCAGCACGTGCGGCACGCGCGCCGGCAGCCACGAAGGTTCGTTGCGGGTGCCGTCGTAATTCGGCGTGAAGTCGACCGTGCCCTGATCGATTTCATCGAGCAGCAGTTCCGCCATCGGCGTGAGGCGCGCTTCGGTGTAGCGCATCGCCGCGAAGGATTTCGGATCGTCGGGCGAACCGAAGTTGCCCTGGCCGTTCACCAGCGGATAGCGGTACGAGAACGGCTGCGCCATCAGCACCATCGCTTCGTAGCAGGCGCTATCGCCGTGCGGATGGTATTTGCCGAGCACTTCGCCGATCGCGAGCGCGCACTTGCGCGGCTTGGCGGTGGCGGTGAGACCAAGATCGTTCATCGCGTAGATGATGCGGCGCTGTACCGGTTTCAATCCGTCGCCGACGAAGGGCAGGGCGCGGTCGAGCACCACGTACATCGAGTAATCAAGGTACGCGCGCTCGGCGTAATCCTTGAGCGGGATCTGTTCGAAATTGGCTTGCAGGTTCATCACGGCATAATCATTTCGCGAAGCTGTGAATTGTGACGCAATTCGTGCGGGTTTGGGCGGTTGCCGCGGTCGGCCGGACGTGTAGGATGCGAATCTCCCCGGGGAGAAAAATCATGGATCACGTCAGTCCGGCCGGCGTGTTGCGCCGCGCGCTCGTTCTCTGTGTGTTTTTCGCGGTGGCTGCCTACGCCAGTGATGATGTCGTGGTCGTGCGCGTCGGCGACGGCAGCACGGCGCTCGGCGCGACGACGGCTCCCGTGTTCCTCGACCGGTTCGCGTCCGATGGAACGCCGGTGACGTCGATAGCGCTGCCGACGACGGCTGGCGCCAATCTCAACATGGCATTCACGCTGAGCGGAACCGGCACGAGCGAAGGTGCGCTCGCGGGAAATCCGGACGGTCATTACCTGACGCTCGCAGGCTACGCCGTGGCGCCGGGAGCGTCGATCGCCAGCGCCGTGCGTGTGGTCGCGCGCGTCGACGCGCAGGGCGGCATCGATACGACCACGACGCTCGCCAACGGTTTCAGCAGCGCGGTGCGCGGCGCGGTCACTTACGACGGCAATCAATTCTGGATCAGCGGCAGTGGCACGGGTGATGGCGGCATCTGGTATGAACTGCTCGGCCTCAATGGCGCGACACAGCTCGTCTCCACGCCGAACAGCGTGCGCGTGATCGACATCGTGGCGGGCCAGCTCTACGCCGATTCGGGCAGCAGCGGCAGCAGCAACGTGTTCAAGGTGGGTTCGGGATTGCCGGTCACGATCAACCCGGCAACGACGAGTCTGGCGGGCATGCCGACGTCGGGCGCGTCACCGTATGGTTTCGCGTTTTTCGATCGCACCGGTGTGCCGGGCATCGACACCGTTTACGTTGCAGACGATCGCGCGACCGCAAGCGGCGGTGGAATCCAGAAGTGGACATGGAATGGCACGACGTGGTCGCTCGCCAAGACATTCACGAACGGCATTTCCACCGGTGTGCGTGGACTCGCGGCCGAAGTGGTCGCCGGGAAAGCGGTGGTGTACGCGACGACGACGGAAGCGACGCAGAACAAACTCGTCAAGCTCGTCGACGACGGTTCGGCTTCGCCGGCGATTTCGACGCTCGCGACCGCCGTTGCCAACACCGCCTATCGCGGCGTGGCGATGGCGTGGGTGCCGCCGCTGCTGGACGATGTTTTCACGGACGGCTTCGAATGACTATATTGGAGCCGCATTGTGAAGGAGCGTCGATCATGCCGGGATCGCGAGGCGCCGTTGCCGAACGCTGCGCGCATTGCGTGCACTTCCAGAGCGATCCGCGCGTGATCGAATCGGCCGTGCCGGGTTTGGCCACGCTGAGTTCGGGATTCGCCTCGGTGCGCGGCGACGATGGATTGTGCTCGCATCACGGCCGGCACGTGCCGGCGAGCGCGGTGTGTTCGGCATTCGCCGCGCGGCCGCAAGAATGAAATGTATACTTTTTACCCTTTGACCAGCTGCCGAACAAGCGCCATGCCGGCGAAAGTCATCAGCAGCGATCCGACCACGTGCGTTGCAATGATCGCCGCGAACCATCCGAACTGCTGACGGTTGAAGGCGATCACCGCTTCGGCGGAGAAAGTCGAGAACGTCGTCAGTCCGCCGCAAAAGCCCGTCGTAATGAAAAGGCGCAGCTCCAGCGGCGTCGACTGAAACGTTTCGAACGAGGCGAGCGCCACGCCGATGACGAAGCCGCCGATGAGATTCGCCGCGAGCGTGCCGAGCGGCAATCCCGGCACGGTAGCGTTCCACAAGATGCCGAAGCCCCAGCGCATCAGCGCGCCGAGGAAGGCGCCGATGCCGACGGCGAAGAAGGCGGCGATGGGCATGTCGATTCGTCTCCAGTTCGTGGCGGAACACGGAAGCGGTATGCAGACCGGATCGAAACAACGCCTGCACGCCGCCCACGTGGGACAGGACAGGCATCATCAGCCTTGCGGCGGTTGCGCGCGACAGATGCGCGAAGGAGGAATGCCATCTCCTTGAACGAACGCATCCTAACCCGGCGGACCCGCGCCCGGTCAAGCGGGCGTATCATGGCGGCATAAGCGTCCTACAACAGTCCCGATGAGTTCCGTCTTCATTCCCCGCCGCGCCTTGCTCGCGCCGTTGCTCGCCGCATTGGCGATGTTCGGCCCGTTCTGCATCGACGCGATCTTCCCCGCGTTCCCGGCGATGGCCAAGCAGTTCGACGCGAACTCGCTGTCGATGCAGCAGACGATAAGCATCTATCTCGGTTCGTACGCCGTGCTTTCGCTGTTCATCGGCGCGCTTTCCGACACGTTCGGCCGACGCCGCGTGATCCTGGTCGGCGTGGCGGTTTTCCTCGTCGCGACGATCGGCTGCGCGTTGTCGCAGAACCTGTTTTCGCTGTTGCTGTTCCGTGCATTGCAGGGCTGCAGCGCCGGCGTCGGGTTCATCGTCGGGCGCGCGATCATCCGCGATTGCTTCGAAGGTGCGCTGGCGCAGAAGCTCATGGCGCAGGTCAGCATGATCTTCGGCCTGGCGCCGGCCATCGCGCCGATCGTCGGCGCGGGGCTGGTCGTATTCGGCGGATGGCACGCGCTGTTCTGGGCGCTGGCGGCGTTCACGCTGATCCTGCTGATCGCATGTATCGCGGTGTTGCCGGAGACGCATCCGCAGGCCAATCGCGTGGCGTTGTCGCCGTCGCGGCTGGTCACCACGTACCGGCAGATCCTGACCGATGCGCACTTCCTGCCGCTGGCCTTCGCCAACGTCGGGAATTTCGGCGGATTGTTTCTGTACGTCGCCATCGCGCCGGCGTTCGTGTTCGACGTGCTGCACCTGGGCGTCAACGATTTTCCGTGGCTGTTCGTGCCGGCGATCACCGGACTTGTCGCCGGTTCCTCGCTCGCGGCGCGACTGGCCGGACGCGTGAACACGCGGCTGGTCATCAACGCCGGCTACGTGATCATCGCCATCGCGGCGCTGCTGGAGTTGTTGATCGCGTGGCTCGTCGTGCCGGCGCGCGTGCCGTGGACGGTGTTGCCGATCGGCGTGGCGGGTCTGGGCATCAACATGATTTCGCCGACGCTGAACCTGCTCGTGCTCGATCGTTTTCCGCGGCATCGCGGCGCGGCGTCTTCTGTGCAGGCGTTCATCACGCTCAGCTTCAACGCGCTGTTGAGCGGTGTGGTCGGTCCGCGTTTCGCCGGAAGTGCGATGCAACTGGCGGTGACGTCGGTGGTGTTGTTCCTGTTCGGATTCGTTTCGTGGCGATGGTATCGCGCGGTGGCCAAGCGCACGCCGCGCGAAGGCAGCATCGAACACGAAGTGCTCGATGCGCCAAAGTCGTGAGCGTCAGCCCGGTGTGTTGCCGAGCAGTGATTTCATGAATCCGAGGATTTCGTCCTTGCCGCCCTGCACCGAGATGTGGTGTTCGCGCGGGATGTCCAAACCGATGTTCACCGCGTAGCCCGGGCCAGCGTCGTTGCCGTCGTCGTCCAGGCGCGGAAACGTTTCGACCTTGCCGACGTACACGATGCGGTTGGCATCGATGAAACGGCCATCGGGGAGTTTCAGCCAGCGCTGCATGGCACGGATTCCTTGAGGACTGTGCGCAGGCTAGTGCGCGGCGCGGTCACGCGCAAGCGGGAAGCAGGCGGCGTTCGATGAGCCATGCGCGTGCGTCGTCGGCGTCGCGCTCGAACCAGGCGCGCGCGGAACCGAGGCGGAAGGTATAACCCCACGTGTCCATGTCGGTCTGGATGCGCGAGTAGCCGACATTCGGAATCGCATCGCCGAGCAGGATCTGCAGGTAGCACGTGGCGTCTTCTTCAGCCTGGCAATCGGACGCGTCGGTGTGGATCGCAGCGCGGCGTCGCGGATCGGCGACGATGAGGTGACACGCTTCGTGCAGCAGCGAATGCAACGGCGTGTCGTCGCGCGCGTACACGATGTGGCCGATCAAGCCGGCTTCGGGTTCGCCCCAAAACGATCCGGGGATCGCGTCGCCATCGCGCACGCGCGACAGCTTTAGGCCGTACGCGGCGAGCAGCAGTTCGATGAATGGGATATCGGCAGCGCCGAGCGTGAGCACGCCCGGCGCTGCGACGACGGCGTTCATCCGCCGGCTGCGCGCGCGATGCGCGGTGCGATCTTGCGTTCGCGTTCGGCAAGCCACGGCTGGTTCGGCAGCGAAGCGGTCGGTCCGTGCAGGTAGGTATCGCGCACGAACGGAAAGCTCGGCAGGTCCTTCGCCAGCAACGCGACGCGGCGGTTCACGCCCGGCATCACCTGCTGGCCGACTTCCTGGAATCCGTAGGTTCCGTGGAACAGCACCGACACGTCGTCGCGCGGTTCGAGGAACACTTCGCAGGCGAGCAGCGGCACGCGCACTTCGGCAAAGCTTGTCACGTCGGCGTAAAAGATGCGACCGAGGCCGAGACCCTGATACGGTTTGGCGATGACGATGCGATCGATGTACAGGAACTGCGCATAGCGTTCGCGGAACCACAGGAAATTCGGACTGCCGTAGTCGGCGTCCTCGCGCAGCGCGATGAGGAACCCGGCGATGTTTCCATCGACCAGCGCGGTGCGGAAATAGGCGGCCTGTTCGGTCAGCGCGATGAGGCGCGCGATGTCCAGCGGCAGGATGGTCGTTCCCGCGGCGTTGTTGAGCGCAAGAACCGAGTCCAGTTCCTGCTCGCGCACGTCGCGAATCGAGATAGTCATGTCGAGAAGGATTCCTCCGCGCGCACGGATCGTACCGGCGCGGCCGAGCGTTGTTTTTGTGATGCGCAATTATCGCATGGGGTTAGGGTCGTGGCCATGTCCGACCGAAGGCTTTTTCGTTAAAGCGCCGTTGTGACTAGCGGCAGGTTGCGAAGGACAGGCGTGCGACTATGATGCCGTCCATGCGCGTTTCCTCGCTCAATCCGGTCAACCTGCTGCGCTATGCGGGTTTGTTCACGTACGCGTGCGTGGGCATTCCGTTGCTGTGGGACATGATGCGTCCGGCCGACGAGGCCGGCGATCCGAACGACCGGCTGTGGTGGTTCGTTTCCTATGCCGTGTTCGGACTGGCCTACTGGGCGGCGACACACGATCTGGGGACGCGGCGGCCGTGGCAGGTCAAGATCCCGCTGCTGCTGTTGATGGATGCGGCCGCGATCTCGATCAGCTTCTTCACGCAGAGCCAGCTCTCGACCATCCTGATGCTGGTCATCGCCGGTGTGCTGCCGTGGATGATTCCGTTGCGGCCCGGGCTGATCTGGATGGTGCTGCAGAATTTCGCGCTCGCGCCGATCACGGCGATGCAGCCGCAATACCTGCACGGCGAACCGGCCGGACACTACGGCTGGTTTCTTGCGCTGCTGCAGCAATCGCTGTACCTCGGATTTTCCGGATTCACGTACATCACCTCGGTGGTCGCGCGGCAGCAGGCCGATTCCCGCGAGGAGCAGCGCCGACTCAATTCGGAATTGCGCGCCACGCGCACGCTGCTCACTGAATCCAGCCGCATCGGCGAGCGCATGCGCATCTCGCGTGAACTGCACGACCTGGTCGGACACCATCTGACCGCGTTGAGCCTGAATCTGGAAGTCGCGAGCCACCTGGCTGCCGGCACGGCGCTGGATCACGTGAAGCAGGCGCAGAGTGTGGCCAAGCTGCTGCTCACCGATGTGCGCGAGGTCGTGAGCCAGTTGCGCGAGGACGACAGCATCGATCTCACCGAGGCGCTGAAGACGCTGATCGAAGGCGTGCCCGGCATCCAGATCCATCTGGAATTGCCGCCGCGTTTTTCCATCGACGATCCGCGCCGCGCACAGGTGCTGTTGCGCTGCGCGCAGGAGATCATCACCAACGCGGTGCGCCATGCCGGCGCGCGCAACCTGTGGCTGCGTTTCGAACGTACCGCAGAGAACGAACTGGCGATGCACGCGCGCGACGACGGACGCGGCGCGCCGGATCTCAAACACGGCAATGGCCTGATCGGCATGCGCGAGCGTCTGGCGCAGATCGGCGGCCGGCTGAACATCACGACCGAGCGCGACCGCGGCTTCGCGCTCGATGCCTGGCTCCCGCTGGAGGCGACACGATGACACCGGTTTCGGTTTGCCTGGTCGACGACCAGACCCTGGTGCGGCAAGGCATCCGCTCGTTGCTCGAACTGTCCGACGACATCCGCATCGTCGGCGAAGCGGCCGACGGCAAGCAGGCGCTGGATCTGATCCCGCAGGCCAAACCCGATGTCGTGCTGCTCGACATGCGCATGCCGGGCATGTCCGGACTCGACGTTCTCAACGCGCTCGCGGCGATCGGCAACATGCCGCCGACGATCATCCTCACCACGTTCGACGACGATCAGCTTGTGCTGGCTGGATTGAAAGCCGGTGCGCGCGGCTACCTGCTGAAGGATGTTTCCCTCGAACAACTGGTCGATGCGGTCAAGGCCGTCGCCAGCGGCGGCTCGCTGGTGCAGCCGGTCGTGACGCAGCGCCTGCTGACCGGGCTGGAGCGCATGCAGAACGATTTCACCTCGCTCGATCGGCCCGATCCGCTCACCGAACGCGAAACCGAAATCCTGCGGCTCATGGCCGGCGGCTACAGCAACAAGGAGATCGCCAACTCGCTGGGCGTGGCCGAAGGCACGGTCAAGAATCACGTCTCCAATATCCTGTCCAAGCTCGGCGTGCGCGATCGCACGCGGGCGGTGCTCAAGGCCTTCGAGATCGGCATCGTCTAGCGCGACGCGCGGCGACCGCGATTCGTCGCGGCGGCGCGGTTTGAGCGGGGTTTCGAGAGCATTTCCGGCAACCTCCGGGCGAGGTGCCGGGCCGATTGCCGCCAACCCATTCCCGATTGCCCAATCCCCATGTAACATTCGCCGTTCTTATCGTGGAGATTCGCGGATGACCCGTCTGCTCGAGGTACTGGTTGCCATCATCATCGTTTGCGTGCTGGCGGTGGTGTTCGCCATTTTCCTGCCGTCCCACCGGCACATCGAGCGTTCGGTCGAGGTGAGTTCGCCGGCCCGTCAGATCTTCGATGTGGTCGATGGCTTCCGCACCTTCCCGTACTGGAACGCGTTGCGCGCCTATGATCGCGCGGTGCAGCTCAATTTCGAGGGTCCGGCGCAGGGTGCAGGCGCAAAGGTCAACTGGATCAGCAAGGACGACCGCATCGGTTCGGGCAGCTACACGGTGTCCGGCAATCCGGAACCCAAGCAGGATTCGCAGGTCGTCTGGGACGTGGTCAACCCGTGGCGCGGCACCGACAAGCACTTCACCATCGACATCACCCCGGCCACCAACGGCAAGACCTCGCGCATCACCATGGGCTATGACGTCGATTTCGGATGGGATTTGTACGGCCGTTACACCGGCATGTATCTCGACGGCAATCCAGCCACGCAGATCCAGTATCAGCTCGGCGCGCTGCAGACCATGCTGGCGACCTTCCCGAACATCGACTACACGCAGCAGCAGATCGATCTGAAGGACGTCGACAAGCGTCCGATCATCTTCATCTCCACGACCGCCAAGCGCACGCTCGACGACGTGGCCGACGCCACCGACAAGGCGATGCAGGCGCTGCAGGCGCAGGTGAAGAAGAGCAAGATCAACGTCACCGGTCCGCGCATCACGATCACCACCAATCTCGGCGACGAGAACTACGACTTCGACATGGCCCTGCCGATCGACAAGGACGATTATCAGGTTCAAGACCCGGTCAAGATCGGCTCGATCGGCGGCGGCAAGGAACTGATCACGAGCTTCACCGGTTCGGCCGCGCAACTGCCGGCGCTGCGTCTGACGCTGAAGGCGTACGCTTATACGCACGGCTATGTGTTCGACGAATCGTCCGAAGGGGCAGGCCGTTTCTACGAGGAAACGACCAGCGATCCGAACGCGCCGGACGATCAGCAGACATTCGTGGTACATCTGCCGCTGCAGCAGGCACAGTAACTTCGCATGATGCACAGACACAGGCGGCTTCGGCCGCCTGTGCCGTTTGTGGGGGCGGTGCCGGAATTCCACGTCGCCGTCCGTCGCCGAATTGATTCGAAGGCGACGACGCGGGGAACTTTTTCGAAATCCTGCGGTATTTTGCCCCGCGCCGTCCGTGACGGGCGGGAGAACGCGGCCGAGAACGGCCGCGACAATAACTTCAACACCGGTAATCGACATGATCGAAACCCTTCAATTGACGAAACGCTACGGATCGCTCACCGCGGTCGACGGCATCAGCTTCAAGGTGGAACCGGGCCGCGTGCTCGGCTTCCTCGGACCCAACGGCGCCGGCAAATCCACGACGATGAAAATGATCGCGGGCTTCCTCGCACCGACGACTGGACGCGCGCTCGTGTGCGGTCACGATGTCGTGGACGATGCGATCGCCGCGAAACGACTCGTCGGTTACGTGCCCGAAGGCGCGCCTTCGTACGGCGAAATGAATCCGCGGCAGTTCCTGGATTTCGTCGCCGACGTGCGCGAACTCAAAGGGGAGCGTCGCCGCGCGCGGCTCGATGATGTAATCGAACGCCTGCGCCTCAGCGATGTGCTCGAGCAGCCGATCGATACACTGTCGAAGGGTTTCAAGCGGCGCGTCGGCCTGGCTCAAGCGATCCTGCACGACCCGCCGGTGCTGATCATGGACGAGCCCACCGACGGCCTGGATCCGAACCAGAAGCACGAAGTGCGCACGCTGATCAATGCGATGGCACCGGACAAGACCATCATCGTCTCCACGCATCTTCTCGAAGAAGTGCACGCGGTGTGCAGCCGCGCGATCATCATTGCCCACGGCAAGATTCTCGCTGACGCCACACCGGCCGAGCTCGAGGCGCGTTCTCGCTACTACCAGGCCGTCTCTCTGACTACCGCGAACGTCGGCGCCGCGCGCGAGGCGTTGTCGCAGTTGCCCGATGTGCAGGCGGTCGAGATCGATCCGCAGGATCACCGTATCACCGCGTTCCCAAAACCGGGCAAGCAGATTTTCTCGGCCGTCAGTGAAATGTTGCGCGCGAAGAACATCCCAGTCAGCGAACTGCAACTGGAAAGCGGGCGGCTCGACGAAGTGTTCCGCACCGTGACCACGCAGGAGGCCGCATGAGCGCAGCAATCCTGACTGTTTTCAAGCGCGAGCTGTCGAGCTATTTCGCCACGCCCGTCGCGTACGTTTTCATCGTCATCTTCCTGGTGCTGGCCGCCGCGTTTCCGTTCTATCTCGGCAACCAGACGTTCTTCGAGCGTAATCAGGCCGATCTGCTGCCGTTCTTCAACTTCCATCCGTGGCTGTATCTGTTCCTGGTGCCCGCGGTCGGCATGCGGTTGTGGGCCGAGGAGCGCAAAAGCGGCACCATCGAACTGTTGCTGACCTTGCCGCTGACCATGTGGCAGGCGGTGGTCGGAAAATTCCTCGCCGCGTGGGTGTTCATCGGCATCGCGCTGTTCCTCACGTTCCCCATCTGGATCACGGTGAACTATCTCGGCTCGCCGGACAACGGCGTGATCTTCGCGAGTTACGTCGGCAGTTTCCTGATGGCCGGCGCCTTCCTCGCCATCGGTTCGTGCATCTCGGCGTGCACGCGCAACCAAGTGGTCGCCTTCATCATCACGGTCGTGGTGTGTTTCCTGTTCCTGCTCGCCGGATTCCCGCTGGTGCTGGCGGCCTTCAATTCGTGGGCGCCGCAGGGTGTCGTCGACGCGGTATCCGGGTTGAGCTTCCTCACCCATTTCGCCTCGATCAGCAAAGGTGTGATCGACGTGCGCGACCTGATCTATTTCCTGCTGACCATCGCGTTCTGGCTGTACGCGAGCGCCGTGGTCATCGACCTGAAGAAGGCCGACTGAGATCCAATCATGACGAATCGCAAACTCCTCACTGGCGGCGCGCTCGCCGTCCTCGCGGTGCTGCTCGTCGCGGTGCTGCTGATCAGCAATGTCGTGTTCCGCGGCGCACGCATCGATCTGACGCAGGGCCACTTGTATACTTTGTCGCAAGGTACGAAAAACATTCTCGGGCACATCGACGAGCCGATTCATCTGTACTACTTCTATTCCGACAAAGGTTCGCAGGATCTGCCGCAGGTGCGTACCTACGCCACGCGCGTGCGCGAGCTGCTCGAAGAAATGGCCAGCCGCGCCAACGGCAAGATCAAGCTGGAAGTCATCGACCCGCTGCCGTTCTCCGAAGACGAAGACCGCGCCACCTCGTTCGGCCTCACCGCTGTGCCGACCGATCAGCGCGGCGGCGACAAGCTCTTCATCGGCCTGGCCGGCACCAATTCGACCAACGGCAAATCGGTGATCCCGTTCCTCAATCCGCAGAAAGAGGCGTTCCTCGAATACGACGTCGCCAAACTCATCCATGAACTCACGCAAACCAAAAAGCCGGTGGTGGGTTTGATCAGCGGCTTGCCGATCACGCAGGGCTTCGATCCGCAGACGCGCTCGATGCGCGAGGCGTGGGCGGTCGATCAGCAGCTCACGCAATCGTTCGATGTGCGCCAGCTCAATGCCGCCGCGGTGAAGACGATCGATGCCGACATCGCCGTGCTGATCCTCGTGCATCCGAAGAACCTGAGCGACGACGTGCAATACGCCATCGACCAGTTCGTGATGCGCGGCGGACACCTGCTCGTGTTCGTCGATCCGAATGCCGAAGCGGACGAGTCCGGCGCCGATCCGAACAATCCGCAAGCGGCGATGCTTGCCGACAAATCGTCCGACCTGCCCAAGCTGTTCAAGGCGTGGGGCATCGAATACGATCCGCACAAAGTCGTGCTCGATCGCGGGCACGGCGTGCAGGTCAGCGTCACGCAAGGCGGACCGGCGGTGCGTGACGTCGCCATCCTCGGCTTCAACAAGCACGACCTCAACGCCGAGGACGTGACCACGGCCAACCTCGACAGCATCAACGTTTCCTCGGCCGGCTATTTCGCGCTGGCCAAGGATTCGAAACTGAAACTCGTGCCGCTGATTCAGAGCGGCACCGATTCGATGGTGGTCGGCGCGGACCGCATCAAGTTCATGACCGACCCGAGCCAGTTGCTCGACGGCTTCACGCCGAGCAATGCGAACTATGTGATCGCCGCGCGGCTGGAAGGCAAGTTCGCCAGCGCTTTTCCGGACCGCACGGACGCAGGCCACCTGGCTGCCGCCAAGGACGACGGCGAAATCATCATCGCCGCCGACACCGACATGTTGACCGACCGGCTGTGGGTCAACGTGCAGCCGTTCTTCGGCCAGAAGATCATGAATGCCTTCGCCAACAACGGCGATTTTTTCATCAACGCGGTGGACAACCTCACCGGATCGTCGGATCTCATCTCGATCCGCGGTCGCGCAATCTCGCAGCGGCCGTTCACGCGCGTGGACGACATGAAGCGCGCCGCCGAAGACGCTTATCGCGGCAAGGAAGATCAGCTCAAGCAGCAACTGCAGGAAACCGAGCGCCGCCTCACCGAACTGCAGAGCGGCAAGGCGAAAGGCACCGAGATGATCCTGTCGCCCGAACAACAGGCCGAACTGCAGAGCTTCACCGACAAGAAACTGCAAATCCGCAAGCAGTTGCGGCAGGTGCAACTAAGCCTCGGCGAGAACATCGACGCGCTCGGCGCGCGATTGAAACTCATCAACATCGGCCTGATGCCGTTGCTGGTCACGATCGCCGCGCTGGGCTTCGTGTTTTGGAAAAAGAAGCGGCGCACGGTTTGAGGAATCGATCATGAAGACGAAAACGCTGTACATCCTCGCCGCCGCCGCACTGCTTGCGCTGATCGTCGCCTTCGCCATGAACCGCGCCAACGCGCCGAAAAGCGACGTCGCCGAGCACGCGCAACCGGTCGTACCCGGACTCAAGGATCACGTCAACGACGTCACCGGCCTGACGTTCATCGGCGCTGGCGACAAGACGCTGGCCACGCTGCGCCGCGAAAAAGACGGCTGGGTGGTCGTCGAAAAATCCAACTTCCCAGCCGACCTGACCAAGCTGCGCGAATTCGTGCTCAAGCTGTCGCAGGCGACGGTGATCGAGGAGAAGACGTCCAATCCGAAGCACTACGCCGAACTCGGCGTCGGCGATGTGAAGGAGGCCGACGCCACCGGCGTGCGCGTCGAGATCGGCGGCCTTGCACAGCCGATCAAACTGATCATCGGCAACTTCAACGGAGCGGGCGGCGGCGGTACCTTCGTGCGCCGCGACGGCGAGGCGCAGAGCTGGCTCGCCGCCGGCAATCTCACGGTCGCCAAGAACATCAGCGATTGGGAGAAGCGCGACCTCGCCGACATTCCCGCGAAGTCGCATAAGCAGCGTGACGTTGACGTCCGCCGACGGCAAGATGTGGAAGGCGTTCAAAGAAAAGTCGGGCGAAGAAAATCTGAAGGTGGCCGACGTGCCGAAAGGCCGCGAGCTGAGTTCCGAGTACGCCGCCAACAGCGTGAGTTCGGTCCTCGCCAACCTGCGCGCGGACGACGCCATGCCGGCCAAGGACGCCGCGCCGCCGGACAAAGCGGCCAAAGTCCGCTACACCACATTCGACGGAATCACCGTCGAGGCCACCACGTGGCAAAAGGACAACAAGGATTACGCGCAATTCGCCGCTTCGCTCGACACGGCCGCTGCCAATGCGGACATCGATCGAACGCAAGCGAAGGTGAAGTCCGATTTCGACGCGGCGGCCAAGAAATCCGCCGATGAGAAATCCGACGCCGCGCAAGCCGAGCCGCCGAAGCCGCTCGCGGTGAGCGATCCGGCCAAAGACCGCCAGCAAAAACTCGACGCGCTCAACGCCGAGGTCGCCGCGCTCAGGAAATCCTTCGACGGCTGGACTTTCGTGTTGCCGACGTACAAATATGCGGACATGACAAAGACGCTCGACGACACGCTCAAGCCGCTCGAGACGAAGAAGGCCGACGCCAAACCCGCAACGAAAGCGCCGGCAAAGCCCGCGTCGAAGTAGGCCATGAACCGCGCACTCGGCACGGCGGGAGTGGCGCTCGGCGCATCGGCGCTGATGCTCGGCGCGTTCGGCGCGCACGCCTTGCGCGCCGTTGTCGATGCGGATGCCGTGGCGATCTGGAACGTCGGCGTCGAATATCAGTTCTGGCACGCACTCGCGGTTTTCGGCATCGCAGGTTTCGCGCCGCGCGGCGAAAAGTGGTGGCAGCGTTCGGGCTGGGCGTTCGTCACGGGCTGTGTGATTTTTTGCGGGGCGATCTATGCGCTCGCGCTCGGTGCGCCGCGCTGGATCGGCATGTTGCCGCCGGCCGGCGCGCTGTTTTTCCTCGCCGGCTGGGTCCTCGCCGGCGTCGCCTTCTGGTGCAGCGCGTCAAGCAAATGAAACACGGCGGCGCATAATTGCGTCGAACGATCGTTTCAATTCGCTTCACCCTGGAGGGGACACATGAATCTCGCGCGCACCGGCGTCCGCCGGTATCGTCGTATACTTCTTGCTTTTTCCATTTTTTGCGCTTTCGCCGCGCCGGCGTCGGCGATCACCGTCGCTGCGCCCGGACTGTCCGCGCCCGGTTCGATTTCCTACGACGCGCTCGGCACGCCGACCATACAGGCCGCCACGCAGAACGACGTCGCCTTCCTGCAGGGCTATGCGCAGGCACAGGCGCGCTTCTTCGAGATGGATTTCGACCGTCGCGCCGCCGGCGGCACGCTGGCCGAACTGGTCGGACAATCCGCACTCGCCAGCGACGTGCAGACACGCACGCTCGGCCTCGGTCGCGCGGCATGGGCGACGTGGTCGGCGCTCGACGACGACACCAAGGGCTGGCTGCAGAGCTATGCCGATGGCGTGAACTTCTGGCTGCAGAACAATCAGCTGCCGCCCGAATACGGCGCGCTCATGCTCACGCGCGCCGAGCCGTGGACGCCGGTGGATTCGATCACCGTCGGCAAGGGTCTCGCGTTCCAGCTTTCGTTCGACCTGGACATCCAGAACACGATCGACTACGGCGCCTACAGCCAAGCCGCCGCGGCGGCGAAAGTCGATCCGGACGCGCTGTTCTTTTTCGACACGCACCGTTTCGCGCCGCCGGATGATCACGTCACCATTCCCGGCTTCTCGCCGAGCGGATCGGGCAGTGCGGGCAAGCCATTCTCCGGCAGTCTCAGAGTCGACGCCGGAGCGCTGTCGCTGGCGCAGACCTATCGCGCGCAGATAGCCAACAATCGGTTCATCGCGCCGTCGTTGCATCCGCGCCTGGGACGCGGCGGCAGCAACGAGTTCGCCGTGAGCGGCGCCAACACCGCCGACGGCAAGCCGATCATCGCCAACGATCCCCACCTCACGCTGGCGTTGCCGCCGATCTTCATGGAGATGCATCTCATCACCAATGATCAGACGCTGAACGCCACCGGCGTCAGCGTGCCCGGGGCGCCTGGCATCATCCAGGGCTGCAACAGCAACATCTGCTGGGGCAGTACCGTCAATCCGATGGACGTGACCGACACCTTCCTCGACACTTTCGCGGTCAACAGCTACGGCCTGCCGACCGCGCTGGTGCGCGCCGACGGCACGCAGGAACCGGTGCAGTGGGCGTTCCAGACCTACTACGTCAATCAGATGACCGGCGACAGCACCGACAACATCGCGCGCGATACCACCATCGGCTACACCAACGGCGCCGTGACCGTGATCGTGCCGCGGCACAACAACGGTCCCGTCGTGCAACTGTCCACGCAGACCGGCGAGTGCTCGCTCAACGGCCAGACCACCAGTCCCGCGGTCACATGCGGCCTGTCGATCGCTTACACCGGCTGGGGCGCGACGTTCGAACTGAAAGCATTCAAGCTGATCAATCTCGCGCAGAATATCGACCAGTTCCAGAACGCGCTGACCTTCTTCGATTTCGGCTCGCAGAATTTCGCCTACGCCGATACTGCCGGCAACATCGCGTATTTCACCAGCGCCGAGAATCCGATCCGCGACGACTTGCAAAACCTCGGTCAATACGTGAACTCGCCGCCGTTCTTCATTCGCGACGGATCGGGCGCCGCGCACAACGACTGGCTGCCGGTCGCGCATCCGCAGCCGAACCAGGCGATCCCGTTCGAGATCATGCCGGCCTCCGAAATGCCGCACGTCATCAATCCGGCGGCGGGTTATTTCGCCAACGCCAACAACGATCCGATCGGCGTCACGCTCGACAACAATCCATTCAACCAGGCGCGTCCGGGCGGCGGCATCTATTACCTGAACTACGCCTACGACGCGTACCGCATGGGACGCATCGATCGCGAGCTGTCGTCGATGGTGCTGAGCGGCCACAAGATCACGACCGACGACATCAAGAGCGTGCAGCTCAACAACCAACCGGTCGACGCCGAACTGGTGCTGCCGTATCTGCTCGATGCGTACTACCACGGGACCACGACCGGCTCATGGACGCCACTCACGAACCTGGCGAACGATCCGCAAGTCGGCGACGCCTTCTTGCGTCTATACCAATGGGATCTGTCGACGCCCACAGGCCTCGCGCAAGGTTTCGATGCCGGACGCGCGCCCGGTTCAGCCCCGACGCAGGCGCAGCTCGACAACAGCGTCGCCGCGACGATTTTCTTCGTGTGGCGCAGCAACGCGATCAAGAACACCATCGACGCGACGCTCACGCAGATCGGTCTTGCCGATTACCTGCCCGGCGACGACAGCGCGTATACGAGCTTGAAGTTTCTGCTCGATGCCTTTCCGCAACTCGGCGGGAAAGGTGCATCGGGCTTGCAGTTCTTCAACGTGCCCGGCGCGCCCGATCCGGCTTCCGCGCGCGACTACATCCTGCTGAAGAGTTTGAAGGACGCACTCGACCAGCTCGCGGGCGATTCGTTTGCGCCGGCTTTCAACAATTCGACGGACCTGTCGACCTATCATTGGGGGGCGCTGCATCGTTTCGTGCTCGAGCATCCGCTTGGGGGGCCTTTCAATATTCCCGGACCGAATCCATATGGCTTCACGGATCTCGCGCCGAACCTGCCGGGACTGTCGCGCGACAGTTCTTATGAAACAGTGAATCCGGGCGGCGGCACGTTGCGTGTCAGCGGCGTCAACGACTTCATGTTCAGCGGTGCGACCGCGCCGGGTCGCCGCTTCGTCGGACAGATGGATAAACCCATCAACGCGTTCGAGGTGATTCCGGGAGGCGAAAGCGCAGTGTTGGGCGATCCAAACTATGCCAGCCAGCTGCTGCTCTGGTTGACCGGGAACTATCATCCGCTCGTTGTCGATCCGTCGGCGGCGCGGAATGGTGCGACGACGGTGGTGACGTTCGTGCCCGGCGGATAGATTCTCGGTTGTGGCAAGGCGCGACTGCTTTTCTGCCTCTCCCCGCCAGCTGGGGGAGAGGGGGAGCGCATCACCGCCTCGCAACGTGACCGCAGCGCGATCTCCTCCCAGCCGTCATTCCAGCGAAAGCTGGAATCGGGCTTTTTCTTTTTGACTTTGAGCAACAGCTTCCGCTGTCCTGCGGCCAGCGGGTAACTTTCTTTGCCGGTGCAAAGAAAGTCACCAAAGAAAGCACCTTTGTCGTTCACTGAGGGAGTTGTCCGCGGAGAGCACGTCCCTGATGCTCGCTGCGGACCGCGCGCTTCCTGCGCGCGATCACCGCTTTCTCAAACCTTCGCGCTGTCGCAGAGACACGCCGCAAACTGACAATCGATCTCTTCGCGTAGCGACGACGCGTCGTCGTAGATCAATACGCACCGCACCCCGCACCGAGGACTCGGCTTTCGCAGGTGCCGTGCACGTCTATCGCGGCCGGTTCGTTCTCAGGAATGCCAGTTCCAGTGCCACGGCTCATAGGTGATGCCGTGTGGGTTGTCGCGGGGATAGCTCATGTGGAAGTTGAATTTTGTGGCGTTCGACTGCAGCCATTTGAACGCGTCCGATTTTTCGAATTCTTCTTCGAGCGCGGCGAAGCCCGGCGTCGTCAAATCGAATGCGCGGCCGGAATGATGCTCGCTGAATCCGGGTGCCGCGCTGACGCGCAGGATTTCGTCCATCGTCAGTCCTCGTTCGAGCTTGCGCCGGATGATGCCGAGTTGATATTCGACGCTGCGAAAAGCGGAGACGATCTGCAATACGATGCCGTCGTGCTCAGCCGCTTCGCGCATGCGTGTCCACGCGCGCGCGGCGTTCGGCGTCAGCCATTGCGGACGGTTCTGCGTGTCGAGTCCGATGAATTGCAGCGAACGCGCTTCGCGCACGCGTCGAAGTTTCCGTGTGCGCCCGTGCTCGCGCGGCACGCCGAGCGCAAACGCTTCCTCGATCAACTCCCGTTCCGGCCGATCGGAAAGCGGTGGCTTGAGCGCGTCCGACATCGCCGCAACTCAACCCGCGGACTTGCTGAGCAAGACGGCGGGCGCGTTGCCGGGCACGTGGTACGCCGTCGGCGCGGCGTGCGGACGGAAATACATACCCGCGATCTTGTCGTCGGTATCGAACACGATTTGCGCATCGAGCGGCATGTTCGCGTATTCGCACGGCAGCACGACGATGAAGAAATTGTCTTTGCGCGAAGTCGTCGCTTCGCCGACCGACTTCAAGGCGCCCGCCTGTTGCGAAATCGATTTCGACGTTTCGGTCAGCCTTTCGAGGGGCAGGGCATCGGCCATCGTCTTGTCGAAGCGCGCTTCCACTTTATCGTACTGGCCCTTGTCGATGTCGGTGACGACTTGCCTAGCCTCGCGCACAAGACGCGCATCGCGGTCGGCCGGATCGGCGGCATTGGCCAATAGCGATGCGGTCAGCATCAGCGCGGCGCCGAACACTTGCACGGGGGTGATCATGAAGCCTCCTTCGATAAAGGTGATTGCGGAGCTGCATATTTTGCAAAGTAGCGATCGAGCAGCGCGTTCAGGTCGGCCTGCGCGACGCGCAACCAGCGGGCCTGGATGACGATGCGTGAGGCGGGCCATAAACCGAAGCGACGGTAGTCGCGCAGGCCGTCATCCGGCGCGCGCAAGCGCAGCACAACGGCGGGAATGCCTTGCAGTTTGCGGTGCTCGATAGCGGCGATCGAATGCCACGGCAAGCGTTGCCCGTTCGGATGGCGCAGATCGCACGCGACCGTGACGCCGCGCGGTCCGACACTCAAGCCCGCCTCGCGAGACTGAAGCAGCGCGATCGTGCGCAGCACGCCGAACACGGCGAACAGCAATGTCAACGCCGAGATCAGGATCTGCAGGATTCGCACCCAAGTCACCGTGTCGCCCCACATGCCGCCGGGCAGGCCGATCTTGCTCGCCACCGTCGGATCATCGAAATGCAGCGCTACGTTGATCAGCGCGAATACGGCGCCGCCAGCCACTACGACGAGGGAGAGCAGGCGAACGAATGTGCGGAACGGGTTGAGCGGGATGTGGATCGTCGCATCGATCGGCGCATCCAGACGCACATCGGCGGGTGTCTTGTCGAAGAGCAATGCGGGAATCATTTGCGTGATTTTGCATCCTTGGAGTCGCCGGCGGGCTCGCGCAGGCGGCTCGCCTTGCGCAACGCGTCGCGCAGCACGTACTCGATCTGCGAGTTGACGCTGCGCAGTTCGTCGTCGGCCCAGCGCTGCACGGCGTCGAGCACTTCGGCGCTGATGCGCAGCGGGTAGGCTTTTTTCTCAGCCGCCATCTCAGCCGGTGTACAGCGTGCCGGTGTTGACGATCGGCTGCGTACCGCGCTCGCCGCACAACACCACCAACAGGTTGCTGACCATCGCCGCTTTGCGTTCCTCGTCGAGGTTGACGACGTTGCGCGCCGCGAGCTGTTCAAGCGCCATCTCCACCATGGTCACCGCGCCTTCGACAATGCGTGTACGCGCAGCGATGATCGCGCTGGCCTGTTGACGCTGCAGCATCGCCTGCGCGATTTCCGGCGCGAAAGCCAGATGCGTGATGCGCGCTTCGACCACCTTCACGCCGGCGCTGGCCAGGCGTTCCTGGATGCCCGCCTGCAGATGATCGGAGATTTCCTTGCCGTGGCTGCGCAGCGAGACGCCGCCGGAATCGTGCGAATCATACGGGTAGCTCTGCGCCATCTGTCGCAGCGCGGATTCGCTCTGGATGTGCACGAAGTCCTCGTAATCGTTGACCTGGAACAGCGCTTCGGCCGTGTCGACCACCTGCCACACCACCACCGAGGCGATTTCGATCGGATTGCCGTCCAGATCGTTCACCTTGAGCTTGCTCGATTCGAAGTTGCGCACGCGCAGGCTGACGCCGCGCTTGCTGTAGAAGGGATTGGTCCAGCGCGGGCCGGCGTCGCGCACGGTGCCGACGTAGCGGCCGAAGAACTGCAGCACCTTGCCCTCGTTCGGCGCGACCGTGAAGAAACCGCCAAGCGCGATCAGCAATGCCACGAACACGAGCGCAGCCACCACGATGGACCACACGATATGGTTCTGCACCGCATTGATGAACCACGCCGCATCGCCGAGCAGCAGGACGATCAGCGTGATCAGCGCCGGGATGCCGGAAGGCGCGGAGTAAATGCGTTCGTTCATGGAACTGTCTCCACTTGGGGAATGCGGCGCGGTCGCCGGTGTGCAATATTGATATCAGAAAGATATCACATTGTAAAGTGGCGAATGCTTCGTCCTGGCCGACTCGGCGAGAAGTTAGGGCGAATTGGAAGAGCGCTTGCTGGCAGGTGGGGAGAGGGTTGGGTGTGGGGGTAGCACGTCACCTCTCGCAACGTAACGTAGGGCGATCTCCTTCCAGCCTGTCATTCCCGCGAAAGCGGGAATTCAGTTTTTTCTTTTTGACTTCGAGCAACAGCTTCCGCTGTCCTGCGGCCAGCGGGTAACTTTCTTTGCCGGTGCAAAGAAAGTCACCAAAGAAAGCACCTTTGTCGTTCACTGAGGGAGTTGTCCGCAGAGAGCACGTCCCTGATGCTCGCTGCGGACCGCGCGCTTCCTGCGCGCGATCACCGCTTTCTCAAACCTTCGCGCTGTCGCAGAGACACGTCGCAAGCTGCAAGTCGTTCTCGTCGCGTAGCGACGACAAGGTGCTGTACACCCCATCGCACCGCACCCCGCACCGAGGACTCGGCTTTCTCAGGTGAGGCGCGCGTTTATCGCGGCGGATTCTCGGTGAGGAGCTACTGCGTGGGTTTTGCCGCTTCGGCCTGGATTGGTGCGATGGAGTCGATCTTCATTCGGCCGAGGGAATCGAGTCCCGCGAAAAAACGCCAGGGATCGCCGTCGCCGACCGAAAGGGCAATATGGCCGGCGTCGAAACCCATCAGGGCGGCGTCGAAACTTTGCCAGCGGCCGTTGATCCACGCCTGGGCCCATGCATGCGGCACGAACACGTGATCGACGCCCGCGTATCGGTTCGTGTAAGCCAGACCGTCGACGACGCGCGTCGGTATGCCTACCGAACGGCCGAGTGCGGCCAGCAACACCGCGTGTTCGGTGCAGTCGCCTTCCGGATTCTTCGCTACCTCCAGCGCCGATGCGTATCCGACGCTCAGGTCCTTGTTGCGGATGAAACCGCGCACGAACGTTTCCAGATTCTGCATCTGCGCGAGCGGCTCTTTCGCATCGCCGATGCCTTGCTGCGCGAGTTTGCGCACTTCGGGCGCGTCGCTCTGGAGCCAGTCGTTCGATTTGGAATCCGCGGCGATCGGTTTGCTTTCGGTGTCCGGCGGCGACGCACTGGTCACCGGCGCGATGCGCAGATCGAATCCGTCGGCGGATTTCTTGACGCGTTGTTCGTCGGTCGATGCGAACGACAGCTCCGCACCTTTCTGCGTCGGGCTGACGTGTATCACTACGCCATGCTGCAGATCATCCGGTGTGAGTCCCGCGGGCGCCGGCGCGAGCGCGTGGGTGAGAATGTCCGCCGATTGATTCGGCGCCTGCGCGCACGACTTCGAGCAGGCCAGCATGGTCAGTTCGTAACCCATGAGCTGCATGGTCATCTTCTGGATGTCCTGATCGTCGTCGACCCAGGCGGTGCTGGCGGTCGGCGCGCCGGGCAACTTGATGAGCTGTTCGACGCGCACGAGTTTGCGTGCGCCATCGGGCAGGTCGACATGCTCGGCTTCGCCGACGCTCGTCGTCACTTCCACGGCGTCGACGCTCTCGGCCTGGAACGCGAGTTCGGTGTATTTCTCCCCAGGCTTCAGCGCCGTCCTGCTTTCGGCCAGACGCAAACCTTCCGACAACAGCGCGCCGCGCGGCCAGTCGATCGTTCGCGTCTGCCGATTGCCGCCGACTTCGGTGACTACGTCGCACTTACCGTCGTGGATGGTGCCGATGACCACGTTTTCGATGCCCGAAATCGCGCTGCGCGACTCAAACTTCAGCGGCTTGCCGTCGCGCGTCTCGGTATCCGTTTCGCGGCTGTACAACCCGACCTTGATGCCCGCGCGCGACAACTCGACGTTGAGCGCCTGCGTGGAGATCACCCGATCGCCGTCGAGGCGACGCGTCATGTGCATGTTGCCGATCTTGCGGCCGTCGAGCAGGACGGTCATCCAGGTATCGTCGGAGGGCTTGGCGTACGAAACGGCGCTCGCGGCGAGCAGCGCAAGCATCAGCAGGAGTCGCATAGAAAACTCGAAAGAAGACGTGATCGCACAAGCATAGCCGATGCATCCATGGGCCGGGCTAAAATGGCGTATCGACCGATCTGGAAACACGATGAAACCTTTCGGCACGCCGCGCACCGACACCGCCATCCGCTTGATGCTGCTGGGTTCGGGCGAACTCGGCAAGGAAGTGGCCATAGAGGCGCAACGCTTCGCCGTCGAGGTGATCGCGGTGGATCGGTACGCGAACGCGCCGGCGATGCAGGTAGCGCATCGCAGCCACGTGATCGACATGCTCGACGGCGCCGCGCTGCGCAAACTGATCGAAGCGGAAAAACCCGATCTGGTCGTGCCGGAGATCGAGGCGATCCACACGCCGACGCTGATCGAACTGGAGAAGGAAGGTGTGCGCGTCATACCGACCGCGCGTGCGGCGCGGCTGACGATGGACCGCGAAGGTATCCGTCGCCTGGCCGCGGAAGAACTCAACCTGCCGACGTCGCCGTATCGCTTCTGCGACACACGCGACGAATTCGATGCGGCGATCGCCGCAGTCGGCATTCCGTGCGTGGTCAAACCGGTGATGAGTTCGTCCGGCAAAGGGCAGAGCACGATCAAATCGAAAGCCGATATCGGTCACGCGTGGGATTACGCGCAACAGGGCGGCCGTGCCGGGAAGGGGCGCGTGATCGTCGAAGGTTTTATCCAATTCGATTACGAGATCACGTTGCTCACCGTGCGGCACTGCGACGGCACGAGTTTCTGCGCGCCGATCGGACATCTGCAGATCGATGGCGACTATCGCGAATCGTGGCAACCGCAACCGATGTCGGATGCGGCGCGTACGCGGGCCGAAGACATTGCGCGCGCGATCACCGAAGCGCTCGGCGGAACGGGATTGTTCGGCGTCGAACTTTTCGTGCGCGGTGAAGACGTGATCTTCTCGGAAGTAAGCCCGCGCCCGCACGATACGGGACTCGTCACGTTGATCTCGCAGGATCTGTCGGAATTCGCGCTGCACGTCCGCGCCATCCTCGCCTTGCCGATTCCCGTGATCCGGCAGCTCGGTCCGAGCGCCTCGTGCGCCGTGCTGGCCGAGGGCAACGGCAATCGGCCGCGCTATCACGGTGTTGCCGAAGCGCTTGCGCAACCGGAAACGATGCTGCGCCTGTTCGGAAAGCCCGAAGTGAAGGGCAAGCGGCGCATGGCCGTGACGCTTGCACGCGGTGCGTCGATCGATGAAGCGCGCGCAAAGGCGCGCGATGCGGCGGGAAAACTGCGCGTTGAACTTTAGGTTTTCGCGTCCATCCGCTGCCAGCCTTCGCTGCCGAGCAGTTCGAGCGGCTGGAAGCGCGTCTTGTAGTCCATCTTCGGATGCTGCTCGATCCAGAAGCCCAGGTATACATGTGGAATATTTCGCGCGCGCGCAATTTCCACCTGTTTAAGGATCGAATAGGTGCCGAGTCCGCGCGATGCGAATGCCGGATCGTAAAACGTGTACACGGCCGATAGCCCGGCCTGGGCGAAGTCGGTCACGGCGATGCCCAGCAACTGTTCGCCCAGGCGCAGCTCGATGAAGCGCGTCGGACTCCACGTCGTGTAGAGAAAGCGGCCGAAATCCTCCAGCTCGGGATCGTCCATGCCGCCGTCGTGATGGCGCACGTCGAGATAGCGGCGATACAGCTCGAAGTAGTCGTCGCGGAATTCCGCGCGCGCTATCTCAACGGTGAGATCGGCATTGCGTTTCAGGCAGCGGCGCTGGCTTCGATCCGGCACGAAATCGACGACCGGAATACGTGCCGCGATGCACGCCCGGCACGCGCCGCAATGTGGACGATAAACGTGTCCGCCAGCGCGGCGGAAGCCTTTGGCCAGCGCGGCCTCGTAGATATTCGGCAGATGCTCGCAGGCCGGATCGATCACCAGGTTTTGCGCGGTGCGATCGGCATAGTAGCCGCACGGGTGCGGCAACGTCTGAAACAACCTGACGAGCTCGGACCTCATGGCGCGAGTCTACCCCGAATCGGCCTAAAAGAAATCCAGGTCAGAAGATCCGGATCAAAACACGTTGAACGCGTGCAGCAGGATCAGCAGGACGATGATGCCGAGCAGTCCGAGGCGGATGTACATGCCGAGCGCGTTGCGGCCGTGGTCGCCGCGCGGCGCGCGCGAACGGGCCAGTTCTTCGGCAAACCGCACCGCTGGGGCGATGCCGGCCTCGCGCAGCAGCGCGCGAGCCTTGGGCTGGTCTTCGGCCTTCACCACCCACACCTGCGGCCATTCGCTGGAGTCGGTGCGCGCGCTATAGCTGGCGCGCTTGTAATCGCGGCCGGCCCATGAGCGGTGGTTGGTCACGCGCGTCTCGATGCCCTGTTCGTTGAGCAACGCGACCAGCCGCTCGACATTTTCCACACGTGGAGAAGTATAAATCTGTCTCATGCGGCGGGTTTTTCCGGCAGTATGCGAATCATACCTTCTTGCGCGGTCGATGCGACCAGCCGGCCGTCGCGGCTGTAGATCATGCCGCGGGTCAGGCCGCGTGCGCCTTGCGCAGTCGGACTGTCGCACGCATACAGCAGCCACTCGTCGACGCGGAACGGTCGATGGAACCACAGCGCGTGGTCGAGGCTCGCCATCTGCACGTTGTGTTGCAGGTATGAGATGCCGTGCGGCAGCGTGGCCGTGCCGATGAGATGGAAGTCCGAAGCGTAGGCGAGCATCGCGCGGTGCAGGGTGGCATCGTCGGGCGCGCGGTCGATCAGCTTGAACCAGATCTGCTGATACGGCGGCTGCTTCTCCGGCTTGAGTTCGTTGCGCGGATGCACGTAGCGGAATTCGAACGCACCGCGCCGCGCCAGCCAGCGCTGCAGTTTCACCGGCAGTTTCGCCAGTTCTTGGGGCGCGACGGATGAGGGCGGCGGCAAGTCTTCGGGCTTGGGCACATCGGGCATGTGCATCTGATGCTCGACGCCCTCTTCGCTGACCTGGAACGACGCGGAAAAATTGAAGATCGGCTGGCCGTGCTGGATCGCCACCACGCGGCGCACGGAGAAACTCTTGCCGTCGCGCGCGCGATCCACGTCGTAGACGATCGGCGCTTCGACGTCGCCCGCGCGCAGGAAATAGGCGTGCAGCGAATGCACGGCGCGCTCCGCATCCACCGTGCGTTGCGCGGCGGACAACGCCTGTCCCAGCACCTGCCCGCCGAAGACGAAGCGCGTACCGATGTCGCGACTCTGGCCGCGGAACAGGTTTTCTTCGAGGCGTTCGAGCGACAGCAGATCGATCAGTTCGCCGACGATGGGACTGGACACGCGAATCTCCGGATGAATGCGGAGATTATAACGGTCATTGCGGCGGGATCAGCCGCTCCAGACCACTTGCCGGCACGACCTCGTTCCACGGAAAGAGCGGTCCGGGATCCTGACGACGGCGCAGCATGATCGACGGATCGTCGTTCGCCGGTTCCATGCGGCGATCGAGATCCTCATGCCCGGCGATGAATTTCAGGTTCGGCAAATCGTTTTTCAGTTGTCGCAGCAGGGCGAGCAACGCGTCGATCTGTGCTTTCGTGTACGGCGTGGTGAACGCCTGATGCTTGCTGTCGCCCCAGTTCGGGTAGCGGCCGACGTTGGAAATCTCGATGCCGATCGATCGCGTGTTCCATCCATACGTGTGATTGGCGATGCGATCGGGAGCGACGAACTTGTACGTCGTTCCATCGGTGTCGATGTAGTAGTGGCCGCTGTTGCCGGTGCCTTTTTCCGGATAGCGCACGCGCTCGCCGAACTCGCGCGTCATCTTCATGTCGGGCAATTCGGTGCAATGGATGACGACGAGATCGACCGACTTCGCATCGCGATGATCCAGCCGCGATTCGTACGGCAGCGGCCAGTCGTGGATGGTGAGGTCAAGCGGCATGCGCGGAGTGTCGCATGCGATAATCGCGTTATGAAGCCCTTCCTGATTCTCTCGCACGGCCTTGAAAGCGGGCCGGATGCGACCAAGGTCACCGCGCTCGCGAAAATCGCGGCACCTCTCGGTTTCGAGAGCGTGCGCCCGGATTTCCGCGATCTCGACGCCACCCGCGACGTGCGCCGCATCGATGAGCGCATAGCGCGCATCGTCAGGCACGCGCCGAAAAATACGCCGATCGTGCTCGCCGGATCGAGCATGGGCGCTTTCTCCTCGGCGCTGGCGTCGATGCAACTGGATTGCGTCGGTCTGTTCCTGATCGCGCTGCCGGTGGCAATCCCGAATTATTCGCGCGCTTTCGAGGTGCGCCGCGTGCCGACCGCGCTCGTCCATGGCTGGGACGACGAGATCTGTCCGGTCGACGATGCCATCGCCTTCGCTCGCGAACGCGGCGATGCGATCACGCTGGTTCGCGACGACCATCGCCTCGGCGCGCATGTCGATTTCATCGCGCAGGTGTTCGCACAGTTTCTGCAACGCTTCGCCTGACGTGCGCGGGTTTTTCGCCAGTTGTCCGAAAGGGCTCGAGTATCTGCTCGTCGACGAACTGAAATCGCTCGGCGCCTCCGACGTGCACGAGGCATTGGCTGGCGTATATTTCCACGGCGAACTGGAATCGGGTTACCGCGCGTGCCTGTGGTCTCGATTGGCCAGCCGTATCTTCATGCCGATCGCCGAATTCGATGTCGAAGACGGCGACCAGCTTTACCAAGGCGCGAAGGCGATCGCGTGGAGCGAACATCTCGCCATCGAAACCACGTTCGCCATCGATGCCGTCGGCAGCACGCGTGGCGTGACGCATACGCAGTACGCGGCTCTGCGCGTGAAGGACGCCATCGTCGACCAGTTTCGCGAGTCCAGCGGCGAACGACCGGACATCGACACCGAGCATCCCGACCTGCGCATCAATATCGCCTTGCGCCGGGGCAAAGCGATCGTCAGCATCGATCTGTCAGGCGCGCCGCTGCATCAGCGCGGCTATCGAATGGGCACGGGGCTCGCGCCGCTCAAGGAAAACCTTGCCGTGGCGATGCTGTTGCGTGCCGGGTGGCCGGCGATTTACACCGCGGGCGGCGGGCTGGTCGATCCGCTGTGCGGCTCCGGCACGCTGGTAATCGAAGCAGCGCTGATGATGGCGGACGTCGCGCCCGGTTTGCGCCGTGAGCGTTTCGGTTTCGAAGGCTGGCGCGGTCACGATGCGGCATTGTGGAAAATGCTGCATGACGAGGCGCAGACACGCGCCACAGCCGGCCTGCAGCAACTGCGTTCGGTTTTTTTCGGCTTCGATCAGGACGCGCGCGTGCTCAACGAGGCGAAAGGCAACGCGCAACACGCGCTGCTATCCGGTTTCATGCAGTTCGGCAGGCAATCGCTGGAACACCTGCATCGCCCGCATGAACTCGATACGCCGGGGCTCGTCATTTGCAATCCACCATACGGTGAGCGGTTGAACCTCGACGAAAACCTCGGCGATCTGTATCGCCTGCTCGGCGAAAAACTCAAGAGCGAATTTCCTGAGCTGGCACGCGAGCGTGATTACCTCGGACGACGAACTCGGTCGCGCGATCGGTCTGCACGCGGAGAAGAAATACAAACTCTTCAACGGTGCGCTGGAATGCACGCTGTTCAATTTCGACCTCACACCGCGCGCCGCGCCGCGTGAAGTGAAACCGCTGTCGCCGGGCGGGCAAATGGTGAAGAACCGCATCGACAAGAATTTTCGCCACCTGCACAAACGCGCCGCGCGCGAAGGCATCGAGTGCTGGCGAGTCTACGACGCCGACTTGCCCGAATACGCGGCTGCGGTCGACATCTACGCCGATTGTCTGCACGTGCAGGAATATCAGGCGCCGGCGAGCGTCGACGAAAACCTGGCGCGCACGCGCCTGCGCGAGCTGACGCGCGCGGCGGGCGAGATCCTGGAAATCCCGCGCGAACGCATCGCCGTCAAGACGCGCAGCCGCGGCAAGGGCGGCGAGAAATACGGCCGCTTCGACGAGCGCCACGAATTCATGCAGGTACACGAGGCAGGTCTCACGTTCGAGGTGAACTTGTGGGACTACCTCGACACCGGGCTGTTTCTCGATCACCGGCCGTTGCGCGCGCGCGTGCGGTCGCTCGCCAAAGACAAGCGTTTCCTCAACCTGTTCTGCTACACCGCCAGCGTGAGCGTCTATGCCGCCGCCGGTGGTGCGATGGAAACGACCAGCGTCGATCTGTCGGCGACGTATCTGGAATGGGCCTCGCGCAATCTCGCGCTGAACGGTTTCATGGACGAACGCCAGCACAAGCTCGTGCGCGAAGATGCCGCCGCGTTCCTGCGCAATCGATCGGCGATGTACGACCTGATCTTCGTCGATCCGCCGACGTTCTCCAATTCCAAGCGCGCCGAGGACTTCGACGTGCAGCGCGATCATGTCGCGTTGCTGAACCTCTGCGGCGAGCGCCTGCTGCCGGGCGGACTGATTCTGTTCTCCAACAACTTTCGCCGTTTCAAGCTCGACGAAGCCGCGCTGCAGAAATTCGCCATCAAGGAAATCACGCGCGAAACGATCCCGTTCGATTTCGAGCGCAACCCGCGCATTCACCGCGCTTGGGAACTGCGTCATCGCTGACCTGTCGATTACTTCACATTCCATCGAAAAACCCGCTGAATCAAAGGCAACGAGCCAAAAAACTTCAGTGGACATTCATTGCATCCGGCCCAAACTCACACTCGCGACGACTACGTCGTAACTAGATTGGAGACGATCATGAAATCCACCATTCGCGGTATGCGCTCTGTTGCTCTCGGCCTGTGCGTCGCCGCCGGTGCGCTGGCAGCGCCGGCCGCGTTTGCACGTGACCACGTCAGCGTCGGCATCGGACTGCCGGGCGTGAGCGTCGGTTACAACAGCGGCTGGCACGGACACAACAGCTATTACGTCGGTGTAGGCGGCTACGGTTATCGCCCGTACTACGGCGGCTATTACGGCGGTTACTATCCGGGCTACTACGCGCCGGCGCCGGTTTACTACAGCCGTCCGGTGTATGCCGGCAGTTGCTACGCGCGCGCTTTCTATGACGGCCGCGGCTATTACCATCCGGGTTACTACTACGCCTGCTGAGGCTTAGTCACTCACAAGTAAGATCCAAGCCCCGCCGCGCTTCATGCCGGCGGGGCTTTTTATTGCCCGCAACGTTTGTTGTGTGTGGTCGGCGTGGGCACTATGATTGCCCGCTGCGTTTCCTAGGATTTGCGCATGGCTCCGCCCGACCGGCCTCAGGACCGGAAGCTCGCCGAATCGGATACCTGGACTTTCTTTCGCCAATGGCTGAAAAATCCGATGGCGATGGCGGCGTTGTCGCCGTCGGGGCAACAGCTCACACGCCAGATGATCGCAGAGTTGCCGCACGGGACGCGCCGCGTGGTCGAGCTCGGCGGAGGCACCGGCGTCTTCACGCGCGCACTGCTAGCGCACGGCATCGAGCCGGACGATCTGCTCGTCCTTGAACTCAACGACGAACTCTTCAAGCATCTGCGCACGCGCTTTCCGAAAGCACACGTGGTGTGCGGCGACGCGCGTCAGCTCAAAGCGATCGCGCACGACGACGGATTCCTGGGGCAGGGCATGGCCGATGCCGTGATCAGCGGACTCGGCCTGCTGTCGATGGGTCGCCAGTTGCAGACCGACATCCTGCGTTCCGCGTTCGACGTGCTGAAACCCGACGGCCGGCTGGTGCAGTTCACCTACGGCCCGAAGTCGCCGGTGTCGCGCGAGATCCTCGGCGAACTCGGGCTTTCCGTACGTCGCGGCGGCTTCGCTTGGTGGAACGTCCCACCGGCAACGGTATACGTGTATACCCGCAACCGTTCGCGCGGAATACAGGCGGTGCGCACGACGCTTGGCTGATTCGTGACACTACTGTGTCATGACGGCAGCATGCGCTTGACCTGCCTCGACGGTGGGGTGACGATAACGTTTGCACGTGCCAGACAACCATGCAGCCAGTCCACGAGGTATACAAATGAAAAAAGACAAGTCCAGGGAATTGGATGGCGGCCGTCGCCGCTTTTTCGGAATTGCCGGCGGCGCTCTCGGCGCGGCCGTCCTCGCAGCGCCGCTGTCGCGCGTCGCGCTTGCAGACGACCTGCCGCATTTAGACCCCGCCGATCCGACCGCGCAGGCGCTCAAATACACCGAAGACGCCACCAAGGCCGGTCCGCCGCGTCAGGAAGGACAGGCCTGCTCGAACTGCAATTTCTTCGGCGGCGGGACGGGCTACGCGCCCTGCCAGCTCTTTCCCGGCAAAGCGGTGAACGCGAAAGGCTGGTGCTCGGGCTACGCGAAGAAAGCCTGAGCCGGATCAGTTCGTTTTGATCAGTTCGTTCCGCGGGTGAGGATGTCGCGCAATGTCGCGACATCCGTCGTCTCCAGCGCAAAAGCGCGAACATCATCAAACGTCGCCTCGACCAGACGCGTCAGTACGTTGCCGGGTCGCACTTCGACGAAGCGGTGCACTCCGCGCTCGCGCAGCGCGATCATGATCTCGTGCCAGCGTACCGGATGAATCACGTTTTCGGCGAGGTCGTCTGCAATCTCGCGCGTATCGAGTACGAGCCGCGCCGTGCGATTGGACGCATAAGGCACGCGGGGCGCCTGCAGCGTCCTTCGCGATAGCGCCTCGCGTAGTTGAGGCACCACGCTCGACATCAACGGCGAATGAGACGGCACGGCGACGGCGAGACGCATCGCCTTGCTCGCGCCGTTGTTGCGCGCGCGATCGATCAGCGCTTCCAGATCAGCATCGGCGCCCGATACGGCGAACTGCCGTTGCGCATTGCGATTGGTCAGGTAGAGCGTGGCGCCTGCGCGCACGGCTTCGTCGATCCACGTCTGCACGGTGCGCTCCGGAACGCCGACGATCGCGGCCATGCCGAATCCCCTCGGTTGCGCTTGGGCCATCGCGCGGCCGCGCAGCGCGACCAGTTCGAGCGCAGCGACGAAATCGATCACGCCGGCGGCTACCGCCGCGGCGAACGCACCGACCGAATGTCCAGCGACAAAGTCGGCGCTGATGCCGGCCTCCGCCAGCAGACGCAGGTCGGCGACGGCCGTGACAAGCAGAGCGATCTGCGCCGCGTCGGTGTGCGACAGTGCGTCGGCGGTGTCGAGCGTCGCGAGTTCGCGTCCGAGCGCATGTTCGGCTTCGTCATAAATCGGCGAGCCGCGCAGACGAGACAACATGCCCGGCCGTTGCGATCCCTGGCCGGGAAACAGAAACCCGACCGGACTCACCACGCAAACGTCCCGAGCTGCGGACCGTCGATGGTCTTGATCAGCGTGCGCTGCGGCGACGCGAGCCACTCGTCCATCGCCACCGAGCCTTGTGTCGATTCGATCGCGATGTCGACGCGCGGTCCGGCGACCGCGACCGCATCGCGGAACGTGCGCAGATGTTCGTGACGATGGTGCGCGGACGGCCGCACGACGAGATCCAGATCACTGTGATCGGAAACGGTCGGCATCGCGGTCGCGAGTTCGAAACCGACGCTGCCGCCGGGGCCCCAGTCAAGCGAAAGACGGGCCGCGACGCGCGCGATGTGATCCAGCGTCCGGAAGATCGGCAGCGTACGGCGCGGGGTCGTGCGCCACTCCGCGGATTGGGCAAGTGCTTCCGGCGCGATTGATTCGGCGACGTCGTTCGCATGGACCATCGCGGCGAACCGCTGATCGCGTGTCGTGCCGCGCACGCCGACCGGTACGCATCCCGCATGCGACGCTGCACGCCGCACCACGACGAAATTCGCACGGCGCAGCGACGCCCCCACCCACGCCGGCAGCGTGTCCGCGATGAGCGTCGCGTCGGGCTTCAGCCGCAGCAGGTCATGTGGACGCATTCCACTGCGCCTCCAGCAACTCGCGCACGCGCAACGACAGCGCGCGCGAGGATTTCGCCGCCGCGCTGTCGAGTCGATCGCGCGGTGCGCGCGGGTGTGCGCGCAAGTCGTCGATCGTCTCGCGCAGCAGCGCATGGATTCGATCGATGTCGCGCGATGTCGGCGCGTCCGCGTTTTCCACACGCACGACATCGTGCAGCGCACCGAGACTCGCGAACGAGTGCACGTCGCGCGCGGTCGAGGGTACGACTTTCGCCAGCGCCGCCACTTCGGCCTCGCCGCGGCGCGTGACGCGCGCGACGGAAGCCTGCGACATCACGTGGAATTCGAGCGCGCCGTCGTCGAGCGCGAGAATCGCGCCGGCCTGCAGACCGTGCGCGAGAAACGCACCGGATATCGCCTTGCCGACGACGAGCGCGACGACCGGATGACCGGCCATGCGCGCCGTCGCGTACGCATCCGCAGCGGCCGCGAGCGATTCGTGCAGGCCGAGCACTTCCTCGCCATAGCCGAACGACTGGCCGGGCACGTCGACGATGAGCACGATCGCGCGTTTCGTAGCACCAGCGTCTTCCAATACGGCCGCGTGCACGGCTTCGGCGATCGCCCAGCCTTCTTCGATGCCGACTTGTCCGCCGCGTGCACGCGGAAAACGCGCCGACGGATTCGGAACCACCGCGACGAAACGCGCCCGCTCGCCGGCCATCTGTCCATCGGCTACTTGCACGGATGCGCCGTCGCGCACGCGCACGCCGGACAATGCCTCGAACCAGCGCGCGCCGCGACTCATGGCGCACCTGCAATCGGATAAGCTGCGATGCGCTTTTTAGCGCGCGCGATGGCGCGGCTGCGGAAGTCGGAGACGTTCGTCTCGAATGCACCACGCACGGCGGCGGCGATCGCATCGACGTCATCGTCGACCAGCACGTCGATGCCTTGCTGCGCGAAACGCGCCTGGCAACCGATCGTGGCCCACACGCGCGGCCGATCCTTCGCATCGAATTCGCCGATGCCGGCTTCCTGTTCGATCACTTCCGGACCGTTCAGACCGAGCCGTCCGATTTCCGATCCGATCAACACGCTGCACAGTGCCGCGGCGATGCCCATGCCGCCGAAACAGCCGATGCGTCCGGCGATCACGCCGACCACCGGCACGTACTCGCGCAGCGCGACTATGGCGGCGTGAATTTCACTGATCGCCAGAATGCCGAGATTCGCTTCCTGCAGGCGGATGCCGCCGGTGTCGAGCAGCAGCACGGGTCGTACGATGCGTCCGTTCTTCGCGTCGCGCAGCGCGAGTTCGAGCGCGCCGGCGATCTTCGCGCCGTTCACTTCGCCGATCGAACCGCCCTGATAATTGCCTTCGATGCCGAGCACGGCGGCTTCGACGCCGCCGATTTTTCCGCGCGCGACAACCAGTCCGTCGTCGCTCTGCGGCACGATGCCTTGCGGCGGCAGATGCGGCGATTCGATGCGCTGGAACGGATCGAGCAGTTCGCGGAACGAATCCGCATCGAGCAGCGCGCGGGCACGTCCGCGCGCATCGAGTTCGGAATAGCTGCCGGCCACTAGAACGCTTCCTCGATGGCTTGCTCCAGACGCAGCAGCACGGTCGGCGGCGCCGCGCCGAAATCGTTGATGGCGATGGTCACCGCCACGTCGTGGCGAGAAAAAAAGCGCTCGATGACATCGTTCCAGCGCGCACCGAAACCATCGGCACTGGTGCGCACGGTGACGCGCGAACGCGGCCCCGTCGACGGTTCGAGCAGCACTTCGAGATTGCCGGACGCGACGACGCCGACATGCACGCGGCGCGGCGGCTTCCGCGCTCCAGCGGCGCGATCGAATTCGAAGGTTTCCATTACGCGGTCTCCACCATCGCAGGCACGAAGCGGTCGAGCAGCAGCGCGGCGGCGAGCAGATCGGCGCTGCCGCCCGGCGACGCACCCAGTTCGACGAGCTGCCGGTCGAGCTGCTGCAGCGCCGCTTTGCCGCCACTCGATCCGACACCGGCATCGAGCACGCGGCGTGCGCCGTCGCGCGCGACCTGCAACGCGTTATGTCCACCGCGATACAGCAGGCAGGTGTCTTCGACTTGCGTCATCAACAGCAGCAGTGCTTCGAGTTGCGCGTGCGTTTCGTCGTAGCCGAGCACGCGCGCGGCGCGCAGTGCCGGCAGCGCGACCCGATGCACGTGCGGGAAACCGTCTTCGGCTTCGCCGCGCGCGCCGCGCGCGCCGAATTGCTGCAGCATCGCCAGGCCGTGCGACAGTTCAGACGTCGACGCGCGCGGCAGTCTGGCGATGCGGCCGGCGTAGTCGCACAAGCTTTCCGCATTGGCGGATTCGTCGAGCGCCGCACGCGCCGCGCAGAGCAGGCCGAGCGACCAGATCGCGCCGCGATGCGTGTTCACGCCGCCGGTCGCGGCGAGCATGTCGCGTTCGCCGTCGATGCCGATGGTCGCGAGGCGCTCGCGCAGCAACGGTCCCAACTGCAACGTCGCCGCGCAACGCGCGATTTTCTCGTAGGTGCCGCGCAAGGTTAGCGCGGAGCGCAACAGCAGCGGCAGATCCATGTCGCGATGCGCGCCGCTGCCGCGCCGGTCGACCAGCGCGGGTTTCGGCGTCAGCATCGCTTCTTCGCACAGCGCGCGAACCGTGACATCGGCGATGCGCCGCGCGCTCCAGGTTTTCTTGATCGGCGACGCCAGCGGCGCCGTGGAGAGCATGTTCATCACCAGCTCCTGAACCGCGCGGGTGGTTCGTACAGTCCGCCGGACCAGTCGACGATCTCGCGCATGTTGTGCGCGGCCAGCAGCGAACGGCGCGCATCGGTGCGGCGTACGCCTAAATCTTCCGGCCACGCGACGATGCCGCGTTTGCGCAATTGTGTACTTTTCTCCATCGAACTCTCCATGCCGAGCGGCGTCACTCCGGCCACGGCGGCGAGCGCGGCGCGGCGCTCGTCGGCGTCGCGTGCAAGATACAGATACGCGACGCCTTCCTCGGTGACGACGTGGCGTGACGTCGTCGCCGTAGATCATCACCGGCGGCAGCGGCAGGCCGGCCTGTTTGCCGACTTCCACCGCATCGAGCGTCTCCACGAACGTCGGCGCCATGCCGTCGCGGAAATCTCGACGAGCTGCACGACGAGTTTCCTGCCGCGCGCGTCCTGGCCGTGTTCGCCGCGCATCTCCAGCCACGGCGGCGTGGCGTGACGGCGGCCGTGCGGATCGTGACCCATGTTCGGCGCGCCGCCGAAACCGGCGATGCGGCCGCGCGTGGCGGTGGATGAATTGGCTCGCGCATCCATCTGCAACGTCGAGCCGATGAACAGATCGGTGGCGTACAGACCGGCCATCTGGCTGTACGCGCGATTGGAGCGCAGCGAACCGTCGGCGCCGGTGAAGAAAACATCGGGCCGCGCGGCGACGTAGCGTTCCATGCCGACTTCGCCGCCGAAACAGTGCACGCTTTTTACCCATCCCGATTCGATCGCGGGGATCAGCGTGGGATGCGGATTGAGCGCCCAGTGCGTGCAGATCCTGCCGCGCAAGCCGAGTTGTTCGCCGTAAGTCGGCAGCAGCAGTTCGATGGCGGCGGTGTCGAAACCGATGCCGTGATTGAGCCGCGTCACGCCGTGCTTCTCGTAGACGCCGCGGATGGCAAGCATTGCCATCAGGATCTGCACGTCGGTGATCAGTGCCGGATCGCGCGTGAACAGCGGTTCGATGGCATAAGGTCTGTCGGCGACGACGACGAAATCGATCCACGATCCCGGAATGTCGACGCGGGGCAGTTTGTCCTGCAGTGAATTTACTTGCGCGATGACGATGCCGTCGCGGAAGGCGGCCGCTTCGCAGATGAGCGGCGTTTCTTCGGTATTTGCTCCGGTGTAGAGATTGCCGTCGGCGTCCGCGGAATCGGCGGCAACGAGCGCGATGTCCGGCGTAAGGTCGACGAAGTAACGCGCGAACAGTTCGAGGTAGGTGTGGATCGCGCCGATGGTGACACGACGATCCTCGACCATCTGCGCCAGGCGCAGGCTTTGCGGCCCGGAAAACGAAAAGTCGACGCGGCTGGCGATGCCGCGCTCGAACAGATCCATGTGCTCGGGACGGCCGAGAACCGACAGCAGCAGATGGATATCGTTGATACGCCCCGGATCGAGCGCGGCTAGCGTGCGCGAAAGGAAGTCGGCCTGTTTCTGGTTGTTGCCTTCGATGCAGACGCGATCGCCCGGTTCGATAAGCGCGTGCAAGGCATCGATGATGCGATCGGTGTCGATCACGCGGCCCTTCGCCATCGACGAGACGCGTTGCAGCCGCCGTGCCTTGCGTTCGCGGCGCGTGGTCCACGCGGATTGACGGTCGGCGTGCGCGGTCATCGGGTCAGCGCGCAACGCGGCGAGGTTTGGATGAACGGGCCTGTCGCCACGCGTCGAGATTCCGCGCCAGCAGTTCGCCGGTGTCGATCAGGTGTTTGGACATCACCGTCGTCGCGGCGCGCACGTCGCGCTTCTCGCAGGCATCGAGCAGCGCCTGATGTTCGCGGTCGGACTCGTGCTTGAGTTTCGGCTGCAGGTATTTCAGGCGCAGGTAGCGCTCGCTGCGCCGGTGCAGATGTTCGATTTCCTGCAACGTGTGCGGACGCGGCGCGGGCGCGAGCAGCGCCAGATGGAACTCTTCGTTGCGGCGCACGTACAGGTTCACGTCGCGCTCGCGCGATGCGGCCAGCAGTTTCGCGCGCGCCGCCTTGAGCGACGGCGCATCGTGCGCCGGAATCGCCAGCCTCAGCACGTGGCATTCGAGCACCGCGCGCATCTCGTAGATTTCGCGCGCCTCGTTCGGGTCCAGTTCGGCGACGGTGGCGCCCTTGTTCTGCGCGATGCGCACCCAGCCTTCGCTTTCGAGCTGACGCAGCGCCTCGCGCACCGGGATGTGGCTGACTTGGAAATGCCGCGCCAGCGTTTCTTGTCGCAGTGCTTCGCCGGGCGAGAAGCGGCCTTCGACGATGCCGTTGCGCAGTTCATCGGAAATCGCCTGCGTGGCGCTGATGCGCTGCGGCAACGGACTGACCGATCGTCGTGTGTACTCGTTCATGTATATATGATATACAAAATGCACAGATAAGAACGATCTGCCGTGAAGCGGTGGACGAGAGACTCGACAGAGTCCGCACATCGGGAGGGTCATCGAATGAACGCATCGGCCGCGGCCGTGTCCACGCGCACGCCGTTGAACAAGGCGCAGATCGTCGGCTTCTGGTCCGCATGGGCCGGATGGACGCTCGACGGCATGGACTCCTTCATCTACGCGCTGGTGCTGAGCCCCGCGCTGACCGAATTGCTGCCGAAGTCCGGCATCGAGGCGACGCCGGCGAATGTCGGTTTCGGCGGCTCGGTGTTGTTCGCACTGTTCCTGGTCGGGTGGGGCATATCGTTCATCTGGGGCCCGATCGCCGACAAGTTCGGGCGCACGCGCGTGCTCGCGGGCACAATCCTGATGTACGCGATCTTCACCGGCGCAGCCGCATTCGCGCCAAATGTATACTTGTTAGCATTGTTCCGGCTGCTCGCCGGAATCGGCATCGGCGGCGAATGGGCGCTCGCCGGAACCTACGTCGCCGAAGCGTGGCCGGAAGATCGCCGCAAGATGGGCGCGGGCTATCTGCAGACGGGCTACTACGCGGGATTCTTCCTCGCCGCCGCGCTCAATTTCACGGTCGGTGCGCATTACGGCTGGCGTGCGATGTTCCTGTGCGGGCTATCGCCCGTGATCATTGCGCTGGTCGTGCTGTTGCGGGTCAAGGAACCCGAGCGCTGGCAGAAGCACAGCGCCGAAGCGCCGCGCCATCATCCGCTCAGGGAAATCTTCAACGCGACCTACGCCAGGCGCACGATCGTCAACGCGGCGCTGCTCACCGTCGCGATCATCGGCTTGTGGGCAGGCGCAGTCTACGAACCGACAGCCATCATCACGCTGGCGAAGAAGGCCGGCATGGTGCAGGCCGACGCGGTGAAGACCGCATCCATCGGCACTGCGATCCTGTCGATCGGCACGATCCTCGGCTGCCTGTGCGTGCCGCTCATTGCCGAGCGCATCGGCCGCAAGAAAACACTCGCGCTGTATTTCGCCGGCATGTTCGTGATGATTTCCAGCGCGTTCGGCTGGGCGTTTTATCTGGAGAACGCGCTGTATCCATTCATCGGCATGCTTTTCTTCCTCGGTTTTTTCGGCGGCAACTTCGCCGTGTTCAGCCTGTGGCTGCCCGAACAGTACGGCACGAACGTGCGTGCCACCGCGTTCGCGTTTTCGACCTCGATCGGTCGGCTGGTCGGCGCCGCGGTCAATTTCGGCATCGGCTCGATGGTCGCGGCGATGGGCACGATCGGCACGCCGGTGGCGATCACCGCGCTGGCGTTTTTGATCGGCCTGGCGATCATTCCGCTCGCGCTCGAGACAAAAGGACAACGCTTGCCGGAGTGATCGCGCGGCACGCTTTGACTTGAGAGACATCGTTGCATCTTGTTTCAAGCGATCAGCGCAAGCTGCGGATGCGTGCGTGCTCGGAGACTCGTCGGGGAAGTCAACGCCGCACTGAACCGCGTTTCGCCGCTTTCTTCGTCGCGGCCTTTCTTGCGGCAGCTTTCTTCGCGGCGGCCCGTTTCGTCTTCTCGCCGATCGACAACGTCACCCACGTCGGTGCGTGATCGCTGGCGCCGGTCTGATCGCGCACCCAGCGATCCACGTCCGCGTCTTGCAGATGGGGCGCCAGCGTCTTGTTGAGCAGCAGATGATCGATGCGCAATCCCGCGTTGCGTTTCCAGTGATTGCGGAAATAGTCCCAGAACGTGAAGATTTTTTCGTCCGGGTGTTTGTGGCGCAACGAGTCCAGCCAGCCCTGCTTGAGCAGGCGTTCGTAGCAGGCGCGGCTTTCCGGTTGCAGCAATGCGTCTTTGCGCCAATGCGTCGGATCGTAGATGTCGAAGTCGGTGGGCACGACGTTGAAATCGCCGGCGAGGATCACCGGTTGCTTGCTCGTGTACAGCGTTTTCGCGTGTTTGATGAGGCGCTCGAACCAGGCCAGCTTGTAGTCGAATTTCGGTCCCGGCTGCGGGTTGCCATTAGGCAGATACAGGCAGGCGACGATCAGCCCATGCACCTCGACTTCCAGATAGCGACTGTGCGAATCGGAGGGATCGCCCGGCAATGCGCGATGCCGTTCCTTGATTTCCGCGCCGCGCGCCAACACCGCCACGCCGTTCCACGATACCTGACCGACCCAGCGCGCCGAATAGCCCGCGGCGCGAATGTCGTTCAGCGGAAATGCAGCATCGATCGCTTTAAGCTCTTGAAGGCAAACGATATCCGGCGTTTCTCGTTCGAGCCATTCGATGAGCCGGGCCTGGCGCGCACGGATACCATTGATGTTATAAGTGGCAAGCTTTACTGTCGGCATGACCGAGATTTCCAACTGAGTTTCCAACACATTAGGCGTCGTCCACGAAGGAGCACGTTATGACGAAACTGGAGAAAGCGATTCGCCGCGAACTGGTGATCAAGGATGTTACCTACACGGTTGTTATCGATCCGACTGGCCTGAAGCTTACCGAGAAAGGCCGCCGCAAGGGCATAGAGCTCAAGTGGACCGATATCGTCAGTGGCGATGCGGGCATCGCAGCCGCCCTGCAGGGTTCGCAGCAGTAACATCTCCCACGAATGTCTCGGCGCGTCGCACGCGCTGAGACGTTCCGTCCGTAAAAGACATCGTTCGGAGGTAATCGATGAACGATGTCGCCATTCGCGCGGCGCAACGCGCCGATCTGGATACGCGCTCGGCCGATGGGCTGGCGCAGCGGCTGGTCGCCAAGTACGGCGATCGGGTCGCAGGGTATTTCCATCTTCCGTCCACGCCGGCACGTTACGCGGCATTTCCCGATGATCTTTCCGAAGCCACGCGCGCCGCGTTGCGGTCGCGCGGCATAGCGCAACTGTATGCGCATCAGCGCGAAGCGTTCGATGCCGTGCGTGAGGGCAGGCACATCGTCGTCGTCACGCCGACGGCGTCCGGCAAATCGCTGTGCTATCACTTGCCGGTGATCGAAGCGGTGCGCGCTTCGCGTGCGAAATCGCTCTATCTGTTTCCGACCAAGGCATTGGCGCAAGATCAAGTCGCGGATCTCCTCGAACTGAACAAGGCCGGCGAACTTGGGCTTCGCTGCTACACCTTCGACGGCGACACGCCGGCCGATGCGCGCCAGGCGATCCGCGTGCACGGCGACATCGTGGTCAGCAATCCGGACATGCTGCACCATGCGATCCTGCCGCATCACACCAAGTGGGCGCAGTTCTTCGAGAACCTGCGCTACATCGTCATCGACGAACTGCACACGTATCGCGGCGTGTTCGGTTCGCATCTGGCCAATGTGTTGCGCAGGCTCAAGCGCATTTGCGCGTTCTACAATTCCTCGCCGCAGTTCATCCTGTGCTCGGCGACGATCGGCAATCCGCAGGAACATGCTGAAGCGATCGTCGGGGATACGGTGCACGCGATCACCGAATCCGGCGCGCCGCGCGGCGAGCGACACGTGATGCTGTGGAATCCGCCGGTGATCAATCCGGATCTGGGCATGCGCGCGTCGGCGCGTTCGCAGACCAGCCGCATCGCACGTCACTCCATCCGCGCGAAACTCAAAACCATCGTGTTTGCGCAATCGCGGCTGATGGTGGAAGTGCTCACGAAATATCTGAAAGACGTGTTCGATCACGATCCGCGAAATCGCGAGCGCATCCGCGCTTATCGCGGCGGTTATCTGCCGACCGAGCGCCGCCAGACCGAACGCGCCCTGCGCGCGGGGGAGATCGACGGCGTCGTGTCGACCTCGGCGCTGGAACTCGGCGTCGATGTCGGCAGCCTGGATGTGGCGATCCTCAACGGTTATCCGGGATCGATCGCGGCGACGTGGCAGCGCCTGGGTCGCGCCGGCCGGCGGCAGCGTCCGTCGCTGGGCGTACTGGTGGCGACGAGTCAGGCGCTGGATCAATACATCGTGCGTCATCCGGAATTCTTCGAGCACGCCTCGCCGGAAACCGCGCGCATCGCGCCGGATCAATTGTTGATCCTGCTCGACCACATCCGTTGCGCCGCGTTCGAGCTGCCGTTTTCATCCGGTGAATTTTTCGGCATGCATCGCGTCGACGATTTCCTCGACGTGCTCGCGGAATCGGGCGTGCTGCATCGGGAAGACGATCGCTGGGACTGGATCGCCGACAGCTATCCGGCGCAGGCGGTGAGTCTGCGTTCGGTCGCGGATGGCAATTTCGTCGTGGTCGACCGCACCGACGGACGTCAACAGATCATCGCCGAGGTCGACTACTCGTCGGCTGCGCTTACCTTGTACGAAGGCGCGATCTACATGGTGCAGTCGACACCGTATCAAGTTGAAACACTGGATTGGGAAGGCCGCAAAGCGTTCGTCACGCGCACCAATGTGGATTACTTCACCGACTCGATCGACTTCACCAACCTGAAAGTGCTGGAGACATTCGACGGCGCGAAAGCGGGGCAGGGCGTGTGCCATCACGGCGAAGTGCACGTGGTGCGGCGCGTTTCGGGCTACAAGAAAATTCGTTTCTATTCCCACGAGACCATCGGCTACGGCCCGGTGAAACTGCCCGATCAGGAATTGCAGACGACAGCCGTCTGGTGGCGCCTGGAGCAGGCCACGCTCGAGCGTACGTTCGCCAGCCGTCAGGATGCGCTCGACGGATTTCTCGGTGCCGCGTACGCGCTGCACACGGCTGCGGCGGTCGCGGTGATGGCCGAAGCGCGCGACTTGCGCAAGGCGGTCGGTTCGGGCGACGCGGCGCATTTCGCCAGTCAGGATCAGAACGGCCGCGGCCAATGGCGCGACGGCGACGGCAAGCTCGCCGATCCACGCAACGAAAAAGCGTTCACGCCGACGGTGTATCTGTACGACAACTATCCCGGCGGCATCGGCCAGAGCGAACCGCTGTTCGTGCGCGCGCCGCGATTGATCGAAAACGCGCTGGCGTTGATCGAATCGTGCGACTGCCGATTCGGGTGTCCGGGTTGCGTCGGTCCGGTGCTCGCTTACGACGAGTCCGAGGAACGATCCGCGAAGGCGAAGGCGCACGCGGTGCTGAGTCTGCTGGCATGAGCGCGCTGAAGGATCGACTCGCCGCATTGCGGCGGCAAGCCGGCGCCGCACAACCGGCGCTCGTTCTGAAAGAAGACATCCGCGGCAAGCTCGCGCGTCTGCTCGGCACGCGCGATCGCGCCGTGCGGCGCCCGCTCGATGCGCCGGTCGGCGAGTTGGAAGCGCCCGGCGTCTATGCGACCGAGCACGCCTGGCCCTCCGAGTTCGTCGACGATGTCCGCCTGCCGTGGATCGATGCGCCGATCGCGCGTGAGCGCATCGTCTGCTTCGACACTGAGACCACGGGATTGTCCGGCGGCGTCGGCACCAAGGCATTCATGATCGGCTGGGCGACGTGGCGCGGCGAGCAAATCGTCGCGCGCCAGCTTTATCTCACTGCGATGAGCGGCGAGGATGCGATGTTGCGCTCGTTCGCGGCATCGCTACCGGACGATCCGGTGTTCGTCAGCTACAACGGAAAATCCTACGACGCGCCGCTGCTGAAATGCCGCTATCGCATCAACCGGCAGCGGCATCCGTTCGACGGACCGCTGCACGTGGACTTGCTGCACCCGGTGCGCCGGCGTTATCGCGGCGCATGGGAGAATTGCAAGTTGAAAACCGTCGAACGCGAATTGCTCGGCATCGTGCGTCACGACGATCTGCCGGGCGCCGAAGCGCCCGCGGCATGGCGTGATTTCCTGCAAGGCAAAAGCAGCCGCAATCTAGGCCGTGTCGCCGATCACAACCGGCAGGACGTGCTTACTTTGACGCGATTGCTGGACCGTCTTCGGCAAGTTGACTAGTGTTCGACGTGGCGCGTTCTTCGGCTTCATCGAACTTGGCTTCGCCGATCAGCACGTAGATCGGCCGCAGCGCCTCGGTGTGCTGGCAGATGATGCGGAAACAGGCCAGAAGCGGCCCGGCGAGCAGGATGCCGATCAATCCCCACATCGCGCCCCAGATCAGAAGCCACACGAACACGACGACCGGATTGACGGCGAGGCGGCGTCCTATGATCGTCGGCGTGACGAGTTGCCCTTCGATGAAGGCCAGACACAGGAACGTGCCGGGCACGGCGAAGGCATGGCCGAGGCTGTCGAATGTGGAGAAGCCGACCGTCGTCAGCACAACCGCGCTGACCGTCGCGCCGATGTACGGCGCGAAGTTGAACAGGAACACCATCGCGCCCCACAGCAGCGCATTGGGAACCTGCAGCAGCGCCATGGCGATCGCGGTCGCGCAGCCGAGGCCGAAATTGATCAGCGTGATCGTCTGCAGATAGCGCGACATCTCGCGCTGGATGTCGCGCGCGATGCTGACCACGATTTTCTTTTCCGTCATGCCCGGCGCGATCTCGACCAGCCGGCGCAGGAAGTTGTCGCCGGAGGACAAAAAGAAATACAGCAGCAGAATCGTCGCTGCGATCGATTCGAGCACGCGCGGCGTTCCGGCGGCCACGGCCGTGAGCGGATTGGAAGTGTCCTTCACCACCACCTGTGGCGTGTTGTTGGGCGCCGTGCCGGTGAGGTCGCTCAAGCTTTCGCTTGCCTTCTGTGCCTGCTGCACGGGACCTCGCAAATCCTTGAAGCGTTGCGATACGGAATGGATCGCGGCCGGCGCCTTCGCGATCCAGTCCTTGGCCGGCTGCGCCAGCGCATACAGCGCACCGACCGACGCGCCGACGATGAGCAGGACGATGATGCCGCCGGCGAGGATGCGGGGCAGATACAGCCGCTGCAGTGCGCCGACCAGCGGCGAGAACAGCAGCGAGAACAGCAGCGCGAGCATGATCGTGCTGATGATGTCCTGCGCGAGGTAGCACGCCGCCACCACGGCGAGCGTGGACAACAGCACCATGCAGCGCGAGATGGTCGCCATGCGCACCGCCAGTGGGCGAACCGGGCGTGTGACGGTGGGCAGGATGACGCGATTGTTGTCGGACACGCGACGCTTCTCCTTTGCGTACCACGAGTGCCTGTAACTGGACCCTGCTTTATCCGAGCCGGGCTTTACCCGAACTGAAACGCCATATCCTTTTGACACGCACACGATACCGCAGAACACTCTTGCGTGCAGAGCCGCGCCGCGTGCAGGCCGCAACTCTTCTCCTCGGTTTCTGTGCAATTTCCGCGCGGGCGCTGCACAGTGCGGCGTCAACGTGGCAACAGTGCCTGTCGAGGAAGGTTGCCATGACATCGTACCTGCCGATCCTGAACAGCGAGCATGCATCGCTCGCCGAGACGCTGCGCGCGCTGGAGCGCCTCCGCATCCTCAAGCTGCTCACCGGCGCCTTGGCCTGTTCGGTGATTCCGAAGGAAACGGCCGGTGCGTATCCCGGCGACGGTACCAACGGAGCGAACGTGCTTACGCAAAGCCGTGTCGTGCGTTCGGATATCCGTTCCAGTTTCGGGATTCGACATCGGACATGGTGTTCGAGAATGGCTTCGACGGTTCGCTCTCGTAGCTCGATCAGCCGCCGTCCGTGCTCTCTTCTTCGTCCTTCGGCGACGCGGGCGTGCAATCGGGCACGACCGCATCGCTGCCGAACAGCCACCACTCGCGGCGGTTCGCTTCGCCGATACGTTGCGCTTTGGTCTTGTTGACACAGTCTCCCATCGCTTCATCGAGGATGAAGATGCGTCGCCGCCCGGGGTCCTCCGCAAGCCAGCGCACAGCGGCCGCGTATTGTTTATTCCAGGCAAGATTGAAACCGAAGTCCTGCACCGGACCTTCAGCCATGAGCAGATTCTGTTCTTTCCACGCGACGAGACCCATCTGCGTATCCGCGCCCGCCATCGCGCGCGCCCGACGCATCACGCCGGCCGACGAACTCGAATCGTTGAGCAGCGGGTAGGTCCAGAAACTCCACACCAGCCAGAACGCGGCGATGCCTGCGAGCAACGAATGCACGCCGCGGCGCGGACGAAAAATGGCCGCGGCAGCGAGGAAAGCCGCGCCGATGACGAAAATCATGCCCCACAGGGCGCTGGCGAGGTCTTGCAGATCGCGCCGGCGCAGCATGTCCTCGAACGCGGCGGAGTGGCCTTGCATGGTCCATGCGCCGGCGCCGAGAAAAAACAATCCGCCGACCAGCACGAATGCGAACGCAAGCCAACGCATCCAGCGCGCATCGGCGATTTCCTGCAGATACGGCGCCATCGCCAGCGCCAGCATCGGAATGCACGGGATCACGTACACGTCGCGCTTGCCGTGTGGAATGCTGAAGAACACGATCGTCATCAGCGTCCACGCCAGCGGCAGCATCACGCGCGCTTCGCCGCGCTGGAGATCGCGCCACCAGCGCGGTACCGCGCCGATGCAGAACAGCGACATTGGAAACCAGTTGAACAAGACAATGGGAATGAAATACCACCACGGCTGCGGATGCGCCCAGGAGCGCGCGTAGCGATCGGCGGTCTGATGGAAGAAGAGATCGTCGACGTAGGCATCGTACTGCGGCGCGCCGCGCGCCTTGGCGGCAAGTACGACAGCCAGCGCCCACGCCACGATTGGCATTAGAAAAGCGGCGAGTCCGCCGACCCATCGCCACGCGCTGTGCGAGGTGCGCGCGACATCCCAGCCGCGCATCCGCGCGAACAGATACGGCACGAACATCAGGAACGCGAGAACGCCGACGCCTTTCGTGATGACGCCGAGTCCTGCGGCGAAACATGCCAGCCAGTAAAGCCGCCAGTTCGGGCCGCGCAAAAAATGGATCAGCAATCCCCAATTCGCGAGCGTGATCCAGCCCGTCACGAGCGGATCGATCTGTGCGCGTTTCATCTGGTACGTGAACTGGAACGCGAACAGCACCGCGATCGCCGCGTACAGGCCGGCGCGATGATTCCAGAAACGCCGGCCGAGATCGTACGTAAGCCAAAGCACGCCGAGCGCCGACAGCAGCGACGGCAGAAGGAATGCGACGCGCCATGACCGCGTGATTTCATAACCGACCGCCTCGAGCCAGAACAACGTCGGCGGCTTGTCGGAATAAAGTTCGGTGCCGCGATGCGGGAACAGCCAGTCGCCGCTTTCGACCATCTGCTTGGCCGCGAGCGTGAAGCGCGGTTCGTCCGACGGCCACGGATCGCGCAGACCGATGCCGGCGGCGAGGATCACCAGCGCAAACAACAGGAATACCCATAGCTCGCGACGCGCGCGCGAGTCGGCCACCGGATCGAGCATTGCCTTACCTGCGAAAACGGTGCGCTTATGCTAGCAGCCGCACGATAAGGCCGCCCGGTTTGGAAGCGGTGCGTGTGGTCAGCGCAACCGGAACAGTGCCCGTGCCAACAACGCGCCGCCGAGTGCAACGATGGCCAGCGACGTCCACGGATATTCGCGCACCAGTTCGGCCACCGCGTTTTCCGGATCGCCGCGGCGAACGGCGTCTTTCACGGTGCTGCGCACGCTCGGTTTGACTTCGCGGCTGAGTCGCTTGGCGCCTTTGCCGGCCGCGTCGAGCACGCGCGAAGCGCCGCGTTGCACGTCGCGGGCAAGTGTTTCCGCATCGGCTGCGGTGGTTTTGTCCACTCCGTTGGTATTCGCCATGTCCCATGTCCCTTGGTTGAGTCTGCAGCGGATTGTGGGCCGGGCAGGCTGTCCGCGCGCTGAAGGAGCTTTTGTCATGTGCGATCGCCTAAACTGGTCCTGCCGAACTGCCGCGAAATCCATGTCCGAAGCCGCATTCCGATACCACGACCTGCCCGCACGCGTTCTCGCTTTCGTCGATGCGGAATTGTGCGCAGCGCTGAAAGCGCTCGCCGGCGAAATCGTCTCGGATCAGGATGTGCACAACGCGCGCAAGTCGCTGAAAAAAGCGCGCGGCGGATTGCGGCTGTATCGTCCGGCAATGGACACGGCGATGTTCTGCGAACACAACGTCGCGCTGCGCGATGCAGGTCGGCTGCTCTCGCCGCTGCGCGACGGACATTCGCTGCTGCAGCTTTTCCACACTTTCGAAGACGATGCGCGGCTGCCGAGCACACGCATCGAGTCCGCTCTCTATGCGGAACTGTCGCAGGCGCGGCACACCTTCGATACGACCAACGCGCACCAGCGCTGCGCCGAATCGATCAGGCAAACACGCGTCGCACTCGGCGCTTCAGCGCGACCCGATGCCGGCGCATGCATCGAGGGATTGCGTCGGATTTATAAAAGCGGTCGGAGCGCATTCGCTCGGGCGCGCAAGAAAGACTCCGCCGCCAACCGCCACGAACTCCGCAAACAGGCGAAGTATCTACGCGTGGCGCTGGAGGTGATCGACGCGCACAAGTACCGCCACGCGCATGACCAGGCGCGCCGCGTCGCGTCGTGGCTGGGAGAGGATCACGATCTTGCCGTGTTGCGCGAACGCATCGACCGGATCGGCAGTGGATCGGAAGCGGCCGACGAACGCTGGCTGCGCCGCATCGACGATCGTCAGGAAAAATTACAGCGCAAAGCGTTCGCGAAAGCGGCCGAGTTGTTCGCCGAAAAGCCGAAACGTTTCGCGGCCGATCTGGAAAGCGCCGATGGGAACTGAAATCGAACGCAAGTTCCTGGTGCAGGGGGATGCCTGGCGCAGTCACGCCGGTGTCCTAATCCGGCAAGGCTATCTGATGCGCGAACCCGCACGTACCGTCCGCGTGCGGCTTGCCGGCGATCGCGCCACTCTCACCATCAAAGCCGGCGCGAATGCACTGAAACGTGCGGAATTCGAGTACGAAATTCCGCGTGTCGACGCGCAGGAGCTGCTCGCACTATGCGAACACACTATCGAGAAAACGAGACGCGTCGTCGATGTCGAAGGAACGCGTTGGGAAGTCGATGAATTCGCCGGCGACAATGCGGGTCTCGTCGTCGCCGAAGTGGAACTCGCGCACGAAGACGAGTCCTTCCACAAGCCATCGTGGATCGGCGGCGAAGTGACGCACGACAGCCGCTATCTCAACTCCGAACTCGCCGCGCACCCGTTCCGCACGTGGAAGTGATGCGAGGTTTGATCAGGAGCCGGCGCGTTCCAGCAGCTTGTGCGCTTCGCGTTTGCCCAACGAGCGCAGCTTGGCAATCGTCGGCAGATGAGCGCTGCGCGGCGTAGCGGTCTTGGTTTCCCAGTTGTAGACGGACTGCTCGCTGACGCCGAGCAACTTGCCCATCTGCGCTGCGGACATTCCCAGGCGATGGCGCATCGTCCGGAAACCATCCGCGCGGAAGCGCAGCTTGCCCGATGTCGTCGCAGGCGCATCGAGCGCGGCGGGCCGGGACGATGTTTTCTTCAGCTCGCGCCGCAGCGTCGCGATCTCGCGCTTCAAAGCGGCGATGTCGCGCCGGTAAGCGGCTGAAGCGCGTTGCAGAACCGAGGACTGTTTACGCGATTCGCGCCGGCTGATGCGGGCGATCTCGTCGCGAAGAACCTGACCGATATTAGGCATGATTGGCTCGCACAAAAAAGAAAGTGTAGCAATACCGCGGCAGCATTTCTTGGAAGCGTATTATGCCGGCTCGATCCGCGGAAATCGCGGCCGCGAGCCGGCTGGTTGTGTAAAGCTGCCGCGCCCCGTAGAATTCGCGCCCTTCGATGCGCCCAGCCGGAGAGGTGGCAGAGTGGTCGAATGCGCCGGATTCGAAATCCGGTTTACGGTTTTGCCGTAACGTGGGTTCGAATCCCACCCTCTCCGCCAGTACTGACGCCATTTCCTATGGCTTTCGTAAAGCTCACTGCGACTGAGACAATCCTCGCGGGGTCACTCAGGGGTCACCAGCGCCAATCAAGCTCGCAAGAAGTTTGGCGGCAGTTACCAAGCGGCATCATCGTACCGCACTCATCTTCTCAGCGCTCGCGGGATGCGCGCAGCCAGACACTGCTTTCGGGCAAGGAAAAGGCGATCGAACTGGAGAACCTTTACGCTCAATCGAGCGTGAAGTTGCCATCGACGTCGGGCCTAGGCACGGTACTTCGAGTGGCGAAAAGCGTATCCGACGATTATTTGCTTGGCGTGGATATGTCTTGGGCATCGATTTTCCAGGCGATGATCGCAATGCGAGTGTCGGAGGCTACGCTCGCCATGAGGAGTGACATTTCTGTCGAGCACTTGCGAAAGCTGCTAGAAGGCAGTTTGAACTTGCTGGCGCGCGAAGGTGTCTCCACCGCGAAAAGCTTTCTCTGGGAATTGGAGATGCTTGAGTCGCGGGTCACCCCCTCACCCGTGCGGACCCAAGCGCATCTCGCGCAACGGGGACCCCATCCGGCTCCCCCACGCTCAAACACAAGGGACACACTCGCATAAATACGCGGCACTCCTGCTATCCCCGGATGACCTACGCGTCCAGGCTAGAAGCTCGACCACTTGTGAAATATTTTTTATATTTTCTTGATATTGCGCGCGCTGAAGAGCATAAAGCGACGCGATAAACGCTTAAGTTGAACCACTTGGAAGGCCAAATGTTTCAGATTTGGGCCGATTCGGGCGTACGCTTGTCGCTGGCGTGGACATCAACGCTCTGGCTCGCGCAATTGATTACCTCGACCCCTTTGTTTACTAAAAAGCGCTCATCGGTCCCCTTCGGCTGCCATCGCAAGATGCGTCGGGTGTGCCCACTATGCTCCTAGACGCCGAGCCGAGATGCGAACCGCGCGACGATGTCGGCGCATGCTGCGGGGGAAGCCTGTAACAGCAGATGAGGCCCGACAACGTCTGCCGCTTCCGCGTGAGGAATCGCCTTAAGGATGCGCACGCCTGCCGCTCGGGACAGCAGCCGGTCGTCGCTCGCTCGAAGGTACAACACCGGCGTCGAGACCGCTTTCAGACGAGACGATACGTCAACTCTCAATGCGCTCGCCGCCCTGGAACGAAGCACCGCCGGCTTCACCGCTTGAAGCGAACTTTGCAGCATCGATTCCAATTGCGGCGTAGCCCAACGCCCAAGCAGCCACCACGACAGCAGAGCACGGGGCACCAAGCGAACAGGCGCAATGCGAACAAGTGAAGCGAGCGGCGACAGCCAAGGTACGGGACTTTCGGAGAACGTTGTGGAGAGAACCACGCCCATCAACCCCGACGGCTGACGGGCTGCTATTGCAATCGCAATGGGTCCCGAGAAGGACTGCCCGAGAAGCACGTAGGGCGTCTCTTTCGGCAAAGAATTTCGCACGAGGGCTTCAAGCTCCCCGTAGTCGAGAACTTGATCAGCCGGATAGGAAACCGTGACAACGGAATCAAATGTTGATCGCGCCGCTGCAACAAACACGGACGATAGAGCCATCGAACCATCTAGACCAGGAAGTAGTACAAGTGCGCTCACTTCCGATGACCGTCAGTCAAACTCAAATCAACCCTAACGCCGCGCGCTTTATCCTGCGATGCCGTGATACTTGGACGAATCAGTTACCGCCGTCCCATCCGGTCGAACTTGTATAAAGCTTCCTCGCCAAAGCAGCAGCGAAGAACGAAGAAATTCCTAGAACCGTGGCAACGCGCCAATGAAAATCGTCATTGATTAGGCGAAATGCGACGATCGGTGTGAAGAATCCCACGATCATAAAAGTTGCCGCCGCCACGTCCAAGAACATGGAAAAGCGTGCACTTGTGGACTGACCTTGCCGCCTGAGACGTGGCAACACTATCCACATCAGTAATGTCACCAACGCGCAGCCGAGTCCAAGAAATATCGCAATCGTCTTTTCTGGTCGCCAGAGTAACCATACGATTGCCTGCGAAGCGGCCCACAGCAAGCACCAGATCGAAAGTTTTCGATGATCTCTGACTACTTTCCGGAGCATGTGCATTTCTCCGAGTCCTCGTAGTACTCGTTTAGGTTGTACGCCAGACTCACAAAAAATAATCCACGCCCCAAGTGGTGCAGCCAATGACCGCCCTCTCGCGCAGCATCACTTGCCCGTTGATAGTTTGCGCGCTGTTTGTTGTACATATTCTGTGGCAAGGCCGCAGCTGCGCCGGCCGATTGCGAAGCTGAAGACTTCATCATGGATGCGCCTGCGTCAAAGGTAGACCCTAGGCCGCCCATCACGTCTTTCAAACCTCCGGTTGCAAGATCGAATCCAACGCCCGCAAATGGGATCAAATTGATGTAGAACTTAAATGCCGCGTCTATATCGCATGGCGTTATATGTGAAATATCCAGCTGATAGTGCTCCGTGACCCATGCAGTTTCTAATCCTTGAGGATCGACAAAGCTCACTGGATCATCGTCGACATAGGCGTAGCTGTTCAGTCCCGCCGCAAAACCCATCGGGTCTTCACTAACGAAGCGTTTCAGGCTGGTGCTGTAGTAGCGAGCGCGATAGTAGTACAGCCCAGTGCCGTCGTTCTCACGTCCGGTGTACTGGTAGGAGTTGTCGCTGCTTCCTGTGGCGGTGACTTCCCCATAAGGCTCGTAACTATACGTCGCCTGTACAGCCTGGGAACTGTCGGTAAGCGCCACCGTGCTACCCAGCGCGTCAGCAAGGAAGTATCGCGTGCCGGCACTCTCGTTTCGGGCGAACCGTTCGTCGATGCCCAAGCCGGTCAGGATGGTGTCGGTTGTGGCTCCCTGCGTTTCCTGCACACCGTTGTTGCCGTCGTACAGGAAGCTGGTCGTGGTCGATCCTATCGTCTTTTGAGTTCTGCGCCCGAACGTGTCGTACTGGAAGCTTGCGACCGTGCTCGCACCTTGGGTGATCTGCGTCAACCGATGGCGCACGTCGAACGTGTACGTGTTGGCCGGACTCGTACTGGCATTGCTGGTCGGATCGCCGTTGAGATCGTAGCCGAGGGTGAAGCTATTCCAAGCGGTTTGCTGGTTGTTGAGATTGAACGTGTTGGTGCCAGTATTCGGCGTCGGCAGCAGATCACTTCCAAAGCCGCCGGTACGACTGATGCGCTGACCGGCGGCGTCGTAACCGTACGTCGTACTGGCCAGCGTCGTGCCGGCACTGTTCTTGTACGTCAGGGTGGTCAGCTCATCGGCGTTGTCATAACCGTAGCTCGTGACGACGCCGTTGGGCAAGGTGAGACTGGTTCGCCGGTTCGCGTTGTCGTAGCCGATCGTGACCGTCTGTGTGCCCTGGACGATGTTGGTCAGCCGATCGGCGTTGTCGAAGGTGTAGACGATCTGCGTCTGGCTCGCCGGCGTCATGGTGGCACGGCGGCTGGCGGTGTCGTAGGTGTAGGTCACCGTTCCCTGCGGCGTCTGCTCCTGCAGCAGGTTGTCCAGTCCGTCGTAGCTGCGGCTGATGGTGCCGGAGACGGTGTCCACAACCGAGGTGAGGCGATTGGCCGTGTCGAACGTCGGCGTAACGGTGTTGCCGTCCTGATAAGTAATGAGGGAGGGTCGGTTCAGCGCATCGTACTGATAGTGCGTGACCTGACTCTTGCGATCGGTGTAGGTCAGCACATTGCTTTCACCGTCGTAGGTCCAGCTCTCGCCGTTGGTGAGTGCGTCGGTGCGGGAGTTCTTGCGATTGCGCGTGTCGTAGCCGTACTTGGTGTGACCGCCGTTCGGATCGATCACGTCGGTGAGGTTGCCGTTGCCGTCGTAGGTGTAGTTCGTGGTCTGGTTCAGCGCGTCGGTCGATGTTAGAACGCGATCGTTCGTGTCGTATGTCATGCGCGTGATGCGGCCCAACGGATCGCTCACTGCGATCACGCGGCCCAGTTCGTCCGTGCTCTGCGTCGTCGTGTGGCTCAAAGCGTCCGTGACCTGGTACAGATCGCCGTTGTTGTAGCCGAAAGTGGTGGTGTGACTCAGCGCGTCCTTGACCGTCAGCGGTTGCATATCGCTGTTGCACGTGATCGTCGTCGTATGGCTTAGCGCATCTTTGATGGACGTCAAACACCCATTGGCGTCGTATCCGTAGGTAGTGACATGACCCAGCGGATCTTTGGCTGTCGCTAATTTGTGATAGTCGGACGTATAGGTGAACGTATAAGTGACTGCCGAACTGGTGCCGTAAAGATACGTGACGGTGAGCGGATCACCCCAAGCATCATAGGAAACAGTGGTTGTTCGACCGAAAGGGTCCGTCGCCGAGGTTACGAGTTCCTGTTGTCCGCGGACATTGGTTGTCGTCTGCGCTAGCGGTGTACCGTACGCGCGCGTTTTGGTCAGCGGATAGCCTGCGGCGTCGAACGTGTAGTGATCGATTTCGTTGTTGGGTCGCGTCACGTCGGTGGCGGTAACAGTACTTCCCGACAGCGTGTAGCTGAACTTCCATACCGCGCTGTCCGCCAGGGTTTGTTGTTTCACACGCTGGTTGGCATCGTATTGATTGGTTGTCACCGTGTTACCGCGGCGATCGACGACGGTGAGCATATTGCCGTTGCCATCGTACGAATATTTCTCGCTCGTGCTGTCCGGATAGTCGACCTCTGTAAGCTGATTGCCCGTATAGGTGTAATTGACCGCACGGCCGGTGTGGTCGCGTGCTTGCGAAATGAAATTACTGGCGTTGTAGGAGAGCGCGACATAACGACCGTTCGCGGAAATGATCTTGGTCAGCAATCCGGCTGTGTAGACCAATGAAACGCCTTGGCCCGACAAACGACCTTGCCAAATCAGTTGGCTCGGACAGCCGTAGGAAAATGCGTAAGCTTCTCCATCGGGCAATTCGACCCACAACTGTTGGCCATCACTGAGCGCGATAAGCCGAGCCCCATAGAATCGGCTTGGCGTACCGTAGTGCGTGTACATGGAAGAATTTGAAGGGGTGTTGAAGAATGCATATTTGTGGCCGAGCGAATCAATGAAATCCAGTTCGGGCACCGTTCCCGCCTCAGCGCAGCCAGACGGGTTGTACAAATAAGCGCCGTAGCTGTGCAGCGTTCCTTGGCCGAAGCCGTAGGCGCTGGACGTATCGGAACGATAGTTGTGCCCAAAGTTGATGGGCTCCACGTCGTTGACATAAAGGTCGGACACCGGGTGTAGAAACACGCCCGTTGAAGCGTCGACCGGGTCGGCTGCCTTCGTGCTAATCATCGGCGGCGGCGGGACGGGGGGCGGAAAACGAAAGCAAAACAGACATAATGGTGAGTTGTTGTCGGCGGGCGTCCCGCCGGTGCCGTACCCCGCGGGCATGATTCGAAGAGGGCCTACTCGATTCGTTCCGGGTTTGATGGCCGCGTTGTCTGATGTAACCGTGCCCATCGAGTAGATGACCCATCCGCCTCGCTCGACGTCGTAAGCGTAAAATGGATAATCCTTGGCGGGCTGGCCTTCCTCGTAATTCGGATAAACGACGCTGATACCTGCACCGTCCGTGTCGTCGGTGGTCTCGACGGTTGCAGTGCCCGGCTCAAGACTGAAATACACGGGAAAATTCGCCGGCAGCGGAACGGGCGAGCGATCAACGGGCGTCGGAACGATGGCCAGTTCCGTCAGGATGTGCCCGTCGCGGTCGCGGAATACGGTGTGTGGCGGAATGTGGATTTCCAGACCGGGAATCGCCGGATGGGTGAGGATTGTCTCGGTCGCCGTTGGCGCTGTGATCGTCAGCTTGTCAATCGGAGCGATGCGCGGGACGTACATGTTGAAGGGCAACGCATTAGCGACGCCAGACTGGACGTCGACGGAAACAAGAAAGTCACCATATTCCTCATCGTTTCGGTTCGCACTGGCACCGTCCACCCGCATGGTCTGGTGGCCCGCGCTCACTCCCGCCAGGACGAAGTGTCCAGCCGCATCGGACTGGGTCGTTACCTGACCGATGGTCACGCTGACATGCGCGAGCGGCGAATCGTCGATCCGTCGCACCGTGCCAAAAACTGAAGTCACCCCGTTTGGGATGGCGCCGGCTCCTAAATCGCTGGCAGTGGCTACGTCGGGCTCATTGATATTGGTACGCCACCGCGCTTGTGTGTTCGTCCTTCCAATTTGAAAAACACCTCCAGCCACGCTCCAGTCCCGATGACAGAATTGATATCCACGCACTGGCGAGACATCTGAATCGCATCCGCGTTGAAAGATGGCCACGTCAGCGGCACTTCCCGCATGAATCCTGGGCACGTCTTCGCCGCTCGTCGCCAATCGTGCACCGGGCCGCTCCCCTTGAACGGGTATTTCGATTTCGGCGGTTGCCAGAGGAATCCCTTGACCCTGGTCGTTGACGGCGCCTTGGACAAACGCCGTATAGCGTGCGCCGGGAATCAGATCCCGCTTCGGGATAATGAGCACTGACGAATGATCGGCCTGCAAGCTGCTATGGATTGCGACCGCTCCGGTCGGACCCATCAGTGTGACGGTTTTCGCATTGATCGATGAAGCCTTCGCGTGATCGCTGAGCGGCACGATCATGGGAGCCTGCAACGCTTTCGCCTGCGCGGGTACTGCGCTGAGAAGCGCTCCGAACGCGGCTACTAGGGCGCATCGAGTCGCAGCGAGGGCGCAGGGATAAATTGAGCGAGCGTAGCGCATGGTGCTGAACCTGTATTGGCCGTTCATGGCGACAACAACGACGCGGTATAGCTGAAGGTGCCGGCGCTGACGTACGTCGTAAGCATATAAGTGTCATTCGCGGGCAAGGTCGGCAGCGAAACGTTGCAGGTAGGTGGGCCGCAACTGGAACTGACGAGTGAGGTGCCTGCCGAGTTGGTCAATACGTAATTCAGTGCGAGGTTCGCAGGGTTGCTAGTCATGCTCGACACATTGAACCGAACGTTTTGATTCGCCGATCCGGAGAATGTGATGTATGCGCTCTGGCCCGGATCGGTACTGCTCATGTTGACGGCCGCGCCGTTGATTGTGGCGGAGGTAGCTTGATCGCGAGCGATGGTGAACTGTGCAGAACTCGTTTCGGTATAGAGCGGTTCGATCAGGACTTCATAAGTCCCCGTCGTCGGGATCGCGATGTAGTTCTGGAAAAAGCTGCTCGAGCTGTAGAAGCCCCAGAAAGGGCCGCTGACTTGCGTGCCATTGGTGTTGAGTACGGTCGCAGCAAGGGGGTCGCCGCTCGGTGAGGTAACCGGGTTATACAAATAACCTCCCAACAAGTCACCCGCGTTGGCGTTGAACGTGAATAAGGCCGTTTGGCCCGGCTTCGTCAGCGACACGCTCTTGGCTGTCCCGATCGTCAACGAACCGGTAACGGCGTTCATCACCGCCGCGGTAAAGCTAATCGATTCCAGCGTTTGGGGTTGCACGGTCACCGAGTAGGTTCCCGTCTGCGGTACGTTCAATAAGTCGTAGTGATTGCCCGTTCCGAATGTAGAAGTCTGGTAGGTATTTCCATCGGGTGTGTAGATGGTTAGATACGCCGCGGTTGCCGTGTTGGGCGTGTAGACGCCGTTGTACAGCGCCAAACTGAGGTTTTGCCCGGCTGTGGCGTTAAATGTCAGGTAGGCGTTCGCGCCGGGAACAGTTGTGGAAACCGATTGAGCAGTACCATCGATCGTCAGGGCCTTGACGGTATCTCGCGCCACCGTGAATTGACCAGAAAACGTTTGGCCGTATTGCGAACCCAGGAGGACTTGATACGTCCCAGTGGCGGGAATCGCGGGGTAGTTCTGGGCGAAAGACCCGGTGCCGTAAGAAGACCAGTTCGGACCGGGCAGGCTGATACCGTTGGCATCAACGATAACGGCAGATACGAGGCCGCCCGCGGGTGAGGTGGTCGGGGTGTTCAAATATCCGACCAAACGATCGCCTGCGTTCGCCGAAAACGACAGCAAAGCGGTTTGCCCGTTTCGGGTTACGGAAAATGATTTTGCGGTTCCCAAGGTTAGCGCGCTGGTCGAGGGTGAGGACAGCGTGCCCATGAGCGACAACGTATCGGCGCCCGCTGACGAAATAAGTGTTGCGTACGTCCCGGCGGTTTCCAGTTGAAAGAGCATGAGCTGACAAGTGGAAGCCGTCGGAATATAACAAGCCACACTCCAGGGTGCCGAGACGTTCGTAGTCTGTGGGTTCAGCGACTCCGGCGGAAAAACCTGAACGTTTACGGGATCGGTGCTGGTGGGCGTGCTGGTCAGACTGCTAATGCCGAGACTTTGATTTTGTCCTGTCGACATCTCAGACAGGGCGCGAATACTTTGCCACGGCGTCGTTGTTGCCAAAGCCACTGAGCTACCGTCGCGCAGCACGACAGGATCACTGACTAAACTGCCCGTCACCTGCGCTGTGCTCGAGCCTGAGGCACATAAGATTAAGTAGCTACCCGAGTCCGTCAGTACGGGGAAATGGATGGTCATGGCATTGGGAGAGCCATTCACCGTCGTGCCGAGCAAAGAACTGAGAATCGCTCGCTGTGCGGGGTCGTACGTCGTGCATATCACTCCGCTCGTCGGCGTGATGCTGGAAAATTGGAGGGAGAGGTATTGTCCGGGGCTGCCTTGAAAGACATAGGCACCGTAAGAATTCGCCACCGAGACATTGAGCGTCTGCGCGGACCCGTTGATGGTGAGGTAATCTACGCCGGTTATTTGCGATGCGGAGATTCCAGCGGGCAGCACGACCAGTGGCTGTGCGCTTAGTGCAGAACCATACGGCGTGGTCGCAGTGATGAAACCGGAGGCGGCATCCGACGAAGCAGTCAGTGTGAAATGGCCGTCGGTAAGCGACGACACCGTGCCGTTCATCTCGCCGATCGCGCCGGTAGTTGCACCTGCCGTCGTAACAAAATGACTGCCGTTAACTGTAACCGCGCCACCACTGGCGATCACTGCCGGCGTGAAGCTGCTGATGGTCGGCGCGACACCAGCATCCGCAGTGACGGTGAAGACATCAACGCTGGTGGTAGTCGCCGTACCGACTTGCACCGAGATAGTGCCGGTCGTTGCGCCGGTTGGGACTGTGACTTTGAGCTGCGTGGCGGTGGCCGGCGATGAGACGGTCGCCGCCACGCCATTGAACTTCGCGACATTCGACGCCGGCGTAGTGCTGAAACCTTGGCCCGCAATCGTGACCGTCGTGCCAATCGACCCGTGGTTCGGCGTAAAGGCGAAGATGGCCAGCTGACCAGCGGGGATGGAATTGATCGCGTAGATGTTGCCGAGCGCGTCGTAAATGTATTCACTCGATGCGCCGCTGGAGCTGGTTACTGCGCGCAGACGTCCGTTGGCGTCGTAGACGTAACTCGCGGCCAGCGCTACTAGAGGAATGAACAGAATCAAGCTTACCGCGCACCGCACGACACGGCGGCACCACATACGTACTGCAAGCATTACATCTCCCCGTCATTCGCGAGGAGACGCCGGCCTCTGTCGCGACTCGCACCGATTGGCTTCAGCAAAGTCCCGCGTTACATTGAGCTACCACGGGATTTGCTCACTGCAGCATGAAAATACGTCTTGCATATGTCAATTGCATGCTTTGACAGTTGTTGGTTGCGACGCTACGTGCTACGCACAATTGCGCTCTTTTGCGTGACCGGCGCGACCGGCGTCGCCAACGATCTTCGTCAACCGGCGCTATCGGAATTTGGTCGAGTGCTCTTTTTCTCGACCGCATTAAGTGACGATCGCCACACCAGCTGTTCGAGTTGTCATGCGCCCGATCACGCATTTGCGGATCCGAAGCCTCTAAGTATTGGCGCACACGGTGTGGTGGGTACGCGCAACGCGCCAAGCTTGGTTGGTGTCGCGCAGGACCGCGCCTTTTTCTGGGACGGAAGGCGTACGCGATTGGAACAGGCAGTCATGGACCCGTTCACGAATCGCGCGGAACTAGGGCTTTCGTCGCAGGATGAAGTCGTGCAGCGCATTCGCGCGAACCCGGAAATTGCCTCGGCGTTTCGCGCCGCATTTGGCAACAACGATCCGACACTCGATGACGTTGCGCTGGCTCTAAGCAGTTTTGTTGTTTCCTTAAAGACCGGCAGCAGCGAGTTCGATCTCGCAAACGCTCATCAAAGCGCATTGCCTCCCCAAGCCCAGCATGGGCGCGAACTATTTGAAGGTGTTGCCGGTTGCTCGCAATGCCATCAGGTGGTGCCGGATGGGCGCTTCCACGACGACGAGTATCATTTTACAGCGGCCCCGCTTATCGATTCGTCGCATACGTTGGCCGATCTCGCCCGTGAAGTCGTAACACTCTCGCTAACCGACTCGGCGCTTGGCAATCGCATTTTGAGCGACTCGCGCTGGGCGTCGTTGGGACGATTCGTGGTCACTCAACGGCCCAACGATATTGGTGCATATCGAACGCCATCGCTTCGCAACGTGGCGCTGACCGCGCCGTACATGCACGATGGTCATATCGCGACATTGGAACAGGCCGTTGATCACGAAATCTATTATCGGTCGCAGCAAGCTGATCATGCGGCGCAGGTCACAGAGTCGGAGCGATCGGCAATCGTTGCTTTCTTGAGAACATTGTCGGACTCAGAAGAGGTGCAGAAACCAACGGTCGGTTCCGATTCCAAGCCGCGATCGTTGCAACGGTGATCAGATGGCCGTTGAAGTGGACGCAGAGGAATTAAATCCTGGCTGAGTTGATGGAGTTGTCGCTACTCGACTTTGTCGAATCTCTTCCTCGATAAAAGCGTTCTGTTAGGTTTTACGTGCGTCCACATGCCGCGGCAGACGGGACGCACTAGCGCCCCAACTCGTGCGCGTAGTAGCGAACTTCACCACGCGACCACGCCAGCGGATGGCCTGCAAACCCGTGTCGAAGCGTCGTGCTCGAATAATTGACCGTTCCCGCTTGCGCGATTTCAGGACCATCGCGCTCGACGGCGCTGCGGCTCTTGATCGCCGGCCGCACAATGGCGATGTGTCCTGGCTTGTTGTCGTAATGACTTTTATAGACGGCTACCACGAACGTGCCGGAGTTGGCGCGCTGCTGCGCTTCCCAACCGTCGCCGACGGCGTGCCAGCCGCGCGCATCGCCTGACGACAGCCAGTCGTACTGCGCGTTGGCCAGCAGGATCTGGCCGTGATCGGGCGGGCGCAGGATGTAGATGCCAAGCCGCTTCGCCGCGGCGGCGACGAACGCGCTGCAGTGCGTGTGGCGGCCTTCGGTCTTTTCCGGACGACCGTCGGGAGAACCGGTTTCCCAGTTCACGTGCTCGCCGGCGGGCCAGTGATGTTCCACGTCCATCGCGTCGATGGTTGCGCTCAGGCGGCGCGCGGCGTCGTTGAATTGCGCATGGGCCGCGGCTGGACTGCAAAGCAACCCGAGCACGAGCAGCAAGTTGAGTTTCAAGATTCGTCTCCCCGCGTTATCGAACGTCGATATTGAGAACTACATCGAATAACTATCCACACCAAGCTCACGCAGGATCGCAGCCCGCAGCTCCTGTACCGGCGCGCCTGAAAGTTTGCGCGGATGCGCGAACGGAACGTCGAACGTCGCCTTGATCGTGGTCGGCCGGATAGAAAGTACGATCACGCGATTGGCGACGTGGATCGCCTCCTCGACATCGTGCGTGATCAGCACGACCGTGTGGCGCTCCTGCTCGAGGATGCGCAAAAGCTCGGTGCGCATGCGCAGGTGCAGCAGTGCATCGAGCGCGGAGAACGGTTCATCCATGTAGAGGATTTCCGGCTTGACGACGAGTGCGCGCGCCAGTTCCACGCGCTTGATCATGCCGCCGGAAAGTTCGTGCGGATAGCGCCCCTCGAAGCCTTTGAGTCCGACCATCTCCGCGTAGTGATCGGCGAGCTGTTTCTTCTCACCGCGTTCGCGGCCGGTCAATCCAAACATCAGGTTCTGCTGCACGGTCAGCCATGGAAACACCGAGCCGGCTTGGGAGATAAGGATGCCGCGCGAACTGGGTTTACTCTGCTCCACGCCGTCGACGCGCACGCAGCCGCGATCCGGACGATCGAAGCCGGCGACGATGCTCATCAACGTCGACTTGCCGCAGCCCGATGGTCCGACGATGGCGACGATCTCGCCGTCGCCGACATCGAGGCTGATGTCGTCGAGCACGTGCAGCATGCCCTGATCCGTCACGAAACTTTTCGCGACGCCTTCGACGCTGATCTTTGGCGGGATGCTCTCAGTGGGCATAGCGCCACCTCACGACTTTCAAGCCTTCGAGCAGACGCATCAGTTTGTCCAGCAGCAAGCCGATCAGTCCGATGATGACCATGCCGGCGATCACCAGGTCGTAGCGATTGCCGGCGTTACGCGAATCGATGATCAGGTAACCCAGGCCCGAACGCAGCGCGATCATTTCCGCGGCGACCACGACCAGCCACGCCACGCCCAGGCCGATGCGCATGCCCACGATGATTTGCGGGAATACGGCCGGGATCACCACTTGCCGGAACAGCGTGGCGCGCGAGACGCCGAAGTTCGCCGCCGCGCGCAGATAGCGTTTCTCGATCGTGTGCACGCCGGCGACGGTCTGCACCACCATCGGAAACACCGACGAGATGAAGATCAGGAAAATCGGCGATACGTTGCCGACACCGAACCACAATATGGCGATCGGGATCCACGCGATCGGCGAGATCGGCCGCAGGATCTGGAACAGCGGATTCAACGTGACATACGCGCCTTTGACCCAGCCCATCCACAAGCCCAGCGGCACGGCGACGATCACGGCGAGTCCGAATCCCACGCCGACGCGGAACAGCGACGCGCCGATGTCGTCGAACAGCGTACCCTCGCGCGTCAATTCGACGATGCCCATGATCACCTGCCATGGCGTCGGGAACACCACACTTCCCGTGGCGACGACGATCAGCCACCACACGCCGATGATCAGCGCGATGACGGCAAGCGACGGCAGCACGCGTTCGGCCGCGATCATGCGACAGCGTTCCAGAAGGCGATGCTGCGCCAGCGCAACCGCGCCCACGGCGACAGCGGTTGCGGCTCGACGACGATCGTCATCTGGCCGCTGATGTGGGCGGTACACGCGAACGAATACACGGAAGCGACCTCGAAGGGAAGACGAAAACTCTGGCCCGGCATCATGATGGTCGGGCCGAACACTTGCGGCACGTCGTCGAGATTGCGCAGCAGCAGCACGTCGTGGACGTTCAGCGTAAGCCGGATTTGCGACGGCAGGATTTCCACTTTGTCGCCGGACATGCGCCGCGCCCAGGTGCCTTTCGGAATCTCGAACACTTCCTCGCGCGAAGCGAACTGCACCGGTGCCAGCGCCGCCCACGCGACCACACCGAGCGCGCCGGCGACAAGCGGGATCGCGATCATGCGCAGCAACTTCATGGCGCGGCCAGCAGAAGGCGGATGTCGTGCACGTAGTCGTCGGCCGGATGACCGAACGGCATCAGCGCACGCAGGCGACCATCGCGATCGATCAGATAGATGAACGACGAATGCGTGAAGCTGCCATCCGGACCGGCCACCTTCTCGGCGGCGATGCCGAAATCCTTGCGCACCGCGGTGAGTTGCGCGTCGCTGCCGGTGCCGCCGACGAATGTGGGATCGAATCCCGACAGATATTTTTTCAGACGTGGCGCATCGTCGCGCTCGGGATCGACCGTGATGTAGATCACCTGCAGCTCATCGGCCTGCGCGCCGAGTTTCTTGCGCACCTGCGCCAGCGTGCCCAGCGTGATCGGGCAAACGGCCGCGCAGGAAGTGAATCCGAATCCGAGCAGTACGACTTTGCCGCGGTACGCACTCAGCTTCAATTCCGAGCCGTTGGAACCTTGCAGCGTGAAATCCGGCGCGGCGCGGGGCGGATCGAAAACGCCGGCTTTGAGTGTCGTGTCATCGGCGTGCACCGTCGCTGCGGTGAGAAACAAGGCGATGAGCAGTGCGATGCTTTTCATCACAATGCGATCTGCGCCGCGTTCGCGCGGCTCGCGAACGATTCATCGACATACGTTTCGTAGGCAATCGGATGACTGATCGTGCCGGCCTGCATCGATAGCTGCATGAGATCCTCGAATTCACTGCGGATCATGCGCAGATCGCCGTAGGTCACGCGATCGGTCGGATTCTCCATCACGAATTTCAGGATCTTTGGATCCTGATTGAAGAAGCGGCGGCCGGCCGCGATGGCGACGGCTTTGTCGCGATTGCCTTGCTGCGCATCGAGCCATTGGCCCGCGCCGAGCACGTGATTGACGAGGTCCTGCACCAGTGCGGAATTCTCTGCGATGAGTTCCTCGCGCACGGTCAACACGCAGCAAATATAGTTGCGCCATTCGTCGCGCGTCATCCGTAAAGGCTTGGCATAGCCCGCGCTTTGCGCGGCCGCACCGAACGGCTCGCCGGTGCAATACGCATCGACCGCATTCGCATACAAGGCCGCTGGCATGTCCGGCGGCGCCATCTCGATGATCTGCACATCCGCCGGCGTCATGTTTTCCTGCGCCAGCATCTTGCGCAGGAACAGGAAATCGACGGCGAACCGGCTCGGAATGGCGATGCGCTTGCCCGCCAGTTGCCGGAAGTGTTCATACGGCGAATCGGTGCGCACCATGATCACCGCGCCCGATCGATGGCCGAGCGAGACGATCTTCACCGGAATCTTTTTGTCCGCCAGATCCATCACCAGCGGCGCGAGCATGTACGCCGCCTGGATGCGGCCGGTCATCAGCGATTCCTTGATTTCCGGCCAGCCGTTGAACTTGCTGTACTCGTACTCGAAACCAGGCGCGCCGATCGCGGCCTTGTTGGCGTTTTCGCGCGCAAGGCAGGCGACGGGCAGTGTGAGATTGCACGTGACCGGCAATCCGCCGACCTGCAACACGCCGCGCTTCCGGTCCGCACAGGAAGAAAGCCCGATCGGAAGCGCAGTCGCGAGAACGGTCTGCAGAAACTGCCTTCGTCCGATCGTGTTGCTGATCACCCCCGAACCCACCTTCGCCGCCCACTGGTCCGCACTCATTCTAACGGAAGGCTTCAGACGGGCGTGAATGCGTGTCGTTCCTTGCGGTACTTGCACTCGACGCAGAAATCTACTACAAATGTAGTACTACACTTGTCGTTGAACATCATGAGCGCCGACGTCGCACTGAGTGAATTGCAGATCATCTTGATGCGCGTGCTGTGGAGCCGCGGCGAAACCAGCGTAAGCGACGTCGCCGCCGCTCTAGCAGAGGAACGCGGACTGAAATACACGACCGTAGCGACGCTGCTGTCGCGGCTGGAGAGACGCGGCGTGGTGAAGAAGCGGCGCGAAGGACGACAGCTCGTCTATCGCGCCGTGGTCAGCGAGCCGCAGGTGCGCCGCTCGATGGTGGCCGATCTGATCGGCAGCCTGTTCGGCGGCGACGCGCGCGAGCTGGTGGCGCATCTGGTCAGCGAGTCGGACATCGCGCCGGGCGATCTGGACCGCGTGCGCAAGCGGCTGGCCAAATCCGAACGTCGGGGAGATTGACATGAACATCGTCGTCGCATGGCTGTTGACCGTCGCGCTGCACGGCGTGCTGTTGCTGATCGCTGCGGCAGCGATCGATCGCGCGTTCGCACTGCGCAACGCCTGGCGCGAACTGCTCTGGCGCAGCGCATTGTTCGGCGGCGTGTTGACGGCGACGCTGCAGATCGCGTCAGGGCAATTGCCACTCGCCGGCCGTCTGCATTTGCCCGAGCAACACGCGCCGCTCGCGACGGCCGTCATGCCGCCGCTGTCGCCCGCGCCGATCGTCGTCGCGGATAGGCCGAAGCAGACGTCGAGCGCACCGCAGCCCGCGCCCTCTGTGATGAAGACGAATGCGACGACACCCTTTACTTGGCCATCGCCACGCTGGGCGATTGCGCTGTGGTTGATCGGCGCGCTGATCATGCTCGGGAGAACCGCGCTGCAATGGCGTCGTCTGTTTGGCGCGTTCGCCGACGCGGTGCCGCTCGACGAAAACGATCTCGCCCGCGACGCCGCGGCAATCGCCGAGCGCGCGCACATCGCGCCACCGGCGCTGTTCGTCATGGATGCGTTGTCGAGTCCGGTCGCGCTGCACGGCTGCCGCATCGTGCTGCCGGCGTGGGCCGTCGAGTCGCTCGATCGCGAACACCTGCGCGCCATGCTCGCGCACGAAACCGCACACATCGCGCGGCACGATCCAATATGGAAATCGCTGAGCGCCTGCTGGCGCGCGATCTTCTGGTTCGTGCCCGGCGCGATCGCGCAACGCCGCCTCGATGAACTCGCCGAACTGGCCTGCGACGCATTCGCGGCCGGATGTCTCGGCAATGCGCGCGGTCTGGCCGAATGTCTTGCCGTGTGCGCCGAACATCAAGTCGGGTCGCGCACGTTCGATCTCGCGCCGGCGATGGCCGCGCGGCGCTCTTCACTCATGCTTCGCATCGATCGACTGCTCGAAGGAGTTGCCATGGAAACCGCTGCATCCGGAATCGGCGCGCGCGCCGTCGCGTTGTCCGCGCTCGTCTTGTGCGCACTGGCGTTGCCGGCCGTCGGTATCGACGCCGGGCTCGCGCAGGCTGCGTCGGCGTCCAACGGCACACACGTATCGCTGGACGCCACACTCGCCGACAGCAAGAAAGGCAAATCGTCGGTCAGTATCCACAGCGATGACGACGACTCCACGGTCATCAGCTTTTCCGACGACCACCGTAGTTTCACTGCGAACATTCACGGCAAGCTGCAGTTGAACGACGCCGAAAACGAAATCGTCGGTTTGAGCGAAGGCGGCACCGCGAAGCTCGAGGAAAACGCCGACGGCAAGAAGCAGCGTATCGAATTGACCGGACGCGGCGGCAAACTCGAACGGCATTATTTCGTCGACAACACGGAACATCCGTATGACGACCAGGCGCGCGCGTTCATGACGATTGCGGCGACCGAACTGGAGCGCAGCGGCATCGATGCGGAGGCCCGCGCGAAGCGGCTGTACGCGCAAGGCGGGGCCAAACGCGTGCTCGACGAAATCGCGCACCTGCATTCGGATTACGCCGGCAGCATCTATCTGCGCACGTTGCTCGATCTGGGCAAGCTCGGCACGGACGATCTCGATCGCGCCATCGCGCTGGCCGGCAACTTCAGTTCCGACTACGAACGCCGCCAGGCGCTGACGCGTCTGTTCGAGACGCAATCGCTCGATGCGGCACGCCAGGTCACGTTCCTGCAACAGGTCGGGCGTTTCAACAACGATTACGATCGCGCGGAAATGCTGGTCGACACCGTACCGCGTCTGGCCGACGCGCCGCAGGTGCGTCAGGCCTGGTTCGACGCCGCGCGCGGCCTGCGCTCCGATTACGATATGCGCCGCGCCTACGAGGCGATGCTGTCGCAAAACACCGCGGATGATAGGCAGATCGATGCGGTGATCGAGGCGAGTTCGTCGATGCGTTCGGATTACGACCGCGACGAAGTGCTGAAATTGGCCGCGAAGCGCGCGCGCAACGGAGAAGCGATCGCCGACCGCTACGCGAAGTCGGCCGAAGCAATCAATTCCGACTATCAGCGCCGCGACGCGATGATGGCGTTGATGGAAACGGCAAACTTCGGTCCGCGCGCGGCCAACGCCGTGCTCGACGCTGCCGCGCAGGCGCATTCGTCCTACGACCGCAAAGAGATGCTGATCGCGCTAGCTCGCGTGATGCCCGGCAGCGAGCAACTTCGCGCACGTTATCGCGAAGTCGCGGCGGGATTGTCGCCGAGCGAACGCAGCGAAGCGGAAAGCGCGCTGGTGCGGTGACGCGTCAGCGCGTGCGGCCGCGCGGCCGCGTCAACTCGGCGTCGCCGTAATTTCCGGGCAGCCGGCCGTACAGCGCAAAATCGCGCATGAGATCGAAGTATCCCGGCGCATAGCGCGTCGAGATGCGTTCGCCGGCCGGATCGGTCGTGAAGTACGTCATGCCGTGTTCGGCCTGTTTGTAATAGGCGATCGTGTAGTCGCGCCCTTCGGCGATCAGCGCGGCGAGCCGCTTGCGTGTTTCGGTGCTCGGCGCTTCGTAGTCCTCGCCGCCGATGATCCACAGTTGCGGTGTGTGCGAGGCACGCAGCGCCGGCATCGGATCGTAGTGCCAGGGCGTGTGCCAGTCGAACTCGGGTGCCATGGCGCGCAATTCGGCGTCTGTTTTCGGCAGGACGAGATACGTGTAATCGCCGCGCAGATCCTTGTACCACGGTGCGTCGCGGTAACGCGCACGCAGACGGTCGAGTTCGGCGAAGCCCGACGAGAAATCGCTCGCGACGATATTTTCCGCGGCGCTCGCCACCTTCAGCGCATTGCGGATGTCGGAGTGCGAGTAGCCTTTCTCGCTCAGTTGCAGTTCGACCGATTGCTGATCTTCGTCGATGGCATTGACCGCGAGTCCGAAACACACGATCGCGAAATCGACCCGAACGCGCGCCGCCGCCAGCGGCACCACCCAGCCGGCCTGGCTGCCGCCCTGAAATCCGATGCGTGCCAGCCGTGCGCCGGCTAGCTGGCGCGCGATGCGCACCGCGGCTGCCGTGTCGTCGGCGAGCAACGGGTAATCCTGTGTGTATTTTCCGCCGGAACGTCCCGTGCCGCGCTTGTCGTAGACGAAAGCCGCGATGCCTTGTGCCGGCAACATCCGTTGCAGAGGGTTGGAGTCCAGCGCCGAGTCGGGTTCGGATCCGTGAACCAAGACGACCACAGCAACCTTGTCGTTTCCGGGCGGCATCACCAGTCGTCCGACAAGTCGGGTGTCGTGACTGTCGAATGCCGTCTCGTGCACGTCGAAGGCGATGCGCGTACCCGATGCGCCGCCGAACGTGATCTTCGCATCGTCGCAACCGCCGAACGTGACCGTAATTCCGTCAGCGGTATCCGACCAGCCTTGTGTACTCGTCCATGTGCCGTCGGCGTGCATATGCAGCGCACCGGTGGTGCCGTCGAACTTTCGCCAGCGCAACGTATCGCCATTGGACGGCGCGATATCGATGGCCGAGCCATCGGCGAGCCGATAGCTGCCGATCCGGCAGTCGTTCGGCAGCGTATCCGCGGCGCTCGGGGTCGACAACACGATCCCGAACGGAACCAAAAGAAATATCGCGATATGAAAAACACTAACGAATTGGCGCATATCGAAAAACGTGCCCGCTTTGTGAGTACGGCGTCGTACGCTACTCTCGCGCTGCGAGGCCGTCTTGGACGGATTCAAGGTGCCGGCGCTTGACGAAGTCTGCCGGCGCTCCTACATCAGAACATCAGACCGACGGTTGGGACGATGTCCGTACTGCATAAATTCGACGGCGCCACAGTGCGCCGGGTGATCGATCCGAGCCGCGCGGTGGTGGGCGAACACGCACACGACTGGCCGATTGTTTCGCTGTACGTGATGGGCAGTTATCGCAACATGACCGAACGTTGCGAACACGAGATCGCCGGACCTTCCGTCGTGTTCTATCGCGCGGGCGTGGTGCACCGGAACGTGGTGGGCGAGGTCGGATTCGAGCAGATCGAGATAGAGTTCGATCCTGCGTGGCTCGGACTGGCGGAAATTCCGGCCGACGCCGTATTCCTGCGCACCGGCGGCGCCGGCGGCGCGATCGCTCGCGCGCTGGCCATCGACTGCGGCGCGATGATTTCGGAGAAATATCTGCGCAGCGCCGTTCGCCGTCTATTGTTCGCCGCGCGTCGACAGCCGCCGCGATCGTCCACCCCATGGATGCGTACGATCGAGGCGCAACTGCGCGTGGACCCGCGTCGACACATCGCGGAACTCGCCAACGAGATGGGGCGCAGTCCGTCGTGGATCGGAACGGCTTACCGGCGCGCGGCGGGCGAGGGCTTGCAGGAAGCGGCAGCACGGTTTCGCGTCGAGCACGCGGCACGTCTGCTGCGCGAATCGACGCGCGATCTGGCCGATATCGCCATCGATGCCGGCTTCTGCGATCAAAGCCACATGAACCGTGTTTTTCACCGAGTGCTGGGGAGGGCGCCGACTTCAGTCCGGCGCGAACGCGAAATGTTCCGCAGCGATCACTGACGCGCGCGATAATCGACATCGTCGAAACGCTTCGTCGCACATGCGGGACCGCTCGGCGCAACCGGATGGATTTTTTCGGTGCGACACCGGATAACGCAAACCCATCGCAACTATTTTTCAGGGGATTCATATGTTTCTACGGATTGCATTTTCATTTCTGATCTGTACGCAGGCGCTTGCCGCGGACTCTCCTGCAAGCGCCACGTCGGCGGAAGGGGAAATCCGCATGTCGCTGCAGCGATGGATGGATGCGACCAATCGCGGCGACTATGCGGCCGCCATGGATGTCTGGGCGCCCGATCTGATCGGCTGGCCGCCCGACGGCGAAGACGACACCTACGCACGCGAACGCGCCTACGCGGACAAAGGCGGTCCTGTCGAGGCGACCTACCAACTGACGATCAACGAAATCATCGTCGACACATCGATGGCCGTCGTGCGCGATACGTGGCAGCAAACGATGAAGCGCGGCGCGGATGCCGGAAAGACCACGGTGTTCCGCAGCGTCGAGATATGGCGACGACAGCCCGATGGACACTGGCGCATCAGCCGCTGGATCGACGGACCCGAACGGCCGGCGCCGACGGCTCGATAAGACTGCGCTTACTGCGGCGTGGTCGCGGGATCGATGGCCGCGCGTGTCGAATAGGAATCAGCCACGATCCACCCCGCCGTGGTCAGCAGCCATGACAGCGCGAATTCCCGCCACTGGAACGCCGTAGCACCGCCGGCGAGAGCCAGTGGTATCCACACGATCACAGTGATGAGCGCCATCTGCAACGCGGAAAGTGCCGCCGCCCAGCGTGCGCAGAAGCCGACAATGATCGCCACACCCGCGGCCAGATAAGCGCCGCCCGTGAAATATGCCAACGCCACATGCCACGGTAGCCAAACCGGAATCAGCGGCGCGGTCAATTCCAGATACGCGAAATGCGAAAGACCGAAGGCGATCATCGCCAGTGCGTACATGATTCGCGCGCAGACAAGTCCCGACGTGCGCGCGACGAATCCGAGTCTGCGTCGATCCCATGTGGGCGCCGACCACACATACAACACCCACGCGCCCGCCGCGATTACAGCCGTCTCACCCCAACTCTGATACGAACCTTCCACTGTCGGTGCGATCAGGATGAAGCGCACTTTCACCAGCAGCATCCACAGCAAAAGACACGCGAGTAACACTCGGGTGACGAACGCAGACGCGCGATGCCAGAGCAAACCGACACCTGCCGCGATGGAGATGAAGTCACACAAATACGCGAGAGCATCGCGTGCCGGCCATGTCTTCGGTGCATCGTCCCACGGCGGCGCGAAATCGGCTTTGACGATGGCGAAGATTCCGTAGAGCAGGAGCGTCACCGCGAAAACAGCCTGGCTCGGACGGATGTTTCGCATCGAAATGAATCCTGCGAGGTTCGATTTGCTATCGACTATCTTGCCACTTTTGCGCGGGATTCAGTTGCCGGATGAGCTGAATTGAAATCGTTGAGTCGCTCGAAATGCGTGTAGCACTCACGGGGCCATTCGATAGAGACCGTCGCCATTGAGACGCTGACGCCGGTGACAACAATCGCCGCCTGTTGCGCCTCTGATCGGACCCGAAAATTCGCTTGAGTCGCCTGATGTAGGTATCACTTCCACCCAGAACTTACAACTTAGAACCGAGTCCGCGGAACCTGGTCAGACTGCCTTTCCCCTACTCTCGGCGCGGCAAACGTTTCCCAAATCGCCCGAAGGGCGACATCAAGTTACAAAAGAACTTAAATACACACTGGTGCGGTGGAGGGCATCACAGCCGAACGCTACACGATTGTTTGCTATCAATAAATTACCTCAACAAAGACCTGGATACCCCCAAAAATACCCCCGTGCCGTCGTCGATAGTTGCAGACACGCGTTTCGACTGGCATGAAGTCGACCTTCGGATCAGCCGCTCGCCCATCGAGTCGAAGAGTCTATCCGCAGCTAGGTCGTAATTGTGGGTGAACTATCCAAACATCCAGAAGACGACGCCGAATAAAATGAACTGTGCCGCAACATAACCCGCATCGATCGCAGCGAGTACGAAACTACGCGCCGCGAACAAATAAACAATTACCATCCACGGCGCGGCCCAAGCCAGTCCGATTGCGGCCCCAACCCCCAAAGCAAGCACTGGCCTGGGTGCGGGGCCAACGAAAAGCCCGAACACAACCGCGGCAACGAAATTAAGTGCGATCGCGACTGCGAAAAGCACCGGACGACTGACACGGGCCTTGAAGTCGCGGCCGACTCCCATCTCGCGCATCCACGGTTTGCTAAAAAGCGGCCCGTACCACAGGCCGCCTAAAACGAAGGCTGCGACGGTGGCGACAACAGCGGCAAACCAGGCGACGTGTGGCATACGATTCTCCCAGGAGTCCCTGACTTCAGCAGCGAGTGCGCGGCTTGTTGCGCGCGATCATGCCCGCGATCTCGCCTGGCCATCAGTATCGCGCTGAAGACTTCTTCGGGAACGCCTCTGTCCTAAGCAAGCAGCATCCGCCTCACGCCAATGCCATCTCGGCCTGCGATCCGTGCTCTTCGTCGAGCTCCTGATTCCCACGAAGCGGTCTATAGCACAACGCGAAGCCACACAAAATCGTTTTCACGGCTTTGACCATTACGGCAACTAGTTGCTGTTATCGGCGGGACCGGACCGAATCCAGTCGTCGTCTTCAACCACCTCACCTGGCCACCCGCATCTTTCTCAAAGAGAAGGTGAAGTGTCGGATTGTCTTCGTCGACGAACTCGATATCGGAAATCGGCACAAAGTGGAAGCTCGGACCCATTCCTGGGTTAACGTCAATTCCCACAGAGGTCGGCGTAACCGTAATCGGTGGTGGTGTTCCCATGATCTTAATGCCTTCCGGAACGATCGGCGCGTAATCGCCGCCGAAGATAGCCAGCGAGGTTCGGTCGAGAACCTTTTCCGCTGGCGGCAGCTTTCCCGACAACAACGAACGAAGACGTGCGTCTACCGCCGCCATCGCGTTGTCATAGTTGGTCATGATCGCGACTATGTAGCCATCGTTCGGGTAGACGTCCAGAATGCATTGAATACCGGGGCCGCCACCGCTGTGGCCCACAATGCGTACACCGTTGATCAGCGTTTCTTCGAATCCCAGACCGTACCTGGCGTCCTCATGGTGCGTCGCGAACTGACCGGTCGTCAGCAGCTCTGTGTCGTTTTTGCTCAGAAGTTTGTGCGACTCGAGAGCTTCGGCAAAATGGAAGAGGTCCTCAACGGTGGAGTAGCCGCCGCCGGCAGAGCCGCCGCGCTGAAGCATGAAGATATTGGACTTGCGTGGCGCATGTTCGGGCTGCCCGGCGTAGGTATAGCCTACTGCGCGATTTGGCACGTCCGCATCCGCCGGCCAGTTGTCGGTATTCACCATGCCCGCAGGCTTATAGACGTGCTCGCGCACATAATCGTAATAGCTTTGTCCACTGACCCGCTGAATGACCAGCCCGAGCACAATAAACCCGGCATTGCTGTAGGACCATTTTGTCCCCGGCTCAAACTGCAGCGGCTTGTCGACAAACAATGGCAATAGTGATTCCAGCGTGTCGAAACGGGACATGTTGCTGTCTGCAAATTGCCGGCCGAAGAAGTCTGCGAGACCCGATGTATGGCTCAGCAACTGGCGGATCGTGATCTTCTGGCTTACTTCCTTATTGGGATAGTCGGGAAGGTCGACTGAAAGCCTGTCGTCCAGCGAAATTTTCCCCTGTTCAACCAGTTGCATGATGGCTACGGCCGTGAACATTTTTCCCATCGAAGCGAAGTTGAACTTGGTGTCGAGGCGATTGGGAACCGCGAAGGCACGGTCCGCCTGACCGTATGCGCGTTCAAAGAGTACTTTGCCGTGTTTGGCAAACAGTACAACGCCAGAAAATTGATCAGCTTTGACTAATTTGTCGAGGGTCGAGTTCAGTTCTGCAATAGTCTTATCGTCTGCGGGTCGCTGCTCGGCAGTAGCGACAGAGCTAGTGCACGCGAGGAGCAGAAGTCCGCTAGCAAGTGCTTTGGTTGACGAGGCCACAAACGCGCCACGCTTTCCCGCATATTTCGCTATGAACATGCCAGTGTCTCCAACGCCGGATTGGCGATACTGGCGTAAGTTCTACTTCAAACGATATAGTTTGTATTGAATAAGGCAGACCGGTATAGGTGATCACGTGCGCGATCAGATGACGATCGACAGTGTGGCGACGGCGCGAGTGCTGGCCGATCCGCGGCAACGTCGTCTCCTGCTGCACCTGGTCGACCGCGGCCACTCGCTGCAGGAATTGTCGGTCAGCACCGGCATGACGCTGAGTTTGCTTCACTATCATGTTCGCCGGCTTTGCGGCCTCAAGTTAATTGAGTCCACCCATGAAGTGCCGCGCAATGGAAGGCCGATCAAGTATTACCGTGCGAGGGCGAGAGCTTTTTTCGTTCCGGCGCATTTCGGTTCAGACTCCAACGGCTTCCTGAGCGACGTGAAGGCAGCTTTTGAGGCAGTCCACATGAGCCGACCCGATGAAGGCACGCTCTATGACGTTTCTGCCAGCGGCCAACCGCGCATGCGGAAGATTGCATCACGAGGAAAACAAGTGGTCGCGAAACTGGCACGCGTGGTTCACCTGTCGGATGCCGAGGCGAGCACACTCGCCACGCATATAACTAAACTCATGAGCCGGGCGGGCCAGACCGGTGCTGGCAGAAGGCGCCCTTACCTGCTCTATTGCGCAGTCGTACCTCAACCGTGAACCGGTCGGCGCGTTGCAGTGTCGCGCCGAGCGTGTGGGGTCGAGGTCGCATCATCCATTTGTGTCCGAGTGTAACTTCGCACAGATGCGCGAACTCGATAAGTCGCGCAACAATGAATCCAATGATGTCCGTCGGTCGGATGCCAGCAAAGGTAGCGGTGATCGATCGCGCAATCGTCACCACAGGGTTCCCAGACCAGCGTGTTCGATGAGCAGAAACGGCTCCCCGGCGCAGCGCGAGATCATCGAAACGGAGCACATGTGTAGGTGGAGACCCGCTGTGGCAGCGAGCGTGCGCTATACGTGCAGCGCTAGCGGCCGATACGGCGCAGCGATTCTCCGGACATCAGCATGCGTTCGATGTGCTCGAGCGTGACGCCGCGCGTTTCCGGCACGAAAGCCCAGGTGAATCCGATGAACACGAAATTGAATGCCGCGTACAACCAGAACGTTTGCGCGCCGCCGATGCGGTTGAGCAGGGTCAGGAACGTCGCGCCGACGATCATGTTGGCGATCCAGTTGGTGACCGTGGAACAGCCGATGCCGAAATCGCGGCCCTTCAGCGGCTGTATTTCCGAGCACAGCGTCCACACCAGCGGACCGGCCGACATGGCGAAGCCGACCACGAAGAACAGCAGCATCGCGACGGCGAACAGTTGCTGCGCATGCGTGCCGATGCCGACGTTCATCAGCGCACCGACCACGCCCAGCCCGATCGCCATCGCCGCGAAACCGGCATACAGGATCGGCTTGCGGCCAATGCGATCGACGAACGCGATGGCGATGAACGTGGCCAGCACCATCGTCGTGCCGACCATCGCGGTGAACCACATCTGCGCGGCGGTGTCGTAACCCATGTCGCGAAAAATGCGCGGCGCGTAATACATCACCACATTGATGCCGGTCAGTTGCTGCACCACCTGCAACATGACGCCGAGCGCGACGGAGCGCCGGAAATTGGAATTCTTCAGGAAAAGATGCCAGCCGATTTGCGGCGTGCGCAACGACGCCTGGATTTCCGAGGCCTCGCGCTCGACGATCGCGGCGTCGCCGCGCAACTTGAACAGCACGCCGCGCGCTTCGTCGTAGCGGCCGCGCAGGATGAGCCAGCGCGGACTGTCCGGCAGGAACAACAGGCCGGCGAGAAACGCGACGCCGGGCAGCGCGATGATGCCGAGCATCCAGCGCCAGTTGCCCGAATAACTGAACGCGGTGTCGGACAGGAACGCGACCAGGATGCCGATCGTGATCATGAGCTGATACAGCGCGATCATCGCGCCGCGCGATTGTTCAGAGGCGACCTCGGCCAGATACAGAGGCGCGGTAAAGGCCGCCAGCCCGATCGCCAGACCGAGCACGAGTCGCGCGAAAATCAGCGTCTGCGGCGACCACGCCGCCGCGCAGAACAGCGAGCCGAGCACGAACAGGCACGCGCCGAGCAGCAGCGAACGTTTGCGGCCGAGCGCGAACGAAAGCCACGCGGCGGCGGCCGCACCGAGCGCCGCGCCGAGCATCATGGAACTGACGATCCATTCGATGTCGTGATCGGGAATCCGGAATTCGGCCTGGATGAATTGCACGGCGCCGGAAATCACGCCGATATCGAGACCGAACATCAATCCCGCCAGCGCCGCGAGTGCGCAGGCGAGCGTGGTCGATGCGCGTGCAGTCATTGTCGTCGCCGGCGACAGAGCGATTTCGGTCATGAGCTCGACACTCCCGCTTCGAAACGCCGGTCTTTGAACATCTCGCGCAGGACCATTTTCTGCAGTTTCCCGGTAGCGGTATGCGGCAGCTGCTCGACGAATTCGATGTCGTTCGGCAGCCACCATTTCGCGACCCGGGTCGCCAGGAATGCGAGCAGTTCGTCTTTGCTCACGTCGTGGTTCGGTTTCCTGACGACGATCAGTAGTGGCCGTTCCTGCCACACCGGATGCGGCAAACCGATCGCGGCGGCCTCCGCGACCGCAGGATGGCCTACCGCGGCGTTCTCGAGATCGATCGATGAGATCCATTCGCCGCCGGACTTGATCACATCCTTCGCGCGGTCGGTGATCTGCATATAGCCGTCCGCGTCGATGGTGGCGATGTCGCCGGTGTCGAACCAGCCGTCGGCGTCGAGACTCGATCCGGGTTCCGCGCCGAAATATGCGGACGTGATCCAGTGACCGCGCACGAACAGCTTGCCGGACGTGACGCCGTCGTGCGCGAGTTCGACGCCGTTTTCGTCGGCGATCCTGAGACTCACGCCGTACGGCACGCGGCCCTGCTTGCGCTGCAAATCGATGCGTTGTGACTGATCGAAGTCGCGATGTTTCCGCAGCGGATTGCACAGCGCCGCGACGGGCGAGGTTTCGGTCATTCCCCACGCGTGCAGCACGCGTGCGCCGAAATGTTTCTCGAACGTTTCGACGACCGCGTGCGGCACCGCCGTGCCGCCGACGATGACGCGCCGCAGCGCCAGATCATCGCGCGGCTGCAGCGCCTGCGTTTGCACGTAGTGCTGCAACATCAGCCACACGGTCGGCACGCCGACGGCGGCGGTGGCCTGTTCATCGCGCATGAGCTGGTACAGGCTCGCGCCGTCCAGCGCCGCGCCCGGCAACAGCAGACGCGCGCCGGACAGCGCCGCGCCGTAGGGCACGCCCCACGCGTTGACGTGGAACATCGGCGACGCGAGCAGGATCGAATCGACGGCGGCGATGCCAAGGCCGTCGGTCATGCACAGCAGTATCGCGTGCAGTACCGTCGAGCGGTGGCTGTACAGCACGCCTTTCGGATTGCCGGTCGTGCCGGATGTGTAGCACAGCGACGAGGCGGTATTTTCGTCGAAGATCGGCCATTCGTAATCGGACGATTGCGCGCCGACGAGATCTTCGTAGCACAAGAATTCCACGGAACCCGATGGCGCACGTTCGCGAGCCATCTGTTCGCGATCGGCCATCGCGATGAACGCCTTCACCGCCGTGAGTTGCGGCGCGAGTTTCTCGATGAGCGGCAGAAAGCAGATGTCGAAGAACAGGTATTTGTCGTCTGCGTGATTGATGATGTACGCGAGCTGTTCGGGAAACAGCCGCGGGTTGACGGTGTGCAGCACAGCGCCCATCCCGGACACGCCGAAGAAAAGCTCGAGATGCCGATAGCCGTTCCATGCCAATGTGCCGACGCATTCGCCGGGGGCGACGCCGAGCGCGGTCATCATCCCGGCAACCTGTTTCGCTCGGCGACGAACATCGGCGTAAGTGCACCGATGCAGCGATCCGTCGAGCGTGCGGGAAACGATTTCCGCGTCCGCATGCGCAACGCCCGCGTGCTCGATCAGCGAGGACACGAGCAGCGGATGGCTCTGCATCAATCCGAGCACCGCGTTTTCCCGAGGCTTATCGCAAGCCAAGCACGCGGCGATTCAGCGCGGTGTCGGCGCCGCCGCCGGCGAAATCGTCGAAGGCATGTTCGGTGACGCGAATGATGTGATTGCGCACGAACGGTGCGCCTTCTTTCGCGCCGTCTTCGGGATGCTTGATCGCGCATTCCCATTCGACAACGGCCCAACCCGGATAATCGTATTGCGCGAACTTGGAAAATATCGCCTTGAAATCGACTTGCCCGTCGCCGAGCGAACGGAAACGTCCGGGGCGATCGATCCAGTTCTGATATCCGCCATACACGCCGGATTTTCCGGACGGACGAAACTCCGCGTCTTTCACGTGGAAGATGCGGATGAAGGAATGATAGAAATCGATGTAAGACAGATAATCGAGTTGCTGCAGCACGAAATGACTCGGGTCGTACAGCATCCTGCAGCGGCCATGGTTGCCGGTCGCCGCGAGAAAACGTTCGAACGTGACGCCGTCGTGCAGGTCTTCGCCGGGATGGATTTCGTAGCAGACGTCGACTCCCGCCTCTTCGAATTCATCGAGGATCGGCAGCCAGCGTTTCGCGAGTTCCTTGAATCCTTCTTCGACCAATCCTTGCGGACGCGGCGGCCACGGATAAAACGTGTGCCATTGCAGCGCGCCGGAAAACGTCGCGTGCGCGGTGAGGCCGAGATTCCTGCTCGCGCGCGCGGCGAGGCTCATCTGATCGGTCGCCCACGCGGTGCGTTTGTCCGGATTGCCGCGCACGGCGTCCGGTGCAAAACCGTCGAACTGGGCATCGTACGCGGGATGCACCGCGACGAGCTGGCCTTGCAGATGCGTCGACAATTCGGTGATCTGCAATCCGCAGCTTTCGACGACACCTTTGATTTCATCGCAATACGTCTTGCTGTCGGCGGCTTTCTTCAGATCGATGCATCGCGCATCCCAGCTCGGGATCTGCACGCCGATGTAGCCGAGCGACGCCATCCATTTGCAGATACTTTCCAGCGTATTGAACGGCGCTTTGTCGCCCATGAACTGGGCGAGGAAAATCGCAGGACCTTTGATCGTCTTCATTCGAACTTCGTCCATTTCGTGTCGGATCGCGACGAGCGCAGCACGGTGTCGATGAATGCCATGCCGCGTGCGCCGTGGTCGACGGTCGGGAAATCGTACGTTTTCAGATCCGTCGCCTTGTCACGCACCGCATTGAAAAACGCGGCATACACGTTGGCGAAGGCTTCGAGATAACCTTCCGGATGACCCGGCGGCGTGCGTGTGTTCGCGCGGGCCTGGGCGCCGAGATAGCCCGATCCGGCGCGCAGGATTTGCGCGGGCGCATCGAGCAAACGCAGCGTTAGCGTGTTCGGATCGGCATGCTGCCATTCCAGGCTGCCGGTCTCGCCGTACACGCGAAGGCGCAGGTTGTTTTCTTCGCCCGCGGCGATCTGCGTGGCCATCAGCACGCCGCTTGCGCCGTTGTCGAAGCGCAGCAGCATCGCGCTGTCGTCGTCGAGGCGGCGGCCCGGCACAAACGTCTCCAGTGTTGCGTTGATCGCCGTGATGCGCAGACCACTGACATATTCGGCCAGATGCGCCGCATGCGTGCCGATGTCGCCGACCGCTCCGCCGGCGCCGGATTTTTCCGGATCGGTGCGCCACGCGGCCTGCTTCTGATTGTCACGTTCCAGGTTCTTGGACAACCAGCCTTGCGGATATTCGACGTAGATCTTGCGGACGCGACCGATTCTTCCCGCGGCGACCTGCGCGCGCGCTTCCTTCACCAGCGGATAGCCGCTGTAGGTGTAGGTCACGGCGAGGATCATTCCTGTGCGCGCGACGACGCCTTGCAGCGTACGCCCCTGGTCGAGCGAAAAACACATCGGTTTGTCGACCACGACATGGAATCCGTTTTCGAGCGCCACCCGCGCTGGATCGAAATGCACATGGTTCGGCGTGACGATGGCGACGAAATCCATGCGCGCATCCGCCGGCAGCGCCTTCTCGCGCTCGATCATTTCCGCATAGCTCGCGTACGCGCGCGCCGGATCGACGTGGTACGCCTCGCCGGCCTCGCGCGAGCGCTGCGCGTCGCTGCTGAATGCTCCGCAAACCAGTTGCGCCTGTCCGTCGAGTTCGGCGGCGATGCGATGGATGCGGCCGATGAACGAACCCGGCCCGCCTCCGATCAGTCCCATGCGTAATTTGCGCGGCATCACTCGAATCCGTTGGCTGGCGATCAGGAATTGCCGTCGATCGGACGTATCCAGATATTGCGGTAGCGCACCGGAAACGTGTGATCCTGTAGCTTCAGCGGCATCATCACATCGTGCACGATATTTTTCGGCAATGCATGGAAAACAGTGGAACCGAGCAGTTGGACGTGGTTCTGCGTGAGCACGCCGTTGTGGAACACGGTCATGTAGCCGGGCGTGGCGATCTTGCCGTCGGCGAAGCGCGGGCTCGTGTAGACGATGTCGAAACTCTGCCATTGGCCGGGCGGACGCGCCGCGTTCACCAGCGGCGGCGACTGTCCGAAAATGGCCGACGCCTGCCCGTCCGCGTAGGTCAGGTTGTTGTAGCTGTCGAGCACCTGCACTTCGTATAGACCTGCGAGGAACACGCCGCTGTTGCCGCGTTCCTGGCTTTCGCCCTTCGGCGGATTGGGTTCGTTGAATTCGATGTGCAGCTGGCAATCGCCGAATTTCTGCCGCGTGACGATGTCACCGCTGTTGCCGACCACTTCCATGTAACCGTGTTCGACTTTCCACGCGGCCTTGCCACCCTTCTCGCTTTGCCATGCGTCGAGATTGGTACCGTCGAACAGTACGATCGCGTCCGACGGTGCCTTGCCGGGATGGTCTTCCGAACTGAATGTGCCCGGCGCGACGACGCGCGGCCGCGGGCGGTTGTCGTCGTGGACGCGCCACTGGCTGTTCGGCAACAGCGGCGTGTCGGTGAAACCGGTCGGCGGTTTCTCTTCTTCGGCGGCGCGCGCGGCCGTTCCGCACATCGCGAACGCGGCGATACATAGAGTGAGTGCGATTACGTTTCTGCTATTCATTCTCGATCTCCAGTACCGTTTGACCGTCTGTTCTTAGCGTTTTGCCGTTCGAGTTCGCGCTTCGCCGTTGCCACCCAACTACGCCGTCATTCCCGCGAAAGCGGGAATCCAGTGCCTTTTCTTCCCTTGCATCCGACCAGATGCAAAGTCGCTGGATTCCCGCTTTCGCGGGAATGACGAGCGGTGGCGTCGCGGTCCGTCGCATCTCATCGCGTTCCGTGCGTTGCAACGCAAGCGTTCCATGGCGTTGAGCCCCGACACGTCGCAACGCGCGTCCCATGGCGTCGCACTCCCGACGCGTCGCGACGTGCCGCGCAGGATTTTCGCGCCAGCGCATCTCAACACGACTTCGCCAGTGGCTTGCCGTCCATCCGATCGTGCAGCCAGTCGAGGATATGCGATCCGTCGAAGGTGCCGTGTCCTTTGTCCTCCTGGAAATCGGCATCGATCTTCGTGCCGAGTTTGCACGCATCCTCGATCGCCTTTTTCGTCCACGCGGCGTTGATGTATTCGTCCTTGCCGGCGTAGATGACGAGCATCGGCACCTCCGTCTTGCGTTGCGGTACGGCCATGTCCTTGAGCAATCCTTGCAGTTTCAGCGTGGCGGCGTGCGTCGAGGGTTTCAGTTCGTCGGGTTTGATCTGCGTCGCGGCACGATTGCGACCTTCGATGTCCTTGCAACTGCCGAGCGCTTCGATATTCGTTTTCACCGAACCTCGATAATAGTCATCCATGTTCAGATCCGGATGCGCGCGGCCTTGCGTGATCAGGATCGCCGTGTACGCCGCGCTCTGGAACAACGTCATCGACTCGTCTTCGGCCATTTGCGCGTAGCCGGAAATGTCGGCGGCCGGGACGGCATTCGCCGCGGCGACCAGATGCAGCTCCGGCGCGTAGACCGGCGCCTGTTCGGCGGCCGACCACGACGCGCCGCCGCCCTGCGATCCGCCCACCACGACCCATCGATCGGAAATCACGCCCGGTTTCGCGTTGCGCAACGCGCGCGCCGAGTCGATCACGTTGTAGCCTTCGGTCTTGTTGTCGAGATAGACGTGGATGCCGCCGCCGCCGAGTCCCTGATAATCGGTGAACGCGACCGCGTAACCGGCTTTGAGATAACCGACCACCATCGTCACCATGCCGGATAGATTCGGCGTCGCCGACGGACCGCAATCGTTGCTGATGCCGGTAGTGCCGTGCGCATGCGCAAGCACGGGCCAGCCGCCGGCGGGCGGCATTCCCGCGGGAATGAACAGCGCGCCGGTGACGACGGTGTGTTGTCCGTTGCTCGACGTGGAGTGGTACGTCACGCGCAGCGCCTCGGCACCGAGATCCTTCACCGATTGATCGACGTCCGTGTACGGCTTCACCTCGATGACCGAGCCCGGCGCATCGACCGCGGATTGTTCGACGCGCGCGACGGGTTTCTGCGGCGCGGTTCCGGTCGTCTGCGAATCGCATCCGGCAAGCAACGACAGCGCAAGCGCGCACGCAATGATGGCACGACGATGCATCACGATCTTTCTCCGGCGAACAGTTGCGTGAGGTAACGGTAGTCGTTCTTGATCGCGTCCATCGGTGTGGTCGGGAACGGTGTTTCCTGTTCGACGAACGCATGCTCGACTTTCGAATGACGCAGCAGTTCGACGACCTCGTCCCACTTCACGATGCCCGTGCCGATGTCGCACGACGCCAGCTCGTGCACGCGCTCGGCGACGCGTTGCGTGTCTTTCAGGTGCACGAGCTTTAAGCGATCTCCGAGCAGTTTGAACAGCGTCGCGACATCCTGCCTGCCGGACACCGCCCAGCCGATGTCGAGTTCGAATTCGACGACCTTCGGATCGGTGCGCTCGACGAGAATGTGATACCCGTCGGTGTCGCCGGGCAGCGGGCCGAAATCCATGCCGTGATTGTGGTACGCGAGGCGGATGCCACGCTTGCGCAGCGCGGCGCCCTTCTCGTTGAGCAGATCGGCGGTGCGTTTCCAGTCGTCGGCCTGCAGTGTCGAGAAAAGTTTCGACGCGGCCTGTTCGTTGAATCCGGCCGGCGGATGTTCGAGCACGCTCTGGATGCGATCGGGCATGTATGGAATCGGCACGCACGCGTATTTCGCGCCGAGCGTTTTCATTTCGTCGGCGAATTTCGGAAGGTCGTTGATGTTCCACGCGCCGGTGGTCGAGCGCAGCGTGATGTGCGCGGCCGGCGCGGTCAGGTGATTGGCGTCGAGCAGCTTGCGCAATTCAGCCGAGGAGCGGCCGTAATTGCCGGGAAATTCGACTTCGCGGTAACCGATCGCGGCGACCAGCGCGAACGCGGCCCCGAGGTCGTCGCTGTCTTTCAGTCCCAATGTATACAATTGCAATCCGGGCACCCATTTCAGCGGCGCGCGATTCGCCGATTTCCGTTCATGGCGGCAGCCCATGCCGTCGGCACGGTCGCCGCGGCTGCGGCAGCCGCGATTGTCGTCAGAAGGCGGCGGCGGGAAAAGAGGATTCGTTCGTTCACGCGAGACCTACCTTTTTCAGGACTTCGATGGGCGGACCGTCGAAACGGGCGAGCGCGACATTGCCGACATACTGCAAATCCTTGCGCCCGGCCGGCGTGGTGTAGAAACCGCCGGCAGTGAGATCGCGATACCGCGCGAAGAATTTCGCGGCATCGACGTGTTGGGGTCTTGCGCGCGGCAGATAGCAGATTTCGTCGCAGATCTCGTGCAATTGCGCGACGGAAAGCTCATGCGTCGGTCTGGAAAAACGCCGTTTCGATTGCTGGTCGATCCACACGAAACCATCAGCACGAGTTTACGGTCATGCTGCTGCGTCGGATACGGTGCGCTGATCCATTCGTCGATGAAATCGACGACGCGACCGCCGAAGCGCTCGGCGATGTGGCGTCGGCGGGGATGATGATGTCGCTCAATACCGTCGCGAGCTTACGCTGCGCCGGCGTCAATGTCAGCGGCCACAGCTCGCCGGGATGGTCGGGCGCGAGCAGGTTCGGATCGGATCCGTAACGTCGTGCTTCGACCGGCGCGCCGCGCACCACGCCGAGCGGACCGATGGAAGCGGCGGCGAGCATCCATTTGAGTGAGGTGCGGCGATCCATCACAACTCCTTGCGCTGCATGCGATCGAGGATGTGATCGGCGATGCGCCACGCGTTGGCCATGATGGTGAGCGTCGGGTTCTTGTCAGCGTTCGATGGAAACGGCGAGCCGTCGGCGAGGAAAAGATTTTTCACGTCCCACGCCTGGCACCATTGTTTAGTACCGATTTTTGCGGATCGTCGCCCATCAGCGCGCCGCCGACTTCGTGGATGATGCTGCCGCCGGTCGAGATCGCTTTTGCGCCATTCTTTTCCACCGGCTTCTGCAGACGACCGCCCATCGATTCGATCAGTTCGCCGAACGTGGCCTGCATGTGCGCGACCTGCCGCGTTTCGTGCTCGGACCATTTCCAGTGGAAACGCAAAACCGGGATTCCCCATTTGTCCTTGCGGGCCGGATCGATTTCGCAAGAGGAATTCTCGTTCGGGATCATTTCGCCGCGGCCGGCGAAGTAGATGATCGATCCGTAGTAGCGGCGCGCATCCTCTTTGAGCTTTGCACCGTAGCTGCCGCCGGTCAGCCATTCCTGCCCGGCGAAATCGAAATACTCCGGCATGCGCCGGCCGCCGCCGAATTCGATGTGATAGCCGCGCGCGAAACCGAGCTTGCCGGCATTCTGTTCCTTGTACAGCCACCATGGCACGTACATGTGTCCGCCCGAGGCGCCTTCTTCGTTGTGCGGCGGCAGGTTTTCGAGCAGCGGAATCTGTCCGCTGAGACTGCTGCCCACGGTATCCATCAGGTATCTGCCGACCTTGCCGCTCGAGTTGGCAAGCCCGTGCGGGAATTGCGCGGATTTCGAATTGAGCAGGAGCGCACCGTCTCGCACGCGCTCGCCGCGAGCACGACCACGCGCGCGCGAACCTCCACCGACTTGCCGGAATGCCGGTCGATGAAACGCACGCCCGATGCGCGGCCGTCCTTGCCAGCAAAACGTCGGCGACCATCGCATCGGTCACGATATCAAGCTGCCCGTTTCTAGTGCGGGCGGCAGATGCACCGTCGTCGACTGGTAATTGGCGCGGATCGAACAGCCGCGGCCGCACGGCGTGGCCCAGATGCATGCGGAGCGGCGCTGCATGTCGCGCGCGATGATGTCCTGCGCGTTCTGGTTTCCGGGATGCAGTTTCGCCGGCGAATTGCGCCAGTCGAGTTTTTCCGACAGTACCGCGCGATGACACGCGA
>CAVPTJ010000012.1:0-412795 GCA_963708785.1 uncultured Gammaproteobacteria bacterium
TCGACTCAAGAAACTTTAAGGTCTCGTGAGGCGAGAGGCTAGACGGCTGTTGTTCTCGTCTCCACGCTCAAAATGGGACCGACAATTCCGTGCCGCCTTTCAGCGGAAGCGTCATCCAGCGAAAGCCATTCGCCGGATTGCGGACGTAGGCCCAGGTAGTCCGGCTCGGCGTTGTCGTTGAGCGCGATCGCGCCGCATTGCATCTGCGGTGCGAGCACGCGAATCATCTCGAGCGCGAGCGAGGGTCGTCGTCGCCCGGCCAGCCGTCGATCAAGGCGAAATCGATGTCGCCGCCGACATCGCGCAAGGTCCGGCGTGCATCGCCTTGACGGATTCGACGAATCCATCCAGCCCCGCCTCGGCGAGATTGGCGCGCGCAACCTCGATCTTGCGCGGCACGATTTCCGCACCGATCACTTCACCGCCGCCGTTGTCGCGTATCGCGGCCGCGAAATACAGCGCGGAGAAACCCACCGACGTCGCGAAATCGACTACGCGTTTCGCGCGCAGCGCGCGGCACAGCAGATAGATCAGTTCGCCCTGCGACGGATGAATGGAAAAACCGAAATCGGCGTAATCGTTCGGATCGTTGGAATCCATGGCCACCGGTCCGCCGTTGGACGGACGTCGCCGCTCGGCCTCCATGCGCGCAATCACCGCTTCGACGCGCGGATCGGCAAGCGGTGTCGCGCGAGCGACATCGGCGACGCGGACCTCAGCGTTCATCATCGTTGTTCCGGATCGCTGCGGCGGCGCGCTTGAGGATATCGGCGATGCGCTTGCGTTCGGCCGCGTTGGCGTGACGCCGCTCGCGCAATGCCATCTTCAACTCGCGGCGTGCCGCGAGAATTTCTTTCGATTCGGCGAACTCCTCTTCGAAGCCCGAAAAGATCTCGCGCACACGGCCCATCTTCGCGCCGATGCGCTCGAGCTGCTCCAGGATCGCATCGGCCGATTCGCGATGCTCATCCAGATACGCACGGCCCTCGGCGGTGATGGTGTAGAGCTTCTTCGCGCCCTCGGCCACGACGCTGGCGTAGCCGACTTCTTCCAGATACGTCAGCGCCGGATAGATCACGCCGGGACTCGGCGAATAGAAACCGCCGGAATGTTCTTCCAGCGCCTTGATGAGTTCGTAACCGTGGCTCGGCCGATCGGCAAGCAGTGCGAGCAGCACGATCTGCAGATCGCCGGAATTAAGCTTGCGGCCGGCGCCGAAGCCGCGTCCGCCGAGACCGCCCTCGCCCATGAAGCCGTGTCCGAACGGTCCGAAGCCGCGACCGTGGCGATGCCGGCCCATGCCCATGACCCAGGCCGTCTCGATATCGTCGGCGCAGCGCCGCACGCGGTGGAAAAAATGATGCATGGCATGTCTCCGTGAATTCGATACCGATCAGATTTCGCTATGTCGTAAATAGTATCTTACGATATGTTTTGCGATGTCAAGCGGCTGATTCGCTCGACTCCAGAAATTCGCCACAAACGCGAAAGACGTCCGACACATGCGGCTGGAGAATCGCGGCATCACCAACAAGGCCGCCACATGTACCGATCACTGATTGCCGCTTCGCTGCTTTTCGCCACTCACGCATACGCTGACCTCACCTCATACGTCATCGAGTCCGCCGCGACCGCGCAATGGAACACGCCGCATCCGGCGCAGAAGATTTACGGCAATACCTACTACGTCGGCGTCACCGGCTTGAGTTCGATCCTGATCGACACCGGCGACGGCTTGATCCTGCTCGACGGTGATCTCGTGCAATCGGTGCCGCACATCGAGCAGAATATCGCCTCGCTGGGTTTCCATTTGAAGGACATAAAGTTCATCGCGAATTCGCATGCGCATTTCGATCACGCCGGCGGCATCGCGGAGTTGCAGCGCATCAGCGGCGCGACGGTGCTGGCTAGTCCGTCGGGCGCCAAGGCACTACACAAAGGGCGCGCGGTCGAAGACGATCCGCAGTTCGGTTATGCCGACCACTCCGGCTTTCCGCCGGTGAGCGCTGTGCGTGAAGTCCGCGACGGCGAAATGATCGCACTCGGCGATGTGAAGCTGGTCGCGCACTTCACGCCTGGTCATACGCCGGGCAGCACGTCGTGGACGTGGCGATCGTGCGAAGGATCGAAGTGTCTCGGCGTCGTCTACGCCGACAGTCTCAATTCCATTTCAGCGCCGGGTTTCCACTACACGGCGACGCCGGAGCATCCGGACACGAGCGAGCGTTTTCACCAAAGCATCCGCACCGTCGCTGCCCTGCCCTGCGACATCCTGCTGACCGTGCATCCGGATCTTTCGGATACGATGGACAAGCTCGATGCGCTCAAGCATCAGCCGAATGTGAATCCATTTATCGACGCGCGGGCGTGCGCGAAATATGCCGCCGATGCGGAGAAGCAGCTCGATCAGCGCGTCGCCGACGAGAAAGCCGGCAAACTGTAGGCGGGATCGGTTACGGTGCCGATGAAATCGGCGAACGCGCGGGTCGGCGCGTCGTCGTCGAACAAGATGGGATGGCGTGCGCGCACCGCATCGGCGAGCGCATTGCGTTCGGATGCATCGGCGAGCAACGTGACGCAGCGGTCGACGTAGCTGTCTTCGTCGTGCGCGATCAGTTGCGGGATGTCCATGATCCGCAGCATCGCGGAGGTCTGGCGGCCGCGCGCCATGTCGCCCTCCCACGCCAAGACCGGAGTGCCGACGCTGAAGGCATCGAGGCTCGTGCCGCCGCCGGAGAAGAACGGCGAATCGAGCACCAGCGGTACGCGCGCGACACCGGCGAGGTAGTCGGCGTGTGTCTGCACCGGCAGGAACGCCAGATGGATGTCCGGATCGACGCCCAGACGTCTAAACGTCGATTCGATTCGCGCTCGAAAACGGCGCATCAGCGGCGGATTGCGCGCGAAGAAGCCGATGCACACCCCGGATTCCTTGGCGACGCGCGCGAGAGCCGTGTCGTACGACGGCATCAGCTTGATGAAATTCTGCAGGCACAACGCGAGCTTTCGCCCTTTTGCGTGCGCGTCGATCCATCCGGCATTGCCTGGCGCAGGCGGACGCCCCGGTTGCGCGCCGATGCCTGGCAACCGCACGAGGCGCTCGCGGTAATGTGCGTCGCCGTCCGGCGGTTCGAGCGCGTCGCCGCTGAGAAAATAGTCGATCTGCGCCGAACCGCTCGTCGCCGGATGCCCGTACAGCGCACACTGCACCGGCGCGAGGCGCAATGCGGCCAGCGCCTGATGACGCGGGTCCATGCCGATTTCGGGGTAGACGAGCACGTCGAGCTGCGCACGGCGGATGGCATGCGCATCGGCGAGCGCATCGTTGCGCGTAGTCACGAACGATGCAGCGTGCGATGCAATGCCCTGCGTGCTCGCATCGACGATGCCGCCGCTGTACCAGACATGCACTTCGAACCGCTCCGGGTCGAGGCCGCGGATCAGCGAATTGAAATACCGCGACACCGTGTGCTGCATCAGGTGGCTGCTGATGATGCCGATGCGCGTGCGTCCACCGTGCGCACGCGGCTGCCAGCCGCAGCGGTCGCCGAATTCCGGAGCGGCGGCCGACATCACGCGCGCGACAAAATCGCCAAAGCGGCATTGCAGTTGTGGTTGTCGTGCGGCTGATAGGGCAGAAAAAACGGCGCGACGCTGGTCGTCGCATACAGGCTTCGTTGAGGCCGGTGCGCGGTCGAGCTTGAGACCTTCGTGCAGCCGTTCGAGTCCTTCGCCGAAGCGTTTACGTGCGGTCGCGATCTCGGCATCGTCGCGATACAGCGCCGGCAGCGACAGTTCGCGCATCCAGCGCACGCGTTCGCGAAAACCCTCGGGCGGCGCGACGCGATCCATGATGGCGTTCGCTTCGTCGGTGTCGCCGGCTTCTTGCAAGGCGAGAACCAGATCCAGCGATGTCGCCGAGTCGTTCTTGTCGCGCGCGATCGCTTCGCGCAACGACGGAATCGCGTTTTCGAGTCGTGCTCAAACGTTGCGCGACGCCGAGCGCTTTCCACCACAACGCTTCGCCCGGCGCGAGCGAAATCGCGATCTGCGCGAATTGCACAGCATCGCGATAGCGGCCGAGATCGGTCAGCAGCAAGGCGAAATTGCCGTTGGTCTGCGCGCGATCCGGTGCGAGGCGTTGCGCTGTTTCGAGAAACGGCAGCGACTCGGCAAACCGGCCGTGACGCCGCAGCAGATTGCCGAGATTGATCAGCGCATCGACGTGATTGCCGCGCCAGGCGAGCGCCTGCCGATAGGCTTTGTCGGCTTCGACCGCGTTGTCCGCAGATTCGTAAGCAATGCCGAGGTTGAATGCAGCGTCGACATAATTGGCGCGCTTGGACAGCGCGTTGCGGAACGATCCGATCGCCTCGTCGATGCGACCGGCGTTGCGCAACGCGACGCCGAGATTGTTGTGCGCTTCGGCGAAATCCGGACGCGCGGCGACGCACGTCCGTAAATGTTTCGCCGCCAATCCGGCGTGTCCGGTTTGCAAGGCGAGACGCCGAGCAGATGCCACGCCTCGGCGTTCGACGGATCGAGTTCGCCGCGCGCCGGTAGTGGCTTTGCGCGAGACCCAACTCGCCGACGCGATGCCGGCTCATCCCAAGTTGCAGTTGCTCCAGCGCGAGGCGCTTATTGTCGAGAGCCATCGCGCGGGTGAGTACCGACTGACGAGCAACGCATTCACGCGGCGCACGTACGCCGCCGGATCTTCGAGCGCGACGCCTTCGAGCAGCTGCGCCTGATCGAGCAGCATCAGGCCGAGTTCCTTGGCGCGCTCGCTGTCGGTCTCGGTCTGCAGACGTTCGATCAGCGGATGCGACGGATTGATCTCGAGGATCGGCTTGGTCGCCGGCACCGCATGTCCGGCTTGTTTCAGCAGGCGCTGCATGGCGAGCCCATGTCGTGTTCGTCGAGCACGAGGCACACCGGCGATTCCTTCAGGCGCGCGCTGACGCCACGTCCTTCACGCGATCGCCGAGGATTTCCTTGAGCTTGGCAACACTTTCCTGTGCGTGCGCATCGTCTTGCGTTTTCTCGGGCTTGGAGATGCCGAGTTTTTCGAGATCGAGATCGCCTTTCGCGACATTGCGCAAGTTCCCCGCCGCCACCGGACGTCAGACGATGGCAAGGAACTGCGCAATGTCGCGAAAGGCGATCTCGATCTCGAAAAACTCGGCATCTCCAAGCCCGAGAAAACGCAAGACGATGCGCACGCACAGGAAAGTGTTGCCAAGCTCAAGGAAATCCTCGGCGATCGCGTGAAGGACGTGCGCGTCAGCGCGCGCCTGAAGGAATCGCCGGTGTGCATCGTGCTCGACGAACACGACATGGGCCTGGCCATGCAGCGCCTACTGAAACAAGCCGGACATGCGGTGCCGGCGACCAAGCCGATCCTCGAGATCAATCCGTCGCATCCGCTGATCGAACGTCTGCAGACCGAGACCGACAGCGAGCGCGCCAAGGAACTCGGCCTGATGCTGCTCGATCAGGCGCAGCTGCTCGAAGGCGTCGCGCTCGAAGATCCGGCGGCGTACGTGCGCCGCGTGAATGCGTTGCTCGTCAATCGGTAACTCACCCGCGCGATGGCTCTCGACAACAGGCGCCTCGCGCTGGAGCAACTGCAACTTGGGATGAGCCGGCATCGCGTCGGCGAGTTGGGTCTCGCGCAAAGCCACTACCAGCGCGCGGCGAAGCTCGATCCGTCGAACGCCGAGGCATGGCATCTGCTCGGCGTCGTCGCCTTGCAAACCGGACACGCCGGATTGGCGGCGAAACATTTACGGACGTGCGTCGCCGCGCGTCCGGATTTCGCCGAAGCGCACAACAATCTCGGCGTCGCGTTGCGCAACGCCGGTCGCATCGACGAGGCGATCGGATCGTTCCGCAACGCGCTGTCCAAGCGCGCCAATTATGTCGACGCTGCATTCAACCTCGGCATTGCTTACGAATCTGCGGACAACGCGGTCGAAGCCGACAAAGCCTATCGGCAGGCGCTCGCCTGGCGCGGCAATCACGTCGATGCGCTGATCAATCTCGGCAATCTGCTGCGGCGTCACGGCCGGTTTGCCGAGTCGCTGCCGTTTCTCGAAACAGCGCAACGCCTCGCACCGGATCGCGCGCAGACCAACGGCAATTTCGCCTTGCTGCTGACCGATCTCGGCCGCTATCGCGATGCTGTGCAATTCGCGCAGATCGCGATTTCGCTCGCGCCGGGCGAAGCGTTGTGGTGGAAAGCGCTCGGCGTCGCGCAACGTTTGCAGCACGACATCGAAAACGCGATTCCGTCGTTGCGCGAAGCGATCGCGCGCGACAAGAACGACTCGGCGACATCGCTCGATCTGGTTCTCGCCTTGCAAGAAGCCGGCGACACCGAAGAAGCGAACGCCATCATGGATCGCGTTGTGCCGCCCGAGGGTTTTCGCGAACGCGTGCGCTGGATGCGCGAACTGTCGCTGCCCGCGCTGTATCGCGACGATGCCGAGATCGCGACCGCACGTAAACGCTTCGGCGAAGGACTCGAACGGCTGCACGAAGGTCTCAAGCTCGACCGCGCACCGGCCATCAACGAAGCCGTGTATGCGACGACCAGCGTCGCGCCGTTTTATCTGCACTATCAGCCGCACGACAACACACAACTGCAATGCCGCTTTGGCGATCTTGTCGCGCGCGTGATGTCGGCCGCCGCTCCGGAATTCGGCGACCGCTGCGGCTGGCAGCCGCGTGCGCACGGTGGACGCACGCGCATCGGCATCATCAGCAGCCACCTGATGCAGCACACGGTGTCGCGGTATTTCAATTCGCTGATCCGCGGCCTCGACCCGGAGCGGTTCGAAGTGCATGTCTGGTACAGCGGCGGCATCGTCGATGCGAGCACGCAGGGCATTGCATCGCACGCTGCATCGTTCGTGACTACGCGCAACGATGCGCTCGCCGATGCGCATGCCATCCGCCGTGCGCAGCTCGACGTGCTCGTCTACCCCGAAATCGGCATGGACCCGCGTCATCAGGCGCTGGCCGCATTGCGCCTCGCGCCGGTGCAGTGTGCGCTGTACGGGCATCCGGCGACGAGCGGTTCGGCTCAGATCGATTATTTTCTCAGCGGCGACGCGCTCGAACCGCCGAACGGCGATGCACATTACCGCGAGCGCCTCGTGCGGTTGCCGGGCATCGGCGCGCGACCGGCGCGTCCGCCTGCGCCAGGCAATGCCGGATGGATCGACGCGAACGCAAAAGGGCGAAAGCTCGCGTTGTGCCTGCAGAATTTCATCAAGCTGATGCCGTCGTACGACACGGCTCTTGCACGCGTCGCCAAGGAATCCGGGGTGTGCATCGGCTTCTTCGCGCGCAATCCGCCGTTGATGCGCCGTTTTCGAGCGCGAATCGAATCGACGTTTAGACGTCTGGGCGTCGATCCGGACATCCATCTGGCGTTCCTGCCGGTGCAGACACACGCCGACTATCTCGCCGGTGTCGCGCGCGTACCGCTGGTGCTCGATTCGCCGTTCTTCTCCGGCGGCGGCACGAGCCTCGATGCCTTCAGCGTCGGCACTCCGGTCTTGGCGTGGGAGGGCGACATGGCGCGCGGCCGCCAGACCTCCGCGATGCTGCGGATCATGGACATCCCGCAACTGATCGCGCACGACGAAGACAGCTACGTCGACCGCTGCGTCACGTTGCTCGCCGATGCATCCGAACGCATTGCGCTCGCCGATGCGGTGCGCGCACGCCATCCCATCTTGTTCGACGACGACGCGCCGACCCGCGCGTTCGCCGATTTCATCGGCACCGTAACCGATCCCGCCTACAGTTTGCCGGCTTTCTCGTCGGCGACGCGCTGATCGAGCTGCTTCTCCGCATCGGCGGCATATTTCGCGCACGCCCGCGCGTCGATAAATGGATTCACTTTCGGCTGATGCTTGAGCGCATCGAGCTTGTCCATCGTGTCCGAAAGATCCGGATGCACGGTCAGCAGGATGTCGCAGGGCAGGGCAGCGACGGTGCGGATGCTTTGGTGAAAACGCTCGCTCGTGTCCGGATGCTCCGGCGTCGCCGTGTAGTGGAAACCCGGCGCGGAAATGGAATTGAGACTGTCGGCGTAGACGACGCCGAGACACTTCGATCCTTCGCACGATCGCCACGTCCACGACGTACTGCCCGGCGTATGACCAGGCGTGAAGTGCGCGACCAGCTTCACATCGCCGAGTGCGATCATTTCGCCGTCGCGGACTTCACGCACAGCGCTCACCGGCGGAAAGCCGGAGTGGTCGGCATAACCGAACTGCGGATCGTCTTCGACCGCGCGCCCTTTGTGTAGTGCCTTGGCGCCCGACGGACTAGCCAGCACCGTCGCGCCGCTGATGCGCTGCAACTCCGCGATGCCGCCGGCGTGATCGAAATGCGCATGCGAATTCGCGATGAACTTTATGTCCTTCAAATGGAAACCCAGCGAGGCGATGTTCTGCTCGATGTGCGGCACCGATTGCACGAGATCACCGTCGAGCAGGATCAAGCCGTTGCCGGTGTCGATCAGGATCGAACTCAAGCCGGTGACGCCGACGTAGTACGTATTGCCGTAAATCTTCTGCGCCGGATGCGGCGCGTTCCATTGCGCGGTCGCGGCGGACTCGATGACGTATGAGGTGAGGTCAGCGTATGCGTGAGTGGCGAAAAGCAGCGAAGCGGCAATCAGTGATCGGTACATGTGGCGGCCTTGTTGGTGATGCCGCGATTCTCCAGCCGCATGTGTCGGACGTCTTTCGCGTTTGTGGCGAATTTCTGGAGTCGAGCGAATCAGCCGCTTGACATCGCAAAACATATCGTAAGATACTATTTACGACATAGCGAAATCTGATCGGTATCGAATTCACGGAGACATGCCATGCATCATTTTTTCCACCGCGTGCGGCGCTGCGCCGACGATATCGAGACGGCCTGGGTCATGGGCATGGGCCGGCATCGCCACGGTCGCGGCTTCGGACCGTTCGGACACGGTTTCATGGGCGAGGGCGGTCTCGGCGGACGCGGCTTCGGCGCCGGCCGCAAGCTTAATTCCGGCGATCTGCAGATCGTGCTGCTCGCACTGCTTGCCGATCGGCCGAGCCACGGTTACGAACTCATCAAGGCGCTGGAAGAACATTCCGGCGGTTTCTATTCGCCGAGTCCCGGCGTGATCTATCCGGCGCTGACGTATCTGGAAGAAGTCGGCTACGCCAGCGTCGTGGCCGAGGGCGCGAAGAAGCTCTACACCATCACCGCCGAGGGCCGTGCGTATCTGGATGAGCATCGCGAATCGGCCGATGCGATCCTGGAGCAGCTCGAGCGCATCGGCGCGAAGATGGGCCGTGTGCGCGAGATCTTTTCGGGCTTCGAAGAGGAGTTCGCCGAATCGAAAGAAATTCTCGCGGCACGCCGCGAGTTGAAGATGGCATTGCGCGAGCGGCGTCACGCCAACGCGGCCGAACGCAAGCGCATCGCCGATATCCTCAAGCGCGCCGCCGCAGCGATCCGGAACAACGATGATGAACGCTGAGGTCCGCGTCGCCGATGTCGCTCGCGCGACACCGCTTGCCGATCCGCGCGTCGAAGCGGTGATTGCGCGCATGGAGGCCGAGCGGCGACGTCCGTCCAACGGCGGACCGGTGGCCATGGATTCCAACGATCCGAACGATTACGCCGATTTCGGTTTTTCCATTCATCCGTCGCAGGGCGAACTGATCTATCTGCTGTGCCGCGCGCTGCGCGCGAAACGCGTAGTCGATTTCGCGACGTCGGTGGGTTTCTCCGCGCTGTATTTCGCGGCCGCGATACGCGACAACGGCGGCGGTGAAGTGATCGGTGCGGAAATCGTGCCGCGCAAGATCGAGGTTGCGCGCGCCAATCTCGCCGAGGCCGGGCTGGATGGATTCGTCGATATCCGTCAAGGCGATGCACGCCGGACATTGCGCGACGTCGGCGGCGACATCGATTTCGCCTTGATCGACGGCTGGCCCGGCGACGACGGACCCTCGCTAGCGCTCGAGATGATTCGCGTGCTGGCACCGCAGATGCAATGCGGCGCGATCGCGCTCAACGACAACGCCGAGCCGGACTACCTGGCCTACGTCCGCAATCCGGCGAATGGCTTTCGCTCGATGACGCTGCCGCTGAAAGGCGGCACGGAATTGTCGGTCCGACTTTGAGCGTGGAGACAAACAACGGCGTCTAGTCTCTCGCCTCACGAGACCTTAAAGTTTCTTGAGTCGATAGATAAGATCGAGCGCCTCGCGCGGCGAGAGCGTATCCGGATCGACGCCGCGCATCGCCTCCTCGATGGCGGACGGCTTGTTGGCGAACAACGGCAATTGATCGACAGGCGGCGATTTGGTCACGACGGGCATATCCGCGCGATTCCTTTCGAGCGCAGCCAGATAGCCGCGCGCCTGCTCGATCACCGGTTTCGGCAATCCCGCGATGGCGGCGACGTGCAGACCGAAGCTGCGGTTCGCCGGACCATCCTTCACCGCGTGCATGAAAACGAGCTCGTCGCCGTATTCGATGGCATCCAGATGCACGTTCGCCACGCCGGACAACTGTGTCGGCAGATCGGTCAGCTCGAAATAATGCGTGGCGAACAGCGTGAACGCGCAATTCTTCGTCGCAAGCTGCACCGCGCACGCGCGGGCGAGCGCGAGGCCGTCGTAAGTCGACGTGCCGCGGCCGATTTCATCCATCAACACCAGACTGTACTTTGTCGCATTGTGGAGAATGTTCGCTGTTTCGCTCATCTCCACCATGAACGTCGACTGGCCACGCGACAGATCGTCGCCCGCGCCGATCCGCGTGAAGATTCGATCGATCGGTCCGATCCGCGCCGACTGTGCCGGGACGAAGCTGCCGATGTGCGCGAGCAGCACGATCAACGCGTTCTGTCGCATGTACGTCGATTTGCCGCCCATATTCGGGCCGGTGATGATCAGCATGCGGCGGCCGTTCTTGTCCGATACGTCGTCGAGCATCAGATCGTTCGGCTCGAACGGTTCGTCGCGCACGCGTTCCACGACCGGATGACGGCCGCGCTCGATGGCGATGCCGAGCGTCGGCACGAGTTCGGGCGCCGTCCAGTTGGCGGCGTCGGCGCGTTCGGCGAAATCGGCGAGGATGTCGAGCTCCGCGATCGCCGTCGCGCACGCGCGCAGTGCCGCGAGGCGCGCGTTGAGAAAATCGAGCACGCCGTCGTACAGGGCGCGCTCACGCATCAGCGAGCGCTCTCGCGCGGAGAGCACTTTGTCCTCGAACGCTTTCAACTCTTCGGTGATGTAGCGCTCGGCGCCTTTGAGCGTTTGGCGGCGCGTGTAATGCGTCGGCGCCTTTTCGGACTGGCCGCGGCTGATCTCGATGTAATAGCCGTGCACGCTGTTGAAGCCGACTTTCAGCGTCGGTATTCCCGTCGCGGCTTTCTCGCGCGCTTCCAGATCGATCAGGAATTGATCGGCGTGCGTTGAGAGCGTGCGCAACTCGTCGAGTTCGGCGTCGAAGCCGGAACGGATGACGCCGCCGTCGCGCAGCAGCGCCGGCGGCACTTCGTTGATGGCAGCGGCCAGGTGTGCGGCGGTGTCGGCATGTTCGCCGAGGCGATCGAGCAGTTCGGCGAGCAGCGGACTGTCGTATCGAGCGACCGATTCGCGCAGCGCCGGTGCGGCGAGCAGGCCGTCGCGCAGCGTCGACAGATCGCGCGGCCGCGCCGAGCGCAACGCGACCCGCGACAGAATGCGTTCGAGATCGCCGATGTGCCGCAAGATTTCGCGCAATGGCTCGAAGCGGCGCTGTTCGATGAGGCTGGCGACGGCCTGATAGCGTCGCTTCAGTTTATCGTGATCGCGCAGCGGACGATGCAGCCATCGCCGCAACTCACGTGCGCCCATCGGCGTAATGGTGCGGTCCAGAATGCCGAGCAACGTGAATTCGTTGCGGCCGCTCGCATGCGTATCCAGTTCCAGATTGCGCCGCGTCGCCGCGTCGAGCGCGACGGTTTCGCTGGCGAGTTCGACCGTCAATGCCGACAAATGCGGCAACGCGGATTTCTGCGTTTCCTCGACGTATGTGAGCAAACTTCCGGCCGCGGCGATTGCCAGCGGGAGGTGATCGCAGCCGAAACCGGAAAGATCGCGCGTGCCGAAGAATTTCGACAGATTGCGTTGCGCGGTTTCCGTATCGAAATGCCACGGCGGTCGTTTGCGCAATCCACTCAGCGTGCTGACCGAGGAAGGCCACTGCACGTCTTCGGCGAGCAGCGTTTCGGCGGGCGAGAGTCGCGCCAACTCCGCGCCGAGCGATTCGGCGTCTTTCACTTCGCTGAGTACGAAACGACCGCCGGCAAGGTCGACCCACGCCATGCCGTAACCATCGCGTCCTGCGCTGATGGCGAGCAGCAGGTTGTCGCGGCGTTCGTCGAGGAGCGCTTCGTCGGTCACCGTTCCCGGCGTGACGACGCGCACGACCTTGCGCTCCACCAATCCTTTCGCCAGCGCCGGATCGCCGATCTGTTCGCAGATCGCCACGGATTCGCCGAGACGGATCAGTTTCGCGAGATAACCTTCCGCCGCGTGATACGGCACGCCGGCCATCGGAATCGGCGCGCCGCCGGATTGTCCGCGTTGCGTGAGCGTCAGATCGAGCAGGCGCGCGGCTTTGCGCGCGTCGTCGTAGAACAGCTCGTAGAAATCGCCCATGCGGAAGAACACGAGCACGTCCGGATACTCCGACTTCGCGGAGAAGTACTGGCGCATCAACGGCGTGTGCTGGGCGAAATCGTCGCGATTCATGCTTTGCGTTAGAGTGGGATCTCTCTTTGCTTGTCATTCCCGCGCAAGCGGGAACCCAGTGCCTTGTTTTCTTGAACCAAAGGATCAAAGTCGCTGGATTCCCGCTCGCGCGGGAATGACGAACCTCGGGTGAATTCGGGATTGTAGTGGAGTTTCGGATGCAGCAGACCGACAGCAGCGCGACAGATGCGGACTTGCACCGTCTCGCCGAAAATATCGCGGCGATTTTCACGCAACGCGGCGCGACGCTGGTCACGGCCGAGTCGTGCACCGGCGGCTGGATCGCGAAAACGCTGACCGACATCGCGGGTTCGTCCGCCTGGTTCGAATGCGGCGTGGTCGCCTACAGCTACGAGGCGAAAGAGGCGCTGCTCGGCGTACGTCCGGAGACGCTGGAAACGCAAGGCGCGGTGAGTCGCGAGACGGCGATCGAAATGGTTTCCGGCGCACTGGCGCGATTCGGTGCGACGGTCGCAGTGGCCGTTACGGGCATCGCCGGACCCAGTGGCGGCACGCCGGACAAACCGGTCGGCACGGTCTGGGTAAGCTGGAAACGCCGCGGCGGGTATGCGCATGCGGAGCTGTTTCATTTCGCCGGCGACCGCGAAGCGGTGCGTCGCCAGACCGTCGATGCGGCACTACGCGGCGTTCAGAAAATTCTTACGGGTTGACGCGCCAATCGACTCTGCGTCGATGCCGGGAAGTGCGATAATTTGGCCCTGTTCCGCACACGTCGCAGTGTGTGAGACGATCTTTCCACACAGTACGCATCAACCGAATAGAACCGAGGAATCCGCAATGGAAGACAACAAGCGCAAAGCGCTCTCCGCCGCGTTGGGCCAGATCGAAAAACAGTTCGGCAAGGGCGCGGTCATGCGCATGGGCGACAAGGCCATCGAAGCGATCGAGGCGATCCCGACGGGCTCGCTGATGCTCGACATCGCGCTCGGCATCGGCGGTCTGCCGCGCGGGCGCGTGGTCGAGATCTACGGTCCGGAATCCTCGGGTAAAACCACGCTGACGCTGCAGGTGATCGCCCAGGCGCAGAAACTCGGCGGCACGTGCGCGTTCATCGACGCCGAACACGCGCTCGATCCGACCTACGCCGAAAAACTCGGCGTGAAAGTCGACGATCTGCTCGTCTCGCAGCCCGACACCGGCGAGCAGGCGCTGGAAATCGCCGATATGCTGGTACGTTCGAGCGCGGTCGACGTCGTCGTGATCGATTCGGTCGCCGCGCTGACGCCGCGCGCCGAAATCGAAGGCGAAATGGGCGATCAGTTGCCCGGCCTGCAAGCGCGCCTGATGTCGCAGGCGTTGCGCAAGCTCACCGGCAACATCAAGCGTTCCAACACCATGGTCATCTTCATCAACCAGCTACGCATGAAGATCGGCATCATGATGCCCGGCCAGAGTCCGGAAACCACCACCGGCGGCAATGCGCTCAAGTTCTACGCGTCCGTGCGCCTGGACATCCGCCGCATCGGCGCGGTGAAGAAGGGCGAGGAAGTGGTCGGCAACCAGACGCGCATCAAGGTGGTGAAGAACAAGCTCGCCCCGCCGTTCAAACAGGTGGTGACGGAAATCCTGTATGGCGAAGGTATCAGCCGCGAAGGCGAACTCATCGACATGGGCAGCGACAACAAGATCGTCGAAAAATCCGGCGCGTGGTACAGCTACGGCAGCGAACGCATCGGGCAGGGCAAGGACAACGCCCGGCAGTATCTGAAGGACAACCCGAGCGTGGCGAAGGAAATCGAAGACAAGCTGCGGGCGGTGTTTGCGGCCAAGGTGGCCGGCGCGGCGCCGCGGGTGGCCGAAGAGATGGAAGAGGCGTAATCGGGAATAGCCATGACGCACACGGTGGAGGAAATCTTCGCGGAAGCGGTCGAGCTTCAGGAAAACGACCGTGCCGCGCTGGCGGGTATGCTTCTACACAGCCTGGAGCCTTCGCCGGATGCACGCATGGACGACGCGTGGGTCGAAGAGATCAAGCGTCGAATCCACGCGCTGGAATCTGGTGAAGTGAAGACGGTTCCGTGGGAGGAAGCGCGCGCACGCTTGTGGGCGCGCTTCGGCTCTCATCGCTAGCGTCAGATTACTTCCAGCCGCCGAGGAAGACGCGCAACGGGCTTATGAGTGGGTACGCCGAACGAAGTGTGATGGCTGCCGAAGGCTTCTTGGAAGAGCTCGAATTAGCGGTTGCAGCAGTGGCCTCTTCCCCCGGTCGATATCCGGCCTACATGGTTGGAACGAGGCGGTTCATTTTTCCATATTTCCCGATTAACTTGATCTATGAGCAACGCGATGAAATGGTCGTGATCGTCGCGGTGTCGCATCAACGGCGTGGTCCGCGTTATTGGGTGGACCGTGGCGACTAGAAAGTCGGGCACGCAATCCGTCGACCCTTACAACAAGGGCATCGAGCTTCTCGCTCGCCGCGAGCACTCTGCGCGCGAACTCAAATCGAAGCTCGCGCGCCGCGGCATCGGAAACACCGAAGTCGATTCCGTCCTTGCCACGCTGCAATCCAAGGACTTCCAGAACGACGCCCGCTTCGGCGAAATGCTCGTCCGCACCCGCATCGAGTCGGGCTACGGACCGCGCTGGATCATCGCCGAACTCAAGACGCACGGCATTTCCGAATCCAAGGCTCACGAACTGATCGACGCGGCCGAACCGGATTGGCCATCCATCGTCCGCGGTCAGCTCCGTCGCCGCTACGGCGCCAAACCCGCCGCCAGTTTGGCCGAACGCGTCAAACGCGCGAATTTCCTCTTGCGTCGCGGCTTCGACGCCGCCACTGTACAATCAGCGACCCGTGCTGAAGGGCTGGAATCGGCTGACGAGTTGGATTGAACGCTCGATTGTCGGCGTGCCGCCTTGAGGCTCAACCCACGACCGATCCGATGAAAACCAGCGCCGAAATCCGCCAGACGTTTCTCGACTTCTTCAAATCCAAGGGACACACCATCGTGCCCTCGGCGCCGCTCGTGCCCGGCAACGATCCGACGCTGCTGTTCACCAATTCCGGAATGGTGCAGTTCAAGAACGTGTTCCTCGGCAGCGAGAAGTTGCCGTACGTGCGCGCGGCCGATGTGCAGCGTTGTCTGCGGGCCGGTGGCAAGCACAACGATCTGGATTCGGTCGGCTACACGGCGCGGCATCACACGTTTTTCGAGATGCTCGGCAACTGGTCGTTCGGCGATTACTTCAAGAAGGAAGCCATCGAGTGGGCGTGGGAACTGCTCACCGTCGTCTTCGGCTTGCCGAAGGATCGCCTGCTCGTCACGGTTTATCACACCGACGACGAAGCGTTCGACCTGTGGCACAAGAACATCGGCTTGCCGAGCGAGCGCATCATCCGCATCGGCGACAACAAAGGCGCACCGTATGCGTCCGATAATTTCTGGCAGATGGCCGACACCGGCCCATGCGGTCCGTGCACCGAGATTTTCTACGATCACGGCGCGGACATCCCAGGCGGTCCGCCCGGATCGCCCGACGAAGACGGCGACCGTTTCATCGAAATCTGGAATCTCGTCTTCATGCAGTTCGACCGCGCCGCCGACGGTACGCTGACGCGTCTGCCGGCGCCATGTGTCGATACCGGCATGGGGCTGGAACGCCTCACCGCCGTCATGCAGCACGTCCATTCGAATTACGAAATCGATCTGTTCCAGCACCTGATCAAGGTCGCCGCGAAGCTGACCGGCACGCCCGATCTCGAAAGCAAATCACTGCGCGTGATCGCCGATCACATCCGCGCGTGCTCGTTCCTCATCGTCGATGGCGTGCTGCCATCGAACGAAGGACGCGGCTATGTGCTGCGCCGGATCATCCGCCGCGCGCTGCGTCACGGCTACATTCTCGGCATGCGCCAGCCGTTCTTCCACAAAATGGTCGAGCCGCTGGTTGAAGAAATGGGTGCGGCGTATCCGGAATTGTCGGCAAAAAGCGGCACCGTCGAGAAAGCGCTGCTCGCCGAGGAAGAACGCTTCGGCGAAACGCTCGAGCACGGCATGAAAGTGTTCGATGAGATCGCCGCGAAGGTGAAGAAGGTCATTCCGGGAGCCGATGCATTCCGCCTTTACGACACGTATGGCTTCCCCGTCGATCTGACCGCCGACATCGCGCGCGAGCGCGGACTCTCGGTCGACATGGAAGGCTTCGAGAAATCGATGAACGAACAGCGCGATCGCGCGCGCGCGGCGAGTCAGTTCGATACGAAGAGTTCGCTGTCCGCCGACCTCGTGCAGAAACTCACGCCCACAGAATTCCTCGGCTACGAAGCGTTGTCGGCGGACGGCTTGAAAATCATCGCCATCGTGCGCGGCGGACGCGATGTCGACGAACTCACCGACGGCCAGGACGCGGTGATCATCCTCGACCGCACGCCGTTCTATGCCGAGTCCGGCGGTCAGGTCGGCGACACCGGCAAGCTCACGTCCAAGGACGGCACGTTCACCGTCGCCGATACGACGAAACTCGCGGGCGTCTTCCACGGCCATCTCGGTACGTGGCACGGCGGCTCGTTGCGCGTCGGCGCGATACTGCGCGGCGATGTCGACGGCGTGCGTCGCCAATCCATTATCCTCAATCATTCGGCCACGCATCTGTTGCACGCGGCCTTGCGCAAGGTGCTGGGCGATCACGTCACGCAGAAAGGTTCGCTGGTCGCGCCGGATCGTCTGCGTTTCGATTTCTCGCATTTCAAGCCGGTCACGCCGGAGGAATTGCGCACCGTCGAAGATCTCGTCAACGCCGAAGTGCGCCGCAACTCCGAAGCGGAAATCCGTCACATGGCATACAACGACGCCATCGACTTCGGCGCGATGGCGCTGTTCGGCGAAAAATACGGCGACGAAGTGCGCGTGCTGCGCATGGGCGATTTCTCGACCGAACTCTGCGGCGGCACGCACGTCGCCCGCACGGGCGACATCGGGTTGTTCAAGATCGTCGGCGAGAGCGGCGTCGCTTCCGGCATCCGCCGCATCGAAGCGCTCACGGGCGCGGGCGCGCTGGCGTACGTGAAGGACGAAGAACAACGGCTCGACGCCGTTGCGCATCTGCTTTCGTCGAGCGCACACGACGTCGTCGACAAGTTGCGCCAGGTATTCGATCGGCAGAAAAAACTCGAGCGCGAACTGGAAAGCCTGAAGTCGAAGGCGGCATCGGCCGCGACCGCCGATCTGGCCTCGCTTGCGAAAGACGTCAACGGCATCAAGGTCGTCGCCGCGCGTCTGGATGGCGCCGATGCGAAGACGCTGCGCGACAGCGTCGATCAGTTCAAGCAGAAGCTCGGCGATTGCGTGGTGCTTCTGGCCGGCGGCAGCGACGGCAAGATCTCGCTCGTGGCGGGCGTTAACGGCAAGGCGTTGGGCAAGATCAAGGCCGGCGATCTGGTTGCCGATGTTGCCCGCAAGATCGGCGGCAAAGGCGGCGGGCGTCCGGACATGGCGCAGGGAGGTGGCGAGGATTCGCCCGCACTCGGCCCCGCGCTCGATGCCGTGCCCGCCTGGATCGCGGCGCATTTGACGTGACTTTCGACAGGGGCTGAGGCGGTCTGGTCATGTAAAGTTCAGCCCCGCGGATTGCGCATGCCTGCTGCTGGGTCTAGTATCGAATGCGATCCGCGCGGGGGCGGGGATCGAAAGGAAAAGGCGGTACGCCTGTCTGTCCGAAAGCACGAAGCGATCGATTGGCCGGCGAGCACCAGGATGTGACGGCGATGACGAGGGGATCGTCGTCGCGGCACGTTAGGAAAGACGAGAGCCGTAAGGAGGAAGACAATGCTGATTCTGACACGCCGGGTGGGCGAGACCCTGATGATCGGCGATTCAGTAAGCGTGACGGTGCTGGGAGTCAAGGGGAACCAGGTGCGAATCGGCATCAATGCGCCCAAGGACGTGGCAGTGCATCGCGAAGAAATCTACCAGCGGATCAAGCGCGAACACGAAGGCGGTGGGGAACCGCCTTCGCCGTCCGCCGAATCCGGCTGAGAAACGTCGGCGGCCGACCTGCAATCGAGCCGTGCATCGATCCTCGACTGAGGATACAATTCGCGCCGTCGCATCGTCGGGCGCGTTCGCGTCGCCGACACGACATCCAAAATCCGGAGAGGTGCCCGAGAGGCCGAAGGGGCTCCCCTGCTAAGGGAGTATAGGGTCAAAAGCTCTATCGAGGGTTCGAATCCCTCCCTCTCCGCCACCGAGACTGCCGAAAGCAGCGGTGGTCTCCCGAGAGCCGGAAATGTCGCCACGTTGCGCCATTCCAGCATTCCCGATATCTCCATAGTCGAGGTTTATCGACCACGGTTGGAGATTTCGACGTGCGAATGCTATGACGACGTAGGGCGCGAATTTGCGCGACTGCTGCCGTTCGAGCAAAGTCAGAGCAGCCAATAGTCAAAGCCAAAAAGCCGACGCGTCATGCCATCTCGACAATCACCTTTAGCGCTTTCGTTTCGGCAGCGCGTGAGAACGTGTCGTACGCATCGACGATCTTGACGAACTTGAAGCGATGCGTGATTAGCCGTGTCGGATCGAGCTTCTTAGATTGCACGGTTTTCATCAGCATCGGCGTGGATATCGTGTCGACCAGCCGCGTCGTGATTGCAATATTCTGCGACCACAACCACTCCATGTGCAGGTCGACCTTCTTGCCATGCACGCCGATGTTGGCGAGCGTACCTCCCGGCGCGATGATCTTTTCGCACAATTCGAATGTCGCCGGGATACCAACCGCTTCGATGGCCGTGTCGACGCCGCGGCCGCCGGTCATCGCCTTCACCGCGTCGACCGCCTTGCCATCCGAACTGTTGATTGATTGTGTTGCGCCGAATTCCCTCGCACGCGCAAGTCGGTTGTCGTCGAGGTCGATCACGATGATCTCGGCCGGCGAATAGAACTGAGCAGTGAGCAATGCCGCGAGGCCGATCGGCCCCGAGCCCACGATCGCAACGGTCGATCCCGGCGCAACCTTGCCGTTGAGTACCCCGCATTCGAATCCCGTCGGCAGGATGTCGCTGAGCATGACCAACGCTTCTTCGTCAGCACCCGGCGGAATTGGGTAGAGGCTCGTATCCGCATGCGGCGTGCGGACAAACTCGGCCTGCGTGCCATCGATTTCGTTGCCGAGAATCCATCCGCCGGTCGTGCAATGCGAATACATGCTGCGACGACAATATTCGCATTTTCCGCAGGACGAGATGCACGAAATGAGCACGTGGTCGCCTACTTTGAAAGCAGTCACGCCGGCACCCACCGCATCGACGATGCCGACACCTTCGTGTCCAAGAATGCGTCCTGGCGCACATGTCGCCACGTCGCCTTTGAGGATATGCAGATCAGTGCCGCAGATCGTGGTTTTGGAAATCTTCACGACGGCGTCGCCGGGCGCCTGGATTTGGGGTTTGGGCCGATCTTCCAGCGCCTTGAGATTCGCGCCGCGGTATACAAGCGCCTTCATTGTGATTGCCGATTCATTATTTCGTTGTATCAGATCGAGCTGAGATGGATCACTGCCCTTTTGGGCTTCAGGCGAGGGCGGTCTGAGGACGAGACGATGGATCACTTGAGATGCGTCGTCGGGATCCGGCGTTCGCTGGAAACCTAGATGTTCGGCGAGTTCGCGCATGGCGACGTTGTCGCTCGCGTCGATCGAGTACATGGACACGATGCCTTTCTGCCGGGCGACGTCGATCAAATGACCCATCAGGAGGCTCGCCAGTCCCCGCCGCTGCCATTCGTCGCTGACTGCAACAGCGCATTCGCAGCTAAGTCCGTCGGTGCGGGCGCTGTATCGACTTACGCCAATCTCCTTGTCGCCGGCGCCGTCCGCAATCAGGGCCACGAATGCCACTTCGCTTGCATGGTCGAGGTGCGTGAACTGCCGCAATAGCTCATCGCTAGGCGTTTTCACTTCGCCGAGAAATCGGAACCGGCTCGACTGCGGCGACAGGCCTTCGATGAAACGCCGCTCAAGCGTTACATCTTCATCGGTGATCGGCCGGATCGAAACCATGGTGCCGTCATGCAGCTTCTCTACCCATTTCGAGTCAAGTACGCCCATTCCGCGGGAAGCTTCGCCACCCACAGTTGAGATGAGGCCACTCGACTGCGGCCAATTGCTGTTGCTCATGGCGATGTTTCTCGCTTGATTGATGGGCGGCGTGCGGTAACGCCGTTCCGATAAGGAAAATTCAGCCCATCAGCACGCGCGATATCACACTCGACTTTGTGGACTCATAGTGCGGGTAAATGAACCGGATGTATGTACGGCACCAGACACAGTTATGTCTGCTCGAACCGCCAGACCTTTGCCGCCGTTCCCCGCAGCGATCACTTCTTTTCAGGGCGTTTCACTGAGTGATGTTTGTTCGCCACTGCACTCGGGGCGTAGCGATGCTCAGGCCCAAGGTTGGGCGGCGCGAGAAAAGCGACACCTCGAACGTTAGCTACCGAACAGACCGTTTCCGTCGACCGACTTAGTCTCGGAGTCTTGGCGGTAGGGTCGAGCCATGAACGAGCACGCACAATCTGCCGCGTTGAAAGATGCTCCCAGGCGGATTTCCCGTTCATGGAGAAGGTGCGACGCGCTGCACAGCGGGGTCGTACACGTTGCGCGCGCCACGGCGCCTACGACAGGGCGACAGCCGACGCGTCCTCTAGAAGCGAATCGAGTGGGCGAGGGAGTAGGCACATGATCGAGATCCTGGCTGATCTCCGTCGGCAGGTAGCACGAACGGCGTTACGCACGACGGCATTCATCGTCGTCGCGATGACGTGGTATCCCAACCAAGCCTTCGCACTGCCCGCATTCAACCGCCAGACCGGCCAGAACTGCCAAGCGTGTCATGCAGGCGGACAGTTTCCAGAACTCACGCCTTACGGGCGTCTGTTTAAGCTCACCGGCTACACGTTAGGCGAACGACAGCCGTTGCCCTTCTCTGCAATGGCGGTGGCGAGCGATTCCTCCGTAAACAATACGAGCAAGAGTGACGATCCGAAAGCCGATTTTCAGAAGAACAACGCGCCGATCTTCGCGACCGGCAGCGTGTTCGCAGCAGGCAAGATCACCGACAACCTAGGCGCCTTCTTACAGGTGACTTACGACAACTACGCCAGTCAATCCGATGACGGGAAGTTCCACGGGCACACCAACGCGGACAACATGGACATCCGCTATGCCGACCGCTCCATCGACAGCAACCACGACTGGATTTGGGGCATAAGCGCCAACAATAATCCTTCTGTGTCGGATGTGTGGAATACGGCCGCTGCGTGGATGCAGTACGTACCAGTACCAAGTCCGACCAGCAGTCGCTTCATCGATGGAAGCGCACCGTATCCAGGCTTTGCCGCCGGGGGCAACATCGCCGGAATGACTGCGTATGCCTTCTGGAACCAGACGGTGTATCTGGAAGCCGGCGGCTATCGCACGGCGAACGGAGTCGCGTCATTCATGAGCGCGGGAATTGCCGACGCTGACAAGACCAAGCTGCAAGGAACGAGTCCGTATTGGCGAGCTGCGCTCTCTCACGAGTGGGGGCCGAACAACATCATGGTTGGAACGTCGGGAATGATCGCCGACGTCTTCGACGATCCGCTCAACACGTCGAATCCCGCGACTATTCACCATTTCCGGGATATCGGCGTTGATTCGCAGTACCAATATCTACTAGACCCGCATACCGTCACCATCCAGCTAGCGTACCTGCGCGATCGGCAACGGATTCCCGCTTTCCTTGCCAATCAACCCGTCGTCGACGCCGACGGCAATCCATTGCCCAATACCAACGCGATCGATAACACGAACGTGTTGCGCGCGAAGGCGAGCTACATTTACGAGGCCAGATACGGCCTCAGCGCGTCATTCTTCAATCAGACCGGGACGACCGACTCGGCACTGTACGATCCCATGCGTGTGGCGGGAAACATCTCGGGCAACCCGGCGGTACGCGGCATTACCTACGAGGTGTTCTGGACTCCGATTCAATATATTCGAGCGGGCGTGCAATTTACGGCGTACGACAAGTACAACGGCGCCACTCGCAATTACGACGGATCAGGGAGAAACGCCAGTGACAACAACTCGGTGTTTCTTTACGTCTGGGCCGCGTACTGACACCTCGCAGGAATGAGGCGCAATGACCATAGGCTGCAACTGGCGGTTTCCCCGGAGAGCGATATGACCCGATGTCGATTGTTTATGGTCACCACCTTGCTCGTCGTGACGACCGGCTGTGCCAATATGCCCCGATCGAGGGACACTGCCAATCCCAAGGTGTCGGGGGAAACGCTGGCACTGCAAGTGTGCTCAAATTGCCATGGCGCAACGGGGAACTCAACCTCGCCCAATTTCCCCAATCTCGCTGGACAGCAAGAGGCTTATATCGCAGCGCAATTGAGCGCGTTCAAAGCGCACAGCCGCGAGGATCCCGCAGGTTACGAATACATGTGGGGCTTGAGCCATCGCCTAACGGATCAGCAGATTCAGCAATTAGCGATTCACTTCGCCGCACAAACGCCGAAGCGCCAGCCCGTTGAAGGTAAGCCCAGTCGCATCGAGGCGGGGAAAAGTATCTTCCTTACGGGCATCGCCGATAAAGGCGTCCCCCCGTGCGCCGGTTGCCACGGTCCGGAGGGCTTGGGCAACGCGGCATTTCCGCGTATCGCCGGCCAGCACGCGGACTATCTGGTCAAACAGTTGACCGTTTTTCAACGAACCGAACAACGGCCGGAGGGCGTCGTGATGAAGACAGTGGCGCATAATCTGACCCGAGATAACATGGTCAATGTCGCGGACTTCCTGCAGGCATTACCCAATCAGTGAACGCACGTTGACGCACACTGAACATCGATGTACACGGACACGCTGTGGGCTAGCTGCGGTGTTTTAATTCGATGAGTGCACAAAGACGCATTGCGCATTCGCTCGACCGACAGCGATAAGAGCCTGCAGCCCGCGTTCGAGGTATTGCGCGTTTAGGTGTCGTTGTGATTGATGGCATGTTTGTTCAAAGAGCAGTACTGTCCCGATCGTGTCTTCGATCGATCTCACTTAGCGGCGGGCCAGTAAGAGGGCAGTTCGCCTGCAAGTGCAAGCACTGCATCCTGCACCGGTAGCCCGAAATCCAACCCGCGGTACCGGACATCAAGCACGAACAGATGGGCTTCACGCGGGCCGTGACGCTTACCCCATACTTTTAAATATTCCTCGTAGCTTCGACGTAAGTCACGCGACGCTTTCTCTTCGATGACGGCTGCTGCACCCGACATACAGTATCTCCAGTCCTGGAATCCGATTGTCGCGAGTAGCACGGAGTGTGCCGATGCGCACCCGAACAAAATGGCCCTCTGACTGCCTTCGGGTTGCGTTCGTCCCGAATCGAAGAAAATTCGATCGCAACTTGCACGTTGCAGGAACGGTTCGCCGAGCGGATAGGCGCTGACATCCCGCGCAGGCGACAAAACATAAGTGCTGCGCGCATCTTGCACGGAAGCGTTCGGAGTTCACGTTGTTCGATGTCGGAATCGCCAGCGAGCATGGACGATGAATGTCCTGGATTAATGGTCCGATGCGGTGGCGCGAGGCTCCAGATCCGCGCAAGGCGCCAGCAACCGGCAAGTTGCCGATGTGATGCCGGTCCCAGCCGGAAACTTGGCGCAGATTCAGAACAAGCGAGTTTGGGACAAGCCAAGACAATACGTGGCATGAAATCCTAGCAAGCATGCACCAGCGCAGCGACCCGCAATGCTATGCTCAATAGCATCTGCGGGAGGGCGCGTAGATGCGGGGGCATTTGATTGCGTTGAATGTTGTCGCGCGGATCTTGACCGGCGCTTGCGCTCGTTTCTTCGTGGCGACGTTGGGACTCAGCGTCACGCTACCGGGTGTCGCAGCGCCGCTCTCTGCGCACACGATCGATCTGATCCGCCACGAGAAATTTGTCGAAGCAGAAACCTTGGCAGACGCCGACCTCGCCAAAGCGCAGGCCGATGCGGATCATCATCCCGAAGCGTTTTGTGTAGCACTTGAACGCAGTGTGCTGGTGAATTACTTCGACTTGCTGCAACCGTTGGCGTCGAAGCTATCTACCAGCGAACGCGCGCTGCAATGCCGCGAAAAGCTGCCGACCAGCATCGCCAATGCGGCGAAGGTGATTATGTTAAAGGCGCTGATCGCGCCGCTAGCGATGGACAACGGCGACCGCAAGCGTGCCAGTGCCCTGCTCGACGAGGCTGGTGCGCAGATCAAGCGCTATCGGATGCGCATGGATTCGGCCGATTACGCCATTGCCACCAACATGCTCGGCAACGTCGCGGCGAATGCGAACGGCGATTTCGCCGGCGCTCTGGCCTGGACTCAGGAAAGTCTGAGTGCACTGAGAGGCAACGACACGCAGAACCGCATCGTTCGCGCGCGGTTGCTGATCGCGTTGTGCTACCGCTACGCTCGTCTCGGCCGCTTCGACGAGGCCGAAGCCGCGGGCAGGTCCGCAGCCGCACTCTCCGCGCAAATTTTCGAGAGTCCGAGCAGCTATCGTGCCTACATGGCGGGCTTCCTCGGCCAGGTGCAGTATTTCGCGCACCATCTTGCCGATGCCGCGGTCAACCTGGAACAGGCCATTGACGACGATCGCCACCTCGGCGAGCGAGCACAAAGCGATCTGGCCAGTAACCTGGGGTTGTGGGCAAATGTGCAGGAAGCGATGGGCGATTACGAGCGTGGCCGTGAGGCCTTTACCGAAGCCATCGCCGTCATGCGTCGCAGCGGCGACAGCAAATACTTCACCGAACTTGCTTCCATGCTCGGCAACCTGGGCATGCTGGAAGCCGCATCGGGCCACTGCGATGCAGCGCTCGCACCGGAGCGCGAAGCGTTTCAGATGTTCGGTCAGCGGTATGGTGAGGATAACGAGCACGTGATGGCGCCCCTCACCGTACTCGGCAACTGCGAACTCGAAACGAACCAGATCGACAAGGCAAGCGACGATTACCGGCGAGCACTGGCACTCGCTCAGAAATCACTCGGCGACGGCAATCCCGAAATTGCGGACTACTATCAGGACGTGGCGCTGGTGGATCTCGCGATGCACGACTACGACGCGGCCTCGGCGCATTTACTGCGTGCATTGGCGGTGTTGCCGGCCGATCCCGACACGATGGGGAGTATGCGCATCGCCGTCGAGCGCAATCTCGCACGCGTGATGCACGCGCAAGGGCACGACGACGCGGCATTCGAGCACGCGGTTGCCGCGGAAACGGAACGCCAGCGCCAATTGCAACATTTCGCCGCGGCGCTCGACCAGGACGAGAGTCTGCACCTGCGCGAAACCGAGCCGGGCGGAATGGACGAAGTGCTGGCATTGACCGCTGCACACTCCAACCCTTCCTGGATCGAACAAGCCTGGCAACTGCAAATCGGTTCGCGCGGGCTGATCACGCATCTCGTTGCCGCACGTCTGAAAGCCGCGCGCGCAAGCGCCGATCCGCAGGTTCAGGCACTGTGGGCAACGTGGAATACCGCGAACGCGGAGTGGACCTCTGCGCTGGAAGCCGCGGAAGCCGGCAACGCCGATCCAACCAAACTCGGTGCCGCGCGCGAAGCGCTGGAGCGCGCCGAGCAGGCGCTCGCCGAAAAGACGCATGGCGTCGTCGACGCATCTACCGTCGACATGGCCGCTCTGCGCGCCGCCCTGCCCGAGAATTCCGCGTTGGTCGGTTTCGTCGCCAGCCGCAACGATCCGTGGGGCAACGATTTCGCGAGCGTGCCGCATCCCGCGAAGTACTATGCGTTTCGCCTTGTCAGTGGTGCGTCGCCCGCGTTGATCGATCTCGGCAATGCCGATGCGCTGGACGCGGCCGTGCATGACTGGACAGCGGCGCTGCGCGATCCGGCGCGAGCTGCAGCGGACGTCGACACGCTCGGCCGCGATGTCGCGCGCCGATTGTGGCAGCCGCTCGGCCTCAGCGATGGGCTGCGCCGCCTCTACGTCGTACCCGAAGGCGAACTGCATCGACTTGCATGGCTTGCTCTGCCGCTGCGCGATGGTTTGTTGGTCGAGCGTGGCCCGGTGCCCGCATTGCTTGGAAGCGAGCGCGAACTACTCACTGCGCCCGTGGCCGCGCAACTCCATCCGCGCGCGCTGCTGATCGGCGACATAGCCCCCGATGCATCGCTGGCGGCATGCAGCGGCCCGCGCTCACTGCCCGGCACACGCCGCGAACTGGATGCGGTAGGCGCACTCTGGAAGGAGTCGGGGAACGACGACAGCGCGCGGCTGGTCGGTAGCGGCGCGAACAAGACAGCGGTTCGCTCTGCGATGTCGCAGAGCATGTTCGTCCACTTTGCGACGCATGCATTCGTCGACGAGAGCGATTGCGCGCACAACCTGCTCGCGACACGTGGCCTACGTGTCGTGGATGCGCATGCGGGCAAGAACGCGCCCGCTCTTTCCGGCCTTCTGCTCGCCGCGGATTCGCGTGCCTCCGGCGCCGATCGCAACGGTCTGCTGACGGCGCCGGAAATCGCTGCGATGCGCCTCGACGGCGTCGATACCGTTACCCTCGCCGCATGCGACACCGGCCGGGGTGAGGTGCACTCGGATGAAGGCGTCTTCGGTCTCGGTCGCGCGTTCCGTTTGGCCGGTGTACGCGATGTCGTGATGAGTCTGTGGAGCGTTGACGACGCAGCCACCGTCGATCTAATGAAACGCATGTATCAGGCACGATGGGTCCAGCATGCGGCGCCCGCCGAAGCTCTCGCCGAGGCCGCGCGCGTGACGTTGGCCGATCGCCGTGCGGCGGGGCAAAGCACGCATCCTTACTATTGGGCCGCGTTCGTGGTCGTGGGCGAGGCACGCTAATTTCATTTGATGTCGCTGAGATAGGTCAGCCGCGGGACGCCGCCCGCAGCTGCCAGACGAAGTGCGCCCTTATTCTGCATGGTCATATGGCAGGCTGAATCTCTCCGCGTCAGTGTCCGAAACCGTCGGCGAATATTCGGTCGAATACGAGATCGGCCGAAAACTCGCTCGTGTAGCCGTTCGCATCCGTGGCTGTCGCCACGATGCCGGATGGCGATTGCGCGTCTGCCGGCAGAGGCAACGATACCGACCGCGCGAGCTGCGCGCTCGTTGCGGGATATGAATCGCTGACGAGGTACTCGCCGCTGCCGCCATCGATGTCGATGTAGAAGTCGATGCGTAGTGGATAGCTCGAATGTGTTGTCGTCGAATCGACGACGTACGTCACGATCAGGTTTCCGTTCGACACGCTCGCTGACTGAATCACCGGAAAGTTCTGCACATTGTTGGAACCCGAATCGGCGTCGCCGGCATCGTTGGGCGTTGGACCGGCAGGACCGATATCGATGTCGGCGCTCGCGTTGTTGTGGATGGCGTTGGCTTCGCTGTCGAAACTGTTGCTGCGCCTGATTTTGCACCGGAATGATTCCGGGACCGTGGTTGAATGCGATCAGGTTTCCTTCGCCCGGATCGAAGCCGCCGATGATCGTCGTCGGACCTGCAGCGGTATTCTGCAACTGTATGCCGCCGCAAAACGCCGGACATCCCGCGACCGCATCGCCGTTCGGCAGCGGCCTGGTTCCGCTCCAGTCGGTGCCGATGAAGTTGCCTTTTATCTCCAACCCGCCACTGGAGCCCGTTCCGAACGAGTTCCAGATTCCGATTCCGAAATCGTGGTTGCCCGAAATCACATTGCGCGAAGGTGATCCGGCGGCGGTGCAGCTCGTTCCGCCGCAGCCGATGCGCACGCCCGAAACGTTGCCCGGTACGATGATCGCCGGCCAGTTGCTGCTGGAGCCACTACCGATCGGCAGTGCGCCGCTCGCGTCGGTGCCGACGAGATTTCCTTCGATGACGGCACTCACCGAAGGGCCCAACAAGATTCCACCGGCGCGATCGCCGGAAATCAGATTGCCTTGACCGGGCAGCACGCCGCCGATGTTCGCGTGACCGGCGTCGATGCGAACGGCGATGCCGTTGTTGCCGAAACCGGAAACGAACGCCGTCCCATCGATCTGCGTTCCGACGAAACAGCCGTAAACGAGCAGTGTGCCATTGCTCGCTTGATCGATCGCTACCGTCGCGAAGCCGTCGATCACCAATCCAGAAAGGGTCACCGCGGCGTTGCTTCCGTTGATGTACAGACCATTGCCGATGGTTCCACCGCCATCGATTTCGATCATGAGCTGCGCATTCAAACCGCCCTGGTCGGGCAGGTTCGTATTCGGCATTGCGCCAGGCTGACTGAAACCGTCGATGTCGACGTTGCTCGTGATCGTCGGCAATTGAGTCGCAACGCTGATCACGAACGGACCCGTGCCCGGAATGTCGAACGCGATGATGTTCTGCACGCCGCCATCCGCATTTGAGTCGACGATGGCTTGACGCAACGTACCGGTTGCTGCATGCGGCGCGGGATTGACGCCGTTATTGTCGCCCGTGTTAGTGACCACATAGGTCGTGTTCGCGGACAGCGGGAGCACTACGGCCAGCAGGCAGATGCACAAAAGTATTTTTGTATACGTTTTCATATCGATTCCGGTCTACGGGTAATCCTCGAAGCTGGACGCTTCCGAAGTCCCGGCGCAAACATGGTCTCCACGCGGGCGGCCAGCAAACGTCGGCGTGCGCAAGGCAATTGTGGATTTCTACACTTTTGCATACTGTCGCCTACTGCAAGATGGGGCAGCCGTCGAAGCCAGCATTGAACACGATGTCGGCTTGCTGAACTTCGTAAGCGCCGATGTCTGGCGCGGCGCCGGATGCACGGGCGAATCCCGTACCGCGTTGATCGTCAGCGAGGTTGCTGTTGTTGTTGCCGGCGTCGATGGCGGGGCTATGGCTCAGCAGCGCGTGCGTGCGCGTCGGGCCGCCGTTGTCGTGCAACGGTGCGAGCAACGGGCATGCGGTCGTGATCGTTGCGGGGTGTAGCGGCCCGAGTTCCGCGCGGATGATGTTGTTGCTGCTTGCGGAGATCGTAAACGCGTTGCCGGCGACGGCGATTGCGCTGAAATCGTTCTCGGTCGTGCTGGTCGTGCCATACGTGTTGTTCGACAGAATGGAACTTTCCAGGCTGATGGTGACGGCTTGGCCCGAACCATTCCCCGCCACGGTCAAACCGGGGGAATAGTAGGTATTGGAGTTTCTTCCGACCCTCGCAAAATTGAACGCAATGGTGCTGTTGCGCACGGTCAGAGTCGACGCGCTGGTATAGACGCCGCCGGTATTGGCGACCGCAACGTTGCCGGAGATAGTGCTATCGGAGATCAACAGATAATTCGCACTGGGTGAATCGAAAACGCCGACTTTCAGCCCTCCCGCGTTGCCGCTCGCGCTATTGCCGGAAATCGTGGAACTGGTGATGCTCGCGCTGCCGGCGTAAACGCCGCCCGCGTCGCTATCGGCATGATTGCCCTCGACTGTGGTGTTCGACGCCGAGAAGACACCGCGAACGTGCGCACCGCCGGAAAAACCGCGCCCGAAAGAATAGTTTCCGACGATCTGGCTGTACTTGGCGATGAGATTGCCTTTCGCGTAGATGCCGGCGCCGAATGCTGTCGCGCTGCCGGTTCCGTGGGCTGTGCAATCCAGTATCTGCGTGTGGTTGAGAATAACTTCGCCCTGAGATGACACGCAGCCGCCGGCAATGTTCGAGGAGGATGAAAAAATACTGCCGTAGGAAATCCGCAAATACTCGAGGCCTAAGTTTCCCGTGCCGGTATGGTTGATGATGCGGTCGTTTTCGATTGCGCCGTTGTAGTAGCCGGTGATGGTGGTGAAACCGTCACTGGGTCCACGCAAGAACAAGCTGTCTTGCGTGACGTGGATCGCGCCGGTCGTCAGACTGATGCCGCTGACGCTGCAAGCGGACACGTCGACCGTGTCCAGCGAAAGCGTCGTTGGTGCTGCGACGATGTCGCGCAAACTGCCTGCGCCGTGATCGGCGCAGCTTGTCACGGTCCATGTGTTTGCGAATGCTTCCGGCGCCGCCAGCGCAAACATCGCGGCGATGCATTTCGCGAGCGGTCTGCGGCATTCGATCGGACTGCGTCGTTGTGAGCTCAACATGTACTTCTCCGAATATCAGGTGGCACTTGTTTCAAATGCCACAGTGCGCCGAAGCGCACAGATTCGGAAAACTCAGCAGCCCGGATCAAAACCGTTGCGGAAGATCACGTCGCCTTCCGTGATGCCGCCCCAGAATCCGCTGCGCAATGTCTTGCCGGAGGTGCCGAAGGCGCACGCCGACGGCGCAGGCTGACCAATGTTGGCGGTGACGGTGTAGCCGCCACCGATGCCGGTGCCACCGCCGGCGGTGTGTGCATTCCAGTGGAGGTCGTAGCCGCCGCCTGACTGCGCAGTTGCCGCGCCGCCAGTGATTGCCGCAACGCCCACAGCGAGCGCGAATCGCGTACCCGGTTTCACTGCCGCGTCTCCGGCGCATTTTCGAGTCGGTTCAAGCGCGCACCCAATTCATCCAGCTGCGCGTGCAAGCTGTCGATCTCGGCATCTTTCTCCGCACGCAGTTCGCGCAGCGCTTCAACCGTCAACGCTTCGAAACCTTTTGCGCCGACTGTCAGGTAACCGTCCGGTGTTTGCCCGATCCAATCAGGGAACACTTGCTGCACTTCCTGCGCGATGAAACCGGTGTGACGTCCGGACGGATGAAGGCCACCGTCGGGATTCGCATATTCGAACGTGACGCCGCGCAATTGCAGCAGCTTGTCGAGCACATGATCGAGCGTCTGCACGTCGCGTTTGAGGCGGATGTCCGACGGCGCAGACCACGCGCCGCCGCCGGGTTTCGTCGCGGTGCCGCCGTGGATGGCGAGATTGCCGGATGCGTCGAGTCCGAGAAATTGCGTGTACGCCGATCCGTCAGGCGTCTGGCAGATACAGAAGGTCAGATTCGAGGTGCTGGTCCCGCCGACGCTGAGATCGATGCCGAAATTTCCACCGTAAGGCTGCAGAAGAATGTCGGCGTTGGGATTGCTCGGGTTGTTGCTGGACACCTCGAGTTCGATGTCGGGGTTGGGCGCAGTTCCATTGATGGAGAGCGCTCCTCCATTGATGAAGGCGGGTCCTCTTAAGATGGCCGAGTTTATGCCTTCGGCGTATAGACCAACGCTATTGTCGGCAATTGCAGACACCCCTATGGCACCAAAACCCTGGGCGATCCCCGTGACTGCGGCGCCGAAATTTCCGGACGAGAAGCCAAACATCCCGACGCCATACGGCCCGTTCGCTTGGCCATAGACGCCAATGTCAGACAGTGTCCCACTGCTACCGCCTGTTGCATCCAAGGCGACTCCGTACACTCCGACGCCCGACGGGGCCGCTGCCTGACCGTAAACGCCTACCGCGTTCGACGTGAATGGCGTGGAGAATTCATCTTCGGCGGTGGTGTCGAGAGAAATACCCGATACGCCTCGACCGGGAAACGCACCGACCGGCGCTAGTCCATACACCCCCGTTTGCCCATTACCCTGTACGCCGATGGAGGTGGCCTCGCCAAAAACACCGCGGAGAAGGGCTACGCTGTGCACGCCGTTGGCGATAGTTGACGTATCGACGTGAAGTGTATCGGCGTTGTTGCCGGCGGATCCGACGAAGTAACCGGCATACGACGATCCACTGCTTCCTATCACGCCGGCCCCGGAGATGCTCGAGCCGGCGACACCTGCTCCCGAACCGGCCGTCGATCCGTAGACGCCGAAGCCGTTGCCGGTGGTGCTGTTGTTGATGCCGCGCACGCCCGCCGAAAACGAGCCGGGCGATGTCGAACTGATCACGCCTTCCACCGCGCTGACCGCAGCAGCGGTGGAATTCGAGATTCCCTGCAGTGCGGTGGAGGCGCTGCTGGTATCGGTGTTGGTCACGTTGAAAAGCGGCCCTGCGTTAGATTGCGTCGCCGAATACGGCAGCGTGAATGTCGAGCCGACGGCCTGACACGCCACGGTGCCGTCGGCGTTGACTACGCGGATGGCTTGCCCGCTCGCACAAACGCTGCCGACGCGTTTTTGCAGCACGGTCAAGTCCGTGTCGATCGAGACGCTGCCCGATGTGCCGCCGCCGGTAATGCCGCTGCCGCTTGCAGGCGTGACACCCGTGATCGTGCCGCTGCCGGCGGATTGGCAACTCACCGAACCGTCCTGATTGATGACGCTTATGCTCGATCCGCTCGCGCAGGTGCCGCTCACGCGCCGTTGCACTTGCGCCGCATTGATCTGCGCCGTGCCGATGCTGCCGGCGACCACGCCGTATGCGAGCTGTGCGGTCAGCGCGTAAGGCGCGTTTTCGATCTTGGTGCGCGGGCTCAGCGCGTTGCCATCGACGGACACCGCGAGCCATCGCGCATCGTTCACGGTCGTTATGAACGCAGCGCCGCCGAAATCCAGACTGACGGTGAACAATCCGTCGACGACCTGCACGGGATCGCCGTCGGCCGCACTCAACGTGATTGGCGCTCCGATGACGTTGCCCGAGGTTGGCGCGTCGTACAAGGTGAACACCATGTCGACCGACGCGGTAACCGGAACATTGTTCTGCAGCAGTTCGCCCTGATAAGTGAATGCGGTGTCCTGAACGGTCTGCGCGGCCGTCAGTTGAACGGCGAAAAGGAGGGCGACGATAAGCAGATTGGCTAGCGCGCGCATGAAGTTGTCCCCGACGATCCGTGAATGAATGGACATGTTCATGAAGGAATGCCGATAGGCGCGAAAGCGCACAGACGAGCCTCTGCGCTTGCACGCTGCTATGCTCGTCTCGACCGCAACGGCTCCGCAAACGAGATGGCCGTGATCGCAAATGAACCGACCGAGCAGTTGTTGCGCCGGATCCGCGGTGGCGATTCGGGTGCGCGCCAAGCGCTATACGAACGCTCGTTGCCGCTGTTGCGGCGCTGGGCTCATGGCCGCCTGCCGCGTCATGCGCGCGATATCGCCGATACCGATGATCTCGTTCAAGTGACGCTGCTGCGCGCGCTATCTCATCTCGAACAATTCGAGGCTAGTGAAAGTGGCAGCTTTCTCGCGTATCTGCGCCAGATCCTGCTCAACGAGGTGCGCGCGGAATTACGCAAGCGTAAGCGTCACGGCGACAAGGTCGACATCGATGCGATGCCATTGGTCGATGAAAGCGCTTCGGTCGCCGAACAGCTCATCGGTCGCGATCGATGGCGCAGCTACGAGCGCGCGCTCGGGGAACTGGATCGCCACGATCAATCCTTGATCGTGCTGCGACTCGAGTTCGGCCTCGGCTATCCGGAGATCGCCCTCGAAGCAGGCGGAACGCCGAATGCTGTGCGTATGAGGATCACTCGCGCATTGAAAACGATGACTGATCGCATCGCCACCGAAGAATCCGCTTGAAGACGCCGGGCCGCCACACCACCGATCCGAAGTTCGACGATGCCGTGCGCGCCGTTGCCGACGGCATGCCGGTGGCGTGGCGGGAACTCGAAGACGCGCGCGAAGATTCCGAACGAGTGAAGAGCTTGCGCCTGATCGACGACATTGCTGCCGTGTTCCGCAACGACACCAATGCGCAAACGGCTCATCGCGGTCCCGTCATGTTTCACTGGGGTGGGCTCGAGGTCGAAAGCGTTCTCGGAGAAGGCAGTTATGGCGAGGTCTATCGCGCTTTCGATCCATGGCTTGGCCGTGCGGTCGCGCTGAAACTGTTTCGTGCGTCGGCGACACCCGGAGCGGGCCTCGACGAGGCACGGCGCCTCGCGCGCCTGCGTCACCGCAACGTATTGAGCGTTTACGGATGCGGCGTCCATGACGGCCGTGCGGGCTTGTGGAGCGAACTGATCGAAGGTAGAACGCTGTCTGCTATCGCTGCGGCGGATGGGATGTTCAGCGCGGAAGAAACGTTGCGCGTCGGCCACGATCTCGCGAACGCACTCGGCGTGGTGCATGCAGCAGGAATCGTGCATGGAGACGTCAAGGCCGAAAACGTGATGCGCGAAGTCGGTGGCCGCATCGTTCTCATGGACTTCGGCGCCGGAGGCGAAGCGCGGCTGCTCGCGGGGCGGCGCTTGATTTCCGGAACGCCACGATATCTTCCGCCGGAAGTACTCGACGGTGCGCCCCTCGGCACGTCGAGTGATATTTACGCACTCGGTGTGCTGCTGTTTCTGTTGCTGGGCGGGCGCTATCCGTATCAGGCGATCGATGCCGCCGCATTGCGCGAAGAGCAACGCAACGGCAATAGGCCACCGCTGCACTCGCTGCGGCCCGATGTCGAGACTTCACTCTGCACGCTGATCGAAGGATGCATGGCATCAGAACCATCGCAACGTCCCGCGAGCGCTCACGCCCTTTCCGCGAAGTTTGCCGAGTTGCTGCGCGAGCGCGCGCCGAAGACAAGCTCGCGCGTCGCTCTGGTCGCGCTCGCCGTGGCCGCGGCAGCGTTGCTTGCAATTGCAGCGTTCGCGCTGTGGCCGCTTCTATCGCCGCCGGCGTGGGAAACAACCGTGCAGTTCTTGCGAGTCGAAGCGTTGGGAAATGTGGATATTGCGGCAAATTCCACTTTGCACGTCGGTGACCGGCTGCGCCTGAGCGTGCGCAGCTCGCGTGATGTCTACGTTTATGTGCTGAACGAAGATGACGCTGGAAACGCGACGCTTCTTTTTCCCGACGCCGGCGAACCGCACACACCGGTTCACGCCAACACGGCGTTGACATTGCCCGGTGGTGAGCGCAAGACGCTCGCCTGGGAAGTCACGGCTGATTCGCCGCGCGAGGAATTCGTCGTGATCGCCGCCACGGAACCGCAAACAAATCTCGAGTCCGTTCTCTCAACCTGGAAGCGCGCCGAAAGCGGCGATGCCGATGTGCGCGCGGTTGGATCGGTCGTCGACGTTCCGCTACCGGTCTTGCACGGCGAGCATCTGAGAGAAATCCTCGCGGCCATCCGACTCGATCCCGAGCACGTTCGCGTGTGGCAGTATGCGTTTGCACACGACCTCTGATTCATCACATGACGGGATTGGTGTATCGGTCCGGTCCGAAGTGTGTAGCAGTTCTAGCTGGGCGTTTTGATTTGATAAAACGATCTCCCGGTTATCCAGCCTAGAATGCGTACGTTGAGCTTGTCTCTACGTCGCCGCCAATCAGGGCGATCGTGGGATCGCCTCTTTCGAGTCAGTACTGCCATAAAAGAATTGGAGCTCCGTGCCCATTAAGCGCACGCGTAAGTCGTCGAACGCAAAGGCGTGCGCTTCGAACAAACCGTCGTCCGTCAGAGGCGACAACAGGATTTGCTGCGGCCATTTGGGGCGATCTTTTCGAGTCATGCGAAGCGCATCTTGCGTGACTTCGACCGTGACCGGTCCGTAGGTTCCCGCAAACTCGCGGAGGCGTTCAGGCGGAACCGTTACAGGGTGAAGCTGCGCCTGGAGCGCGATTTCAGCCCAGCGATTATTTTCAAGTTCCTTTGCGGTCGTTCCTGGCGCTACGCTTAAGAGATCGAGAGCCGCGACTTGCGCGGCGGCAAGCGCGTCTGTCGCGACAACCGCGATATCCGGCTTCACCCCAACATCTTCCCAATTCGTTCCCGTCACAGCGCTGATCGGACGCGCATAGGATACGCTCAGAACGAATTGTGGCGCGATCGGAACAATTTTGTTGTTGTTGGCTGCACCATACGTAGTAGCGCCGACGACCGTTCCGCCTTTTGCCTGCTGCACGGCGTACGTCACCGCTTCGGCAGCCGAGCCTGTGTGACCGTCCACCAAGACGAACAGCGATTTTCCGACGAGCGACAATCCGGCGGGATTGCGCCGCGTGCGGGACGCAGTGACCTGCCGCCCTTCACGGCGTGTGTAGGGCACAGAACCGGGTTTCAGGATTGCATCGAGCAGGTAGTTGGCCGCGTCGCTCTCGCCGCCACCGTTATCGCGCAAGTCAATAATTACCGCGCTGCCGTCCCGCAGAAAACGCAAGGCCGCGTCATAGGTATCCCGTGTTAATCCCGCCGTCCACTGGAAACCAGAGATGCGCAGGTAGCGTACATTCCCCGGAAGTATGTTCATTGCCACGAGACCGCTGTTGTCGCGAATGGCCATTGAACGGGCGTAGGCATCCAAGCCATTCGCAGCCTTGTTTGGCACGGATGCGGCCCGGTAGTGTTCGCGATCATTACGGAGATATAGATGTCCGTCGTGACTGACGGCCTGCAGGTCATCGGTCACGCGCTGGGCGAAGACGTCCCCATCGGACGTATCGTAACGTCCGCTATCCGTGCTTCGCTTGAGTGCGGCGAGGATCGCTGGAGTCCGCTCGGGGAACACGTAAGTATGGCGGATCGCACCCTCGATCGCAGTCAGTGCGGCGGACCGATCGGTCGATGAGAGCGGGTCGGCGGCAACCGTGGCAGACAACAACACGGCCATGCTTGCCGCGGCAGCAAAATATTTTCGCCACAGTCCTCGTTTCAGGATCCGCGTACATACTCTTGTCTGCTCATTCATGACATGCCTGCCCACACTGGTGTGGTATAATTTATCAGCGATAAATTACTTCCGCAATGAACAAGACGAACAAAGCATCAAAATCCGGAAAGCGAAAACCCGGACGCCCGCCTCACTCGGCCGGCGCGACGGTTTTGTTGGACCGCAAGCAGGTCGTTGAAGAGGCCATCACGTTGCTTCAGGAAACGGGACTCGACGGGCTTAGTACGCGACGGCTCGCCGTGCGTCTAAACGTGAAGTCTCCGGCACTGTACTGGCATGTACGCAACAAGGATGAACTGCTTCAGCTCGTGGCTGATGCGATCTGCGGACAAATGGTTCTTCCTTCCAGCAAACACGATTTCCGTGAACGACTCAAGACGATCGCTCGCGAGTACCGACGCGTTCTGACAACTTATCGGGATGCCGCCCGCCTTTTCGCGGAGCAACCACCCGTCGGCCCGCACCGAATGAAGTTGTATGACGTAGCCGTAAAAACGTTTCTGGATGAAGGTTTCCCGACGCGTGAAGCTATCGCGATGGCCACGCTCTATCGCCACTACCTGCTCGGCATGATTACCGAGGAAATGCGAGGAAAGGGAAAAGGGTCGCGCTCTCCGCTCGTTCCTGCCTACGCGCTGGGTCTGGAGCTACAGCACATGGAAGAGGCTTCTCGCGATTACCCAAGCTTGTTCAGCGCCGCAAAACTGCTGACGGGTATGCAGCCCGAGAAACTTTTTACCGCGGGACTGAGTGTCATCTTGAATGGGCTGGAGCAGCGGGCGGAGGAATTGAAACGCAACAAACGACAACGTTAACGCGTCACATTATTCACGTAATTGACCGCGAACTTGCCAAGGCGCGGCCCGAGCCGTGAAGACTATCCCGGTCAGGATTTACTACGCGCTTTCCATGCGGGAATGCAATGCACGCCAATTAACAGAGTGGCAGCGTGATCCAATTCGGCCCAGGCGCAATCGGAGAAACTGGGAAAACCATTGGTCCACTCATTTTTCGAGCGACTTCTAACCGATTGGGATGTTTATGGTCACCGCGCTTTATGCGAGGGCTCTTTTTGGCGAAGTCCGTTGAGATTTCGCCTTTTGACAACGTCTCCAGCAGATACCGCATGCCGCTGGTCGGAGGAAATCCGGTCGGACTCATAACCCCTGGTCGTTGGTTTCGCGGTGGAAATTGAGGCAAGTGCTCTAGACGTATTTGCTTGCTTACGGTGCGCCGAACCTTCGAATCGCAGTTCGGAACGCCATGCGAGTGGATGCCCAATTTCGATCGCAGGTTCGCCATCGCTCCTAGTTCAATCTGAGAAATGCGGCTGGTCGTCAAATCGAACTGCTCGGAAACCTCCGCTTGGGTAGCGCCCTTACTGTACCGAAGGGCGATGACGCTCTTTTCTCGCGGCGGGAGCGTGCCTATGGCATCCGCGAGTGCCGCCCGGAAATCGGTAGTTTCGAGGTTCTCGGCCGGGGAGGAGGCCGATCCCAGCATCTTGGAGCTCTTGCGGTCATCGCACTCGGAGACATTCAAACTTTGAACCCTTGCGCGAGCTGCGTCCGACCGCGTGCGATCCAGATCGCGAACTGTTGTGTTGAGCGCGTCTGCAACCTCAGTCAGGGTAACTGATCGTCCGGCTTCCTGTTCCAATCGCCGCGTTATCGCGGCGATGCTGCGCAGTCGACGGGACATCGAACGAGGAGCCCAAAGTCGTGAGCGGAGTTCGTCCACCATCGCGCCGCGAACCCGCCTGGACGCGAATGTGTCAAATTGCAGGCCGCGATCGGGGTCGAAGTTTCTGGCAGCTTCAATAAGACCTATAAATCCCGCCTGACGCAGATCTTCCAGGTCCGTTTGTGGCGGCAGCGTTTTCGCCAACTGCCGCACTAAAATTTCAACGAGATTCATATTGTCGGAAATGAGTTCTTCCGCACCGTCTTTGGAATCTCCGACTTGTCTTGACGATCTGCTCTGAAACAATTGCATAGTCATTCACCAGTTAATGGTCCAGCAATCAACTCACCGCGTCCGCGTGCCCGGAGGAGAGTGATCAAGGAATTCTTCGTAGAGACCGTGGCCGGTGCTACGCCGCCAGAGGCTTAGTTCCAGATGCGAGCAGAGTTACAAGCGTCGTCTATGCGTAGCAATAGCCGAGACGACCTTGCTCAACTGCGTCTTAAAGCACGAGGTCGCGCGCTGCTCGAGAGCCGACAGCGCTTTGCGTGGCTCTATCCGGCGTGCCGCCCTAAAAGGTGACCGGTGGATCGCTCGCCGTGGTCTGCTTGTGCTGACAGTCGCCGCGCTTGTTGAGCAGCGCGGCGCCGAGCGAGCGTCTATGCTCGTGACATTTTTGCTTTGTCGGAGAAGCTATTGTCCTCCGTACGCAGCTACAGTGCGCCTTTTGTTGCTCGCTGTCCGATTTATCAGATAGGCGGTATGTTTTCAGGGCGTTTGTCGTATGCAACGTCTGATCGCCATCAGCGCGTAACAGCGTTGCTTGCGCGACAACGGTGGCGATGAGCTGAACTAATTTGACTTCGGCAGCAATCCTCGCGCGAGTCGCAACGTCAGTGGTGGTCGAAGCTCAACACGCGGGTTACATGCCACGTCGCTGACTTCTTGTCGTATTGCCACAGATGCACAAACCTGCCGCGCCCATCCGGCGCTCCGGCATCAGATGGATGATGAAAGATGTGCGTGCCCATCTCGATTGCGCCGTAGTTGTCCATCGGGTACACCTCCAAGGAATCGACCACGAACTCGCGCGTCACGCGTCCACAGATATTTTTCTTGACGCTTTCGGTCAGCGCGTCGGCGCCGCGCGTAACCCCGCCGTGATCGTGAAAAAATTCAATATCGGGCGCGAGCAGGGATTTGAAGCGCGCCAAATCGCATCTGTTGTAGGCGTCGAAGAGCGCCGTGTCTTGCGCGAGTACGGCGTCGAACAAATCTTGTGGTGTCGTCGTCGGCTTGGCAGGTACGGCAGGTCCCGAAGCATGAGCATTGACGGTAAGCGCAATGAGCGCGGCGATGGCAAGCTTCTTCATGGATTTTCCTTTGTGGTGGAAACAGGCGCACGCGGTATTCGAGCGATCGCATAGAACAAGAGCTGTCCAACGCCGATCGCGCCGGCGAGCACGGCGACAACGGCTGGCGTAAGTTCGTGCCAGCCGACGAGTTGAATGAAGGCCAGCCCGGCGGCGATTACGCACATGGCGACGCCCCAGCGGAGCGCGGACCACCGACGCTGCTCATGCTCAGCCGCGGCGAGCGCCTGGATAAGATCGTGTGTTATCCCATTGCGGACCAGAACGGTTCGCATGCGGGCGTCGAACAGTGCTTTTACGAGATACGTGAAGCCATACGTACCGCAGACGAAAAGGCTGATGGCTGTCAATTGATGTTCCACTGGCACCTCCGGAGTCCTTCCAGCCTATGAGATACGTGCCGGTGCTCGCCGGTTGCATGCAACCGATCCAGCACTGGACGTCTCATGGACGGGATGGGACCGTTGTCTGCATGAACGCCGATCGGGAACTCGTCGACGCCGTGCTTTCCGGCCATCGAGGTGCATTCGAGCGCCTGGTGCGCACGCACCAGGGACTGGTTGCTCACATCATTGCTCGCGTTATTCGCAACACCAGTGACGTGGAAGAGCTTTGCCAGGAGACGTTCTTGCGTGTGTACAGACAACTGCGCCAATTTCGGCAGGACGGTTCGCTCAAGGCATGGATCGGGCAGATTGCGTACTCCGTGGCGCTGCGGTTTCTGGAAAAACATCGCTACCCAGGAGAGATCGCGGATGTCGATGTCCACGACGATGACGCGTACGTGCATGCCGCCACGCAGAGCGACGCCGAGCAATTCCATTCGCGGCAGCAAACCACCGAAAACTTGCGCGCTGCGCTGGAGGTTCTTCCGGTGCAACAGCGACTGACGGTATGCCTTTACCATCTTGATGGGCTCGCCATATCGGAGATATCCGAGATTACCGCGGCGCCGGAGGGCACGATCAAGAACACGCTGTTTCGGGCGCGGCGACGTTTGCGCCGCATCCTCACGCTGAAGCTAGGGCCGAGCTATGAGTCCTGAATTCGAACCGTTTGGCAGCGCCATCGAGGAAGAGGAATGGAAAGCCCAGGAAGCGGCGCTATCCGACCCGTCGATGGCTGATAGTGCACTTGCGCTGGATTATAAAAGGCTCGCACAAGCACTTCGGGGCATGCCGTGTTATGAGTTGCCTGATGAATTTGCAAGGCGGACGGCAGATACCGCCCAGAGACAGGCTTACTCGTTGGATGTTTTCGAGCGCAGAGCATTGACTGCTCTGTCACTCATCTTCCTGACGACGCTCGTGGTTATCGAAACGACGACGATCGCAAGCACTCCAGCTTCATCACTGAGATCGGACCTGTGGCTTTATGTTCTCGTTGCGTGTGCGCTGGTCGTGAACTTGATGCTGCCCATTTCGTCTTTGAAGAAAGTCGGAAATATCCCGGTTTCATGAGCAAACGCACGAGGCGCCGAGGAACCGCTTTTTGCAAAAGAAGCGATTGCCGTCGTTCAAATCGCGATTGCGGTGCGTTTTGCACGATGCGTTCAGACATGGTTCGGAAGCAGGGGAGCGGGTCGTGGCACATGTCTTCGGAGGTGTTTTGACTTGCATTAACGATGGTGTTGCTAACGTCGCCGCATGTCATTCATCACTCGATCCGGCTTGCTCGTTGCGGCACTTTACGCGGCATCGTCACATGCCACTGCCGGCGACCAAACGCTGAGCCACAATGATGCGTTGTGGCTCGGCCGCGTTACGTACGGTTTGGACAGCGATGCCGTCGATCGCTTTCGCGCGCTCGGTCGACGGCGCTATCTGGATGAGCAGCTGCAGGGTAAAAGCGATGCGCTGCCGGTGCCGATTCAGGCACAGATCGATCAATTGACTGTAACGCGAACATCGCCTGCGCAGTTGGTGGTGGACGAAATTGCCGAACAGAAACGAATCAACGCACTGTCCGACGACAACGCGAAACAAGAAGCTCGCAAGTTGCGTGGCGATTTCAGCAACAAGCTGATCTACGAAGCGACGCGCGAACAACTGTTGCGCGCGATTTATTCGCCATCCCAATTGAAAGAGCAGATGGTTTGGTTCTGGTTGAACCACTTCAGCGTGTTTTCGCAAAAGGGATACGTGAAGTTTCTGCTTGCCGACTACGCCGACCGCAGCGTTCGTCCGCACGCGCTGGGAAAGTTCCAGGACTTGGTCATGGCCACATTGACCAATCCAGCGATGGTGCAATATCTCGACAATTCGCAAAACGCAGTCAACCATTTGAATGAAAACTACGCGCGCGAATTGATGGAATTGCACACGCTGGGCGTCGATGGCGGCTATACGCAGAACGATGTGCAGGAATTGGCCCATGTGCTCACCGGCGTGGGTATCGATACGAATCACGACGATCCGAAGTTGCGTCCGGAATGGCAACACCTTTTGCTGCGCGATGGATTGTTCGAATTCAATCCCGCGCGGCACGATTTCGGCGATCGCGTATTGCTGGGAAAAAAAATAAGAGGCGGCGGTTTCGATGAAGTGAAACGCGCTGTCGCTGTATTGGTCGAGCAGCCCGCTTGCGCACGTTTCATTTCCCGCAAGTTGGCGCAGTACTTCGTGGCAGACGATCCGCCGACATCGCTTGTCGATGCGATGTCGCGCAGGTTCCAGCGCAGCCACGGCGATATAGCCGACGTATTGCAGACATTGTTTACCTCCCGGGAATTCGAAGCATCGCTCGGCAAGAAGTACAAAGATCCGATGCACTATGTCGTTTCTTCCGTGCGATTCGCTTATGACGGCAAACCGATTTTCAATTCCCATCCGATCGTGAACTGGCTCAACGGGCAAGGCGAATCGCTTTTCGGCCATTCCACGCCGGAGGGATATCCACTCGTCGACAGCGCGTGGCAGAGTTCCGGGCAACTGTCGCATCGCTTCGATATCGCACGCATGATCGGCAACGGCAACGCCGGTTTGTTCGACGCAGAAGACGGCGCGAAAAGCGCGACTACCGGATTCCCACAACTTTCTTCGCGGATTTATTTCGAAAGCGTGCAGCCGTATCTGTCGCAAAATACCGTCGACGCGCTGCAGCGCGCGTCGTCGCAACAGGAATGGAATACGTTTCTTCTGTCGTCGCCCGAATTCAATTCGCGTTGACAGCGGCAATTCACTATTTCGGACACTCGTTTCCCACCATTCGCTTCGACGCGCAGTTGAACCGCAGTTGACCATTTGCTGCGCAAAGCTGGCCCGGAACGTCTAGCAGCAACGCGCGGCTGCCGAAGCGTGGAAGCGCGCGGTGCAGTTGTCGGTCGTGCGCTATCGCAACGGTGTGGATAGCTACTTCAATGTGATTACGGCGCAGAACGCGTTCCTGAGCGGCCGACAGGCCGAATTGCAACTGGAGTTGCAGCAACTCGTAGCCACGGTGACCTTGGTCGACAATCACGGCACCCGTGTCCCCGCCGAATCCGCTGCCGCTGACGCACGATTTCGAACCCGATGAAATCCTGAAACTCGACAACGACACCATGCAGCCGAAACCTAAACAAGATCCGTGAAGCGCGCGGACCGGCGGAATGCAGGCGGAGCGGGGCACCTGCTCGTATGCCGATTGCGACCGCGCAGTCCATGGCGATGACAAGCGCGACTCGCTCGGACATTTTGCAAGTCGCGCGGAAACGTGCAATATCGCCGCGTCCGGAAAGCACGTGCGGAGACTGTCGTGCAACGCGATCGCTGGGAACGGGTGGAACGCCTATTCGCGCAGGGACTGATGCGGCCGGCGTCGGAGCGCATAGGCTGGCTTACGCGCGCGTGTGGTGACGACGCGGACCTGCGGCGTGAAGTCGAGGAATTGCTGCGCGCATCCGACACGCCCGGCGTTCTCGACGAACCTCCGCTCGCAACCCATCGCACGGAGGCGGTGGCCATCGCGCCGTCGCTCGCCGCCGGTGCGCGCATCGGCGCGTGGCGCATCGAGAAACTCGTCGGCCGCGGCGGCATGGGCGAGGTGTACGAGGCCACGCGCATCGAAGCCGAATTCGAACAGCGCGGCGCGCTGAAGCTGCTGCGCTTCGAGGCGATCGGAGAGCTGGCGCGTTTCAATGCCGAGCGACGGATTCTCGCGCGCCTGGACCATCCCGGCATCGCGCGCCTGCTCGACGGCGGCGTTGCGCAGGACGGCCGTCCGTATACGGTGATGACGTTCGTCGATGGCATGACGCTCATCGACTACTGCAACGCGCGCCACGCGACGCTACCTGAGCGTCTCGCCCTGTTCATGCAGGTCTGCGACGCGGTGGCATTCGCGCATCGCAACCTCATCATCCATCGCGATTTGAAACCGGCCAACACGCTGGTCGACAACGAGGGCAAGGTCAAGCTGCTGGATTTCGGCATCGCAAAACTCATCGATGCGAGCGCTCCGTCGGCGACGGCGGATCCGCAGATGACGGCCGCGCCGTTTACGCCGGACTACGCGGCGCCCGAGCAACTCGCCGGCACGACGGTGACCACGGCCACCGACGTCTATGCGCTCGGCGTGTTGTTGTTCGAACTGCTCACCGGCGAGCGGCCGCTGCACATGCGCGGCTTGCCCGTTGCACAGGCGCTCGCGGTATTGAACGATCGCGAGGCGCCGCTCGCCAGTCGCGCCGCACGCGAGAACGCGGATGCGCCCGTGCCCGCAAACGCGCTGACGGGCGATCTCGATGCGATCATCGCCAAATGCCTGCGCCGCGAGCCGTCGCATCGCTATGAATCGGTCAATGACGTGAAGCTCGACGTGCAGCGTCATCTCAGCCGCGAACCCGTGCTCGCGCGCGAGGGTGCGCGCCTGTATGTGCTCGGGCGCGCCCTGCGCCGCTACCGCTGGCCGGTTGCTGCGGCGGCGGCGTTGATCCTTGCCTTGGCGGCGGGATTGGCCGGAACGTTGTGGCAAGCTCACATAGCCCGCACGCAGGCGCGCACCGCGACGGCAGTGCAGGAATTCATCACCGATCTGTTTCGCGCCAACTCGAGCAATCAGAAAGATCCGGTCAAGGCGCGCGCGACGCCGGCGCGCGAGTTACTCGATCTCGGCGCGAAGAAGATCGACAGCGCGATGACCGACGCGCCGGCGGCGAAGCTGAGCGTGCTCAATCTGCTCGCCGGTCTGTACGATGAACTTGCGTTGCGCAAAGAAGAAATTCATTTACGCCGCGAAGCGGTGGAACTCGCGCGCGATCTGCACGGTGCGGACTCCATCGAACTCGTTGCAGCGTTGAGCGATCTCGCCGGAGCGATGCACGGTACCGATGCGGCGGGTGAGCGCGAACCGTTGTTGCGCGAGGCACTGTCGATACTGGATCGCAATGCAGATCGCGAATCGGAAGTACGCGGCCGGCTGTTGCAGAAATTCGCGGAGTTGTACGAAGCGACCGATGCGGCAAAGGGCCTCGGCTACGCGCAACAGAGCGTACGCGTGCTGGCGATGCATCCGCCGTCGGCCGATCTGGCGGAAGCCTGGTACCTGCAGGGAATGCTTGAAACATATGCAGGAAAAAACGACATCGCGGTCGCCTCGTTGAATCATGCGATCGACGTTTCCGGCGCGGTGCAAGGGGTGCCGAATCCAAAACTGATCTTCATGTATTACCAGCTCGCGCAGACGCAGCAAGGCCTGCGCGATTTCGTCGCCGCGGAACGCAGTGCACGACAGGCGTTGCAGATCGCCTTGGCCATCAACGGGGAAGATCACATCGATGCGGTGCGCACGCGCATGAGGCTGGGGAGCGTGCTGCTTGAGAGCGGCAAGTTGCAAGAAGGGCTGGACCTGCTGGCGCGCGCCAAGCGCGACGTGCTGAGGTTGGCCGGCCCGGACGATCCATTCCATACACCCGACGTGCTGGAGAACAGCGGCACGTGGCAATCGGATGTCGGCGACATCACGCAGGGGCTCGCCGACCTGCAGGCGGCGCTGGCGATCCGGCGTCGCGTCGAAGGCAACAGCGTGCATGTGGCGAACGTGCTTCGTCGGATCGCGCCCGTGCAGATCGAGTTGGGCCGCTACGAGGACGCAAGGCGAACCATCGACGAAGCAGGCAGCATCTACGAAGCGAACGGCCATCCGCGCGGCACGGTCGGCTACAACGGCATCACGTTCACGCGCGTGCGTCTGGCGGAAGCGGAAGGACACCTGGACGAAGCGCGCCGGTTTCTTGGCGAAATCGTGCCTCCGGCGGCGGGGAACGGCGCGTCGGACACGCAATTCGCGATATGGCTGCTCGACGCGGAACTTGCGATGGAAACAACCAACGTCGAGAGTGAGGTTGAAGTTCCGCTCAGCAAGGTGCGCTCCGAAATCGAAAAAAGCGGCCACATCGCTGGGCGCATCGAGCGTTATCGATCCAGCGCAGATCTTATCGAGGGCGATTCGCGCCTGAGACGCCATGACGCGAACGCAGCCTCGCCGTTATTGCAGCGTGCGCTCGCTGCGCGTGAAAAAATCCTGCTCGCGCCGAGTCCGCGCCTTGCCGAAGCACAGAGTCTGCTGGCGATGTGCTATCTGGCAACCGGTCAGCTGGCGCAGGCGCGGCAGCTCGCAGCGTCAGCCAGCGCGATCGAAGCGCACTACATCGAACTTTCCGATCGCTACCGGCGCCCGTTGAAAGAACTGCAGGAGCGATTGCAAACAGCAGACGTGAAGGGGGCTCGTGCCGCCGCGCCGGAAGCCGATTGAATACCGATTATCAGTAACGCACCGATCGCGCTTCAGCCGTTCTCCGCATCGGCCAGTGCGCGGTGCAGCCAGGCGCGGGCCAGCGTCCAGTCGCTGCGTACCGTACGTTCCGAAATGCCGAGCGCATGCGCGGTTTCCACATCCGTAAAGCCGGCGAAGTAGCGGCATTCGACGACTTGCGCTAATCGCGGCGACTGATCCCCAAGCTCGCCGAGCGCCTCGTTTATCACCAGGATGGACGTGTCCCATTCGACCGCGACGTCGAACGCGGTCTGCAGTGGCAAGGGTTCTTCGCCGCCGCCGCGTTTTGCCGACTGATGTGCCGCGGCGTGATTGACCAGCGCGTGGCGCATCGCCAGCGCCGAGGCGCGCAAAAAGTGGGCATCGTTGTGCCAGCCCTGGCCGCGACGTAATTTCAAATACGCTTCGTTGACCAGTGCGGTCGTCTGCAGCGTCGCGCCTGCGCCGACCCGGCGGCGCTCACGCTGCGCGAGGCGGCGCAGTTCGTCGTAGAAGAGCGGGAAAAGCTCGTCCGCAAGTGCGCGCGCGTCCGCACTGAGATCAGCGTTCCAGTCGTCACTTTGCTGCATTGCCCGTTCGTTCACGCCATTCCTGAGCCGTCAATTTCGCCAGAGAACTTCCCCCGAACGGAAATCGTACACCAGCACCGCGCCAACGTTGCCGGTTTCAGCGCCATCTCCTGTACCGATAGTTCGGGTACCTCGCTTTTAATGCACAACGGAGTTTTCAATGAATCTTTTCGAGTCTCGCAGTGTGCGCAAGGCGATCGTCAGCACGGCCATGGCCTGGATCGCAACGATTGCCATGCCCGCCACCGCCGACGTTCTGGCGTACTGGAATCCATCGGGAACTGTCGTCAGCAGTTCGCCGCTCCCGCCAACCACGGTCTCGCCGGAACTGACTTCCGCCGGAAATCTCACCGGCGGCCCCGGACTGACCGTGCCCGCGCCGTTCGCGAACGCGTACGAATTCGACAATTGGTCGGCCGGTGCGCTGGACACGAGCGACTATCTCGCCTTTTCCACGACCGGCAATAACGTCACGTATTCGACAGTCGTTTTTTCGATGTACAACAATTTCGACGGCAGCGGCAACTGGGAAATCCGCTCAAGTGTCGACGGTTACGCAAGTGCGCTCGACGCCGGCACGTTTTCGGGCATTTTCCTCGGCGGCGAACTGATCACGGCGGACATTTCATCGCTCGGCACGCGCAGCGGCAACGTGCAGTTCCGGATTTACACCTTCAACAATTCCGGCAGCACCAATCCGCTGGAGCGCGGTATCCGCGGGACCGGCGGTGGCGGACAAGGCTTGACGGTCAACGGCACCGCAACGGTGCAAGCGCCACCTGTCGTGACGACGCCGACGCTCGGTTTCGGCCGCTGGCTCTTGCTGGCGGTGCTATTGCTCGCAGCGTGTCATCGCCTTTCGACACAGCGAAAGAAAGCGCCCTGAGCCTTGAGTCAAAACGGCAATGAAACGGTAACTCGCGCGTGCGCGCACGCACACGCGCGAGCGGCAACGATGACGAGCCTGAAGGACTCGTTACCCGTCCCGGCGTCCGTCAAACCCGTTTGATCAGCCTGATCACCAACAGCAGGATGATCGCGCCGATCGCGGCATAGATGATTTCGCCGACGATGCCGGTCAGGCCAAGTCCCAGCCGCGGTAAAAGCAATCCGGCGATAAAAGCGCCGACGATGCCGACGACGATGTCGCCGAGAAGACCGAAACCACCGCCTCGCACGACGACACCGGCAAGCCACCCGGCAACCGCGCCGATCAACAAGAAGATCACTAGTGCTTCGATAGTCATGCTGGTCTCACGTAAGCGACTGGAGTAGCCGCGCGGTCATTGTGCGCTCTACGGCAGCCCGCGGCGATTTATTTTTCCGATTCCCGTTTTCGATCGAAAATAGGAGTAATCTGCACATGCGCTTTGACGCAACGCGTCACACAAGCGCCTCAGTCTCGGTCCGCTCACTAACGCCATTGAGTACGCGTCTCGGATTCTCAGCCGGGACCTCGGCTTCGGCCGCCTTCGTTCCGCATTTTGCGAAACGCCAAACGGAAACTACTCATGAATAACTCAAAATCCAATTCCCAAACGAATCTCGTTGAAACCGCGGCCAACCAAGGCTCGTTTGCTACCTTCAGTAAGGCGCTAGTCGCCGCTGGGCTCAACGAGACGCTGCGCGCCCAGGGCCCGTTTACGATTTTCGCACCGACCGACATTGCTTTCGAAAAGCTGCCCGCGGGCAGGCTCGATCGTCTGCTCAAGCCGGAGAATAAATCGGAACTCGCGGCCATCCTCAACTATCACGTCTCGCCCGGGCGCGTCTCGGCGGAGGACGTCGGAAAGTTGACCGAAACAAAAACGCTGCAAGGCCAATCCGCACAAATCAAGATGATCGACAAGAGAGTCACGATCGACGGCAGCAATCTCACGTTGATCGATATTCCGTCGAGCAACGGTGTCATTCATGCCATCGATGCCGTGTTGATGCCCACAAAGCACTGACGCTCCACCGAAGCGTGTCGCGGGAACAATCCCGCGACACGCTTACCGATCACAAGACTCCGGCGGCCAGGCGTGGCAGCCCACGCGGATGTGAGCAGTAGCGATTTCGCGACGCCCCTCCGCAAGGTCATGGAAGAACCGAGCCTCGATTTATCGAGGCTTTTTCTTTGCAATCGCCACCGGTCTTGCCGACCTTTGAACAGCGATTTACGGAATGGGGCAAAGGATTGCCCAGCTCTTGCCGCAACTGATACTCCCAGACGCGGCAATTTCGCTTCTCGATTCAGTTCCTAGCGATCGCGGGCGCAACCTTCCCGCCGCGCCATGCATCTGAACCCTCGCGCGCAATCCGCAAAGGCATTCGGAACCTTCGTGTTCGGCGTGCAGTCGACGGACGTGACGACGCTGTCGCACCGTCTTGCTTCTGCTCATCGCTGTGGGTCTGCTCGCCAGCGCGACTCCGGCGTGGCGCGCACGCGGGTAAGTCCGCTCGCGGCGTTGCGCGACGAATGAGCTGTTCGTTTTTCGATTGCGCTGTCCGGAACCGGACGCTGCCGACACGCAGCGCACCGCGCAGGCCGCGTCGGAGCGCGCGTCGTGGCTCTGGCACCAAAGCTGCTCTGGGGACTGCATGGACATCAAACGCGACGATCTGAAAATCCGCAAACGCCGGAAGCAGGTCGCCATAGGCGCCGTCGTCGGCGTGCTGCTGCTCGGCGCCTCGTTCGGCGTCGCGCATTTGAAACCCGCCGCGCCGCTGGTCGAACGTTCGAGCGTGTGGCTCGACACGGTCAGGCGCGGCGAGATGCTGCGCGAAGTGCGCGGACCGGGCACGCTGGTGCCCAAGGAAATCCGGTGGATCACTGCCGAAACGGCCGCGCACGTCGAGCGCATCGTCGTCAAACCCGGCACGCCGGTGCAAGCCGACACGGTGCTGATCGAGTTGTCCAATCCGGAAGTGCAAGAGCAGCTAGCGCGCGCGCAGTCCGACGTGAGCGCCATGCGCGCCGACAACGCGGCGAAGAAAATGGCCGCTGAAAACCAAGTGCTCGACCAGAAAGCGAACCTCGCGCAATATCAGGCCGAGTACGAATCCGCACGCGTCGAAGCCGAAGCGAAGGAAGAGCTCGCGCACCGCGGCATCATCCCGGAAATCCAGTACCGCCAGATCCAGCTCACCGCCCAACAGCGCAAGGTGCGTTTGGAGATCGAGCACGAGCGCATGGCCAAGTTCGAGCAGACGGTGAAGGCGCAGATGGCCGCCGACGATGCGCGCCTGAACCAGCTCGACACCACGCTCGCGCTGCGCCAGCGCCAGGTCGATGCATTGAAGCTGCGCGCCGGTATCGCCGGCGTGCTGCAGCTCGTGCCGGTGCAGGAGGGCCAGCAGGTCACCGCCGGAAGCAACCTCGCGCGGGTCGCGCGGCCGGACGTGTTGCGCGCGGAGCTGCATATCGCCGAAACGCAGGCGAAAGACGTCGTGATCGGACAAGAAGTCAAAGTCGACACGCGCAACGGCATCGTCGCCGGGCGGGTCGAACGCATCGATCCGGCTGTACTCAACGGCACCGTACAGGTCGATGTCGACATCACCGATAAATTGCCGCCGGGCGCGCGCCCGGACCTGAGCGTGGAAGGCACGGTCGAACTAGAACGGCTGGAGAATGTGGTTTTCGTCGGACGTCCCGCGTTCGGCCAGCCCAATTCCGACGTGCGTCTGTTCCGCGTGAACCCGAACGATGGCACCGCCGACCGCGTGCCGGTGAAGCTCGGGCGCAGTTCCGTCAACGCCATCGAAATCACGCAAGGCCTCAAACCGGGCGACCAGGTCGTGCTGTCCGACACCACCGCGTGGGATGCCTACGACCGCATCCGCCTCGACTAAAAAACCAACACGGATTCCCATGAACGAAATCACGCAACCGCTCATCGAACTGGATGCCATCAAGAAGGTTTTCCTCACCGATGAAGTCGAGACGCACGCACTCGCCGGTGTACACATTTCCATTTCTCCCGGCGAGTACGTTTCGATTTCTGGCCCGTCGGGCTGCGGCAAATCCACGTTGCTGTCGATCCTCGGCCTGCTCGACAGTCCGAGCGAAGGCAAGTACCAGCTCAACGGCGTCGCCGTCGAAGACATCGGCGCAAACGAACGCGCGCGTATCCGCAACCGCGAGATCGGCTTCATCTTCCAGGCGTTCAACCTGATCGGCGATCTGTCGGTGTTCGAGAATGTCGAACTGCCGCTGACCTATCGCGACGGCATGACCAAAGCCGAACGCCGCGAGCGCGTGCTCGAAGCGCTCGAACGCGTCGGCATGGCACATCGACTCAAACATTTTCCCGCGCAGCTTTCCGGCGGTCAGCAGCAGCGCGTCGCCGTGGCGCGCGCGCTGGTCGGACGTCCATCGATCCTGCTCGCCGACGAACCCACCGGTAACCTCGATTCCAAGAACGGCGAAGCGGTGATGACGCTGCTCGACGAACTGCACCGGCAGGGCGCATCGATCTGCATGGTGACGCACGACCCGCGCTACGCCGAATTCGCGCAGCGCAAGATTTTCATGTTCGACGGTCGCGTCGTCGATGAGGCGACGATGCATCGTCTGCGGCATGAAGAAGACGAACGCCTGTCGCGTCCGCGCGAACGTGTGACTTCTTGAGCGATGGCCACGCCGACCAATGTGTTGCGCGATCTGCGCTTCGGCTGGCGACAGCTCTGCGCGCGTCCTGGCTTCGCCGCCGCCGCGATCCTGACGCTTGCGCTCGGCATCGGCGCAAACGCGCTCGTGTTCGCGCTGATCGACGGCGTGTATCTCGGCGAGCTGCCGTATCGGCAGGCGAGTGCGCTGGTCGATGTGTATTCGAGCATGTCGAAATTCGGTGGCGGCTTCGACACCGTGTCGATTCCCGATTATGTCGATCTGCACGCGCAAGTCCCCGCACTCGAAGACAGCGCGCTGTACACCGGTGCGAGTTTCAACCTCGCCGAGGACGGGACACCCGAACGGCTGCAAGGATTGCGCGCGACACCTTCGCTGTTTTCGACGCTCGGTGTCGGCGCGGCACTGGGTCGTGTGTTCGGCGCGGACGATGCCGTCGCCGGGCGCGACCGCGTCGTCGTGCTTTCCGACACGCTGTGGCGCAACCGCTTCGACGCCGATCCGAACATCCTCGCGCGCAGCCTGCGTCTGGACGGCGAGAGTTACCGCGTGATCGGCGTAATGCCGGCGGGATTCATGTTCCCGCGTGTCGAAGCCGGACTATTCGTGCCGTACGCCTTCACCGCCGAGCAGCTAAACGACGATCAGCGCGGCGTCAATGCCTCGCAGATCGTCGGTCGGCTTGCGCCCGGCGCGACCGTCGCGCAAATCGACGCACAGGCCGCCGCCGTCATCCAGCGCAACATCGAGCGCACTGCGGCCGGCAAGGATGGTGCGTCGTACGCGCACTGGGTCACCGAAAGCGGTTTGCGTTTCGGTGCACGCGCGCTGCGCGAGCAGCTTTCCGGCCGCGACGCCGGTGAACTCATTCTGCTGCAGGGCGCCTGCGCGCTGGTGCTGCTGATTGCGCTGGCGAACGTCGCCAATCTGCTGCTGACGCGGCAAAGCGCGCGACGCTCGGAGTTCGCGATGCGCAATGCGCTCGGCGCACGGCGCGGCGATCTCGCCCGTCAGCTCAGCATCGAAGCGCTGCTGCTCGCCATCGCCGGCGCGGCGATTGGGCTCGTGCTCGCGTGGTCGGGCGTGCGCGTGGTCGCGGCGTCCGGTCTGCTGCCGGCGTGGGCGCATTTGGGCATCGAGGCGCGCACGGTTGCGTTCACGTTCGCGCTCGCCGCCGTCGCATGCTTGATCTTCGGACTCGCGCCGGCCTTTGCCTCGGCACGCCTGTCCGCGCAGACAGCGCTGCGCGAATCGACGCGTTCGCAAGGCGGCGGGCGTGCCGCCAACCGCGTCCGCGCGACGCTGGTCGTGGTGCAGCTCGCGCTCGCCGTGGCGCTCCTCGCCGGCGCTGCATTGCTGCTGCGCAGCTTCGCCAACGCAACACATCAGGATCCAGGATTTGTCGGCAGCGATGTCCTCACCGCGCATCTCGCGCTGCCGAAATCGATGTATCCGGACGACACCGCGCAAGCCCACGGCATGCGGCGCATGCTCGACGCATTGCGCGCGTTGCCGGGCGTGGAAACGGTCGGCGCGACCACCAAGCTGCCGTTCTCCGGAGAAAACGGCGGGCTCGCCTTTCGCATCGACGGCCGCGCCGACGACGGCTCGATTCCCAACGCCGCACTGCGCAGCATCGATGAGAATTTTTTTGCCGCGTTGCAGATTCCGCTCCTGCGCGGCCGCGTGTTCGATGCGTCCGACTGGAACGAGCGCGCGCTCACCGTCATCGTCGACGCGACGTTCGCGCAGCGCTATTTCCCGGGTGCCGATGCGGTCGGCCAGCGCATCACGTTGGGGTCCGAACCGGGCGGCGATGCTTACACGATCGTTGGCGTGGTCGGCAACGTGAAGCATTTTGATCTGGCCGCGCCCAACACGCGGCCAACGTTTTATTTCGATCTCGGCGCGCGGCCGAGCGAAAGCGTTTACGTCGCGCTGCGGACGCGCGACTCGTCACCTGCGTTCATCGATGCGATGCGTGCCGCCGTGCGCTCCGTCGATCCCGAGCAGCCGCTGTTCAATATCGCAACGTTGCAGGAGCGCATCGCGGCATCGCTCACCGGGCGCCGCGTGCCGCTGCAACTGCTTGGCGTGTTCGCCGCCGCCGCACTGTTGCTCGCCGCGGTCGGAATCTACGCGGTGATCGCTTTCGGCGTTCAGCAACGCACCGGCGAGATCGGCCTGCGCATGGCGATCGGCGCGGATGCCGCGCGCGTCCGGCGCGATGTGCTCGCCGACGGCGGACGCCTGATCGGCATTGGACTCGCCGTAGGATGCATCGCCGCCGTGCTGGTCGGACTCGCCTTGCGCAGTCGCTTGTTCGGCGTGGAACCCATCGATCCGGCAAGCCTGGGCGTCGTCGCAGGCGCGCTTGGCTTGTTCGCGCTGCTCGCCTGTTGGCTGCCGGCCGAGCGCGCGGCGCGCCTGGATCCGCTGATCGCCCTGCGTCACGAGTGAGGACACCGTCATGCTGAGTCATATCCTTCAGGATCTGCGTTACGGGCTGCGCGTGCTCGCGTCGAAACCGGGTTTCACGCTCGCGGCAGTGCTGACGCTCGCGCTAGGCATCGGCGCGAACACGGCGGTATTCAGCGTGATCGACGGCCTGCTGCTTCGGCCGCTGCCGTATGCGGAGGATTCACGGCTGGTCGATGTCTACAACACGTATCCGAAGAACGACCTGATCAACGCCGGCGTATCGATACCGGACTACCTGGATCGGCGCGCACAGGCGCACGCGCTCGAAGACAGCGGCCTGTTCCATCCGCAGAGTTTCAACCTCAACGTGCAAGGCGGACCGGAGCGGCTCAACGGCGCGGTCGCGACGCCGAGCGTCTTCTCTACGCTGGGCACGCCGGCGGCACTGGGCCGCCTGTTCAACGAGGAGGAAGGCAAACTCGGCAACGACCATGTGGCCGTGCTGAGTTTCCCATTGTGGAAAAATGTATTCGGCGGCGACACGGGCATCGTCGGCCGCGACTGTGGTGATGAACGGCACGAATTATCGCGTCGTCGGCGTCATGCCGGAGTCGTTCTTCTTTCCGGATCGAAAGACGCAGTTGTGGACCTCGTTCGCGTTCACCGACAAGCAGCGCGACGACAAATCGCGCGGCGCGGAATTCTCGATGATGATCGGCCGGCTCAAACCCGGCGCCACGACCGATCAGCTCGATGCGCAGATGCAGGCCATCGTCCAGCGCAACGTCGAACGCCTGTCGCGCACCAGCGAAGGCGCGGACTGGGGACAGTTCGTCAAATCCTCCGGCTTCACCGGCGCCTCGCGCAACCTGCGCACCGCACTCGTCGGCGATCTGCGCCCGACGTTGTGGCTGTTGCAGGCGCTTGTCGGCTGCGTGCTGCTGATCGCCTGCGCGAATGTCGCCAATCTCATGCTCATACGGCTGTCGGCGCGGCAGAAGGAATTGTCGGTGCGCGCCGCACTCGGCGCGGGACGCGCGCGCATCGCGCGACAACTTTTGATCGAGAGCCTGCTGCTGTCGTTGCTCGGCGGTCTGGCCGGGCTGGGAATCGCCTACGCGAGCATCGCCGCGATCGGCTCGCTCGGCCTCGGCGGGGCGAGCGATAGCTTCACCATCGGCATTGATGCGCAGGTGCTTGTGTACGCGTTGCTGCTGGCCGTCGGCACCGGACTGCTGTTCGCCCTGTTTCCGATGTTGTCGCTGCGGCGGGACGCTTCGCTGTCGGGACTGAAGGAAGCCGGACGCGGCAACAGTGCCGGTCCCGCCGCCAACCGGTTGCGCAGCGCGCTCGCGATCGTGCAGACCGCGATGGCCGTCGCCTTGCTCGGTGTATGCGGATTGCTGATCCGCAGTTTCATCGAAGTGCGACAGCAAAGTCCGGGATTCGTCAGCGACAACATCCTGAGCGCGACGATCGATTTGCCGCAGAACAGATACCCCGACCAGGCCAGTCAGGCGCGTTTCGAAGAACGCCTGCTGCAGGAGGCGCGCGCGCTGCCCGGCGTGACGTCGGCCGGACTGGTCAGCAGCATGCCGTTCGCCGGCAACGACGGATCGCAGAGCTACATCGTGGAAGGGCGCGATCCAAAAGACGGCGCGGTACCGCATGGTTTCACGCAAGTCGTCGACGAGGATTTCTTCAAGACGATGCGGATTCCGTTGCTGCTAGGCCGCTCGTTCAACGATGCCGATTCCGCGTCGTCCACTGGCGTGGCCATCGTCGACGAGATCCTGGTCAACAAATATTTCCGCGGTACCGATCCGATCGGCAAACGGATCGCACAGGACTACGAGCCGGGCGATGCCAGCAAGACGAAATGGCTCACCATCGTCGGCGTCGTCGGCACGGTCAAGCATCAGCGCCTGTCCGAGCACACGGTCAAGGAAACCGTCTATCGCTACTACAGGCAGGAGCCGTCGCCGTTCGTGACGCTCGCGTTGCGTTCCGGCGCGGCGCTGACGTCGCTCGTCGCGCCGTTGCGCACGGCGCTGCAGCGTGTCGACCCCGAGCAACCGGTATTCGACATCCGCTCGATGACCGAACGCATCGCCGTGTCGCTCGACGACCGTCGCACGCCGATGCTGCTGCTGATCGTGTTCGCCGGCGTTGCGCTCGCCTTGTCGGCGGTCGGGATCTACGGTGTGCTCGCCTTCGGCGTGGCGATGCGCACCGGCGAAATAGGTGTGCGGCTGTCGCTCGGTGCCAACCGCGACGACATCCTGAAACTCGTGCTGCGCGATGGCGGCAAGCTCACGATCGTCGGACTCGTGCTCGGCTTGATCGGCGCAATCGGTATCGCGTTCGTCATGCGCGCGCAGTTGTTCGGCGTCGGCGTCATCGATCCGCTGTCGCTCACCGCCGTGCTCGCGCTGATCGGCGGCACGGCGCTGCTCGCATGCTGGCTGCCCGCGCGTCGCGCGGCGAACGTTTCGCCGATCGAAGCGTTGCGCTACGAGTAGCATTGGACCGATGACATCCATCGCCCGCGAATTCCGACCCGCATTGCGCGCGCTAGCGGCGCGTCCGGGACATTCGCTGCTGGTTGTTGGCGTGCTCGCAGCGGGGCTGGCGTGCGCGGTGTTCCTGTTCGTGCTGATCGACGCCATGCTGCTGCGGCCGCTGCCGTTTCCATCGCCGCAGAACCTGCTGCTCGCGGGATTGCGTGCGGACACCTCGCTCGGCGACGTCGATCCGGTCAGCGATCGCGATCTGCTCGCCATCCGCGAGCACCTCGCAGACGTTGCCGACACCGCCGGCGTAGCGCGTTCGACGATCAATCTGTCCGATCTGGATCGGCCGGAGCGTTACAACGGCGGCCACGCCAGCATCAATCTGTTTCGCGTGCTCGGTGTTGCGCCGATCCTCGGCCGCGACTTCATCGATGCCGATGGAAAGCCCGGTGCGCCGCCGGTCGCGATGCTGTCGTACGATCTCTGGCAATCGCGCTACGGCGGTGATGCACATGTCATCGGCCGTAGCATTCGCGTCGATGCGCAGGCGGCAACCGTCATCGGCGTGATGCCGCGCGACTTCAGTTTTCCGCGCCGCGAAGAACTGTGGGTCGCGTCGCCGTTGTCGCTCATGGGGACGTTGGATCGCTATTCGTATTGGGTCGTGCTGCGCCGTCATGCCGATGCGCAACCGGTTGCTGTAACAGCAGCGTTCGATGCGTGGTTTGCGGAAGCGGCGCGCGCGCAGCCGGAACGATTCCGCGGCGCCGCGCCGCGCGTCGAACCGCTCGCACGCATGACGATGGATCCTACGACGCGTAGTCTTTTCGGTCTGCTCGCCTGCGCGGCGCTTATAGTGCTCGCCATCGCTTGCGCGAATACGGCGCACCTGATGCTGATGCGCGCAATGGACGATCGACGCAATCTCGCGTTGCATGTCGCACTCGGCGCATCGCGTTCGCGGCTCGTCGCGCGCGTGCTCATTCAAAGCGCGCTGCTCGGCGTTGTCGCGGCAGGCATCGCGCTGATGCTGGCCAGTGTTGCGTCAAGGTGGCAGGAAGATGCGATGCATCAATCCGAATTCGCGCTGCGCTGGCTGCACCTCTCGATCGGACCGATGGTCGTTGCACTGGCGCTGATGACGGGCATCGCCACCGCATCGATCGCCGCCGTGCTTCCTGCCTTGCGCATCGGAGACACGACAGCGACGGAAATGGGCGAGAATTCGCGCAACCTCGCCGGTCACGCGTCGCGCTGGAGCCGCTGGCTGCTTTTCGGACAAGTGGCAATGTCGAGCGCGCTGCTGGTTTGCGTCGGCGCGCTGGTGCGTAGCGTCGAAACGATGCGGCGCGCCGATTTGGGCATCGACCGCACGCATCTGGTCACGGCGCGCGTGCTGTTGCCGCAGACGATCTATCGCACAACCGGCGACCAGATGCGGATGTTCGAGCGCATCGGCGAGCGCTTGCGCGCCGATCCCGACGTGATCGATGCGTCGCTCGGAACCGCTTTGCCAGGCACGTACTACAATGACGTTTTCGGCGTCGTCCCCGCTGGCGCGCAGGATGCCGGCGCTGTTCTGCCGCAGGTCGGCTATGCCGGCGTCGACGACCATTTCCTTGCCGCGTGGGGCGTGAAACTCGAAGCGGGACGATTCTTCGACGCGCACGATACGGCTGACGGCGCGCGCGTCGCCGTGATCGACCGCCGTTTCGCCGAGCGCTTCGGCGACGGCAAGCCGATCCTCGGCCGGAGCTTCCGATTCGATCCGCGCGAATCGACGAGTGCACCGGTGACGATCGTCGGCGTCGTCGGTTCGGTGACGCTCGAACCGTCCGGCGCGATGCCGCTGCCGACGATGCTGGTTCCGTTCCGGCAGGCGCCGTTCAAGATCGCCAGCATCGCAGTGCGCACGCGAGGCGATGCGAACGCATTCGTTCCGCGTCTGCACGAATTGATGCGCGAGGTCGATGCCGACACGCCGCTGTACTGGGTGCGCGACTACACCGCCGTTCTAAATGACATGAGTTTCGACGAGCGATTGGTGACGGAACGCTTCGCACTGTTCGGCCTGATCGCATTGTGCCTCGCCGCCGCGAGTCTGTATGGCGTGATGGCGTTCATGGTGGTGCGCCGCACGCGCGAGATCGGCGTACGCCGTGCGCTGGGCGCGCCGGCGTGGCGGGTGTTGTCCGAGTTGTTCGCGCGGCTCGTCTTGCATCTCGCGCTTGGCTTGGGCATCGGACTTGGCGTTGGCGTCGCGCTGTCGCGTCTGTTGTCGCAATCGTTGCCGTCGATCGCGGCCGGATCGATGCTCGATCTGGCCACCGTGGCGCTCGTGCTCGCGTCCGTCGCGGCGCTCGCCGCGGCCGTACCGGCAGTGCGCGCACTGCGTGTCGATCCGATGGTAGCGCTGCGCAGCGAATGAGGAATGCGATGATCCGTTTGCGCAATGTAGAAAAATCCGTTCCGTCGCAGGGCGGACGCCAGTGGATATTGCGCAATGTCTCGCTGGATATCGCCGAGGCCGAATTCGTGGCCGTCACCGGGCCGTCGGGATCGGGCAAGACGAGTTTGCTCAACGTGCTCGGCCTGATAGACAACGACTGGAAAGGCGACTACCTGTTCGGCGATCGCGTCGTGCATGCGCTCGATGCGAAGAAGCGGCAGGCTTTGCAGCGCGAGGCGATCGGATTCGTGTTCCAGCACTATCACCTGATCGACGATCTTACCGTGCAGGAGAATCTCGATCTGCCGCTGAGCTATCGCGACATAAAAGCCGACGAACGCAAGGCGCGCGTCGGCGACCTCCTCGATCGCTTCCAGATTGTCGGCAAGAAAGACCTGTTCCCGCGGCAACTGTCCGGCGGTCAGCAGCAGTTGGTCGCGGTGGCGCGTGCGACGATTACGCGGCCACGCCTGCTGCTCGCCGATGAGCCCACCGGTGCGTTGCATTCCACGCAAGGCACGATGATCATGGACCTGCTCAGCGAATTGAACGCGCAGGGCACGACGATCGTGCTCGTGACGCACTCGCCGGCCAACGCCGAATATGCGCAGCGCATCGTCGAACTGCGCGACGGCTGGATTTCCCGGTCGGGCCGGACGGCGTGAGCAGCACCGACGGGCGAAAGCCGTATGGCGGATATACTGAAAGGAATCGCTGATGCCGCCGATGTCCGTCAAACACTCCTCATTGCCTGTTCTTATCGTCGATGACCAGCGCGACGTGCTCGGCGCTTTGCGTCTACTGCTGAAGTCCGAAGCAATCGCGTGCACCACCGCCGACGATCCGGCCACGGCGATCGCGTCGGTCAAGAAGTCGGCGTTCGCCGCCGCACTGATCGATCTGAATTACACGCGCGATACGACCTCGGGCACGGAAGGCCTGGAACTGCTCAAGGCGCTCAAGCGGGCCGACCCTGACCTGCCGGTGATTGTGATGACGGCGTGGGGATCCATCAACATAGCTGTCGAGGCGATGCGTCTGGGCGCCGGCGATTTCATCGAAAAGCCGTGGGACAACGCGCGCCTGGTCACCGTGTTGCGCAACCAGATTTCGCTTGGCGCCGCGCTGCACCGCGAGCAGCGTCTCATCGCCGAAAACTCGCTGTTGCGCGGTGCGGACGACGCATTCATCGCCGAATCGCGCGCGATGCAGCCGGTTCTGGCGCTGATCGAGCGCGTCGCGCCGACCGATGCGAACGTGCTCGTGCTCGGCGAGAACGGAACGGGCAAAGGTGTTGTCGCACGGCGCATCCACAGCCGCTCGTTGCGCGCCGACCGGCCGCTGGTAAAGGTCAATATGGGCGGGATTCCCGAAAGCGTATTCGAGGCCGAGATGTTCGGCCACGTGCGCGGCGCGTTCACGGATGCGAAATCCGATCGCATCGGCCGCTTCGAGCTCGCCGATGGCGGAACGTTGTTCCTCGACGAAATCGCCAACATCCCGATCGCGCAGCAGGCGAAACTGCTGCGTGTGCTCGAAGATGGCGAATTCGAACGCGTCGGGTCTTCGCGCACGTTGCGCGCGGACGTGAGGCTGATCGCGGCGACCAACGCCGAGCTCGCCGCGGAAGTCGCCGCCGGACGCTTCCGCAAGGATCTGCTGTTTCGCCTGAATACGGTGGAAGTGAGATTGCCGCCGTTGCGCGAACGCCGCGAAGACATCCCGGCGCTCGCCGATGCATTCCTTGCGCGCAGTGCGCGCCGTTACGGGCGCGCGGGGATGCGTCTGGGCGATCAGGCGCGCGACCTGCTGCTCGAGTATCCGTGGCCCGGCAACGTGCGCGAACTGTCGCACGTGATGGAGCGCGCGGTACTCACCGCGACCAGCGACGAAATCGTGCAGCTTGATTTTAGTCTGCCGATCCTCGCCACGGCGCCGCCGACTCGGCTCGGCGATGTCGAGCAGGACATGATCCGCAGCGCGCTTGAGCGTTGTCATGGCAATATCCAGAAAACGGCGGAACTGCTCGGCTTGAGCCGCCCCGCGCTGTACCGGCGGCTGGAGAAATTCGGCATCCGCGTGCCGGAATGATGCCTGCGGCGCGGCGACCTTCGCGGCATCCCGCAGCACAGCGCTACTTCGAACGTTGGACGTACGACGTGCGCATCGTGCTATCGGCCACGGCCGTCGCGTTGCCCGCCGCAGTGCTTCTCGTCGTCGTGCTTATCTGGCGCGAGTTGTCGTGGAACGTGCTCGCCACGCTGATCGCGGTCGCGCTTCTCGCCACGGTCGCGCTTGCCATGCGGCTGCGCAACCGCGTGGTTTATCCATTGTATACATTGTCCAATCTGCTCGAAGCGCTGCGTGAAGGCGACTTCAGCCTGCGTGGCTCGCGCGCTCGGCGCGACGATCCGATCGGCGAGGTGGTCTGGGAAATCAACACGCTGTCGCAGACGCTGCGCGATCAACGCCACAAAGTGGAGGAGACGAGTGCGCTGCTTTCGAAAGTGATCGGTGCGACGGACATTGCCATTCTCACGTTCGACGATGAACATCGGCTGCGTCTGATCAATCCGGCGGGCGAACGCCTGCTCGCACGGCGGGCGGCGGAACTGATCGGACGCAGCGCCGACGAGCTGGGCGTCGCCGGGTTCCTGCGCCTCGACGACGCACAAATCCACAATTTCATTTTTCCGGGAAGCAGCGGACGCTTCGAAGTGCGACGCAGCCGGTTCCGCGAAGGTGGCCGGCCGTTGGACCTGCTCGTCGTCGCCGACCTCAGCCGTGCGTTGCGCGAAGAGGAACGCGCCGCGTGGCAGCGGCTGTTGCGCGTGCTCGGTCACGAACTGAACAATTCGCTGGCGCCCATCCGGTCAATGACCGGCACGCTCGGCAAGCTGCTCGCGCAGCGGCCGTCGCCGCCGGACTGGCGCGAGGATCTGGCCAGCGGCCTGGCCATCATCGGCGAACGCGCCGAAGCGCTGACGCGCTTCATGATTGCCTACACCACGCTCGCGAGGCTGCCGCCGCCAAGCAAGCGCGAGATCGAGATCGGCGAACTCGTGCAGCGCGTGACGCGGCTCGAACAGCGCAGCGCGATCGACGTGAAAACCGCACCACCCGTGCATGTGCTGGCCGATCCGGACCAGATCGAACAGGCACTGATCAACCTGTTCAAGAACGCCGTCGACGCGGCGCTACCGAAGACCGACGGCGTGCGTGCGCGCTGGCATTGCGAAGGCGACGCGGTGGAGATCGAAATCGAAGACGACGGTTCCGGACTCGGCGTCACCGAAAACCTGTTCGTACCGTTTTTCACGACCAAGCCGGGTGGCTCGGGCATTGGACTCGTGCTGGCGCGGCAGATTGCCGAAGCGCACGACGGCTCGCTGACGCTGGAGAACCGCGCGCAAGCAACGGGCTGCATCGCGCGTCTGCGTCTGCCGCTTGGCGAACGCCGCGCGTCGACGAGTGCGCGGTAACTTTTCGCGGCAATCCGACAGTATGCTCGCGGATGGCTCTTGATAGGCCGAGCATCCTGCGAACGACGCGACAACGGGGTGCGATGAGTCCGGTATGTCGCGCTACGGCATCTTTCGGTCGTAATAGGTAGCGTCGTCGGTGATGTGGCCGTTCTTCACCGCGTAGACCGATATTATCCGGACACTTATCGGCTTATCTTGCGCGCCGTTGAAATGACCGGTGAGCACAAACTGTGCGTACACGTGGTTTGCCGACGTTTCGAGCGTTTCCAGGTTGTCTTTGGCGTCGGGAATCGCGTCGAACAGCTTGCGATACGTGTCGGCGATCTGCGCGCTGCCGGTCAGGCGCGGGTAATCGGGGCTGCGAAGCGTCGCGTCACTCGCATAGATTTTTTCGATGGCGGCGACGTCGTGCTTGTTGAACGCTGCAAATTTCAAGCGGACCGGATCGCTGGACTTCGCGTCGGCACCCGCGGCGGCCGATGTTGCTACGTTGGCCATGCCGGAGGCCAGCAGGAAACTGATACTTATTGCCGCTGTTTTCATTTGAGAGACTCCGTACGTATCCAACTAATGAAGGCGACTTGCGTTCACGCTGTCGTTGGATGAAGCTGGATCCGACACGTGGCCGCGGCGCCAATGTCGACATTGGACGACAAGGTTCTGGCGAATGATTGGAAAAACCCGACATGCGCACGTGGACGTGGCGGAGAAAATTTCGCCGAGACCGCGCACGGAATTCGGACAAGGCTGCGGCATTCTGCGGCACTCGGCGTCACCCGGGGTCTACCGCCATCGGCGCTACGCACCGCCGATCGAGCTTACCGTCTGGATAGAGCATTTCTGGCTGGAAGAATGGCGCTTCGATACGTCGGATCCGCAAATCCGGGAGGTGCTTCCACATCCGAGCGTTCAATTGGTTTTTGCTGCAAATCGCTCGCGCATTTACGGCGTGCAGTTGGGTCGTTTCGTTCGGCAGCTCGTCGGCAAGGACCGCATTTTTGGTATCAAGTTTCGGCCTGGAGCGTTTTATCCTTTCCTGCGCAGGCCGTTGTCGTCGATGGCAAACGCATCCATGCCGGTCACGCAGGTATTCCCCGATGCGGTCGATCTCGAAAGGGAAGTGCTGGCCTGTTCCGACGAAACGGACATGGTGCAAGCCGCGACAGATTTTCTAGTGGCCAAGCTTCCGGCAAGCGATGCGCATGCCGAACGCGTGCGACTGATCGTCGAGGAGATCGCAAGCGACAGCAGCATCACGCGTGTCGAGCATCTGACCGCTCGATGGAATATCCATGAAAGGACGCTGCAACGATTTTTCGATCGCTATGTCGGTGCCAGTCCGCGGTGGGTGATCAAGCGCTACCGCATTTACGAGGCACTCGAAAGCGTGGGTCAGGCGGCACGAGCAGGCTCGGCGGAGCTGGCGCAGAATCTGGGCTATTTCGATCAGGCCCATTTCACGAAAGACTTCAGGAAACTCGTCGGGTGCTCGCCGAGCGAATACATCAGGTCCTTGCCGGAGTAGGGAGGCTTTATGTCCAGGTGGGAAACGTCGCGGAAGCTTGCGCTGTCCATGCCGGAGGCCGTTGAGCAGGACCACTTCGGTTGCCCGTCGTTTCGCGTGAGGGGCAAAATCTTCGCGCAACTTTCTTCGGGCAGCGGCATGTCGCGCGCTATAGTCAAGTTGACGGCGGCAGATCAGGTGGCGCTCATCATGTCGGCGCCGGAAATTTTTTCTTCGGTGCCGCAATGGGGTCGCCACGGATGGACGTACATTCAGCTCGACACCGTCGAGCTGTCCCTTTTGCGCAGCTTATTCCGCCAGTCATGGAAGATCGTGGCTCCAAAGAAACTCGTCGCCCTGTTGGGAAAAGGGCATTCATCGGCTTGATCGCAGATCTCCGGCGATGCGGAAGATCGGGCCATCGGCTAAATCGCTAGCGAATGGTCTGCATGAGAATCGGTATATCGGAGACGGTAAGGTCGACGTGCCCCGATTGCAGAAGCGCGCGTAAACCTGATTCGCCGTTTTGACTTGCAACGGAGTGACTTCCAACCCGGCGGGAACGTTTGCGGTGCCGGCAAAATTGAAATCACCACGTCGTTGACCTGCGCACCGCTGACGCCGATAGCCGCCTGAAAACAACTTCCGGCGGCGAGGTTGCTGACTGAAACGTCACTTCCCGAAAAGGCGCTTGTCGCTGGCCACGGGTGCGCGACACCTGGAATTTTCGCATATGGCGAAGCGCTCTTCGGTAAGATTCGCTGACCGATCGCGTGCGTACGCGGGGATTTTTATTGAAAGTACTTTTCGAGCTCGCCCTGAGACCAAAGCAGCCAGGTGCACGTAACGCGGCAAAGACGCTCATCGAGGAAATCCGGAACGCCATCGAAGACGGCCGGCTCGCGCGAGGCGCTCGGTTGCCGTCGACGCGCGATGCCAAGGCGATTTTTGGCGTATCGCGAAATACGCTGGCCGATGTCTACGAGAGACTCACGGCGGAAGGGTACGTCGCTGCTCACGAGCGTTCGGGAACGTTCGTTGCGGATCGGGCCAAGAAGCTACCCGCCGCTCGAAAGCCCGACGCGACACCGGTATATCAGCCTGTTCGATTTTGGCTGCGGCGCGATGTGCAGGAGGCGATCAATTTTTGGCAGGAGCGCGTTCCCACCGACGGACGCGGCTCGAGCACGATCACCGAGTTCCGGCCGGGCGTCATCGATCAGCGGTTGTTCCCGTTCGATGTTTTTCGGCGCATCACCGCGCAGCAGTTGCGCAAGCTCGAACGCAAACCGCTGCGAAACAAAAGTCCACAACGAAACCAGGGCAGCTATCCGCTGCGCAAGGCGATCACGGACCACATTCGCACAGCCCGCGCGGTGGTCTGCGAGCCGGACGACGTTCTCGTGACCAACGGCGCGCAGCAAGGATTCGATCTGCTGGCGCGCTCGCTCGTGCGTCCCGGCGAAACTGTCGTCGCCATCGAGGACCCGGGATACCCGCCGATGAGAATCCCTTTCGCGGCGGCGCGCGCGCGGCTGGTTCCGGTCAATGTCGACAAAGAGGGTTTGATCGTCGAACAGATTCCGAGCAACGCGAATATCATCTGCGTTTGTCCTTCGCATCAGTTTCCCTTGGGGATTCCGATGGCCGAAGCGCGCAGAGCCGCGCTGATCGAATTTGCCCGCAAGCACGGCGCCGTGATCGTCGAAGACGATTACGACGGAGAGTTCCGTTACGACGGACGCCCGCTGCAGGCGTTGCACATGAGCGATGCTTCAGAATTCGTTTTCTACGTCGGCACGTTTTCCAAATGCATGCTGCCTTCGCTTCGACTGGGATATCTTGTCGCACCGAAATGGGCGATGCCGACGCTCACTGCCGCCAAGAATTGCACCGATTGGCACAGCTCCGTGCAGTTGCAACTGAGTGTCGCTGCTTTCATTGCCGAGGGTCACCTGTCGCGGCACGTGCGAAAGATGCGGCGCGTCTACAAGGAACGCGGTGACTTTCTCGTCGACGCGCTGCGCAGGGATTTCAGCGATTGGCTCGAGCCTCTTCCCTCGCGCCATGGACTGCACATCGGAGCGTTCGCACGGCATGACGTCGACGTGGATGCGATTGCGGCAGAACTTGTTCAACACGGCGTCATGTTGCAGTCGTTCGACCGCTACAGCGTCCAACGCAATCTGCCACCGGGATTCGTGTTCGGCTATGGCGACGCGAGAGTGGCCGATATTCGAAAAGGTTTGGCAATGCTCCACGCCGTCAAAGAACGACTGTTGAAATAGCGGCTCGGCTGAATCCAGCGTGCCGCACACCGCCCAATCATGGCCCAGCAGAGTTTCGGCAGACTGGCTCTTGTAGACATCGCGCAGCAGCTTCAGCCTATCCGGGACATCAGGAGGCGATCATGAAGTTGAGCAGTTGGTTATTTTCGTTCGCGCTGGTACCGTTTTGTTCGATGGCCTATGCCGCGGAGACGCAGTCCGTGCGAGATGGCGCGCACGATTTCGATTTCGCCCGCGGCGCATGGCACACGCACGTCACCCGCGTGCTCGACCCGTTTTCCGGCGGGACGCACACCGTCACGATAGACGGCACCAAGACCGCGCGGCCGATGTGGAATGGTCGCGCCTGGCTCGAGGAAATCGAGGCGGACGGACCCGACGGGCACTGGGAAGGCGCGTCTCTCTTCACCTACAACGCCAAGTCCGGGCAATGGAGCCAAACTTACATCGACGGCGACAACGGCGTTACGCCTCCGACTATTGGAAGTTTCAAAGATGGCCGGGGCGAATTTTTCGGAACGACGGACTACCAGGGCCGACAAGTGCTGATACGCGGTGTCTGGTCTGACATAACCGCGGATTCCCATCGCTACGAGATTTTCCTCTCTCAGGACGGCGGCCGCACTTGGGCGCCGCGATTCAAAGCCTACTTGACGCGCATCAGGAGCTGAGCGCGACAGCGAATATCGTCAAACGCTCGATAGCGGATATGGCCGCTCGGTTTCGGAAGGTTTGATCGGCGTCTCAGCTCACACTTTCCAGTCATCGTTCACGCAACGGAGTTCAACGCGAAAGCGCCATCGGGATTCGCGTTCGTCGAGCATCGCCCAATTTTCCCTGACGAAACACGACACGACGTCGATTCGCGCACTCTGGCTTTCGCACCAGAGATCGAAAAACGGCGCGAAATGGTGACCTCGGGACATCAGCCGATTGAATGTCGTTGTCCGTGCAGTTCTTGTCGCTGGCGGTAGCTCCGACAATGCGCTCATAGTGGATCAGCGGACTGCACGTAGTGCCGTAGCCAGCCGTTTCGAGCACTAAACACGTTGCGCCGAGAATGAGCGACGATGCCACGCGAATATGCACACGATGTCCCTCGCAGAACGAATGTCGTATAGCGAAGAACGCGATTGCGCGGCGAGCAGCGTCACGGGCTGCTCGCCACAGGCCGAGGCACTCGAGAGGGACGACAGGCGACGACTTCTGACTTTATTCGAGCGCGTAGACGTTTCCGTCGGTGCTGCCGAAATATACGGCGTCGCCGACGACCAGAGGCGATGAATAGATCGAACCGACGCTCAACTGCCGATCGACGCCGACCATCGTGCCCAACACCGAGTTCGAGGTGAACACCATCGGCGCGTTGAATTTGCGGTCGGCCGTGAGCACCCAGCCGAGGTTCCGCTTCGACGCTTCGGTCTGGAATTCCCATAGAAGTTTGCCGGTGGCGAAATCCCGCGCTTCCAGCGTACCGTTCACCACGCCGACGAAGACGACGTCACCCGCAATAGCCGGCGAGGAAAACACGTACGCTTTGCCTTGCTGCTCGACGGCGAGTTTGCCGGTATCGGCATCGACGATTTCGTAGCGGCTCGAATCCGACGTACCGAAAACGACTTTGCCGCGCGAAACGGCAGGCGAGGTGATCACCCAACTTAAGCCCGTGCTGAAATGCCATTTCTCTTTTCCGCTCGCGGCATCGATCGCATATAGATTGGAGTCGCGGCAGCCGGTGTACACGACGCCGTTCACGACCGCAGGCGAGGATTGGAATCCCACCTGGTTGTGTGTTGCCGCATCCTCACCGGTGTGCAGCCGCCACTTCTCTTTTCCGGTTGCCGCATCGACGGCGTAGAAGTAGCTGTCCCAACTGCCGAAATAGATGACGCCGTCTGCATAAGCCGGCGACGCGTGCACGACGTCGCCCGTCGCGAATTTCCAGGCGAGTTCGCCCGATGTGGCGTTGACCGCGTAAAGATTGTTGTCGCCGCTACCGAAATACACGATCCCGTTCGCGACAACAGGGCTGGAAAGATAGAAATCGAACGGATCGGCGATCGTCTGGTTTCTGGGTTGGATGCCGTGCAGACCTTTCGCTTCGAATTGCCGCTCGCCGGCTGTGGCGAATTTCCATTTCGTCGAGCCCGTGCGGCTGTCGAGCGCGTAGAGCTTGCCGTCGTAGCTGACGATATAAAGCGCGCCGTCGACGACGGCCGCGCTGGAGGCGACGGCGCCGCCGGTGACGTGTTGCCAGAGTTGTTTTCCGGTCTTGGCGTCGACTGCGTAGATGTTTCCGTCGTCGCTGCCGAAGTAGATGGCGCTACCGTCGGAGACGGGCGAGGACACGACGCGCGCGCCGGTCGGAAATGTCCATTTGACGCGGTGGAATTCGCGCGGACCTTGGCCGGCATAAACACCGGAGTGGGCCGCGTCGCCGCGGAACATCGATTGTGCGTGGACCGCATCGGCGAGGCATAACGCAACGAGCGCAGCAATGACTGGATGTTTCATGACGAGGCTCTCACGGTTCGCGGTGCAGATTGAGGGGCAGTTCGTACGGTCCTTGCGAAAACGTTCCAAGGATCTCGCCGTTGTCCTTGCGCAAGCGTCCTTCGTAGGTGATCTGGTACGACTTCGACTGCACGACGACCAGGCTCGCATCCTGCCGCACCAGATCGACGGGCACGTCGGTCGTCTTTTTCCCGACGACGACGAACTTCGCACTGGCGGCGCCGCCGGTATTGTTCGCGAAGGTCATCGTCACGTGTCGCGGCACACCGGAAAATACATAGTCGCCGATCCAAGTGCCTTCGAATGCCTTGTCGAGCGGCGTGCTTGCCAGGGGAACGTCGACCGATGCAGCGCCGACTTTTTTAAGTTCGAACTTTGCGCTATTTCCGCTGAGCGAAAATTCACCCTGCATCGTTCCGCTCGCATCGATCTTCCCGAGAAATGCGCCTTGCGCTGCGCCGGTATCGCCGTTGCCTTTGATGGCGAACGCAACGCGGCCGGCGTCGGCGGAGATGTCGGTAAGCGGCGCGCCCTTCACGTTGAGTTCCGGAATGATGATCGAACCGATCCATGCGCCGCCGGGATTCCTGACGAGATCGACAGTCAGTGCGAGAGGCCGCCCGGGAATCTGCGCTTGTCCTTGCCATCGTCCGGAAAGGTCGTCGGTGGCAAAGCACGGCATCGATGCAGCGAGCCAGATCAGGACGGCGGCGAATGCACGCATGAGGTTCTCGTGGATGTTGGGACGACGTCGAGCTTGGACGCGTGCGTTTTCGATTTCGCCGCCCGGAAGTCACGAGATATGGAAAAAAATCCTGCGATTCTCCCTACTTAGAGTGAGTCACAGGATTCTTTATCGCAAAGGAGCTACGCCGCTCGTTTCATCGGATGCGATTTGAAAAATTATGAAAATTAACGGTCCGCTGCGATTTCACTGAACGGCCAATAACCTCAAATTACGGGCCGGACTGCGCCGCGAGCCGTATCGGACGGCTCCGCCTCATGTACGAAGGCTCGCCGTCAGGAAAACGTGAACGGAGTACATCTGATCAGGACTTTGCCGGTGTTCCGATATTGTGATCGCCATCACGTTTCTGTTACGCTTTTTGCGCAGGAAAAAAATGCGAGACAGTCGATCGACACTCGCGTGCGACACCAACGGTAACCTCCTTGGCGACCACCTCGAGGTGTCCGGAGTGACTCAAAGTCGCTCCGTCATCTCCGCGACTCTCCGATGTCACCGGCAGCCGCGAAGCTAAGGATTCACCGACTTCGTACGTGTAGTTCGTTCACTGTGAAATTCGTCAAGGATGGCGATTATGCGTTTCCGATTCGGAAAGGTTTCTCCGTTAGATCCAATGCGTGTGCCTACAGGGGGTGTCATGCTACGTTTTCTGCGCCAGCAGGCCACCCGGTGGCTGTTGTTTATGGGCGTCGTCGAGTTTCTCGTGCTGATGTTCTCCGTGCAGGTGGCGCTGCACGTGCGTTTCATGTCCGACGTCGGTGCGATCCGCGAGTTGTCGCAGGGTCTGTTCGCGCGCTCGATCTTGTTTGCGTGCGCGATGGTACTGGGCATGCTGGCGCTCGGCATGTATCAGGCGCAGATGCGCGACTCCTCGTTCGGCGGAATCATCCGCCAGGCGATCGGCTTCGCCATCGCTTCGCTGTTCCTCATCATCGTCTATTACCTTGTTCCGCAGGCTTACATCGGCCGCGGCGTGTTCGGTCTGGCGATCGCCATCGGATTCGTGCTGGTGCGTCTGTTCCGCGCGCTGTTCCTCAACCTGATGGACACCAACATTCTCAAGCGCCGCATCCTCGTGTACGGAACCGGCCATCGCGCCGCATTCATTGCACACTGGCTGCGCCGCAACACCGACCGCCGCTCGTTCGCGGTCGTAGGTTATGTGCCCGTGGCGGGCAGTGAGGATGTCGTACCGAAGGAAAAGCACGTGCACATCGAAGGCTCGCTGTGCAAATGGGCGGCGCGCGAGCACATCGACGAAATCGTCGTCGGTCCGGATGATCGCCGTGGCAATCTGCCGATGGATGAATTGCTCGAGTGCAAGCATCACGGCATCGACGTCGTGCAGCTTCCGAAATTCCTGGAGCGCGAATCGGGCAAGGTGGAACTTACCGCATACCCGTCGTGGCTGGTGTTCTCCGACGGTTTCGATGCATCGCCGCTGCGCCGGGCATCCAAGCGCGCGTTCGACGTGTTCGGGGCCGCCGTGGTACTCGCATTCACCTGGCCGCTGATGCTGCTCGTGGCCGCTGCGATCCGGTTGGAGTCCGGGGCCGGACAGCCGATCCTGTATCGCCAGGAACGCGTCGGCGAACGCGGCCGGATTTTCAGCCTGATCAAATTCCGCAGCATGCGTACCGATGCCGAACTGGACGGCGTGGCGCGCTGGGCGAGCAAGAACGACAACCGAGTCACCCGTGTCGGCCGTTTCATCCGCAAGGTGCGCCTGGATGAACTGCCGCAATTGTGGAATGTCCTGCGCGGCGACATGAGCATCATCGGACCGCGTCCGGAACGGCCGCAATTCGTCGAGCAACTGTCCAAGACGGTGTCGTACTACAGCCTGCGGCACTGTGTGAAACCGGGTCTCGCCGGCTGGGCGCAGCTGCGCTATCCGTACGGCGCCAGCGAGGAAGATGCGGCCGAGAAGCTCACGTTCGACCTGTTCTACGTAAAGAACCACAACTTCCGGTTCGACCTGATGATCTTCATCCAGACGGTGGAGGTCGTGCTGTTTGCGCGCGGCGCGCGCTGACCGAGGAATGCGTGTTTGCTACGGGATGGTTTTCGGCGTGTTTCGGCCCGGCGGTCCGGTCTTCAAAGGGTAGAGCGGCGAGCTGTACCAGCCGACCACCTTGTGCCGTTCGAAACGTACATACGAAGGACCGTATTCCCACCGGTCCGACGAGAGAAAGGCCGGTTCGCCCTGGACGCGGCGCACGCCGGTTTCGTCCATGCCCACCGTCAGGAAGTCCGCTTGCGTGTCGAGGCGATCGTGCTGCGCAGACGAGTCGCGGCCGGGTTGGGCCGTATCGATCGCCGGTTCGTCGGGCAATAGCAGCCAGGCCAGTGCTACACCGGCCACTATCAGCGCGGCGATCAGAATGGCGCGGGCAGCCGATTGCGACGGTCCGGCGCGCGCGGTCGCATCCAGCCAAGGCGCCGCTTCACCCGACATGGATTGTGCAGTCTGGCTGGCGCCGGGCAGGCGTCCGTGGCGGTCGTGGAAGCGCATGGCTTCATCGTGCAGGCGCGTTAACGTCTGCAAACGCGCTATTGCGGCAGGATTGGCCTTGCCTTGAACGCGGTCGGGATGCAATTCGGCCACACGACGGCGATAGGCGCGCTTAAAATGATCGACGGAGCAATCCGGCGTAACCTTCAGTTCGTGATACAGCAGCAGGAAGTCCGTTGTGATGGCCATGTGGGATTCCGGATGCGCGTGATGATTCTACTGCGCGCTCCGAATGTGAGATAGGTGGGTGCATCGGTTGTCGACGGTGCTGGGGATGAAGTCATGGGTGTAGACGAAACGGGGAACATCGCAGGGGATGCGCTCGCGCCGGTCCAGCGCGTGAGCGGCCTCGCGTTCGATCGTTTCGTCGAAACGTATCGCGATCCGCGCCGCCCGGTGATCCTCACCGACGCCGCGAGCGCGTGGCCGGCGTACGCGACATTCAAACCCGACTGGTTCCGCGCCAATTTCGCGAGCAAGCGACTGCGCCTGCGCGGACGCGAATGGACGCTCGGCGAAATCCTCGACACGCTGCAACGGTCCACCGCGAGCGAGCCGGGACCGTATCCGTGCAAATTCGAGATCGTGCGCGATTTCCCGGAACTGCTGCCGCAGGTCACGCCGCGCTTTGCGTACAGCCTGCCGGATCGGCAGGCGCATCCGCTCATCCCGCATCGGCTTTTTTCAGGCGTGAACAATCTCGAGATCTTCTTCGGCGGCCCGGGCGGCAAATTCCCGTATCTGCACTACGATCTGATGCATCAGCACGCATGGATCACGCAGCTTCACGGCGACAAGGAATTCACCTTGTACGCGCCGGATCAGGAACAGTTCCTCTACGTGAATCCCGACGAGCCGTGGCAGTCGCTGATCGAGAACCATCAGGATGCCGACTACGCGCGCTATCCGCTGTTCGGTCAGGCGCGATCGCAGAAGGTGATCGTGCACCCCGGCGAAACGCTGTTCCTGCCGTGCGGCTGGTGGCACACCGCGCGCAGTCTCGAGATGACGATTTCGGTCGCCTTCGACCAGCTCGGGCCCGATAACTGGCGCGATTTCTGCAACGATGTAAAGGCTACGCGACTGCGCCGCGGCAAGCCGCTGCTTGGTGCAGCGCTGAATATTTATCTGGCGCTGTTGTCGCCGGTGCTTGCGATGGGTGAGAGCTTCGGAGCGAACCGCGACACACGATGGAGTAACAGGTGACCGCGCATCTGCTCGATCGGCTCATCGCGCAACCCGACGCACACCTCGCGTGCATCATGAGCGGCGGATCGCTGACTTACGCCGAACTGCGCGCGCGCGTCGACGCACATGCCGCCGCGCTCGCCGCGCGCGGTATCGGCGCGAATGCCATAGTCGCTTTCGACGCCATCCGTGGATCGGAAACGATTGCGTTGATGCTTGCGATCCTGCACGTCGGCGCCGCCTATCTTCCGCTCGATCCATCGCTGCCCGACGAACGCCGCCGCCAAATGCTCGAGGATGCGCAGCCTGATCTTATCGTCGACTCGCTGCCTTCTGCAGACACAATCACAAATCTTCAGCACGGCGATCTGGCCTACGTCTTGTTCACGTCCGGCTCGACCGGCCGCCCGAAAGGCGTGGCGATGCGCACGGCTGGCGTCGCCGCGCTCATCGATTGGCATGTTGCGCATCCGCGGCTGGGAAAACCCGCGCGCACGCTGCAGTTCGCGCCGCTGAGTTTCGACGTTTCCTTCCAGGAAATCCTATCGACCTTCGCCACCGGCGGTACGCTGATCGTGGCCGACGATGCCGAACGCCGCGATCCGTGGGCGTTGCTCGATCTGATCGAGCGCGAACGCATCGAGCGCACGTTCCTGCCGTACGTTGCGTTGCAGGCCATCGCCGATGCCGCGACGAGCGCCGGACGTGCGGTACCGTCGTCGCTCCGCGACGTCATCACCGCCGGCGAACAGTTGCGTCTGACGCCGGCGATCCGCGCATTGTTCGCGGCGTTGCCGAACGCCGTGCTGCACAATCACTACGGACCAACCGAAGCGCATGTCGTCACCGCGCATGAACTTTCCGGCGACAGCACACGCTGGCCGGACCTTCCTCCGATCGGCAAAGCGCTGCCGCACGTGCGCATTCGCCTCGGAGAGGGCGCCGCCGCGACGAAGGCGAACTCCTGCTCGGCGGCGACTGCCTGGCACGCGACTACATCAACCGCCCCGAACTGACCGCAGAGCGATTCGTCGAACGCGACGGACAACGCTGGTACCGCACCGGCGACAACGTGCGCCGCAACGCGGACGGATCGCTCGACTACCTTGGTCGTCTCGACGATCAGGTCAAGCTCGCCGGTTACCGTATCGAGCCCGCGGAAATCGAGGCGGTGATCGGGCGCCACACACACGTGGCACAAGTCGCCGTCGTCGCGATCGGTGTCGGATCGGACAAGCGCCTGGCCGCGCACATCGTGCCGCGCGACAGTGCGACGACCCATGGCGAACTCATCGGCGCGCTGCAACGCATGTGTGAAGCGGCGCTGCCGTCGTACATGGTGCCGCAGGAATTCGCCGTGCACGCGCTGTTGCCGCTCACCGCGAGCGGCAAGATCGATCGCCGCCGTCTGGCCCACGAAGACGCGCAAACGGCGATCGTGTGGAACGATCAGGCGCCGCTGGCCGAACGCGTTGCATCGTTGTGGAGACAACTGCTCGGCGTTGCACAACTTGGCGCGAACGCCAACCTCTTCGATCGCGGCGCGCGGTCGCTGACCGTCGTGCAGGCGCTCACCGAATTGCGCCGGCGCGGCCACGTGCTGAGTGTCGCGCAGGTCTACGAACATCCCACGATCGCCGCGCAGATCGCGCTGCTCAGCGAACCGAAAATCGCCGTCGCCACCACCGACGACGGGCGCGGCGAACGTCAACGCGCCGCACTGTCGCGCTTCGCGCGGGCAGGTGGCCGATGAGCACGCCGAACATGGACGGTATCGCCATCGTCGGCATGGCCGGACGCTTCCCGGGTGCCGCGTCGATCGACGAATACTGGGCGAACCTCATCGCCGGCCGCGAGAGCATCACGCGTTTCGAGCCGTCGCAGCTCGACGCATCGATTCCCGCCGCACAACGCACGCATCCGCGCTATGTCGCCGCGCGCGGCGTGCTGAGCGATGCCGACCGTTTCGATGCCGCGTTCTTCGACATCCCCGCGCGCGAAGCACTGCTCACTGACCCGCAACAACGCGTGTTCCTTGAACTGTGCTGGAACGCGCTCGAACACGCCGCCATCGACACCACGCGCACCAAGGCGAGCATCGGCGTCTATGCCGGCGTATCGAACAATTCGTATCGCAAGCTTGTCGAAGCGCGGCCTGATCTGGTCAACGCCAGCGGCGAATTCGTGGCGATGCTGGCCAACGAAAAAGATTACGTCGCCACGCGCGTGGCGCATCGCATCGGGCTCAACGGTCCGGCGATCAGTTTGTATACCGCGTGCTCCACGTCGCTCGTCGCCGTCGCGCAGGCGTGGTATGCGTTGATGAGCTGGCAATGTGATGTCGCACTCGCCGGCGGCATCAATATCGTGGTGCCCCAGGAGTCCGGCTACATTCCGGTCGACGGCGGCATGGAATCCGCCGACGGTCACTGCCGACCCTTCGATGCGCAAGCCAACGGCACGGTGTTTTCGAGCGGCGGCGGCGTGGTGGTACTCAAGCGTCTGGCCGATGCGATCAACGACAGCGACACGATCTGGGCGGTGATTTGCGGCGTCGGCGTCAACAACGACGGCGCGGACAAGGCGAGCTTCACCGCACCGAGCGTGCGCGGACAGGCCGATGCCATCTCCCTTGCGCTGTCGTGTGCGGGTGTTAGTGCCGATTCGATCGGCTACGTCGAAGCGCACGGCACCGGCACGCATCTGGGCGATCCGATCGAAGTCGAAGCGCTGACACGCGCGTTCCGCGCGACGACGGAGCGCTCGCAGTACTGCTGGCTCGGTTCGGCGAAGAGCAACTTCGGTCACCTCGTTGCCGGCTCCGGCGTGGCGGGATTGATCAAGGCGGCGCTCGCGCTGCATCACGGCAAGATCCCGCCGACGCTGCACTTCAGCAAAGCGAATCCGGAAATCGATTTTGCATCGACACCGTTCAAGGTGGTCGATCGCGTCACCGCATGGCTGCGCGGCGATCACCCGCGTCGCGCCGGCGTAAGTTCCTTCGGCGTCGGGGGCACCAATGCGCACGTCGTGCTCGAAGAAGCGCCGCCGCGCGCGGATGCCAGACCCGGCCGCATGCCGGCCATCCTCGCGTTGTCCGCGCGTGATGACGATGCGGTGCGCCGCCGCGCCGCGAGCCTGGCCACGGCGCTGTCGTCGTTCACCGATTCGGATCTGCCCGACGTCGCCTGGACACTCGCGACCGGCCGCCGCGCCATGCGCGCGCGCGCAGCGGCGATCGCCGACACGCGATCCGCCGCCGCGGCAGCGCTCGGTTCGGCAAAGACGCACCTCGCCGGCGCCTGCTCGGCACCGATTTTCCTGTTTCCCGGACAAGGCGCGCAGTACGCCAACATGGCGCGCGGACTGGTCAACAGCGAACCCGTGTTCAACGCGGCGTTCGAACACTGCTGCGCGCTGGCATCGGAATTTCTGAAGACCGATCTGCGCGCGCTGATCCTGCCCGAACGCGGCGACGAAGACGCCGCCAACCGCACGCTTACCGAAACGCGTTACGCCCAGCCGGCGCTGTTCGCCGTCGAATACGCACTGGCGCAATGCTGGATGTCGTGGGGCGTACAGCCGCAATCGATGATCGGTCACAGCATCGGCGAGTACGTCGCCGCGTGCGTGGCCGGCGTATTCTCGGTCGACGACGCGATGCGTCTGATCGTAGCGCGCGGCGCGGCGATGCACGCCCAGCCGCGCGGCACCATGCTCGCGCTGCGCGCCAGCGAAGACGAAGTGGCGAAGATCCTCCCGCAAGGCGTGGAACTTGCCGCCATCAACGCGCCGCGCGCGCTGGTCGTCGGCGGCTCGCCCGAGCGCGTCGACGCGTTCGCACGCACGCTGGTCTCCGCGGAAATCGCGCACATCAGTTTGCGCACGAGTCATGCGTTCCATTCCGCATCGATGGACGCGGCCTCCGCGATGTTCCGCAAGGCCTTCGACGGGGTGCGCCTGCACGTGCCGAAGCTGCCGTTCTATTCCTGCGTCAGCGGCAAGCCGATCACCGCGGCGGAAGCGACATCGCCCGATTATTGGTGCCGCCAGTTGCGCAGACCGGTGCGCTTCGCAGATGCCGTTCGCGACGCCGCGGCGAGCAACGCCTGCGCGCTCATCGAAGTCGGTCCCGGACATGCGTTGAGCAAGCTCGCGCGCGGCGTGCCGGAATGGTCGAACCGCGCCTTGTCGTCGCTGGGTTCCGAAGGCGAGGAGCGCGATGCCGAACGACTCGCCGAAGCCGTCGCCGGCGTGTGGTGCCGCGGCGGCGAGATCGATTGGGATGCCTATCACGACGGCAAGAACCGCCGTCGCCTGCCGCTGCCCGGTTATCCGTTTGCGGGCGAGCGCTACTGGATCGAAACATCGCCCGAAGCGGCAAACGCGCCGGCGCTCCCGCAGCCGGCGATCGTGCTGCCGACGCAGAGTGCCACCGCCGAGCCGCGCGCGCAGCGTTTGTGCGGCGAGTTGCGCGAGATGTTCGAGTCGCTGTCGGGTGAGTCGATCGCCGCATCGGCGGATGAAACCCGTTTCCTCGACATCGGCCTGGATTCGCTGAGTCTGACGCAAGCAGCTCTCGCACTGGAAAAACGCTATGGCCAGCGGTTGAAGTTCCGCCGCTTGATGGAAGACCTCGACACCATCGCGCGGCTCGCGGCATGGCTCGATGACGTCTTGCCGTCTGACGCGCCAGCGGCGCCGTCGCCGGTCGAAGGCGCGCCGAACCCTGTCACGCAGTTGCTGCACAGTCAGATGCAACTGCTGCAGCAACAAGCCGCGCTGCTCGCGAAGCTGACCGGTACGCCGGCACCGAACGTTGCGCCATCGCCCATCCTCGCCGACGACACGCGACCGGCGGATCTGCGCGAACGTCCGTTCGGTGCTGCCGCGCGTATCACCACGCGTCCGGGTTTCGCCGAGACGCCGAAACAGAAAGCGTGGCTCGACGATTTCATTCGCCGCTACAACGCGCGCACCGCGAAATCCAAAGCCTTCAGCCAGCAGCATCGGCAGCTAATGGCCGATCCACGCGTCGTCACCGGTTTCAATCCGCTGTGGAAGGAACTGGTCTATCCCATCGTCGTCGAGCGCTCGAAAGGCGCGCGCATGTGGGACATCGACGGCCACGAGTACATCGATCTGCTCAACGCGTTCGGCGCGAACTTCCTCGGGTATCAGCCGGATTTCATCGCCGAGGCATTGGTCGATCAGGTTCACGCGGGAATGGAGATCGGTCCGCAGCATCCGCTGACTGCGGAGGTCGCGCAGCTCATCAGCGACATGACCGGCATGCCGCGCGTCGCCTTCTGCAACACCGGTTCCGAAGCGGTGATGGGTGCGATGCGCATCGCGCGCACGGTGACCGGCCGCAGGACCATCGTCATCTTCAAGGATTCGTATCACGGCATCTTCGACGAAGTGATCGTGCGCGGCACGAAGCAGTTGCGCTCCATCGCCGCAGCGCCGGGCATTCTCGCCAACGCGGTCGAGAACGTGCTCGTACTCGATTACGGCGCGCCCGAATCGCTGCGCGCCATCCGCGAACGCGCCGCCGACATCGCCGCGGTGATGATCGAACCGGTGCAGGGCAAGAATCCATCGCTGCAGCCGCGCGAGTTCGTGCACGAATTGCGCGCGATCTGCGATAGCGCCGGCTGCGCGCTGATATTCGATGAAGTGATCACGGGATTCCGCATCGCGCCGGGCGGCGCGCAGGAGTTCTACGGCGTGCGCGCCGACATCGCCACGTACGGCAAGATCATCGGCGGCGGTCTGCCGTTCGCCGCGATCGCCGGACGCGCGGGCTGGATGGATGCGCTCGACGGCGGCCACTGGCAGTTCGGCGATGGCAGTTATCCGGAAGCGGGCGTGACCTATTTCGCCGGCACGTTCGTGCGCCATCCGCTCGCGCTCGCGGCGGCGAAGGCGGCGCTGGTGCATGTCAAGAACGCAGGCCCGGACCTGCAGCGCACAGTGAACGCGCGCACGAAGGCGCTGGTCGATCGGCTCAACGCATTCTTCGCACAACGCAACGCGCCGCTGCGTGCGGTGACGTTCGCCTCGTTGTGGCGCATCTTCGTCGATGCCGATCAGCCGATGGCGGAGATTTTCTACTACGCGCTGCGCGCGCGCGGTCTGCACGTCTACGCGCAGTTCAATTGCTTCCTGACCACGGCGCACGGCGATGCCGAGACGGCGCTGATCGCCGAACGCATCGAGGACGCCGTCGCCGAACTGCTCGATGCGACCGTCCTGTTGCCGCGCAGCGCAGAAGCGCGCGTGGAACCGAATGAAACGGTTGCCGGCGAGTTGCCCGACAATGTCGCCATCACCGACGCGCAGCTCGAGAAATGGCTGGCGTGCCAGTTCGGCGATGCGGCGAATACCGCGTTCAACGAATCGCTGCTGCTCAAGCTCGATGGCGCACTCGACAAGCCGGCGCTGCAACGCGCTGTCGAACAAGTAACGGCGCGTCACGAGGCCTTCTCGATATCGTTTGCATCCGACGGCACGGTGATGCGGCTTGGCGAACGTCGTGCGGTGACGCTCAGCGATGTCGGCGCAATACCCGAGGCGCAACTCGAAACGCATTGTGCCGCGTCGATGCGGTGTCCGTTCGATCTCGCTCGCGCGCCGCTCGCGCGGATCGAGCTGATCGCTCTCGCGCCGCAGCGTCACGTGCTGTTTGTGGTCGCGCATCATCTGATTTTCGATGGCTGGTCCGCGGCGGTGTTCCTCGACGAACTCGCCAAAACCTATCGCGCGCTGCACGAAGGCCGCGTGCCCGAATTGCCGCCGGCTGAATTGCTGCGTGCGTATGCGCTGACCGAACACCAGCGCCGCGCAGGAACCGAAGCGCGCACGCATCTGGATTTCTGGACGAGCCGCTTTGCGCGGCGTCCGGATGCGCTGGATCTGCCATCGGACCGTCCGCGTCCGGCGCAGGCGACATTCGCGGCCGACACGATGCGCCACACATTCTCGGTCGACTCGACGAACGCGCTGCGTCAGCTCGCCCGTCGCTGCGGCGCGACGCTATACAGCGTGCTGCTTGCCGGTTTCGGCGTGCTGCTGTCGCGGCTGTCGGGTCAACGCGATTTCGTTATCGGCATTCCGTTCGCGGGACAAGCCATCGCCGGCAACCGCAGCCTGATCGGCGACGGCGTCAACACGCTGCCGCTGCGGCTGGATGTCGATCCGCAGCAATCGTTCGTCGCGTTTGCGAAACAGTGTCACGAGCACCTGCTCGACGCGGCCGACAACCAGGACCTGACCCTGCACACATTGCTGCGCGCGTTGCCGGCGCAGCAAGGCGCGGAGCGCACGGCACTCGCGTCGGTCATCTTCAATCTGAACCCGCGCATTCCCGCGCTGGATTTCGGCGATGTCGCCACGACGCTGCGGGACGCGGCAAAGACCGCGCTGGTGTGGGACCTCTTCTTCAATTTCAACGAAACCGACGACGGCCTCAGTCTCGATCTGCATTACAGCACCGATCTGTATTCGGCGGCCACGATGCGGCGCTGGATTGGTCATTTCAAAACGTTGCTCGACGCGGCCGTTGCGCACGACGATGAGTCGGTTGCGAGGTTACCCTTGCTCGACGCCGCGCAACGCCAGGCCATCGCGCAGCAATGGCAGGCGAGTGCGCGCCATGTCGATTTCACGCGCACGCTGCCGGCGCAGTTCGCCGATCAGGTGCAGCGCACGCCGGATCGCGTCGCGGCCGCCAGTGGCAATGCATCGCTCACGTATGCGCAATTGCAAAATCGCGCGCACGTCATTGCGAACGTGTTGCGCGAGAAAGGCGTTGCGCGTGGCGATCTCGTCGGCGTCGCGGTGCCGCGCGGCATCGACATGCTGGCGACGTTGCTCGGCGTGATGGTGTGCGGCGCGGCTTATGTCGCGCTCGATCCGAACTATCCGGCGCAGCGTCTGCAATTCGTCGCCGATCATGCGCGGCTGAAATATCTGGTCGCGGCGAAAGCCGCCGATTTGCCGCAGGCACTCGTCGCCGGGCGGACGGTCATCACGGTGGACGACATCGATTTCGCGGCGAAACCCGCTTTCGGACCTACACCGGTCTCCGGCGACGACACAGCGTACGTGCTGTACACGTCGGGTTCGACGGGCGAGCCGAAAGGCGTGCGCGTCCTGCATCGCAACCTGACCAATTTCCTCTTTGCCATGTGTGAGCGGCCGGGATTGTCGGCCGACGACGTGTTGTGTGCGGTCACGACGCTGTCGTTCGACATCGCCGGACTCGAACTGTATCTGCCGCTGATCGTCGGCGCGCGCGTAATCGTCTCGAGCGATGCGGAACACCGCGATCCGGCGGCGCTGATGAAACGCTTGTCCGCAAGCGGCGCAACCGTTTTGCAGACGACGCCGTCGCTGCTGCGCGTATTGCTGGACGACGAGAACGCGGAAGTCTTGCGTTCGACGACACTGCTGATCGGCGGTGAAGAATTGCCGCGCGATCTCGCCGAGCGCGCGCTGACGCGAAGCCGCGCGCTGTGGAACATGTACGGGCCGACGGAAACGACGATCTGGTCGGTCGTCGGCCGCGTGGAATCGGGCAGTGGCCCGGTGCCGCTCGGCACGCCGATCGCCAACTCGCAGGTGTACGTGCTGGACGCAATCGGACAACTCGTTCCGCCCGGCGTGCACGGCGAAGTGTGGATCGGCGGCGCGGGTGTCGCTGCCGGCTATCTCCATCGGCCGGAGCTGACGGCGGAGCGCTTCGTCGCCGATCCGTTCTGCGGCGGCACGATGTATCGCACAGGCGATCGCGGCGCGTGGCGCGACGGCCAGTTGTATTTCCACGGACGCAACGACGATCAGATCAAGCTGCGTGGCTTCCGTATCGAACCGGCGGAGATCGAAGCGGCGGCGATGTCGGTGCCGTCGGTGCGTTCGGCGGTGGCCGTGGTGCGCGATGTCGGCGCAAACGATCGGCGCCTCGCGTTGTATGTCGCCGCCCCCGGCGCGGCTGCGGACCTCGTCGGCGAGTTGCGCGAGGCGTTGCAGCGGCAACTGCCGCCGCAGATGGTGCCGCACTACATCGACGTGCTCGATGCATTGCCGCAGACGGCGAACGGCAAGATCGATCGCAAGGCGTTGCCAGATCCATCGGCATTGAGTGCGAAATTGCAGGCGGCGGAAAAACCCGCGCAGGGGCCGCGCGAAGGTCTGGAGACGATGTTCGCGCAGATCTGGCGCGAGTTGCTTCGCGCCGAGCGCGTGCATCGCGACGACAACTTCTTCGATCTCGGCGGCGATTCGCTGCTCGGCGTGCTGCTGTTCCGCCGCATCCACGCCATCACCGGCGTGAATCTGCCGCTCACCACATTGCTCACCTCGCCGACGCTCGCCTCGCAGGCACGCGTGTTCCGTGCCGCCGGCGCGACGGCGCCGAAGGCGCCGACCAATGTCCAGACGGACAACGCGCCCGACGACGAGTTGCCCGCGGCCGCGCCATCGCCCAACCAATGGTCGCCGCTCGTGCCGATCCAGCCGGAGGGCAGCCGCACGCCGTTGATCTGCGTGCATGCGATGGGCGGCAACGTGCTCAATTATCTGCAACTCGCGCGCGGGCTCGGCAAGGATCAGCCGGTGTGGGGCCTGCAGGCGCAGGGCCTCGACGGCATCACGCGGCCGTTGCGCACGATCAAGGAAATGGCGTCGCTGTATCGCGACGAGATCCGCCGACAGTTCCCGCAAGGCCCGTATTTCCTGTGCGGTGGATCGATGGGCGGCATGATCGCGTTCGAGGTCGCGCAGCAACTCGTCGCAGACGGCGGCGAGGTCGGCTTGCTCGGTCTGTTCGATACGTACGGACCGAACAACCGTTTCTTCGAGATCGAACGCGGCGGCTCGCTGCAACGCATCCAGTATCGCTGGCGCGACCGCTGGGTACGCGCGATGGCGCTGAGCCGGCGCGGGCGATGGGAGATGGTCTGGAGCGCATTCAAACGCCGCATCGTGCGCGTGAACGAGGCGCTCGAAACCTCGTGGTGCCGGATGCGCGGTACGGCGTTGCCGCACGGTCTGCGTTACCGCGAACTCGAACGCGCCAACATGCACGCGTTCTATCGCTATCAGGCCAAACCGTATCCGGGACTACTGACGCTGTTCCGCGCCGAGGTTCAGCCGTATGAACTCGTGAAGTCGCGCGATCTCGGCTGGAATTCCGTCGCCGCCGGCGGCATCGAGATCGTCGACATTCCCGGCACCCACGACACGCTGATCGAGCAGCAGGCGCTCCTCACCGCGCTGCGCGACGTGCTCGCGGCGCGCGCGCGCAAGGACGGCCAGTGACGCAGGCGCGGATGCCGCTGGTCAGCGCGATCGTGCCCGTCTACAACGGCGAACGTTTCCTGCGCGCCGCCCTCGACAGCGCGCTTGCGCAGACGCTCGACGACGTCGAAATCATCGTCATCGACGACGGCTCGACCGATTCGAGCGGCGCCATCGCGGATGAATATGCGGCGCGGCATCCGGAGAAGGTCATTGTCATCCATCAAGCCAACGGCGGCCTGGTCGTGGCGCGCAACGCAGGTCTCGCCGCCGCGCGCGGCCGCTACCTGGCCTTGCTCGATGCCGATGACGAATGGCTGCCGCATCATCTGGCCGCGTGCGTCGACGTGCTGGAGCAGCGCGACGATGTCGGCCTCGTGCACGCCAACATCGAGCGCATCAATATCGATGCATCGAAGCGTCTGGCAGTGAAGCGTTTCTGGAACGGCGCGCTCGATCCGTTCACGACCGTGTACCTGCGCCGCGAGCACGTCTCCTGCTCGACGGTGGTGGTGCGGCGAGACGTGCTGGATCGTGTCGGGAATTTCGACGTGGCGTTCAACCGCATCGGCTGCGAGGATCGCGACCTGTGGCTGCGCTGCGCCATCGAAACGAAATTCGTCTTCATCGACGAGGTGCATCTGCGCTACCGCACGCACAACGAAAACATGAGCGGCAACTTCGAGAAAATGTATCGCGGCCGTGCGATGCTCGTGGAGAAATTCAGCGATACGCCGAAAGGTCGTCCGCTGCGCCGTCAGGCGTGGGCGGCGACGTATTTCGGCATGGGCGATCAGTGGCTGGATGCCGGCAGGCGCTTGCCGGCGGCGCGCGCCTATCTGCGAGCGATCGGGCAACAGCCGAGCGAAATCCGCCTGTGGAAAGCACTGGTGCGCAGCCTCGTGCTGCCGATCGGCGCCCGCACGGCGGCGCGCAATTAGTCGAATCCGTCGGCGAAGATTTCGTCGCCTTCGTAAACCCACAATTTCGAGTTTTCGTCGGTGACGTAGACACGACCGTTCACCACGATCGGACTCTGTTTGTGGAAAACGCCGGGTGCGGACGACGAAACGCCCATCTCGGTCTTCGTGGCGAGGATAGCGCCGGTGGCTGGATCGATCGCGATGAGGCCGTTCGCGCTGGCGTAGTACAAGACGTTGTTGGCGATGGTGGGCGAGCCACCGCCGTAGGTCTCGCCATGCGGCAGGCTGGTACCGGTCAGCTTCCAGCTCGCCGCGGTGGTGCTCGAGAGCTGCGGATTGTTCGATCCGTCCATGATGAGCTGCATGGCAGAGATGCCGAAATCGTTGCTCACGATCACCATGACGGTGCCGTCGTTCGGGTTCTGCCAGATCAGCGGTTGCGTCTTGACTTCATTGGTTTGCGGGACGCTCGCCGTGAACAGCGCGCTTTCGTGAACCGAGTCGCTCCACTGGGGGCCATTCTGGATGCTCATGTCGTCCAGATCGAGAATGCGGATGTCGGAGTCCTTGCCGCCCTGGATGCCGAGGTGCTTGTAGGCGAAGTCCTGCGTCATCGACGTCGGGATGATGGCGACGGACGTTGAACCCAGATCGGTATCGCTGCGCATGAGCCCGTCGAAATTCGGCGGCGTGTAGCTGTCCAGCGGCGCGAACAGCTCGGTCGACAACGCCGCCGGAAGCCGCAGCACCGAATCACCCCAGAAGTCGCCGTAGTGCATCATGTTCGACGGGTCATAGGTACCGTTGGCGGTCGAGATATAGATCGAATCGTTGTAGGGATCATAAGTCGCGGCCGCGCGGCCCCAGATGCCGGCGTTGCCGGCCGGAATCGGATTGCCGGAAAGATCGGTGGTTTGCACCTGGTAGCAATCGTTCTGGTTGGCGCCGGAGGTTTGCCCCGATTCGACGAAGTGGATATTGCCCTGTTCCGAACACACCGCGTTGAACACGATCTGCGTGCCGGTGCGCAGGTTGATGGCGGTGATGTGGCCCTGGTAGTCGCCGCCGTCGTTGTACAGGAAGCTGCTGTGCGTCATGTACAGGTACGTGTCGCCGTCGGCGGACGATGTGGCGAAGGTGATCGCCGAGGAACCTTTCTCGACGTCGGGCTTGGTCGAGGAAACTTCCGGCCAGTGCGCATCGATGGTTTCCGCACCGGTGGCGACGGCGAACTTGTGGATTTTCCCGTCGAGCCGCGAAAAGTTGTAGACGTAATTCCGGTTGGGGTCGATCGCGGGCGAGGAGGTGACCAGGCACTGCGGATTCTGACCCGGCTGGCCGCACGCGGGCACCGACGTCGGATGGTCCGCCCACACCTGCGCCCCGTTGGCCGCATTGAGCGCGAGGATGCTGCCGTCGTTGAGCGTGACGAAAAGCAGATCGATCACGCCCTGCGAGGTGCTCACGTTGCTCAGGAAAACCGGCGTGCCTTGCGCTGGCGCGCTGAATGTCTTCGAATATTTCAGCGCAAGCATGTTCACGTTGGAGACTGACAACGTCGTCTCGTTGGGATTGATGCCGCTGTGCGTGGGATCGAATCCGAATTGGAGCCAGTCCGATGACGCGGCGGAGCACAAGGTCAGTGGGGTGACAATGGACGTGCAAATCAGGGAAACAAAAAAGCGTTTGCTCATTGACCTTCGATCCTGCCGGGCTTTGCCCGATTCTCCATGCAGAGGACGTCGGCGGATGGCCGGCGCCGAATCCATCCTGGACTCGCTCCTGCGAAGACCAGATTGTAGCGCCGTTTTTGCCGATCCGGTTTCGCAACTTTTAACATTAGATGCCTGCGGTTAAGGTTCGGGCAAGCAGCAGCAAACTGCGCATTGGTTTGTAACCGCTCCGCAGGCATCGCCACAAATAGCGACGCGACCAGCGCCGATGGCGGGATCGCACCAGGCAACGCGCCATGAAGTAGATCGCATCCTCGTTCGCCCGGGCAAGTTGCAGTGAATAGGCGGTGATCCGACTGGGAAAACGCACGGGCAGCGAGCGCAGGATGAAACGCCGCCGGCGTGCCATAGCGCTCATCGGCCGGCCGCGCGAGATCTGATCGACGCGGCCAGTGTCGCGGCGGAACCCGGTGCAATCGACATATGCGCCGGGACCCTGCAGGCAGAGGCGGGCGAAGAATTCCCAGTCGTTGAAGAAACGGAAGCGCTCGTTGAAGGGCCCGGCGCCGAGCACGGCTTCGCGACGCGCGACCAGGCCGCTGAGATAAAACAGATCGCCGAGGATGATCGCCGGGAAGAAATCGCCGCTGCGCATGGGCAGCGTGGTGCCGCCGGCCAACGCGAGGTCGTGCGATCGAAGCGTCACCCGTACGAAGTCGGCGTGCGTCCAGCCCGGCGAATGTTCGGCGACCAGACGCGTGACAAGTTTCTGCCCGGGTTTGGCGAACGTGTCGCCGTCGACACTGACGAAGGCGACTTCCGGATGCGCGGCGAATACGGCGGCGATCGTGGCGAGCGTGCCCGGCAGCCAGACGTCGTCGGAATCCAGGAAGCAAATGAAATCGCCGCTGGCCAAGGCGAAACCCGCGTTGCGCGCCGCGCAGGCATAACCGCGCTGCGTGGCGGCCACGCTCACGCGCGGGTCGGCGGCGAAGCGTTCAGTGATCATCTCCACGGTGCCGTCGGTGGAGCCGTCGTCGGCGACGATGACCTGCAGGCTGTGCGCATCTGCGCCGGCCTGCTCCAAAACGGAGGTCACCGCGCGCGACACGAGTTCGCGACGGTTGTAAGTGGGAATTACGACACTCAGACGGAAAGCGCTCGGCAACGAGGGCATGGTGGATCCGTGCGTCGACAGCCTGCGGATTATACGGATGCGCCGCATATCCGCGCGGGATCGATTCACGTAAAATCCGCCGCTCCCCGATTCTTTCCTGAAGCTGAAGCGCACCATGTCAGAACCGGCGCGCCCCGGCGTTGCGACCCATTCCTTGCGCTATGTGACCGGCAACGTGCTGGTGATGATCGCGGGATTTGTGTCGTTCCCGATCATGACGCGCCTGCTCGACAACGGGCAGTACGGCATCCTGGGCTACTTTGACGCGTGGCTGCTGATCCTGGTCGCCGTCTTCAAGCTCGGCGCGCAGCACACGATCCTGCGCTTCTATCCGCACGTCGGCGGTCCCGGGGCGATGAAGCGCTTCGGCGCCAATTTCGTGCTGCTGCCGTTCCTGTGCGGCTGCGCATTGTGGGTGCTCGCGTTGCTGGCGTATACGGGCATCGTCGCGACCGCTCCGCCGGAAGCGGCGACCATCGGCTGGATCATGCTGTTGCTGCTGCCGCCGACGATGTGGATCAGCTATTCGGGCTCGATCGCATTCGCGCAGGAAAAATCGCTGATCTCCGCCGCCATCGCGGTGGCGCAGCGCTGGCTGGAGGCCGGTGCGATCCTGTGCACGGTCTACTTTCTGGACCGCAGCGCCCGCGGCGTGTATTTGGCGCGGCTGGCCGTCGCCATCGTATTCGCATTGTTTCTTTTCCGCTGGGTACGCAGCCATTTGCCGTTGCATCGCCGCGACTTCGACGCCAAAGCCGGGCGCGAAGGCCTGCGCTACGGACTGCCGATGGTGGTCAACGAGATCGCCTCGAACCTGTTGTCGTTCGCCGATCGGCTGATGCTGCGCCAGTTGCTCGCCGACTTCGCTGCGGTCGGCGTGTACACGATCGGCTACGGACTCGCGCTCAATATCAGTAATCTGCTCAACTACGCGCTGTACAACGCGTACACGCAGGTCAGCGTACGCGAATTCGAAACCAAAGGTCCGGCCGCCGTCGTGCGCACCAAGCGCGCGGTTTTGTTGGTGGTCGTGTATATCGCCGCGGCGATGATCGCGGGTCTGCTTTCGGTCGGCAACGACGTGCTGCTGCTGATGGCGGGCGACTCCAAGGCGCAGTCGGCGCCGGTGTTCCAGCTCATCGGCGTCAACTACGTGCTCGACGGGTTGGCCGGCATCGTCACCGCCGGCCTGCTGCTGCACAAGCGCACGATGACCATTCTCGTGCTCAGCCTGCTCGCGCTCGTGGTGAACGTGGTGCTGAATCTTTTCTGGATCCCGCGCTTCGGAGTGATGGGCGCCGTGTACGCCACGTTCGTGAGCTTCATGGCGCTTCACGTCGTGAAGTATTGCTTCTGTCCGCGCGACCTGCGTGCGCTGCCGGGTCTGCGGGAAACCGTAACCGCCGCCGGGCTCGGGGCGTTGTCGCTTGCCGTCGCTTACTACACCGATGTGTTCGGCATCGTTTCGCATTTCGGGCGCCTGATGGCGATGACGGCGACGATGATCTTCACTTTCGTTTTACCCGCGCTCGCGTTGGATAGCCGGCTGCGCGATGCAATACTGGGCTATGTGCGCGGAAGCACGACAGAGAGGACGATATGAGTCGCGAGGGAACGATCCTGGTAACCGGTGGCGCCGGCTACATTGGCAGCCACGTCGTGGTGCAATTGGTCGAGGCGGGCGAGCGCGTCGTCGTGCTCGACGATTTGAGCACCGGTTTCGCCGATGCGGTGATCGGCGCCGAACTCGTCGTCTGCAATGTCGGTGATGCGGGAAAAGTCGGCGCGTTGCTGCGCGAGCGCAACGTCGACACGGTGATGCATTTCGCCGCGCGCACCATCGTTCCGGAATCGGTGGCCGATCCGTTGCGCTATTACGGCAACAATACGTGCGCCACGCGCAACTTGCTGGCCTGCTGCGCGGAAGCGAACGTGAAGCACATCGTGTTCTCCTCGACCGCTGCCGTGTACGGCACGCTTGCCGAAGGTACCGCGGGTGAAGACACGCCGACCGCACCGATCAATCCGTACGGCACGTCGAAGCTGATGAGCGAATGGATGCTGCGCGATCTCGCTCTTGCTGGCGGTCCGCGCTATGTCGCACTGCGTTACTTCAACGTCGCCGGCTGCGACGCTCAAGGCCGCATCGGACAGTCGACGAAGAATGCGACGTTGCTGGTGAAAGTCGCCTGCGAAGCGGCGCTCGGCAAACGCGAGCACGTCGCGATTTTCGGAACCGACTACGCTACACCCGACGGCACCGGTGTGCGCGATTACATCCACGTCGAGGACCTCGCCGCCGCGCATCTGAAGGCACTCGCGTATCTGCGCAAGGGCGGCGAATCGACGATACTCAACTGCGGCTACGGCCACGGCTATTCCGTGCGCGACGTGCTCGCCGCGGTGAGCCGCGCCAACGGTGCGCCCGTGCCGTTCGTGGAGCATCCGCGCCGAGCAGGCGACCCGCCGGCGCTGGTCGCTCGCGCCGAGCGCATCCGCAATACACTCGACTGGCATCCGCGTTTCGACGATCTTGATCTCATCGCGCGCACCGCGCTGGCATGGGAGCGCAAGCTGTCGCAGAAAATACCCGCGTGAACGTCAGCGTCGTCATCCCGACGTACAACTGCGCGCCGCGGCTGCTGCGCGCGTTGCAGTCGGTGGCGGCGCAAACCCGTTCGCCGGCGGAGATCATCATTGTCGATGATGGCTCGACGGACGACACTGCCGAACGCGTCGCCGGATGGAAGGCGACGGCGGCGGCGACGGTGCGCTATGTGCGGCAGTCCAACGCTGGACCGGCCGCCGCGCGCAACCATGGCATGCGGCTGGCGGGCGGCGACGCGATCGCGTTCCTGGATGCGGACGATGAATGGCGTGCGGCGAAACTCGAGAAGCAGATGCCGTTGCTCAACGGGGACGTCGGGCTCGTCTACTGCGCAAATTCATTCGTCGATTCAAACGGCGATGCGTTGACGAATTACGAACGTCGCATCGCACTGCATCGCGGCGATGTGCTGCTGCCCCTGTTCCATGAATTGTTCCTGCTTACCTCCGCGGTGATCATCTCGAAAGACGCGTATCGCGTCGTCGGGGAATTCGACGAACGGCTCGCGGTCGGCGAAGACTACGAATTCTTCCTGCGCCTGGCGCGAAAATTTCAAGTCGATTACACGCCCGACGATCTGCTCGTTCGCTGCGTGCGACCGGATAGTCTCAGCCGCCTGGACTACGCCAAAGACGCGCGCAACGATATCACCACGCTGGAAAAATTCGTGCGCGACAATCCGGATTTCGCGCAACGCCATCGCGCGGAAATCGCGCACCGTCTGGCGCGCTATCGGTACGAGTTCGGCTATCGCCTGCTCACAGAAAACCGGCGCGGTGAAGCGATCCGTCAACTGCGCGCGTCATGGCGCACGCAGCCCTCCCTGGCGGCGGCGAAAACATTGCTGCGCGCATTGATCTCGAGTAATCGCACATGAAATGGCTGATTTTCGTGCCGCTGCTCGCAGCGGCATCCGCTTCGCATAAGCCTGCGCCGGTACCGGCGGGTGCGGCGACCTATTACGTGCGCACCGACGGTGGTTCGCCGACACAATGCGATGGCCGGCACGACGCGGCATATTCCACGAACGCCAGACACGCCTGCGCGTGGCGGCATCCGTTCGATGCGCTGCCGCCGGGCGGCCCTGCGCGCATCGCCGGCGGCGACACCCTAATCGTCGCGGCAGGCAGTTATCCGATGGGATTCGGCGCGCCGGACGCGCAATCGGACAAATGCCGGGAGGACTGGCCGTGGGATTGCCACATGACGCCGATACCGAGCGGTCCGTCGCCCGACAAACCCACGCGCATCCTCGGCGCGGGCTGGGACAAGGGATGTGCGTCGCCGCCGGAATTGTGGGGCACCGAGCGCGCGGAGACGGTGATCGATCTGCGCGGCAGTTCGAACGTCCGCTTGGCGTGCTTCGAAATCACCGACCACTCCAGTTGCGTGGAATTCCATGCGGGAAAGCACGAAGTCGACCGATGCGAGCGCGACAAGCAGCCCTACGGGCCGTGGGCCGCGGTAGGTTTGAGCGCGGCCGACTCGGGCAACGTTTCGTTGTCCGATCTCAACATCCATGGGCTCGCCCATGACGGAGTGCGAGCGGGCCGTCTGCACGACTGGACGGTGGAGCGCGTGCATATCGTGGCCAACGGATGGTCGGGATGGAACGGCGACATCGACGACCGTTCTTCCAACACCGGACACATGATTTTTCGCGACGTGCAGATCGCGTGGAATGGTTGCGGCGAAAAATATCCTTCCAAGCAACCGTTCGGCTGCTGGGGCCAGGAAGAGGGCGGCTACGGCGATGGTCTTGGTACCGGCGAGACAAGCGGCGACTGGCTGTTCGAGCGCGTGCGTGCCGATCACAACACGCAGGACGGCTTGGATCTGCTGCACGCGCGCAGCGATGCGAAGATCACGTTCATGCAGGTCCACGCGGAGGCGAATGCCGGCAACCAGCTCAAGGCGAGCGGTTCGGTCGATGTCGAAAAATCGGTGTTGATCGGCACGTGCGCGGCGCTGTCCGGATCGGGGAACATGGAAAGTGCGGATCTGTGCCGCGCAGAGGGTAACGCGCTGTCGCTGCATCCGTCGGAATCGGCTAGCGTCAAGATAATCGGCAACCAGATCAGCGGCGAAGGGGATTGCCTGATCGACATGGAATGCGGCGGCGGGGGCTGCAGCCAGGTCACGGGCCTGATTCAGGACAACGAAATGACGGGCATCGTGCGCAAGGACGTCGCCGATGCGAAAACGACCTGCTCGGTCTGGGTCGAACCTGCGCTCCGCGGCGCAGCCATCCGCTTCGACAAAAACCGCGTGCGCAACGTACGCGCGACCGGCTGCCCGGCCGGAATCAAGGAATGTTCGGGCAATTGACAAAAATAACGAGTTCTTTATAGGCGAATTGCAAAATCTGAGTGCCGTGTCGCGGAATATGCACGGCTTCTCGGGGAATAATCCCTCAATCGGGGCTTAGGCAAGTCCTTAACTGTCCGGAGGACGGCCAGATGTTGGGTCGTGTTTTTGTTGCAAAATTGTTAGTTGGGGTAGTGGGCCTGTTGGCGGCTACGTTGGCGCCGGCGGCGACGACCTATTACATCCGTACGGACGGCGGTACGTTCAGCCAGTGCACGGGCAAGGTCGACGCGAAGTACCCCGGCAGCGGCACGAACCAGGCTTGCGCATGGCATCACCCCTTCGACGCATTGCCGCCCACAAATTCAAATGAACCGCCCACGTTCGCAGCGCGCATCCTGGGTGGCGACACGGTCATCATCGAGCCTGGCAGCTATGAGATGGGTCTCAACGCCCCGGGCGCGCAAGCCACTTATCCCGGCTGCAATCCGGCGTTTTCCTACGACTGCCATATGCAGACTGTCCCCAGCGGTCCATCCGCCGCGTTGCCGACGCGCATTCTCGGCCAAGGCTGGAACTCAGGTTGCGCCGTCAAACCGGAATTGTGGGGCAGCGAGCATTCCAGCGAAGTGTTCCTGCTGCAGGGCAGCTCGAACGTGCAGATCAGCTGTCTGGAAATCACCGATCACAGCGCCTGCATCGAATCGCACTTCGACAAGAACATAGCCTGCAACCGCGATACGCCGCCGTATGGCAACTGGGCTTCGCACGGCATCTACGCGTCGAACTCGAACAACGTGCAGCTTACGGATCTTGACATCCACGGCATGGCCAACCGCGGCATCCTCAACGGCAAGCTGTCGAACTGGTCGCTGACCCGCGTCCACATCGTGGCAAACGGCTGGGCCGGCTGGGACGGCGATTTGGGCTGCGGCACCACCGGCTGCTCGTCGGACTCGGGCAACATGACGTTCCAGAGTGTGGAAGTCGCCTGGAACGGCTGCACCGAGCAATACCCGACGCACAATATTTATGCGTGCTGGGCGCAGGCCGACAACGGATACGGCGACGGCCTCGGCACCGCGCAGACCGGCGGCAACTGGACGTTCACCGATTCGTATTTCCACAACAACACGTCCGACGGCCTGGATCTGCTGTATGCCGACGGCACCGGTTCGGTCACGGTGGAGCGCTCACGCTCGGAAGGCAACGCCGGCAACCAGATGAAGATCACCGGCAACTCGCTGATCGAGAACTCCGTCATCGTCGGCAACTGCTCCTACTTCCAGGGCGTGGACTACATCGTCGGCAACAACTCCAACAGCGGCAACACCTCCGGCGACAACTGCCGCGCTTACGGCAACGCGCTGGTCGTCTCGCTGGGCACGGCGCCGCACAATGTGGGACTTCATTCCACGATCCGCTACAACAGCATCACCAGCGAAGGCAACTGCCTGATCCTGGCCATCAATGGCGCGACGTCGTCGTCGGTGCAGATTCAGAACAACCTGCTGATCGGCGCTCCGTTCTGGATCACCAATGACGGCACGCCGTCGTGCTTGTTCTATTGGGATACCAGTTCCTGGTCGAATCCGAACGCCGCCTGGCCGGTCAGCTATACGAAGAACTGGGCGTGGAAGGTGAAGTCGACAACGTGTCCGGCGGGCAGCAACTGCACGATCGATCCGCAGATCTCCGACTCGAGCCTCCAGAATTTCGATCCGGTACCGCTCGCCGGTAGTCCGCTTATCTCCGGTGCAAGCACTGGCGTCACGGTGCCTACCGATTTCCGCAACCTGCCGCGGCCGGGCGCCGCATCGGCCGGCTACGACATCGGCGCGGTGCAGTACCAGGGCGCATGCGACGATGTAAGCATCCTCAGCGACGACATCTTCACCGGTGGCGGATTCGAGGCGGGAGACCTGCCTGCAGTACTGCCGTGTGTCGGCGCGCTGGTGACGCCGGACTTTGTGGTACCGCCGCACCCGTAAAACGTCAGGTCGCGCGTGGCGGCATCGGCGTCACGCGCACTTCTCCACCCGTCACCCTCATGCCGTCGGGAACGTCTTTGACGACGACGGTATTCGCGCCGATCACCACATCGTTGCCGACGCGGATGCGGCCGATGATCTTGGCGCCGGCGCCGACGTAGACGTTATCGCCGATCTGCGGCACGCCGTCGGAACGGCCCGCGCCTTTGGTGCCGATCGTCACGCACTGTCCCACGCTGCAGTTCTTGCCCATATGGCCGTGGACGATGATGCCGCCGAAGTGGCCGATGTAGAAGCCCGGCCCGATATCGCAATCGGCGGATACGTTTATGCCGAACAGCACGTCGATGAAGAACTGCAGGATCTTGTAGATCAGCTTGAACGGATAGGAGAGCAGCCGCGGCCGAATGCTTCGTGTCCAGCGACCATAGCGATACACGCAAACCGCGAGGAAGCCATACGTGACAAACACGTTCAGCCGAGCGCGTAACGGGCCGTAGCCACGCTGGTCGTCACGATAGCGGCGAAAATCCTGACGTAGATTGTCGAACACGGTTCATCCGGAACGCGGGGATACGACTCGGCGCGCATCATTCCACACTTGTGCTAAGTTCGACAAAATTCCAAAGACACTTTCCGTCCCACCCGACGCAAGGTGTCGATGAGCCGATGGCACGCCTCCCAGACACTTCCGATCCGTCGACCGCCGAAGCGCGCCACCTCACGGCTTTGTTGCCCGATGGCGTGCACGTGCTGATCGCCGAGGCGCGTCACGAAAACGCCGAGTTGCACGCGCTGGAACGCGACTACCTGAACGGACGTTCGATGCGGGCGGCGCGCGAGCAAGAGTTTCGCGTCGGCCGCGCGCTCGCCCGCGAGGCTTTGGCGCAGTTCGGAATCGCAGATCATCCACTTCTTCCAGCCGACACACGCGAGCCGCAATGGCCGCGGGGCATGGTCGGCAGCATCAGCCACGGCGGCGGTGTCTGCGCAATAGCCGTGGCCGAAGAGCGCCTGTTTCTCGGCGTGGGCATCGATATCGAAGAAATCGGACGTATCGACGACAGCATCGCCCCGACCGTTTGCACGCCGGAAGAACTGAACGACTGCTTCGATGCGCGGCAACTGAGTCTGCGTTTCAGCGCCAAGGAAAGTGTGTTCAAGGCCGTGTTTCCGTCGACGCGGCATTTCCTGGATTTCCACGACGTGACATTGCTCGTCGCTGATGGCCGCTTCAGCGCCAGACCTTCCAGGCCGGGCTTGCCAGTACGGTCGATCGAAGCCTTGCACGGCCGTTTCCATATCGGCACGCGCCTCATCGTCACGGCCGCCTGGCTGCCGGCGGCCTGATCAGCGTCACCCGCGCTGCAATACTTCTCGGTAAACTGCGCGACCGTGTCTGACTCCGCCGCACATCCATGTCCAACGCTCCTTTGCCCTTGCTCGATAATGCCCGCGTCGCCGTCATCGGCCTCGGTTATGTGGGCCTGCCGCTTGCGGTGGCTTTCGGCCGCAAATATCCGACCGTGGGTTTCGACATCAACTCGGCGCGCGTAGAAGAACTGGGCCAGCGTCGCGATCACACGCTCGAAGTGAGCGCCGAGGAATTGGCCGGGGCGACGAAACTTTCGGTGCATTCCGATCCGTCGCACTTGCGCGAGTGCGACATCTTTGTCGTCACGGTGCCCACGCCCATCGACGAGTTCAAACGGCCCGACCTGCGGCCGCTGCAGTCGGCGAGCGTCACCGTCGGCCGCGCGATCCGCCGCGGCGGCATCGCGATCTACGAATCGACCGTGTATCCCGGCGCGACCGAAGAAATCTGCGTGCCGATCATCGAGCGCGAATCGGGACTCAAGCACAATGTGGATTTCTATACCGGCTACAGTCCGGAACGCATCAATCCGGGCGACAAGCAGCACCGGCTGGAGACCATCGTGAAGGTCACCGCAGGTTCGACGCCGCAAGCCGCCGATGTGGTGGATGCGCTGTATCGCGGCATCGTCGATGCCGGCACGCATCGCGCCTCGAGCATCCGCGTGGCCGAGATGGCGAAAGTGATCGAGAACACGCAACGCGACCTGAACATCGCGCTGGTCAACGAACTGGCGTTGATCTGCCATCGCTTGCACATCGATTCGCGCGAAGTACTCGAAGCGGCCGGAACGAAATGGAATTTCCTGCCGTTCCGGCCCGGCCTGGTCGGCGGTCACTGCATCGGCGTCGATCCGTATTACCTCACGCATAAGGCGCAGCAGATCGGATATCACCCGGAAGTGATCCTGTCCGGTCGCCGCATCAACGATGGCATGGGCGCGCACGTGGCGCAGCGCGTGATCCACCAGATGGTGCAGCGGCGCATGCACGTGGCGCAGGCGAAAGTGCTGGTGCTCGGGATTGGCGTTCAAGGAAAACTGCCCGGACCTGCGCAATACGCGCGTCACCGATGTCATTGCAGAATTGCGCAACTACGGCGCCGACGTCGACGTTTACGATCCGTGGATCGATGCGCGCGAAGCACAGCACGAATACGGACTCACACCGGTGCAGGAACTCGTGCCTGCCACGTACGATGCGATCGTACTGGCCGTGGCGCATCGCCAGTTCGTGGCGCTCGGCGCGGCCGGCATCCGCGCGCTGGGCAAGCCGGGCAGCGTGCTCTTCGACGTGAAGCAAATACTGCCGAAAGCGGATTGCGACGATCGTCTCTGAGCGTCTGGAACGAAGAGGAACGGCAATGCGGGTATTAGTGACGGGCGCGGCAGGTTTCATCGGCGCGGCATTGAGCGAGCGTCTGCTGGCGCGCGGCGACGAAGTGTTCGGTTTCGACAATCTGAACGCGTATTACGACGTGCGCCTCAAGGAAGCGCGGCTCATGCGACTGACGCCGCACCCCAATTTCCGCTTTGCGAAAGCCTCGCTCGAAGATCGCGCCGCGCTCGAAAAGGCTTTCGCGGAGTTCAAGCCGCAACGCGTCGTGAACCTCGCCGCGCAGGCGGGCGTGCGTTATTCGATCGAGAATCCGCATGCGTATGTCGAAGCGAATCTGGTCGGCTTCATCAACGTTCTGGAAGCGTGCCGCCACCATCGCGTCGAGCATCTGGTCTATGCATCGTCGAGTTCGGTGTACGGCGCGAACCGCAAGCTTCCGTTTTCGGTGCGCGACGCGGTCGATCATCCGGTGAGCCTGTACGCGGCGACCAAGAAGGCCAACGAACTGATGGCTCATACCTACAGCCATCTGTACGGGTTGCCGACGACAGGTTTGCGCTTCTTCACCGTGTACGGACCGTGGGGCAGGCCAGACATGGCGCTGTTCCTGTTCACGCGCAACATCCTCGCCGGCAAGCCCATCGACGTGTTCAACCACGGACACCACACGCGCGATTTCACCTACATCGACGACATCGTCGAAGGCGTGATGCGCACGCTCGACAAGAATGCCGCGCCGGACCCGGCATTCGATCCGGTCAATCCCAACCCGGGAACCTCGAATGCGCCGTATCGGCTTTACAACATCGGCAGTCATCGGCCCGTCCAACTGGCGCGTTATATTGAACTGATAGAGGAAAACTTGGGCAAGACGGCGCAGAAAAACCTGCTGCCGCTGCAGCCGGGCGACGTCCCTGACACGTACGCCGACGTATCGGAGCTCGCCGCCGATGTGGGCTATTCGCCCTCAACGCCCGTGGAAACAGGCGTTAAGCGTTTCGTCATGTGGTATCGCCAATATTTCGCGGTGTAAAGACGTAGGGAAGCTGTAAGGAATTGTGATAAATTCGTCAACCTGGAATTGAAGAATACAGTATGGAAACAGGGGCTGTTTTCCTCTTCACGCTGCTGACCTGCGTGAGCGCAGCAGCGGCCGAACCGGTGCCGGTAAAGCCCGTGCCGCAGGCTGTGGCTACCTACCAGATCGGCGTGGACGACATGGTGCAGGTTGCCGTCTGGCACAACCCGGACCTGACCGTCACCGTTCCCGTGCGCCCGGACGGTGACATTTCCGTTCCGCTGATCGGCGACGTGCGCGCCGGCGGCCGTACCCCGGAAGAAGTCGCCGCCGACGTCAAGCAGAAACTCGCGACGTACCTGCGCGATCCGCAGGTCGCGGTGATCATCACCGAGTTGCGCAGTCACGAATATTTGTCGCGCGTGCGCGTGACCGGCGCGGTGCATCAGCCAATCTCGATTCCCTACCGCCAGGGCATGACCGTGCTCGACGCGGTGCTCGCCGCTGGCGGCACGACCGAATTCGCCAACGGCGATCGCACCTCGTTGTACCGGCGCGAACAAGGCGGGGTCGTGACACCGTACGACGTGAAGCTCGATCGCATCATGAAAAAGGGCGAACTCTCAAGCAACATTGCGGTACAGCCCGGCGACATCATCACCGTCCCGGAACGCGCGTTCTAAGCGACATCAACCGATTATCCGCATGAGCAACGAACTGTTGGTCTCCAATGAGCTGACGCCGATCCTCTTGACCGAGGCACGGCGCCGCCGCGCGCTGCTCGTGATCCTGTTCGCGGCGCTCGCACTGGCCGGACTTGTCGCCGGCATTTTCTGGCCGAAGAACTTCGCCGCCTCGACCTCGATCCTGGTCCAGGAAAGCAACATCATCAAACCGTTGATGGAAGGCCGCGCCGTGCCCACCGGCAATGCCGACCGCGCCGCCATTGCGCGCGAGGTGATCTTCAGCCGCAAGATCCTCGACGAGATCGTCGACACCGGCGGATGGAAGAACACCAACCCGACGCCGATCGATCTCGAGCGCATCATCGACAGCATCAAGGCGCGCATCTCGGTCATCAACCTGCGCGAAAACCTGATCCAGATCACTTACAAGGATTCCGATCCGGAACGCGCCTATCTCGTCACGCGGCGGCTCGCGGATCTTTTCATCTCGGAAAGTCTCGCCGCGAAAGAGCACGAGAGCAGCGACGCGTACAAATTCATCGACAGCCAGGTCGATATCTATCGCGGCAAACTCACCGACGCGGAAGACAAGCTCAAGGCCTATCGCGGCCAGAATGCCGACGCGCGGCCGGGTAGCGAAACCGATTCGAACACGCGCATCAGCGAACTGCGCACGCAAGCCGAGAACGCGCGGCTGGAACTGATGGAACAGCGCTCCAAGGAGAACGCGCTCGTGGCGCAGCTCTCGGGCGAGTCGGAGATCACTGCCGTGCAGACGCGCGAAGGCCAGTACCGCGCGCGACTCGCCGAACTGCAGACACAGCTCGATACACTTCTTCTCACCTACACCGACCAGCACCCGGACGTGATCCGCGTGCGTCACCAGATGCAGGATTTGCAGGATCAGGTCAAGCGCGAGGAGGCGCAGCGGACCTTGCGCACCGCGTCAGGCACACCGGCGCCGGTGGACGATTCGGTGCAGTTCAATCCGCTGTACCAGGAACTGCGCAGCAAGCTCGCCGAAGTGCGCCGCAACATCGCCGCGCAGCAGTCGCGCCTGGGCGCGAGCGAATCGCTGCTGCAGGCGGAACTCAACCGCGGCCGCCGCATCGCCGATTCGGAAAACAAACTGTCCGAACTCACGCGCGACTACGAAGTGAATCGCGATATCTATCAGGATCTACTCAAGCGACGTGAGAACGCGCGCGTGTCGATGAACCTCGACGCCGATCACCGTGGACTGACTTTCGTGATTCAGGAACCGGCGGAGTTCCCGCTGCGTCCGTCGGGATTGCGCTTCATGCATTTCAGCATCGCCGGGCTCGGTGCCGGCGTGTTCCTGCCGCTGGCATTGCTGTTCGGCCTGGTCCGTTTCGACCCGCGCGTCCGCTCCGCCAGCCAGATCGAGCGCCTCACGGGCATCCCGGTGCTCGCTTCGGTGCCTGCGTATATCACGCGCCAGGACCGCTGGCGTTCGCGCCGGACCACGGTGCTGCTCGTACTGCTCGTCCTTGCGGTGATTGCCGCCTATGCGGCCATCGCCGTGATGAAGATCAAGATGTTCCTATGAACGTGAACCGCGAGCGCGACATGCAGCTTTCCGACGACGCCGCTGCGACAGCGGCAGCACTCGACGAGGCGCCCAAGGGCGTGTCCGGCGAACGGGCGCTGGCTTATCTCACCGAGTCGCGCGCGCTGACCACGGTGCAGATGGAGGAACGTCGTCTCATCCATCGCGATGATGCCTCGCGCCGCACTGCCGACGCGTTCCGCGAAATCCGCACCCGTCTGCTCGCACTGGGCGGCGCGCAGAACTTCGTCACGCTGGTTGCGGCGGTGAGCCACGGTTCCGGCGCCAGCTTCGTCGCGCGCAACCTCGCGACCGCGTTCGCCTTCGATGAATCCAAGCACTCGCTGCTGGTCGACTGCAACCTGCGTTACCCGGGCCAGCATCGCGCCTTCGGTGTCGAGGCGAATCAGGGCGGGCTGATCGACTATCTGGATCATCCGAGCAAGGGCATCGACCGCGTCGTCTACCGTACGGGCGTGCCGCGCTTGCGCCTGATCCCGGCCGGCGTGTCGCGCGAGATGAGCGGCGAATATTTCTCCTCGTTCCGCATGCGTGCGCTGGTCGATTCGTTGCGCAGCCAGTACGCGGAACGTTATCTGTTCCTCGACGGTCCGGCGCTCAAGGGCTCGCCGGACGCACGCATATTGTCGGACCTTGCCGACTTCGTGGTCGTCGTCGCCGCGTACGGCAAGGACACCGCGACCAGCATCAGCCAGGCCGTCGCCAGTCTCGATCAGAACAAAGTCGCAGGTGTCGTGTTCAACCAGGCACCGTGACGGCTGCAGGGGGCGTCATGCGGATGAACAAAACGCTGGGCCGGGTCACATGTGCGCTGTCGCTGGCGGCGAGCGCATCCGCGCACGCGTTCAATTTCGACTACACGTTGCAGGGAAGCGTGGAGCACAGCGACAACATCAACGAGAGCGCGATCGATCCGATCAGCGAATGGTTGCTCATTCCACGGATGACCTTCACTGTCGACGAGAAAGGCGCCGACGTTCAGGCAACCGCGGTCGGCGACATCGAATACCGCGATTATCTCGGCGGCGATTTCGACAACGAGTTGCGCGGACAATTGTCGAGCGTGGTCAACTGGACCATCTCGCCGCAGCGCCTCTCGTTCGATTTCGAGGACTACGCGGCCGTCGCGCCGGTGAACATCCTCGCCACCAACGCGCCGAACAATCTGCAGCAGACCAATGTCTTCACGCTCGGCCCGACGTTCAATGTGCGTCTGGACCCGACATTGAATCTGCAGGCTGACCTGCGCTTCACCAACAGTCTCGCCTCGCAGACCCAGGACTTCGATTCCAATCGCGGGCTCGCCGCGTTGCGTGCCATCAAGCTGCTCGATCCGACCACGCAGATCTCGGCGAACGTCACCTATGAAGACGTGCATTTCACCGATCCCGTCTTCGGCGATCCGGACTACCGCCGCGGCGAAGTGTTCGGGCGTTACCAGAAAAAACTGACGAGCCTGGATCTCGACGTTTCGCTAGGTTATTCGCGTCTGAATTTCTCCAGCGTGCCCGATCAGTCCGGCCTGCTCGCGCGCGGCTCGCTGACCTACCATCTGGATTCCGAAAACAGCTTCGGTCTCGGCTTCGCGCGTCAGTTCGCCGACGCCTCGCAGGATATGGCGGTCGATCCCGCCGCGCTGCTCGGCTCGGGCCTCAACACAGGCATCGTGGTCGGCACGACGGCGATCACCTCGCAGGTGTTCCTCGAACACCAGATCAACGCCAATTACGTGTTCCAGAACGGCCGCTTCACGCTGCGCCTTGCGCCGTACTACAACCGCTACGAGTACGAAGCCGCGCCGGAACTCAACCAGACCGCGCACGGCGCAGTGGTCGGCGCGGCGTACCGCCTCGCGCCGCTGTGGACGCTCGCCCTCGACGCCTTCGAGGAAACACGCCAATACCGCGACATCGACCGCCGCGACGAAGATATCCGCCTGGACCTGAGCCTGCTGCGTCAGTTCACGCCGCACTGGAGCGGACGCATCGATTACATACGCAACGAGCGCAACAGCACCGCGCTGGATGAAGGTTTCCGCGAGAACATCTTCATGGTGACGGCCATCTACAAGCGTTGATGCCGTGCGTGACGATGTATTGCGACTCCTCGTCCTGACCGACACCGCCATCCTCACCGCCGGCGGCAGCGAACGTTTCCTGCGCAATCTGTTGACGCGTCTTCCCGCCGAGCGCTATTCGATCGATGTGCTGCAACTGACCGAAGAACCGCCCGTCTCCGCGCGCGTCGCGCAGCTTGACAACGCGGCCGTGAAGCTCGCTTATCATCCGGTTGGCGCGGTGTACGGCTTGCGCGGATGGTCTGTGTTGCGCCGCGTGCGCGCGCGTGTGCGGCGCGGCGATTATCACATCGTCCAATCGCAGCACGAGAAATCCGATCTCATCAACGCGCTGCTGCCGCGCCGCGCCGGATTGCGCACCATCTCCAATCGGCGCGACATGGGATTCCAGAAAAGCGCGCGCGTGAGCACGCTCTTCCGCAAACTCAATGGACGGTTCGACCGTATCGTCGCGCCAACGCACAGCATCGTCGACCACGTCGTCGCCGACGAGAACGCCGATCGCACTCGCTGCCGCACGATTCCGAACGGTGTCGACACGAACCTGTTTCGTCCCGCCGATGCCGAACGCCGGCACGCGTTGCGCGCCGAACTCGGTTTCGCGGACACCGACGTTCTGATCGGCATCGTTGCGAGCTTCACGCCGGTGAAACGCCATGTCGATCTGCTCGATGCGTTTGCCGAAGTAAAGAGGACGCACTCGACCGCGCGGCTTGTGCTGATCGGCGACGGTCCGCTGCGCGATGCAGTGCGGTCACAGATCGCGCAACTCGGATTGGGCGACAACGTAACCTTGCTCGGCCCGCGTTCGGACGTCGATCGGATCCTTCCCGCGCTGGACGTTTTCGTCTTGTCGTCGAACACCGAGGGATTGTCCAACGCGATCCTCGAAGCGCAGGCGTGCGGATTGCCGGTCGTCGCCACCGCGGTCGGCGGCAATCCCGATCTGGTGCATGCCGGAAAAACCGGATGGTTGGTGCCGCCCGAGTCACCCGCGGAACTGGCGCACGCGCTCGGCGAAGCCATCGCGCAACCGCAAACCGTGCGCGCGTTCGGCGCCAATGCGCGCGCGCACGTGCTGCGCGAACATTCGGTCGATGCGATGGCGCTCGCCTACGAAAATCTTTATCGCGAGCTGGCCGATGCGCGCTGATTTCGAGGTGTTGCATCTGCGTTCCAGCGCCGGCTTGTACGGCGCGGAATACGTCATCCTCGGCATGGTGCCGGAACTCAATCGCATCGGCATTCCGAGCCGACTGCTCAGTATGGACAACCAGCATCTCGACGCGCAGCCGCTGTTCGCGCGCGCGCAGGCGATGGGCGTGCCCGCTGAGCGCGTACCGTGCCGGGGTCGTTTCGATTTCACCACGCTGCGTTCGCTGCGCGATACTTTGCGCCGCGAGCGCAACACGATCCTGCACGTGCACGACTACAAGAGTGCATTCCACGCCTGGCTTGCGCGCGGACGCAGCGGCACGCCGATCGTTTCAACATCGCACGGCCATTTCCCGACCACCGCGAACCTGCGCCTGTACAACCGGCTCGAACTCGCGTTGATGCGTCGCTTCGAACGCGTCTGCGTGGTCTCGAAGGACATGCTGCCTGTGCTGGCTGATGCGGGCGTCGAAGAGAAGAAAACGATACTCATCGAAAACGGCATCGACACGCAACGCTTCGACCCGCAGACGCCGCCGCTCGCGCGATCGGAGTTCGGCATCGCGGACGACGCGGTCGTGTTCGGCTCGGCGATGCGGCTGACCGAGCAGAAGAATCCGCTGGGCCTGGTCGATGCTTTTGCGCGCGTGGTCCAACGTCAGCCGGATGCCGTGCTCGTCATTGCAGGCGATGGACCGCTGCGCGATGTCGTCACCGAACGCGCACGCGAGCGATCGGTCGCCGAGCGCGTGCACCTCGTCGGCGCGCGCGACGACCTCGACCGTTTCTATCCGATGCTCGACGTGTTCGTGCTGCCGTCGCATTACGAAGGATTGCCGCTCGCGCTGCTGGAAGCGATGGCGTGCGAGCGCGCCGTGGTCGCCAGCGGGGTGGGGCAGGTGCAGGCGGTGCTGGAAGGCACGGATGCCGCGGTCGTCGCACCCGGTGAAACGGAATCGTTCGCCGCGGCGATGTACGATGCGATCCGGCAGCCGCGCCGCGAGGCATTGCGCGCGCGCGTGATCGATCGATACTCCGTGGCCAACATGACGCAGCAATACGCAACCGCCTACCGCGAAATCTGGAGCGAACATGGCCGCGCACGTTCCTGACCGCGCCGCCATCGGACCTATGCCGCGCGTCTCGCGCACGGCGTTCGCTCCGCGTGCCGAATCGGTGCCGAAAGTCCGCAACAACTGGCTTCTGTATGTGTTCCTGTTTTTCCTGCCGCTGCAGAATCTGCAGACCGGTTACATGCCCAATCTCGGCGGCGGCATCAACTTCCTCAACATCGGTTTCGGACTCTCACTGCTCGGCGCGTTCTACTGCAAGGGCAAGCTGACTCACTGGAGTTCGGTGCACGGGTGGGTGATCGCGTACATCGCCTACGCATGCGTGTCGCTATTCATCGGCTATTCGAACGTGTCATCCGAAACCGAGGATCACTTCAACATCCTCAAGGACTCCATGTTGGGCGTCATGCTCGTCTTCATCGTGGAGATGAGCGTCAACGACTGGACCACGATCAAGCGCACGATCATCGCCATGATCCTGCCGCTGCCGTACATCCTCAAGGTGACCTACAGCGAGCACGAGAGCGTAAGCAGCTGGCATTACAACGACGCCCTGCGGATATCCGGCACGTTTTCGCTGCTCGGCGCCAACGAGTACGCCGCGTTCTGCGTGATGATGGCGATCCTGATGTTCGGCTTGCTGCTCGCCGGACGATTGTCGCGAACGTGGAAGCTGGCGCTGGTCGTCGGAATCGCGTGCATGGTGACGGGCGTGGCGTGGGCCTATTCGCGCACGGCCTACGTGGCATTGCTGCTTGGTCTCGTCGCGGTGCTGCTGGTGTGGCGTGGTCGCTGGAAGATGATCGTGCCGCTGTTCCTGTTTGCGCTGATGCTTCCGGCTATCCTGCCGACCTCCGTGGTCGAACGCTTCGACAGCACCACGATCGAGGAGGGCAAGCGCGACGAAAGCACCGAGATGCGTTTCGAGTTCTGGAGTCTGGCCATCGACAACTTCGAGAATCATCCGGTATTCGGCAGCGGCTTTCAGACGTTCCGTCACCACGAAATCAATCCGTTCAACATGGACACGCACAACTTCTTCATGCGCGAGCTGACGGAGAAAGGGCTGGTCGGCGTCACCATCACCATCGCCTTGCTCATTTCGATCCTGCGCGCGTGCTGGCGGACGATGCGCGAGTCGCCGAGCGAATCGCTCGCCTATGCGCTCGGACTGGGTATGGTCGGCGCGTGGCTCGCGCTCGTGCTCGGCAACTGTTTCGGCGACCGCTTCACGTACTATCCGATGATCGGCTACTTCTGGGTGTTCCTTGGCCTGACGTTGCGAGCGCGCGACTTCGCCGCCAAGCCTGCCGCCGAGGAACCGCCGGTGACAGCACCGTTGCGCTTCGCGCAACCCAAAGGCCCGGCATGAGCCGTGCGCTGCCAGTGCTGATGTACCACGGCCTGCACGGCGCAGCGGACGACGCGGGCCGCTTCGATCCCGGTCTACAGCGTCGCCCCGGACGAATTCCGCAAACAGCTCGACTGGCTCGCGGAAAACGGTTATCGGGCGGTGCGCCTGCGCGATGTCGATTCGCTTGATGCGTCGATCAGACCGGTCGTCATCAGCTTCGACGACGGCGATGTTTCGAACTATTCCGTCGCCTTGCCGCTGCTGAAGGAACGCGGTTTCGCCGCCGAGTTTTTCGTGACCGCGGATTTCATCGATCAGCCCGGCATGCTGACCGCGACGGATACTCGCGCGCTCGCCGATGCCGGCATGGGCGTGCAATCGCACGGCTGCACGCATCGTTATCTCGAAGATCTCGACGATGCGGCGCTCGCATCGGAATTGCGCGACAGCAAGCGGCGTCTCGAACGCGTCACCGGTCGCGACGTGGATGCCCTCGCATTGCCCGGCGGACGCGGCGGCGAGCGCGAACGGCGTCTCGCGCGCGAGCTGGGTTACCGGCACGTGCTCAACTCCGCCCCCGGCGTGAACCGGAGCCGGCGTGACGGCGAGTATCTCGAACGCGTTGCCGTCACGCGCGGCATGAGCCTCGATGAATTCGCCGCGCTCGTGACCTGGCGCGGCGTGGCGCCGCGCTGGCAGCGCATGCGTTTCCGTTTGCTGCGGTTGCCCAAGCGCGTACTCGGCAACAAGCGCTACGAGCGCTGGCGCTCGCGCGTCCTGCGCACATGATCGAAGGCGTTTTCTGGCTGAGCGCGGCGCTGCTCGCCTACACCTATGTCGGCTATGCATTGCTGATCCGCGCGCTCGCCCGCACCGCGAGCGATCCGCCTTCCGAACTCACACCACCGGCCACTGTCGTCATCGCCGCGTACAACGAAGCATCACGCATCGCCGCGCGCGTGCGCAACGTGCTGGAACAGGACTATCCCGCCGAAAACCTGTCGGTGATCGTGGTCAGCGACGGCAGCACGGACGACACCGAACGCGCCGCCGCGATCGACGATGCGCGCGTGCGCGTGGTCGCTCTCGCTGAAAATTCGGGCAAGGCGGTCGCGATCAATGCGGCGCTCGAGCGCGTGCAAACGCCGTTCGTCGTCTTCGCCGATGCGCGGCAACGCTTTGCGCCGGACGCGCTGCGTCGGCTGCTCGCGCGGTTCGCCGACGCGGGCGTCGGTGCGGTCAGCGGCGAACTCGAGATCGTCGAAGACTTCGCCGAGCCGGGCGTGCCGCACAATCCCGCGCCGATCGGGTTGTATTGGCGCATGGAAAAATCGCTGCGCGACGCCGAGGCGCGCATCGGCTGGCTGCACGGCGTCAGTGGTGCGATCTATGCGTTGCGCCGCGAACTGTTCGTGCCGTTGCCCGCGGGAACGATCCTCGACGACATGTGGGTTCCGCTGCACGCCGTGTTCGCGCATCGACGCATCGCGATGGCGCGCGACGCGATCGCCTTCGACAGCGCCAGCGCCGGCAGCCACGAGGAATTCCGCCGCAAAGTGCGCACGCTCGCCGGTAACTGGCAACTGATCGCGCGGCTGCCGCGTCTGCTTCTGCCGTGGCGCAATCCGGTGTGGTTTGCGTGGATGTCGCACAAGTTCCTGCGGCTGATCGCGCCGTGGGCGCTGATCGCCGCATGGATCAGTTCTGGCGTCGCGCCGGGCGATTTCTATCGGCTCGCCTGGCTGTTGCAGACGCTCGCCTACGTCGCCGCCTTGTTCGCGCTGGCCGCGCCGCGTCGCGCGGCGAAGATTCCGTTGCTCACGGCGGCGGGCAGTTTCCTGATGCTCAACGCGGCGGCGTGCCTGGCGCTGCCGGCCAGTCTCGCGCTCGACCCGCGCGGGTTGTGGAAGAAGCACTGATGGCGAGAATTCTCGCGCTTACCAGTCGGCTGCCGTATCCGCCGCGCGAAGGCCATCAGTTGCGCTCGTGGCACATGCTGCGTGCGCTGGCCGCGCAGCACGAGGTCACGCTGCTCAGTTTCGTGCGCGACGACGATACGCCCGACGCCGCCGGTCCCTTGCGCGAAGCGGTCGCGCGCCTGGAAACCTTTCCGGTGCCTAGCGTGCCTTTCGCGGCGCTGGGATTCGCACTGCTGCGCGGAACCCTCGGAAGAAATCCGTTCGTCGTCGAAAAATACGCATCCGCCGACATGCGTGCACGTATCGCGGAACTGCTACCGCAGGTCGATATCGTTCACGTCGACATGCTCCCGCTCGCCGCGCTGGTCGGTGCGACGCGCATTCCCATCGTGCTCAACGCGCACAACGTCGAGCACGAACTGCTGCAGCGCCGTATCGATATCGAAACGCGTCCGCTGCATCGCGCGTTTTTGCGCACGCAGGTCGCCCGCCTGAAGAAATTCGAGGCAGCGGTCTGCCGACGCGCGTCGCGTATCCTCGCGTGCTCCGAAACCGACGCGTTGCAACTGTCGTCACTTGCGCCGCACACGCCGACCACGGTTGTCCCGAACGGCGTCGACACGGATGCGATCCGGCCGTCGGGCGAAGCGCCGAAGCACAGCGAACGCGTGATTTTCGTCGGCCAGATGAGCTGGTTTCCGAACCGCGACGGCGTTGAGTGGTTCCTCGCTGAAATTCTGCCACGTATCCTTCGCACAAAACCGGACGCGAAGTTCGTCCTCGTCGGCAAGAACGCGGGATTGCACGTTCCGGCCGCGCTGTCGGGCAACGTCGAACTGCTCGGTTTCGTCGAGGATCTGGTTCCGGTGATGCGCGAGGCGGCCGTCTATGTGGTTCCACTGCGGGCCGGCAGCGGCACGCGATTAAAGGTGCTCGAAGCGATGGCGTTCGGCAAGGCCATCGTCACCACGCACGTCGGCTCGGAAGGCATCGCGCTGCGAGATGGCGACAGCGCGCTGTACGCCGATGACGCGGACGGTTTCGCCGCTGCCGTCGTGCGAGTGATCGAGGACCGCGATCTCGCCAGGCGCCTGGGTGAAAGCGCCCGCGCCTCCGCCGTCGCACACTACGACTGGAAGGCAATCACCGCGCGCATGCTGTCCGCTTATTCCGACTTGTCGGTACGCTCGTAAAACGCATACAGCGCCTGACCGACCAGTTCGTGGATCGCCGTTTCGGATTTGCGCACGGCCGAACTTTGCGGGAGGAAATACCCGAGGCCGCGCGGCGCGAGATAGTCGCGATCGCTGACGTGGATGCAGACGTCGAAACCCGCGGCGCGGAACGCCGCCTGCGCGCGCGGCAGGTGCATTGCCGAGCTGACCAGCCAGACGCGATCCGGCAGCGGCGGCTGCAGGCGGCGCAGGTCCTGCGCGTTTTCCCAGGTGGTCTGCGACTGGTCCTCGCGACGGATCGATGCCGCGGGCACGCCGAGGTTTTCGGCGAGGTGCGCCAGCATGTCGCTTTCCTTGATCGAGAACGGTCCGCCGCCGGCGATGGCGAGCGTCGCCGAGGGCATGCGTTTCCACAGCGCAACCGCGGCAAGGGTGCGCCGCACGCTCTTGTCGTCGAGCGCATCGAAGTCGTCGATGCTCTCGGCGGGGTGCTCCAGTCCGCCGGACAACAGGACGATCGTATCCGGCGGCGGCGCTGCACAGGTCTCGGCTTGCGGGACGCGCGATTCGATCAGCCACACCAGCGCGTTGGCGCCTACCGGACAGCAAGCCACGAAGGCGCTCGCTTCCAGGCCGATCATGAGACCGCGCAGCCAGCGCGGCATGCGCCGCCATGCGATCAGCATCACGAGCGCGAAAAAAATCCCAAGGCCGAGGGGCGACAACAGTAGATGCATGGGCGACCAGACGAGGAAGGGCCCGCAAGTATACGTAGGTAGCGGCGTATCCATTGCACGGCCCGGCCGATAATCCCCAGCGACGCAGTTCATGGTCTTTGCCGGTCGGTGGAGGATTTTCGTGCAACCTGCCTTCTGGCGAAATGACGGAGTCGCATTTCGCGCGACACGGCGGGCGATAGTGCTTGTCACGCAGTGAATCCTCGGCTGCTTTGCGCAGTGGCATGCGACGTGCTCTCCACGCCGGCAACTGTCCAATCGCGGACAGCACAAGGAGGGGGTATGGCAGTTCCAGTTGCAAGTGTGGGAGTGACACCAACCATTGAAGGACAAAGTGCCGTATCGTGGGGCGCGATCTTCGTGGGCGCGGCGGGCGCGGCGGTTCTTTCGCTACTTTTGGTGATGCTGGGTTTCGGGCTCGGTCTGTCGTCCATTTCGCCGTGGAGCAATGCGGGCGCCGCAGCATCGACGCTAGGTATCGCCGCGATCGTCTGGATTGCGTTCACGCAGCTCGCTTCAGCCGGACTGGGCGGTTACCTGGCCGGACGTCTGCGGGTGCGCTGGACCAATCTGCACACCGATGAAGTTTACTTCCGCGATACCGCACATGGCTTCATTGCATGGTCCGTCGCGACGCTCTTGGTTTTCGCCTTCATGGGCACGGCAGTAACCGGCATACTCGAAGGAACCGCGAAGGTAGCCGCGGCTGGCGCCGGTGCACTGACCGGAACTGCGGCGGCGGGTGCCGCCGGCGTTGCGTCGTCGCAACCCGACGCGCTCAAGGGCTGGGCCGACCGGCTGTATCGCCGCGCGCCCGGACAAGCTGCTCCGGCCAATCCTGCATCGCCTGCAGATCATGAGGAAGCGGCGCGAATCCTCGCAACCGATCTCAAGGCCGATCAGTTGCCGGATGACGACCGGCAATATCTGGCGAGCGTGATTGCGCAGGATACGGGCATTTCCCAAGACGAAGCGACAGCACGCGTCAACGACGTGTATCAAAAAGCCAAAGCCGCGCAGCAGGCGGCGCTGCAAGCCGCGGACACCGCGCGCAAAGCGGCCGCGCACGCGTCGCTGTGGACATTCGTGGCACTTCTGATCGGCGCGTTCGTGGCGAGTTTCTGCGCGACGATCGGCGGCCGTCGACGCGACTTGCACTGACACATAACGGAGACCGGCTATGCGTTCATTACTTCTGATTTTCCTGGGTGTACCCATTCCGCTCGTGATTTTGATCGCGCTTTTCAGTCATTGGTAACGCGGTAGAACTGCGCGACCGGCGCGGCGTGATGTCGTGCCGCGCCGGTCCGTACACGTCATCGACAAGATGGGTTAGAATGCTGCAATGATCCTCGGCAGCATTTATTGTCCGGCGAGCAGCACGACGCTGAATGCGATTCTCGGCACCTTCGGCCTGACGGCGATGGCGCGCGAGGAAGCGTCGCACTTCGACGTGGCGAGCCTGACGCGGCACAGCGATCCGGTCGTCGAACGCGATCTGTTCAATCTTGCGCTGACGAAACTCGACGCCGCGCATGTCGATGGCGCCTTGCCTCGCTGGACCTTGCTCAAGAAGCCTCGACGCACCGCGCGCTGACCTCACCTGATTCCGGCGCAAGCGATTCGCTGAACATTTTTCAATGACGCACATCGCGTCATCGTGCGCGATGCCGATCTACGCACGGACGAAAACGAAAGCAAGACAGCGCCGCGCAAGGGGATCATACTCACGGACGATCTGAAAGGATTCCCTAAAAGGATTTTGTCCATGCCGCTGCTCACCTATCGATTCCGACTCCGTCCTGAGCACAGCATCGGCCGCGCCGAGCTCCTGCGAATGTGGGCTGCGGCGTGCCGCTCCGACGACGTATCGGTGAGCCGCGCCGAATCGCTGTTCGGTCACCAGGAAAAAGGCTATGTCTATTCGCTGCAGGCGCCGTCGATGCCCGACAGCCTGGACATCCGGCAACGGATCACCGCCGCGCTGATGGCTGCGTTGCCGGATGCGGCGATCGTCATCGCGCACCAGTTGTCGGCGTGAGCGTCGCCGCACCGTCCCACGCGTGACGCGCCGTCGTTCCAGCAAAATCATGGACACCGATTCGAGCGCCGCGCGCGTCGATTCAACAGCGGCGGCGCGACACGAAGATTTCCCCGCCGGCAAGCGGCGCTCCGGCTGACACAAGGCAGCTTCACGGATGTTTCAATTTCTGCTGGGCAAATTGAGATCGGACAGGCTCGCCGCAAAACGCAAACTCCACGCGCGCGAACCGATCGTCGAAGCGCCATTCGTTTCCGAACTGTATAACGCCGATCAGATGGCGCAGCACGGCGAGCTGCTCGCCACCTCGCACGTCGAGGCAGCGAAACACGGCGCGGACCGTCTGCTGCCACGTCTCGCGGAAAACGAAGCGATCCTTCTGCAAACCTCGAAGCTGCTCACCGATGCGATTGCCGCTGATCGCCGCATCACGCCCGCGGGCGACTGGTTGCTCGACAACTTCTACATCATCCAGGAACAGATCCGCACCGCGCGGCGCCATCTGCCGAAACGCTATAGCTGGGAATTGCCGCAACTCAAGAACGGTTTCCCGCGCGTCTACGACATCGCCTCTGAAGTCATCGCGCACGGCGACGGCCGCGTCACCGTGGAAAGTCTCAAGGGCTTCGTGTCCGCGTACCAGCGCGCCGCCACCCTGACCATCGGCGAGTTGTGGGCCATCCCGATCATGCTGCGCCTCGCGCTGATCGAGAACCTGCGCCGCGTCGCCGCACGCATCCTGCTGGATCGCACCGACCGCAACCTCGCCGATACCTGGTCGGATCGCATCGTGGAGATCGTCGAACGCGATTCAAAAGGTTTGATTCTGGTCGTGGCCGACATGGCGCGTTCCAATCCGCCGATGCGCAGCGCGTTCGTCGCGGAATTCGTGCGGCGGCTGCAAAGCCACAGCCACGCGCTGGCGCTGCCGCTGACTTGGATCGAGCAATCGCTGGCGGAATCCGGTTCGACGATCGCGCAGTCGATCCAGGCCGAAAACCAGCAGCAGGCCGCCGACCAGGTGTCGATGAGCAACAGCATCGGCAGCCTGCGCACGCTCAGCGTGATCGACTGGCGCGAGTTCGTCGAGTCGCAGAGTACGGTGGAGCAGGTGCTGCGCGAGGATCCGCTGGGCGTCTATGCGACGATGGACTTCGCGACGCGCGATCGCTACCGGCACGTGATCGAGTCGATCGCCAAGCGCAGCGGCTGGCGCGAGGACGCCGTCGCGGACGCGGCATTGCGCCTCGCCAAGCAGGCGCACACCGACAATGCCGACCCGCGATCGCACATCGGCTATTACCTGATCGACGTCGGTTTGTCGGAACTGGAAACCGCGGTGGAACTCGATGTGCCGATACGCCGCTACCTGCGCAATCCCCGCGTGCGCACCGTGCTTTATCTGTGCGCGATTTTCCTGATTACCTTCGCCGGCACGGCGGTTGCCGTGTTGAAGGCGCACGGCGACGGCGTCCACGGCGGGCTGATCGTGGCCATCGCCGTGACGGCGGCGCTGTGCGCAAGCCAGGTCGCTGTCGCCATCGTCAACCGGCTTGCCGCCGTGCTCGTGCCGCCACGGCTGATGCCACGCATCGACTACTCGCGCGGCGTCGCGGCGACCGCCAAGACGATCGTCGTCGTACCGTGCATGCTCAGCGACCCCGACGGCACCGATGCGTTGCTCGAATCGATCGAGATACGCTTTCTGGCCAATCGCGACAGGCACGTCTGCTTCGGCCTGCTGACCGATTTCACCGACGCGGCCACGGAGACGACACCCGACGACGAGCCGCTGCTGGAGCGCGCCGTCCACGGCATCGAACGGCTTAATTCGAAGTACCGCAATGACGCCGACGAAACGCCGTTCTATCTGTTGCACCGCCCGCGGCTGTGGAATCCGCAGCAAGGCGTGTGGATGGGCCGCGAACGCAAGCGCGGCAAACTCGGCGACTTGAACGCGCTGTTGCGCGGCGTGGCGAACAACTTCTCCCGCGTCGTCGGCGATGAGATGCCGCTGTCGACCGTCAAGTACGTCATCACCCTGGACACCGACACGCAATTGCCGCGCGACACGGCGCGGCAATTGATCGCCACGATGGCCCATCCGCTCAATCGCGCGCGCTACGAGGCGGACGACCCGCGCGTCCGCGCCGGTTACGGAATTCTGCAACCGCGCGTGGCGGTTGGCGTGCAGGGTGCCCAGCGATCGGAATACGCGCGCCTTCACTCCGGCGAAACCGGCATCGATCCGTACACGCGTGCCGTATCCGACGTCTATCAGGACGTATTCGGCGAGGGCTCGTTCGTCGGCAAGGGCATTTACGATGTCGATGCGTTCGAACATGCGCTCAAGGACCGATTGCCGGACAACCGCATCCTGAGTCACGACCTGCTCGAAGGGTGCTACGCGCGCTCGGGTTTCGCCAGCGACATCGAACTGCTCGAGGATTATCCGGCGAGCTATCTCGCCGACGTGCGCCGCCGCCATCGCTGGATTCGCGGCGACTGGCAGATCGCGCGCTGGCTCACGCCGTACGTGCGAGCGCGCGATGGACGTATCGCGCGCAACCCGCTCGGCGCCTTGTCACGATGGAAGGTTTTCGACAATCTGCGACGAAGCCTGCTGCCAGCGGCATCCACGCTGCTGCTCGTGCTCGGCTGGACGGTGCTGCCGGCGCCGTGGTTCTGGACGGTGGTCGTGGTCGGCGTATCGTTCATTCCCGCCCTCGGCGCCAGTTTTTTCGACCTGGCCAACAAGCCGGCCGAGCTGCCTCTGAATCTGCACCTGAGCGATTTCGCGACGACGGTCGGACAGCATTTTTTCAACATGGTCTTCGCGCTGGCTTGTCTGCCGTTCGAGACGGCGTTCAGTCTCGACGCGATCGTCCGCACCTGGTTTCGCATGCTGGTCAGCCGGCGGCATCTGCTGCAGTGGACGCCGTCGAGCATGACCGAACGGACATCGGACAGTTCGATACGCGGTTCATTCCGTGCGATGTGGGCCTCGCCATTGCTCGCCATCGCTGTCGGCGCCTACCTGTTCGTCGCGCGGCCCGTTGTGCTCATCGACGCCGCGCCGCTGCTGGCGCTTTGGCTGTTCGCCCCGGCGATCGAAGGATGGCTGAGCCGGCCGATCGCGCGCGAGACCGCGCCGCTTGCGCCGGAAGAAGTCGGTTATTTGCGCAGCGTCGCACGGCGCACGTGGACGTTCTTCGAGAATCTGGTCACGGCCGACGAAAACTGGCTGCCGCCGGACAATTTTCAGGAGACGCCGCTGGCGGTGGTCGCACACCGGACTTCGCCGACCAACATCGGCCTGGCGCTGCTGTCGAATCTTTCCGCGCACGACTTGGGCTACATCTCGATGGGGACGCTGCTCGAACGCTGCGCCAACACGCTCGAGACGCTGCAAAAGCTCGAACGCGAACGCGGGCACTTTTACAACTGGTACGACACGCAATCGCTAAAGCCGTTGACGCCGGTATACATTTCCACCGTCGACAGCGGCAACCTGTGCGGCCATCTGCTGACCTTGCGCATGGGCTTGCGCATGTTGCGCGACGAGCCGGTTATCGGTGTGCGTACGTTGCACGGATTGCGCGACACGCTCGGCATCCTCAGCGAAACGGTTCCGTCCAATTCCTCCATCGCCGCATTCCGGCGGCGGCTGGATGAGGCGCTGCGCAAGCCGGAAGCGAAGCTTGTCGACCTGCGCGCGAGCTTGCTCGATCTGTGCGACTGCGCAACCGCGGTGGTCGGCAGCATTCCGGCGAGCAGCGATGGCGGGACGAAATGGGCGCACGCATTGCTCGATCAATGCCTCGACGCGAAGGCCGAACTCCAGTTCTTGCTGCCGTGGCTCGATACCGACGCCATCCGATCGCGTGCAGCGGATTTCCTGGCGATCGCCACGGTGCCGAAACTCGGCGATCTGCCGGCGTTCGCGCGCGATGCGTTGCTCTCGACGGGCGATGCGCAGCAACGCGTGCTGGCCGACGTCGAGCAACGCGTTTCCAAGCGTCTGGCCGAAATCGAACATCTGGCGACGCTGACCGGCGACTTCGCGCAGATGGATTTCGGCATGCTGTACGACCGCGATCGTCATCTGCTCACCATCGGCTATTACGTCACCGACCGGCGCACCGACGCGAGTTTCTACGACCTGCTCGCGTCCGAAGCGAGGCTGACGAATTTCGTCGCCATCGCGCTCGGACAGGTGCCGCAGGAAAGCTGGTTCGCGCTCGGCCGGCTGCTGACCAAGAGCGGCGGCGATGCCGCGCTGTTGTCGTGGGGCGGATCGATGTTCGAGTACCTGATGCCGCTGCTGGTCATGCCGAACTACGACAACACGCTGCTGGATCGCACTTATAAGGCGTCGGTGAAACGGCAGATCGATTACGGCCGCCAGAACGAAGTGCCGTGGGGAATTTCCGAATCGGGGTACAACGCGGTGGATGCCGCGCAGAACTATCAATACCGCGCGTTCGGCGTGCCGAGCCTGGGGCTGAAGCGCGGGCTCGGGGCCGATCTCGTCGTCACGCCGCACGCCACGGCGCTGGCCGCGATGGTCGAACCGCAGCAGGCCGTGCAGAACCTGCGCGTGCTCGCCGCGCTCGGCATCCTCGGGCAGTACGGATTCTACGAAGCGGTCGACTACACGCCGGCGCGTCTGCGTCGCGGCGAAACGTTCGCGGTGGTGCGATCGTTCATGGCGCATCACCAGGGCATGAGTCTGCTCGCGCTCGCCGATACCTTGCTCGACGGACCGATGCGCAAACGCTTCGCCGCCGAACCCATTTTCGCAGCGACGCTGCAGTTGCTGCAGGAACGTGTACCGCGCGCGGCGGCGATCTATTCGCAAGGCAGCGAACTTGCCGCAAGCCGCATGCAAAGCGACACCGCGCAAATGCCCGTGCGCGTGTTCGGCGCCGGCAACACGCAGACGCCCGCGGTGCAGATGCTTTCCAACGGCCGCTATCACGTCATGGTGACGAATGCCGGGGGCGGCTTCAGCCGATGGAAGAATCTTGCCGTGACGCGCTGGCGCGAAGACAGCACACGCGATTGCTGGGGCACGTTCTGCTACGTGAGGGATGTCGACAGCGGACGTTTCTGGTCAAACACGCTGCAGCCGACGACCACGGCTTGCCCGAGCTACGAGGCAACCTTCACCGAACCACGCGTGCAATACCACCGCCGCGACGACGAAATCGAAACGCACACCGATATCGCCGTATCGCCCGAAGACGACATCGAACTGCGCCGCGTGCGCATCACCAACCGTTCGCGCGCACGCCGCACCATCGAAGTGACGAGCTATGCCGAAGTCGTGCTCGCGCCGCCGATGGCCGACGACACGGGCCAGGCATTCAGCAATCTTTTCGTCGAAACGGAAATCGTCGAAGCGCGTTCGACCATCCTGTGCAAGCGGCGCCCGCGCTCGAACGCCGAACACTGGCCGAGCATGCTGCATCTGGTCGCGCTGCATGGCGCGCAGAGCATCCACACCTCGTACGAAACCGATCGCGCGCGCTTCATCGGGCGCGGCAACAGCACTGCGGATCCCGCCGCGTTGCGCGGCACGGCAGCGTTGTCCGGCACGCAAGGCGCGGTGCTCGATCCGATCGTGGCGGTGCGGCATCGCTTCGTGCTCGAAGCCAAACAATCCGCGACGCTCGATATCGTCACCGGCATCGCCAGCGATCGCGCCGGCAGCCTGGCGCTCGCAGAAAAATATCACGACCAGAATCTCGGCGACCGCGTGTTCGATCTGGCCTGGACGCACGCGCAGGTGGCGCTGCGTCAGATCAACGTCACCGAAGTCGATGCGCAGCTTTATGGACGGCTGGCCGGACGCATCGTCTACGCCAACGGTTCGCTTCGTGCCGATCCCAAGCTCATCGCCGCAAACCGGCGCGGCCAGTCGGGTCTGTGGCGCTATTCGATTTCCGGCGACCTGCCGATCCTGCTGCTGCAGATCACCGACGCGGCGAACATCGAACTGGTGCGGCAGCTCGTGCAGGCGCACGCGTACTGGCGCAGCAAAGGCCTGGCGGTCGACCTGGTCATCTGGAACGACGATCACGGCGGTTATCGGCAGGCCTTGCAGGATCAGATCCTCGGCATGATCTCCGTCGGCATCGAAGGCAACCTGATCGACCGGCCCGGTGGCATTTTCGTGCGTCCGGCCGAACAGATCGCGGCGGAGGACCGCGTGCTGCTGACGGCCGTGGCACGCGCGATCATCTCCGACGTGAAAGGCTCGCTGCTCGATCAGGTCAAGCAACGCGATCTGTTCGACATCGCCATTCCGCGTTTTGCGCCGACGCGCAGCGAACGCACGGTCGCGGCGCCGGCGCAGCCGACCGCAAAGCGCGAGTTGCTGTTCGACAACGGCATGGGCGGATTCAGCGCCAGCGGTCGCGAGTACGTCATCACGACGGGCAAGGACAAAAAGACGCCGCTGCCGTGGGCCAACGTGCTGGCCAATCCGACTTTCGGCACGGTCGTCTCGGAAAGCGGCGCATCGTACTCGTGGGCGGAAAACGCGCACGAATACAGGTTGTCGCCGTGGCAGAACGATCCGGTCGGCGATCCGTCGGGCGAAGCGTTTTACGTGCGCGACGAGGAGACCGGACGCTACTGGTCGCCGACCCCGGCGCCGAGCAGCGGCGAGACGCCTTACACGACGCGTCACGGTTTCGGCTACAGCGCATTCGAGCACACCGAGGACGGTATACAAACGGAATTGTGGACGTATGTCGCGCTCGATGCGCCGGTGAAATTTTCCGTGATCCGCTTCAAGAATACGTCGGGCCGGGCGCGACAGCTCTCGCTGACCGGTTACGTCGAATGGGTGCTTGGCGATATCCAGCCGAAGTCGGCGATGCACGTGGTCACCAGCATCGACCCGGACAGCGGCGCGTTGTTCGCGAGCAATTCGTACAACGCCGAATTCGCCGACCGCGTGGCGTTCTTCGATCTGGACGATCCGCTGCGCACCTTGAGCGGCGACCGCACCGAATTCATCGGTCGCAATGGTTCGTTGCAGAAACCCGCGGCACTTTCGCGTGCGCGACTGTCCGGAAAAGTCGGCGCGACACTCGATCCGTGCGCGGCGATACAGACGTCGTTCGAGCTGGCCGACGGCCAGTCGCGCGAGGTTATTTTCCGGCTCGGCGCCGCCGAAGGCGCCGACGCGGCGAGCGATCTGGTGCTGCGGCTGCGCCAGCCCGGCACTGCGCGCGCCGCGTTCATCGCCATCCGCGATTTCTGGAAACGCACGCTCGGCGTGGTGCAGGTGCAGACGCCCAAACCCGAGCTCGACGTGCTCGCCAACGGCTGGCTGCTGTACCAGGCCATCGCCTGCCGGCTGTGGGGACGCAGTGGCTACTATCAGTCGGGCGGCGCGTACGGATTCCGCGATCAGTTGCAGGACGCGATGGCGCTGGTCTTCGCGGCGCCGAATCTGTTGCGCGAACAGATCCTGCGCAGCGCCGGCCGTCAGTTCAAGGAAGGCGACGTGCAGCACTGGTGGCATCCGCCATCGGGCCGCGGCGTGCGGACGCGCTGTTCGGACGACTATCTCTGGTTGCCGCTCGCCGTGTGCCGCTACGTGACGTGCAGCGGCGACCACGATGTCTTGAACGACCGCAGCGCGTTCCTCGAAGGCCGGCCGGTCAGCGACGGCGAAGAATCCTATTACGACCTGCCGACCACGTCCGGCGACAGCGTCGACCTGTACCAGCATTGCGTGCGCGCCATCGAGCACGGACTGAACTTCGGCGTGCACGGCTTGCCACTGATGGGCAGCGGCGACTGGAACGACGGCATGAACAACGTCGGCCTGCATGGAAAAGGCGAGAGCGTGTGGCTCGCGTTCTTCCTCTATCAGGTTCTGACGAAGTTCGCCGAGATCGCGGACTTGCGCGCCGACGCGACATTCGCCGCGCGCTGCCGCAGCGAAGCGGCGATGTTGTCGCAGCGCATCGAACGCAACGCGTGGGATGGCGCGTGGTATCGCCGCGCCTACTTCGACGACGGTACCCCGCTGGGCTCGTCCACTGACATCGAGTGCAGGATCGATTCGATCGCGCAGAGCTGGTCGGTGTTGTCGGGTGCCGCCGCGGACGATCGGCGTCAGACAGCGATGAACTCGCTGCATCGCTATCTCGTCGACGGCGAGCATCGCCTGATCAAGCTGCTCGATCCGCCGTTCGACAAATCGCCCGCCGATCCAGGCTACATCAAAGGCTACGTGCCGGGCGTCCGCGAAAACGGCGGGCAATACACGCACGCGGCGGTGTGGGCATCGATGGCCTTCGCCGCACTCGGCGACGCGGAGCGCGCCAATGAACTGTTGGGTTATATCAACCCGGTGAGCCACGCCTTGTCGCCGCAGGATGTCGATGTATACAAAGTCGAGCCGTACGTGGTCACGGCGGATGTCTACGCCGTTGCACCGCACACCGGCCGCGGCGGCTGGAGCTGGTACACCGGTTCGGCTGGTTGGCTGTATCGGCTGATGACCGAATCGATTCTCGGACTGCGCCTGGCCGGCGACAAATTGCATATCGCGCCGTGCGTGCCGAAAGCGTGGGACGAATACAAGATCGTCTACGCACACGGTGACACGCATTATGAAATCGTGCTGAAAAAGTCCGACGGCGCGCCCGCATTTTCCGTCGACGGCGTCGAGCAGACCGATCACGCGATCACGCTAGTCCAGGACGGCAAGACGCACGCCGTCGTCGTAACGTTGAGCAAGTAGGCTCGTATTAAAATGTCATCCGGCAAGGCCAACGGACAAGCGCCGCTCCAACCATCAAGGACGAAACCATGAGCCAAAACATCAGCCCGCTTGCGGGAAAACCGGCACCGGCATCGGTGCTGGTCGACGTGCAGAAACTGCTCGCCGCTTACGTCGACCTGAAACCCGATCCGTCCGTGGCCGCGCAGTGCGTTGCGTTCGGCACATCGGGCCATCGCGGCAGTTCCTTCGAACGCAGTTTCAACGAATGGCACATCCTGGCCACGACGCAGGCGATCTGCGAATATCGCGCCGCGAAAAATATCGACGGACCGCTTTTCATCGGCGCGGATACGCACGCGCTGTCCCGCCCTGCGCTGCAGACCGCGCTCGAAGTACTCGCCGCGAACGGTGTGCAGACGATGCTGTCCGCGGGTGACGAGTTCACGCCGACTCCTGCGATATCGCACGCGATCCTGGTCTACAACCGCGGCCGCTCGTCGGGATTCGCCGACGGCATCGTCGTCACGCCGTCGCACAATCCGCCGGACAACGGCGGCTTCAAATACAACCCGCCCAACGGCGGTCCGGCCGACACGGATGTCACCGGCTGGATCCAGAATCGTGCGAACGCATTGCTCGAAGGAGAGGTGCGCGACGTCAAACGCTTGCCGTTCGCGCGTGCGCGCAACGCGGCGACGACGCACCAGCACGATTATCTCTCTGCGTATGTCGCCGATCTCGCCAACGTCATCGACTTCGATGCGATACGCAATGCGGGCGTGCATCTGGGCGTGGATCCGCTCGGCGGCGCCGGCGTGCATTATTGGGCGCCGATCGCCGAGCGGTACGGCATCGACCTGACTGTCGTCAGCGATGCCGTCGATCCGCAATTCGCGTTCATGACGCTCGACTGGGACGGCAAGATCCGCATGGATCCGTCGTCGTCGTATGCCATGCAGCGCCTGATCGGACTGAAGGACAAATACGACGTCGCCTTCGCCTGCGACACCGATCACGACCGGCACGGCGTGGTCACGCGCAGCGCGGGATTGCTGGAACCCAATCACTATCTTTCCGTGATGGTCGATTACCTGTATCGCCATCGGCCGCACTGGAACGCGCAGGCCGGCGTCGGCAAGACCCTGGTCAGCACGGCATTGATCGATCGCGTGGCCAGACGGCTCGGCCGAACGCTGTTCGAAGCGCCGGTGGGATTCAAATGGTTTTCGCCCGGCCTGTTCGCGGGCTCGCTCGGCTTCGGATGCGAAGAGAGCGCCGGCGCGTCGTTCCTGCGTCGCGATGGAACAGTGTGGACGACGGATAAGGACGGCATCGCCGCCGCGCTGTTGTCTGCCGAGATCACGGCGCGGCAGGGCAAAGATCCCGGCGAACTTTACGTGCAGATCACGCGCGATCTCGGCAAACCTTTCGCCAGCCGCGTCGATGCGAAGGCGACGCTGGAGCAGAAGGCAAAGCTGTCTAAGCTGTCGCCGGCTCAGTTCACCAGCACGCAACTCGCGGGCGAAAAGGTCGAACAGGTGCTCGATCGCGCGCCGGCCAACAACGCGGCCATCGGCGGCATCAAGGTGGTCACCGAAAACGGATGGTTTGCGGCGCGGCCGTCGGGAACCGAAGCGATCTATAAAATCTATGCGGAAAGCTTCAAGAGCGCGGAACATCTGCAGGCCATTCTTGCCGAGGCGCAAAAGACCGTCGACGCGGCGATCGCGTGACGGGCGGCGCCGGCGCTGGTCAAGAGCACAAATAGCCGCCGCGGTTCTGACATGACTTTGCGTCATGCCCGCATTCCCAATGGTTGGTTTGGCGTGGGTGCGCAGGAGCCTATGATGCTTTGGCCATCTAGACGTCCAAAGCAATGGCTGCCGAACCGATCCAGTCGCTCGTACCGCTACCCGAAGAGAAGGCCCTGCTGCTGGCCCGGCTCGTCGACGGGCTCGATGCGGGCACGCTGAGCTGGCTGTCGGGCTACGCGGCGGGGTTGGCTTCGCGTGATGCGCCGAGCGGACGCGACGCGCCGCCGCTGGTGGCACTCGAACCGGTCGCGCAGGCCACGATCGTCTTCGGCAGCCAGACCGGCAATGCCAGGCGCGCGGCCGAGCGGCTTGCTCAGGAGATCACAGCATCGGGCCTTCGCGCCCGGCTGATTCGCGCCGACGAATATCCGGTCCGCGAATTGAAATCGGAACGGCTGCTCTACGTCGTGGTCAGCACGCAGGGCGACGGCGCTCCGCCGGACGATGCGCGCGGCTTCGTCGAGTTCCTGACCGGAAAACGCGCGCCGCGCCTGGACGACTTGCGTTTCGGCGTGCTCGGTCTGGGCGATTCGAGTTATGCGAAATTTTGTGCGGTTGGCTTGCAGATCGATGCCCGCCTAATCGAACTCGGCGCGAAACGTCTCATCCCGCGCGGCGACGCGGACGTTGACTTCGAGACAGTCGGCGCGCCGTGGCTCAAGTCCGCGCGGGAAAGCGCGCGCGAGCAATTGCAGGTTGCCACGCCGCGCGCGACCGTCACACCGCTGCGCGCAGTGCGTGCGCCGATCACGTGGAACCGCGAGCGTCCGTTCGCGGCGGAAGTGCTGCTCGACCAGCGCATCAGCGCATCGGCCAGTGCGAAAGACATCCGTCACGTCGAACTGTCGTTGCGTGATTCCGGTCTGGTCTACGAGCCGGGCGATTCGCTCGGCGTGTGGCCGAGCAATCCGCCGCACCTCGTCGCTGCGATCCTCGATACGTTGGGCCTCGACGCGCAAACCGCCGTCACGCATGACGGCGAGACGCTGCCGCTGCGCGACTGGCTCATCGAGAAGCGCGAGATCACGCGGCTGGCGCGTCCGTTCGTGCTCGCCCACGCGTCACGCGCGCGCGACGCCGCGCTGGATGCCGTCATCGGTTCGGCGACTGCATTTCAGAAGATGCTCGCGGACTATCAGGTCGTCGACATTCTGCAGGCTCACTCCGGTGAATGGGATGCGGCATCCTTCGTCGCCGCGCTGCGGCCGCTGGCGCCGCGTCTGTATTCGATCGCATCCAGCCTGAAGTTCGCAGAGGACGAAGCGCATCTCACGGTCGCGCGGGTGGGTTACGATTTTCTCGGCCGGCCTCACGTCGGCGCCGCATCGGATTTTCTGACCAGCCGCACCGACCAAGGCCGCGTGCCGGTTTTCATCGAGACGAACGACCGTTTCCGTCTGCCCGCCGATGCGTCTTGCGACGTGATCATGATCGGGCCCGGCACCGGTGTCGCGCCGTTTCGCGCGTTCGTGCAGGAACGCGCGGCGATCGGTGCGAGCGGGCGAAATTGGCTGTTCTTCGGGAATCCTCATTTCCGCACGGATTTTCTTTATCAGCTCGAATGGCAGGCCGCGCTGAAACGCGGGTCGCTGCACAGGCTCGACGTGGCGTTCTCGCGCGATCAGACCGACAAAGTATACGTGCAGCACAACCTGCGCCGGCAAGGTCGTGCGCTGTACGACTGGATCGAGAACGGTGCGCACGTGTATGTGTGCGGCGATGCCAAGAACATGGCCAAGGACGTGCACGCCGCGCTGCGCGAGATCCTCATCGAACACGGCCGCAAAACGGCCGACGACGCCGACGCCTATCTCGCGCGGCTCGCTGGCGAACGGCGCTATTGCCGCGACGTGTATTGATGGCGGCGCTGTCGCCCGTCGAGGGAATCAAGGCAGCCAGTCGACGTTTGCGCGGCACGTTGGAGGAGAGCCTTGCCGATCCTGTGACCGGCGCCATCGCCGATGCCGATACGCAGCTCATCAAATTCCATGGCAGCTATCAGCAGGACGATCGCGACGTGCGCGACGAGCGGCGCCGGCAGAAACTCGAACCGGATTACCAGTTCATGATTCGCACGCGATTGCCCGGCGGCGTGGTCACGCCGGCGCAGTGGCTCGCGCTCGACGCGATCGCGACGCGCTACGCGAACGGTACGCTGCGGTTGACCACGCGCCAGGCATTTCAATTCCACGGCGTGATCAAGCGCAGACTCAAATCGACGCTGCAGGCGATCAACGCGACGCTCATCGATACGATCGCCGCGTGCGGCGACGTCAATCGCAATGTGGTCGTGGCGGCCAATCCGGCGCAGTCGCTGGCGCATACGCAAGTGTATGAAACGGCGCGTGCGCTGTCGGAATTCCTGCGGCCGCAAACGCGGGCGTACTACGAACTCTGGCTCGACGCGGAAAGGATCGCCGGCAGCGGCGAAGAAGACGAGCCGATCTATGGGCCGACGTATTTGCCGCGCAAATTCAAGATCGGTTTCGCCGTGCCGCCGGTGAACGACGTCGATGTGTTCGGCAACGATCTGGGCTTCATCGCCATCGTCGAAGACGGCGTGCTGCGTGGGTTCGACGTCACTGCGGGCGGCGGCCTCGGCGCGACGCACAACGATGCGGCCACCTATCCGCGGCTGGCCGACGTGCTTGGCTTCATCGACGCGGAGCACGTGACTGCAATTGCGCAAGCCGTGGTGACGACGCAGCGCGATTTCGGCGATCGCACGGACCGCAAACACGCGCGCCTCAAGTACACCATCGACGATCGCGGCCTCGACTGGTTCAAGGCGGAAGTCGAACGCCGCGCCGGCATCGCTTTCGCCGCGCCGCGAGCATTTGCATTCGAACAGAACGGCGACCGCTTCGGCTGGACACAAGGTGAAAGAGGCCGCTGGCATCTGACGCTGCGCATCGAAGCGGGACGCATCGCCGATCGTGACGGCCGCACGCATCTCAGCGGACTGCGCGAAATCGCAGCCCGACACGGCGGTGAGTTCCGGCTCACGCCTAACCAGAATCTGATCATCGCCGACGTCGAGGCCAGCCAGCGCGATGACATCGACGCGCTGGTGGTTGCGCACGGGCTCGATGTGCATCGCTCGGCCACAGCGCTGCAGCTCAACGCGCTGGCCTGCGTGGCGCTGCCGACGTGCGCTCAGGCGATGGCTGAAGCGGAGCGTTACTTGCCGGCGTTGCTGCGCAACGTGCAAGGTCTGCTCGATTCACACGGCCTGCGCAACGAGCCGATCACGTTGCGCATTTCCGGATGTCCTAACGGTTGTTCGCGTCCGTACCTCTCGGAGATCGCGTTGGTCGGCAAGGCGCCGGGCAGGTACAACCTGATGCTTGGCGGCGATGCCCGCGGACAGCGCCTGAACACGCTGTATCGCGAGAACCTCGATGAAGCGGACATTCTCGGCGCGCTCGATGTACTGTTCGATCGTTTCGCAGTCGAACGCGATGGTAGCGAGCCGTTCGGCGACTTCCTGCATCGGCGCGGCATCGTGGCGACACCGCGGCGGATTCCCGGCGACGTCGTCGTGACCACGTGATCAGGCCGCTTTGTTTTTTGCGGCGCGGTCTTTCCAGTCCGGCGGCTCGGGCCAGCGGCGCGGCGGCTCGCCGGCGAGCGCGCGCTGCAGGTCGCGGCGGTCGATTTGCGGCGCGATCAGTTCGGCCAAGGCGAGCGTGAATGCGCGCGCGACGCGATCGCGCCGCAGCACCATCCACGTTGTGCACACCGGAAACAGGTTCGCCGCCTCGATGACGCGCAGATCGTGCGCATCGTCGGGCAACAGCGCCATCTCCGCCAGGATGCCGACGCCGAGGCCGACGCGCACGTAGGTCTTGATGAGATCCGCATCGCGCGACGTGAACGCGAATTCCGGCTGCTGTCCGGCGGCGGCAAACGCCTTGCGCAATGACGACTCCACGCTCAACGAGGATTCGTAACTCAGCAGCGGATGCTTGGCGAGTTCTGCCAATGTCAACGGTTTGGTCAACGACGCCAGCGCATGCGCTTTCGGCACGACGACACTGCGCCGCCATCGGAAAAGAGGCACGGCCAGGCCGCTGGTCGGCGCACCTTCGCTGGTGCTGACGATGGCCAGATCCGCCTCGCCGGATTCGAACGCGCCCATCACGTGTGCATCCTTGTCGGGCTTGAGATGGATGCTCACGGCGGGATAGCGCTTCTTCAGCGCCGCAATCGCCGGCGGCAGCACGAAGCGAGCTTGCGTGTGCGTCGTGGAGATCGCGAGTTCGCCGTGCTCGTCACCGCGCAGGTCGGCGGCGATGGAGCGGATGTTGGCGGCCTCGGCCATGATCTGGCGCGCGCGTTCCATTACCTGGTGTCCGGCCGGCGTGATCGCATGCAGCGCTTTGCCTTTTCGCGAAAAGAGCTGGAAACCCAATTCGTCTTCGAGCTGCTTGAGTTGTTTGCTGACGCCCGGCTGTGTGGCGTGGACGCGTTTGGCCGCCGTCGTAATATTGAGCTCGGCGTCGGTGATGGCGATGAGGTAGCGAAGCTGGGTAAGCGTCATGGGTAAATAACCGGCTAAAGTTTGATCATAACCGAAGGTTATTTGGACGTCCAGACGCCTAAACGCGAACTGGCGCAGCGGCTTGGACAGAATAGATAACCGGATTGCATGTCGCGGTTACGAAACGGCATTTCACCGGCGATGCTCCAAGTTCTACGTTGCGTGGCAATGAAACTCTATCCGTTGTTCGCCGATCTGAAGGGCCGACGCACGCTCGTCGTCGGCGGCGGCGGTGTCGCGGCGCGCAAGGTCGCCGCGCTGCTCAAGGCCAATGCGAGCGTTCGCGTCGGCGCCATCGCGATCAACGACGCGTTGCGTACACTGCATGCGGAAGGACGCATCGAGTTGCGCGAGGGGTCTTTCGACGAATCATGGCTCGACGGCGTATGGTTCGTTGTCGCGGCGACGAACGACGTTGCGACCAACCGCCGCATCGCCGAAGCGGCCGAGGCGCGGCAACGTTTCGTCAACGTCGTCGACGATGCCGCGCTCTCGACGTTCCACGTCCCCGCGGTGGTGGACCGGTCGCCGCTGATCGTCGCCATTTCCAGTGGCGGCGCGGCGCCGATGCTGGCGCGATGGGTGCGCGAACGGCTGGAGACACTGCTCGATCACGGTATCGGTGCGGCGGCGAAATGGCTTGAAGGTCATCGGAGCAACATTCGCGCACGCCGCTCGGACGTGCCGTCACGACGCCGCCTCTATCAGCGCATTCTCGACGGTGCGATCTGGCGCCGCCGCGATCGCGACGCCGTTCTGACGCGCTATCTCCGCGACGATGCGCGCGAACCCGGCTCGGTGACGCTCGTTGGCGCCGGCCCCGGCGATCCGGGTTTGCTGACGCTGCGCGCGCTGCGCGCGCTCAACGAAGCCGACGTCGTTCTTCACGATCGTCTGGTGAGCGAGGCGGTACTCGATCTGGCGCGCCGCGATGCCGAGCGCGTCGACGCCGGCAAGCGCGTCGGCGAAGACCACGACCTCGCACAGGCGCGCATCCATGCGCTGATGCGCGACCACGCTCGCGCGGGCAGGCGCGTGGTGCGGCTCAAAGGCGGCGATCCGTTCGTGTTCGGACGCGGCGGCGAGGAACTCGAATTCCTGCGCGCCAACGGCGTCGAATACGACGTGGTTCCCGGCATCACCGCAGCGCTTGCGTGCGCGGCCTATGCGGGCGTGCCGCTCACGCATCGCGATCGTGCGCAATCGGTGCGCTTCGTCACCGCGCATGCGCAGCATTCGCTGGACACGTTGGACTGGCGTTCGCTCGCACAGGAAAAGCAGACGCTGGCGATTTACATGGGTGTGGCACTGCTGGCGACGTTGCAGCGACGACTGATCGATCACGGACGCGGCGCGCAGACGCCCTTCGCGCTGATCGAAAACGGCACGAGCGCCGCACAGCGCGTGATCACCGGCACGCTCGGACAACTGGATGCCTTGGCGAAAACTTACGACGTGCATGCGCCGGCGTTGCTGATCGTCGGTGAGGTGGCGGATTTCGCACGGACGCTGCACTGGTTCGGCGCAGCTCCGCTGAGCGCGCCGGAACTGCCGCTGGCGGCGTAGTCATTCCTGTTTTCTTTCGACAGCGTGGCCTTTGCAACCCCGCTTCGGCGGGGTTCTTTTAAACGCGCTACCATGATTTGAGCAATCGGAGCCGATCGATGTCGACCCCAACCAACCCCGCACCGTCTGCCTGGCGTGAACTGATCGCGAAGGAAGACTGGTGGGCCATCTGGATCGGTCTCGGCCTCGTCGTCGCGGCGGTGATCGCGTATTCGCAGGGCGTCAGTTTCAAATGGATCGCGGTGACGCCGCAAAAGTGGTCGACGCTGGCGGATGTCGGCACGCAACTGCAGGCCAACGGCGTGCGTTTCGCCGCGCTGTTCGTACTGTGGGCCGTGTTGTTCGGCATCGCGGTCAAAACGATGGGACTGAAACTCGGCGAGTTCGTCGGCGCGTTCCTGATCGTGTTCGTAGTCTCGGCGATCATCTATTTCATCGGAGTCTGGGATCAGGCCTCGAAGTACAACCTCGAACCGCCTCTGGTCGCGCTCGTGCTCGGACTGCTGGTTTCCAACCTGTTCGGCATTCCGGACTGGTTGCGCACCGGGCTGCGCGTCGAGTTCTTTATCAAGACCGGCATCGTGCTGCTCGGCGCGCAGTTGCCGTTCACGCTGATCGTGTGGGCGGGGCCGGTCGCCATCGTGCAGGCGGCGATCATTTCGCTGGTCACTTTCGGCACGATTTATTTTGTCGCGGTGAAGCTCGGGCTGGATCGCCGTTTCGCGGCGGTCCTCGGCACGGGTGGCGCGGTGTGCGGCGTGTCGGGCGCGATCGCCGTGGCCGGCGCGGTGGGCGCGAAAAAGGAAGATGCGCCGATCGCGATAACGCTCGTGATCCTTTGGGCGATCGTGATGATTTTCGCGCTGCCGCTGGTGTCGCGGTCGCTGGGTCTGGCCACCGGCGTGGCCGGCGCGTGGATCGGCACATCGGAATTTGCCGATGCCGCCGGCTTCGCCGCTGCGCAAACCTATTCAGGTTACGCGGGCCAGCCCGGCATTGCAGGGACGCCGGAGGCGTCCGTGCAGGCATTTACACTGATGAAAGTGATCGGACGCGATGTGTGGATCGGCGTGTGGGCGCTGGTGCTCTCGATCATCGCGACGACGCGATGGGAGAACACCGGCGTGAATTCGCGCGCGAACGCGGGTGAAATTTGGCGCCGGTTCCCGAAATTCGTACTCGGTTTCCTGATCGCCTCGGCGATCATCACGTTCGTGTCGCAAGGCTACAGCTACGATCAGTTCAAGAAGACGCTGACGCCCGATCTTATCGGGCCGCTGATCGGGCTGCGCACATGGGCCTTCACGTTTTGTTTCCTGAGCATCGGACTGAGCACGCGCCTGCGGGAACTGATTGGCGCCGGCGCACGGCCGTTCGTGGCCTTCACCAGCGGCGTGGTGGTCAACGTGATTCTCGGGTTCATCCTGTCGACGGTGGTGTTCGCGAGTTTCTGGGAGAAACTCGGCCAGGCCGCACCCTGAACCGCGCGAGTCGTTGAACGTTCAGTCGAAGGTGCGCAGGATAGCTTTCACGGTTGCAACGGTTGCAACTGCTGAACGAGGAGACGACATGGCAACTGCGAAAAAGAAAAGCGCCAAGAAGGCGTCGCGCGCGCCGGCCCGCAAGAAAGTTGCAGCGAAGAAGAAGTCCGCGCCGAAGAAAAAAACCGCCGCGCGCACGACGAGCGCGAAAAAGTCCGCGGCGAAGAAAGCGAGCAAGAAAAGCAGCCTGAGGGCGACCAGCGCCAGGAAACCGGCGCCGAAGAAGTCGGCAGCGAAGAAGGCCGCGTCGCGTCCGAGTGCGCCGGCGAAAAAAGCCGCTGCGCCTGCCAGTCAGACCAAACAGTCACCGCCGAGCGCGCCCGCGAAGAAAGCCGCACCGACGAATGACACCGCGTCGTCGCAGAAAAACCTGACGCCGGAAGAGCGCAAGAAGCAGGCGAGCCAGCACATGTGGGAACTGGTGCAGGCGAAGAAACAACGTGCTGCGCAACCGCCGACTTGGCACACCATCGAACATCACGATCATCCGGCACCGCAGGGTGGACAGAGTGGCGTGTCGGATCAGAACACGGGTGCGTCGATTCCGTCGGAGATGCCCGGTCATCGCGACCGCGGCGGTAGCTGACATCGCCTCAAGAAAGCCGGCTTCGCGCCGGCTTTCGCGTCATTGAGGGTTGACGCGATGACGCCTTAACGGAATAATTCGCGATTCTTCGCGCCCGTAGCTCAGTTGGATAGAGTACCAGGCTACGAACTTGGTGGTCGGGAGTTCGAATCTCTCCGGGCGCGCCAGATTTTCTGCGAAGGGTGCAATGCGCCCTTTTTATTTTTTCGCGAGGTGCAAAGCGGGTAGGGATACTCGGGATCTCACATCGGGGTATAGCTCAGCCTGGTAGAGCGCCAGCTTTGGGAGCTGGATGTCGAGAGTTCGAATCCCTCTACCCCGACCAATATAGATGCGGCCAGATCGGCACAACGTACGCTAGACTTCGGTTCGATGCGCCCGTAGCTCAACCGGATAGAGCATCGGCCTTCTAAGCCGGCGGTTGCAGGTTCGATTCCTGTCGGGCGCGCCAGCTTCGGAATGGTATGATTTGCGATCAATGGTGGGCGTAGCTCAGCTGGTTAGAGTACCGGATTGTGATTCCGGTTGTCGTGGGTTCGAGTCCCATCGTCCACCCCACTTTCAAAGGTAAAACGAGCAGCATTCCGACTCGTCGGAACAAAGATTCAGTGATCTGATTGAAAAGATCGGGCCGTTAGCTCAGTTGGTAGAGCAGGAGACTCTTAATCTCTTGGTCCTAGGTTCGAGTCCTAGACGGCCCACCATTTCCTTCCCGCGTATGCTGGGCACTTGAGCTGCGCGATAATCGGTTTCGAGTAAACCGTGTCTTGGGAATCAGCGCGAATGTGGCGGAATTGGTAGACGCACTGGATTTAGGTTCCAGCGGGGCAACCCGTGAGAGTTCGAGTCTCTCCTTTCGCACCAACGAATAAACAAATTGTCGAGCGGCGCGAAACGCGTCCGCTTAAAGAGTCAGAGGTCCGATCATGCAAGTGTCCGTTGAGAACGTTGGCAAGCTCGAGCGCAAAGTCACCGTGCGCATTCCCGCCGATTCGTATGAAAGCCAGGTCAAGTCGCGGATCGCCGAAGTCGGCAAGACCGTCCGGCTGAAGGGTTTTCGTCCCGGCAAGGTGCCGACCAAAGTGGTCGAGCAGCGTTTCGGCGCGCAGATCCGCGGCGAGGCGATGAACGAACTGGTGCGTACCAGCTTTCAGCAGGCGGTCGACGAGCAGAAGCTGCGTCCGGCGGTGAGCCCGCAAATCTCCACGTCCGGCGAACCGGTCGATGGACAGATCGAATACACCGCCACGTTCGAAGTGCTGCCGGAAGTCGACAAGATCGACGTCTCCGCGCTCGCGGTGAACAAGCCCGAATCGGCTGTCGAAGAATCCGATGTCGACACCATGATCGAAACCTTGCGCCAGCAGCGCCGTTCCTGGGCCGCCGTGGACCGCGAGGCGAAAGAAGGCGACATGGTGCTGTTCGAGCTCGTCGAGAAAGGCAAGGACGACGGCGCGCGCGAGCGTGCCGGCACGATCATCGGTTCGAGTGCCGTCGGCAAGGATCTCGAAGACAAGCTCGTCGGGCACAAAACCGGCGACGAATTCGACGTCGACATGACATTTCCTGCCGACTTCCGCATTCCGGCGCTGGCTGGACGCCAGGCTGAGCGTGGCGATCAAGATCGTGCGCGTGCAGGAATCGAAGCTGCCGGAAATCGACGACACGTTCATCGCCAGCTTCGGCATCGGCGACGGTGGCCTCGACAAGTTCCGCGGCGATGTGCGCGCGAATCTGGAGCGCGAGTTGAAAAACGTGCTCGCCGCGCGCCTGAAGAACGAAGTGGTGCAGAAACTCGTCGACACCTATCCGAACATCGACGTGCCGGAAACGATGGTCACGGCCGAAGCCAACGCGTTGGCGCAGCAGGCGCAAATGCAGGCACAGCAGCAGGGCCAGCACGTGCCGACGCCGGACGCGGAAACTTTCCGGCCGATGGCCCGCCGCCGCGTGATCGCGGGATTGCTGGTCGGTGAACTGGCGCGTCAGAACAACGTTCGCGTCGACAACCGCCGCGTCGCCGAGGCGCTGGCCTCGATCGCCTCGACGTACGAAGAACCGGAACGGGTAGTTGAACTCTATCAACGCGACCCCCAACTCATGAGCAGCCTGCAGAACCGCGTGCTCGAAGACCAGATCGCCGAATGGGTCGCCGAACACGCGCAAGTCAACAAACAGACGCTGAGCTTCACTGAGGCGATGCGCCCGGCAGGCTGAACCTTAACTCTCAGGGTCACTGAAATGATGGAACCCACCCGTGGTTTGAATCTGGTACCGATGGTGGTCGAACAGACCTCCCGCGGCGAGCGCGCGTACGACATCTATTCGCGCCTGTTGAAAGAACGCGTTGTGTTCTGCGTCGGCCCGGTCGACGACTACATGGCCAACGTGATCGTGGCCCAGCTCCTGTTCCTGGAATCGGAGAATCCGGACAAGGACATCAACCTCTACATCAATTCGCCCGGCGGCGTGGTCACCGCGGGCCTGGCGATCTACGACACGATGCAGTTCATCAAGCCGGATGTCAGCACCATCTGCATCGGCCAGGCGGCGAGCATGGGCTCGTTCCTTCTCGCTGCCGGCGCCAAGGGCAAGCGCTATGCGCTGCCGAATTCGCGCGTGATGATCCATCAGCCGTCCGGCGGTTTTTCCGGCATGGCTTCGGACATCGCCATCCACGCGAAGGAAATCCTGTCGCTCAAGCATCGCCTGAACGAGACGCTGGCGCACCACACGGGCCAGCCTGTCGAGAAAGTCGAGCGCGATGTCGATCGCGACAACTTCATGAGCGCGCAGGATGCCAAGGCCTACGGCATCGTCGACGCCGTGCTCGAATCGCGGCCGTCCGACGTCGTCAAGGCCATCTGAGTCCGCGTTTCCAGACCGCCGGCTACGCCGGAATTGCCGTCCCGGTCACGGGACTGCAATCCGGCATAGCTGTGCTATTCTCCAGCCCGTAAGTTCAGGAAAATCCGGGGTTCGGCAATGAGCGAGGACCGGCAAAGCCGTTCAGGCGACAGCAGCAAGATCCTTTACTGCTCGTTCTGCGGCAAGAGCCAGCACGAGGTGCGCAAGCTGATTGCGGGCCCCAGTGTCTACATTTGCGACGAATGCGTCGAACTCTGCAACGACATCATCCGCGAAGAGCTCGAAGAGAAAAACGCCACTGCGCGCAATCACTTACCGAAACCTCGTGAGATCATGGATGTGCTCGATCAGTACGTGATCGGGCAGGGCCGCGCCAAGAAGGTGCTGGCCGTTGCGGTGTACAACCATTACAAACGCCTCGAAGCGCGCCAGCGCCAGGACGAGGTCGAACTCGCGAAATCGAACATTCTGCTGATCGGACCGACCGGTTCGGGCAAGACGCTGCTCGCCGAAACACTGGCGCGTCTGCTCAACGTGCCGTTCACGATCGCCGATGCGACGACGCTGACCGAAGCCGGCTACGTCGGCGAGGACGTCGAGAACATCATCCAGAAGCTGCTGCAGAAGTGCGACTACGATGTCGAGAAGGCGCAGACCGGCATCGTCTACATCGACGAGATCGACAAGATTTCGCGCAAGAGCGAAAACCCGTCGATCACGCGCGACGTGTCCGGCGAAGGCGTGCAGCAGGCGCTGCTCAAGCTGATCGAAGGCACCGTCGCGTCGGTTCCGCCGCAGGGCGGCCGCAAGCATCCGCAGCAGGAATTCCTGCAGGTCGACACGAGAAACATCCTGTTCATCTGCGGCGGTGCGTTCTCGGGTCTGGAGAAAATCATCCAGCAGCGATCGGAAACGACAGGCATCGGTTTCGTCGCCGAAGTGCGCAGCCGCGCCAAGGCGCTCAACGTCGGCAAGATCCTGACCGACGTCGAGCCGGAAGACCTGGTCAAGTTCGGTCTGATTCCGGAATTCGTCGGTCGTCTGCCGGTCGTGGCGACGCTCGAAGAACTCGACGAATCGGCGCTGATCAAGATCCTCACCGAACCGAAGAACGCCATCGTCAAACAGTTCAAGCGCATGTTCGAGATGGAAGGCGCCGAACTCGAATTCCGCAACGAAGCGCTCGGTGCAGTGGCGCGCAAGGCGCTCAAGCGTCGCACCGGCGCGCGCGGCTTGCGCACGATTCTCGAGTCGGTGCTGCTCGATACGATGTACGAATTGCCGTCGCTTGAGCATGTCAGCAAGGTCGTCGTCGACGAGGCCGTCATCAACGGGCAGGCCGAGCCGTATCTGATCTATCGCGGGATGCAATCGCGAGCGGCTTCCGAGTAATTCGCGGCCGCGGTTTTTCTCGAATCGAGAGTTTCCGTCATCGTGCGGCAGACTTTCGCTGCGCAAGCCGTTCAGCTGCAGCGCAGGTTTCACTGTCGAAAACGGCAGCGCGCAGACGAGAATCAACTCGAACCTCGCGCCAAAACACACCGATAAACGGTCACTTGCGGGAAATTCCTCACGCGCAGTGGCGCGCGCCTTGCAATCCTGTCTCGGACCCGCACTTGACGTACCAGAGGCACGCGGTCAGTCTCGACCTCGCGTCAAACCGTTCGCGTCGCGACCCGTTTTACCAATCAGGAACTGGAATGGAAAAAGCTGCGAAAACCAACCCCGCCAGCGCCGATATCAAGGAAATGCCGGTATTGCCGCTGCGTGATGTCGTCGTTTATCCGCACACGGTGCTGCCGCTGTTCGTCGGCCGCGAAAAATCCGTGCGCGCGCTCGACGTCGCCATGGCGGGCGACAAGCAGATCCTGCTCGTCGCACAACGCAGCCCGGATATCGACGATCCGCAGTCCGGCGATCTTTATCCGATCGGCACCGTCGCCACCGTCCTGCAATTGCTCAAGCTCCCTGACGGCACCATCAAAGTGCTTGTCGAAGGCACAACGCGCGCGGAAGTGATCGAATTCTCCGAGCGCGACGCGATCCCGACAGGCCACGTACGCGTCCTCGATCCGATTTACACGCGCGACCAGCGCGAAGTCGAAGTCGTGGCGCGGTCGCTGGTCACGACGTTCGAACAGTTCGTCAAACTCAACCGCAAGATTCCGCCGGAACTCCTGACCACGATCGCCGGCATCGACGACGCGAGCCGCCTCGGCGACACCATCGCGCATCACCTGTCGATCCGTCTGCAGGATAAACAACGCATCCTGGAAACCGCGGACGTGGCCGATCGCCTCGAGATGATCATGGGATTCGTCGAAGGCGAGATCGACATCCAGCAGATCGAAAAACGCATCCGCGGCCGCGTGAAAACGCAGATGGAGAAGAGCCAGCGCGAGTACTACCTCAACGAGCAGATGAAGGCGATCCAGAAAGAGCTCGGCGAGGGCGAGGAAGGCCCCAACGAAGTCGAGGAACTCGGCAAGAAGATCGAAAACGCCGGCATGCCCAAACCTGTCGAGGCGAAGGCGCGGACCGAGCTGAACAAGTTGAAGCAGATGTCGCCGATGTCGGCAGAAGCCACCGTCGTGCGCAACTACATCGACTGGCTGGTGGGTGCGCCGTGGAAAAAGCGCAGCAAAGTGCGCAAGGACCTCAAAGCCGCGCAAGACGTGCTCGACAACGATCACTATGGCCTGGAAAAGGTCAAGGAACGCATCGTCGAATACCTCGCCGTGCAGCAGCGCGTGAAGAAGATGAAGGGTCCGATCCTGTGCCTGGTCGGGCCGCCGGGCGTGGGCAAGACTTCGCTGGGCCAGTCCATTGCGCGCGCAACGAATCGCAAGTTCGTGCGCATGTCGCTGGGCGGCGTGCGTGACGAAGCGGAAATCCGTGGACATCGCCGCACCTATATCGGATCGATGCCGGGCCGCATCATCCAGAACATGTCCAAGGGCGGCACCAAGAACCCGCTGTTCATGCTCGACGAAATCGACAAGATGTCGATGGATTTCCGCGGCGATCCGTCCTCCGCGCTGCTCGAAGTGCTCGATCCGGAACAGAACCACGCGTTCAACGATCATTATCTGGAAGTCGATTTCGACTTGTCCGAGGTGATGTTCATCGCCACGGCGAACTCGCTGAATATCCCGGGTCCGCTGCTCGACCGCATGGAAGTGATCCGCATCCCCGGCTACACCGAGGACGAAAAGCTCAACATCGTGCAGCGCTACGTGGCGCCGAAGCAGATCAAGGCCAACGGCCTGCGCAAGGACGAACTGCACATCGGCGAATCGGCGATCCGCGACATGATCCGCTATTACACGCGCGAATCGGGCGTGCGCAATCTGGAACGCGAAGTCGCCAAGATCTGCCGCAAGGTGGTCAAGGAATTGACGCTGGTCAGCGACAAGAAAAAAGGCGGCAAGCGCTCGAAGGTTTCCGTTACGTCGCGCAATCTCGAAAATTACCTCGGCGTGCAGAAATTCACCTATGGCCGCAAGGAACTGCAGAACGAAGTCGGCATGGTCACCGGGCTCGCCTGGACCCAGGTCGGCGGCGATCTGCTCAGCATCGAAGCGACCGTCGTCCCCGGAAAAGGCAAACTTATCCACACCGGCCAGCTCGGCGACGTGATGAAAGAGTCGATCCACGCCGCCTTGAGCGTCGTGCGCGCCCGTGCCGATCGCCTAGGCGTCGATCCGGAGTTCCACCACAAATACGACATTCACATCCATGTTCCGGAAGGCGCGACGCCGAAAGACGGACCGAGCGCGGGCATCGCCATGTGCACCGCGCTGGTGTCGGCGTTGACCAAGGTGCCGGTGCGTTCGGAAGTGGCGATGACCGGCGAGATCACGCTGCGCGGCCGCGTGCTGCCCATCGGCGGACTCAAGGAAAAGCTCCTCGCTGCGCATCGCGGGGGTATCGAGCTCGTGATAATTCCTGAGGAAAATCAGAAGGATCTGGCTGAAATCCCGAAGAACATCACGCAGTCGCTGACTATCCGGCCGGTGCGCTGGATCGACGAGGTTCTCGACATCGCGCTGGAGCGTCCGCTCGTGCCGAGCGACGGTAAAAAAGTGGAAAATGATGAAAAATCCACTTTGGAAAAAAGTAGGGAAGGCGACGGCGAGGCCAATCAGCCGCGTCCGCATTGAATGCTCCGCGACGCGTCCGGGCTCGGTCGCGTCGCAGCTCCGTTCGCGGAGTCCTTGCAAATTTCTTTCCGAGCGTCAAGCGAAAATCGCTCAAAATCCGAGAGCGAATAATATTTTCGAATTCCCTCAAACCCGCGCCGTTACTTGTATTGCGCGAGGTGCAAGCCACTGGTATAAAGTTCGCGCCGCGATACGGTTGCCTTTGCAGCGCGATCGCGGAGTCGCGAATCGAAGTGTCGACACGAAAGTGTGCAGTAGATTCGCTCAAACAATGCCACGAAAAATGGGCGCTTGTTCCGATCGGGAGAGAGAGAATGAATAAAGCTGAATTTGTGAGTGCGGTCGCCGACGCAGCCGATGTGTCGAAGGTCGAGGCCGCCAAGGCCGTCGAAGCCATCATCGAAGTGGTCAAGAAGGCGCTGAAGAAAGGTGATCAGGTATCGCTGGTCGGCTTCGGTACGTTCGTCGTGCGCAAGCGCGCTGCGCGCACCGGTCGCAATCCGCGCACCGGCCAACAGATCAAGATCAAGGCCTCGAAGAATCCGTCCTTCAAGGCTGGCAAAGCGCTGAAGGATGCAATAAACTAATCGGCTTACGCCACGCAAAATGCTTTGGCGAGGGTGCTTAGCTCAGCGGTAGAGCGTCGCCCTTACAAGGCGAGGGTCGGGGGTTCGAAACCCTCAGCACCCACCAACACCGCGGTGCGGAACATTCCGCAGGAAGTCCGGCAATGAATACGCCGGACTTTCGGGGAAGAACAATGCGGAGTGGTAGTTCAGCTGGTTAGAATACCGGCCTGTCACGCCGGGGGTCGCGGGTTCGAGTCCCGTCCACTCCGCCACGTGTTCGAGCGAAGGGCGCCTTGGCGCCCTTTTGTTTTTTGAGACGCGCGGCACTCTTCGGTCTTGAGTCGCCTTGTGTTCGATCCACTACCGCGCCCTGCAGGCGATAGGACGGTCGTGTAAACTTCGCACCCTTCATTGGGGCGGACTGCAACCCACGTCGATGGCGACGTTGCCAATCCGTCGCCGTCATCGGTCTTCATTTCGGTATCGCGAATGCTGCAAAAACTCCACGAGAAAACCTCCGGCCTCCTGGCCAAGATCCTGCTCGGCATCATCACCATCGTGTTCGGCGGATTCTTCGGCACGCAACAGTTCATGTCCGCGCATTCCGGCACCTATGTCGCCGATGTGGACGGCCACGAAATCTCCCAGCAGGAATTCCGCGAACGCTGGGACAGTTACCGTTCGCGCATCACGCAGCAGTTCGGCAATCGCGTCGACATGTCGCTGATCGATACGCCGGAGCGCAAGCGCCAGCTGCTTGACCAGATGATCGAGGAGCAACTGGTGCTCGATGCCGCCGAGAAGCAGGGCGCCGTGGTGCCGAAGACGGCCGTGCAGCAGGAGATCATGAGCGTGCCGGCGTTCCAGGTCGACGGCAAGTTCGACCTGGCCGCCTACCAGCAGTTTCTGGCGCAGTCGCGCAAGTCGGCGGAAGGTTTCGACGAGGACATCCGGCGCGATCTTCTCCTGCAACAATCCGACCAGCAGTTGATGGCCAGCGCGTTCGTCAGCACGGCGGATGTCGACAACTACATCCGCTTGCGCGACCAGACACGCGATTTCCGCTTCGTGAATTTGCCGAAGCCGACCGCATCCGATGTCACCGTGGCCGACGCCGACATCGACGCGTACTACAAGGCGCACGGCGACGAGTTCATGACGCCGGAAAAGATTTCGCTCGATTACATTGAACTCGACGCGGCGAAAATGAAGACCGCCACCGGCGTCGACGACGACACGTTGAAGAAACAGTACGAAGCGCAGAAATCGCACTTCGTCACCAACGAGCAGCGCCTGGCCTCGCACGTTCTCGTGAAAGTCGACAAGAACGCGAACGCCGATGCGCAAAAGGCCGCGCTCGAAAAAGCGAAGGACATCGAGCAGCAGGCGAAATCGGGTAAGGATTTCGCCGCACTCGCGAAAGCCAACTCCGACGATCCAGGCTCCAAAGCGCAAGGCGGCGATCTGGGCTGGCTGGAAAAGGGCGTCACCGATCCGGCCTTCGAAAGCGCGCTGTTCGCCATGAAGAAAGGCGACATTTCCGATCCGGTGAAGTCGGACGAGGGTTACCACATCATCCAGCTGCGCGACGTAAAGCCGGAAAAGGTGAAACCGTTCGAAGAAGTGAAGGCCGAGTTGGCGAGCAAATATCTGGAAGGTGAACGCGAACGCGAATACAGCGATCTGTCCGGGCGCCTCACCGATGCGATCTATCAGGATCCGACATCGCTCGATGCCGCCGCCAAGCAGTTGAATTTGACCGTGCAGAAAACCGGCCTGTTCACGCGCAGCGGAGGTGACGGTATCGCCGCCAATCCTGCCGTTCTCAAGGCAGCGTTTTCCAACGCGGTGCTCACCGAAGGCAATGCATCGGATCCGGTCGAGATCGGTCCGAGCCATATCGTCATCGTCAAGGTGGATCAGCACGAGAAGGCTGAGCCGAAACCGATCGAGCAGGTGCGCGACGAGATCAAGAAGAAGCTGCTCGACCAGCAGATCGCCAAGGCCTCGCACGAGCGCGCCGATACGTTGTTCGCACGTCTGCAGAAAGGCGAGTCGCTCGACAAGCTCGCAGGCGAACTCAAGCTGAAAGTGGAAGACCAGAAAGATATCGGCCGCAATGCGTCGACCGTCGATCGCAAACTTGTCGACGACGTTTTCAAGCTCGACCGCCCGCAGGATGCCAAACCGACCGCAGGCGAATCGGCGTTGTCGAGCGGCGACTATGCGCTGGTGGAACTCACCGCCGTCAAGGATGGCGATCCGTCCAAGGTCGACGCGAAGACCCGGGAAGCCGCACGCAACACATTGCGGCAGGGGATGGGCAATCTGGCCCTGCGCGGCTACATCGACAGTTTGCGCAAGAGCGCGAAGATCGAAGTCGCCGAGGATCGGCTACAGTAAGCCGGACCGACAGCAAAAAGGCCGCGATCATCGCGGCCTTTTTATTTGGCGATTGCGTGCGACTCAGATGCCGGTGATGCCCATGATGTTGAACCCGGCGTCGACGAAAATGATCTCGCCCGTGATGCCCGAGGCCAGATCCGAACCGAGAAACGCGGCGACGTTGCCTACTTCCTCGATATTCACGTTCCGGCGCAGCGGCGCGTTCTGTTCGACGTGCTCTAGCATCTTGCGGAAGTTGCCGACGCCCGCGGCGGCCAGCGTCTTGATCGGCCCGGCCGAGATGCCGTTGACGCGCGTGCCCTCCGGTCCGAGGTTGTAGGCGAGATAGCGCACGCTCGATTCGAGGCTGGCCTTGGCCACGCCCATCACGTTGTAGTTCGCCATCGCGCGGTCGGCGCCGAGGTAGGTGAGCGTGATGATCGATCCGCCGCGACCTTTCATCAGCGGACGCGCCGCCTTCGCCATCGCGGAAAGACTGTAGCTGGAAATGTCGTGCGCGATCTTGAAGTTCTCGCGCGTGAGGTTGTCCAGGTATTCGCCCTGGATCGCCTCGCGCGGCGCGAAGCCGATCGAATGGACTAGGATGTCGAGACTGTCCCAATGCTTGCCGAGATCGGCGAACAAGGTCTCGATCTGATCGTCGTGTGCGACGTCGCAGGGCAGCACGATATTCGAGCCGAAGGCATTGGCGGCTTCGTCGACGCGGTTCTTCAGCGAATCGTTGACGTACGTGAACGCAAGTTGCGCACCTTCGCGATGCATCGCATCGGCGATGCCCCAGGCGATCGACCTCTGGCTGATGATCCCGGTGATCAGCGCGCGCTTGCCGTGCAGAAATCCCATGTTGCCTCCGCGAATGACGTCAAGCGTCGGATTTTAGCGGACTGAGCGAGATCGCGTCAGTGCGAACCGCCGGCGACGGTCGATACGCCGATCGCGGCGTCGGCATTCTGCAAACGCAGCCGTTGGCCTCGATGCAACGTCGTGTTGCGGGTCATCCCGTTCCAGCGCATGAGGTCGTCGAGGCGAACATGCGCACTCCGGGCGATGCCCCATGGCGTGTCGCCATGTTGTACGACATACACGCCACCCGCCGCCGAGGTCTTCGTCTGCACCGGCAACGGTGCGATCGCCCCGTCGGCGCCCGTGCCCGGCAGCAGCACGTGCTTGCCGGCCGGAATCATGCCGTCCGCGCCGATATGGTTGATCGAGGCGACCGCCTTTGCGTCGAGGTCGTGCGCTGTCGCGAGTACGTCTACGGTTTCGTCGTGCTGCAGCGAAATCTCGTGCCAGTTGCGCCACATTGGCTGTGGCAGCAGGGCGAGCGCGTCGCGCACTTTTTCGCTCTGCGCGGCCGGAATGAGCAGTGCGTACGGACCGTTCGCCGGCATGCGACCGTAGGTGTAGCCGGGGTTGTAGCGGCGCAGTTGGGTGATGTCGATGCCGGAGATCCACGCGACCAGATTCAGATCCACCGGCGCAGTTACTTCGATGTGCGTGAGCAGGTCGTCCGACGTCGGCTCCGGCAGTTCGATATGAAACCGCTGCGGATCCGACGCGACGCACGCCACCGCCAACAGCTTGGCCAGATGATCGTGCGCGCCCTGGTTCACACGCAGACGCGCGATTTCGTCGGCGCTACGGCTGGCGGTCGGATTGCCGACCAGCGTTTTCAGTCCGTACTCGCCGGCGTTGTAAGCCAGATCGACCACGCGCCAGTCTTCGAACTCGCGCTGATAACGTTCGATCAGATCCAGCGCGGCCTGGGTGGATGCGTAAATGTCGAGGCGTCCATCGTAGTCGGGCGTGATGCGCAGGCCGGTTTCGCGCGCCGTGTCGGGCATCAGTTGCCAGATGCCGGCAGCGCGCGGGCCATCGGCGGAGATCGCGGTGTAGGTGCTCTCGATGTACGGCAGGAATGCGAATTCGCCGGGCAAGTCGCGTTTCTCGATTTCGTTGAGCACGACGAGCAGATACGGCATCGCTTCGCTCATCGACGCGGAAAATTGCGCCGGACTTTGCGTGAACGTTCGCGCCCAGCGCCGCACTTCGGGACTGTAGTCGCAGCCGGGCATGGCCATGCGCTGGCGCAGCCGGATCCACGGCGATCGGATGATGGCGGCGTCGGATGGAATCGCTGTCATTGCGGGTGCCGTCGGCAATGGTGAGGGCGCCGGCGGTTGTTCGATCATGATGGGTGGCGCGGATGGCGCAGTCGTTGCGAGCTGTCTCTGCGGAGCCGTGCTGCAGGCGACCAGCGTGAGGCAGGCCACGCCGAGCGTGCAGCAACTGCCGCCGAGCGCGGCCAGGCGCCAGTCGCGCGCGCCGCGTTTTGCGGCGGACATACTCACATCGCGAGTGTTCTTCGCACGCATGCTCGCCAGAGACGCCCCTGCCGCCCCCAAAACGGACGCGCACTATACCAGCGCGGCTGCGGATTTCACTGTGCCGCCGTGCCGCGCCGCAACAAAGGTGATTTACCGCGTGGCGCGCTTTGCCGCACAATCGCTGCACAACCGCAGTCGGCCAGAGGCATGCAGGAGAGTTATCGTCGTTTCTACGCCAGCCCGACCATGCAGGCGCTGCTATCCCGCGAACTGACCGCGCTGACGCCGGTTCTCGCCGGGGTCTACGGTAACAACGGTCTGTTCCTGCGGCCGCACGAATCGGTAGCGCCCAGACTGCCGAGTCATCTGGTCAGCCATATCGTCGAAGCGTCGCCCTCGGATCGCGGAGCGTTCTCCGGCGTGGCGCGTTTCGATCCAGCCGAACTGCCGTTCGTCAACGACAGTTTCCAGCTCGTCATCGCGCAACACGCCTTCGAACTGGTGGCCGACGCCGAAGCGCTCGCGAGCGAAGTGTCGCGTGTGCTGGCGCCGGAAGGCGTGCTGTTGATGATTGGCTTCAATCCTTTCGGCTCCTGGCGGCCATGGCTGATGGGACAGTCGGCGCGCGGCGCGCGGCTGGCGTTGCAGTCGGCGTCGGCGTGCAGTTCGCGCCTGGCGCGGCAGCAGATCGAAACCTTGCAGGTGCGTTATCCGGGACTGATCCTGCCCAACGATCCGGCGCGGCCGCCGAGCCGTTACGCGCGCTGGTTCGCCGAGGCGTTCGGACGATTCGGCAGTTCCTGGCTGCTGCTCGCGCGCAAACGGCGCAGCACGCTCACGCCGCTGCGACTGCGCTCCTCGAAACGCGAGCTGGCGTTGAGTCCCAGGCTGGCTCCCGGCGCGCACCGGGCCTGCGCATGAGCGAGGCCGAGGTGGAGGTGTTCACCGACGGCGCATGCCTCGGCAATCCGGGTCCGGGCGGATGGGCCGCGCTGCTGCGCTATAAAAATGTGGAAAAGTATATTTCCGGCGGCGAGGCGCTGACCACCAACAACCGCATGGAGTTGATGGCGGCGATCCGCGCGCTGGAAGCCTTGCGCCGCCGTTCGCGCGTGCACCTGGTCACCGATTCGCAATACGTGAAGCAGGGTATCGAAACGTGGCTCGCGCGCTGGCAGGTAAGCGGCTGGCGCACGTCCGACAAAAAGCCGGTGAAGAACCAGGATCTGTGGGAGCGGCTCTCTGTCGCAGCCGGCAAACACGCAGTGGTGTGGGCCTGGACGCGCGGCCACGCCGGTCACGCGGAAAACGAAAAAGTCGATAAACTTGCGCGCGAAGCGGCGCTCGCCGCGGCGGAGAGATGATCGGATGCGGCAAGTCGTTCTGGATACGGAAACCACCGGCCTGGAAGTCGGCAAGGGTCATCGCATCATCGAAATCGGCTGCGTGGAATTGCGGGAACGCCGAACGACGGGCCGCACGCTGCATCGCTACTTCAATCCGCAACGCCTGATCGACGACGGCGCACTTGCCGTGCACGGCATCAGCAACGATTTCCTGCTGGATAAACCGCGCTTCGCGGAAGTCGCGCTGGAGATCATCGATTTCATTCGCGGCGCGGAACTGATCATCCACAATGCCGCCTTCGACGTCGCCTTCCTCGACATGGAACTGGCATTGGCCGACGCCGCGCACGGGCGCGTCAGCCACCATGCGCAGGTGCTCGACACCCTGCTGCTCGCGCGCGAAAAATACCCCGGCCAGAAGAACAGCCTCGATGCACTGTGCAAGCGGCTGAGCATCGACAACAGCCATCGCGAACTGCACGGCGCGCTGCTCGACGCGCAGTTGCTCGCCGATGTCTATCTCGCCATGACCGGCGGCCAGGGCGACCTTGGTTTCGGCGGCGCCGATGTCGTGGTGCGCACGCGCGCGGCGGTCTCCAACATCGTCCGTCCGCCGTTACACGTGCGCTACGCGGACGCCGACGAACAGGCCGCGCACGCCACGCGCCTCGCCGGTATCGACAAGGCCAGCAAGGGCCATATCCTCTGGCGCGTGGAAGATAACGAAACGGCTGCGACTGCGGTATGATCCGGGCTAGGGTTGCGCGCTACACGACTGATTCGGTCTATACCGAATAAGATCTGCCAGACTTGGGGAGAGGTTGGCGATGAGAGCGTTTTTCGCGGTTCTGTTCCTTTTCGCAACGGCTGCCCACGCCGAAACGGCCGTGGAAGCGATCGAGGCCCACAAGCACATGGGCGTGGCGACGTGCAGCAACAGCGTCTGCCACGGCGCCTCGCAGCCGTTCCGCGATTCCGACGTCATGCAGAACGAGTTCGCCATCTGGCAGGAATTCGATCCGCACGCCAAGTCGTATCAGTTGCTCGAGAAGCCCGCGTCGAAAGCGATCGCCGCCAAGCTCGGCCTCGGCGATCCGACCAAGGCGAAAATCTGCCTGGATTGCCACACCGACAATCAGCCCGCCGATCGGCGCGGCGATCGTTTCCAGATCAGCGACGGCGTGGGCTGCGAAGCCTGTCACGGCGGTGCGGAAATGTGGCTCAACGCGCATGCGGACAAGAAGGTCACGCACGCGGAAAATATCCACAATGGCATGTATGCGACCGAAGATCCGATCAAGCGCGCACAACTGTGCCTGTCGTGCCACATGGGCGAAAAGGAACGCATGATCACGCATCGCATCATGGGTGCGGGCCATCCGCGTCTGTCCTTCGAGCTCGACACGTTCACCTGGCTGCATCCGCATTACAAGATCGGCGAGAAGTGGATCAAGCGCAAAGGCGACTGGAATGGTGTGCGCGACTGGGCCGTCGGCCAGGGCGTGGCGGCGGAGAATCTTCTCGACCTGCTGCTCGATCCGAAGACCGGCTGGCAAGGCATCTTCCCCGAGTTGGTGCTGTTCAACTGCCAGGCTTGCCATAAACTGATGAAAGACAATTCCTGGGGTCCGCGCCAGGGCACCGGTTTGGGTCCCGGCGTGGTGCGCCTGAACGATGCGAATCTGGTGATGTTCCGCCACGTGCTGGCGCCGGTCGACAAGGCTCTGGCGCAACGCGTGTTCGAGCAGACGCGCGCCTTGCACCGCGCGACAACGGAAAGCCGCGAGGCGACTTTCGCCGCTGCGCGTTCGCTGCGCGAAACCATCGCCAGCGCACTGCCGAAGGTGGCTGCGTTCAACTACGATCCGGCCAGCTTCGACGTGATCCTGGCCAGCATCGAGGCCGACGGTCAGCGCGGCGAGTTCCGCGATTTCGTCGCGGCCGAGCAGGTAGCGATGGCCTCGCAATCGGTGGTGGTTGCGTTCGAGAGTGACGGCAAGCTCGACAAGGGCCGCGCCGCGGCACTGCACGCCAAGCTCGACCGGTTGTACGACACGGTGAAGGACGAGAACAACTATTCGATGTCGCGCTTCGACGCGTCGTTGAAAGACTTGCGTTCGTCGGCGCCCTGAGTCGATCGCGATCGTCGCTTCGAACGCGCTCTGCGCGCGGCAGTTGCCGCTGCCGCGCACCGACCTTATTCTAGCCGTGGCCTCGCGGCCGCGACGTCCGTTTTGCGTGTGTGAAGTGCTGATTCCTGCGAATGGCTGACAACGTCCAAGTCCCCGGCTACAAAGTCATTCGTAAACTCGGCGAAGGCGGCATGGCCACCGTGTTCCTGGCCATGCAGGAATCGCTCGATCGCGAAGTTGCGCTGAAAGTGATGTCGCCCGTGCTGGCCGCGAACGCGACTTTCTGCGAGCAGTTCATGAAGGAAGGCCGCATCGCGGCCAAGCTCACTCATCCGCACCTGATGACGGTGCACGACATCGGTGCCGAAAACGGCGTCTATTATCTGGCCAGCGAATATCTGCCCGCCGGCACGCTCCGCGAGCGGATGGATCGCATCACCACGAACGAAATCCTCGATGTCACGCGCGACATCGCCGCCGGCCTCGCCTATGCGCACGAAAAAGGTTTCGTCCACCGCGACGTGAAACCCGGCAACATCATGTTCCGCGCCAACGGCACCGCGGTGCTCGCGGATTTCGGTATCGCCAAGGCGATGAAGTCGGTGAGCGCCGCGACGATGGCTGGCAACGCGATCGGCACGCCGGACTACATGAGTCCCGAGCAGGCGCAGGCGACCATGATCGACGGCCGCTCCGATCTCTACAGTCTCGGCGCGGTGTTGTTCGAATGCCTGGCCGGCCACAAGCCTTATCAGGCGAACGACGCGTATGCGGTTGCGCTCATGCACGTAACCGAGCCGGTGCCGCAATTGCCCGAAAACGTGACGTGGCTACAGCCGTTGATCGAAGGCTTGATGGCGAAGAATCCCGACCAGCGGTTCGCGACGGGCGAAGCCTACATCGCCGCGCTCGACCGTTTGCTCATGGAGCATCCGCAGGCCGATGCGTCGGCGCAGCAGGCCGCGCGCAAACGCACCACGCTGAAAAGCCTGACGCCGGTACCCGGTTCGATGCCGGCCGCAACCGCCGAGACATCGGCTGGACCGAGATTGTCGGCGCGCGCGATGGCAGGCGTTGCTGTCGCCGTGTTCGTCCTGGTTGTGGCGGTGGGTTGGTTCGTCATTCGTCGTGGTACAGCTCCGGTGCCGACCGATACAGCGACGGCCACTCCCGCGCAACCGGCGCCGATTCAGCCGCCGCAAGCACCACCGCCAAGCCTGGAAGAAAACCAGGCGACAGCGGCGATCATGAAACTGGATTTGCCGACGCTGCTGTCGCGCGGCGACGAGTTCCTGGCATTCGGCCAGAAAAACTACGGCGAGAAACTCGACTTTCCGCCAGGCGAGAACGCCATCGATATGTATCGCGAAGCGCTGCGCCGCGATTCATCGAACGCGCAAGCCAAACGCGGCCTCGCGCAAATCGCCACGTATTACGAGCAGGCTGCGCGCACCGCGCTCAACCAGGGCCTGTTCACTGCGACGGACGAGTTCATCGATAAGGGACTTCGCGCCGATCCGAACAACCAGAACCTAGTCAGCCTGAAGGTCGAACTCGCCAAGAAAGAGCAGGGTGGGTAGACGCGCGTACGTCTGAGCGTAGGCGCATCGATTGCGCCGCGTCGCGAAAGGCGCTGGATTCCCGCTTTCGCGGGAATGACGAGCAAGTACAAACTCCGCCAGCGAGCGCCGAAGAAAGTCTCGCGCGCGAGCGCGGAAGAAAAATCAGCGATTGCGGATCAGGATGACGGTAACGTTGTCGGAGCCGCCGCCATCGAGCGCAGCCAGGATCAGATGATCGACGCACTCCTGCGCCGACAAATCCTGCCGCGCCAGCACCTCGCCGATTTCCGGATCGCTGACTTCCTCGGTGAGCCCATCCGAACACAGCAGGATCTGCATGCCGGGTTGCAGCGTGCCGCGCAGCGTTTCGACACGCAGGCTTTGCGGATCGGTCACGCCGAGCGCCTGCGTGACGACGTTGCGATGCGGATGCGTGCGCGCCTGCTCATGCGTGATCGCGCCTTGATCGATCAGCTCCTGCACGTAGGAGTGATCCTGCGATAACTGTTTCAGCTCGCCGTTCCAGATGTATACGCGGCTGTCGCCTACCCAGCACATCTCATACTCTTCGCCGCGCATGCGGATCGCAGCGATGGTCGTGCCCATCGGCAGCGCTTCGGCTTTCTTGCTGGAGTGCTGGATGATTTCTTCGTCCGCGCGCTGCACCGCCTGCGCGAGCGGCGCGCCTTCCTTCACTTCGCGGACGACGGTATCGCGCGCCAGCGCGCTGGCCACTTCGCCATGTTCGTGACCGCCCATGCCATCGGCGACCAGCCACAGCCCGAGATCGGCGTCGGCGTAGTAGGTGTCCTCGTTGTGCTCGCGACGCAAGCCAACGTGGGTGCTGTGACCGAATTCAATCATGCGGATCAATCATGCGCTTGACGACACCTGCGGAACTCCCCGACGAGCACTGTGGCCCGCATCGATGTCATCGAACGCGGCGGCCATAGCATGCCGCGCGGGACGCGGCATGCGCAAGCGGAACAGGTAAAGGGACACATCGTCAAAACTCGATGCGGATACCTGCCGACAGGCGGTTCTCATGGATACCCGAGTAGCCCGTCACGTGTTCGTAGTAGAGGAATCCGGAGCGTCCACCCGGCAGTATCGCGTTCAGACCGATGCCGAGATTGAAGTAATTCTGGTCCACGCGCGTGTCGGTGACGATGATCGGCGTCTGCGTGGGATCGGCCAGGAAACGCGTGACCACGGTCTGCGGATCGTTCTTGAACTCGTGGTTCCATTCGACCAGCGCATTGGGCACCAGCACGCCCCAGTCCATCGACACGGTACGGCTGATGCGTCCGCCGAGCACGCCGAGCTCCGAGGTGAACGAGCGGCTGTCCACCGACGTACCGAGGCCGGAGCCGGGACCGGTGGTGTCGCGCATGTGCTCGTCGAAACCATCGAGCGTGACGTGCGTGTACACGCCGCGGATATACGGACTGATCGTCCACGCTTCGCGGTTGAAATCCTTGCCGACCGACAGCGACAGCGTGTACTGACGTCCGTCGGGCGAAGCTTCCGCGGTGTTGTTGACGTTCGTTGTACCGCCGGAGAGGCTCGCGATCTGGTAGACGATGTTGCGGCTGAGATCGTAGTTGAGCCAGTCGGCGACGGCCGAACCTTCCACGTAGAAATCGTTGTTGCGATACCACGTGAAGTACGCGTTGAGGCTGTAACTGTTGACGTCGATCTTGCCTGCGTTTTCGTCGAGGCTGGAATTGTTGCTTGCGTAGCCGAGGGCGAGACCGCCGACGAAGGTGTCGTTGAAGCGGTAGTCGATGCCCGAGGTGATCGACGCGTTGTGGAAATCGAACCCAGGACTCATGCCGTCGGACGATGCGCCGCCGCGATCGATCAGGCCGGTGGCGAAGAAGCCCCAGCGCGCGAAGTCCTTGCCCACTTCGTCGTCGGTGCTTTCCTTCGGATCCTTGCGGTAGCTCGTGAACATGTCCGACAACGAGGCCAGCGGCAGCGAACGGCCGTCTTCGTTCAACGCCAGCCCGCCCGCGCTGAAGCCATGCGCGCCCTGGCGCAATTCGGCCAGGCGTGTGTTGAGGTTGGTCAACTGACCTTGCATCACGGTGTCGGCGAGCCCGGCCTGCGGCACGGTCTTGTTGTTGAGCATCGCATCCAGCGCGGCGGGCACCTGTTGCGGATTGGTGCCGGAGTTGACCACGATCTCCGAGCAGCGCTGCAGCAGGTCCTGCTGTTGCGGCGTCAGGTTCGTGGCCGCGGCTAGCGCCGGGCAGGCGCGGTCGATGGCGTGCGCCACGCCGAACTGTGCCGGGTTGAGTGCCGGCAAGTTGCCGACAGCGTTGTCGAACGTGAACGTCGCCGGTGCGATCAGTGGCTGATTGGCCACTTGCGCGGTCACCGTATACGACGCGGGCAGCACGACCTTGACGCGATTTTGCGTCTGTCCCGTGCTGTCGGTGACAGTCGTTGAATTGTCGAGCGAGCCCGACGAACCGGAAACCGTCCACTGGATCGTCACGCCGGGAACCGGTGAATTGTTGGTGGTCAGTTTCACCACCAGCGGCTGCGAACTCTGATTGGGGATCAGCGGCTGGTTGTTGCCCGAAACGATCGTCAGCACGGCGCCGCCCGGTGCGCCGGACACGGCCGTGGAAGTGAAAGTGATCGAACCGAATCCCTGCGCCGACGCCTGCACGACCACGGTGCCGGCATTGGCGCCGAGCGTGAGCGTGTTGCTGGTGCGGCCGGTGCCATCGGTCACCGTGGTGGACGAGCCCAGCGTGCCCGTGCCTTGCACGATCGTCCAGGTCACCGTCACGCCGCTTGCGCCGCCGGATGAAGAACCCAGTTGCAGGACGAACGGCTGCAACGCGCTTCCTGTCGTGCCGGACTGGTTGTTGCCGCTCACCACTGTCGCCGTGCCCGATAGCGCCGTTTCACTAAACACCACCGTTCCGGCAGTGCCTGCGGTGGCCTGTATCGAAATGGGCCCGGCGCCGTTGCCGTAGCGGAAGGTGATTTGCGATTGGCCGTTCGCATCGATCGTGGTCGACGTGGCGCTCAGCGTCGCCTGTCCGCCGGTCACGCTCCACGTGATGGTCTGCCCGTTGCCGTTGGGCAGGCTCACGACCAGTGGGAGCGCCGCCTGCGTTCCGATCTGCCCGCTTTGCAGATCGCCGGAAAGTTTCGCCAGCGAGCCGCTCGTGCTCGGCGTGATAGTTTCATTGAACGTTTGTGTCTTGCCGGACGTGCAATCCGGACACTGCACGCGCACGGTCACCGCACCGGGCGTAGGGCCAAGCTGCAAGTGCGCACGTGCGGCGGACGTCGCAGCGGCGAGCGCACGCGTTCGATTGGCGCTACCGGGTTGCCCCGATCCGAGATTGACTACTTCACTGAACGTGGCCGACCCCGATTCGACGAACGTGGCGTTACCCGAGTCGACGGTCCAGGTGATCGTTTCCTGGAACGGTCCGTCATAGCCGAACGGCGTCGGCGTGAGATTTACGCGCAACGCTTGCGGCAGCACGCTGCCCGGCGGACCGGACTGGTTGTTGCCGCCGGCGATCTCCATCTGCAGATACGGCGGTTGTCGGTTCGCGGTTTCATTGAACGTGAGCGTCTGTACGGTATCGCAGCCGCTGACGCAGGTGACCGTCACCTGTACCGGCCCCGGCGTCGATCCCAGCACGACATTCACGCTGTTCGTATTGTTCAGCGATGTATCGAAGGAAGGGTTGTACGAAGAAGTGTTACTTTGCGTGAAATAGCCGTTGCCGTTGCTGATTTCCCAGTCGAGCTGCACGTAGGACGCGCCGGAGAACGACACAGTCAGCGGATTCGGCAACTCCTGGTTCACGTAGTTGCTCTGTCCACTACCACCGGCGATCGACATCACATTGGATTGTGCATTCGCACAAACGCTGACCGTCAGCAGCAGCAGCGTGGTCACGACGGACCAGACGCGACCGGCGGCGCGGCGAAGACTAACGTTCATCCCCGATTCTCCCGTATCCCCAAGCAACATTGGCGGCCTATAATGAGTATAACGGCAAAGTAATAACGCCATATACCGTCGTTACACGACAAGGGGATTTTTATGGGGCGCTGGTACCGTCTGTCGCGGCTCAGTCCGTTACCTTTGTTGACCGCCTTTGCGGTCGTGGCGTGCGCGGGCATGTTCGCGCCGGATCGCGTGGCGCGCGCCACTGTGCAGACGCGCAATCCCGAGGATCTCCTGATAGTCGACTGCCTGCTTCCCGGCCAGATGCGCAAGCTCGGCCGTTCCTCCACGTTCATGGGCGCGCGCCGCCCGATCCGCACCACGCAGGCCGACTGCGAAATCCGCGGCGGCGAATTCGTTTCGTATGACCGCGCCAATTACCAGACCGCGCTGAAAGTGTGGTTGGGGCAGGCCGAAGCCGGCGATGCCGATGCGCAGAACTACGTTGGCGAAATCTATCTGAAAGGTCTCGGCACCGAGCCCGACTACGCCAAGGCGAAGGAGTGGTTCGAAAAAGCCGCCGCGCAGAATTCGCGCCGCGCACGCATCAATCTCGGCTATCTCTACGAACAGGGACTTGGCGTCGATCGCGACATCGCCAAGGCGCTGAACCTTTACGGCGAAGCATCCGGCGTGAGCAACGACAAACTCGTCTTCGCCTCGACCGTCACCGCGGAAGTCACGCAGGCGAAGGCCGAAAGCGCCACGCTGCGCACGCAGTTGAGCGCCGAGCAGGAAAAGTCGGCGCAGTTGCGCGGACAGGTCGACAAGCTCAAGTCCGAACTCCAGACCAAGCAGCAGAGCTATCAAAAATCGCAGGCCGATCTCAACGACGTGCGCCGCAAGCTCGATGCCGAGCAGGCGAAAGTCGGATCGGACAAGGATCCGCAATTCCTCAAGCTGAAATCCGACAACGAAGCGCGCGAACGCGATCTGGCCGCCAAGCAGAAAGAGCTCGAGGCCGCGCAAACGGCAAACGCCAAGCAACTGGCCGATGCCGAAGCGGAAATCGCGCGCCTGAAATCGCGCGAGCAGGGCGGCAACAACGCCGACATGGCCGCGCTCAAGCAATCCGCGGCGCAGATGGATCGCGCGTTGCGTGAAGCGCGCGAGCGCAACGCCCAACTGCAGCAGCAGATTTCGCAGAACGATCAGCAGCGGCAGGATGCGCAGGCCAAGTTCGACGAAGCGCGCGCCGAACTCACCCGCGAGCATGCGCAAAACGACGACTCCAAGCGTCTGCTCAAGCAGATGGAAACGCAGCTCTCGCAGCGCCGTCAGGAGATGTCGTCGCAACGCACCCAGATCGCCAGTCTGCAGTCGCGCATCGAGAGCGACGGCAGTCCGGCGGCAGCGTCGTCCGGCGTGACCACCGCGAGCCTCAACGGCGATCTCAAAGTCGAAATTCTGCAACCGGCACTAGCGATGACGCGTGGTTCGGCCAAGCCGGCCGCCTCGGTGCCGAAATCGCAGGATGGTATCGACGTCGTCGGCCGCGTGCAGGCGCCGGCTGGACTGACCACGCTCAGCCTCAACGGGCAGACGATCACCGTCGATTCCAGCGGCATCTTCAAGACGCACGTGCCGGTCTCCGGCGACAACACGGCGGTGCAGGTTTCAGCCGTCGACAAGGCCGGCGGCAAGGCGGTGCTCGATTTCGTGCTCGTGCCCGGTCCCGGCAACGCCACCGATGCGCGCATGGCGCAAAGCGGTGCGGGCCTCAAGGTCAACACGCTGCCGTCGGGTGTCAAGCTCGGCAAGTATTACGCGCTGATCATCGGCAATGACACCTATTCCACCTATCCGACACTGAAGAGTGCCGCCGCGGATGCCAAGGCGATCGGTGGTGTGCTGCAGTCGAAGTACGGCTACGACGTGCGCCTGCTCACTAACGCCAATCGCTTCGAGATCCTGTCCGCGCTCAACGACATGCGCGAGACGCTGAAGGAAAACGACAACCTTCTCGTCTACTACGCCGGGCACGGCGAATTGGATAGCGCTCGACAAGGCTACTGGTTGCCGGTGGACGCGCAGACCTCGCAACCGAACACGTGGATATCGAATCGCGCCGTAAGTGACATCCTCACCACGATGGATGCCAAGCACGTGCTGGTCATCGCCGACTCGTGCTATTCCGGCACGATGACGCGCTCCTCGCTCGCGACGTTCGGCGGCGGCATGCCCGACAGCGCCTGGGGCGACTGGGTGAAAACGATGGTCGCCGGCAAATCGCGCACCGCGCTCACGTCCGGTGGCGTGCAGCCGGTCGCCGATGCGGCGAACAACAGCGAGCATTCGGTTTTCGCCAGTTCGTTGCTCAGCGTCCTCAACAGCAACAACCAGTTGCTCACCGGTCAGCAGCTCTTCCGCGAAATCGCCACCGGCATGGCATTGCGCAACCAGAAGGCGGGATTGCAGCAGGCGCCCGAATACGCGCCGATCCAGTTCGCCGGCCATGAAGCGGGTGAGTTCTTCCTGCAGCCCGGCAAGACGGGCTGATCCTCCACGCGTCGATCGCGATTTACGCGGTCGACGCCTTCTTCGAACGGCGGCGCGGCGTCAGCGCTGCCTTCACCCGCGAGAACGCGTTCGACAGCGTTCCGGTCGAACCACGGATCGCACCCATCGTCCAGTCGAACACGCGGCGCTCGTCGATGCCGGTAAACGTGCGCAGCGCATCGGGCATACCGTCGAGCGAGCCGTCACCGCGTTTGGCGATCGCCTGCGCGCGTTTGCCCACGGCATAGGTGATCGCAGCGTTGCTGAGCGCCGAGGTCATTACCGGCACGATCGGCAGCAGGCGATGCGTGAGCAAACTTCCCGCGCGACGCAAGCTGCGTTCCAGCAGACCGCGAAGCGCAGTGTCCGTGGCCACGCTCGCGCCGGCGCCGACAATGTGGATTTTGTCGATAAGTATACTTTGCAACTCGCCTGATACGTCGAATCCATAGATGGCGAACGTGCCGTCGACCAGACCGCGCTGCACATTCGACAGCATCGTCGCATCGACCATCTCGCCGAACAGAAATCCGAGCGCGCGGCCGAGGCCCGGCACGGCTTCGGCGCCCGCGGTCAGCGCACCGATGCTTGCCGCACGCATGCACTTGCCGCGCAGCAGGGCCATGAACTGTGCGTCTTTCGTCTTGCGCGCGGCGATCTGCCGGCTGCGCGGCTTCACCGATTTGCGTGCGGCGCTTTTTCTTCGCGCGGTTTTTTTCGCGGGCGTTCGAGGCATGCGGAAATCGTAGCAGCACGCGCGTTGAAATCGCATGCACGCCGCCGCATAAGGTATGCTCCGGTTCACTTTACGGAATCGTTGCAATGGATCAGCGCGACGCACACGACACCATTCGCGCCGTCGCCTATCGCGAAGGCGTGCTGACACTTCTCGACCAGCGCCAGCTACCGCTGCTGGAAACCTACATCGAGTGCCGCAATGCCGACGACGTGGCCAACGCGATCCGCGATCTGGTCGTGCGTGGCGCTCCGGCGATCGGCATCGCCGCCGCGTGGGGTGTGGCGATCGAAGCGCGCCGTCTGCGTGAAGCGGGTGAAAAGCCGAACCTGCAGTCGCTCGACCCGTCGCTGCAAAAACTCAAGGCGTCGCGCCCGACTGCCGTGAATCTCGCCTGGGCGCTCGCGCGCGTGCGCGGAGTGCTCGACCTCGATCCGGCCGATCCCGTCGCTGCACTGGAAGTCGAAGCCCGTGCAATTCAGGACGAGGACCTCGCCGCAAACCGCCGCATGGGTCACCTCGGCGCGGATCTGATCGCGCCGGGCAGCGGCGTGATGACCCATTGCAACACCGGTTCGCTGGCCACGGCCGGTTATGGCACGGCGCTCGGCGTGATTCGCGCCGGTGTGACGGATGGGAAAATTGCACATGTATACGCCGGCGAAACGCGTCCGTGGCTGCAGGGCGCGCGGCTGACCATGTGGGAACTGGTGCGCGACAAGATTCCGGCGAAGCTCATCGCCGATTCCGCCGCCGCGCACCTGATGAAATCCGGCGCGGTGCAGTGGGTCATCGTCGGTGCCGATCGCATCGCCGCCAACGGCGACACGGCCAACAAGATCGGCACGCACCAGCTCGCCATCGTCGCCCGGCATTACGGCGTGAAATTCATGGTCGTCGCACCGTCATCGACGGTGGACATGTCCACGGCGAACGGCGAGCACATCGAGATCGAACTGCGCCATCCGGAAGAGCTGTTCGGCATCGCCACGGGCAAGCGGCACGTCATCGAAGGTGCGCAGGCGTGGAACCCGGTGTTCGACGTCACGCCGGCGGATCTGATCGATGCGATCGTCACCGAACGCGGAGTGATCGACAAACCGACCGCCGAAAAAATGCAGTCGTTGTTCGCGTGAAGATGCCGAGCCGTGCGCAAATCTAGCGTTAAGCAGCTTCTGACCTTCTGCTTCGGCGGGTTCGTCGGATTCGTCGTGGACGCCGGCGTCCTGCAGATCCTGGTCGTATTGCTGCATTGGGATCGCTACAGCGCGCGCCTCATTTCGTTTCTCTGCGCGGCCACGGCGACGTGGATCTTCAATCGCAGCGTCACCTTCAAGGGACCCCGACGGCAGAAGATCGTCGTCGAATGGGTGCAGTACGTGTTTGCCATGAGCTGGGGTTTCGCGTGCAATTTCGCCGCGTATTCCGCGCTTGTATACTTTTTCAATCTCGACAAACAGTGGCTCATCCTAGCCGTCGGCCTGGGCTCGCTGGCGGGCCTCGGCGTCAACTACACGGCATCCCGCTACTGGGTTTTCCGGCATCCGAAAAAGCCGCCGGAAGGATGATTCCAGCGACTCTGCCGCGAAGCTGATTTTCCCATCCCAATTCTTTGATTTTAATGGTTTTTTTAGTGGCTTAATTTCGCGCCATGTGATAGAATTCCGCGGTTGCGGCGGGAGGCTGCGGCGCGCCAATTCCGGTGCGCTCCACGTCGGAAAAATCACCAGGAAATTTGTCGAATGGCTGAGCTAGCCAAAGAAATCATTCGTGTAAACATCGAAGATGAAATGCGGCAGAGCTATCTCGATTACGCCATGAGCGTGATCGTCGGCCGCGCCCTGCCGGACGTGCGGGATGGATTGAAACCGGTACATCGCCGCGTACTTTTCGGCATGCAGGAAACCAACAACGTGTGGAACCGCGCCTACGTGAAATGCGCGCGCGTGGTCGGCGACGTGATGGGTAAATACCATCCGCACGGCGACTCTTCCATTTACGACGCGCTAGTGCGCATGGCGCAGGATTTCTCGCTGCGCTATCCACTGATCGACGGGCAAGGCAACTTCGGCTCGGTCGACGGCGATGCTGCCGCGGCGATGCGCTACACCGAATGCCGCCTGCAGCGTCTCACCTCGTATCTGCTTGCCGACATCGATAAAGACACGGTCGATTTCGTCCCCAACTACGACGAGAAGGAAAGCGAACCGAGCGCACTGCCGGCGCGCATCCCGAATCTGTTGATCAATGGTTCGGCGGGCATCGCCGTCGGCATGGCGACGAACATCCCGCCGCACAACCTGCGCGAGGTGATCGACGCGATCATGGCGCTGATCGAGGATCCGTCGATCGGTCTGGACGTGCTGATGCAGCACATTCCCGGCCCGGATTTCCCGACCGGCGGCATCATCAACGGCGCTGCGGGCATCCTCGAAGCGTATCGCACCGGCCGCGGCCGCATCCTCGTGCGCGCGAAGACCGAAATCGAAACCGACAGCGCCGGCCGCGAGACGATCATCGTCACGGAACTGCCGTATCAGGTGAACAAGGCGCGGCTGATCGAAAAGATTGCCGAACTGCACAAGGAAAAAATCATCGAAGGCATTTCGTCGGACGGTTTGCGCGACGAGTCCGACAAGGACGGCATGCGCATCGTCATCGAAGTGCGCAAGGACACAATGGCCGACGTGCTGTTGAACAATCTGTTCCAGCAGACACAGATGCAGGTCACCTTCGGCATCAACATGGTCGCGCTGGTCGATGGGCAGCCGCGTCTGTTGGCGCTGAAGGAAGTTCTGGAAGCCTTCGTGCGCCATCGCCGCGAAGTGGTCACGCGCCGTACGATTTTCGAGCTTCGCAAGGCGCGCGATCGGGCGCATATCGTCGAAGGCCTCACTGTCGCGCTGGCCAATATCGATCGCATGATCGAAGTGATCCGCACCTCGCAGACGCCGCAGATCGCGCGAGAACGCCTGCTTGGCGAAACCTGGGAAGCCGGCCCGGTGCGCGCCATGCTCGCCTCGGCGGGCAGTGGCGCCTCTCGTCCGGAAACGCTGGCGCCGGAGTTCGGTCTGTCGGACGCGGGTTATCGCCTGTCGGAAGCGCAGGCGAAGGAAATCCTCGAGATGCGCCTGAACCGCCTCACCGGGCTGGAGCAGGAAAAGTTGTCCGACGAATTCAAGGAACTGCTCACCACGATCGGTGGACTGATCGAGATCCTCGAGAATCCCGACAAGCTGATGCAGGTGATCCGCGATGAACTGGCCGAGTTGAGAAACGAATTCGGTGATGAGCGGCGCACGGTGATCCAGTCAAGTCAGGAAGATTTGGACGTGCTCGATCTGATCGTGCCGGAAGACGTGGTCGTGACCATGTCGCACGCCGGTTACGCCAAGCGGCAGCCGGTCAGCATCTATCGCGCGCAGAAGCGCGGCGGCAAGGGCCGCATGGCGACCGCGATCAAGGAAGAGGATTTCGTCGAGAAACTCTGGATCGCCAACACGCACGACACGCTGCTCGCATTCACCAGCGCCGGGCGCGTGCTGTGGCTGCGGGTGCACAAGATTCCGGATGCGGGTCCAGGCTCGCGCGGCAAGCCAATCGTGAATCTGCTGCCGCTCGAAGCGAACGAAAAAGTGCAGGCGATTTTGCCTGTGCGTGATTTCCCGGAAGATCGTTACGTGTTCTTCTCTACACGCAACGGCACTGTGAAGAAGACGCCGCTCAGCGATTATTCGCGCCCGCGTGCCAACGGCATTCGCGCCATCGATCTGGACGACGACGACGGTCTGGTCAACGTCGCCATCACCGATGGGTCACGCGACGTATTCCTGTTCGCCAGCAACGGCAAAGCGGTGCGTTTCGCCGAAGACGAAGTGCGTCCGATGGGCCGCACGGCGCACGGCGTGCGCGGCATCCGACTCACCGACAAGGCGCACGTCGTGTCGATGATCGTGGCCGACGGCGAAGGCGACATCCTCACCGCGACGCAGCGCGGCTTCGGCAAACGTACCGAATTGTCCGAGTATCCACGCAAGGGCCGCGGCACGCAGGGCGTGATCGCGATCCAGTGTTCGGATCGCAATGGCTCGCTGGTCGGCGCCGTGCAGCTCGACGATACCTACGGACTGATGCTGATTTCGAATCAGGGCACGCTGGTGCGCACACGGGCGAGCGAAATCGCACGCGTAGGACGCAACACACAAGGCGTGACGCTGATTCGCCTGCCGCAGGAAGAAAACCTGGTCGGCGTGGTGCGCATCGAGGCGTTGGCGGGTGAGGGCGAAGAAGGTGCCGAGAACGGCGACGCGTCTGCGGATATCGCACCGCCACCGGCGGAGTGATTGGCTCGCTGTCGATAGGCGAGCCTATCAACACGCCGGTGCAGTGGCCATTTTTGTCGCGCAGCCGCTCATGGGCTGCGCGCGCCAACTTTTCTCCCGCGATCAGAATCAGGCGATAGCAGCCATTACCGCATCGGCAGCGGAGACCTTGAATTCGCCCGGCGCTTCCACCCACAGGTGTTTCACGACGCCGTCTTCGGCGTACAGCGCGAAGCGCTTGCCGCGCATGCCGAGGCCGAACGCGGTGCCGTCCATTTCAAGGCCCAGCGCCTTGGTGAACGCGCCGTTGCCGTCGGCCAGCATCAATAAACCTTCAGGTACGTGCTGATCCTTGGACCACGCGTTCATCACGAAGGCATCGTTCACGGCGATGCAGGCGACGTCGACACCCTTCTTTTTGAACTCGTCGAATTTTTCCACATAGCCGGGCAGGTGCTTGGCCGAGCAGGTCGGCGTGAAGGCGCCGGGTACGGAAAACAGCACCACTTTTTTGCCCTTGAAGATCTCGTCGGTGTTGATGGCCTGCACGCCGTCCTTCAGAAAGTTCAGCGTGGTGTTCGGGATACGGTCGCCTACCTTGATCGTCACTAGGTTTTCTCCTTGCGAAATTAAACGGATCGAAAACGGATCGTCTGCCTGCATTGTCGCACCCTTGAAACGGGGGAGGAAATCCATATTTGGTCGGCATACGGGCCGACCGTGCCCGGCCAGACATCAGGGTTAGCACATGACCATTACGCGTTATTACCCATGGGGTACCCAGAACCGCTTCCAGGAAGAAATCAAGAACGTGTTCGACCGTTTCCTCGGCGAAGACGACACCGATCAGTCCAACGTCGTCACCAGCCAGTGGACGCCGCGCGTGGACATCAAGGAAGAGAGCAACCGTTTCGTGATCCTCGCCGACATTCCGGGCGTGGACCCGACGGACATCGAAGTGCACATGGACAAGGGCATCCTCTCGATCAAGGGCGAGCGCAAGTCCGAGACGAAGACCGAGAGCGAAAAACTGACGCGCGTTGAGCGCTCGTACGGCTCGTTCTACCGCCGTTTCGCGCTGCCGGACAGCGCCAATCCGGAAGGCATCAGCGCCACCGGCAAACACGGCGTCCTCGAGATTTCGATCCCGAAAAAGCCCGAGACCACGCCACGCCGCATCGCCGTCTCCCACTGAGTTTTCGACGTCAAAAACGGCCCGCGGTTGATTCGTTCGACCGCGGGCTTTGCTTTTTTGCGTCCAGCGCACATCATTAGGGTGAAAACGGACCGACCATGCAATTCAAGGATTACTACGAGGTTCTCGGTGTAAAGGCCGACGCCAGCGACGCGGAGATAAAATCCGCGTACCGCAAGCTCGCGCGCAAATTCCATCCCGACGTGAGCAAGGAGTCGGGTGCCGAAGAAAAATTCAAGGCGGTGAACGAAGCGTACGAAGCGCTGAAAGACCCCGCCAAACGCCGCGCCTACGATCAATTGAAAGCCAGCGGCTACCGGCCCGGCGATGAATTCCATCCGCCGCCCCATTTCGGCGACGGCGCGGAATTCGATTTCTCCGACCTGCAAGGCGAAGGCGGCTTCAGTGATTTCTTCGAATCACTGTTCGGTCGCGGCGGCGCGCGCCCCGGCGGCGGCCGTGCGGCCGGACCGCGCCGCGGTCGCGACGTGCAGGCGCGCATCGAAATCCCCCTCGCTGTCGCGTTCAGCGGCGGCAAGGAACGCATCAGCCTGCGCGATGGTTCGGGCGAGCGCACGCTCGAAGTGAAAATCCCTGCCGGCATCCTGCCTGGCCAGCAGATTCGTCTATCAGGACAGGGCTCGCCCGGTGCGGGCGGCGGCCCGGGGGGCGATCTGCTGCTTGAAGTCGGCATCCAGTCCGACAACCGATTCCAGCTCGAAGGCCGCAACATCCTGCTCACGCTGCCCGTGGCGCCGTGGGAAGCCGCGCTGGGCGCGACCGTGGAAGTGCCGACGCTCGGCGGTGAAGTCGAACTGAAAATTCCCGCGGGCTCCGACAGCGGCAAACGTATGCGCCTGCGCGGACGCGGCATGCCCGGGCGCACGCCGGGCGATCAGATCGTCACGCTCGAAGTGCACGCACCGAAAGCCGACAGCGCCGAACGGCGAAAACTCTACGAAGAAATGTCCAAGACGTTCGACTGGAATCCGCGCCACGAGACGGCGTAAACCCTGCGCTCGATGTTGCGATCGGACCCAAGAAATCACGCCGCCGGCAGCAGCTTCCCGATCGTGTCGGCAAGCTCGCCTTCGTTTACCGGCTTGGTGACATAGGCTTTCGCGCCCTGGCGCATTCCCCAGACGCGATCGGTTTCCTGATCCTTCGTCGTGACCAGAACGATCGGAATGTGGCTGGTCTTCGTATCCTTCGCGATGGTACGTGTGGCCTGGAATCCGTTGAGGTTCGGCATCACCACGTCCATCAGGATCAGATCCGGAACCTCACGCTTGGCGACTTCCACGCCTGCGGCCCCATCCTCGGCGGTAATGGTCTGATGCCCCAACTTCTCGACGATGCGTTTCAAGCTGACGAGCTGAGACGGCGAATCGTCGACGATCAGAATACGCGCCATACGGTTCCTGTTCACGGATCACGGACGGCTTGCATTCTACGGGGCGAACCGTAGAAAACAACAGGCATTAAGAGGACGTGTACGAGCGTATACGAAGACGCTCGCAGCAGCGAAAAAAAACCATACGCGCACCAGCGTGTTAGCGCGCATTGCTCGCGCTGAATCGAGAACGCGGATCAGCCGATTTTTACTACCGTTCGTCCGAACGATGCGCGGCTCATCATCTTGTCGAAGACGGCGGGCAATCCGTCGAGAGAAACCTCGCTCGTGGCAATGCGCTCCAGGTGCGCCGGCTTCCAGTCGGAGGAAAGATGCTGCCAGATTTCGTCGCGGATATTCCGCGCGGTGCCGGCGGAGGCGATGCCGAGCAGACTGACACCACGCAGGATGAGCGGCAGCACCGTCGTCTGCAGTTCGATGGCCGCCGCGTTGCCGCAACTGGCGATGTTGCCGTAGGGATGGATCACGCGCGTGAGTCCGGACAGTAGATCGCCGCCGACATTGTCGATGGCGCCGGCCCACTTGGTCGATTCGAGCGGACGCTGGCCCCAATACAGGTCTTGCGTCGAGATGCATTGCTTCGCACCGAGGGCGATGAGGTCGTCGAAATGCGCAATCTTGCCGCTGATTGCATGCGCTTCGTAACCGGCTTGCGTGAGGATGTCGATGGCGAGCTGGCCGACACCGCCCGTCGCGCCGGTGACGACGATCGGTCCCATCTGCGGCGTCTGCCCGTTCTGCGTCATGCGGTACAGCGACAACGCGGCTGTGAACCCGGCCGTTCCGAGCACCATCGCTTCGCGCAGCGAAAGACTTTTCGGCAACAGAATTGTCCAGCGGGATTCCAGTCGCGCGTATTCGGCATAGCCGCCGTCGCGCGTCTCTGACAATCCACTGCCGGTGCATAGCACTGCGTCGCCTTCCTTGAAAACAGGGTCGGTCGAGGCGACGACCGTTCCCGACACATCTATGCCGCCATTCAACGGCGACTGGCGCAGGATTTTTCCCTTGCCCGATCCGGCAAGCGCGTCCTTGTAGTTGACGCTGGAGTAAGCGACCTTGATGACGACTTCGCCTTTCGACAGATCGTCGATCTTCATCTCCTCAATGCCGGCGCGATGTGACGTTCTTGTCCGCGTGGATGCGGAAGGCGCGAAACGATTGATTGGAGTCCATGTCAGTGATCCTTCGACGTTGCTCGACGATCGGCAGTCGCGACTTTAATTCAAACGCGCTCGTTTCGTCGCTATGCTTGCCATCTGGTTTCGATTCGAGAAGTCCGCATGAATGTCTGGTTGCACGCGCTGTTGTCGTCTGCTGCGGTAGGTCTCGTCGTCGCGTTCCTGCGTGCCGCCACACTCGGCGATGTGGTGCAGCGCTATTCGACGGGTGGAAAGTCCGACGTCGGCGCCGTGGTCGACGCAATGGCGGGCGGTCGACGCGGATTCGGACGGTTTGCGCAAAATCTTTCGGAGCCGGCATTCTGGCGGATCGTGTTTGGTCTATGGTTCTCGATCAGCGCGGTAGGTTTCGCGGCGTGCGCGATGATGATCTGGACGTCGTAATGTTTGAGGGAAATGCTCAGTTCTTCGCCGGCCCGTCCAGCGAGGCGACGGTGATCTTTCCATCCTTTATGTTCCACAAAATATTATTCTGCACGGTCACGGTGTAGACCGGCAGGCCGTAATTCAGATTCATGAAAACGTGAAACGCCGTCGGCGCCGGCGACGTGATCTGCGAGGACATCAGCGCAACCGTCTTGTCGGGATGCGGGCCGTTCAGGCACGTCTTGGTCTGACTGAAATGACTGATTACGGACTTGCCATCGGCGCTGGTGGTGAACAAATGGAATCCGCCCATCGGATAGTCGTCGCGGCTCGCGCGCGCGGGAATCAGGAATACGCGAAGGGCGGTGGTATCACGATCATGCGCGCCGAGCACAACTTCGTTGTACGTTGGTGCGCAACGCAGCCATTCCTCCTTCACGACCGTTTGTACTGCTTGCGCCTCGGCGATTTCCTCTGCGGAAAGTGGACGCGGTTCTTGCAGAGCGTGTGCGTTCGATGTCGCATCGCGCTGCGGATCGTAGTCGGCTTCGGCAAACGCTTTCAGTGAACCGTTGATCTTTGCGATATAGCTAACGCGCAATTTGCCATCGTCAATCTCGGTCGTGACCCAGCCTTGCGGGTCCGGCGGAGGATGAGCAAACGCTTTGGCCTCAACCAGACGGTCGGTCGTTTTCTCCGCGGCGCGATCGCGAAAGTAGACCTGCTGGCCAAGCGATTCGGCCAAGGCAACATCGGCACGCAACGCCGCGGGAATCTGCGCCGGCTGTTTTTCGTCGCCGCCCGGCAATAACGCTTGAGCCGCAACGGACAACGGCGCGACAAGCAGAACCAAGGCTACGCGACTGCTCATTGTGCTCGCCTCCGCGGTCAATTGACTTTGTGAATCGCCCGCTTGTCCACCGACAGCGCTGCCTCATGCACGGCTTCGCTCAGCGTCGGGTGCGCGTGCACGATGCGCGCGAGGTCTTCTGCCGATCCGTGGAATTCCATTGCGACGACGGCTTCGGCGATGAGTTCGGACACTTCCGGTCCGACCATGTGCACGCCGAGGATTCGATCGGTTTCCGCGTGCGCGATCACCTTCACCTGACCGACGCTGTCGTTCATTGCAACGGCGCGGCCGACGGCGGCGAACGGGAACGTGCCGACTTTGAACGGCACGTTTTCTTTTTTCAGTTCTTCCTCGGTCTTGCCCGTCCAGGCGATTTCCGGTTCCGTGTAGATCACCCACGGGATGGTGTCGTAGTTGACGTGGCCGGCCTTGCCCGCGATCAGTTCGGCCACCGCCATGCCTTCCTCGAAACCTTTGTGCGCGAGCATCGCGCCGCGCACGCAGTCGCCGACGGCCCAGACGCCTTCGACGCCGGTCCAGCAATGCTGGTCGACCGCGATGCGGCCGCGATCGTCCAGCTTCACGCCCGTGTCATCGGCCAGGGCGCCCTTTGTGAATGCACGGCGGCCGACGGCGACGAGCAATTTTTCGACGACGAGTTTCTGTTCGCCTTTCGCGTCGGTGTAGGTCACCTCGACGCCATTGCCTTTGATCTCAGCTTTGCTGACTTTCGCGCCAAGCTTGATGTCCAGACCTTGCTTGGCGAATTCGCGCGCCGAGATTTTCGCGACGTCGCGATCGGCGGTGCCGAGGAAATCCGGCAGCGCTTCGAGGATCGTGACTTCCGCGCCGAGCCTGCGCCATACGCTGCCGAGTTCCAGACCGATCACGCCCGCACCGATCACGCCGAGCTTTTTCGGCACCGCGTCGAAATCGAGCGCGCCGGCGTTGTCGACGATGAACTTGTTGTCGAACTTTGCGAACGGCAATTCGATCGGCACCGAACCGGTGGCGAGGATCACGTTGGTCGCGGAGATCGTCTGCTTGGATCCGTCATTGCCGGTGACTTCGACTTTCCGATCCTTGAGCAACTTGCCGGTACCGAAATACGGCGTGATCTTGTTGGACTTGTAGAGCAGGGCCACGCCGCCGGTGAACTGTTTGACGATCTTGTCCTTGCGGCCGACCATCGTTTTCACGTCGATGCTTGGATTCGCGGCGCTGATGCCGTGATCCTTGAACGAATGCGTGAGGTTGTAGAATTGCTTCGACGAATCGAGCATTGCCTTCGACGGAATGCAGCCGACGTTGAGGCATGTGCCGCCGAGCGCGGCCTTGCCGTCCTTGCCGGTCCATGCGTCGACGCAGGCGGTCTTGAGTCCGAGCTGCGCGGCGCGGATCGCGCCATGGTAGCCGGCCGGGCCGCCGCCGATGACGATGACGTCGAATTGGTCGCTCATGTCGTTCCTTCGATTACATGCCGAGCAGCATGCGCTGCGGATTCTCGAGTTGATTCTTGATGTCGACGAGGAACAGCACCGCGTCTTTGCCGTCGATGATTCGGTGGTCGTAGCTGATGGCCACGTACATCATCGGTGCCGCAATGACCTGGCCGTCCTGCACGATCGCGCGTTCCTTGATCGTGTGCATGCCGAGGATGGCGCTCTGCGGCGGATTGACGATCGGCGTGGAGAACAGCGAGCCGAACGTGCCGCCGTTGGTGATGGTGAACGTGCCGCCTTGCAGGTCTTCAAGTTTCAAACCACCTTCGCGCGCGGCTTTGGCGTACGCGGCGATCTGCTTTTCGATGTCGGCGAAGTTCATCGATTGCGCGTTGCGCAACACCGGCGTGACCAGGCCTTTATCCGTCGACACGGCCACCGAAATGTCCTGATAACCGTGGTAGATGACGTCGTTGCCGTCGACCGATGCGTTGACGATCGGGTGACGCTTCAACGCCTCGCACGCGGCCTTGACGAAGAAGCTCATGAAACCAAGCTTGATTCCATTAGCCTTCTCGAAAGCCTCGCCGAGTTCCTTGCGCATCGCCGAGACTTTGGCCAGGTTGATCTCGTTGAACGAGGTCAGCATCGCGATCGAATTTTTCGACTGCATCAGGCGTTCGGCGATCTTGGCGCGCATGCGCGTCATCGTCACGCGTTCTTCCGGACGTGCGCCCGGTGTCGCAGCAGCGGGCGAGGGCGACTTCGCGGCGGGCGCGGCGGCTTGACCGGTACGCATGAAATTGACGAGGTCTTCTTTCGTCACCTGACCGCCGCGACCGGTGCCGGTCACTTGCGACGGATCGATTTTGTTTTCGGCAGCGAGCCGCTGTCCACCCGGGGAAAGTTCATTCGTCTTCGGCTGCGACGGCTTCACTGGCGCGTCGTCACCTTCCGATGACGATGGCTTCGCCGGAGGCGCCGACGCATTTGCGGTGATCTTCGGCGCTTCGGTCTTGCTCGGAGCAGGAGCAGGCGCGGCCGCCTTCGTCGGTGCGGCCGCGGCAGCGCCTTCCTCGATCACGGCGAGAAGTTGCTGGCTCGTCACCGTCGCGCCGGTCTGCTGCTTGATTTCCTTGAGCACGCCGTCGGCCGGCGCGGGCACTTCGAGCACGACCTTGTCGGTTTCCAGATCGACCAGATTTTCGTCGCGCTTCACCGCGTCACCGGGCTTCTTGTGCCAGGTGGCTATGGTGGCATCGGAGACCGATTCCGGCAGAACGGGTACCTTGACTTCAAGTGTCATGTTCTCGGGTCCTGTATATTTGTATAGTTTTTATTCGGCGGCGTGATCGAAGCCGGGTGCGCCGACCAGCGCCTGCTCGACGAGCGTCTTCTGCTCGGCCACATGCGAACTCAGGTGGCCTGCGGCGGGCGACGGCGAGCGCACGCGGCCGGCGTAATGCAGCGAATGTTCGTCGGCGATCACCGCCAGCAGATGGTGCTGGATCTGATACCACGCGCCCTGGTTCATGGGTTCTTCCTGACACCAGACGATTTCCTTCGCCGCCGGATATTTGTCGAGCTCGGCCTTGATCTCGGCGCGCGGGAAGGGATAAAGCTGTTCGACACGAATGATCGCAACGTCGTCGACCTTGCGCTTGGCCGCGTCTTCGATCAGGTCGTAATAGACTTTGCCCGAACACAGCACGACGCGGCGCGTTTTCGCGCCGGCCTTCGCCGTCGAATCCGGAATGACGAGCTGGAATTTGCCTTTGACCAACTCGTCGAGCGTCGACACGGCGAGCTTGTGGCGCAGCAGCGATTTCGGCGTCAGCACGACCAGCGGCTTGCGGCAGTCGCGCACCATCTGACGGCGCAGCAGATGGAACATCTGCGCCGGCGTGGTCGGCACGCAGACCTGCATGTTCTGCAGCGCGCACAGTTGCAGATAGCGTTCCAGACGCGCCGAGGAATGCTCCGGTCCCTGACCTTCATACCCGTGCGGCAGCAGCAGCACCAGCCCGCACAGGCGATCCCATTTCGATTCGCCGGAACTGATGAACTGGTCGATGACGACCTGCGCGCCGTTGGCGAAATCGCCGAACTGGCCTTCCCACAGGTTGAGTGTGTTCGGATCGGCGGTGGAATGACCGTATTCGAAGGCCATCACCGCTTCTTCGGACAAAAGCGAATCGATCACACTGACGTGCGCGTTCGCGCGAACCGTCGACAGCGGCAGATACGTCGCGTTGCTGTTTTGATCGTGCAGCACGGCGTGACGATGAAAGAACGTGCCGCGGCCGGAATCCTGACCGACCAGACGCAGATCGAAACCCTGATCGATCAGCGTGGCGTAGGCGAGATTCTCCGCGAAACCCCAATCCATCGGCTGCTGGCCGGCCGCCATCTTCTGGCGGTCTTCGTAAATCTTGGCGACGCGCGGATGCAGTGTGATGTTTGCCGGCACGTCGAGGATCGTCTTGTTGAGCGCGGCGAGCTTGTCGACCGCGACGCCGGTCTTGACCGGTTGATCGAGTCGGGCGCCGATGTATTTCGTCCAGTCGATCGCGAAGGCGTCTTTCACGCCGCTATCGATGTCGGCGATCGGCGTGCCCGCGTCGAGCTTGGCGCGATACGCATCGACCATCGCCCGTGCGTCGTCGTCGGTGATTACGCTTTCGCTGGCCAGACGCTTCGCGTACAACTCGCGCACCGTCGGACGCGCGCGGATGACCTGATACATCAACGGCTGCGTCGCCGCCGGTTCGTCAGCCTCGTTGTGGCCCTGGCGGCGATAGCAGACCAGGTCGATCACCACATCGCGCTTGAATTGCAGTCGGTAGTCGAACGCGAGCCGGGCGCAGAATACGACGGCTTCCGGATCGTCGCCGTTCACGTGCAGCACCGGCGCGTTGACCATCTTGGCGACGTCGGTGCAATACAACGTCGAGCGCGCGTCGTCCGGATCGGAGGTGGTGAAGCCGATCTGGTTGTTGACCACGACATGGATCGAACCGCCGACCGCGAAGCCGCGCGCCTGCGACATGTTGAGCAGTTCCATGTTGACGCCCTGGCCCGAAAGGGCCGCGTCGCCGTGGATGAGCACGGGAACCACCTGTTCGCGTGCGTCGTCGCCGCGGCGCGTCTGCCGCGCACGGACGGAACCGGCCACGACCGGATTGACGATTTCCAGATGCGACGGATTGAAGGCGAGGGCCAGATGCACGGTGTGGCCCGGCGTCTTGACGTCGGCGCTGAAGCCCATGTGGTACTTCACGTCGCCGGAGTGCGCCGGATCGTCCGGATGATCGAACTTGCCTTCGAATTCGGCGAACAATTTCTGCGGCGCCTTGCCGAGCAGATTGACCAGCACGTTGAGCCGGCCGCGATGCGCCATGCCGACGACCATGTCGCGCACGCCGTCCTTGCCGCCCTGGCGAACCAGTTCGTCGAGGAGCGGCATCATGCTGTCGCCGCCTTCGAGCGAGAAGCGTTTCTGTCCGACGTATTTGGTGTGCAGATACCGCTCCAGACCTTCGGCCTGGGTGAGCTGTTCGAGCGTGCGCTTGCGCTCTTCGACCGAGAGACCGAACTTTCCGCCGAACGATTCGAGCCGCTCGTGCATCCAGCGGCGCTGCGTGGCGTCACTGATGTGCATGAATTCCGCGCCGATGGTGCTGGCGTAAGTCGCCTTCAGCCACGCGAGCAGGTCTTTCAGCTTGAGCCGCTTCGGCCCGGCGATGGAGCCCGTCGAGAACTCCGTTTCAAGATCGGATGAAGTGAGGCCGTGGAAGGCAGGATCGAGATCGGGCGCGTTGAGTTTCTGCGCCATGCCCAGCGGATCGAGATCGGCGGCGAGATGACCGCGCGAGCGGTACGCCGTCACCAGTTTCAGCACGGCGGCCTGTTTTTCGGATAACGCGTCGGCGGCTGGTGCAGCGTTCGCATCGTGGGCGTGGCCGTTGACTTTCTGCGCCTGCTCGATGCGCAGGATCGCATCGGAATGCGGCACGTCGCCGGCTTCGCGGCCGCGGAACGTGTCGAAATATTTTTTCCATTCCGGCGCGACGGAGCTGGGATCGCGCAAATAGTTTTCGTAGAGTCCTTCAATGAATGCGGCGTTGCCCCCGGACAATTGGGAAGACGCGGAAAACTGCTCGAGTAGATTGACGCTCACGCTGACCTGCCGTGGTGGAGAGGCGCGTCGGGAACCGGGACGCGCAAACCTGGAGATTATACCCGTCGTGTTGCGCTGCGGGAACGGTCTATAAGTGCCTTCGCGCGAAGGGAAATCAAGGGCTCACAGGCTGAGCTGGCGCAATTCCTCGCTGCCTTCGGAACGTTCCCAGACGCGGTTGAAGAAATCCAGGTACTGCGCGTGCTGACCGGGCGCATAGTTGACCGCTTCACCTTCGAATCGGCTGCCGAGCATGCGGAAGTAGAAGCCGCGCACATCGTTGACGACGAACGCCGATGGATACTGCAAGTCCTCATCCTGCTTCGGCGTGCGTAGCGCGAACACGCTCGGCATGCGCTGCGCCAACGCGACCAGCCTATGCCCGCGCTGCGCCGGCACGCGCGGTTCCTGCACGATGATGCGGATCGCGTTGCCGCGTCCGGAAATGCTCAGTTGCTTGAGCGCCTCGAGCACCGGTTCGTAGTCGAACAGGGCAGGATCGAGATCGCGCGTGTAGATGCACAGTTCGCGTCGCGTCGCGGCGATGAGTTTCAGAGTTTCGGCGACGGCGCCGTCGCGGTCGGTGACTTGTACGACGGTCACTTCGGGCCGCGCGGCCGGCGCAGCGCGTTCGGGCGTCGCAGTCGGCGCGAGTTGCATGCGCATGTGGAAATGCCGGATGCCGCATTCGACGAATTCATCGCCGTATTTGGCGAAGCCGTGTTTCTCGTAAAACCCAATCGCTTGCGTCTGCGCATGCAATTCGACCGACGGATAGCTGAGTGCGCGCGCCTGTTCGATCAGACGCTGCAGCATCGCCGCGCCGAGACCGCGCGATCGCCACGCTTTGTCGACCGCCATGCGTCCGATGACGTGCTGTGTGGTGAGGCGTCCGGTACCAATCGGATGGCCTTGCAGATCGCGCGCGAGAACGTGACGCGCGGCCGGATCGAAGTCGTCGATTTCGTCTTCGCGCGGCACGTTCTGCTCGAGCTGAAACACCGCTTCGCGCACCTGCATGCACGCGGCGCGATCGGCCTCGTTCGACCAGTCGGCGGCATCGATGGTGAAGTCGTCGGGGATCATGCGGGCACGCTCATGCGGATAGTCTAGCGAATCAGGCTCCAATGTCCCCGGTCGATCAGTTCGGCGAACAGCGGCAGCGCCGCCGGATATTTCAGCAGATCGCGCCCGGCGATGTCGCGCGCGCCGGCGATACGTCTGGCGACGGCGACCGGGCAGCGGAAACTTTCGCCGGCTAAGAACAACGTGGCGCCGTTTCCGGTGCGTGCCCAGGCCATGCGACTCCACGGATTGCGGCCAACAGAATGGGTGCTGAGTTTTTTCGCGAGCTTTTCGGCGGGAATCGGTTTTGGACTAGACGCCGCTTCGTGCGCAGCACGATAGCGGGTGATGAATCGGCCGAACCAATCGACGAGTTCATCGTCGTCGACGGCACCGAGCCACGGCAATGCCGCGCGCACGCGGGCGATGGCATCGTCCGTGATCTCGTTCGGATCGGCACTCGGCTGAAGATCCGGATCGACGAAGCGCGCTTCTTCGCCGAGCGGTTCGGCCATCGATTCGGCGAAGTCGAGCAGCAACTCCGCTTGCGACGGCGCGCGCATGCCGACGGAATACGTCATGCATTCGCCGATCGCGGTGCCTTCATGCGCGATGCCGGGCGGCAGATACAACATGTCGCCGGCGTCGAGAATCCAGTCGTGGGTCGGATGGAACCTCCGCAGCAGTTTCAGCTCGACATCGTCGCGAAATTCCTTCGCCGCATCGACGCGTGCATCGACGCGCCAATGCCGCCGGCCGATTCCCTGGATGAGGAACACATCGTATTGATCGACGTGCGCGCCGACGCCGCCACCGTCTTCGGCGTAGCTGACCATCACATCGTCGATGCGCCACGACGGCAGGAAATCGAACGGCGTGAGGATCGCGGCGACATCGGCATCCCACTTGTCGACGTCCTGCACAAGCAACGTCCAATGACGATTACCGAGCTTGGTGAAATCCGATTCGGCAAAGGGTCCATTGCGGACCTTCCATCGATCGCGCTTCGGGTCGTGCACGACGATGCGCGACAACGCGAGGTCTTCGCAGGCGAGGCCTGCGAGGTCGTTCGGCGCGATCCATTCCGTTTTGGCAAATGCACCGCGAATCAGCAGCGGACGCTTCTGCCAGTAGTCGCGAAGAAATTTCGCAGGCGCCATGCCGAGCATCGCGCCGCGCCTCGCGCGGACTTCGACGGGCGGCGCGGCCATGTTAGATGTCGCTGGCGAGCGCCACGGCCAGCCCGAGATACGTGGCCGGAGTCAACGCGAGCAGGCGCCGCTTCGCGTCGTCGGGAAGCGCGAGCCCACCGATGAATTTCTGCAGCGACTCGCGCGTGATGCCCTGGCCGCGCGTGAGCGTCTTGAGTTGCTCGTACGGCTCCGGCAAGCCGTAGCGGCGCATAACGGTCTGCACGGCTTCGGCGAGGACTTCCCAGTTGCCGTCGAGATCGGCGGCGAGCCGCGCGGGGTCGGGCGTGAGTTTCGCCAGACCGCGCAACAGCGATTCGAGCGCGACCATCGTGTGTCCGAAGGCGGTGCCGAGTGCGCGCAGGACGGTCGAATCGGTGAGGTCGCGCTGCCAGCGCGAGACCGGCAGCTTTTCGGCGAAATGTGCGAGCAGCGCGTTGGCCAGACCGAGATTGCCTTCGGCGTTCTCGAAATCGATCGGGTTGACCTTGTGCGGCATCGTCGATGAGCCGACTTCACCGGTCTTCAACTGCTGGCGGAAATAGCCGAGCGAAATGTAGCCCCACACGTCGCGGCACAGATCGATCAGGATCGTGTTGCTGCGACGGATCGCGTCGCACAGTTCGGCGATGCAGTCGTGCGGTTCGATCTGCGTGGTGTATTCGTTCCAGACCAGACCGAGCGATTCGACGAAGCGTTCGCTCAGCCCTTTCCAGTCGACGTCCGGATACGCCACGACATGCGCGTTGTAGTTGCCGACCGCGCCGTTGATCTTGCCGAGCAGTTCGACGTGCGAGATCTGTGCGCGCTGGCGGTTGAGACGTTCGACGACATTCGCCAGCTCCTTGCCGAGTGTGGTCGGCGAGGCGGTCTGTCCATGCGTGCGCGACAGCATCGGCAGCGACGACATCGTGTGCGCCATGTTGCGCAAGCGAGCGATGGCCTTGTCGAGCGCCGGCAGCAGCACGTCGTCGCGCGCGTCGCGCAGCATCAACGCGTATGAAAGATTATTAATATCTTCCGAAGTGCAGGCGAAATGGACGAACTCCTTCACCTTGGCGAGTTCCGTGTCCGCGCCGATGCGTTGCTTGATGAAATATTCGACGGCTTTGACGTCGTGGTTGGTGGTCGCTTCGATGGCCTTGATCTGTTCGGCCTCCTGCGACGAGAAATCGCTTGCCAGCGTCTCCAGTGTCTGACGCGCTGCGGGCGAGAGCGAGGCTACTTCGGGGATGCCCTTGTCGTCACCGAGTGCGATCAGCCAGCGCACTTCCACCAGCACACGGCGGTGCATAAGCCCGTATTCGCTGAAAATCGGGCGCAACGGCTCGACTTTCGCAGCGTAACGGCCGTCCAGCGGAGACAGGGCGGTCAGCTCGGAATGCGGCATGGGCACTTCTGATGAAGAGAAGGTCGTCGTGGAGTAACGAGCGAATCATACACTGCGCCGCTATAATTACGGACTGGGCGGACCTGTCCTTCATCTGTATTTCCACCGGAGTTTCCAATGGCCGATTTCCGCATCGAGCGCGACAGCATGGGCGAGCTGAAAGTGCCGTCCGATGCCTTGTACGGCGCGACGACGCAACGCGCGATCGACAACTTCCCGATTTCGGGCCTGACCATGCCGCGCGAGTTCATCCGTGCGCTGGGTCTGATCAAATCCGCCGCCGCGCAGGCGAATGCGGATCTGGGTCATCTGGCGAAGAACAAAGCGAAGGCGATCCGCAAGGCCGCCGAGCGGGTTGCTGCCGGTGAGTTCGACAAACACTTTCCGATCGATGTGTTCCAGACCGGCTCCGGCACATCGTCGAACATGAATGCGAACGAGGTGATCGCGCATATCGCGACGCAGACCGGCACGACGGTGCATCAGAACGACGACGTCAACAACGGACAGTCGTCGAACGACGTGATTCCGACCGCGATCCACGTCAGTGCTGCGCTTACCGTCTCGGAAAAACTGTTGCCGGCGCTGGAGCATCTGAAGAAGACGCTCGACAAACGCGCGAAGGAACTGAAGAACGTCGCCAAGACCGGCCGCACGCACCTGATGGACGCGATGCCGGTTACCTTCGGCCAGGAAATCGGCGGATGGTCGGCGCAGATCGCCTCGAACATCGCGCGTCTGCGGGATGCGCTCACGCGCGTGCGGAAACTGCCGCAGGGCGGTACCGCCGTCGGCACCGGCATAAACGCGGATGCGAAGCTCGGTCCGAAGATTTGCGATGAGTTGCGCAAGGCGACCGGCGTCAAATTTGAATCGGCGGAAAATTTCTTCGAAGGCATGTCGTCGCAGGACGCGGCCGTCGAACTGTCAGGCCAGTTGAAGACGCTGGCCTGTTCGCTGATGAAGATCGCGAACGATTTGCGCTGGATGAATTCCGGCCCGCTGGCCGGACTGGGCGAAATCGAACTGCCTGCGCTGCAGCCCGGATCGTCGATCATGCCGGGCAAGGTCAATCCGGTGATCCCGGAGGCGATGACGATGGTCTGCGCCCAGGTCATCGGCAACGACACCACGATCACCATCGCGGGGCAAAGCGGCAATTTCCAGTTGAACGTGATGCTGCCGGTGATCGCGCTGAATCTTCTGCAAAGCATCGAGATTCTGGCCAATGCCGTGCGCGCACTCGCCGATCGCGCCATCGCAGGCTTCAAGGTGCGCGAGGACCACATCAAGGAAGCGCTCGACAAGAATCCGATCCTGGTCACCGCGCTCAATCCGGTGATCGGCTACGAAAAAGGCGCGGCCACGGCGAAGCAGGCTTACAAGCAGGGCCGGCCGATTCTCGATGTCGCGCTGGAAACGACGGGTCTGCCGAAGGCCAAGCTCAAGGAACTGCTGGATCCGGCGAAATTGACCAAAGGCGGCATCCACGGAGGCTCGGCCGGCGGTTGAAAGACGTTGTAAAAACGAGCGCCGCCATGTCGAAAGGCACATGCGGGGCTCGCGGTTGCGGGCACACTGGCCCGCTTTGTGCGTGTGTGGATCGTGAAAGCAAATTGTGAAAGCAACAGGGGTTTCTCAAGATGAACGTGTTGAAACGATGGGTATTGGCGACGGCGCTGGTGTCGTCCGCCGCAATGGCACAGGAGGTGAGTGTCGACGGAAAGGATTTCCTATCGGGGGCAGGCGACGCGAAGCTGGCTGACATCGCGCGTGAAGCGGCGTCGCAGGGCAAGCATGTCGTGGTGACTGCGCCGACGTATTGGCAGTCGAAGATCGCCGCCAAGCTGCATGCGGGCGCGGCGAACGTCGACGTGCAGATGAAGGAAGGTTTCTTCGAGAACGTCGTGGTGCGCATCGAAGACGGCAGGGCGAAAGCCGATGCCGCTGCTGCGGAAGCCAAGGCGGCCGCGGCGAAAGTCGAGGCGCAGAAAGCCGAAGCGGCGCGAGCCGAAGGCGCGCGTCTGGAAGCCGCGCGGGTGGAAGCCGAGCGTGCCGAAGCGGCGCGTCAGGAAGCCGCCCGTGCCGATGCCGCGAAAGCGGAGGCGGCCCGCCAGGAGGCGGCACGTCAGGAAGCTGCACGGGCCGAAGCGGCACGTGTCGAAGCGGCCAAGGCCGAAGCGGCGCGTCAGGAAGCCGCGAAAGCCGCAGCCGCGAAAGCAAAGGCGGAAAAAGATGCCGCCGACAAACTCGCCGCGCAGAAAAAGGCGATGCTGCAGAATCTCAACGGCGGCCGCGATGCCGATGGCACCGTCACCGCCGGGCAGTTGCAGAAGGACGATCAGGTATTCGTCGACGGCCAGTTCCGCGCGGTGGTCCGCCGCGGCGGAGCCCGCTCGCAGATGTACTGGCTCGATGGCGATCTGAATCTCGATCGCGTCGAACTCGTGCCGTTGGGCGACAACCACTACAAGGTGTCCGAGCCGATCCGCGAGAACGTGCCGGTCGCGTTGCGCACCAAGTCGGTGACGGGTCATTTCGTCGGCAGCGTGCCTGCGTCGGATGCGCCGGAGCGCAAATCGCTAGAGCAACAATATGCTGAAGGCAAGGCGGTCACGGAGTCGATTCATCCCACCGACCTGCGCGCGGGCGATCTGGTTTACACGGCCAAATCAGCCGCGCTCGTGGTGCGCCTGCAAGGTGCTACGTACCTGCGCTACTGGCTCGACGGCGATCTCAATCTCGGCCAGGCTGGATTGCAAAAGCAGGGTGCGAATGCGTATCGCGTGATTTCCGACACGATTCGCTGATCGCAAGAAAACAGAAACGCGAAACGAAAACGCCCGGGCTGAAAAGTCCCGGGCTTTTTTTTCGTGACTACGCTATCGCTTCGATCCGGCGGCGACGGAAGTAGATCGACGCGGCGATCATCGCCACACCCAGCACGACGCCGGTCCACAACTGCGGCGACATCAACTGTTGGCCGAGGACGTCGATCGAGAGGAACGCATCGGCAACCTGCGACGGGTTATTGATGTGCTTGAGCGATTCAGATGAAACATCGAACCACGCCCAGCTTCCCGGAATCAGGCTCAGCAGTGCGCGGCCGACGATGTTCTTCCAGTACCACAGACTCGTCAGCGAGAAGGCCTGCATGAGGCTGAACCACGTGACCAGGATACCCGACATGATCGGCACCAGCGTCGCCCACAAGAACGGTTTCGAGCGCACGAAACTTGAGCAGAGGAACAGCCAGCCCACACTCGGCAGCGCCCACAGCGCGTTCATCGGGATGCGCAGGATCATGCGAAACCACAAGCTGGCCAGATGCGACGGCGACCAGACCAACGGAATCGCATTGACGCCGTGGAACATCGCATAAACCGTGATCAGCAACAGGAACCCGACCTGCAGCAGGATCATCGCTGCGAATGCGAACACCGGCCCAATCAGCGTGATCGCGAAGAGCTTTGCGAGCACCGTTTCCGTATCCGATAGCGGCAGCGATTTCCAGAACAGCACGCTGCGGTCGGCACGATCGTTGTGCAGTGAGCCCAGTCCATAGAAGAACAGCACGAAGAACAGGACGATGCCGACGGGGAAGCACATCGCGAGCAGGCTCACATCGAGCGCGGAATGGAACTGATCGACGTCGCCTTCCGACACGTGTGAGGTGATGCTCGACAGGTCGAAACCGTTCAAGTGCACACCATGCTGATGCGCGGTGACTTCTGCGCCGATCAGCATCATCAGCATGATTGCGAGCATGATCATTGCCGTGATCACCGGCGCCCAGAAGAACGAGCCGCGATATTCCCAGAATTCGCGCCGGACAAGCCAGGTGAATTTGTTCGTCGGAAGAACCGCGCTCATTGGTAAGTTCCTTTCATCGTCGCGACGAACAGATCGGCCACGCTCGGTTTGTGCAGCTCGCCGAGTTCAGCCAGGCGCGCGCGATCCACGCCGTCGAACAGAAAGATCGATTTGCCGAAGACCTGCCGCTCGTACATCGGTTTCAACGCGCGTGCGGCGTCGGCCTTGTCCGGGTTGACCATCACTTCGGAGAAGCGCTCGCCGATCTGCTCCATCGTCGCATCGAGCACGATCTTGCCGTCGCGGATGAACAGCAGATCCGTGAGGATGTGCTCGATCTCCTCGATCTGATGCGTGGTGATGATGATCGTCTTCTCCTCGTCGAAGTAGTCGTTGAGCAGGCTCTGGTAGAACTCTTTGCGATACAGGATATCGAGGCCCAGCGTCGGCTCGTCGAGCACCAGCAGCTTCGCGTCGATGGCCATGACCAGCGCCAGATGCAGTTGCACGATCATGCCCTTGGATAGTTCGCGCACCCGCTGCGTCGGTTTCATTTTGGTCTTGGACAGAAACGCCTGGCATTTCTCGCGTGAAAAACGCGGATGCACGCCGCCGACGAAATCGACGACTTCCTCCACCGTGATCCAGCGCGGCAATACGGCCACGTCGGCGATGAAACAGACGTTCTGCATCAACTGGTTGCGATCCTTGCGCGGATCCAGACCCAGCACACTCAATTCGCCATCGAATTCAGCCAGTCCGAGGATCGCTTTCAGCGCCGTGGTTTTGCCGGCACCATTGGGTCCGACCAGCCCCACGATGCGTCCGGCCTGGATGTTGAGGTTCACGTTGTCGAGCGCGACTGTCGTACCGAAGCGCTTGCTCAAATTGTGCGCGGTAACGATCGCGGCGCTCATGCCGTGCCTCCGTTCTTCTCGGCACTCGCAATGAGAGTCGGTAAATCCAGATTCATGCGTTTGAGCCGTGCGTACAGCAGCGGCCACTCTTCGCTCAGGAAACGATCGCGTTCCGAGCGCATCAACGCGTCGCGCGCGCCTTCGCTTACGTACATTCCCAGTCCCCTGCGTTTCTCCACCAGTTGTTCGTCCACGAGTTCCTGATAGGCCTTCGATACAGTAATCGGATTGAGCTGAAAATCGGCGGCCACCTGGCGCACCGACGGCAACGCATCGCCTTGCTTGAGGACGCCGTCGAGAATCATCGCCACGACGCGGTCGCGTAGCTGACGATAGATCGGCGCATTGTCGTTCCAAGTCACGTTCATTCGTTATTCCTTGCTCACCCGCGGCAACGCCTTGCCGAACGAGTAGTACGGCATGTCCAGACCCAGCGACGGCAGCGTCGGCAAGGCCGTGCGCGAGAGACGGGCGTGCGATTTCGAGATGGCGTGGGCGACTTCGAAAGTGCTGTCGTCGCGCATCGCGTCGGCGATTTCCGCGGCGGTGGGGCGGACCGAAACGGTCGGCAGTTCAACGGTGTCGATGGTCGAGTGGCGCACGATTGCCGGCGCGATCGGAGCGACCGCATTGACGCGTTCAGTGCGCGCAGCCACGGCCAGCGTGATGCCGGCGGCAAACACGGTCAGTATCAGGGCTCGGACCAGCAACGATGTCATGTTCATAATTGACTCCGGTGAACTGTCGTTCTAGTGATGTATCTAAGTATAACACCTAGCCGGATGTTGTCAAGCACTCAGTAGGAAATTTTCATTGGCGAATGATGTTCCCGAAAAGTGGTCGTCTGAAAACAGTGCTTTACAGTGTCTTTCTGATCACGTTTCTCCGGGACACGCGTTATCCATCATCGGCGATGTCGCCGATCACGCGGCAGTGAGTGTCGATTTCGGGAACCTTCTTGTCCCCGGGAAGTCTCACTCACGATCCGGTTTGCCTTCGGCGTGACGGGAACGCACAATACGCGGCCCCTTGCACGTCCTACCGCGGACAGTCGATGTCTTGCGAGCCGCATGGCCGGCGCTAACAACTGACCCCCAGGAGATTACATGACCAATTTTGTGCGCAAGACTGTGACCGCGATGGCCATTGCGATGGCGTTGAGCGGCATCGCCGCCGCCGCCGACCAGGCGCCGCCGGCCCATCCGGCCATGGCCGGGCCGGGTGCCGCTGCGCCGAAGCAGGCCGACACGTCGGCCATCGATGCCAAGTTCAAGGGCGACAAGAAAGCCGAGTACAGCTACATGGTCGGCATGGACGTCGCACGCGGCCTGACCCAGATCAAAGACGAGATCGACATGAACGTCATGATCCAGGCGCTGCAGACCGCCGTCAAAGGCGGCCCCACCACGATGACCGACGCCGAAGCGATGACCGTGCGCCAGGAATTCGTGCAGAAGCTGCAGGCCAAGCAGATGGCCAAGAGCAAGGAAGAGGCCGAGAAGAACCAGAAGGAAGGCGAGGATTTCCTGGCCAAGAACAAGACCAAGAAAGGCGTGAAGACCACCGCTTCGGGTCTCCAGTATGAAGTGGTCAAGGAAGGCAGCGGTGCCAAGCCGAAAGCCACTGACAAGGTGAAGGTGGAATACACCGGCACCAAGATCGACGGCACCAAGTTCGACGCCACCGCCGACCATAATCCGCCGGGTCCGGCCACGTTCCCGCTCAACGGCGTGATCCCGGGCTGGACCGAAGGCATGCAGCTCATGACCGTAGGTTCGGAATACAAGTTCTACGTTCCGGCCAACCTCGCGTACAAGGATCGCGGTCCGCCGGCGATCGGCCCCAACGCGACGTTGATCTTCGACGTGAAGCTGCTCGCCATCGAACCGGGCGATCAGGCCGCCGGGCCGGCCACCGGCGCCAAGCCGACCATCGTTCCGCCGAAGCCCGCAACCAAGCCGGCCGATCACTGATCGCGTAACCAGCTTGACCGAAAAGGCGCGGAGCGATCCGCGCCTTTTTCATTTCCAGCGGCGATTTTGTTTTTCGAGTGGCCGCAATCTGCGCGCGAAACTACAATGCGCGTTTCGCCTCGTCGCAACGCGACACGGATTCTCGAATGCGCATCACGATTTTCGGCACCGGCTACGTCGGGCTCGTCACGGGTACCTGTCTGGCCGAAGTCGGCAACGATGTGGTCTGCGTCGACGTGGATCAGGAAAAGATCGCCCGCCTCAAACGCGGTGAAATGCCGATCTTCGAGCCGGGACTTGCCGAACTCGTCGACGACAATCACAAAGCCGGCCGCCTGCGCTTCACCACCGACGCCGCATTCGCCATCGCGCACGGCACTATCGTTTTCATCGCGGTCGGCACGCCGCCCGACGAAGACGGCAGCGCGGATCTCAAGTATGTACTCGCGGTGGCGCGCACCGTCGGCAAACACATCGATCGCCACGTCGTGGTCGTCAACAAGTCCACCGTGCCTGTCGGCACTGCCGATCGCGTGCGCGAGGCGATTGCGGCGGAACTGTCGTCACGCGGCGCGGCGATCGAATTCGACGTCGTCTCCAATCCGGAATTCCTCAAGGAAGGCGATGCGGTGAAAGACTGCATGCGCCCGGACCGCATCATCATCGGATCGGACAGCGCGCGCGCCATCGATTCGCTGAAAAACCTGTACGCGCCGTTCAACCGCAACCACGAACGCATCGTCCTGATGGACGTCCGTTCCGCGGAGCTGACCAAGTACGCGGCGAACGCGATGCTCGCCACCAAGATCAGTTTCATGAACGAAATGGCGAACATCGCCGAGCGCGTCGGCGCAGACATCGAACTCGTGCGTCACGGCATCGGTTCGGATCCGCGTATCGGTTATTCCTTCATCTATCCCGGCGCGGGTTACGGCGGCTCGTGTTTTCCGAAGGACGTGCAGGCGCTGGAACGCACGGCGCGCAGCCACAATTACGAAGCGCGTCTGCTCGGCGCGGTGGAAGCCGTGAACCGCTCGCAGAAGGAGAAAGTATTCGAGTTGATGATGCGCCATTTCGACGGCGACGTTCGCGGCAAGACCGTCGCCTTGTGGGGCCTCGCGTTCAAGCCGAACACCGACGACATGCGCGAAGCACCAAGCCGCCGCCTGCTGGATCAACTGTGGGAAGCCGGCGCGCAGGTGCGCGCATACGATCCCGAAGCCAACGCCGAAGCGCGCCGCGTTTACAGCGACAACGAGCGGCTGCATCTGTGCGACGAAGCCTATGCCGCGCTCGACGGCGCCGACGCACTGGTCATCATCACCGAATGGAAGGCGTTCTGGAGTCCGGATTTTCCGCGCATCGCGCAGGCGCTGCGCACGCCGGTGATCTTCGACGGCCGCAACATCTACGAACCGGTCACAGTCGAGCAGGCAGGTATCGCGTATTACGGCATCGGTCGCGGCCGCAGCGTGCGCGCCGGTACTGCATCCTGATTTCGCTGAAATACAACGATGACCACGCTCGAACAACGCCTCACCGAATTGGAAACGCGCTTCGCCTTCCTCGAGCAGACCGCGCAGTCGCTGGATTCGACCGTCGCGGCGCAGGATCGCCTGCTCATGCAATTGCGGCGCGAGTACGAACGCCTGCATGGCGAACTGTCGCAATTGCGCGGCGGTCTCCAGGACGACGTACGCAACGAACCGCCGCCGCCGCATTACTGAGATCGATCATGTCCGAATCCTTGCGCGACCAGCTCCTGAAAAGCGGTCTGGCGAAGAAGCGCCAACCTGAAGCCAAGCCGGTCGCCAAGCCGATCGCGAAGCCGCAACCGTCCAGACCGCAAGCGCCGAAGCCACAACATCGTCCTGCGGCTGCGGCGGCGAAATCGAAAGACGAGCTAGACCTCGCGCGCGCGTACGCGATGCGCGCGCAAGCCGAGCGCACAGAGCGCGAGCGTGCGCAGCGCGAAGCCGAGCGCATTGCGCGCGAGAAAAAGGAACGCAAGGCCAAACTCACGACGCTGCTCAACGGCCGCGCGCTCAATCACGCCGAGGCGGAGGTGCCGCGTCATTTTCCGCACGGCAACAAGATTCGCCGCGTCTATTGCACCAAGGAGCAACTCGCGCAACTCAACAAAGGCGAACTGGCGGTGGTGCAGCTCGCGGGGCGCTATCTTGTCGTCGACCGCGACACCGCGCTGCAGGCGCAGGCGATCCAGCCGGAAGCGCTGGTGTTGCTGTGCGATCCCAATGCGCCGCCCGATGACGATGTACCTGCGGATTTGGTGTGGTAGATCACACTTCGTGCCGTTCGCCCCGCAGTGAGCGGCATTGTCCGCGTATAGTTCGCTGGCTTCGCGGGAGATCGACATGAAGTTGCGAATCGCTCTTCTGATCGCGTTTGTCACTGTGCCTTGCATTGCGGACGCCGCGGCAATTCCGCGTTTCAGTTCGCCCAATGCGATCTGGAATCAGGATGTGTCGACCGCGCCGACGCGCACCAATTCACAGCTGATGATGACGCACTTGGAGGACATTGCCGCGACGCATGTGCAGAGCGGCAAGTGGGGCGACAACCGCGGCAATGTCGATTTCCAGATCGACTTCTCGTTCTACGTGATGCACGCGACAGCGGCGACGCCGACCAAGCCTGTGGTCGCATGGCCGAATGCCGCCGGCTACTACACCGGCGAGTGCGAGAACCCTGGTTTGCAGATGCCGATCGTGACGGGCGGCGGTATCGAAGGGACCGGGCCGCCGCCGGCTTACACATGCAACGCTTCGTCGGACGATTGCCATATGCTCGTCGCGAACGACAGCAGCAACATCCTCTACGAAGGTTACAACGTCAACGCTGTCGACGCCGCTGGTGTACACACGCGCTGCGGGTTGTATTGGAATCTGAGCCGCGTATACCCGCGGTACGGCCGCGGCGAGCATTGCACCAGCGCCGACGGCGCCGGCTTCCCGATTGCGCCGCTGCTTTTCAACGCCGACGAAGTCTGGGCCGCGGCCCAATCGCATGGCGACTTGGGTCACGCCATTCGTTTCATTCTCGGCAACGAACGCATGCAGGAAGGTACACACGTGCATCCTTCCTCTCATGGCACCTCCGCAACGTCGGATACGAATGTCAATTCCGTGCCGTACGGATCGCGACTACGTCTGAAGTCGACGTTCAACGTCAACACTTTCAGTACGAATGAAGCCGTGCGCGCGATCCTGCGTACGCTGCAAAAGTACGGCATGTTTTTGTCCGATGGCGGCGGCATTCCGCTCACCGCGGAGTCGGATTACCTCGACACGCATAAGTGGGACGATTCGGACATGAACATCGATTCGCATTCGTTGTTCGGCATCAATCCAACGGATTTCGACGTGATCGAGGCGGGTGACCCGATCAGTGACAGCGGCGGCTGCGAACTGACCCCCGCCGATTTCATCTTCATCGACGGGCTCGACTACTGAAGCGGTACTCGCTTGCTCGAACTTGTCGAAGTCAAGGTTTAGCGCTCTTCACCAACGTCAGCCGGTCGCCGATCGCGTCGCGCTAAACCTTATAGCTTCAGGGATAGCATGATCATGCGCCTAAGAAGTTGTCTTAGTGACGGCAAATCGTGAATCGTCGCTAGGCCGGGCTCGATCATCTGCGGGCGTATTGCCGTTCTCGTGCGGACCTATCGCTATAGGAATGCGTGATTTGAGACGCATGAAAGGGGTTTCCAGAAAGCGATAGCTGACTTCGGCGAGCAACCAAACCAAGGCGAAGCTGCTCGTCACAAACGCTACCTTAAACCAAGGATTATCGGAATTTCCTACGCCGCTGAAGATCGCAGCAATCCAGAGCGTCGGGTAGTGAAAGACATAAAATCCGTAGGAAACGCGACCAAGGCGTCTTATCGGCGCGAAATCGCCGATGAGCCTCCAGCGATTCGTATTGCAAATGAGTGCTAGGCCGACAGAGTTTATGACCGTATAGCCCCACACGAGAGCGAAAAAAAACGGCAGATACATCGGCCATCCCAACGATAGCGCACTTAGGTTGTATTTCGCGGCGAATGCGAGCAACAGCATCCATCCGCCAAGTGCAGCGAAGACCCAAAGTGCGTATTTGGACACGAACTGCGTGAGCTTTTCGACGACTGGATTCTCTTGCCTAAAATTCACCAATGCGCCGAGTGCGAATGCGTCAAAGTGTGAAGTGGAAAACAGATAGACGAACCTCCCGGTTATCTCCCGCCCGTGAGACCATCCGGGATGCCATTGCCAACCAGCTTCCAAAAGTCGACACAACGGTCCTGTGACCACGAGGCACAGACACAAGCGCACAAACCCTTTGCGGCTGAGGCTGAATAAGAGCAGCGGCCAAAGCAAATAGAACTGCTCTTCCAACGACAATGACCAAAGGTGGCCGAAAAAGATTCCGTAATCGGTCTCAGTATGGAAGGCTTTGTAAAGGTTGTAGGTGTATGTCAGAACATAGGGCAAGTCACCGATTGGCTCAGGCCGAAAGGCAAGATTTTCGGGGAAGTCGACCCACGCGCTCAGCATTATCGCGATCGCGATATAAACAAAGTAGACAGGAAATATTCTGAGTGCGCGTCGAAAGTAAAACGAGCGAAAGTACGCGCCTGCGCCTGATTTCTGCTCAAGCGATTGAAGAAGAGTGCCGGTAATGAGATAACCGGACAAAACAAAGAAAACCTGCACGCCTATCCAACCACCGGCAAAATGACCGGTGTGAAAAAGAAAAATGGCGAGGACGGAAAGGCCACGAAGTGCATCGAGTCGCGGCTGGTATGTCATAAAACATTCTGACCTAGCGAATATTGACTTTCTTCATTCATTGGCTAGCCTGCATTCGACCGGTCCAGAAGTTGCGAGATTTTACGCGGCTTGACGCATCGGTTTGAGCACGCCCAATCGATTTTAGATCGCCGGATCGTCAACTGTGCGAATGAAGACTGCATGCGGCGGTCTCCGATAATTTCCTGCGGGGCCAAGCGGCACCACAGCAGGCATTGCGCGACTTGCCCTCGTCTCCGCAGCGGAAATGGGCATGTTTATGCGGGCGACCCCCGCGCGTGAGACGGCCGGCGGGTTATTGCCGTGGTCGAGCGTATGATGTTCAAAGGCGATGCGAGCTACTCCGTTTGTGTGAAGCACCCGGAGTGCTGATCGGCGAAGATGTCGGTCGCGTTTAAGGTTGGCGATGAAGCGAGGGTCGGCAGTAGCATGCCGGCAACGGCTGGCGATTAAAATAGGGTAGCTACGCGGGTAGCTGAAACAACATTTCTAGCGTAAAAGCCGCAGTAAACAATTATTATTGTCATAAACTAAAAATCCATGAAGTAACCGCCGTTCACCGGGATGTTCGCACCCGTGATGAAACCGGCGTCGTCGGCGCAGAGAAAATCGACCACGCGCGCAATCTCCGACGGTTCTCCGAGTCTGCCCACCGGAATGTTGGCGATGATCTGCGTGCGCACGTTTTCCGGAATCGCCGCGACCATCGCGGTGCGGCAGTAGCCGGGCGAGACGCTGTTCACCGTCACGCCTTTGCGCGCCACTTCGCGCGCCAGCGCCATGGTGAAGCCGTGCATGCCGGCCTTGGCGGCGGAGTAATTGGTCTGGCCGAACTGGCCGGTCTGGCCATTCACCGATGAAATGTTGACGATGCGACCGAAGCCACGCTCCATCATTCCGTCCACGGCGCTGCGGCACATGTTGAACACACCGCTCAGATTGATGTCGAGCACGTCGTGCCATTGCTGCGGCGTCATTTTGCGCAATGTCGTGTCGCGCGTGATGCCGGCGGCGTTGACCAGGATCTCCACCGGTCCATATTTTTCGTTGACGTTTTTCATCAATGCGGCGCACGCGTCGACATCGCCTACGTTGACCGGCTCGAAATGGATATCGGCGAAATCGGCGACTTCCTTCTCGAATTCGGCCACGCGTTCGGCGCGGCTGCCCAGATCGGCCGCGACCGCCGTCCGGCCGGATCGTGCGAGGAATTTGCAGATCTCGGTGCCGAGTCCGCCGATGCCGCCACTGACGACGGCCACACGTTTGCTCATGGTTTGATCTCGCCAAGGATTCCGCGCCGCGCACGATGGCGCAGCGCAACAGGCCGCGATGGTAGCAGCGCCGTCGGCGCTGTCAAACAGGAGTAATCAGGCAGGCAGAGGTCGTTACGATTTCGTGTCTTTGTTTCCCGGCGGCTTGCCCGATCCTGCTGCCGCACTCAGGAAACCTTCCTGCACCGACTTCCACAGATCGAGGTTGCGCTCGGTCATGTCGTTGAGCATCGACCATGGCGTCTGACCGAGGATGTTGTTCAACTGGCTGCGAAATTTCTGCTGCTGGTCGAGAAAGATCTGCAGGCTTTTCTCGAGGTAGCTGCCCATGAATCCCTGCATCGAATCGCCATAAAAGCGAATGACCTGCGACAGCAGTTGCGTGGTGAACATCGGCTGCCCGGTCTCTTCGTGTTCGGAGATGATCTGCAGCAAAACCGAGCGCGTCAGGTCGTCGCCGGACTTGGCGTCGCGGACTTCGAAGTCTTCCCCGTCGAGCACCAGCTGCCGCACTTCCTCGAGCGTGATGTAGCTCGAAATCTCCGTGTCATAAAGGCGCCGGTTGGGATATTTCTTGATGATGCGTACTTGTGCCATGCCGCAAACTTAGCAGAAGATGCGGCGGCGCACCAGCAGCCATGCTGCGCAGCATTTCAGTACGGCGGCGTATAAAAAAGCCCGGATCGCTCCGGGCTCGTTAAGGCGCTGAAACGTCTCTCAGTGGTTTGCCGACTCGGCCGCCATCTTCAATTCGCGGTTCACCTGATCGAGCAGGTCCTTGGCTTTCTGCGCGTGACCGTTCATGTCGAACTCGTTGGCCTTTTGCGCGGCGACGATCTTTTCGTAAGCCTGCGTCGACAGCCGCTGCGCCGCGGCGATGTTCGGGTGCCTGTTCGGATTGACGTTGTCGGCGGGGCGGGCGCTGGCGGCCAGCGACAAAGTGGTCAACGCGATCGCGCACACGGTCGTAGTGAATTTCGTCATGACGAAAATCTCCAGTGAGTTGAGCGGGAATGTAACGGTGGGCTCCGCGCTGCCCCCAGGTGGCGTCCCGGGGGAAGTTTTGCGCGGTGGTGTGGCAAACGCAAGCTGCGCTGCGTTACCAGCCCATGTATTGTCCGCCATTGATGGCGAGATTGGCGCCCGTGATCCAGCGTGCCTCGTCGCTCACGAAGAAAGACACGGCGTAAGCGATTTCATCGGGTTCGCCCAACCGGCCGACCGGAATCTGTGCTGCGATCTTGTTGCGCACATCTTCCGGCACCGCCATCACCATATCCGTGGCCACGTAGCCGGGCGATACCGTATTCACCGTGATCCCGAACTTCGCGTTTTCCTGCGCCAGCGAGATGGTGAAGCCGTGCATGCCAGCCTTCGACGCTGCGTAGTTGGCCTGTCCGTACTGACCCTTCTGGCCATTGATCGAGCTGATCTGGATGATGCGGCCCCACTTGCGGTTGCGCATGCCATCGATGACCGGACGCGTGACGTTGAAGCAGGAGTTGAGATTGCTGTTGATCACCTCCTGCCACTGCAGCGCGCTCATCTTGTGGAACGTGGTGTCGCGCGTGATACCTGCGTTGTTGATGAGGATGTCGACGGAACCGAGCTTGCCTTCGATCGCCTTGACCATCGCCTCGCACGACGCCGTGTCGCTCACGTCGCCTTTCACGAGCGTGACGTCCAGCCCCTGCGACTTCATCTGCGACGCCCAGGCGTTGGCCTTGGCTTCGTCGCGATAGTTGGTGGCGACCTTGTGGCCTTGTTGCGCCAGCTTCTTGACGATGGCCGATCCGATGCCGCCGGTGCCGCCGGTAACCAATGCAACGCGTGCAGTCATGATTCCCTCCGTTGTTTTTGTTTGTTGCTTGAACGACCCGGGCGATTGTACACGCGCGATCGTTCACGATTCGCGGGCGGCGGCGTGCAGGCGGCCTATGTCGAACTGCTCGATTGCCGCCTGCAGCAAAGCATCGATCTTGCCCGGTACGCCTGTCGTGCGCACACCCAGGAACTCGAGCGCCGCGCGCAAAGCGGGCAGCGGGTCGCGACGATCCACCGGCCACGCACGATCCTGTTTGGAGAGCTTGCGCCCGTCCTCGCCGACGACCACCGGCAGATGCAGATACGCCGGCGTGGCGAATCCTAGCAATTGCTGGAGATGGATCTGCCGCGGCGTCGAGTCGAGCAGGTCCGCCCCGCGCACGACCTCGTTGATCTCCTGCGCCTCATCGTCAATCACAACGGCGAGCTGATACGCAAACCAGCCCTCGGTGCGCAACACGACGAAATCGCCGACTTCCTCGCGCAGGTTTTGCGCTTGCGGACCGAACGCCTGATCGACGAATCCGATCATCGCGTCGGGCACGTGCACGCGCCAGGCGGGTGCGCGCCTGGGATCGGGCGCGGCGACGCACCTCGGCGGATGAATCCCGCCGAACTGTTCCAGATCGGCGCGGCTGCACCAGCACCGATAGACTTCCGGGGCCATGCGCGCGAATTCAGCGCGATAAAATTCGGCGCGGGTGCTCTGATGAATCACCGGCTCGTCGGATTCGAGACCGAAGGCGGCGAGCGTTTCGAGAATGTCTGCTGCCGCACCGGGAACCTCGCGCGGCGGATCGAGGTCTTCGATGCGGATCAGCCACACACCGTTACGCTGGCGCGCGCGCAACCAGCTACCGAGCGCCGCCACCAGCGAACCCAGGTGCAGCGGGCCGGTGGGCGAGGGCGCGAAACGTCCGCGATACGTGTTCATGGCCGCGCCGAGTGCTTGAAATCGACGCAGTCTACCCAAAGTTTTTCGGCGTGACGCGCTTCGTCGCGCCGCCTGCAAGCGAGGAATTCCATGCTACGTCTGATCCTGTTCGTCGGCACCAACCTGGCCATCATGCTGGTGTTGAGCATCGTCGTATCGCTGTTCGGCATCGATCGATGGGCCTACACACACGCCGGCATCAACCTGCAAGGCATGCTGATCCTGTGCGCCGTGTTCGGTATGGGCGGCTCGTTCATTTCGCTCGCGCTGTCGAAGACATTGGCGAAAATGTCCGTTGGCGCGCAGGTGATCGCCGAACCGCGCAACGCCAGCGAGAAATGGCTGTTCGACACCATCGCCACACATGCGCGCAACGCGAACATCGGCATGCCCGACATCGCCATCTACGATGCGCCCGATCCCAACGCCTTCGCCACCGGCATGAGCAAGAATCACGCGCTCGTCGCGGTGAGCACCGGTTTGTTGCAAAGCATGAACCGCGACCAGGTTTCGGCCGTGCTCGGACACGAGATCACGCACGTTGCCAATGGTGACATGGTGACGCTCGCCTTGATTCAAGGTGTGCTGAACACCTTCGTCATGTTCCTTGCGCGCATCATCGGCGGCGTAATCGATGGTGCCATGTCTGGCAACCGCGACGACAATCGCGGCGGCGGCATCGGTTACTTCTTCATCGTCATGATCCTGCAGACCGTGCTCGGCGTACTCGCCACGATCATCGTGATGTGGTTTTCGCGCTGGCGCGAATTCCGCGCGGATGCGGGCGGCGCTAAGCTCGGTGGAAGGCAGAACATGATCTCCGCGCTGCAGACACTTGGCGGACAAAATGCGTCAACGTTACCCAAGGCGTTTCAGGCGTTCGGCATCAATGGCGAACACGGTGTGGCGAGGTTGTTTATGAGTCATCCGCCGATTGAGGAGCGGATCGCGGCGCTGACGAATAACGTCACGCAGTGACTCGATCGTTGGGTGTCGGTAAGTCGTCCGAATGTTGTCCGACTGAAGCCCATCGCATTCCGCAGACTCTCGCTTTGAAATTGTTCAGTGCGAGGAGCGAGAAATGCGTGGTTATCTATATGCCGTTCTGTTGGCGGTGGACGTTGCTGGCGCATCAACTGCGAGTGCTTTGAACGTCACCGGCGCCTACGAAAATACGAATTCACTTGAACCTTTGAGCCTGTCCTCAGAATTCGGGCTTTCCGTATCGATCTTGGGGGATCAGGCAGCGGTCGTCGCGCCAGATATATCAGTGTCTCACTATCGGAGTGACGGTTCGGGTGCGTGGAGCGATGATGCGAACTTTGCTGATCCGCAGCCCAAGAACGACTTTGGCAGTTATCTCGCTTGCAATTCAATTAGCGTCGGCGTGGATCGTATGGTGATGGGGGTGCCGAGCGGAAATTCCGTGCACGTATTTGAGAAACAGGCGAGCGTTTGGAATGATGTTCAGGTACTAACGGACGGCACAGGCGGTTCCCTTGACGCCTACGGCTGCGGGGTTGGAATTTCCGGCGACTACATCGTCGTCGGTGCGCCCGGCGTAGGCGCGGGTGGAAGAGGTTATGTCTACGTGCGGACGGGAACGGGTTGGGTGCTGCAGGGAACCCTCGTTCCGACGGGCGCGTCGGCTGGCGCCAACGTGGGATTGACGGTAGCGATTGACGGCGACACAGTCGTGCTCGGTGCGCCCCACGATAATGGCGACCACGGCGCAGCCTACGTGTTCAAACAAACGGGTATGACCTGGTCGCAGCGCAAGCTTGTCGCTTCCGATGGCGCTACCGGCGACCAATTCGGTGCCACGGTGGCAATATCGAAAGGAACAGTAGTTGTCGGCGCCCCAAATCACGCTGCGACTCGCGGTGCGGCCTATGTCTACGCGGGTTCCACTATGGAGGTGGAGTTAACGGCGAAAGTGCCGGCCGTCCTGGGGTACTTCGGAAGCTCCGTCGCAATCGATGGAAATCGCCTAATCGTCGGCGAAATGGGAAATTCGGCCGCGTACGCGTATTCACGATTTGGATCGGAATGGAAGCTGCGTGGCGCGTTCGATGACGCCGCGTCGACAAGGTTTGGTGGTTCCGTGGCGATTTCCGGAGATCGCGCGATCGTTGGCGCAATGGATGACACCACAACGGGTGATGACACCATAACCGGTGTCGCCTATGTCTTCAAGGACGACACGATATTCGCCGACGGCACCGAGCAATAAACCGCACTCATTGCCGATATATGCGGTCACTCACGCCGTCTCGTACGAAATCACCTTCTCCGGCTCCTGCAGGAAATTCCCCTGCACGAAGTTCACGCCGCACGAGAACAGGATCGACATGCTCGCCGCGTCCTCGACGAACTCGGCGACGGTCAACTTGCCGGCGTGATGCGCCTGATCGCAGAGTTCCTTGATCTTGTCCTGGTTCTCTTTGTTCTTCGGCAGTTCGGCCATGAAATTGCGGTCGAGCTTCAGGTAATTTGCGTCGACGTGCTTGAGCAACTGGAACGAATTCAAACCTGAACCGAACTGTTCCAGCGCGAAGCCGCAGTGGATCTGCTTGAGTCCCGTCACGAATGCGCGCGCGGGCTTAAGGCTCGTCACGACCTTGCTTTCCGGCATCTCGAACACGAGCGCGTCGCCGCGCAGGCGCGAATTTTTCAATTGCTGCGCGATCCACGGCAATAACGTCTGATCGTCGAGCGATTGCGGTGTCAGCTTCACGAAGAACGTTGTCTTGTGACCCGACTTTTCGCGTTCGGCCAGCGCCTTGATGGCGTTGGCGATCACCCACTTGTCGACCTGCGGCATCAAGCCATATTGCTCGGCCACCGGCATGAAGAAATTCGGCGTTATCTCGCCCTTCGGGCCTTGCATGCGCAACAGGATTTCGTAGAACTCGCCCTCGGCGCCGTGAAGACTGATGATCGGCTGATAGAACAGCACGAAGCCGTTGTTCTGCAGCGCGTCTTTGATCAGCTTGAGCCAGTGCTTGTTCTTTTCCTCGTCGGCCTTGTCCTTCGCGTTCGGATCGAACACGTTGATGCGGTTGCCGCCTTCGGCCTGCGCCCCGCGCAGCGCTGCGCTGGCCTGATTCAAAATGCCTGACGCATTCGTATTCTTCTCACCGATCAGCGTGCCGCCGATGCTCACGTTTACGTTCACCGACTGCTTGCCGACTTCGAAGATGCGCTCCTCGAATGCCTTGCGCAGCAACTCGGCCAACTGGCGCACGTCGTCGTGCTGACGTCCGATCGCGATAACGCCGAAGGTGTGCTCGCCGAAACGACCGGCGACGTCAGTTTCCTTGATGTGCCGGCGCATCAGGTTGGCCATGTCGCCGAGCAGCAGGTCCGCATTGCCGAGCCCAACGGTATCGAGCAGCGCGCGGAAGTTGTCCGGTTCGACCAGCAACAGCGCCTGATCGTTGCGGCCCTTGGCCGCTTCGCCGATAACGCGATCCAGCTCCGTCAGGCAGTACTGCCGGTTGTAGAGATCGGTGACCAGATCCTTCGAGCGAAGTACGTCGAGTTCCTTGGCCAGCTCCACGCTCACCGTCTGCTGACGGAAGATGATCTGCTGGCACGGCTCGCCTTCGTAGCTGGCTTCGGCGAATTCCATCACCGCGTCGAACGTCGTGCCGTCGCCGCGCTGCGCCTTGAGGTTGAGTTTCTGCGGCGGCTTTTCGCCTTTGGACAGTTTCTTGAGCAGCGTCTTGAAATCGTCGGCGTCGTCCGGCGCGATCATGTCGAGGATCGACATGCCCTGGATTTCCTCGAATTCCTCGAAGCCGAAGATTTCCAGATAGGCCTTGTTGGCGCGCACGTGCATGCCTTCGTGCACGTAGGCGATCGGGTCGCGCGAGGAATCCAGCAGCGCATCGCAGCGGCGTTCGGTTTCGCGCAACGAGGCTTCCAGACGCCGCACGCTGCGGCGCATGTTGAGTCCTTCGAACTCGCGCTTGACTACCGCCTGCACGTGTTCGGCGCGATGACGCAGCGCAAGTCCGCGCGCGCCTTCGTTGAACGCGGCGACGATGGTATCTTCGTTGACGTTCGTGGTCACGCCGACGATCGCGATGTCCTTGCCGGTGCGGTTGGCCGCGGCGGTGACGTCGGGCAGTTTCAGCGTTCGCGCGGCGAGATTGACGAGGATGATGTCGGGCGTGCTCTTGCCGACTTGAGCTTCCAGTTCAGCCGCATTCGCCGCGCGCGCCGGACGCACGGCAATGCCGCCGTTGCGCAGCATGCTGATCAGTTGCTCGGCTTCTTCGACCGAATCCTCGATCAGAAGCAGTTTGATGACGTTGTCTTGTTTGCTCATTGGCCAGGCGCGAACTACCAGACAGCTTTTACTCGATTCCGCCGCGCATTTCCAGCTAACGGCCGCGGTGTGCCTTCCGCAGCGGGAATGCCCTCACAGGGGTGTCTTCGAAGGCTGGCCAGCGATTTCGCGGACGAGACGTGGCACCAGATAGCCGGATAGACGTCCGCGCAATCCCTCGATCAAGGCACGCGCGCGGGCGTCGTCCACCTCGAAATGCGCCGTGCCGGCGACGCGGTCGAGCTGGTGCAGGTAGTACGGCACGACGCCGGCGTCGAACAGCCGTTCCGACAGTGCGGCGAGCGCGTCGACCGAATCGTTCACGCCGCGCAGGAGCACCGACTGGTTCAGCAGCGTCGCTCCGCTCGTGCGTAAAATTTTCATACTGGCGGTCACCGCGTCGTCGATCTCATTGGCATGGTTCGCATGCAGCACGATCGCCCGCGGCCACGGTAGTGCAGATAGCCAATCGCGCAACGGGGCGTCGACGCGTTGCGGCAGCACGATCGGCAACCGTGTGTGGATGCGCAAACGACGAACGTGCGCGACCGACGCCAACGCATCGGTGAGTTCGGTCAGCTTCGCTGTCGATAGCGACAGCGGATCGCCGCCGGAAAGAATCACTTCGTGGATCGAGGTATCGCGCGCGATGTGCTCGATCGCATCGCTCCAGCGATTCGCAGCGGCGGTGTCCTGCGGATAGTCGAAGTGGCGGCGGAAACAATAGCGGCAGTTCACGGCGCACGAACCGGTGGCGACGAGCAGGGCGCGACCTTCGTATTTGTGCAGGACGCCGCGCGCGACGCGCGCATCGGCATCGCCGACCGCATCGTTCGCGAATCCAGGCACGTCGAGCAGTTCGTCCGATGTCGCGAGCACTTGCCGAAGCAGCGGATCGTCCGCATCGCCGTAGCGCATGCGCGCGACGAAACCGCGCGGAACACGCACGGCGAATCCCGTGTCGCGGATCGGCAACAGCTCTTCGGCGCGATGAGCGAGGCCGACGATGTCGAGCAGTTCGCGCGCATCGGTGATCGCTTCGCGCCAGAGCGTCTGCCAGCGCGGCGCAAAAAGAATCGGCGGTTGGGCGCGACCGGGGGTTGCAGGTATCATGGGCGTTCTCGCGGACGCTCGCGCGTCCGGTTCGATAATTTCAAGAAGGCAATGTTAGCCGCTTTCGCCAGCGGCTCGTTGCGCAACGGAGCGACAGATGGCCAGCTATGGCATGAACGATGTGAAGAACGGCATGAAGATCATCGTGGACGGTTATCCGTGCTCGATCGTCGACACCGAATATATAAAGCCGGGCAAGGGCCAGGCGTTCACGCGCGTGAAGTACCGCAATCTCAAGACCGGCCGCGTGGTTGAGCTGACGATGAAATCCACCGATTCCCTCGAGGCCGCCGACGTGGTCGACACCGACATGGAATTCCTCTACAGCGACGGCGAATTCTGGCACTTCATGCACCCGGAAACGCACGAGCAGCTCGCCGCCGACAAGACCGCGATGGCCGATGCGGCGCAGTGGCTGAAGGGCAACGAGGAGTGCATCGTCACGCTGTGGAACGGCGCGCCGTTGATGGTCGCGCCGCCGACCTTCGTCGAACTGGTGATCACTGAAACCGATCCGGGCGTGAAGGGCGACACCGCCGGCAGCGGCGGCAAGCCGGCCAAGCTCGAAACCGGCGCAACGGTGCGCGTGCCGCTGTTCGTGCAGCAGGGCGAGAAGATCAAGGTCGATACGCGTTCGGGCGAATACCAGGGGCGCGTGAAATAGTCCCGAATCACCGATGAATAACTCGACCGCGCTCGTCCCCTTCTCCCGCTCGCGGGAGAGGGCCGGGGTGAGGGAGGCTCCGCCTCAACTCCACGTTTTCGCAGCGTGCCCCTCATCCGGCGCTGCGCGCCACCTTCTCCCGCGGGCGGGAGGGGGAAAAAGGCAAATCGCGTCGCATGAAAAACGTCGATCAACTTCTCGAAGCGCGCTGGGTTATCCCGATCGAACCGGCGGGAACCGTTCTCGAACACCATGCCGTCGCGCTGGCCGGCGATGCCATCGCCGAGATCCTGCCGATCGACGCGGCGCGCACGAAATACGCGAACGCCGCACGCGTCGATCTTTCCGAACACGCACTGATCCCCGGCCTGATCAACGCGCACACGCACAACGCCATGACGCTGATGCGCGGCGTCGCCGACGACCTGCCGCTGATGACCTGGCTGCAGGAACACATCTGGCCGGCGGAGGCGAAAGTGGTGGGTCCGGAATTCGTGCGCGACGGCTGCGAACTGGCCATCGCCGAAATGCTCCGCGGCGGCACGACCTGCTGCAACGAAAACTATTTCTTCCCCGACGTGCAGGCCGCGACATATCTGCGCCACGGTTTCCGCGCCTCGGTCGGCCTGCCGTTCATCGAATTCCCAAGCGCATGGGCGAAAAGCCGCGACGAGTATTTCGACAAAAATCTCGCCGTGCACGACGCGCTGAAATCCGAATCGCTGGTGCGCGCGACGCTGGCGCCGCATGCACCTTACACGGTGTCGGACGAAAGTTTTGCGCGCATCCGCATGCTGTCGGATCATCTGGACATCCCGGTGCACATCCACGTGCACGAGACCGCGCACGAAGTCGAAGAATCGAAGAAGCAGCACGGCCAGCGGCCGCTGGCGCGATTGAAAGCGCTCGGGCTGGTCAACGATCACCTCATCGCCGTGCACATGACGCAACTGATCGACAGCGAAATCGCGCAACTCGCCGAGGCGGGTTCGAGCGTCGTGCATTGTCCGGAATCGAATCTGAAACTCGCCAGCGGTTTTTGTCCGGCGGAAAAATTGCGCCGTGCCGGCGTGAATCTCGCCATCGGCACCGACGGTTGCGCCAGCAACAACGATCTGGACATGTTCGGCGAAACGCGCACCGCCGCGTTGCTTGCGAAAGGTGTATCGGGCGACGCGAGCGCATTCGATGCGGCCTTCGCTTTGCAGGCGGCGACATTGAACGGCGCGCGTGCGCTGGGCATGGCCGATCGGATCGGCTCGATCGTCGCCGGCAAGCAGGCCGATCTGGTCGCCGTGCGTCTGGATGCACTGGAGACCGAACCGACCTACAACCCGATTTCGCAACTCGTCTACGCCACGGGGCGCCATCAGGTCAGCGACGTGTGGATCGCCGGCGTGCGCAAGGTCGACACCGGCAGCGTGCTCGGCATCGACGCCAATGCGCTGCGTGACAAAGCGCGTTTCTGGCGCGGCCGGATCGGCTGAGTTGCGCGTGCGTCGGCTTGCGCCATTTCTGATCGTGCTCGCGGCAATGGTTGGCGGGTGTGCGATATCGCTCAAACACTACGACGCGTATCACGGCGATGGCACTTTCGTCAGTCGTCCGGCGCCTTCCTCGTTGTGCCAGGACGGCTACACCGTCGATCTCGGCGTCGTCGATCTCGCGACAGCCGCACAACTCGACGGGCGACTCGTGGGTTTGCCGCCGATCGAATCGACGATCGGATTGGCGATCGCGCCGACGTCGTCCGCGCCGACGCCGCGACCGGACGCGCTGATCACGGTTACGCTGCGCGACGAGAAGGGCCACATCGTGCTTTCGCGTCAGGAGCGCCTGTCGCAGTGGACCAGGCAATACGCCGTCGACGATCCGCAGCACGCGTATCTATATCAGCGCGGCACGCTCGCCGATATCCCGGTCGGCCCGAACGCCGCGCGCGTCGAGCGATTCCCGCTCGGCGAAGACGATAGCTGGGGCACCTATTTCACGCCGCGACGCAACGCGCGTTACACACTACACTTCGCCGTGGACGAACCCGATGCGAACGGGACCGCGATCGACGCGCGGCTGCAGGTGCGCGGCGTGGTCGGTTGCCTGTGACGCGAGGAAAAAACGATGAATAGTCCGAACGTCAGCCACGCCGAAACCGCGAAGTTCGATCGTCTCGCCGCACGCTGGTGGGACGCGGATGGCGAATCGCGCCCGCTGCACGATCTCAATCCGGTACGCCTCGACTACATCGCCGAGCGCGTGGCGCTGAAAGGCGCGCGGGTGCTGGACGTCGGCTGCGGCGGCGGAATCTTGAGCGAAGCTCTCGCGCGCGCCGGTGCGCTCGTGACGGCGATCGATCTCGCGCCGCGCGTGCTCGACGTCGCGCGCCTGCATCTGCACGAATCGAATCTGCAGGTCGATTACCGTGAGATCGCCGTCGAGGAGCTTGCACGCGAGATGCCGACAAGCTTCGACGCGATCACCTGCATGGAAATGCTCGAACACGTGCCCGATCCGGACAGCGTGATCGGTGCCATGGCGAATCTGCTCAAGCCCGGCGGCCGCGCGTTCTTCTCCACGCTCAACCGCACGCCGCTCGCGTTCGGCGCGGCGATCCTCGGCGCCGAATATGCGCTCAATTTATTGCCGCGCGGAACGCATCGCTACGCGAAATTCATCAAGCCATCCGAACTCGCCACGAGCCTGCGCGCGCACGGCCTGCAGCTCGACGACGTCAGCGGACTGGCCTACAACCCACTCAGCCGCCGCGCCTGGCGCGTGAAGAATACGCAGGTGAACTATCTCGTCTGCGCGCGCAAGCCGGAATGATCCTGCGCGGCGACGCCATCGACGCGATCTTCTTCGATCTCGACGGAACGCTGGTCGATTCCGCGCCCGATCTGATGGCGGCGATGCAGCGGTTGCGCGCCGAACTGTCGTTGCCACCGATCGATGCCGCGCATGTCGGCGCCGTGGTTTCCAAGGGTGGCCGCGCCATGCTGCGCCGTGCGTTTCCGGATGCCGACGAAGCGCGCATCGACCATCTGCTGCCGCGTTTCCTCGATCTGTATTCGCAGGCGATCGCGACGCACACGAAGACGTATCCCGGCGTCGATGCGATGATCGATGCGCTCGAAACACGGCACATCAAATGGGGCATCGTCACCAACAAGCCGGGCTGGCTCGCGCGCAGCCTCGCGGCGGAACTCAAGCTCGACCACCGCCATGCCGCGCTGGTCTCCGGCGATTGCCTGCCGCAAAAAAAGCCCGAACCCGAGCCGATTCTGTACGCGTGCAGGCTGGCCGATGTGTCGCCGCAGCGGACCGTTTATGTCGGCGACGACATCCGCGACATCGAAGCGGGCCGGCGCGCCGGAGCAATGACCGTCGCCGTGGGCTGGGGTTATCTCGCCGGCGAGGATCACCGCGAGTGGTTGGCCGATCTCGCCATCGATTCGCCGCACGAATTGCTGCCTGCGCTTGGTCTGTAAATCATGGCCGACGGCGCCTTCGCCAGCTTCGAGCGCAAATGGCTCGACGCCAATCCCGAACAGGCCGCCGCGCTGGTGTTTCTCGATGCGACCAAGCGCCGACGCGCTAGCGCTTTCGGCACGTTGATCCACGAACTGTCGCAAACAGCGTTCGGCGTGCGCGAAGCCGGCGTGGCCGCCGCGAAGCTCGAATGGTGGCGCCAGGAGCTCGGCGCCGCCTCGACGGGGAATGCACGGCATCCGATCACCCGCGAATTGTTCACCGATGAGCGTGCGTCGGTCGATATGAACGACTGGCGCGCCTTGGTCGACGGTGCGATCGCGCAACTCGACGCGCCGCCACCGGCGACGCTGGACGACGCGATGACGCATCTGTCCGCGTTCTATGCGCCGGTCGCGGCCGTCGAAACGCGCCTCGACGGTACGCACGACACGGCCGGCGTTGCCGCATTGTGGATTTTTCGCATCTGGTGCAGTCGCTTGCCGCCGGTTCGGCGTCGCACGAGCATTCGCAAGTGCCTCTGGATCTACAGGCGCGACATCGCGTTTCGCGCGCGGACGCGTTCGGCAATGCCACGTTGCAAAAAGACTTCATGGATGAAATTCACCGTCGGCTTGCCGATGCATTGGCCAATGCATCGACCGCGCCGCTCGGCCGCCGGGTCCGGGCACGATCCGATCTTGCCGCGATTGAACGCGCGCGCCGGGCGGACGATCCGTCGGCCGAGATTGCGGCACAATTGCACCGTTTCCGGCTGCGTCACGTGGTGTGGTCGTGGCGCGAGGCGCGGCACCTGGCGCGTGCCGGCCTTGATGAGCCGGCCGCAACCCCAGCTAAGCTACGCCGACTTTGTCAGGATTGCCCATGCAGCAGCACGAAGACAATACCGCCCGCGCGATGCCGGACATCGCAACGCTCGCGCCCGCCGAGGCGGCCGCGCTCGACTGGGTCGGCATGCACGATATCGCCGCACCGATCCTGCTGCCCGGCGGCGAAGGCGCACCCGTGCGCCTTCCGGCGCGCGTGTCGGCATACGTGAATCTCGACAAGTCCGACGCGCGCGGCATCCACATGTCGCGGCTTTATCTGCTCGTCGACAAGGCGCTGGCCGAGCCGCTGACGCCGATGTCGCTGCGTCATCTGCTGCGCGATTTCGTGCAATCGCATGCGGAATTTTCGGATCGCGCGCACGTGCGCATCGCGTTCGATCACCTGTTGCGCCGCTCCGCGCTCAAGACCGACAACAGCGGCTGGAAGTCGTACCCGCTCGTGATCGCCGCAACGTTGGCGGACGGACAGTGCGACATCGAATTGCACTTCAGTCTCGACTATTCGAGCACATGTCCCGCCTCGGCGGCGCTTGCGCGCCAACTGATCCAGGAAAAATTCCGCAGCGATTTCGCACGCAACAAGACGCTCGACTACGACGGCGTCGTCGCCTGGCTCGGCAGCGAGCGCGGCATTTGCGCCACGCCGCACAGTCAGCGCAGCGTGGCGCAGGTGCGCGTGAAACTCGCCGGCGGATTCGGTTTTCCGATCGTCGAGCTGATCGACCGGGTCGAGGACGCGCTCAAGACGCCGGTGCAGACCGCCGTGAAGCGCGAGGACGAACAGGAATTCGCGCTGCTCAACGGAGCGAATCTGATGTTTTGCGAAGATGCCGCGCGCCGCATCCACGCGACGCTGGACGTGGACGAACGCGTGGTCGATTTCGCGGCGCGCTGCGCGCATCTGGAAAGCCTGCATCCGCACGATGCGGTCGCGGTGACGGTGAAAGGCGTCGCGGGCGGCTATCGCGCCGAGGTCTGAGCGCTACAACGTCCGGTGCATGACGAACACGTCGACGTCGCCACGCGTCGCGTGCCGGAACGCGCGCGGTATCGTGCCGACGATCGCGAATCCGTGTTTCTTCCACAGCGCGACGGCGACGTCGTTCGTGCTGACCACGAAGTTGAATTGCATCGCCGCGAATCCTTCGCGCCGCGCGCGTGCGAGCGAGTCTTCGCACAATTTTCCGGCGATTCCGCGACCGCGCGCTTGCGGCGCGACCATGTAACCGGCGTTGGCGACATGATCGCCGAGGCCGGGCTGGTTCGGACGCATCATGTAGCCGCCGACGACCGCATCGCCGTCGAATGCGGCGAACACGCGCGACGGCGGCGTCATCCACAGATCCCGCGCCTGCTCGAAGGTGATATCCGGCGGATAGCTGTACGTATCGCCCGCCGCGACGACGGCCTGGAAGATGGGCCAGAACTGGTTGAACTCGGCCGGCGCGAGCTGGCGGATGACGAGTTCGCTCACGGTTTGGGCAGCAGCGCCGGATCGAGGCGCACGTCGAACCAGTTGAATCCCCAGTGCACGTGCGGACCGGTCGCGCGGCCGGTCTTGCCGGCGGCGCCGATCACGTCGCCGCGCGAAATGCGCTGGCCCACGTTTACGTCGAGGCGGCTCATGTGCAGGAACGAACTGGTCAATCCGAAGCCGTGATCGATGAGCACGGTGCCGCCGGTGAGAACAAGATCGGGCTCGGCAAAGGTCACGATACCGGCAGCCGGCGCGTGGATCGGCGTTCCTTCGGGCACGGCCATGTCCAGACCCATGTGCGGGGATTTCGGTACGCCGTTGTCGATGCGCTGGCTGCCGTACACGCCGCTGATGCGCGCGCCTTGAACGGGCAGGGCGAAGCCATGCGTGAAATCCTCGCGCGCATCGTCGCGCTTGCGCGCGTCGGCGACGCGCGCCTGTTCTTCTTCAATACGTTTTGCGGTTTCCGGATCGGGCGTGACGGTCTTCGGCGGCAAGCCTTCGACGCGTTCGATCTGATACTCGCGCTTTGCGACCTGCAGCGTTTTCGTTCCGGCGATGCCGTGCGCGCAGTCGACGCTCAACGAAACGGTCGGTGGCGCTTCGCGATCGAGTCCGAAAACGAACACGCCATCCTGGGCGACATGCAGATCGCGGCCGTTGAATGCGATGCGGCAGCCCGGCGCGGCATGCCCGATGACGAGCTGGCCCTGCTGAAGATTCGACGGAATCTCGATCCCGTCGTCCGCACCAAGCGCGAGCACGGAAATCAGCGCAACGATCATCGCTGGAACGCCAGTCGCTGGCCGAGCTGCGAATCGTCGAGCTTGCCGTCGTTCCAGGCCAGGTGTCCGTTGACCCACGTCGCCGCGATGCTGCTGCGGAAGGTCTCGCCCTCGAAGGGCGACCAGCCGCATTTGGAAAGAATGTCGGCAGCGACCACGCGTTGCGGCTTCTTGGTGTCGATCAACGTGAGATCGGCCCAGTAGCCTTCGCGGATGAAGCCGCGATCGATCACGTTGAACAGTTTCGCCGGCGCATGCGTGATCTTGTGCACGATCAGTTCCAGCGGGAGCACGCCGTCGTACCAGCGTTCGAGCGCGCACTGGATCACGAACTGCACGAGGGGTAGTCCCGACGGCGCTTTCTCGTAGGGCTGCGATTTTTCTTCCATCGTGTGCGGCGCGTGATCGGTGGCGAGGATGTCGATGCGCCCGGTCTTCAGCGCCTCGGTGATCGCGGCGCGATCGGCAGCGGTCTTCACTGCCGGATTGCATTTGATGAGGTTGCCCTTGGTCGCATAGTCCTCTTCGCTGAAGTGCAGGAAGTGCACGCACGTTTCGGCGGTGATGCGTTTGTATTCGGTCGGCCCGGGCGTGAACAGTTCGAGTTCATCGGCGGTCGAGATGTGCAGCACATGCAGGCGCGTGCCGTGGCGCTTGGCCAGTTCGATCGCGAGCTTGGTCGATTTGACGCACGCCTCGCGCGAGCGGATGTACGGATGCCGCTCGACCGGAATGTTCTCGCCGTACTTCGCGCGCTCGATGGCGAGATTCGCCTCGATGGTCGGCGTGTCTTCGCAGTGCGTGATGACCGGCACCGGGCAGTCGCGGAAGATGCCATCGAGAATTTCGGGCTGGTCGACCAGCATGTTTCCGGTCGATGCACCCATGAACACTTTTACGCCGCTGACCCCGCGCGGGTCGAGATTGCGGATCAGCTCGAGATTGTCGTTGGTCGCGCCGAAATAGAAGGCGAAGTTTGCCGCCGATTTCTTTGCGCCGCGTTCGTATTTGTCGGCGAGCGCGGTGTAGTCGGTGGTGGTGGGCTTGGAGTTGGGCATCTCCATGAAACTGGTCACGCCGCCGGCAACGGCCGCTCGCGATTCGGTGTAGAAATCGCCTTTGTGTTCGAGGCCCGGCTCGCGCATGTGCACTTGATCATCGATCATGCCCGGTATGAGCAGTCGGCCGGCGGCATCGAACGTGCGTTCGCCGGCGCGGCCCGGCAGCGACGGTGCGACCGCATCGATGCGGCCGTCGCGGATGCGCACGTCGCCCTGGAAGCGGTGTCCTTCGTTGACGATGTCGGCGTTGACGATCAGCCAGTCATTCATTTCGATGTGTCCTTGGGCGAGTCGCCGCAGCGACGCAGGGTAAAAATCTCCGGTACCGGATCGAGCCCGCCGGCGCACAGCGGCTGGCAGCGTACGATGCGCCACAACGCCAGGATTCCGCCGCGCGTCGCGCCGAACCGTGCGAGCGAGGTGCGCGCATAATCCGAACAGGATGGATGAAATCGGCAGCGAGCGCCGAGCAGTGGACTCAGCAACCTCTTGTAAAATGCCAGCAGCGCCAGAATAAAGCGGGTCACGCGGCGATTTTACGGGACGCCGCACCGAACGGCACCACGAGTGGCGGAAAAGGTTGCCGGTGAAGGGCACTTAAGCTATAACACGCGACCGCCGAAGGACTAGGGTAACGAGCATGGCCACTTCCAAGACCAAATCGGGCAGCGCCAAGGGCAAGAAGCCGGCGCCGAAGAAAGCCGCTCCGGCGAGGAAAAAAACACCCGCGAAGACGGTAAAGAAAGCCGCTCCGGCCAAATCCGTCAACAAAGCGCCCTCCAGTAAAGCGGCGGCGAACAAATCGTCGAGCGCGGCACGCCGCGTGCAACCGGTCAAGAAAGCGTCCGCATCCACCAGCAAGACGACCTCCAAACCCACCGCGACGAAAGTCGCCGCAACGAAAGCCGCTGCCGCGGCGTCGAAACCGGCGGAGAAGACATCGTCGAAATCAGCATCCGCAACAGGCACCGCGTCGAAAAAGGTAGGCATGGCAACTGCAACAGCGAAATCGAAAGAGAAAGACACCATCACCCGCGAAGACGGGCGCTACGCGCTGCCGAGCACGGTGGTAGTGAATCTGCCGGCGAATTACCACCCGACGCAGAAAGAGGAATACATGAACCCCAAGCAGCTCGCGTATTTCCGCGCGAAGCTGCAGAAGTGGCGCGAGGATCTGGTGGAGGAATCCAAGCAGACCATCGACAACCTGCGCGAGGAAGTGCGCGACGTCGGCGACGAAGCCGAACGCGCCACGCGCGAGACGGAGAACTCACTGGAGCTGCGCACGCGCGATCGCTATCGCAAGTTGATCTCGAAGATCGACAAGGCGCTCAAGCGCATCGAGGAAGGCCGCTACGGTTTCTGTGAAGAGACCGACGAGGAAATCGGCATCGAACGCCTCGAAGCGCGTCCGATCGCGACGCTGTGTCTCGACGCGCAGGAGCGCTGGGAGCACCGACAGAAGCAGATGGGCGACTGACGACGCGCGGGAAAGTCAGTTTCCGTCGAAGTTGTCCGTGAACACGCCCGCATCGATGACGACGGTGATCGGCGTGTTGCTCTGCGCGGAGGAATCCGTTCCGAGCTGGCCCTGTGAATTGTCGCCCCAGCAATAGATGTCATTTGCTACGGTCAGCGCACAAACGTGGCGCTGGCCCGCGACCAGTTGCACGATGCCGCTCAGGGCCGAATCGTTGGTTAGCATGACCGGAATGCCGGTGAGCTGGTTCGCGCCGAGCGCAACCGATGTGTTGGCGATTTGATCGTGTGCATTCGATCCCCAGCAGATCGCGGTCAAGTCGACAAGCAATGCACACATGAAATATTCGCCGCCGGCGATCGCGATCGCGTTAGTGATTTTGGAAACGCCGTCTTGCGCCGGAAACGCTGACGCCTTGGTGAGCCTGTTGCCGATGCCGAGTTCGCCGTAGTCGTTCAGACCCCAGCATCCGACGGAATCGACGACCACATCCGCGATCAGACCGCACGCATGATGGCCGCCTGCCGCGACGACACCGCCGCCCATCGTTAAAGCCGCGTAGCCGCTGCCCGCCTGGACGAAAATGGTTTGCGGCGAATCGAAAGCGCCGCCGACCCAGTCGTTCGCAAGTTCGCCGGAGCTGTCGTTTCCCCAACACGCGCCGGTGTCGTCGGCGAGCAATGCACACGAGAAATCGTATCCGGATGTGATCTTGACGGCATTCGACAGCGCAGGATCCGAGCCGTCGTGGACAACGACCCATACCGGCTTCGATGTCGCCGAACCGACGCCCACAGTGAAATTCCCGAGTTGGCCGAATTGGTTGCTGCCCCAGCACCAGACCGATCCATCCATCCGCGCGGCGCACACATGCGCGCCGCCCGCGGCGATGGCTGCGACGTTGCCGAAGTCGGTCGTTTCGTACCTGACCGGCGCTGGCGTGGCGTGCGCGTCGCCGGTGCCGAGTTGTCCCGAGCCATTGTTGCCCCAGCAAAACGCGCGTCCATCCGCGACGCGCAGGCAGCCGAAATCTGCGCCGAGCGAAATCTCTCTCACGTCGTTGCCTTGGGTGTCCAGGGGCATCACTGCAGTATGGCCGCCGCCCCAGCAGAGCGCGCGCGCGTCGGCGAGTAGCGCGCAGGTCTGCGTCGCGGTCGGCCCGGAATACAATTGAAGAATGCCGGAATGATGGCCATTGACTGCCAGCGATGGCGTCGTCGACAACGCGAGAACGATCAACCCGAGAACAAGACGAATGAACATGATGAGGCTCCGGTGCGAGTGGAGAACCTCATTGTTGCGGGACGCTGCTTCGTTTGAGGGCGACAGCACGCGGACGCCAGGCCGACCGTTAACGGACAACCCCGCAGGTATCAGGCGGTCGTCATCCGCCGCGCGTGATCCTGGATCGTCCTGAACATCGCCGCGAGCCCATTATTGCGTGTCGGCGAGAGATGCTTTGCAAGCCCCAGCGCTTCGATGAAGCGCGGCTGTGTGTCGATGATTTCCTGCGCGGAGCGATCCGAGTACACGCGCAGCAGCAGCGCGATCAATCCAGTGACAATGGCCGAATCGCTTGTTGCATCGAAGTGCAGCCGGTTGCGATCGCCGCTCGCGGCAAGCCACACCTGCGACTGGCAACCGTGAACTTTGTTTTCCTCGGTGCGCAGCGAATCGGGGAACGGCGGCAGCTTGCGGCCGAGATCGATCAGGTATTGATAGCGCTCGGTCCAGTCGCCGAAGAAGGAGAATTCCTCGACGATCGCCGACTGCGCGGCGTCGGCATTTTCTTCACGCTGCTGTTCAGGGCTTGGGAGCATCGGTATTCGTCTCTGCGGAAACGAATTTCCAGCGTCCACCTTGCGGACCGTCTTCGATCACGATGCCGAACTTCGTGAGTTCTTTGCGGATCAGATCGGACCGATTGAAATCGCGCGCCCGTCGGGCTTCGTCGCGTTCCGCGACTTTTTGGTCCACCCAGTCTTTGTCGACCTTGCCTTTAGCTGGCGGTTTGAACCAGTCCTCGGGATTCTGTTGCAGCAACCCCAGAAACGCGGCGACGTTGAGCAAGCTTTTCTTCGCCTCTCCGCGTTCTTCATCGGTCGCTGCTTTGCGTGCGGCGGCTGCGTGCCGCGACAGCACCGCGATCGCCTCGGGTGTGTTCAGATCGTCGCTGAGCGCGGCGACAACATCGTTGTCCGGTGCAGCGCCGACCGTTTCCGGTACGGCGACGTGCGCCAGATCGCGCAGTACGCCGTACCAGCCGTCGAGCGTCGCGCGCGCCTGCGCGAGGGTTTCGTCGGACCAGTCCAGTGGCTGCCGGTAATGCGCGCGCATCAGCATGAAGCGCAAAAGTTCCGGCGGATGTTTTTCGAGCAGTTCGTGCAACACCAGCGTGTTGCCGAGCGACTTCGACATCTTCTGCCCGCCGAACGTGAGCATGCCGTTGTGCAGCCAGTAGCGCGCGAACACCTTCGCGCCGTGCGCGCATTCGGACTGCGCCACCTCGTTCTCGTGATGGGGGAACATCAGGTCGTTGCCGCCGGCGTGGATGTCGATGGTCTCACCGAGGTGCGCCTCGCACATCGCCGAACATTCGATATGCCAGCCCGGACGACCGCGGCCCCATGGGCTATCCCAGCCGGGCAGATCAGCGGTAGACGGCTTCCACAGAACAAAATCGCCGGGATTCTTCTTGTACGGCGCCACTTCGACGCGTGCGCCGGCGAGCATTTCGTCGGCCGACCGACCGGACAAATGTCCGTACTTGGGATACGAAGAAATATCGAACAGCACGTGACCTTCGGCCGCATAGGCGTTGCCTTGCGCGATCAGCTTTCCGCACATCGCTATGATTGGAGCGATGTGCTGCGTCGCGTACGGGACGACATCCGGCAGCTCGACGCCGAGTTTCTTCATGTCCTCGGCGTAGGCAGCCGCGTAACGCGTAGTGATTACATCGATCGGCACTTTCAATTCGGCGGCGGCGGCGTTGATCTTGTCGTCGACGTCGGTGATGTTGCGCGCGAAGACGACATGCTCGGCCCCGTAGCGGCGCTTGAGCAGTCGCACCAGCAAGCCGAACACCACCGGACCGCGCGCATTGCCGATATGAACGTAGTTGTAGACGGTGGGTCCGCACAGGTACATCGTCACGCGGCGCGGGTCCTGCGGCACGAATTCTTCGATGCGGCGGGTCAGGGTGTTGTGCAGTTTCAGTGTCATTCAGGGCGGGCGCGATGGAATGCGACATTGTATAACAATCGCCGAGCCCGCCCGTGCGTCAGCGTGGCTGCAACCCGCATGGCAGCGGGTTTTCCTCATCCTTCATTCAGACAAACGATGCTGTAATTCGCATCAGGGCGAGCGCGTCTGGGATCGATTTCCCGATCCCCGCCGTCGGGAACCGGTCGCACGCTCAAGCGCCCAAGCCTGGGCTTCGCACGCGAGGCTCGAACTGGAGAAGACATGAAATCAATCAGCATCCTCGCCATCGGCATGATGCTGTGCGCAGGCTCTTTGTCTGCGCAGACGCAGGCCCATCCCAACCCGACGCAACGCGACGACAACGCGCGTTACGGCTGGGCCGATGTGCTGCGCGTCGATCCAGTGTACGACGAGAATCCGTCCGGCGAGACGGCGCCGACGCAGCCGTGCTACGAGGAACAGGTACCGGTGCGCGGCGGGCCACAGGCGGAAGACGATTCCGGCAAGCGCACCGCCGGCGGCGTGCTCGGCGCGATCGTCGGCGGCATTCTCGGCCATCAGGTCGGCAGGGGCGACGGCCGCAAGATCGCCACTGTGGGCGGCGCGGCGGCGGGCGCGGTGGTCGGTAGCAACATCGCCGCGAATTCGGGCAACGAGCGGCAGGATGGCCTTCCGCAAAAGTATACAATCGAGCGTCGCTGCCCCGGCGGCGATCCGAACGGCCGCCACATCGCCGCATACGATGTCGAATACCGCTATCGCGGAGACGTCTATACGGCCAGACTCAGCTACGATCCGGGCGACCGCATTCGCGTCAAGGTGAACGTCACGCCCGCTGACTGACCCCACCTTTTTTATTGCGCCGCCGCAAGGGCCGTGCTAACGTGGCCCATATGAGTTTCAACCTCGCTTCCACCGATGTCCTCACCAGCGCCCGCATGGCCGCCGGCATGACCTCGCGCGCGCGCCGACCGGAAACTTTAAATCCGGCCGGGTAGCTCGTTGTCATCTTTTGCTTTTACAACAGCCCGGCCCTGAGCCGGGTTTTTTGTTTTCTACCCCTGAGAAAATTTCGACATGACCGTTCGCCACTTCTTGAACACGCAGGACTGGAGCCGCGCCGATCTCGACGCACTGCTCGCGCGCGCCGCCGCGTTCAAGCGCGACAAGCTCGGCCGCGACCTCGCCGGCAAGAGCATCGCGCTGCTGTTCTTCAATCCGTCGATGCGCACGCGCACGAGTTTCGAACTCGGCGCATTCCAGCTCGGAGGCCATGCGGTCGTGCTGCAGCCGGGCAAGGACGCGTGGCCGGTCGAGTTCGACGTCGGCACCGTGATGGATGGCGAGGCCGAGGAGCACATCGCCGAAGTGGCGCGCGTGCTGTCGCGCTATGTGCGACCTCATCGGCGTGCGCGCATTCCCGAAGTTCAAGGACTGGTCGGTCGATCGCGAGGATCGCGTGCTCAAATCCTTCGCGCGGTACGCGACGGTGCCGGTGATCAACATGGAAACGATCACGCATCCGTGCCAGGAGCTTGCGCACATCATGGCGTTGCAACAGCACTTCGGCACGCAGGATCTGCGCGGCAAGAAATACGTGCTGACCTGGACCTATCATCCCAAGCCGCTCAATACGGCGGTGGCGAATTCGGCGCTGACGATCGCGACACGCTTCGGCATGGACGTGACGCTGCTGTGTCCCACGCCCGAGTACGTGCTCGACCAACGCTACATGGATTTCGCCGAGCAGAATGTCGCGGAGAACGGCGGCTTGTTCCGCGTGAGCCACGACGTGACTGAAGCGTATTCCGGCGCGAATGTCGTCTACGCCAAAAGCTGGGGCGCACTGCCGTATTTCGGCCGATGGGAAGACGAGAAGCCGATCCGCGAGAAGTATAAGAATTTCATTGTGGACGAAGCGAAAATGAAACTCACGAACGAAGGCGTCTTCAGCCACTGCCTGCCGCTGCGCCGCAACGTGAAGGCCACCGACGCGGTGATGGATTCCCCGGCTTGCATCGCCATCGACGAAGCGGAGAATCGACTGCACGTGCAGAAAGCGATCATGGCGAACCTGGCGGGGGCAAGCGCATGAGCACGCCGGCCTCAACCAAGGGTGATGATGTCGTTCTCGCATTCTCCGGCGGACTCGACACGAGCTTCTGCATTCCGTACCTGCAGGAGCGCGGCTACGCCGTGCACACCGTGTTCGCCGACACCGGCGGCGTGGATGCCGAAGAGCTCGCCTACATCGAAGCGCGCGCGAAGGAACTCGGTGCGGCATCGCACGTGACGATCGATGGCGGTGCGGCGATCTGGAACGAATTCGTCAAACCGTTCATTTGGGCGGGCGAAGGTTATCAGGGACAGTATCCGCTGCTCGTTTCCGACCGTTACCTGATCGTCGAAGCGGCGCTGAAGCGTTGCGACGAACTCGGCACGAGATTGATCGCGCACGGCTGCACCGGCATGGGCAACGATCAGGTGCGTTTCGATCTAACCATCAAGGCGCTCGGCGACTACACGATCATCGCGCCGATCCGCGAAATCCAGCGCGAGCACACACACGTGCGCGCGTACGAGCAGGAATATCTCGAGCAACGCGGCTTTTCCGTGCGCGCCAAGCAGAAGAGCTACACGATCAACGAAAACCTGCTCGGCCTGACCATGTCCGGCGGCGAGATCGATCGTTGGGAAGCGCCGGGCGAGGGCGCGCGCGGCTGGTGCGCGCCACGTGGCGAATGGCCGAGCGAGCCGCTGCGTGTGACGATCGGTTTTCGCAACGGCGAGGCGGTCTCGATCGATGGAAAAAATGTCGACGGCGCGAACGTGCTGGCGTCGCTCAATGGATCGTTCGCGAAATACGGCGTCGGCCGCGGTTTGTATACGGGCGACACGACCATCGGTCTGAAAGGCCGCATCATTTTCGAGGCGCCCGGATTGACCGCGTTGCTCATCGCGCATCGCGCACTGGAAGAAGCAGTGCTGACCAAACTGCAGAACCGCTTCAAACCGGAGGTGGCGCGCAAGTGGGTCGAACTGGCCTACGAAGGTTTTTTCCACGATCCGCTCAAGGCTGATCTGGAAGCGTTCCTGCGATCCACACAGCGGTGCGTCAACGGCGAAGTCGTCGTCGAAACGCGCGGTGGCTCGGCCTATGCGGTGTCGGTGAAATCGCCGCATATCCTCAATGCCAAAGGCGCGACCTACGCGCAATCGGCCGACTGGGGCGTGGCAGAGGCCGAAGGATTTATCCGTCTATACGGCCAAAGCTCCACGCTTTGGGCCGAAGTCAACCGGAGCCGTTGACACATGACGCCGCTGCTCGCCGCCACGCTCGAGCACTTGCGCGCGCTCGTGCTGTTCGACACGCGCAACCCGCCGCGCGCGATAGGCGCGGGCGGAATTTTCGCTTATTTGCGCGATCATCTGCCGGGTTTCGCGTGCGAGATCACGGATCACGGCGACGGCGCGGTGAGTCTTTATGCGGCACGCGGTAAACCGAAGCTCCTGTTCAATGTTCATCTGGATACCGTGCCGGCCACGCCGACATGGTCGCGCGATCCGTTCCAATTGCGGGTGACGGACGATCGCGCGATCGGCCTGGGTGCCTGCGACATCAAAGGCGCCGCGGCCGCACTGCTCGCAACCACGGCGCAAGTGGATGGCGATGTCGGGTTGCTGTTCACCAGCGACGAGGAAGCCAACGACGCGCGCTGCATCGCTGCATTCCTCGAACGAAAACTCAAGTTCGACGCGGTGATCGTTTCCGAGCCCACGCGCTGCGAAGCGGTGCTCGCGCATCGCGGCATCAGCTCGGTCATGATGCGGTTCGCGGGCGACGCGGGCCACGCGTCCGCCGCGACGAGCAACAGCGCCGTGCATCAGGCGATGCGCTGGGGCGCGAAGGCGCTGGACTATGCGGAAAGTCTTTCGCACGAGCGCTTCGGCGGCCTCACCGGATTGCGCTTCAACATCGGCCGCATAGAAGGTGGCATCAAAGCGAACGTGATCGCGCCGTCGGCGGAAGTGCGTTTTGGATTCCGTCCGCTGCCGTCGATGGACAGCAACGATCTGCTCAGCGAATTCCGCAACTGCGCCGAAGGCGACGTGGAAAGCATCGTGGAGACGTTCCGCGGACCGTCGCTGCCCTCGGGCGACACCGCGCAGGCCGAATCGCGTCGGCTGGCGGCGCGCGACGAGGCCGATGCGCTCGGCCTGGACATCGGCAACGCGGTCGATTTCTGGACGGAAGCCTCGCTGTTTTCGGCCGCGGGCTATACCGCGTTCGTGTACGGGCCCGGCGACATCGCGCAGGCGCACGCGGCGGACGAATTCGTCGCGCTCGCCGACCTGCAACGTGCGGCGGAAAACTACGTGCGCATCATCGGAGGACGCATGATTGAAGGAGAACGCCATGGACGCGCATAAGCAGACGCGCCAGACCATCGTCCGCCTGCTGTCGAGCATGGGCAGCGCGAAGGAGATTTCGCAATACCTCAAGCGCTTCTCGCAACTGGATGCGAAACGATTCGCCGTGGTGAAGGTCGGCGGCGCGGTGTTGCGCGACGATCTCGACGCGCTGACCTCCTCGCTCGCGTTCCTGCAGCAGGTCGGACTGACGCCGATCGTCGTGCACGGCGCCGGGCCCCAGCTCGATGTCGAATTGTCCGCCGCCGGCATCGTCAAGCAAACCGTCGATGGACTGCGCGTGACGCCGCCGCAAGCGCTCGGCATCGTGCGCCGCGTGTTCCACGCGCAGAACCTGCAGCTCGTCGCCGCATTGCGCGATGCGGACGTGCGCGCCACCTCGATCGTATCGGGCGTGTTCGAAGCCGAGTTCCTCGACCGCGAAAAATACGGACTGGTCGGCAAGGTTGCGCGCGTGCATCTTGCGCCGATCGAATCGAGTCTGGACGCGGGATCCATCCCGGTCATCGCCAGCATGGGCGAGACGGAAGACGGGCAGATCCTCAACGTCAACGCGGATTTTGCCGCGAACGAACTGGTGCGCGCGCTGCAGCCGTACAAGATCGTGTTCCTCACCGAAACCGGAGGCCTGCTCGATGGCAGCGGCAAGATCATCGATTCGATCAACCTGTCGAGCGAATACGAACATCTGATGGCGCAGCCGTGGCTGCATTCGGGCATGCGGCTGAAGCTCGACCAGATCAAGCAACTGCTCGACACGTTGCCGCCGACGTCGTCGGTGTCGATCACGCGTCCGTCGGAACTCGCCAAGGAACTGTTCACGCACAAGGGTTCCGGCACGCTGGTCAAGCGCGGCGAGAAGGTGTGCACGTTCACGGCATGGAACCAGATCGACCTGCCGCGCCTGCGCACGCTGATCGATTCGAGTTTCGGCCGCCGCCTGGTCGAGGACTATTTCACCCGCACCAAACTGCACCGTGCGTACATTTCGGAAAACTATCGCGCGGCGATTATCCTGACGTCGGAAAGCGAAGGCATCTATCTCGACAAGTTCGCGGTGCTCGACGATGCGCAGGGCGAAGGCCTCGGCCGCGCCGTGTGGCTGGAGATGCGCGAGCAGAATCCTCGCGTGTTCTGGCGCTCGCGGCATGCCAACGTCGTCAACGATTTCTATTTCGCCGAATCCGACGGCAGCTACCGATTGAACGGATGGAAAATGTTCTGGTACGGCATCAGCGATTTCGATGAGATCCGCCGCTGCGTCGAACATGCGCATCATCGCCCGGCGACGCTGATCGACGTCGCGCCGCCGTCGCAGGAGGCCGCGTGAGCAAGCGCATCGGCATCATCGGTGCGCGCGGGCACACCGGTGCTGAACTCATCCGGTTGATCGAAGGTCATCCGGATCTGGATTTCGCGTTCGTGTCGTCGCGCGAATTGGATGGGCAATTGGTTCGCGATCACGTGCCGGAAGTGAAAAGCGATTTACGCTACACGCCGACCGATCCGGAGATGATTGCATACGATTCGGCCGATGCCGTCGCGCTCGCATTGCCGAACGGCAAAGCGGCCGACTACGTGAAAGCGATCGACGCCAAACATCCGCAGGCGGTGATCGTCGACCTGTCCGCGGATTTCCGTTTCGATCGGAACTGGTATTACGGTCTGCCCGAACTGACGCGCCGCGATTATGTCGGTCAACCTCGCATCAGCAATCCCGGTTGTTACGCGACGGCGATGCAGCTCGCGATCGCGCCGCTGAAGCAGGATCTGGCCGCGCCGCCGGCGTGCTTCGGCGTCTCCGGTTATTCCGGCGCGGGTACGTCGCCGTCGGATCGCAACGATCCGGAGAAACTGCGCGACAACCTGATGCCTTACTCGCTCACCGGCCACGTGCACGAGCGCGAGGTGACCAGGCAACTGGGCATTCCGGTCGAATTCGTGCCGCACGTCGCGCCGCATTTCCGCGGCATCACGATGACGGTGAACCTGTGGCTCGATCGTGCGCTCGACGCGGATGTCGTCAAACGCAAGTACCGTGATTTCTATCGCGGCGAACAGTTGATCCGCGTGGTCGACGACGCGCCGTGGGTCAGCAACATCGCCGGCAAGCACACCGTCGAAATCGGCGGCTTCGGCGTGGGCGCCGGGCGGCAAGCGCGTCGTCGTGGTTGCCACGCTCGACAACCTGCTCAAGGGCGCCGCCACGCAGGCGATGCAGAATCTCAACCTCGCGCTCGGTCTTTTCGAGTTCGCCGGAATTCCCCATGACTGAACCGCTGTGGCAAAAAACCGGCGTCGCCATCGACGCGCGCGTGATGAAATTCCTCGCCGGCGATGATGTCGTGCTCGATCGCGAATTTTTCCGCCACGACATCGCCGCGAGCCGCGCGCACGTGGAAGGGCTCGGCCGTATCGGACTGTTGAACGCCGACGAAGAAAAAAACCTGAAGCGCGAGCTGTCGACGCTCGACGACTTGTTCGTGAAAGGCGTGTTCGTGCTTGACGCACGTTTCGAGGACGGCCATTCCGCCATCGAACATTTCCTGACCGAACGGCTTGGCGACGCCGGACGCAAGGTACACACCGGCCGCAGCCGCAACGATCAGGTTCTCGTCGCGACGCGGTTGTGGTTGAAAGAAAAATTGTCGACGCTGATCGAGCAGTGCCAACGCAGCGCACGTGTCTGTGTCGACCGCGCCAGCAGCGATGTGCTGCCGATGCCGGGTTACACGCATCTGCAGCGCGCGGTGCCGTCGAACACCGCGATGTGGTTTGCCGGATTCGCCGAAGCGTTCATCGACGATGCGATCCGCGCCGCCGATACGCTGCGCTGGATCGATGCCAATCCGCTCGGCACCGCCGCCGGCTACGGTGTGAATCTCAAGCTCGATCGCGAGCACACGACGCAGGCGCTCGGCTTCGCGCGCATGCAGATATCGCCGATCTACGCGCAACTCTCGCGCGGCAAGTTCGAGATCGCCTCGATCGAGGCGCTGTGCAGCGCGCTGCTCGATCTGCGACGGCTGGCGTGGGATCTGAGCTTGTTCACGACGGCGGAGTTCGCGTTCGTCGAAATTCCGGCGCAGTTCACGACCGGCTCGTCGATCATGCCGAACAAGCGCAATCCCGACGTGATAGAGCTGATGCGCGCGACGTATTCGTCCGCCGCCGCCGCGCGGACGGAGATCGAACAACTGCTGTCGCTGCCGTCGGGCTATCAGCGCGATCTGCAATTCAGCAAAGGGGCGATCTTCCATGCGTTTTCGCGCGGCCTCGCCGCGCTCGACCTGCTGCCCGATCTGCTCGGCGGCCTGCGCTGGCGCGAGGATGCGATGCGCGCGGCCATCGATCCGTCGATGCATGCAACCGATATCGCGGTGGAAAGCGCGGTATCCGGCGTGCCGTTCCGCGATGCCTACCGGCGCGCGGCCGAATCTGCCGACATCGCGCACGTACGCACCGCCGAGGCGAGTCTCGCTGCACGCGTATCGCCCGGCGCAGCGGCCGATCTGCGGCTGGATGTGCTGCGCGAACGCCTGAACGCGCTGTAGTCGGGTTGCGCGCGGGAGCAGTGCACCTTATCGTGCGAGCATGACTTCGCATTTTCGCAACGCGCCACGGCGCGGTCTGCGTCTCCATCGGATCGCTTGAGCTTGGGCGAGACACTGTCGCTGGCCGCATCCGACCGGCTGCTCATCATCGCGCCGCATCCGGACGACGAGTCGATTGCCGCCGGCGGATTGCTGCAGGTGGCGAAGGCCGCCGGCGCGGCCGTGCGCGTGATCGTGCTCACCGACGGCGACAACAATCCGTGGCCGCAACGCTGGGTCGAAAAGCGCTGGCGCATCGACGCCGCCGCCCGCGCACGCTGGGGCGCGCGGCGACGCGTGGAAGCCGAAGCCGCGCTGCAGTTGCTCGGCATCGGTTTGTCGGAAGTCCGCTTTCTCGCGCTGCCCGACATGGGTGTCACCGATCTATTGATGCGCGACGATGCAGCGGTGACATCGGTATTGCGCGCCGAAGCGGACGCGTTCAAGCCGACATTGCTAATCGCGCCTGCGCCATCGGACCGGCACCCGGACCACAGCGCGGCGTTCTTGCTCGCCACGCGAGCGTGCGCGCAGGCGCAGGTCAAGGTGCCGCGCGTGCTCACGTTTGCCGTGCACGGCGATGCGCCCGCTGCGGCGGACGTATCCGTCGCGCTCAGCGCCGAACAACAGCGGGTGAAGTACGAAGCGATCCGCGCGCATGCGAGCCAGATGCGGCTGAGCCAGTCGCGCTTCCTGAAATTCGCGCAAGCCAGCGAGGCGTATCACTGGCTGGCGCAGCCGCCGGCGATCGACGCGGCGATTCCGATCCGCGCGAGTGTGAGCGACGGCATGCTGGCCGTCGGCATCGACAGTCGCGGCTGGCGCGGATCGGTGCGCGACCTGCACCTGTTCGTCGTCGCCGAAACCCACGATACCGCCGTGCGCCGCACGGTGGCGCTGCACGGTGACGCGCCGGCGATCATCGACCGCATCTCGGGCGCGATGATCGGAGCCGCGCGTCTGGAGCATCGCGACGGCAACGTGACCGTCACCTTGCCGTGGAGCGCGACGGCGCGCAGCGGATTCGTGAAAGTCGCGCGCACGCGGCCGGGTTTGTGGGTATTTGATCGGTTCGGGTGGCAGCCGGTCGCCTGAACCGGACGCGGTGTCCTTTCGTCTCGATTGACTTCCTTGCATCGGCTCGCGATGCTGCGTGCGGCGCGGATCGCAGCGCTTCGTTCTCGATGTTTTCCAAAGGGAGATTTCGATGAAAACAATTTTTCTGGCAACTGCTTTAGGGATCGGTTTACTGGCGACCGCCAGCGTCTACGCGGCCGATGCACCGGCCAACGCCACGGCGCAATGCAAGGACGGCACGTACTACACCGGCGCGTCGCACAAGGGCGCCTGCAAGGGCCATCAGGGCGTGCAGACGTGGATGGACAAGACCGACGCGGCGCCCGCGTCGAGCACCACCAAGACCGATACGACGAAATCGACGACCACGAAATCGACCACGGCAAAGTCGACCGCGGCCACATCGACGGCAGCCGCGACGGATTCGACCGGCACGCCGATCGCCAAGTGCAAGGACGGCACGACGTTCAACGGCACTTCGCACCGCGGCGCCTGCCGTGGTCATCAGGGCGTGGACCAGTGGCTCGACCAGCCGGCGGCGGGCAGCGCAGCCGCTGCGCCCGCGACCAAAGCGGCGCCCACTCCGGTAGCGGCACCTGCGCCGGCGAGCACGCCGGCCAAGACGACGTCGACGGAAACCGCGCACACGCCGACGCCGTCCTCGCAGATCCAGGCACAGGCCGGCGGTGGTCCAGGCAAGGTGTGGGTGAACTCCAGCTCGAAGGTCTATCACTGTCAGGGCGACCAGTGGTACGGCAAGACGAAAGAAGGTTCCTACATGACCGAAGCGCAGGCCAAGGCCGCGGGTAATCGCGCGGCAGGCGGCAAGGACTGCGGCGGCTGATCGAAACGACTGCTGCGAAATGACGCCCGGCCGATGCCGGGCGTTTTCGTTTCAGGTTCTGCGTTTCTTTGCGAGGATTACGAGCGCGATTCCGCCGAGGATGGCGATCGCCGCGATGCCGATGCGCATGCTCACCGGTTCGCCGAGAAACACGATGCCGCCAAGCGCGGCGATCAGCGGCACGCTCAGTTGCACGATGCCCGCCTGCGTGGCCTGCAAATTCGGCAGCACGGCGTACCAGATCGCATAACCCACGCCGGACGTCAGCGCACCCGACGCCACTGCGTACGCGACGCCGATGCCATCGATCGACAGCCACGGCAGCGCGCACAGGCTGAACACGGCGGTCATCGGGACGGCACGCAGAAAATTGCCGGCATTGGTGCGCGTTGGGTCTCCGGACGCCCGTTTGCCGAGCAGCGAATACACGCCCCAGCTGACGCCCGCGGCGAGCATCAGCACTGATCCGATCAGCGACGGCGCCGCTACGCCCGGCAGCACCAGCACGATCAGCCCGCCGAACGCACAGACCGCACCCACGACTCCAACGACACGCAAGCGTTCGCCCGACCACGTGCCGTAACCGATCATCGTCACCTGCACCGCGCCGAACAGCAGCAGGGCGCCGGTCGCTGCCGGCAGGCTGATGTAAGCCAGCGAGAAGCACACCGCGTATGCCGTCAAGGCTGCCGCAGAGGACCAGGCGCCATCGCCGCGCGCATCGCCTGCGCGGATCCGCACGATCAGCCACAACGCTATCGCGCCGGACACGATGCGCACGCCGGTGAACGTGGCCGCGTCGATGGACGTCTGTTTCAACGCCACCCGGCACAGCAACGAGTTGCCTGCGAAGGCGAGCATGGCCATCACCGTCGCCGCCGTCAGGCGAAGCCGCGACATGATGAGAAAGTCCTTGAGGAAAGTGCGATTATCGCCTGCGCCGGAAAAATAAAAAGGCCGACGTGTGTCGGCCTTTTGGTCAGCGAGAGAGTGGGGAGAACTCTTCGCTACGTCGCCATTCCTTGGCGCAGTTTCCTTGTGTCGTTGCCTGGTGCGTCCTCACGACGCTCCGCTATCTGTCCTGTGATCCTTGGGGAGAGGAGTCACGCGGTTCTTATTCCAAGGTTTGTGCCAGCCGGATGATCGTCTGAAAACCGCATTCCCATGCGGTTTTCACTCTGTGAAGCGGTCGCAATTTGCATGTGGACAGAAGGCGGGTAGTGCGAAATGCACGGAGTAAAGAGGGGTGACTAGCCAACGAGCTTGAAGCGCTTGCCGAGCGCACTGCGGAAGCCGCCTTCACCGTCGGCGGTCAGTTGCTCGCCATCGGGTCCGAACCAATGCGGCCGCAATCGGTATGCGATCGGCCGCTCTGCCGTCGCCACGATCTGTGAATCGCCATGTTTCCAGATGTCGACTTCGTTACCGTTCTCGTCGATGGCTTTGCGTGCTTCCTTGGTCACGTAGCGGCTCCTTGGTTTGAATCCGAAGCTACTACGGAGCGCTTAGCGGCAAATGAACGGGGGTTTCGCAACCAGCTTGGACGCCAGCATGTCAGCAAACCCAAATCCGAGGACGTCTTTGCCACGCGTCAATGGGCGCTCATTGCGAATCGGACTCGGCAGCGATGTGCTCGCGTGCAGTGTTAGCCACCGCACCGACGACGCACGCCGGTAGCGGGTATCTATCAAACGTGGCAATTCTCCCCAAGAGACTTGTCGCATCGCCGCGCGTGAGCGTCGCTGTAAGACAGACAGGACAGGGTGGCTACGGACAGCCAGGGCGCCGAATCTTTCCCCCAGATTCGGCGCCCTCTTGCGGAGCGGATTCTAGGAAACGCCGCGCCACCGCTGCAAAGGAAAACACTTGCCAAAGACCGGAACCGATGCTCCCGCCTCACCTCACGCGGATCGCGCTTAGGATTGCGAGCGAGATGAACTGCTGCGAGCGTACCCCCAATTCCTAGAACACCGCTGCGCCGAAAGATCGCCGGAAATGGTCCATCAGTTCGCGCTCGCGATGCGGGAGAAAGGGCTTACGTTCAATCGTCCCGTAGAGCAAATCGTCGTGAAGTTCGCAGGGGAATTGCGCTCGTATCGGTCTGATCCCTTTCAGCTCAAGGAGTCCGTCGAGTTTTAAGACACACGTCTTCGCTTGGTGCGTTCACTGCAGCCATGAGCGATCCGTGTGGAGGACCCATATTGTTTACCCCTCGGCACCGCGGGCGTGTATGCTGGCGAGTGGTTACTGCAACCGGCGATTCTGAAACCGACCTTCACATGGTGCAACGCCATGTTCGGAGTGCCAAGGCGCGCATTGCCAACCAACATCGATTGATCGCGCTGCTTGGTTCGCGGCGTCAGCCATTAAAGCAAGCCCGTGAGCTATTGCACTTGTTTGAGGTGAGCTGCCAAGCGCAGGTCGAACACTTGTCGCACATCGAAGATGTCATGCGACAACGTGCGGCCCCGCGAACTTCCTCAATGCGATCCAGCCACCGCGAGGCTGCTGAGCGCGACAGGCTACTGCGTCAGACAGGATGATTGACTACGTTGCTCGTGAGCTTCTGCTGAAGCTTGAGCCCCGCTAGCCGCTAATTAGACGGCACCACGTCTAGCCCCCTGAACCAATCCTGCGCATGCCGATTGCCTCTTCGCGCGTGGGATACACCGCGTGCACGCCGGGCGCGTGAAATCTGATTGCCGCTAGCGTCGAGCACCTTTCGAATCTTGCCTTTTGGAAAATCCATTTCGGCGATTCTGTTTGCCGTACGTTTGGCGTACAGAAATGAAAAAGGCGCAACATGTGCGCCTAAGTCATTGATTGATGGTCGGGGTGACAGGAGTCGAACCTGCGACTTCTACCTCCCGAAAGTAGCGCTCTACCAGGCTGAGCTACACCCCGACGGGTCGCGAATGATAACGGCGGGCGTCGCGCGGCGCAACATAATCCACGGTCGGCCGATCGGCTGGACCTTATATGCCGGAGCGGGCCGTTTGCGACGATCTGCTAATCTATCGGGCTGCCGCGCGAGGCGTGCGGCGTTGTCCGCTTGCGTTGCAGAGGAGTCCGATGGCGTTGACCCAAGCCCGCACCATGCCCGGCGTCATGGAGCTGTTGCCTACCGATCAGATCGCGTTCCAGCGAATGCTCGACACCATCCGCCGCAACTTCGAGCGGTTCGGTTTCCTGCCCATCGAAACGCCGGTGATGGAATTTTCCGACGTGCTGCTGACCAAGCAGGGCGGCGAGACGGAGCGCCAGGTTTACTTCGTGCAATCGACCGGCGCGCTGGAGCAGGGCGGCAAGCCCGACCTCGCGCTGCGCTTCGACCTGACCGTGCCGCTGGCGCGTTATGTCGCCGAACACGAGCACGAGCTGAGTTTCCCGTTCCGGCGCTACCAGATCCAGCGCGTGTATCGCGGCGAACGCGCGCAGCGCGGACGGTTCCGCGAGTTCTATCAATGCGACATCGACGTGATCGGCAAGGATCAGCTCTCCGTCCGCTACGACGCGGAGATGCCGGCTGTGATCTACAGCGTGTTCAAGGATCTGGATTTCGGGCCGTTCACGATCCAGATCAACAACCGCAAGTTGATGCGCGGATTCTTGGAGAGTCTGTGGCATGGCCGATGCGGAGAAGCAGGCGCACTGTGTTGCGTGAGGTCGACAAAGTCGATAAGCGCGGCGCCGACTACGTGCGCGAGACGTTGGCGAGGCGAAGCGTTTGGTCTGTCAGGGAGTCGGCGCAGCAAAATCTGCTCGACTTTGTGCAAACACGTTCGACTCCGGCGAGCGCCGATGCGCTGGCCAAACTCGACGCGCTCGGCCGCGGCAGCGATACGTTCAACGAGGGTCTTGCCGAATTGCGCGACGTGCTCGACGCGTGATCAAGCAATTGGGCGTTCCCGAGACGCAGCTACGCGAATCAACCTGTCGATCGCACGCGGCCTCGACTACTACACGGGCACCGTCTACGAAACAACCCTCAACGACCACCCGCAGATCGGCTCGATCTGCTCGGGCGGCCGCTACGACAATCTTGCCGCGAATTATACAAAGTCGCATTTGCCCGGTGTGGGCATCTCCATCGGCGCGACGCGACTGTTCTATCAACTGCGTGAGGCCAACCTGTTGCCGCCGGCGCAAAGCACGGTGAAGGTGCTCGTCACGCAGATGGATGAAGCGCAGCTTCCGGCGTATCTCGATGTCGCCAATCAGCTCCGCAGTGCCGGCATCGCCACCGAAGTGGTGCTCGACGGCGGCAAGTTGGCCAAGCAGTTCAAATATGCCGACCGCGCCGGCATCCGTTTCGTCATCGTGCTCGGCTCCGACGAAATCGCCAAAGGCACTGTCACCGTGAAAGACATGCGCAAGCAGGATCAGTTCGAAGTCGCGCGCGCCGATCTGGTCAAGACGCTGCGCGTGGAACTCGAACAGGCCGAGGCGATGCCGCAATGACGACGGTGCATCTCGATGGCACAAGCCTGACGCGCGCGCAGGTCGCCGCGATCGCGAGCGGCGACGCAACGATCACTTTGGACGTGAAGCAGCTCGGACACGTGCAACGCACCGCCGACTTTCTCGCCGACCAGGTCAAGCGCGGCGAGCCGATCTACGGCGTCACCACCGGTTTCGGCAGCAACGCCGACAAACTGCTTGGCGCGCATCGCGCGCGCGACGAGCTGCCCGGCGGCAATCCGGAAGCGCACGACAAGACGCTGATGGAAGAGCTGCAGCACAATCTCGTCGTCACGCACGCGGTGTGCGTCGGCGAACCGCTGGCGGCAGATGTGGTGCGCGCCATGCTCGCGATCCGCGTGAACACGTTGATGCGAGGCCACTCCGGCATTCGCGCGTCGACGTTGCAGGCGCTCGCCGAATTGCTCAACCGCGACATCGTTCCGCTGATTCCGGCAAAAGGTTCTGTCGGCGCGAGCGGCGATCTGGCGCCGCTGTCGCATCTGGCCATCGTGTTGCTGGGCGAGGGTGAAGCGTTCCATCGCGGCGAACGCATGAGCGGTGCGGAAGCGTTGCGCCGCGCCGGGCTGCAGCCGGTGAAGCTGTCGTTCAAGGAAGGACTCGCGCTCAACAACGGCACGACGCAGATGCTCGCCACCGCCGTGCTGGCGTTGCAGAAACTCGAATCGCTGCTGCAGACGGCCGATCTCGCCGCCGCGATGACGCTCGATGCCTTCGCCGGCCGTCTCTCCGCATTCAAAGCCGACGTACACGCGCTGCGTCCGCATCCGGGCCAGATGCAGACCGCGGCGAACCTGCGCCGCTTGCTGCAAGGGTCGAATCTCGCCGACATCGCCTACCACTTAGTGCCGAAGTTCCGCACATGGATGGCTGATTCGTGGGCGGATCCAAACGACCAGAAAAACCGCTTCGACATCGGATGGGACTACGTGCCGCCGGCGCAGCGTCACGGCAAAGAGGCGTTTTATTCACGTTTCCTGCCGTTCAAAGGCGGCAAGAAACATCAGCCGCAGGATGCCTATTGCCTACGCTGCATCCCGCAGGTACACGGCGCGGTACGCGACGCGCTCGCGCAGGCGCAGCGCGTGATCGACATCGAACTCAACGCCGTCACCGACAACCCGCTGATCTTCCCCGATGCAAAAGACGCACGCGTCATCGAAGACCAAGTGATCTCTGCCGGCCATTTCCACGGCATGCCGCTCGCGCTGGCGATGAGCTACGTGAAAACGGCGATTCCCGTACTAGCCTCGATCAGCGAGCGGCGGCTCAACAAGCTCGTCGACCCGGCGACGAACGACGGCTTGCCCGCGTTCCTGATCGGCAACGAAGACGGCACCGATTCGGGTTTCATGATCGTCCAGTACACGGCCGCCGCGCTGGTCAACGACCTCGCCACGCGCGCGCACCCGGCCTCGGTCTATTCGATTCCGACCAGTGCGAACGCCGAAGATCACGTCTCGATGGGCGCCAACGAAATCCGCCACGTGCATGACATGCTCGAGGACTTGTCACAGGTGCTGGCGCTCGAGCTGTACACCGCCGCGCAGGCGCTCGAATACCGCCAGGATATGCTCAACGCGGCGCGTGGTCTGGCCACACGCGGCGACCGCGCGGCGATCGGCGCGAAGATAGCCAATACGCCGAAGCCGGGCAGTGCCGCGTTCGCGCAGTTCGAAACCGAAGTGGATGCACTGATGCAGGCGCTCGCCGGCCATGCGGATTTTCATCCCGGCAAAGTCGTAGGCGAGGCTTTCGCCCGCATCCGGCAGGACATCGCCTTCATGCAACGCGATCGTGCCATGGACGGTGACGTGCGCCGCATCACGGCCATGGTCGCTTCCGGCGCGTTTTCCCAGCCGCAATAACCGAATCCGAGCGTCATCCCCGCGGGATATTGCACTATCGCGCGGCGTTTGCTACCGTGTATCAATGTAATAACGCATTAATACATTGATTCGATGAAATCACGCTCCGTCACACCTGAAAGCCAAGCCGGTACACCGCTCGACGCGCTATGTCGCGCCCTGCTGGCGCTGCGCACGTTGCCGGAAATCCGCGCCTTCCTGCGCGACCTGTGCACTCCCGCGGAGCTCGAAGCGTTGACCGACCGTTGGCGCGTCGTGCCGTACCTGCTCGATGGCCTGGCCTATCGCGAAATCCACGATCGCACCGCCGTCAGCGTGACCACGATCGGACGCGTCGCACGCTTCCTGAGTCAGGGCAACGGCGGCTATCGCGCCGCGATCGGCGAGGGCGCGGTGCCGCCGATCCGCAAGCGCGGCCGTGCGCCGGCCAAACGTGTCGCGGCGAGGAGCCTGCGATGACGGCCGCCGAACCACGCGACCGTCTGCGCGTCGCCGTGCAGAAATCCGGGCGCCTGTCGGACGCATCGCAGGACCTGCTCGCGCGCTGCGGCCTGAAGTTCCGGCAAAGCCGCGACAAGCTCTTCTGCTTCGGCGAGAGCCTCGCGATCGACCTGCTGCTGGTGCGCGACGACGACATTCCCGGACTTATCGCGCAAGGCGTGTGCGATCTCGGCATCGTCGGACGCAATGTGCTGAACGAACAACCCGGCACCGGCGCGGCGGAATTGCGCACACTCGGTTTCGGACGCTGCCGACTTTCCATCGCGCTGCCCAACGACGCGTCGTACGCATCGCCGGACGATCTGCGCGGCCTGCGCATCGCCACGACTTATCCCACGCTGCTCGGCGCATGGTTGCGCGAACAATCCGTCGAGGCGCAGGTCGTGGTGCTGTCCGGCTCGGTCGAAATAGCGCCGCGCCTCGGTACTGCCGACGCTATCTGCGATCTCGTGTCCAGCGGCGCCACGCTCGCGGCGAACCAGTTGCGCGAAGTCGCGACCGTGCTGGAAAGCGAGGCGGTTCTGGTCGGCCCGACAATGCCGCCGCTCGACGAGCGCGGCGAATTGCGCGAACTGCTGATGCGCCGCGTCGATGGCGTCGTGCAAGTACGCGACTCGAAACTCGTGATGCTGCAGGCGCCGCGGACGGCGGTGTCGAACATCGCGCGTCTTCTGCCTGAAGGTCAGCAGCCGACGGTGATGTCGCTTGAAGGCAGCGACGAAGTCGTTGCGATGCAGGCCGTCTGTCACGGCGCGATTACGTGGCAACATCTGGAGGCGATGAAGCAGGCCGGCGCGCGGCGCATGCTGGTGCTGCCGGTCGAGAAGATGCTGGCATGAGCACGCGGCCTGCCATCATCGAATGGGAGTCGCTCGACGAGCAGCGTCGCGCCGACATTCTGCGTCGCCCGCCACAGGCCGACGATGCAACCATGAGGCGCGACGTCGCGGAAATCATCGCGCGTGTGCGCGCGGACGGCGATGCTGCGCTTTTTGCGCTGACCGCCCGGTTCGACCGATGTGCGTTGGCCTCGCTGGCCGTGAGTGCCGATGAAATCGCAGCGGCATCGTGCATCGATGCGCCGCTCAAGTCCGCGATCGAGGAAGCCAGGTCGCGCATCGAGATGTTCCATCGCGCCACGGCGCCGCGACCGGTGCGCGTCCACACGGCGCAAGGCGTACTGTGCGAACGCGTCATGCGGCCGATCGCGCGTGTCGGACTGTACGTTCCGGCCGGCAGCGCGCCGTTGCCGTCGACGGCGCTCATGCTCGGCGTGCCGGCGCAGGTCGCCGGCTGCAGCGAGGTCATCCTGTGCACGCCGCCGCGCGCTGACGGCACGTGCGATCCAACGGTGTTGTATGCCGCCGCCGCGTGCGGGATTTCGCGCATTTACAAAGTCGGCGGCGCGCAGGCGATTGCGGCGATGGCGTACGGCACGGCGTCGATCGCTCGCTGCGACAAGATTTTCGGTCCCGGCAACGCGTGGGTGACCGAAGCCAAACGTCAGATTCAGTCCGACGGTGCCGCGGCGATCGATCTACCCGCCGGCCCATCGGAGGTGCTTGTCATCGCCGACGCCGAAGCCGATCCGGACTTCATCGCCGCGGACCTCCTCGCTCAAGCCGAGCACGGACCGGATTCGCAGGTCATGTTCGTCAGCGACGATGCTGCGACGATGCGGCGCGTGCTCGATTCGCTCCAGACACAACTGGCGCGTCTGCCGCGCGTTGCCATCGCGACGGCCGCGCTGGCGCACGCGCGATTCATTCTCGCCGACTCGCTGCGTCAGGCGTTCGAGATCAGCAACGACTACGCGCCAGAGCATTTGATCGTCAACGTCGCCTCGCCGCGACGCTGGCTCGATGACATCCGCAACGCCGGCTCGGTATTTCTCGGGCCGTGGTCGCCGGAATCCGTCGGCGATTATTGCAGCGGTACCAATCACGTCTTGCCGACGTACGGGTTTGCGCGCGCGTGGAGCGGCGTGTCGGTGGCGAGTTTCCTCAAACAGATCACCGTGCAGGAATTGACCGCGCACGGTTTGCGCGAGATCGGTCCGTGCGCGGCCACACTTGCGCGCGCGGAAAGCCTGCACGCGCACGAACGCGCCGTCATGGTGCGGCTGGCCAGGTTGTCGGAGGCCGCGTGAGCATCGTCGCCATCGCCCGGCCGGAGATCCGATCGCTCGCACCGTATTCTTCGGCGCGCATGGAAGCCAACGGAGGCAGCATCATGCTCAATGCCAACGAATTGCCCTGGTCATCGCCGCATGGCGAGGCACTCAATCGCTATCCCGAGCCGCAGCCGCGGCCACTTCTCGATGCGTTTGCGCAACTGTACGGCGTCAACACCGAGAACGTGCTGATCGGTCGCGGCAGCGACGAGGCAATCGACCTGCTCGTGCGCGCGTTTTGCCGTGCGGGCGACGATGCAGTCGCGGTTTGTCCGCCGACATTCGGCATGTATGCCGTCTGCGCGCGCGTGCAGAACGCCGGCGTGATCGATGTGCCGCTCGCGGTGGATTTCTCAGTCGAGGTCGACGCATTGTTGGCCTCGGTCACTCCGGCGTGCAAACTCGTGTTCCTTTGCTCGCCGAACAATCCGACCGGCAACGCCATCGCGCTGGCCGACATCGAGCGTATCGCGACGGCGTTGCGTGACCGCGCGCTCGTCGTCGTCGACGAGGCATACATCGAGTTTTCGGGTGAGCACAGCGCGGCGTCGCTGTTGACGGCGCACGTCAACATCGCCGTATTGCGCACGCTGTCGAAAGCGTACGCGCTGGCCGGGACGCGGATCGGTTGCGTGCTCGCGAACGCCGAAGTCATCGCGCTGCTGCGGCGCATCCAGGCGCCATATCCGCTGCCGACGCCGTGTGTCGACATCGCGCTCGCCACGCTGCAACCCGCAGCGCGGGAACGCACGCGCGAATTTGTCGCGCTGATCCGGCGCGAGCGCGAACGTGTCGCCAAAGCCATTGCCGCCATTCGCGGCGTGACGGTGATGCCGAGCGTCGCGAATTTCATTTGCGTGCGCTTTCCGGACGGACCGGCGACGTATCGCTATCTGTTGACGCAGGATATCGTCGTGCGCAATGTAGGCGCCTATCTCCGCCTGAAAAACTGTTTGCGCATCAGTATAGGCACGCCGGACGAAAACGATCGGCTCCTGCACGCGCTCGCCGAGGGCGCGATCGCGGCATGAAACAACGCAAGCTGCTGTTCGTCGACCGTGACGGCACGCTCATCGTCGAGCCGCCGGATCAGCAAATCGACAGTTTCCAGAAATTCGCGCTCGTCGACGGCGCCATTCCCGCACTGCGGCGTTGCATCGACGCCGGCTACGAACTGGTGATGGTCAGCAATCAGGATGGATTGGGCACCCCATCGTTCCCGCGCGAAACGTTCGAGGGTCCGCACAACCTGCTGCTGCAGATCCTCAAATCGCAGGGCATCGCATTCCGCGAGATTCTCATCGACGACAGTCACGCGCACGAAGGCCGGGATACGCGCAAACCCAATGTCGGCCTGGTGCGCCACCATCTTGCCGACGATGCGTGGAATCGGTCCGCGTCGGCCGCCATCGGCGATCGCGAAACCGACCTTCAGTTCGCGGCGAACATCGGCGTGCGTGGATTCCGCCTCGGCGAGGAATGGACGTGGGATTCCATCGCGCACGCGCTGTGCGACAGCCCGCGCACCGCGCACGTGCGGCGCACCACGCGGGAGACGGATGTCGACGTGCGCGTCGACCTCGACGCCGCGACACCGCCAAACATCTCGACGGGCGTCGGTTTCTTCGATCACATGCTCGAACAACTCGGCAAGCACGGCGGCTTCAGGCTCGAAGTCACGTGCAAAGGCGACACACACATCGACGAGCATCACGTCGTCGAAGATTGTGCGCTCGCCATCGGCGAAGCGTTGCGCGTCGCGCTCGCCGACAAACGCGGCGTCGAGCGTTACGGCGCGTCCGTTGGCGGCCAGTCGGCACGATCGTTCGAAATGATCTTGCCGATGGACGAAACGCTGGCGCGCGCGGCAATCGATCTTTCCGGCCGCGCCTATTTCAGTTTCGACGGAACATTTCCACGCGAACGCGTCGGTGAACTGCCGACGGAACTCGTGCCGCATTTTTTCCGATCGCTGAGCGACGGTCTCGGCGCGACGCTGCACCTGGCCGTGCGCGGCGACAATGCGCACCACATGGTCGAGGCCGGTTTCAAAGCGGTCGCACGCGCGTTGCGGCAAGCGGTGCGCCGCGAAGGGCGCGATCTGCCGAGCACGAAGGGCGCGCTATGACGGCCAATGTGGTGCTGGTGGATGCGGGCGGAACGAACATCGGCTCGGTGCGCTATGCGCTGCAACGATTGGGCGTCGAGCCCACCCTGAGCGACGACGCGGGCACCATCCGCGGCGCGTCTCACGTGATCATGCCCGGCGTCGGCGCCGCCGAGCCGGGCATGCGCCGGTTGCACGCGCGCGGCCTTGTCGAGACCGTGCGCTCGCTCGCTCAACCCGTGCTCGGCATCTGCCTGGGCATGCAACTGCTGTTCGAACGTTCCGAGGAAGCCGACGGCGAATGCCTGGGCATCATCCCCGGCGTCGTGCGCAAACTCAAACCGCATGACGGAACCCGCGTGCCGCACATGGGCTGGAACACGCTGGGTATCACGCGCAACAATGCACTGATCGCCGAGGGCGAGGGCGGGCATGCCTATTTCGTGCACAGTTACGCTGCGCCGCCCGGCGATTACACAATCGCCCAAACCGGTTACGGTGAGGATTTCTCCGCGGCTGTGCAGCGCGATAATTTCTTCGGTGTGCAGTTTCATCCGGAACGCTCCTCGGCATTCGGTGCGCGCGTGCTCGAGAATTTCCTGGCGCTGTGACGATGGAAATCCTTCCCGCCATCGATCTGCGCGGCGGCCACGTCGTGCGACTCGCACAAGGTGACTACGCGCGGCAGACGCGCTATCCGGTCGATCCCGTGCAGCTCGCGGCGCATTATCGCGCCGGCGGTGCGCAGTGGCTGCATGTCGTCGATCTCGACGGGGCGCGTGCCGGCGGGTTGCAGAATCTGGCCGTCGTCGCGGCGCTGGCCCGATCGGGCCTGCTCATCCAGGTCGGCGGCGGCGTACGCGCGCGGTCGGACATCGAGGCGCTGTTCGCGTCGGGCGTGGCACGCGTGGTGATCGGCAGCGTGGCGGTGCGCGAGCCGGAAAAAGTGGAAAAGTGGATTACTACGTTCGGTGCGGACCGCCTGTGCATCGCGCTCGACACGCGCCGCATCGGCGGCGAGTGGACTTTGCCCAGCGCGGCGTGGCTGAAGGACGAACCGGCCCGCCTCGACGACCTCGCGCCGCGCTACGCCGCCGCGGGTGCGATACACCTGTTGTGCACCGACATCGATTGCGACGGCATGATGGCCGGGCCGAATCTCGAACTTTATCGCCGGCTGCGCGAACGGGTACCGTCGATGCGCATCCAGGCGTCGGGTGGTGTGCGCGACCGTGCGGATTTAGCGGAACTCGTCGCGATCGGCGTCGCCGGGGCGATTCTCGGCCGCTGCCTGCTCGAAGGCCGGATCAGTTTGGCGGAGGCGCTCGCGTGCTGACCAAACGCATCATTCCATGCCTTGACGTGCGCGACGGAAAAGTCGTGAAAGGCGTGCGCTTCCGCGAGCACGCGATCATGGGCGACATCGTGGAATTTGCGCAAAAGTACCGCGACGAAGGCGCCGACGAACTGGTCTTCTACGACATCACGGCGAGTCCCGAGCGGCGCCGCGTCGATGCGGCGTGGATCGACGCGGTGGCGCGCGTGCTCGACATCCCTTTCTGCGTCGCCGGCGGCATTCGTTCCGTCGACGATGCACGGACGATCCTGATGGCCGGCGCCGACAAGATTTCGGTGAACTCCCCAGCGCTCGAGCGCCCCGAACTGATCGACGAACTCGCGCGTGAATTCGGCGCGCAGTGCGTTGTGGTCGGCGTCGACAGTCTGCGCGACGAGGATGGCGTGTGGCGCGTGCGCCAGTTCAGCGGCGATCCGGACAAGACGTACGCGCCGGGAGGCGGCACGCTGGCATGGATCAGCGAAGCGCAACAGCGCGGCGCCGGTGAGATCGTCCTCAACTGCATGAGCAGCGACGGTGTGCGCGCCGGTTACGACATCGAACAACTGCGCGCGGCGCGAGCGGCGTGCAACGTGCCGCTGATCGCTTCGGGCGGAGCCGGTGAAGCCGCGCACTTTCGTGACGTTTTCGAGCAGGCCGACGTCGACGGCGCGTTGGCGGCGAGCGCGTTCCATACCGGCGCGCTCGTCGTGGCCGACGTCAAGCGCAATCTGGCGCGGCGCGGCATCGCGGTGCGCCTGTGAATATCGAAACGTTCGATTGGGCAAAAGGCGACGGTCTCATCGCGGCCATCGTGCAGCATTGGCGCAGCGGGCAGGTGCTGATGCTCGGCTACGTGAATCGCGAGGCGTTGTCACAGACGCTGCAAAGTGGAAAAGTGACTTTTTTCAGCCGCAGCCGACAGTGTCTGTGGACGAAGGGTGAGACGTCCGGCAACACCCTCGAATTGCGATCAGTGCATGCCGATTGCGACGGCGATGCACTGCTGATTCTCGCCGAACCGGTCGGTCCGACTTGCCATCTCGGCACAGCGAGTTGCTTCGGCGACGCGGCGCCGTCGCTGGCCGTTCTTGCCGACCTCGACGATGTGATCGCGTCGCGCGAACGCGAGCGGCCGCCCGGACGGTACACGACGTCGCTGTTCGACGCGGGCGTGCGCCGCATCGCGCAGAAAGTGGGCGAGGAAGGTGTGGAGACGGCGCTCGCCGCCGTCGCGCAGGATCAGGCATCCATCGCATCGGAAACCGCTGACCTGCTGTATCACGTGCTGGTGCTGCTGCGTGCGCGCGGCGTGCCGCTGGACGATGTCGCCGCGGAATTGCGCGAACGGCGCGAGTGAGCTTGTCACGTCGGCGCGCCGTCGGTAGGCTCGCTGCATTGTGAGTCCGGCTACCGACGGTCCGACGCAAATGATCTGGAACACGTTGCAAGGCATTCCATCACGCATCATCGCGCACCGCGGCGCGAGCGGTTATCGGCCGGAGCACACGCTCGACGGCTACACGCTGGCGGCGTTGCAGGGCGCCGACGTTCTCGAGCCGGATCTCACCATGAGCCGCGACGGCGTGCTGTTCGCGCGGCACGATCTGGGCCTGCATCGCAGCACCGATATCGCGACGCGGCGTGAGTTCGCGCTGCGTGCGCGTGAAATCGCCGGCAAGCATGACTGGTGGATCGGCGATTTCGACGCGGCGGAAATCGATACGCTGCGCGCGATACAGCCGTACCCGAGCCGCGATCGCCAGTTCGACGGGCGTTTCGTTCCGCCGCGTTTGTCGATGACGCTCGACTTGCTCGCCGCGCTCACCGCGCAGGTGTCGCGGGTGCTTTATCTGTACCCCGAGCTCAAGCATCCGGATTATTTCCGCGCACTCGGCCTCGATCCGGTCGACGCGCTGCGGCGCGAACTCGAACCGCGCGGACTGCTCGGCGAGGCGTCGCCGGTGTGGGTGCAGTGCTTCGATCACGGCGTGTTGCGCGAGGTGAAAACTCGCTGTGGCAACCGCTGCTTCGCGCTGATCGAAACGGTGCCCGATGCCGAAGCACTGGACGCGCAGTTGCGCGAGCTTTCCACATGGGCCAGCGGCGTGGCGCCGAACAAATTTCTCCTGTGGGACAACGCCGGCACCGACACCGGCTTCGTCTCGATGGCGCACGCGCACGGACTCGAAGTGCACGCCTGGACCTTTCGCGACGATCATCCGCCAGCGCCGTTCGATTCTCCCGCGGCGGCACTGGACGCGGCGTTCGCGCTCGGTGTCGATGCGCTGTTCTGCGATTTCCCGGACACGGCCGTCGCCGCGCGGACGGCATTCAGCGCAAAGCGGTGAGATCATCCGTCGCGCGATTGGTGCGCGCCGGCGCGAACGGAACCGGTGGTCCCAGATGAATGCCGCGGCGCCACCGGGCAAGCGCGCTTTCGATTTGCGGCGTGCTGGAAATCTGCGGATACGAATGCGTCTCGTGATCGCGTACTTCCCACGCGTCGACCAGCGATTTCGCCACGTCGAAGGCGGCGGTGAACGAATCGGTGTGATTCAGACCCTCGACGAAAAACGCGCGGCCGAAATCGGTGATGTCCGAATCGGTGCCGCAGCCGAAGGATGAACGGTCCTCGCGCGCGGCGGTGATGATCATCGTCGCGTCGTCCTGCAATGGCTTGATGAAGCCGCCCGAATAACACGCCGAAACGATCAGTACTTTGTTGCGGATGTGTGCAGCCTGCAGTACGTCGCTCAGGTCAGCCGGTCCGATCTGGTCGAGCGGCAGCGGGTCCATGCTTACCGACAATACATGGTCCGACGAGCCGTGGCTGGTGAGGAACAGCAGCAGGATGTCGGTGTCGAGGTTCATCCGTTCGGCGACGGCGTCGACCGCGGTCTCAAGGTTGGTCAGGCTGGCCAGCGGCAGCGTCTGCAGCGTTTGCGGATTGTTGACCAGCAGCAGCGTGTGCCCGGCGGCATCGAATCGTTCCTCGAACTGCTGCACCACGAACGAGGCCTCGTTGCGGAACACGTTTTCTTCGCCGACGCCGGCGAACGCAATTATGTACATGTTGATACGATCGGGAACTCGCGGCGTGAGTTTGTCGATCGCTTCCTGCATGCGCGTGGTTTGCGCGTACAGCACTTGCTCGGGCGAGTCGGCGTCGGCGGGCCAGGCGTTGTCGCCGGTTTCGTCGTCGTCATCGTGGGGTGCGTGTTCCGGCGGGGGCGTGTCCGGCGGCGCGGTTTCTTTCTGCGTGACCGTCGCCTGCGGGTTTTCGTTGCGCGTGACGAAAAGATAAGCGCAGCCGAAACCGAGAAGAAATGTGATCGCGAAAACGAGGCCGAGCCGGCGTCCTTTCACGGGCGCGCTCGGCGACGGAACGGATTCGGGATGAGCGCCGGTGTTTCTTCGCGGAAGCGGCGATACGCTTCACCGAAGGTCTGCTCCATCCAGCGTTCTTCGAGCCGGTACTTACGCCACAATGCGAGATAGACGATGACCACGGCGAGCACGCCGCGCCACTGATCGCGGGCGAGAGCCGAGCCGACGAATGCGAGCAGCAGGCCGGTGTAGATCGGATGACGGACGAAATGATACGGTCCGCTTCGGATCAGCTCGTGATCCTGCTTCACGGTGACGACGCCGCTCCAGTTGCGCCCGAGCACATACCGCGCCCAGCACGCGAACAGCAGGCCGGCGGCGACGAGCGCCGCGCCAGTCGGATACAGCGCATCGTTCCACGGCACGATCGGCGCGCCGAGAAAATCGCCGGGCAGCCGCGAAGGCCACAGCAGCACGCACGCAAGAATCAGCGGCACGATGTGCGCCGCGCGCGAACCTGCGGACTCGATCTGCCGAGTGGCTTTGACATTGCGCCCGGCGACGAACCAGTACACGAGCCAGGCGAGCCAGAACAGCGGAATCAAGTTGAAATAGATCCTTTCCACGGGCGATCAGACGATGGTGATCGCGGAAAAATCGGCGACGCATGGATGCGTGTGGTTTGCCGGACATGTCGATGGCGGACGCGCGAGCAGTGTCGTTTTCATGCCGGCGGCGCGGGCCGCGTCGAGTTCCTCGACGATGTCGGAGAGGAACAAAATCTGATCGGCAGGCAAGCCGATGTCGTCTGCGATCGCCCGGTACGAATCGGCACTGCGCTTCGGACCGACTTCGGTATCGAAATAGCCGGAGAACAGCGGCGTCACGTCGCCAGCGTCGCAGAAACCGAAAAAAAGTTTCTGCGCAGCTACCGAGCCCGACGAATAGACGTACAACTTCAGACCCTGCTGTTGCCACGCGCGAAGTGCAGGCACGGCATCGTCGTAGACGTGCGCGCGATATTCGTCGTTGCGGTAGCCTTCTTCCCAGATCATTCCTTGCAGCGCTTTCAGCGCAGTGGATTTGCGGTCTTCGTCGATCCAGCGTTGCAGGAGAGCGATTAACTCCTGCTGCGTCGCGGACACAAGGCCCGCTTCCTTCGCCGCCTCGTGCAGCCAGTGCTGCACGGCCGGATCGTCGGTGTGGGTCACGACGAATGCGGGCAAGTGTTTGCGCGCATAGGGAAACAGCGTGTCCTTGACGAAACTGATCGAGCTGGTCGTGCCTTCGATGTCGGTGAGGATGACTTTGATCATCGCGTCGCTGCGGTGTGCTCGATGTTCGCCGCATACGCCGTTTCGATGGCCCGCTTGACCGCGACGGGATCGGCCACGCGCACGAACACAAGACTGCTTTCGCCGCGACCGGTGACGCGCACGTTGCCGTAGCCGAGCAGGCGGCCCCAGGTCGATTGCTGCAGATCGACCGTTTCGACGGCACTGAGCCGAATCTCTTCCGTCTCGCGGCCGACGATGCCGGTCTTGGAGACCACACGCTGCGTCGTCACCGCCAGCTCGATGCCGCGCAGGCGCAGCCACTCGTAGATCGTGATGAAGATGCCGATCACCAGCGGAATCAGAACGATGCCAAGGATCAGCCGACCCTTGGCCGTCCAGTGCAGCGCGAAGCGCGCGACAATGCGCTCGCCAGGCGCGAGCGATTCGTCAAGGTAGCTCATGCGGCGCGCGACTCGGCGGTCAAACGCGGAAAGGTTTGCGCGATGTCGCTGCCGGTGAAGTTCGCGACCCAGCCTTCCTTGTTGGTGAACAGACGGATGGCGATGAAGTACGGCGATTCGCTCATGTCGAACCAGTGCCGCGTGCCATCAGGCACGCCGATCAGATCGCCTTTTTCGCACAGTACTTCGTATACTTTCTCGCCGATGTGCAACGTGAACAGACCGCGGCCTGCGACGAAGAAGCGCACCTCGTCTTCCGAATGCGTGTGCTCGTTGAGGAACTTCTGGCGCAGCGTCGCCCGATCCGGATGATCCGGCGTGAGGCTGATCACATCCACCGCCTGATAGCCATGCTCGCGCTGCAACCGTTCGATGTCGGCGCGATACGCCTCGATTACCTGCTCCTGCGTCGCGCCGGGCGCGACGGGCTTGGCGGCTTCCCATTGCTCGAAGCGCACGCCGACGTCGTTCAGCTCGCGAGAAATCTCGGCGTGCCTGGTAAACACCTGTCGGGGCGACGCGCCGTCGCCTTCGGCGAAAATGCGCAGTTGGCTCATGCTCGCAATCTCCTTAAATCCAGTTCGCAGGCTAGCAGAAATTCGAACGCCTCGATGTGGCGCTCGGCTTCGGCCATGTCGCGGCCCCACGCGTAGATGCCGTGGCCGTCGATCAAATAGCCATATAGGGGTTTATCCGCCTGAATCCAGTCGTCGACCGCGGCGACGAGTTCGGTCATGTCCTGCGTGTTCGGGAACACCGGCAGGTCGATGCGCGTTTCATGGGTGCTGTGGCCGGCAATCGCCTTCAGGAGTTCGTAACCTTCCAGCGACACGTGGCCGGCATCGGCGAACAGGCGCGATGCCACCGTCTGATTGCGCGAATGGGTGTGCAGCACCGCGTTCATATCCGGAAACCGCCGATAGATTTGCGTGTGCAGCAGCGTTTCGGCGGACGGCCGCGCCGACGTGCCTACCGCGTTGCCGTCCATGTCGATGACCATGATGTCGCTGAGCGTGAGCGTGCCCTTGTCTCGACCGGAAATGGTGATCGCGGCGCGATCGGCATCCATGCGCATCGAGAAATTGCTGCTGGTAGCGGGCGTGAGGCCCAGCGCGCCGAGCTTCCTGCCGGCGTTGACGATGGCCTGCGCACAAGCGGTAAAGCGGGTTGGATCGTAGCTCACGTCGTCTGAAGTCCGGCGACCGGTGCAAGGTATAACTATAGCCGATGCCGGTTTCTGGCGCGTCTCGCCAGATGCGACGAAGTTTTGTCACAATCCACCGACGAAAATGGCGGAAACCGGAATGACGATCAGTCCTGATCAATACGGCGTGCTGGCCATAGCGGCCGGCACGGCGTTTGTGTTCGGCGTATTGCTTGCGTGGCTGCTCACGCGCGCGGCGGCGTTCCGGCGCGGGCGCGGCAGCCGCGATGTGGAAGTGACGCAGCTCGCGAACGAACGCGATGCCTCGCTCGAAGCGCGGCGTCGGTTGCAGCAGGAGCACGACATGCTCGCGCGCCGGCTCGACGACAGCCAGCGCCGCTTCGTGGAGGTTTCCGAACAGCGCGCGACGTCGGAAGGGCGACTCGAGCGACTGGCGCAGATCGAGAACGAACTGGCCGAGGCGCGCCAGCAGGTATCGCACTGGAACGAGGCGTGCCAGCGCGCTGAGCAGCGCCTGACCGAAACGGCCACGCGACTGCAGGAACAAACGCAGGCAGGCGCCGAACGCGAGGCGTTGCTGAAGCAGTTCCGCGAGGATTTCACCGACCGCTTCAAGACGCTTTCCGGCGAACTGCTCGATCTGCAAAGCCAGAAATTCACCGAGCAGAATCAGAACAACATGGGCTCGCTGCTCAATCCGCTGCGCGAACAGCTCGGGGATTTCCGCAAGCGCGTCGACGATGTGTACGACAAGGAGAGCCGCGAGCGGCAATTGCTCAAGGCGGAAATCGACACGCTCAAGACGCTTAACCAGCGCATCAGCGAAGAGGCTCTCAATCTCACGCGCGCGCTGAAGGGTGAGGCGCGCACGCAGGGCGCGTGGGGCGAACTTGTGCTGGAGCGTCTGCTCGAAGCGTCGGGTTTGCAGAAGGGTCGCGAATACGAAGTGCAAACCGTGCTGCGCGATGAGGACGGCGGTCGTCCGCGGCCAGACGTGATCGTGCATTTGCCGGAAGGGCGCGATCTGATCATCGACGCGAAAGTTTCGCTGACCGCCTACGAGCGTTATTGCGCGGCGAGTGAAGACCTGGAACGGCGCGGACATCTTGATTCGCACCTGGCTTCGATGCGCACGCACGTGCGTCAGCTCGCGGAGCGGCGTTACAGCGATCTGCCGGGCGTGAACAGTCTGGAATTCGTGATGATGTTCGTGCCGGTTGAAGCCGCGTTCATCGAAGCCTCGCGCAACGATGATGCGCTGCACGCATTCGCGCTCGAACGACAGGTCGTGATGGTCACGACATCGACGTTGCTGGCCACGCTGCGCACCGTTTCGAGCCTATGGCGATTCGACGATCGCAATCGCAACGCATTCGACATCGCAGAGCGCGCGGGTAAGCTGTACGACAAATTCGTGGGTTTCGTCGAAGACGTGGAGAACGCGAAGCGTCGACTCGACTCCGCCCGCGAAGCGCTCACCTCGGCCAGCGACAAGCTGTCGAGCGGGCGCGGCAATCTGGTAAGCCAGGTCGAGAAACTGCGTGAGCTCGGCGCCAAGGCCAGCAAGCCGATGCGCGCGGAACTTCGCGATCGCGCCGCATCGGATGACGATCCGACGCAACTGCTGCCACCAGATGACAGCGCCGATCAACCCTGATCAGCGCGCCAGATTCGCCCGCAGCTTGCTGTGGCGATACCCGTAGCCGAAGTAGATCGCAAGGCCGAGCACGGTCCAGGCGCCCATCAGCGTCCAGTTGTACCAGTTCTCCCAGTACAGCAGCATCAGGCAGCTCAGCACGCCTAGCGTGCAGGTGAGCGGCGCCACCGGCACGCGGAAGGTGCGCGGCGCATCGGGCGCGGTCTTGCGCAGGATGATGACGCCGAGGCACACGGCGACGAAGGCGATCAGCGTGCCCATCGAGACGAGGTCGCCGAGGATGTCGAGCGGAAAGATCGCCGCGAGCAGCGCGATGCCGATGCCGGTGATCACCGTGTTGATGTGCGGCGTGCGGTATTTCGGATGGATCTTGGCGAATACCGGCGGCAGCATGCCGTCGCAGCCCATGATCATGAAAATGCGCGGCTGCGCGATGATCATCACCAGCACCACCGAGGACAATCCGATCAGCGCGCCGATCTCGACCAGCCAGCGCAACCAACCGAGTTCGGGATGCGCTTTGACCGCGGTGACCACGGGCTCACTCGTTCCGAGTTGATCGAAGGAGAGCAGGCCCGTCAGCACGGCGGCCATGCCGACATACAAGATGGTGCAGATCGCGAGCGAGGCGAGCGTGCCGATGGGTAGGTCGCGTTGCGGATTCTTCGCTTCCTGCGCGGCGGTGGATGTCGCTTCGAAGCCGATGTAGGAAAAGAACACGAGCGTCGCGCCGCGCATGATGCCGGACCAGCCGTACTTTTCTTCGCCGGCGTTGTCCGGGATGAACGGGTGCCAGAGTTGCGGGTTCACGTAATGCCATCCGGCGATGATGACGATGATGATCAGCGCGACTTTGAGCGCGACCATCGCCGTGTTGGCGCCGCTGGACTCGCGGATGCCGATGTAGCACAGCCAGGTCAGCACCAGCACGATGGCCACGGCGGGCAGGTTGAACAGCGCCCCGGTGACGACCAGATGATTGTCCACAAAGGCCAGCGGCGCGTTAGTCAGTACGTCGGGCAAGTGCAGGCCGACGTGATCGAGCAGACTGGTGAAATAACCCGTCCAGCTCACCGCGACCGCAGAGGCCGACACACCGTATTCAAGCACCATGTTCCAGCCGATGAACCACGCGGCCAGTTCGCCGAGCGTGGCATAGGCATACGAATACGAGCTGCCGGACATTGGGATCAGCGTCGCGAATTCGGCGTAGCACAGTGCGGTGAAGCTGCAGCACACCGCGGCGATGACGAACGACAGCACGATCGCGGGCCCGGCATGTTCGGCCGCGGCCTGTCCGGTGATGACAAAGATGCCGCCGCCGATCACGGCGCCGATGCCGAGTGCGGTCAGTCCCCAGGGCCCAAGCGTGCGCTTGAGCTTGGGGCCGTTTTCGTCCACGAGTTCGGAGAAATCGGTTTTCTTGGCGAGCAGGCGATCGAGCATGGCGTTCCTAAAACAGACAGCCGGCGCATGGGCGCCGGCTGCGATGGAGAATCCGAAACATGGCTGCCGTCAGGCCGCGGTGGTTCCGTTGGCGAGATGGCTTCGGCGATATCCGTAGAGCGAATAGATGATCAGCCCGATCGCGGCCCAGATCACGAATACGATCTTCGCCGTCATGCTCAGGTTCGCGAACAACAGCACGCAGCCGAATATGGCGAGCGGACACACGATCCATACCGCCGGTGTGCGAAACGGCCGTGCACGGTTCGGCTGAGTCTTGCGCAGGATCAACACGCCGAGGGCGACCATCGCGAAGGCGAGCAAGGTTCCCGAATTCGACGTGTCGGCGAGCTTGCCGACCGGAAACAGCGCCGCGCAGGCCGAGACGACGATGCCGGTGATGACCGTGATCACATGCGGTGTGAAGAAGCGCGGATGTACGCTCGACAGTACGTTCGGCAGCAGTCCGTCGCGCGACATGGTGAAGAAGATGCGCGTCTGGCCGAACATCATCATCAGGATAACGGAAGGCAACGCGAGGATCGCCGCGATGCCGATCCAGTTGCCGAGCGACGGATGGCCGAGCAGGCGCAGCACGTGCGCGAGCGGCTCTTTGCTGCAGACCAGCGCCTGCGAGTTCACGCAGGCCGCGGCCATTTCAGGCGTGCCGGGATCCAGCGGCATGCCGTTGGCGCCGAGTATCGGCTGCGCGCCGACGGAACCCGCCGCGCCATAGCCGACGAGCAGATAGAAGATCGTGCAGATCACGAGCGAACCGATCAGACCGATCGGGATGTTGCGGTTCGGATTCTTGGTTTCCTCCGCGGCCGTGGACACCGCATCGAATCCGACATAGGCGAAGAAGATCGATGCCGCCGCGCCGAGCACGCCGACACCGCCGAGCGGACTGCCCCAGCCGCCGGGCAGGAACGGCTCGAAGTTGCTGCTCTGCACCGCAGGCACCGCGATGAAGATGAACATGGTCAGCGCGACGATCTTGATCGCGACGAGTACGGCATTGACGCGCGCGCTCTTCGAGGTACCAATCACGAGCAGCACCGTCACCGCGAGGCCGATCAGGAAGGCGAGCAGGTTGAACGTGCCGCCGGCGTACAGTCCGGTTTGAAGCGCGGCGGGCAAAGCCCAGCCCTTGGCTACCAGCAATCCATTCATGTATCCCGACCAGCCGACGCAGACCACGGCCGCGCCGATGCCGTATTCCAGTCCGAGCGCCCAACCGACGATCCAGGCGACGAGTTCGCCGAGCACGCCATAAGTGTATGTGTATGCCGATCCGGACACCGGCACCATCGACGCGAGTTCCGCGTAGGCGAGCGCGGCCAGACCGCACACGATCGCGGCTATCACGAAGGCGAGCATCATGGCCGGTCCGGCTTTCTGTCCCGCTTCGGCGGTGAGCACGAAAATACCGGTACCGATGACCGCGCCGACGCCGAGCAAGGTCAACTGCACCGGGCCCAATTGCCGCTTGAGCGATTTCTTCTCGGCGGTTTCCAGAATTTTGTCGAGCGGCTTGACGCGCCAAAAAATCATTAGGTCACTCTCCCCGATTGATGGCTCCTGCAGGAGCTCTGACGCGCGTGCCGCGCGGAAGTCCGTACCTTACGCGACGGCCACACGGGCGGCAACTAGGCGTTCACACGCATCCGTCGCTCAGGCTCGGCCTGAAAATTCGCCGGTGACGGTGCTGACCAGGATCTTCTCACCGTTGGTGATGTATTCCGGAACCTGGATTTCGATGCCGGTGTTCAATTTGGCCGGCTTCGGTCGTTTTGTCGCGGTGGCGCCCTTGAGTTCCGGCGCAGTCTCGACGACTTGCAGCGTCACCGCCGGCGGCAGTTGCAGGCCGACCGGCGCGTCGTCGATGAGTTGCACGTAACAGCCTTCCAGACCATCGGTGATGAAGCCGGCGTTGTCGCCGACGATCTCCGGGCCGAGCGTGTATTGCGTGTAGTCCTCCGCGTCCATGAAGATGAAGGTGTCGCCTTCCTTGTACGAGAAGGTCGACGCGCGGCGCGTGAGTTCGGTTTCCTTTATTTCGTCTTCGGCGCGCATCGAGACATCGAGCTTCTGCGCGCCGGGCACGCTGTACATCGTGAAACGGAAGGTGACGTTGCCGCCGCGCGCAGTCGGCGAGCTGCGGTCGACGTCGCGCACCTGATAGACCTTGCCGTTGTATTCGACGACGTTACCGCGTTTGACTTCGGATGCTTTCATGTTGCGTTCTTTGGCTGGATGTCGGGGAGAATACCGTGTGCGTGCAGAAACCGTTGCATGCGATTTTCGCTGTCCTTCAGCGCCGGTTCGTCGATGTCTTCGCCGCTTTCCTGATCGTGAAGGTCGCGCGAGAGTACGTGCCCGAGGCCAGGGTAGAGCGCCAACTCGCAGTCGCGATTCGCGGCGTGCATCGCTGCGCAGAATCGTTGCGCGGCGTCGGTCGGCGTGAGCGAATCCCGCTCGCCCTGGATGATCAATGTCGGCGGTGTCGATGCATCGATGTGGTGGATGGGCGAATATGCCTCAGCGTCGCCGCGGCCGCGCAGGAGTTGCGAGAAAAAGTTGCTGCCCGATAAGTCGAGCATCGGCGAGACGAGCAGCAGCGCTTTCGGCGCGTCGGTCTTGCAGCGCATCGCGGCCATCGTCACGAGTTGACCCCCGGCCGAAACGCCATAGCCGACGACGCGATCCGGATCGACGTGGAATGCGGCGGCGCGCTCGCGAATCCATGCGAATGCGGCGCAGGCATCGGCGAGCGCGTCGGCCGGCGTGGCACGCTCATCGGCCAAGCGGTATTCGATCGCGATGGCGGTCATGCCGAGCGCGGCGAATTTGCGCGCGGCATCTTCAGTCCATGCCGGTTCGCCGACTGTCCAGCCGCCGCCGTGGAACAGCAGCACGGCCGGATGACGCGCGAGCGCGCTGCCGACCGTAGAGGAATACACGTACGCGCCGAGCGAGCGGCCTTCGACGTTTCGGTATTCGATGCGTCGAGGTGTCGGCGTGTCGGTGGCGTGAACGTTCATGGCGAACAGGGCGGCGACGAGCAGCCAGCGCATTACTTAGGCGCCAGCCGGATCGCGCCGTCGACGCGGATGACACTGCCGTTCATGTAGCGGTTGCGCAGGATGAAGCCGCAGGTGTCGGCGAATTCCTCTGCCGTGCCGAGGCGCGACGGATACGGAACTTGTGCACAAAGGGATTCGTATACAGGGGCCGGCATGCCGTCGACCATCGGCGTGTGGAACACGCCCGGCGCCACCGTCATCACGCGCACGCCGATGCGGGCGAATTCGCGCGCCATCGGCAGCGTCATGCCAATCACGCCGCCTTTCGACGCCGAGTACGCGGCCTGACCGATTTGTCCTTCGTACGCGGCGATCGATGCGGTGTTGATGATCACGCCGCGTTCGCCGTCCTCGCCAGGCGTGTTCGTCTGCATCAGGTTTGCCGCCGCTTTGGCGACGTTGAAGCTGCCGATCAGGTTCACCATCACCGTGGTCTGGAAGTTTTTCAGCGGCATCGGGCCTTCCTTGCCGAGCACGCGGCCGGCGCCCAGAATGCCGGCGCAGTTGATGGCGACGTTAAGCTCACCCAGATGATCGGCGGCTTGCTTCAATGTCGCGGCGACGCTTTCTTCGTCGGTGACATCGGTGCGGAAATAACGCGCGTTCTTTTCGCCAAGCTCGGCGACAGCGGTCGGCGCCTTGCCGTCGTTGATGTCGAGCAGTACTACCTTGCCGCCGTTTGCGGCAAGGAATTTCGCGACCGCAAACCCCAAACCGGAAACGCCGCCGGTGATGACGGCCTTGACCTGATCCATTTGCATGAAACGCTCCGTGTTGCGAGGGCGCGTAGTTTAGTGCGCGCCCTCGCGTTTGTCCCGGAGCGGGGTGTCAGGCGGCGAGGAATCCGAGATCGGCCGTCGGGAAGGAATGCACGAACGGGAAAATGGTGTCGATGTCGCAACTGTTCACGCCGAGCCATTTCGCCAATGTCGCCGAATATTGATCGACAGAGACCGACGGAATCATCTGGCCGCGCGCCAAGCAATCCGGACCATCGAGCGCCTGATTCGGAAACACGCCGCCGCTGGTGCACGGCGCGCCGTAGATGGTCTGTCCCGTCACCGATCCACCGACCGCGAACTGGATGCCGCCCCAGGCGTGATCGGTGCCGTCGCCGTTGGAGTTGAGGGTGCGCGCGAATTCGCTGAGTGTGAACGTCGTCACCGATTTGTCCATGCCGATGCCCTTGGTCGCGTTGTAGAACGCGCTCACCGCCTGCGAGATGGTCGAGAACAGGAACGGCTGTCCGGTGTTCACGTCGAGCTGGCCGTCGTGCGTGTCGAAGCTGCCGAAGCTGAGGAAGAAAATCTGCCGCTTCGCGCCGAGCGTGCTTTGTACGGAGATGATCTTCGCGATTTCCTGCAGCGAGTCGGCCACCGGATTGGTGCCGGGTGCCGGGAAATAGCTCGATACGTCGGCAGCGCCAGTCAGTGCGCCGCTGAGTGTGTTGTACCAGTCGATCGAATTGCTCAGCGTCTTGGCGTACGTGCGCGACAGCGGATCGGCGTAGCTTTGATTGAGCAGATCCATCAGCGCATTCAATCGCGTCGTGCCCGCCGTGCCGCTGTAGTTTTGCAATTGCGCCGGACCGTTCGAGGTCACCGTGTACGGCTGCACGTTCAGTCCGGCTTGGAAACGGTTCTGGCCGCCGAGCGAGAGCGACATCGGAATCGTCATGCCCGGATTGAGCACACTCAGCCGATCGGCGACGAGTCCGCCCCAGCCGACGATGCCATTCTGCGTCGGCTGACCGTATTGCCACTGGCCCTGCTGGTCGGCGTGCGAGAACAGTTGCGGCGGCACCGGATATCCGGCCGTGTTGTATTGCGTCTTGTCGGTCGGCTGCACCAGCGTGCCGGTGTTGACGACGAAGGCGAGCTCGCCGCCGTTGAACAGGCTCGCCAGTTCCGGCGCGCTCGGATGCAGGCCGTACGTCTGGCCCGACACAAGCGGCGACTTTTCGGTGATCGGCACGAGGTCCGCCGATTCGATGCCGACGCCGCCGGCATCCTGATGTCCGCGCGAGGCGATGTAGGTGTTGTAGCGCGAGGTGTCGCGCGGGATCAGCAGGTTGTACGAGTCGTTGCCGCCGAGCAGGAAGATGCACACCAACGCCTTGTAGTCGGTCACCGGCGGGTAGCTCGGGCACGTCTGCGCCAGTGCGGCGTTGATCATGCCCATCTGCGTGAGGAACGCCGTGCCGCTGGAGCAGGCGAGCGTCGAGCACAGCGTGTTACGGAGGAATTCGCGACGTTTCATGGCAGCCTCACTTCTGGATCGAAAATTCGGGCGAGGCGAGCAGCACCTGCAGCGCACTCGTCACGCGTTTGGTGGGATCGGTAGATACGTTCGTGACCATGTCGATCAGCGTCGAACGCATCGTCGTGCTCATGCTGCCGTACATCAGATCGTGATTGAGTTGGTCGACCAGCGAACTCGGCGTGCCGGCAAGCGCGACGAGCGCGGAAATGTTGATGGCGACAGTGCTGTCCGTATTTCCGCTCGCGCCGACATATTGATTGGCGCGTGTCATCAGATCGTTGGCGACGGAAACCACACTGCTTTCGCCGGAAATCTGGAACTCCGGACCGAACAGTCCGGCGTCGGCCATCTCGCCCGGGGGCAGATAGTCCGGCAGATAGAAGTTGAACACCGACGAGGCATCCAACGGCGCCTGCCCGTACTTCTGCGTCGGACTCGGGATGACGTAGATGCCGTCGTTCGCCGCCGCACCGTAGTAGCGCCACAGTTCCGCGAGCTTGACCAACGGCTCGCGCATCTTGCCGAACACCACGCTGTTACTGCTCGGCACGCCGGTCATCGCCTCGCTGTCGGTGAGGATGGCGGCGACGACGGCACCCAGATCGCCATACACGCCCTGACCGTTGTCGTCGAACACATCGACCACGCGCTGGATGTATTGCGGCGACGGATTGCTCGTGACCAGCCGCTGGATCAATTGCCGCGAGATGAACGGCGCGGTGTTGTGATGGTTGGCGAGAATGTTGACGAGTTGCTTGATGTCGCCGACCGAGCTCGCATCGGCCTGATCGCAGTTCGGCGTCGGGTTGTCGATGACGATGCCGTGGACGGTAGTCTTCGTGCCTTCGTCGTGGTGCGCCTCGTAGCACGACATCGGCATCCACTGCGCCGGTGAATAGTTCGGGCCGTCCTGGACGTAGCGGGTCCAGCCGTTCGGGAAAATGAAGTTGTAGCTCAAGCCTGTGAACACGCGCGCATTGGCGATGATCACATCCTGGCCATATGTCGGCACCGTGTTGCCGTCGACGAGCACCGGCGAGAAATCCGGGTTGCGTTCGATCAGTCCGATCGAAAACAGTTGCATCACTTCGCGCGCGTAGTTTTCATCCGGCGACAATCCCGATCCTTGCGGAAACTGTCCTTCATTTTTGATGTACGTGAGCATCTTGCCCATTGCCGGGCTGTACGTGACGTCGGTCAGCAGGTTGTTGATCGTGCCGACGTGGTATTGACTGCTCGCGTCGTAATAGCCGAACGCATCGCGCGCGAGGATGTCGTAATACTCCGCAAGCGACACCGGATCCTGACCGAGCTTGTTGCCCTGGTCCGAGGCGACCATGATCTGGCTCAACGCCCAGGCCACGCGCTGGCGCAACTGGTCGGGCGCCGTGACCGTATTGTTGAACCAGATTTCCAGGCGATCCTTTTGTCCCGGATTCTGCACGGCCGAATCGAGCGTTTCGACATACGGCCGCTCCGGCGTCGTGGGCATCGACAACTGCTGCTCGATCCACTGGCCGATGCCGACCGCGCGAAGGTGCGCGATTTCGGCGGGCGTAGGGCCGAAGGTGGCCATGGTGAGGAATCGTGCCGCGGCCGCATCGCTTGCGGGCGCGTCGGTGACGGCCTGGAAGTTGCCGTCGAAGATGAGATCGTAAGCCGCCGCCGGAAGCGCAAATGCGGCGAGAAGGAAAAACAGGCACAAGCCGCCGAGGCGGCAGACGCAACGCATGACCATAACCAACCTCCCGAACGTGTCGAGTTGCACGCGGAGGAATCCGCGCGCGCATCAAGCATTCGAAAGACCGGTCTTCAACTGCTCGGGCGCATTCAACGCGCCCGAGGCGTGACGGTTGACATCAAAGATCGCGCAGGAAAAATCGATCGCAACCGAAGTGGCCGGTGTTGCCGAGCGGCGCACAAAGCGCGGCGAAGCCGTGCTTGGCATACAGATGCTGCGCGACATCCATGCCGGTGAGCGTTTCCAGGTAGCACTGCGTGTAACCGAAGGCGCGCGCCGCTTCGAGACATCGCGCGATCACCGCGCCGCCGGCGCCGAGCCCGCGCAGCGCGGGCAGGAAATACATCTTGCGCAATTCGCACACGTCGTCCTTGAGCGGTGCGACTCCGGCGCCGCCGCATACCACGCCGTCGCGCTCGATCACGAAGTACGCACAGCGCGGCGCCGCGTAGCTCTCGGCCATGCTGTCGACTTCCGCATCGTGGATCGCGAAGCCCGGCCCCGACGCGCCGAATTCGGTCATCACCGTGCGGATGATGCTCGCCATGGCTGCGTTGTCGGCAGGCGTGATCGGGCGTATCGAGAAATTCACAGGCGAGCGGGTCACAGCGGGCGGCGAAAGTCCAGGTCGTATCTCGAGCCGTGCACGAGCACGTGCACGCGCAGGTTGGTGATGCTGATCGGTCCGCTCGGGTCGGCATCGGCGACATTGGAATGGCCGACATCGGTCGGATCGACCACGGTGATGCCGCCGTGGCCGACGACGTCCATCACGTTGTCCGGCCCGATGAGCGCGGCCGTATCCGCGTCGATACCGATACCGAGCGCAAACGGATTCAGCGCCAGCGCGCCAAGCAGTCGGCCGAGCCGATCGGCGCTGGCGCCGCCTTGATCGATGACCAGCCGATTCGAAAGTCCGAGTCCCGGCGCGAGATTGACGTTGCCCATGCGCGGCGTCGATCCCTGCGCGCCGCCGGCGAGCATGTGCTCGGCGAGGATCGGCGCGGCGGCACCGACCGCCCCGACCGCCATGCCTTCCGCGTTGCGCTTGCGCAGCAGCCGCGCCAGCGGCGTACCGCCGATCACGGTCGACATACGCAGCGGCTGATCGGCGCACAGCAGCGCAAGATCCGCCTGCTCGATTGCCGCGGTCACCGATGGCGTTTCGCAGTCGGAGCGTTTGCTTACGCGGATGCGATGGATCTGGTGCGCGCCATGGCCCATCAGCCGCGTGTCCACATCGTCGATGGTCGAATCGTCCGGCGAGGCGGCGATCAGCGCGATATTCGCGCGGTCGCCGAGCAGGCCGATGATGCGTTTGAAGATGCCGGTTTCGCCGGCGCTGCGCACCGTCGTGCCGATGGCGATGAGATAACCGCGGGATTGATCGGGTGCAAGACGTGCGGGCATGTCGGCCTGATTCCAGTCAGCGTTGATCCAGCAGGGCGGTCAATATTTCGTCGAGTGCGCACAGCGCAGCGTCGGATTGCGTCAGCGCGGGCAGGTTCGCGCGCAGCATCGCGCCGAGTCGCTGTTTGCGTGCAGTGTCGTTGGCCACGTCGACCGCCGTGTCGGTCATCGATGCGATGGAGTCGCATATTAGCTCGGCGGCACCGATCTGTTGCAACATGCCCATCGTCTGGCGGCCGCGCATGAACGCGCCGGGATGCGTGACGACCGGCACGCCGCAGTGCAAGGCGTCCAGGCTCACGTTGCCGCCGGAAAAGTGCAGGCAGTCGAGCACGACGTCGCCCGCGAGTATTACTTGCAGGAACGCTTCGCGCGAACGCATCGGCAGGAATCGCGTACGCGCGGCGAAGTCAAGACCGCGCTCTGCGAAATGACGGGACAACCGCTGTCGCACGATGCGTCGCGCGCCGCCGTCCACGCCCTCGAAAAAAACCAATGTAGCGTGTGTATCTTTGGCGAGAACACCGGAATAGATCGCATCGTTGTCCGGGTGCAGTTTAAACAGCGAATGCGGCACCAGATAGAGCGCGCCGGACGGAGGCAGTCCCAGTTCCTCGCGCGAAAGCGCGGGCGGAATCGGCGGCGACAGATAGCGCGTGCCGAGCGCGGGCAGCGTGAGCAACCGTTCCGTGTAGTGATCGCGCGCGGCCGCCGGTTCCATCGCATCGCACGACAGGAACACGTCGATCGTCGGCAGACCGCTCGTTACTGGATGCCCCCAGCCGCAAACCTGCAGCGGCGCCAATCGGAATGCCGCGAGGGCCATCGTGCGGTAGTCGAGTCCCAGTTCGGGATAGATCAGGATGTCGGCGCCAATGTCGCGCAGCGCGGCCGTGTTGCCGCCTATCGGACCGATCAACGTGACTTCGCTGGCCGCCGCGCGTGCCAGGCGTTCGGTCAAGGCGTCGCGCCGCTCGCCGACGTTGACCAGCACCACATCCCATCCGCGCGTGGCGAGATATTCGATCCACGCTGCGAAATAAGATCCGACCGTGCATTGATGGAACAGGCTAGATACGAATGCGATGCGCCGCGTGCGGCGAGGTTCGGGCGACGCCTGCTGCGCGGCGGCGTTCAACGCGGCCGACCACCATCCCCCGAACTCGCGCTGCAGGCCAACGTCGTTGCCGCCCTGATACGCGAGGTAGAAGTTGTCCCACAGCAATGCGTCCGCATCGATCGTCTCGGCGGCGATTCGATGTGGCGAATAATCGTCGGTGAGCGCCTTGAGTCGTTCTGCAAACAGACTGCGTGTCTGCGCGACGTCGTGCGCGGATGTGTACGAGGAAGGCAGGCCGAGAGAACGCGAGATGGCGAGCCTCATCGTGTCGGACGCGCTGCGGTTGACGATCTCTGCGGCGCCTAGCCATTTCGCGGCAGTTTCCGTCGCGCCGAACGCGCGAAGTCGCGCGGCGAAGGCCAATATCCAGTCGACCGACGCAGGTCCGATGCGGCTGGCGACTTCGAGGGCACGCTGCGGCGAGCCCGCTTCGACAAGCAACATCGCAGCGCGCTGACGCTGATCCCGTGCGTCGCTGTCGGCGACGGTCTCGAGCAGTGCAATCGCTGCCTCGTCCTCGCCGATGGCGATGCGTTGTTGGGCGAGCAAAAGGATCGTCGTCAAATCGTTCGGATCGATTTCGAGTGCGATAGTCAGTGCATCGATCGCTTCGCGGCTGTGGCCGTTGGCAATTTGCACCAGTGCCAGGTTGAATCGTGCCAGCGCATTGTCCGGTTCGACTGCGATGGCTTTCCGATAGGCGGCGAGGGCAAGTTCGGGTTGCGCGATCTTGTTCGCGTTGCCGATGCGCACCCAGCATTCCGACAATGTCTTTGCCAGCTTCGGATTTGCGCCGCGATGATCGAGCAGCCATTTCAGATCGTCCGCAGCGAGTTGCCAGCGATCGAGTTTCAACGCAGCGTTGATGCGCAGCAGCCGTGCTTCGTCGGATGAGGTTTCCAGTGCACGCGTGGCGAGAGTGAGTGTCTCTTCGAAGTCGCCGCGCGCGAACGCGGCGCGCGCGCGGGAGAGCGTCACGCCGCCGCTTTCCCGACTTTGCTGCCGTTGTCGCGATGCAGTTGTGCGCTGAGCCAGCGGCCGGTATCGACGAGGCGATCCAGATCGATGCCCGTTGCGATGCCCATGCCGTGCAGCATGTAGACGACATCCTCGCTGGCGACATTACCGCTGGCGCCTTTCGCGTACGGGCAACCACCGGTGCCGGATACGGCGGCGTCGACGACGCTCACGCCGAGTTCGAGGCAGGCGAGGATATTCGCCAATGCCTGACCGCGCGTGTCGTGGAAATGCACGGCGAGCGCGTCGATCGGCACTGCGGCTGCGACCGCGGCGAGCATCGCCTTCGCCTCTGCCGGCGTGCCGATGCCGATGGTATCGCCAAGCGATATTTCGTAGCAGCCCAGATCGTGCAGATGTTTCGCCACGCGCACGACGTCGCTTACCGGCACGTCGCCCTGGTAAGGACAGCCGAGCACGGTCGACACGTAGCCGCGCACAGCCACACCATCGGCGTTCGCGCGTTCCATTACCGGTGTGAAGCGCTCGATCGATTCGTCGATCGACGCATTGATGTTCTTGCGGTTGAACGCTTCGCTGGCCGCGGTGAATACGGCGATCTCGGATGCGCCGACAGCCCGCGCCCGTTCGTAGCCTTGCAGGTTGGGCACCAGCACCGGATAGCGCACGCCGGGCTTTTTGCGGATGGCCGTATAAACGTCTGTCGCGTCGGCGAGCTGCGGAATCCATTTCGGACTGACGAAGCTGGTCGCCTCGATGGTTTGCAGGCCAGTCTCGGAGAGCCGATCGATCAACTCGATCTTCACCGACGTCGCCACGATGGCCTTCTCGTTCTGCAGACCGTCGCGCGGACCGACCTCGACGATGCGGACGCTGTTCTTCATGGCTTCTTGCTGTCGTGCTGGGACTGGATCACCGTTTGCTCGTATTCGGCCGGCGTCTGGCGGCTGCGATTGAGCGTCAGGCTGGGTTTGGAAGCGAATATGGCGTCGCCGCGGACGATTTCCAGCATGGCCGCACGATCGCCGCGCACGAAGACGTGCAGTTCGTTCGCCGTCTTGCTCACCGTGCCCGGCAGCCGGCTTTCCACGACGAGCCTGGCGACGGTCTGGTCGTCGACGCGATCGATCTCGATGCGGTCGCCGCGCACGCGGTAACGCGCGAAGAAGAACGATTTCTGCGGCGGGGGACTGATGTCGTACGGCGGCTTGAGTTCGACCAGTCCTTTCAGCGCGACGTCGGCGACGACGAGATAATCCTTGCCCTTGTCGTGCACGTAGTTCACTGGCACATGGATTTGTTTGAACGGCCCGCCTTTCTCCGGTTGATCCAGCACGGTGAAGCGGCATTCTTCGTCGATCCAGAATCCGCCGGCGTCATCGCGTGGCGATCCGTCGACGGTCCACAATCCCTTCCAGCGCGTGTCGCAGGTTTCGATGTTGTCGCCGAGCGGCGATTCGAAACGCGTTTCGTCGCAGCCGCACAACACGGCCAGCCCCAGTGCCAGTGTGGCGATGCGGTCAATGCGCATGGACGAACTTCACCAGTACGCTGTCGGCCTCGACGAAATCGCCGGCGGCGGCGCTCACCGATTCGATCGTGCCCGCGTGCGGCGCCTTCAGGGCGATTTCCATTTTCATCGCTTCCATCACCAGTAACTCCTGACCCGCGGCGACTTGATCGCCGGCTTTCGCGCGCACGACGACAATGCGTCCCGGCATCGGCGCGGCGACGCGATCGTCGCTGCGCTGCACGGATTTTTCAAAGGCGAACGCGTCCACGCGCTGCAACGACAAGCGGCGTTCGGCATCGTGCAGCAACACGCGATCGTCGGACACGCGCGCATGAAACCGCCGGCTGACGCCGTTGAATTCGCCGCTCACGACATCGCCGTTCCACTGCGCGTGCGACACCGAACAGCGCACGCCGCCGACATCGAGTTGGTAGGCGCCTGCTTTTCCCGTTGCGATCACTTCGACGCGTTCATCGCCACGCTGGAAGGCGACGATCCGGCGCCCGGGGTGTGCGATTCGCCACGTGTCGCGGATCGACCACGGCGAGTGCGGATCGTGCGGCGACGGCGATGGCGTCGCCGTGTCGGCGAGAAGCACGGCCGTCGCGGCAGCGAACAGCGGTGCGGTTTCCTTCGCGTCGGCCGCGGGAAGGAATTCGTCGAGGTGGCGATCGAGATACCCGGTGTCGATGCGGCCTTCGACAACCGTCGGATGGCGCACCAGGCGCTCGAGAAATTCGATGTTCGAGCGTAGACCGACGATGTCGCACCGCGCGAGCGCTTCGCGCATGCGCTGCAGCGCGTCGGCACGCGTGCGATCCCATACGATCAATTTAGCGATCATCGGGTCGTAGAAAATCGTCACCGTGTCGCCTTGCACAACGCCGGCATCGATGCGCACGTGTTCGCTCGCCGGCGGCAGATGCAGCTCGCGCAGCTTTCCGGAATCGGGCAGAAAATTTCTCTGCGGATCCTCGGCATACAGACGCAGTTCGATAGCGTGTCCGTCGGCCGGCACGGATTTGTTCCGCAGGAGCGAACCCGGCAGCGCATCGCCGGCGGCGACGCGGAGCTGCAGTTCGACCAGATCCAGATGCAACGTCATCTCGGTGACCGGATGCTCGACCTGCAGCCGCGTGTTGATCTCCATGAAGAAGAATTCGCCATTCGGCGCGACGATGAATTCCACGGTGCCCGCGTTGACGTAATTCAGCGCGCGTCCGGCGGCGATGGCGGCATCGCCCATGCGCGTGCGCAGGTCCGGCGTGACGAACGGCGAGGGGGTTTCTTCCAACACTTTCTGGTAGCGCCGTTGCGCCGAGCATTCGCGCTCGTTGAGATGGATGATGTTGCCGTGCCTGTCGCCGAAGATCTGGAATTCGATGTGACGCGGCGTCTCGATGTAGCGTTCGAGCAGCACGCGATCGCGTCCAAACGCGTTCTTCGCCTCGCGCTGGCACGACTCCAGCGAAGGTGCGAATTCCTCGAGCGACCGCACGATGCGCATGCCCTTGCCGCCGCCGCCGTGCGCGGCCTTGATCATCAGCGGGAAGCCGATGCGCGCAGCTTCGCGCGCGAGCGATCGCGGATCCTGGTCCTCGCCGGTGTAGCCGGGCACGACCGGCACCTTGTGCGCGGACATCAAATCTTTCGCGCCGGCTTTCGAGCCCATCTTTTTCATCGAATCGGCGGACGGACCGATGAACATGATGCCCGCGCGCTCGACGGTTTTGACGAACTCCGCGTTTTCCGACAGGAATCCATAGCCGGGATGGATCGCCTGCGCGCCGGATTTTTTTGCGACCTCGACGATCACATCGCCGCGCAAGTACGAATCGGCCGGACGCGCAGCGCCGATCGGCCACGCTTCGTCGGCGAGCCGCACGTGCTGCGCCGTTGCGTCGGCTTCGGAATACACCGCGATCGTATGGATGCCCAGACGTCTGCACGTCCGGATGATGCGGCAGGCGATTTCGCCGCGATTGGCGATGAGCACGCGGTCGAACATCATTCGCCTTCCCAGTAGTCGGTGCAGTCGCTCAAACGTCCGATGTGGCGGAACCCTTCGACGCTGCCGTCGGCACTGCGCGGTTTCTCGGCGACGAGGAATTTCTGCGAATCCGGGTATTCGCAAATGTCGGGGAAGATCATCGTGCTGACGGCGAGATAGCGCAGCGGAACGCTTCCGGTATTGACGATCTGATGCGCCACGCTTTGATCGCCTGGCGGACACGCCAGGAAATCGCCTTTGCGCAGCGGCATGCGCTTGTCGCCGAAACGCGCTTCGCCGCTGCCTTCGAGAATGAAGAACAACTCCTCGTTCACGCGGTGGTTGTGCAACGGGAAGCCGGTGACACCGGGCGGAACTTCGGTGATGTTGTAGCCAAGTTTTTCCGCGCCGATCAACTGCGAGACCTCGGCCCTGCGTGCGTCGAATTTGCGTTTCGCGTCTTCGGGTGCCGCGAAGGCCTTCGGGCGCGATTTGAATTCGAGCGCGTCGAGATTGACGATGTGTCTGGTCATCAGCCGAGATCTTTTTCGGGCTGGTGGCAGACGGCTTCGAGGTTGTGGCCGTTCGGGCAGATCACGAACGCGCCGTAGTAATGGTCGTGATAGTGCGGACGCAGACCGGGCGGCCCGTTGTCCTTCGCGCCGGCGGCGATGGCGTGTTTGTAGAACTCGCGCACCGAGGCGCGCGTCGGCGCATTGAACGCGACGTGCATGCGGCCGCCGCTCGTCTCACCGGTGCCGATCCAGAAATACGCCTTGCCGGCCTTGCCGAAACCGGCGTGCGCTCCGCCGCCGGATTGTTCCGGCGTCACTTCCATCATCAGCGTGATGCCCAGCGGCATCAGTGCGCGCTTGTAGAAATCCACACTATGTTTGAAATCCCTGACTGTGAGTCCGATGTGGTCGATCACGTGGTTCTCCTTGGAAACTATCCCGTCCACTGCGCCTTGCGTTTGGACAGGAACGCACCGATGCCTTCCTGACCTTCCGCCGAAACGCGCAGGCGCGCGATGAGTGCGGCATTGTCCGCGTCGATGGCGGCTGCCGACAAGCCGGACGAGGCGGCAATGCGCGCGACCAGTTTTTTCGCCTCGGTCTGCGCCGTCGGTGCACCGATGCGCAGTAGCCCGAGCACGCCGTCGACGCAGCTATCGAGGCTGGCCGCCGGCACCACGTGATGCACGAGACCGATGCGGCGTGCCTCGACAGCATCGAAGGTCTCGGCCGTGAGGAACAGCCGACGCGCTTCGCGCGCGCCGATCGCGGCGATGACATAGGGCGATATCACCGCAGGCACGAGGCCGAGCTTCACTTCGCTGAGCCCGAATTTGGCGGCGTCCGATGCGACGACGATGTCGCAGCAGGCAACGAGTCCGACGCCGCCGCCGTAGGCCGCGCCGTGGACGCGTGCGACGGTCGGTTTCGACAAGTTGTCGAGTGTGCGCATGAGCGCGGCCAGGCGCGCGGAGTCGGCGCGGTTGTCGCTCTCCGACAAACTCGCCATGCGCCGCATCCAGTTGAGATCGGCGCCGGCGGAAAACGACGCACCGTTGCCGGTGAGCACGACGGCGCGAATTGCTGCGTCTTGGTCGAGCTTGGTCAGCGTGTCGGTGAGTTCGTAAATCAGTTCGTCATCGAATGCGTTATGCACGTCGGGACGGTTCAGCGCGACGCGCGCGACGCGGTCGTCGATGGCGATATCGAGGAATTTCGGCATGGCGGACGTTCGATGGGAACGTGGCGAATGATAGCGGAGTCGCGCTCGACCCTTGATCGGGCGAGGAGCGGCCTTATCTCGGTTGCGTGAGCAAATGAGAACTATTATCATTTCCAATGCCGTTTCACGCCGCAGGTGGCTTATGGTGCGCTGGTGGGTTGCAATCGTTTTGCTGAGCGTGACCGCTTCGGCCAGTGCGCTCGAGTACGAAGCCAAGCTGTCGATCAAGGATCACAAGTTCGACCCGGCTGAGCTGAGCGTGCCCGCCAACACCAAAATCAAGCTGCTCGTGCAAAACCAGGATGCCACGCCTGAGGAGTTCGAGAGCAGCGATCTCAACCGCGAAAAAGTGGTGACGGGCAACAACACCATCACGGTGATGCTCGGTCCGCTGGACGCGGGCAAATACCATTTCTTCGGCGATTTCCATCAGGAAACCGCGCAAGGCGATCTCATCGTCAAGTAGACACGCAGCCATGCTCGGAACCGGTCTCCTCGTTTTTCGCGAAGTGCTCGAAGCGGCGCTGATCGTCAGCATCGTCTGCGCGGCGACGCGCGGCGTTCCGCATCGCGGACGGTGGGTCGGTGTCGGCATCGCCGCCGGCGTGATTGGCGCAATCCTCGTTGCGCTGTTCGCCGACGTGATCGCCGAAGCGGTCAGCGGCATCGGCCAGGAATTGTTCAATGCGACCGTACTGCTCGCCGCGGTAGTGATGATCGCGTGGCATGCGATCTGGATGTCCAGTCACGGCAGGGAACTGGCGACGCAGATGAAAGCCGTCGGCAGCGAAGTTCAGTCCGGACGTCGGCCGTTGTCGGCGTTGCTGATCGTCGTTGCCATCGCGGTGTTGCGCGAAGGCTCGGAAGTCGTGCTGTTTCTGTATGGACAGGCGGCGAGCGGCGCCGGACCGCTCGCGATCGCGGGTGGAATCGCGATGGGTGTCGCTTGCGGCGTTGCGGTCGGCTTCCTGTTGTACTTCGGATTGCTCGGTATTCCGATGCGCTATTTCTTTTCGGCGACGAACTGGCTGATGCTGCTGCTGGCGGCGGGTTTGGCGTCGCAGGCGGCCGGGTTCTTGATTCAGGCCGACGTACTGCCCGCGTTCGGCAATCGCGTTTGGGATTCGTCGTTCCTGCTGACCAATAGCTCACTGCTTGGGAAAACGCTGCACACGCTTATCGGCTATGACGCCCAGCCGGCCGGCATGCAACTGCTGTTCTACGCAATCACGGCCGCGGCGATTGCGATCGGAATGAAAGTCTGGGGCGGATCGAAACCGACTCCGCGGCCGCACGTGCACGCCTGACGCTTTCGTTATCCAGCAAAGCCGGCGGCGAGTGGGAATTACATCCTGAACACGCCAAACCGTTGACGTTCAATCGGTGCATTGAGCGACGCCGAAATCGCAAGCCCCAGCACGCGGCGCGTATCGGCCGGGTCGATGACTCCGTCGTCCCACAGCCGCGCCGTTGCGTAATACGGATGACCTTGGCGTTCGTACTGGTCGCGGATCGGCGCCTTGAATGCGTCCTCTTCGTCCTTCGTCCAGGATTTGCCGGCCGCTTCGAGCCCGTCGCGCCGCACCGTCGCCAGCACGGATGCCGCCTGCTCGCCGCCCATCACGGAGATGCGCGCATTCGGCCACATCCAGAGGAAACGCGGCTGATAGCCGCGCCCGCACATCGCGTAGTTCCCGGCGCCGAAGCTGCCGCCGATGATCACCGTGAACTTCGGCACGTGCGAGCAGGCGACAGCCGTCACCATCTTCGCGCCGTCCTTCGCAATGCCGGCGTTCTCATATTTCTTGCCGACCATGAAGCCGGTGATGTTCTGCAAGAACACCAGCGGAATGTTTCGCTGGTTGCATAGTTCGATGAAGTGCGCGCCCTTGAGCGCCGATTCGGCGAAAAGTATGCCGTTGTTGGCGACGATGCCGACCGGATAGCCGTATAAATGGCTGAATCCGCAGACCAGCGTCTTGGCGTAGCGGGCCTTGAATTCCTGGAACTCCGAGCCGTCGACGATGCGCGCGATGATCTCGCGGATGTCGAACGGGCGACGCGTATCCTGCGGGATCACACCGTACAGATCCTGCGCCGGATAGCGCGGTTCTTGCGGATCACGGATCGCGACCGGCAGCGTCTTGCGGCGGTTGAGATTGGCCACGATCTCACGCGCGATGGCGAGCGCGTGCGGGTCGTTCTCGGCGAAATGATCGGCCACGCCGGAGATGGACGTGTGCACGTCCGCGCCGCCGAGCGATTCGGCATCGACCACTTCACCGGTCGCTGCCTTAACAAGCGGAGGACCGCCGAGGAAGATCGTGCCCTGTTCCTTGACGATGATGGTCTCGTCGCTCATCGCCGGCACGTATGCGCCGCCGGCCGTGCAAGAGCCCATCACCACGGCGATTTGCGGAATATTGAGCGCGCTCAGCCGCGCCTGGTTGTAGAAGATGCGGCCGAAATGCTCGCGATCCGGAAACACTTCGTCCTGTAGCGGCAGGAACGCCCCGCCGGAATCGACCAGATAAACGCAAGGCAGATGGTTCTCGAGCGCGATCTCCTGCGCGCGCAGGTGTTTCTTCACCGTGATCGGGAAATACGTGCCGCCTTTCACCGTCGCGTCGTTGGCGACGATGACGACTTCGATACCTTTCACGCGCCCGATACCAGTGACGATGCCCGCACACGGTGCCTGGCTTTCGTACATCCCGTGCGCGGCGAGCGGCGAGAATTCGAGAAACGGCGAACCCGGATCGAGCAGCGCACGGACGCGCTCGCGCGGCAGCAGTTTGCCGCGTTCGGTGTGCTTGATACGCGCCTTTTCGCCGCCGCCGAGCGCCGCGGTCGCAAGCTGCGATTTCAGATCGTCGACGGTCGCGCGCATGTGCGCGACATTGGCGGCGAACTCCGGCGACTTCGGGTCGATCTGCGATTCGATGACAGGCATGGCGGCCACGAGGGATGCGAAGCGGCAAGTTTAGCCGAGCGTGGTGCCGGAAACGAAAACGGCCGCGTGCAGCGGCCGTCGTCGCGAAAGGTTGTTGCGTGCCTAGACGAGTTCGATCGCGATCGCAGTGGCTTCGCCGCCGCCGATGCACAGGGATGCGACGCCCTTCTTGCCGCCGCGCGCCTTGAGCGCGTGGATCAGCGTGACCACCAGACGCGCACCCGACGCACCGATCGGATGGCCGAGCGCACACGCGCCGCCGTTGACGTTGAGCTTGTCGTGCGGCACGCCGAGATCGCGCATCGGCGCCATGGCCACGACCGCGAAAGCTTCGTTCACTTCGAAGAGGTCGACATCCTTTACTTCCCAGCCCGCTTTCTTGAGCACGTTCTGGATCGCCGTCACCGGCGCGGTCGTGAACCACTGCGGTTCCTGCGAATGCGTGGCGTGCGCGACGATGCGCGCGAGCGGCTTCAAACCGCGCTTGTTCGCTTCATCCTCGCTCATCACCACCGTGGCCGCGGCGCCATCAGAAATGCTCGATGAACTGGCGGCCGTCACCGTGCCGTCTTTGCGGAAAGCGGGCTTGAGTGTCGGGATCTTCGCCGGATCGGATTTGCCGGGCTGCTCGTCCGTCGCGTATTCGACATCACCTTTCTTGCCGGCCACTTTCACGGGCACGATTTCGCCGGCGAACGCGCCGGACTTGATCGCATTCTGCGCGCGCTTCACCGATTCCGCGGAGAACGCATCCTGCTCCTCGCGCGTGAACTTGTATTTGTCGGCGGTCGCCTCGGCGAACACGCCCATCGACTGGCCGTCGTAGGGATTGGTCAGGCCGTCCCACGCCATGTGGTCGACGAACTTGGCGTCGCCGTAACGAATGCCGGTTCGTGCGCTGACCATGTGCGGCGCGTTGGTCATCGATTCCATGCCGCCGGCCACAACGACGCCCGCCGATCCCGCCTTGATCAGATCGTGCGCCAGCATGATCGCCTTCATGCCCGAACCGCACACCTTGTTGATTGTGGTGCAGGTGGTGGACGTCGGCAGTCCGGCGCCGAGCGCGGCCTGACGCGCCGGGGCCTGGCCAAGATTGGCCGGCAGCACGCAACCCATGATCACTTCGGAAACGTCATCGGGCTTCACGCCGGCGTGTTCGAGCGCAGCCTTGATGACGGTCGCGCCGAGAGTGGTCGTGGGTACGCCGGTGAACTGGCCGAGCATGGAACCGATGGCGGTGCGCTTGGCGCCGGCGATGACGATGGAATTCGAAGCCATGAATTTCTCCGTTGGTACGGCGCTGCGACAGCGTCGTGTAGGTCATTCATTATCGCGCCGCAGCACGCGCGGCGGAAGGGTGCGCTCAGGTGAGACGCTTGTCGAGTTGGTCGGCGATCTCCCGCTCGATCACCGGTTTCATCGCGCCTAGCAGGAAACCCAGCTCCGCATGCACGATGAGTTCGGTCGAGGTCACTTCAATCCGTCCGTTGACACCGCTGCGGCTGAAGTGCAGCGTGTCGCCGTCCCACTCGCTGGCGATGCCGAATTTTGTGCGCATCGAGACGGCGGTTTTGTCGACCAGCGCGCGCGCTTCGGCGCGTGTCTTGCCATGGTGGCGGCGAATGTCGATAGAGGCCATCGGCTATCCTTCACGAAACGTCGACGCGCAGGCGGCTTTGCTATGATGCCGCAATGGCCCGCGCGCCACCTTTATGCGGGCGGGTATCGTTGCAGACAAGGGGTGCCGTGCGTCCATTCGCTGCTGCCGTGTTGCTCGCGGTCTCCTCGTGCGGTTTCGCCGCCACGATCGACGGCCACATCGACCTGACGTCCGAAAGCAAGCCGCTGCGCGCCGAAGAAGCGCAGGAATCAATCGTTTATTTCCGCCCGAAGGTACCGTTGCAAGCGGTGCCGGTCACGCCGCCTCAGGAAATGAGCACGGTCCGAAAACAGTTCGTGCCGCGCGTGCTGGCGACCACCGTCGGCAGCGAAGTGCGATTCCCGAATCAGGATCCGATCCTGCACAACGCATTCTCGACCTCGAAAGACAACGGTTTCGATGTCGGCCTGTACGGCCAGGGTACCGGCCAACTGGTGACCTTCTCGCACGTGGGTTACGTGCGCGTTTACTGCAATGTGCATCATTCGATGATCGGTCACATCCTGGTCCTCGACACGCCGTATTTTGTGCATCCCGATGCGAGCGGCAATTTCCATTTCGCCGACGTGCCGGCGGTGGAAGGCGACCTGGTCGTGTGGAACGAGCGCGCCGCGCCGTGGCATGCGGTGGTGCGCGCCGACGCCAATCCGAAGATCGGCGTGAACATGGAACTCACGCAGCGCCGCATCCCGCAGCACATGAACAAGTTCGGCAAACCTTACGGACGCGATGCGAATGGCGGCTACTGAGCAACCGTCGCGCGGATTCACCGTGCCGCTCGCGCTGAAGTTCTTCATCGGCAGCGCCTTCCTGATCGCGCTGGCGGTCGGCACCGCGGTAGTCGTGACCTACATCCAGGGCAACCGCATCGCGGCGCACGCGGTCGATACGGCGTTAGCGACCAGCACGGCAGTACAAAAGGAAATCGAACAAAGTCGCCTCGACCAGCTGCAGCTCAAGTTGCAGCAGATCGCCGCCGACCCGAGCACGGTGAAATACGTGTCGCAGGCCTCGGGCACCACCAACAATCTGCCGGGCTTGAGCGAAAGCAGCGACACCGATACGAAATCGATCCCCGACCTGCTCAAGGAACGCGAATCGCAGTTCCATTTCGATCTCGGCATCGCGCTTGACGGCAAAGGTATCGTGCTCGGGCGAAGCGATCAGACCGAAGCGTTTCAGGAATCGCTCGCCAACGATCCGCTAGTGAAACCGGCGATCCAAAAACTCGCGCCGTTCAGCGGCTACTGGCGACAGGGCGACAAGCTTTATCAGGCCGCGATCGTGCCGCTCGGGCAGGATCAGGATCTGGTCGGCTTCCTGCTGCTCGCACAGCGCGTGAGTGACGAGTTGAGCACACAGATGGCCAAGATCAGCGGCGCGCAGATCGCGTTCTGGCTGCCACAGGACAATCAGTTGCGGCTGGTGGCGACGTCGTTGTCCGAAGCTGACGCCAAGGCATTGCAAGATGCGGTGAACACGCAGGCGCCGGATATGGCAGCGGCGGTCGCTTCGGGCCAGGCGATTCCGCGCCTTACGCTGCAGTTTTCGGGACAAAAATGGGCCGCGCAGCTCGCGCCCACCGCGGCGGCGGGCGAGGGCAGTCTCGGCGCCGTGCTCGCGCTCGCATCCACCGACAAGATCATCGCCAGCTATCGCGACATCTTGAACTGGGTGCTGATCGGCGGCGCGCTGTCGATCGCGATCGCGCTGCTGCTGTCGTACGTTTTGTCCAAAGGTATTCTGCGTCCCGTCCGTACGATGGCCGAAGTCGCCGAACAGGCGGCAGCCGGTAACTATCGCGCGCAGATCGGATTGAGCGGCACCGACGAACTCGCGCGCCTGTCGCGCGCGTTCGATTCGCTGCTGTCGGATCTGCGCGAGAAGAGCGACATCGAAGGCTACGTCAGCAACCTGTCGCGGTTTCTGCCCGATCCTGCGCGGGAAAGCTCGGCGCCGGCGGCGAAGGCGGCTTCTTCGACGTTGCCGACACCGCCGCGGCGAGAGACCTTGAGCCTGCTTGGCCTGGAATTCCGCGATCTGGCCAATGTCGCGCCGACGACTTCCGCCGAGGACGCCGCGACACGGCTGGCGAACGCATCGACGCTGGTCGAAGCCGCTGCACCCGGCGCTGTCGTGCAGCAGACCACCGGTGCACGTTTCATGATCGGATTCGGCGGCGATGCGCGGACGATCGGCGCCATGCGCACGCTCGCACAGGTGCGCGAGCGCGCGACGCAAGCGGGCTTCGCACAGCCCGCCGCAGCGCTGGTTTCGGGTGCGGTCGTGCACGTGCCGACGCCAACCAGCGGGCCGGCCGTGCTGGGCGTCGCGAGCCTGCATCTGGATCGGCTGCTGCCGGAAGCCGCGCCGGGCCAGACATTACTCACGCGCCAGGGCGGCGACGAAATCAAGGAGGCGCTCGGGGACACGGCACTCACCGTCGCCACCGGTGCTGCGACGGGCAAAAAATTCTATGCGCTCTCCGACACGGCGCTGAAAAACCTTCCCGCCGCGACCATCGTCACGCCCTCCTCGCAGGAATCGGAAGCGGCCACCGTCATCACATCCAAGCCGTCGTCCCGGCCGAGCCAACGCATTACGCGGCAGACCGCCCTCGAACCGGGCAGCACATTCGGCGGGCGTTATCGCATCCTGTCCGAACTCGGCGCCGGCGGCATGGGCGTTGTGTACAAGGCGCACGATCTGGAACTCGATGACGTCGTCGCACTGAAGATGTTGCGGCCGAGCGCGCTGGTCGATCAGGAACAACTCGATCGGCTCAAGAGCGAGATCAAGCTCGCGCGCATGATCACGCACCCGAACGTGCTGCGCACTTTCGATTTCGGCGAAGTCGACGGCTTGCCGTACATCTCGATGGAATACGTGCGCGGACTCACGCTGCGCTATCTGCTCAACGAGACGCGGCGCATTCCGTTTTCGGCCGGGTTGCGCATCGCGCGGCAACTTTGCGCGGGACTGGCGGCCGCGCATGAAGTCGGCGTGCTTCATCGCGACATCAAACCGGAGAACCTGATCCTGCAGCAGACCGGCAATGCCAAGCTGATGGACTTCGGCATCGCGCGACCAATCCGCAGCAGCATCAAAGGCCATACCGAACCGGGAACGTTCCTCGGCACGCCGAATTATTCGCCGCCCGAGCAGCTTGCCGGCGAAGAACTCGACCAGCGCGCCGATATCTATTCCAGCGGCGTGCTGATGTGCGAGATGTTCTGCGGAAAACTGCCGTTCGCCGGCAGCAACACGCTGGAGATCTACATCGCGCAGACCCAGCAGGCGCCGATCAAACCGTCGGAGTTCTGGCCGGAAATTCCGGCTGAACTCGAAGCGATCATTTTGCGCTGCCTGCAACGCCAGCCCGTCGACAGGTATCCGACCGCGAACGAACTTGCGGCGGCATTGGGACAGTTGCGTGCTTGATTTTCAGTCGCTTATGTCACATTCTTGAGGCCTCTTCGCAGGCGAATGGGCGCGATCGTGGGGAATCGCTCGGTCGTTTTCCAATTTGTTTTCCTGGCTGCACTGGCTGCTTTCGGGTCGGCGCGCGCGCAGGATGCCGTGCTGTCGGCGCAGGACGACCAGCCTAAGACCTCGCCGTGGTCGTTCTTCGGCGACGGCCTGCTGCGTTACGACCATACCGACAACATCCCGCGTCCGGTTGAGCCTGATATCCGGCGCGAATTCGGCAGAGTCCGCGCGGGCGTTCTGTACGATCCGATCCCGCAGCTTGAATTCGGCGGCGCGGTAAAGATCGCCGCCGCCAGCAACGGCAACGAGGAAGACCGTTCGTACAACGAAAACGAGCGCAGCAACGACATCGCGCTCGATCAGTTCTTCATGCGCTGGAAAGCGAGCGATAGCACATCGGTGCTCCTCGGCAAATCGGTGTTCCCGCTGGAACTCTCGCCGCTGGTCTGGGATTCGGATTTGCGTCCGATCGGCGCAAGTGTCGATACGTCCGTCGCGGTCAACGGGTCGGACCGCCTCCAGTTCACAGTCGGCTATTTCGCCGGCGACATGCCATACGGCGACGATTCGCGCATCGCAGCGGCGCAGGCTGCTTACCGTTGGCACGAGGGCCAGCCGGTCAACGGCGCGGTGATCGTCTCGTATCTCGGATTTTCGGATCTTGAACAACTCACGCTGCAAGGGTTAGCCCGTTCCAATCTCAAGGTAAACAACCGGCTCGTCGACGATTTCCACTTGCTCGACACGCAGTTCGTCGGGCGCATGCGTCCGTGGGATATGCCGCTGGAAGCGCGCGTGGACCTGCTGCGCAACCTCGCCGCCGACAGCCAGCGCGACGCCGCGCGCGGCAGCATCGTTCTCGGCGACCGCCGGGTCCCGCACGGTTGGGAATTCGGTTTTTCCGCGCAGCGCATCCAGCGCGAGGCGGCGATGGCTGCGTTCAATTCCGACGACTGGTGGTTCCACAGCTTCGCGCGCGGCGTGATGCCGTGGGTCGGCTACGGATTCGATGCCACCTGGAGCATGCGGCTGGCCGAGTTCCACGAACGCCGCGACGGTGTCGCCGACTACACCGATCGTGTCCTGCTCGATCTATACGCGCAATGGTGAGCGCCCTCGCGAAAATGACGGCTGTGCTACATTCGCCCGCGCATCGTGGAACTTGGGCGTTGTTGGAACCGGGGATTGTCGATCCATGGCAGCGAACGTGCGCCTGACCTTTCCGAACAAGGAACATGCCGATGTGCTCATCGCACCCGGCGACACCACCGTCGGATCGGCGCAGGACAATGCCGTCGTATTGCCCGGCGCAGGCGTGGCCGCGCATCACGCTTCCGTCACGGTGCGCGACCGAAGCTACGTGCTCAACGTTCTCGACAACAGTGCACGCACGCATGTGAATGCGCGTCCGGTGCGCGAGAAAGCGCTGCTTCGCATGGGCGATGTCGTCAGCCTTGATACGGTGCAATTCATGCTCAAGCCTGATCGCGACGAAGTCATCCGCACCAAGGTGCCCGCGTCCACGTCCGCCGTGAGCGAGGCCGCTTACGACGATCCGAATGTCACGCGCACCCGCATGGCGCCGCCGCGGGCAGTGCTGCGCGGCGTGTCGGGTGCGTATTTCGGCAAGATCATTCCGATCCGCGGACGTCTCACCATCGGCCGCGGCAGCGAGTGCGACCTGATCCTCGACGAACCGGAAATGTCGCGCAAGCACGCGATGATCGAGAACTCCGGCGACGGCATCTATCTGCGCGACCTGGGTTCGTCCAATGGCACCTTCGTCAACGGCGTGCAGGTGCGCGACGCCGTGCTGCACCCGGACGATCAGATCGCGTTCGACCGCAACCGCTTCCTGCTCGAGGCGCCCGGCATGGCGCCGCGCAGCGATCATGAAGTAACGGCCGAGGAACCGGCGCACAACATCACGCAGACCATGCAGGCGATCCGCCTGCCCGAAGCCAAGGCCGCCACCGCCGAGCGCAACAAGAACGACATCTGGTGGCTGATCGGCGCGGCGGCGCTCATCGCGGTGGGCATCGCACTGCTGCTGTTCGTGCGTTTCTAGCCGCTCCGTAGCGAAATCCCGTCAAACGGTGGTTGACGCGGCCCCGGATTTGGAGCGATATAGGCGTGCCCGTCCAAGCAGGGGGTAAGGGCACGAGGCCATGAACCTCGCCGGCGCGTTCCGTTTCTCGTCCAGTCTGGTCTTCGTGATGGATGCCGGCGACGGAAGTATTGTGGATGTGAATCCCGCCTGGGAAGAACGCGTCGGCTACCGGCGCGACGAAGTCGTCGGCAAGCCCGATGCGAGATTCGAATTCTGGCCAGACATGGAAACGCGCGCGCGGCTGTGGACGCGCGTGCGCACCGAAGGCTGCGTGCGTGGCGATCGCGTACGGTTTCAGTCGCGATCCGGCCAGCCGCTCACGGGCACCGTGTATTGCGAGATGTTCGACGACGGCGGTATCGGCCGCATGTTCATCGTCATCCAGAACGTCGCCGAGGCCGGCGAAGAACCCGAACCCGACGAGGATCCGGGCAACTATCGCGCATTGTTTCTCGCCGCGGCCGAAGGTTTGTACCGCAGCCTGCCCAACGGCGGCTGGATCGATGTCAATCCCGCCCTCGCGCGTGCGCTCGGATACGAGTCGCCGGCGCAGATGCTGCTCGAATCGAATCGCCGCCGCGTCAGCGAGCTGTACGTCGATGCGCGCCAGGCACAGCGGCTGTATCGACTGCTGGAACAACGCGGACAATTCGAAGATGAGCGCGCCGAGGTGCAACGACGCGACGGCAGCACCGTGTGGATTTCCGAGAACGGCCGCGCCGTGCGCGACGCGCACGGCCGCATCATGTACTACGAAGGCTCGATCGTCGACATCACGCACCGCGTTCTCGCCGAAACGCGGCTGAAGCAATCCGAGGCGCTGTACAAGACGCTCGTCGACAACTGCCGCGACGGTGTGTTCCTCGTGCTGCACGAGCAGGTGCTGTTCGCCAACCAGGCGCTGGCGACGATGCTCGGTTATCTGGCCGATGAACTGATCGACCGCAACTACATGGAATTCGTCGCGCCGGAATCCGTGCCGCAACAGATGCAGCGCCGACAAAGCCACACCGATGGTTCGCGCTCGATGCAGGACTACGAAGTCTTCGCGCTGCACAAGGATGGCCGGCGCCGTCTCCTGCGCGTTCGCGCGGGTGCGGTCGAATACAACGGCGAGATCGCCAGTACCGGCACGATCCAGGACATCACCGACGAACGCGCCGCGCAGCAGGCGCTGGCCGAAGCCGAGCGCAAGTACCGCTCGCTGTTCCAGAACTCGGTCACCGGCATGTTCCGCAGCCATCCCGACGGACGGCTCATGCAGGCCAACGATGCGCTGGCGCGAATCCTCGGTTACGACAACGCCGATGCGCTCATGGCCGGCATCACGCACATGAACCAGATTTACGCGAATCCGGACGAGCGCGATCGGCTGATCGATCTGCTCGTCAAGCACGGCGGCATCGACAACATCAACTTCCTCGCGCGCCGCCGCGACGGAGCGGAGATCAGCGTCGAGATTTCCGCGCGGCCCGTGTTCGACGAGGACGGCCGCGCCATGTTCATCGAAGGCTCCGCGCAGGACGTCACCGCGCGCCTTGATGCCGAACTCGCACTGCAGCGTTCCGAAGCACGCTATCGCACGCTCGTGGATCACAGCCAGGCCGGCGTGTACATGATGCTCGACGACCGCTACACCTACGTGAACCACGCTTTTGCCGCGATGTTCGGCTACAGCGAAGACGAACTGACGGGTTCGGATTTCCGCCTGCTCGTGCCGCCGGAATCCAAGCAGCAGCAGGAACAGCGCTACGAGCGGCAGACGCAGAGCGAAACGCACCGCGGCGACTACCCGGTGATGCTGATGCGCAAGGACGGCACGCGCATCGATTGCATCGTCAGCGCCGGCACGGTGGCCATCGACGGTCGCGCCTACACCACCGGTACGATCCGCGACGTCACCGACGAACGCCGCGCGCAACAGCAACTGGAACACAACGCCAGCCACGACCTGCTTACCGGTTTGCCGAACCGGCTTTTTTTCGAGGAAGAACTTGCGCGCACGATCGGCCAGTCGCGTCTGCTCAACCGGCATGAATACACCGTGCTGTTCCTCGACCTGGACGGATTCAAGCTGGTCAACGACAGCCTCGGCCACGCCAGCGGCGACATCCTGCTGGTACAGATCGCCGACAGCCTGCGCGCGCAACTCGGCGGTCATTGCCTGGTGGCGCGTTACGGCGGTGACGAGTTCACGTTGCTGCCGCACGGCGCCTGTCCGCGTCCGCGCGCCGAACAGCTCGCGCAGCGCGTGTTGTCGTTGCTCGCGGGTTCCTTCGACGTCAACGGCCATCGCGTGTTCTCCGGCGCGAGCGTCGGCGTGGTCCTCGGCCGGCCGGAATACCATTCGCCCGATCAGGTGCTGCGCGACGCCGACACGGCGATGTATCGCGCCAAAGCGAGCGGCAAATCCGCCTACGTGATTTTCGACGACGCCATGCACGCCGCCGCGCGCGCGCGACTGAAACTCGAAACCGACCTGCGCTTCGCGCTGGAGCGCGGCGAATTCCGCGTGTTTTATCAGCCGATCGTCGAACTCGCGACCGGCACGGTGCAAAGTTGCGAAGCGCTCGTGCGCTGGATGCATCCCGAACGCGGCCTGCTGATGCCCGCCGCATTCCTCGGCGTGGCCGAGGAAACCGGCACCATCGTCGCCATCGACTGGTGGGTGCTGGAACAGACCTGCCGCAATCTCGTGCGTTGGCAGCGGCGACATCCGGCGCACGCGAAGCTGCGCGTCAACGTCAACATCGACGAGCGCCAGTTCGCAGAGCCCACGATCGTCGCCAGTGTGCGCGATATCCTCGAGCGCACCGGCGTCAATCCCGCGTGTCTGGCGCTGGAAATCACCGAAACCGTATTCCGTCGCGGCCGCAGCGAGGCCGAGACGACCCTTAACCAGCTCAAGAAACTGGGCGTGGCGCTGGTCGTCGACGATTTCGGCACCGGCTATTCGTCGCTCGATTCGTTCGCCACCTCGCCGTTCGATTCGCTCAAGGTCGACAGCAGTTTCGTGCGCGACATGGTCACCAACTTCCGCCATCGCGCCATCGTCCGCACCATCGCCGCGTTGGCCGCCGACCTCGGACTTGGCCTCATCGCCGAAGGTGTGGAGACGCAGGATCAGGCCGACGTGCTGCGCGAACTAGGTTACGCCGGCGCGCAAGGCTTCCTCTATTCGCCGGCATTGCCGCTGGACGAACTCGATCGCGTCCTCGAGCACGGCGTCGGCGACAACGGCAATCCCAAAACCGGTGCAGTTGCCTAATTGTTGCGGCGCGGCATAATGGGACTCCTCTGTCGGAGCCGCCATGTCACGCACGTACAACTTCAGCGCCGGTCCTGCCGCGCTGCCGGAGCCTGTCCTCAAACGGGCGCAGTCGGAAATGCTGGAGTGGGGCAAGACCCATGCTTCGGTGATGGAAGTCAGCCATCGCGGCAAGGAATTCATTGCGCTGGCGAAGGAATCCGAAACCGATTTGCGCACATTGCTGCAAATTCCACAAAACTACAAAGTACTTTTTTTACAGGGCGGCGCGACACAGCATTTCGCGCAGATCCCGATGAACATCGCGGCGAAGGACAAGTCCGCCGATTACATCGTCAACGGTGCATGGGGCGAAAAGGCGTACAAGGAAGCCAAGCCCGTGTGCAAGGCGCAGATCGCCGCGACCTCCGAATCGACGAATTTCACCACGATTCCGGATCGCAGCACGTGGAAGCTCGATCCGAACGCGGCGTATGTGCACTACACGCCCAATGAAACGATTCACGGCGTCGAATTCCAGAGCGTGCCCGATGTCGGCGATGTGCCGCTCGTCGCGGACATGTCGTCGAACATTCTGTCGCGGCCGGTCGACGTGTCGAAGTTCGGGATCATCTACGCCGGCGCGCAGAAGAATATTGGTCCGTCGGGTCTGGTGATCATGATTATCCGCGAGGATTTGCTCGCGCGCTGCCCGAAAGACATTCCGAAAATCTTCAACTACGCCGAGCAGGTCGCCAACGACTCCATGCTCAACACGCCGAACACCTTCGGCTGGTATCTGGCCGGACTGACGTTCAAGTGGCTGGCCGGCGAAGGCGGACTCGCCGGGATTGAGAAGAAGAACATCGCCAAGGCCGATCTGCTTTACGGCTACATCGACAATTCGGGTTATTACAAGAATCCGGTCGAGAAATCGGTGCGCTCGCGCATGAACGTGCCGTTCACGCTGCCGACGGAAGAATTGGACGCGCCGTTCCTCAGGGAAGCCGAAGCGGCAGGGTTGATGGCGCTGAAGGGTCACCGCTCGGTGGGCGGCATGCGCGCCTCGATCTACAACGCGCTGCCGATCGAAGGCGTGCAGGCGCTCGTCGACTTCATGAAAGACTTCGCCCGTCGCAATGGATAGCTCGTCATCCCGGCGCAAGCCGGGGTCCGGGTTTTACTTTGCCAAAGCTGGATTGCAGCTTTCGCTGGAATGACAGGAACCTTTGCATGTTCAAGATTCAGACGCTCAATAACATCTCGAAGAACGGGCTAAGCCGTTTGCCGGCCGATTCGTACAAGGTCGGCAATGACCTCGCCGATCCCGATGCCGTGCTCGTGCGCTCGGCCGACATGCACGGCGCCTCGCCGGCCGCGTCGATCAAGGCCGTCGGTCGTGCCGGCGCTGGCACGAACAACATCCCCGTCGCCGAATTCAGCAAGCGCGGCGTGCCGGTGTTCAATGCGCCGGGCGCGAATGCGAATGCGGTGAAGGAACTCGTCGTTGCCGGTATGCTGATTTCCGCGCGCAACTTGAACGACGCGCTGTCGTTCGTCGGCGGGTTGACGGCGAAGGAAGATCTGCATCACAAAGTAGAGGCGGAGAAGAAACGTTTCGTCGGCTCGGAAGTCTCGGGCAAGACGCTCGGCGTGGTTGGTCTCGGCGCTATCGGCGTGAAAGTCGCCAACGCGGCGCGGGCGCTGGGCATGAACGTGCTCGGTTTCGACCCGCACATGACCATCGACGGCGCATGGGCGCTGTCGTCCGATGTCGCCAAAGCCGGCTCGCTCAACGAGTTGTTCGCCGCGTCGGACTACGTGACCTTCCACGTGCCGCTGAACGACGGAACGCGTGGTATTTTCGGCGCGGCGGCGCTGGATGCGGTGAAACCCGGCGTCGTGCTGCTCAACTTCGCCCGGGAAGGCATCATCGATGGCGATACGTTGAAGAAAGGTCTCGCCGACGGCCGCATCGGCCGCTATGTCACCGATTTCCCGGCGCCGGAGTTGCTCGGCAATTCGAGAGTGATCGGTCTTCCGCATCTGGGTGCATCGACCGGCGAGGCCGAAGAGAATTGCGCGCTCATGGTCGTCGACCAGCTTCGCGATTTTCTGGAGAACGGCAATATCCACAACTCGGTCAATTTCCCGAGCATCCGCATGTCGCGCAGCGGCGCGGCGCGGTTGTGCATCGCCAACCAGAACCGTCCGAACATGATCGGCCAGCTTTCGCACGTGCTCGGCGAAGCGGGGGTCAACATCGCGCAGATGCACAACGCTTCGCGCGGCGATCTCGCCTACACGCTGATCGATCTGGATTCCACCGCCACCGACGCGCTGATCGCCTCGATAGGCAGGATTGACGGTATCCTGTCCGTCCGCGCGATTTCGTAGAGACGTCTGGATGGCCAAAAAGAAAGCCCCGCCGTTTTCGCTCGCCGATGCCCGCGCGCGCATCGACGGCATCGACCGGCAGATCCAGGAACTGATCGCCGAACGCGCCGGCTGGGCGCGGCAGGTCGGCAAGGCCAAGGGTCCGCTCAAGGCGGCGGTCGAGTACTACCGTCCGGAGCGCGAGTCGCAAGTATTGCGGATGGTGATCGACCGCAATCAGGGACCGCTCGCCGACGAGGTGCTGGTGCGGTTGTTCCGCGAGATCATGTCGGCGTGCCTGGCGCAGCAGGAGCCGTTGAAGGTCGGCTATCTCGGCCCGGAGGGCACGTTCAGCGAACAGGCGGTGCGCAAGCACTTCGGCCATTCCGCGCATGGCTTGCCTTTATCAACGATCGAAGAGGTTTTCCAGGAAGTCGAAAGCGGTAATGCCGATTTCGGCGTGGTGCCGGTCGAGAATTCAGGGCAGGGCACGATCCAGATCACGCTGGATATGTTCCTGACCTCGCAGCTCAAGATTTGCGGCGAAGTCGAATTGCGTGTGCGTCAATATCTTTTGTCGCGCACCGGCCGCATCGAGGACATCGAGCGCATCTATTCGCATCCGCAATCGTTCGCGCAGACCAAAGGTTGGCTGCGCAGCAATTTGCCGAAGGCGGAGAAGGTCGCAGTATCGAGCAACGCCGAAGCCGCGCGGCGCGCACGCAACGCCGACGATGCCGCGGCGATCGCGGGCGAAGCGGCGGGGCATGTATACAATTTACGCAAGGTCATCGTCAGTCCGATCGAAGATCGCGACGACAACACCACGCGCTTTCTCGTGCTCGGACGTCAATTCTTCCCACCATCCGGCCACGACCGCACCTCGGTGCTGGTCTTCATCAAGGATCAACCGGGCGCGCTGTTCAACGTGCTCAATCCATTCGCCAGGCACGGCATCAGCATGAACCGCATCGAATCGCGGCCCTCGCATCAGGCGAAATGGGAATACGCGTTCTTCATCGATCTGTCCGGCCACGTCGACGATGAGCCGATGAAAAAGGCGCTCGCCGAACTGAAGAAGCATTCGGCGCAGATCAAGATTCTCGGCTCGTATCCGGTGGCGGTGCTTTGAGTTTCGACGCAGCCAAGCTCGCCAACGCGGCGACACAAAAACTGCAAGCCTATGATCCGGGCCACGACTTGCCCGCCCTGCGCAAACGCTTCGGTCCGACGCTGGCGGAACTCGGTTCCAACGAAAACCCGATCGGCCCGAGCCCGAAGGCGCTCGCCGCGATCCAGAACGAGCTGGCGCATCTGTTCCGCTATCCCGATCCGAAAGGCGGTGCGCTGAAGTCGGTGCTCGCAAGTCGCTTGAACGTGGAAACTTCGCAGATCACGTTCGGCAACGGATCGCACGAGTTGCTCATGCTCATCGCGCAGTGCTTCGCCGATGCGTCGACGTCGATCGTTTTTTCGGAATTCGGCTTCGCCGTGTTCCCGATCGCAACGGCAGCGGCCGGCGCGCAGGCGATCCGCGTCCCGGCATTGCCGCGTGACGATGCGTCGATGCCGCTCGGTCACGATCTGGATGCGATGGCCAAAGCAGTGCGCGATGACACGCGCATCGTCTACCTCGCCAATCCGAACAATCCGACCGGCACGTGGTTCGACGATGCGGCGCTGGAAAAATTCCTCGCGCGCGTGCCGGGCAACACGCTCATCGTCGTCGATGAGGCGTATCACGAATTCACCGATGCGCCGGGATTGACGACGGCGCTCAAATTCCTGCCGCGACATCCGAACCTGATCGTCACGCGTACGTTTTCGAAGGCGTATGCGCTTGCCGGATTGCGGTTGGGCTATGCGGTCAGCGCTTCCGATGTCGCGTCGATCTTCGAGCGGCTGCGCGAGTCGTTCAACTGCAACGGTCTGGCGTTGATCGCCGCTGAAGCGGCACTGATGGATACCGAGCACGTCGCGCATTCGAAGGCATGGAATCTTGCCGAGCGCGAATGGCTCGCGGCGAAACTGCGCGAAAAACGTTTGCGCGTGCTGCCGTCGCAAACGAATTTCGTGCTGATCGATTTCAAGACCGACGCGACGCCGATCGAAAAATCGCTGTTCGAGATAGGTGTGATCGCGCGTCCGATGGGCGGTTACGGATTGCCGGAATTCCTGCGCATCAGCGTCGGCACGCGCGCCGAGAACGAACGCCTGCTCGCCGCATTGCCATGAGCGGCGGCAATTTGCGCTGGGCGAGCACGCGCTCGTCGGGCCTGCGCGGCGTGGTGCGCGTACCCGGCGACAAATCGATCTCGCATCGCGCGATCATGCTGGCGGCGATTGCGAACGGGACATCGCGCATTTCCGGATTTCTCGAAGGCGAGGACACGCGCGCGACCGCGCGCGCGTTCGCGCAGATGGGCGTGCAGATCGAATCGCCGCGCGAAAACGAGCGCATCGTGCATGGCACCGGATTGCGTGGCCTGAAGAAACCCGTCGCGCCGATCGACTGCGGCAATGCCGGTACCGGCATGCGGCTGCTGACGGGTCTGCTTGCCGGGCAGTCGTTCGACACGACGCTGATCGGCGATGAATCGCTTTCCAAACGGCCGATGCGTCGCGTCATCGATCCGCTTTCAAAAATGGGCGCGCGCATCGACGCGGAGTCTGGCGGAGTTCCGCCGCTGCGCATTCGCGGCGGTTCGTCGCTGAAAGGCATTTCGTATGAATTGCCCGTTGCGAGTGCGCAAGTGAAGTCGGCGCTGTTGCTTGCTGGGTTATATGCCGAAGGCGAAACGCATGTCGTCGAGCCGCATCCGACGCGCGACTACACCGAACGGATGCTCACGGCCTTCGGTTGGCCGATCGAATTCGGCGAAGGCTGGGCCACGTTGAACGGCGGCCACACGCTGCGCGCGGTCGATATCGATGTGCCGGGCGATTTTTCGTCGTCTGCATTTTTCATCGTTGCCGCGACCGTGGTTCCGGATTCCGAACTCACGATCAAAGACGTTGGCATGAATCCGCGCCGCATCGGCCTGCTGCACGCACTGCGGCTGATGGGTGCGGACATCCGCGAATCAAACGCGCGCGAGGTCGGCGGCGAGCGCGTGAGCGACTTTGTCGTTCGCTCCGCGGCGCTGAAGGGTATAGACGTCCCTGTCGTTCTTGTCCCGGATATGATTGACGAGTTTCCGGTCCTGTTCGTCGCAGCGGCGCTGGCGCAAGGCACGACACGTATCGTTGGTGCGGCCGAGTTGCGGGTGAAGGAATCCGATCGCATCGCCGTCATGGCGAAGGGTCTGCGTACGCTCGGCGTGTCGATCGAAGAGACTCCCGATGGCGCAATCATCAGCGGTGGCAAGCTTTCCGGCGGGGAAGTCGATTCTGCCGGCGATCATCGCTGCGCGATGAGTTTCGCGGTCGCGGGCGCCGTCGCATCGAGTCCTGTAACCATTCTTGACTGCGCGAATGTCGCCACTTCGTTCCCCGGTTTCTCCGAACTGGCGAACCGGATCGGCTTCGGGCTCTCGTAGGGCGCGGTTCACTGCGCCCTACGACGTCAGGACTCCGATAAAATGACGCGATGACTGCAGAAAAAGTCGTACCCGTGCTGACGATCGATGGACCCTCCGGTTCTGGCAAGGGCACGATCAGCCGCATGGCCGCCGACGCGCTCGGCTGGCACATGCTCGACTCCGGCGCGCTGTATCGCTCGGTAGGATTCGCCGCGAGCATGGAAGGACTCGATCTTTCCGACGCCGACGCGATGACCCGCTGCGCGCAGACGACCAAGATCTCGTTCCGCGATCCGAAAGACGGCAGCGAGACGCGCGTCATCGTCAACGGACTCGACGCGACGGACGAAATCCGCACAGAAACCTGCGGCGCGGCGGCGTCGGCCATCGCCGCAATTCCGTCGGTTCGCACGGCACTTCTGGACAAGCAACGCAGCTTTCGCAAGGCGCCGGGACTGGTCGCCGACGGCCGCGACATGGGCACCGTCATTTTCCCGGATGCCCAATTCAAGGTGTTCCTCACCGCTAGCGCCGAAGAGCGGGCGAAACGACGTTATAAGCAGTTGAAAGAAAAGGGGTTGGGGGTTACACTTGCCGCCCTTTTGCGCGAGATTCAGGCGCGTGACGTGCGCGATGCCGAACGTCCCGTCGCCCCGCTCAAGCCGGCGGAGGGCGCAACGCTGATCGATTCGACCGGGATGCCGATCGATGCGGTAGTCGCCCTCGTACTCGGTCTGGTGCGACGCAGTCTCACGCGCTAAGCACGGATTCGCGAATGGGGAAGGTTTCGAGGCCGGGTGCAAATCCGGCCTCACGGTCCTGCCGTTTCGGCGGCGGGTTTTGCAACGGCGCGGACTGATCCGGGCCACAACGGGTGGATCGATTCCTCAACTGCAGCAACGGTTTAGGATAAGGTCTTAAGGTCAACTGGAATCATCATGACAGAAAGTTTTGCCGAATTATTCGAAAAGAGCCAAACGCTCAACAAACTCAAGCCGGGCGCAATCGTTTCCGGCATCGTCGTCGAAATCCGCAATGACGTCGTCGTCGTCAATGCCGGGCTGAAATCCGAGGGCATTGTTCCCATCGACCAGTTCCGCAATGAACAGGGCGAACTCGAAGTCGCCGTCGGCGATGAAGTGAAAGTGGCTCTCGATGCCATCGAAGATGGTTTCGGCGAAACCCGCCTCTCGCGCGAAAAAGCCAAACGCTCCCTGGTCTGGGACGAGCTGGAAGAAGCGCAGCAGAGCAACGCCACCGTCACCGGCCGTATTTCCGGCAAGGTGAAGGGCGGCTTCACCGTGGACATCAAGGATGTCCGCGCATTCCTGCCCGGTTCGCTGGTGGACGTGCGCCCCGTGCGCGATCCGGTCTACCTCGAAGGCAAGGAACTGGAATTCAAGATCATCAAGCTCGACCGCAAGCGCAATAACGTGGTCGTGTCGCGTCGCGCGGTCGTCGAGAGCGAGCATTCGGAAGAGCGCGAACAGCTGCTCGAGCGTCTGCAGGAAGGCGCGGTGGTCAAGGGTGTGGTCAAGAACCTCACCGACTACGGCGCGTTCGTGGACTTGGGCGGCATCGACGGCCTGCTGCACATCACCGACATGGCGTGGAAGCGCGTGCGTCATCCGTCGGAAGTGGTCAACGTCGGCGACGAACTCGAAGTGCGCGTGCTGCGTTTCGACCGCGAGCGCAACCGTGTATCGCTTGGATTGAAGCAGCTCGGCGAAGATCCGTGGGTCGCGATCGCGCGCCGTTATCCGACGGGCACGCGCCTGTTCGGCAAGGTCTCCAATGTCACCGACTACGGCTGCTTCGTTGAGCTGGAGCCGGGCGTCGAAGGCCTGGTGCACGTCTCGGAAATGGACTGGACCAACAAGAACGTCAACCCGGCCAAGATGGTGCAGGTCGGCGACGAAGTCGAAGTGATGGTGCTCGACGTCGACGAAGAACGCCGCCGCATTTCGCTCGGCATCAAGCAGACGCAGGCCAATCCGTGGGAGTCGTTCGCGGCGATCCACAAGAAGAACGACAAGGTGTCCGGTCAGATCAAGTCGATCACCGACTTCGGCATCTTCGTCGGTCTGGATGGCGGCATCGATGGCCTCGTGCATCTGTCCGATATCTCGTGGCAGTCCACCGGCGAAGACCTGGTCCGCAACTTCAAGAAGGGCGACACCGTCGAAGCCGTGGTTCTCGCGGTCGATCCGGAACGCGAACGCATTTCGCTCGGCATCAAGCAGCTCGAGCAGGATCCGTTCGGCCAGTTCATGGCGGCCAATCCGCGCGGCAGCATCGTCAACGGAACTGTGAAGGAAGTTGACGCGAAAGGTGCGACGATCGACCTCGGCGAAGGCGTGGAAGGTTATCTGCGCGCCAGCGACATCGCCAAGGAACGCGTCGACGACGCCACGCAGCATCTGAAAGTCGGCGACAAGGTCGAAGCCAAGTACACCGGCATGGACCGCAAGGGCCGCGTGCTGCAGTTGTCGATCCGCGCCAAGGACGACGACGAAATGCAGCAGGCGCTCGAGGACTACCAGTCTGCCGCCGGCGGCACCACCAAGCTCGGTGCGTTGCTCAAGGAACAGATGAACAAGTCGGAGTAAGCGTCAAAGGTCGGCGGGCGGGTTCCGTCCGCCGACTTCGTTGTGTTGCACCACCTTGTTACTTCGGGCACGCGTCATCCGGGGTTGTTTGAAGTCAACTTTCCGACTCACACGTAAAGACTGCGAAACGTCCATGACGAAATCGGAATTGATCGAATCGCTCGCGTTGCGTCAGAGCCATCTGAACTTCAACGACGTGGAGCTTTCGGTGAAAAGCGTCATCGAGCAGATGAGCCAGGCGCTGTCCACCGGCGAACGCATCGAAATACGCGGCTTCGGCAGCTTCTCGCTGCATTTCCGCCCGCCGCGCATGGGCCGTAACCCGAAGACGGGCTCGGCCGTAGCGCTGCCCGGCAAGCACGTTCCGCATTTCAAGCCGGGCAAGGAATTACGCGAACGCGTCAACGAAGTGGCCGCCACGCGACCGATCGTCGGCTGACGTGCGCGTCTGCGACGATGTTCGTCGTGCGCAGAGGCCCCGAGTGTTGGACAGGACCGTTCTCTCGGATTGAACCATGCGCCTGCTGATCATTCTTCTTGTGCTGATCTTCGCCGTGCTGGGTGCCGTTTTCGGCGCGCTCAACGGCGAGCGGGTGGCCTATGATTTTTACTTCGTCACCGCATCACTGCCCAAGGGCGCGGTGCTGATCGCAGCGCTTTTGGTCGGTTGGCTGATCGGCGGCATCGTGGTGTATTTCGGACTGGTGCTGCGATTGCGCCGTCGCGTGCGCACGCTCGCGCGCGAGCTGAGCGCCGCGGAGAAACGCGAGCCGGTCACGCCGGTGGTCATCGAAGCCGGCGACAAGACGCCGTGAACATGTCGCCGATGTGGATGTACGCGTTGTGTCTGCTGCTGCCGGTTGCGGCGTTGTCCGGATGGTTCGTGGGACGGCGCAACAGCGAGCGTTCGCGACGCGTCGGCGTCAGCGAACTGTCCTCGAGCTATTTCCGCGGACTGAATTACCTGCTCAACGAGCAGCCCGACAAGGCCATCGAAGTGTTCCTGCAACTGGCCGAATTCAATCGCGACACGGTCGAGACGCATCTGGCGCTCGGCAATCTGTTCCGGCGCCGCGGCGAGGTGGATCGGGCGATCCGCGTACATCAGCATCTGATCGCGCGTCCGAACCTGAGCAACGAGGAAAAAACCGTCGCGATGCTCGAGCTCGGCGAAGACTACATGCGCGCCGGACTGCTCGATCGCGCTGAAACCCTGTTCGCCGACCTCGTCGCCATCGATGCGCACGTGCCGAACGCGCTGCGGCATCTGATCAACATCTACCAGCACGAAAAGGATTGGGCGAAAGCCATCGAACACGCGCGCCGGCTGGAAGCTGCGAACGGCGAATCCGAAGGCCACAACATCGCGCAGTTCTACTGCGAACTGGCCGAGCAGGCGCGCAATGCGAAGGACTTCAGCACCGCGCAGCAGCAGCTTGAGCATGCCTTCGAGAGCCAGCCCGAATGCGTGCGGGCTTACATCGTGCTCGGCCGGCTCGAAGGGCAGCAGGGCAATCTCGAAGCCGCCGCGCAGGCATTCGAGCGCGTGGCCGTGCTGGATGCGGACTACGTTCCGGAAATCCTGCCGCCGCTGCTGGATTGCTACGCGCGTCTCGGCCAGATGGGCCGCGCCGAGAAATTCTTGCTCGACATCACCGAGCGATCGCAAGGCGTAACCCCGGTGATCGCACTGTCGAAACTCTACGCCAGTACGCGCGGCGAGGAAGCGGCCATCGAGTTCATGACGCGCCAGTTGCGGCAGCGTCCATCCGTGCGCGGCCTGATGACGCTGATCAGTGCTTCGCTCGACAACGCACGCGGCGAGGCGCGCGAAAACCTGCTCATCCTGCAGGATCTCACGCGCAAGCTTGTCGAAGGCCAGGCCATGTACCGCTGCAACAAGTGTGGCTTCGGCGCCAAGGCACATCACTGGCAATGCCCGAGCTGCAAGACATGGGGGTCTGTCCGCCCGATCCACGGCGTGGCCGGCGAATAGTTGCCGATGGCCGGCTTCACCCGCCTTTCAGCCATCGATATCGCACTGTGGCTCGCCGTCGTCGGCGCGCTGTCGGCAACGCTGACGTGGTGCGCACTGCTGTACTCGCGCGGCCGTCTGATCGATCTTCCCGGCCAGCGACGTTCGCACGCGCTGCCCACGCCGCGCGGCGGCGGCATCGGCCTGTGCATCGCGGGCATCGCCGGACTCATCGCGATGGGTGCGTTGATTTCCGATGTCGCGATGCCGACGCGCCTCATCGCCGCCGTCACGCTCGTCGCCTTGGTAGGCTGGATCGACGACCACCGGCCGTTGCCTATCCTCGCGCGCCTCATACCACAATTCGTCGCGGTCGTGCTGTTCCTCTGGCCGATCGTCGCGCAGAGCGCGGCGCAATATCTCGACGCGGACGTGGCGACATCGGTGTTCGTCCAAAACATGCTCCTTCTGCTGGTGATGATCGGCATCGGCATCTGGTCGGTCAACCTGCACAACTTCATGGATGGCATCGACGGCATTCTCGCCGCGCAGGCGATCTTCGTGCTGTCGGTGCTCGCCTGGCTGTGCGGGCACGATCAGCGCAATCCGCACGGCATGCAGATCGGCCTATTCGCGGCGGCGACGCTCGGCTTCCTGCCGTTCAACTTCCCGCGTGCTCGCATCTTCATGGGCGACGTCGGCAGCGGTGCGCTGGGACTCGTCATCTTCGTCGCCGGGTTGTGGCAGTTCTATAGCCCGTACTCGGCGGAAGTCAGCGCCGTCATCGTCGGGTCGGCGTTCGTGACAGACGCCACCTGCACGCTGGTCTCGCGCATGCTGCGCGGCAAACGCTGGTATGCACCGCACCGGGAACATTTGTACCAATGGATGACTCGAACCGGATTGAGCCACGCGCGTGTGTCGGATTGCTATGCGGCGTGGAATTTGTTCGTCGTGTTGCCGATAATCGTCGCAGTGAATACGCCGACGCTGCGCGCCAACCGGGCGCTGTCGTGGACCATCGCCGCGGCGGTGTATCTCGCGGCTATCGCGGTGTGGATTTGTGGAAAACGCTGGTGTTTATACAAAGTGAGAAAATCGGCCCATGCCCGCGCGTAGTCTGATCGGTACCATCCATCCGCGGCTGGCGGTCGTCGTGCACGACCTGGCCATGGTCTGGATCGCGTGGCTGCTGACCAATTGGCTGCGCTACAGCATCGAGCCGACCTCGCCGCCACTGGGATGGTTCACCGTCGAGACGCTGATCGTCGTCGGCGTGCAGGGCCTCATTCTCTGGTGGACGGACCTCTACAAAGGCCTGTGGCGCTTCGCCAGCCTGCCGGACTTGTGGAACATCGTTCGCGCCGGCGTCATCGGCGCCGTAGCCATCGCCGTGGCGCTGTTCCTCTATAACCGTCTGGCGACGGTGCCGCGCGCGGTGCTGGTCGCGTATCCGGTGCTGCTCGTCGTCTTGCTGGGCGCGCCGCGGCTGCTGTATCGCTATTGGAAGGACAGCCGCTTCGACCTGATGCGCAGCCAACCGGCGCAACGCGTGCTCGTGCTCGGCGCGGGCCGCGCGGGCGAGGCGCTGCTGCGCGATCTCGCGCGCGAGAATCGGTACCAGCCGGTCGGCCTGCTCGACGACAACGCCGCGCTGCGCGGCGCGAAAGTGCACGGCGTGCCCGTGCTCGGCATGCTCGACAGGCTGCCGGACATGGCCGAGGAAACCGCCGCGGAGATGCTGCTCATTGCGATGCCGTCGGCGACCAACGCGCAGATGCGCCGGGTCGTCGAACTGTGCGAAAAGACCGGCGTCCCGTTCCGCACCATGCCGCGGCTGCAGGATGTCGTCTCCGGAAGAATGGGTTTCAGCGACCTGAAGGAAGTCGCCATCGAAGACCTGCTCGGCCGCGAGCCGGTGCAGCTCGACTGGACGGCCATCCGCACCGGACTCGCCGGCCAACGCGTGCTCGTCACTGGCGGCGGCGGGTCGATCGGCGCGGAACTGTGTCGGCAGATCGCGCGGCTCGGCGCCGAATCGCTGACGATCCTGGAACTGTCGGAATTCAATCTGTATCGCATCGAACAGGAACTGCGCCGCGAATTTCCGGATATGCTGATCGATGCCGTACTCGGCGACTGCGGCGATGTCGCCGTGTGCGAGCGCATCTTCACGCGCACGCGGCCGCAAGTCGTGTTCCACGCCGCCGCGTACAAGCACGTGCCGCTTCTGCAGACGCAACTGCGCGAAGGTTTCCGCAACAACGTGCTCGGCACAAAGGTCGTCGCAGAAGCCGCTGATCGCCACGGCGTCGGCTGTTTCGTGCTGATCTCCACCGACAAGGCGGTCAACCCGACCAGCGTGATGGGTGCGTGCAAGCGCGTCGCGGAGATTTTCTGCCAGAACTTCGCGGCGAAATCGAAAACGCGCTTCATCACCGTGCGGTTCGGCAACGTGCTCGACTCCGCCGGCAGCGTCGTGCCGCTGTTCCGCGAGCAGATTCGCGCGGGCGGTCCCGTCACTGTCACGCACCCGGAAATCACGCGCTACTTCATGACCATTCCCGAAGCCTGCCAGCTCATCCTGCAGGCAGCGGTGCTCGGCGAGGGCGGCGAAATCTTCGTGCTCGACATGGGCGAGCCAATCAAGATCCAGTATCTGGCCGAACAGATGATCCGCCTCGCCAACAAGGTGCCCGACCGCGACATCACGATCGTGTACAGCGGGCTGCGTCCGGGCGAGAAGCTGTTCGAGGAACTGTTCCACGCGCAGGAAAACTATCAGGTCACGAAACATACGAAGATTTTTCTGGCGCAGCCGCGCAGCATGTCGTGGGACCTGCTCAACGCGCAGCTACGCAACGCATCGCAAGGCGTGCGCGAGTATGACGAAGACGTGCTGCGCAAGTGCATGAGCAGCCTGCTGCCGGAATTCGCAATGCGCGAGGAGCAGCCGGCGGCGGTGGTATCGATCAATCAGTCCAGGAAATAGGGAAATCGCATGGCAACGCAGGGTTTGCGCAAGGTCGTTTTTCCGGTGGCGGGTCTGGGCACGCGTTTCCTGCCCGCGTCGAAAGTGGTGGCGAAGGAAATGCTGCCGGTGCTCGACAAGCCGCTTATCCAGTACGCGGTCGACGAGGCCATCGACGCAGGCGCCGACACGCTCGTATTCGTGACCAACCGCTACAAGCACGCCATCGCCGACTATTTCGATGTCGCCTACGAACTCGAGCAGAAACTCGAGAAAGCCGGCAAGAAGGAACTGCTCGACATCGTTCGCGGCGTGATTCCGAAACACGTGAATTGCGTCTTCGTGACGCAATCCGAAGCGCTCGGTCTGGGTCACGCGGTGCTGTGCGCCAAACCCGTCGTCGGCGACGAGCCGTTCGGCGTGATCCTGCCCGATGATCTGATCTGGAATAAAGGCAAGGGTGCATTGCGCCAGATGGCGGAGTTCGCGCTGAGCCACGACGCCGGCGCCGTTGCCGTCGAGGAAGTGCCGCGCGAGGATACGGCGAAATATGGCATCGTCGACGGCACGCCGGAAACGGACCGCGCATCGTTGCTAAAGCACGTCGTGGAGAAGCCCAAACCTGACGTTGCGCCGTCGAATCTCGCCATCGTCGGGCGTTACGTGCTGCCGGGCAGGATTTTCGAATTGCTGGAAACGACCAAACCGGGCGCCGGCGGCGAAATCCAGATCACCGATGCGATCGAGGCGTTGTTGAAACAGCAAAAAGTATACGGCTACCGGTTCGACGGGACGCGGTTCGATTGCGGCAGCAAACTGGGGTTGGTCAAGGCGACGCTGCACTTCGCGCTGCAAGACCCGACGCTCGCAGACGCCACGCGTGCTTTCGTCGCGACGCACAAGTAAGTTTCGTCATTCCGGCGAAGCCAGGCTCGCATCAGGGCGGACAGCAGATGGACTTGAGCTACATCCTCAATCATCTCGGCGAAGAACGCGAAACGTACCGCGGGGCCGTATCGCCGCCGATTTTCCAGAGCTCGATTTTCGCTTTTGAGACGGTTGGCAAATTCCGCGAGAGCTTCAAGGACGAATTCCGCCGCACGACGTACACACGCGGAAACAATCCCACGGTGGAAATCCTGCGCAAGAAGGTCGCGGCGCTGGAGGGCGCCGAAGATTGCCTGATGTTCGGCAGCGGCGCGGGTGCGATTTCAGCCGGTGTGATGGCCAGCGTATCGGCAGGCGACCACGTGATCTGCGTGCAACGGCCGTACTCGTGGACGCGCAGCCTGCTCAAGGATTTGCTGTCGCGCTTCGGCGTCACCTCGACGTTCGTCGACGGCACTGACATCGCCAACATCGAGAACGCACTGAATCCGGAAGCGAACCTGATCGTGCTGGAAAGTCCCAATTCGATGACGTTCGAGATGCAGGATCTCGCTGCCGTCGCGTCGCTCGCGAAATCACGCGGCATCCGCACGCTGTGCGACAACAGCTATGCCAGCCCACTGAACCAGTCGCCGATCGCACTCGGCATCGACATGGTGGCGCATTCGGCGACGAAATATCTCAATGGGCATAGCGACGTCGTCGCCGGCGCCTTGTGTTCGAGCGAGACGATCATCCGCCAGGTTTTCAAAGGTCCATTCATGACGTGCGGCGCGATCCTGTCGCCGCACGACGCCTGGCTGATGCTGCGCGGCCTGCGCACGCTCGGCGTCCGCATGGAGCGCATCGCTGCCACGGCGCGCACCCTGCTGGCGTTCCTGGAGCAGCATCCCAAGGTGGAAAAAGTATACTTTCCGCATGCGCAGACCAATCCGCAGTTCGGACTCGCTGAGCGGCAGATGCGCGGTGCCAGCGGCTTGATGACGGTGCAACTCCGCGCGCAGGACGTCGCCACCGTCGAACGTTTCTGCAACGCGCTCGAGCGCTTCCTGATGACGGTGTCGTGGGGCGGTTACGAATCGCTCGCGTTTCCGGTCTGCGCGGTATACCCCGCCGATGCGCCGCTGCATCCGCCGGGCGCATTGCCGCTGAGCCTGGTGCGCCTGTCGATCGGACTGGAGGAGCCCGACGTGCTAATCGCCGATCTCGAAAAAGGCTTCGCCGCGCTCTGATCGCGTCATCGCGCCGACGCCAACGCGCGCGAAGAACACCGAAATCCGCCCGAATTTCTCCATCCGCCGGGAGCCAACTGCTACCACGGATCGGAGGCATGCCGTACAGTGACCGCGGGAGAATCCCACCGGTTGTCCGCTTTGTCACCGGTGCGACGTTCTGACTAAGGTCACAGGGGCATCCGCGCCGGTTCTGGCGCCTTTTTGCATTATTCGAGATCGGAAAAACATGGATTTCTTGCGATTTCTGTTGCGTCTGCCGCTGCTCATCCTGCGCGGCTTTTATTGGGTCGTTTCGAAGATCGTCGGCGACGTGTCGTGGAGCGCGCCGCGATGGATGCGCGCCACGGGTTCGGGCATCGCCTACACCGGACGCGGCATGCGCGCGCATCCGGGACGCAGTTCGGCCATCGTGATCCTGCTCGTCGCGCTGGTCGGCGGCGGCATCTGGGGCTATCACTGGTACGAGAACCGGCCGCGGCCGATCGAGGAAGTGCCGGTGACGATGAACGTCGCGCCGCCGCCCGTTACGGATTATTCGCAGGACAAGATCGAAGTGTTTCCGCTGACGGTGACGTTCTCGCGCTCCGCAGCGCCGCTGGCGCTGGTCGGAAAAACCGTGGCCGCCGGCATCGAGATGAAACCGCAGACGGCGGGCACGTGGATATGGGTCAATGACCGCACGCTCACCTTCCAGCCCAAGGAAGACTGGGCCGTCGGTCAGGATTTCGATGTGCGCTTCGACCCGAAAGTCGTCTTCGCCGAACACGTGAAGGTGGAAAAGGATTCGCTTGAATTCCGCAGCGCCGATTTCACGACGAAGCTCGTCAACGCCGAGTTCTACCAGGATCCGATCGATGCGACGGCGAAGAAAGCCATCGTCAGCTTCGCGTTCAATCATCCGGTCGACACGGCGAGTTTCGAGAAAAACGTGTCCGTCGTGCTGCAGAACGCGCCCAAGAAGCTCGCCAAGGCGGCGAAGAAACGCGGGTCGCAACCGGCGCCGGTGCAGGCGGAAGACACGCAGCTTCCGGGTTTCGGCAAGAAGAAGTTCATCGTCACCTATGACGAACGCAAGCTCAGCGCCTTCGTGCATTCCGAGCCGCTCACGATCCCGAAGGACGATGCCCTGATCGTGGTCACCGTCGACAAAGGTGTACGTGCCGCGCGCGGCGGACCGCCGATCGCCGAGGCGACGCAGGGTTCGGCGCGCGTGCCGGGCCTTTACAGCCTGCAGGTCGATAACATCACGCCGACATTGGTCAACAACGCCAACTTCGAGCCGGAACAGGTGCTCGTGGTGGAAACCTCGCAAGCGGTCTCGGAAAAGGATGCGGCCAAATCCGTCACCGCCTGGCTTCTGCCGGAATTCAATCCGAAGACGCCTGAAGACCAGCGCACGGAAACGTATAACTGGTCGATCGGCGAAGTCGGTGAAGACATCCTGCGCCAGTCGGAAAAATTGCCGCTCGAGGCCGTGCCGACCGAGCGCGAGTTCGAGGCGCTGCACAGCTTCAAGTTCCACGCCGATCCGAAACGCTACCTGTACGTGCGCGTTGAAAAGAACCTGAGATCGTTCGGCGGTTACGTGCTGGGCAACAACAGTCCGAGCGTCGTGCAGGTTCCCGAATACCCGCGCATGCTGAAGTTCATGGCCGACGGCGCGCTGCTGTCGCTCAACGGTGAGAAACGCGTGTCCGTCGTCGCGCGCAACGTGCCGGGTATGGAACTGGAAATCGGTCGCGTGTTGCCGAACCAGTTGCAGCACGTCGTCGGTTTCAATCACGGCACGTATGCCAAACCGTCGCTGGAACCGCTGACCGGCGATCAGATCACCGAACGCTTCGTGCAGAAAATGCCGTTCGCGCAGGACAATCCGCAAAAGGCGCATTTCGAGGGCGTGGATCTCGGTCAGTATCTCGACAAAGGCGGCGCGGCCAAACACGGCGTGTTCCTGCTCAAGCTGAGCAAGCTCAAGCCTGAAGAAAAACCGAAAGCCGACGATCCGCAGGCCGATGGCGGCGACGAATCCTCGGACGAGGGCGGCGAGGCCGACCAAGGCGAGGGCATGGACGGCGCCGACAACAGCGACGACGGCACGGCGCTGGGCGACTCGCGCCTGATCGTGGTCACCGATCTGGGCGTAATCGCCAAGAAATCGCTCGATGGCAGTCAGGATGTGTTCGTGCAATCGATCAAGACCGGCTCGCCGGTGGGCGATGTGGTGGTCGATGTAGTCGGCCGCAACGGCCAGACGTTGCTGACGCAGAACACCCCGGCCGACGGCCACGTGCATTTCGATACGCTGCTTGCGTACACGCGCGAGAAGACGCCGGCTATGTATGTCGTGCACAAGGGCGACGACGAATCGTTCCTGCCGATCGGCGAGTACGATCGCAATCTGGATTTCTCGCGCTTCGACATCGGCGGCGAACGCAACGCTAAGAATGCGAACAAGCTGAGCGCGTATCTGTTTTCCGACCGCGGCATCTACCGGCCGGGCGACACCTTCCACGTCGGCCTGATCGTGCGTGCGGCCAACTGGGCCAATCCGCTGAGCGGCATTCCGCTGCAGGCCGACATCACCGATGCGCGCGGCATCGTCGTCGAGTCGCGCAAGCTGCGTCTGAGTACGGCCGGTTTCGAGGAACTGAGCTACACCACGCAGGAAAGCGCGCCGACTGGCGGCTGGAATGTAAATTTATACATTGTGAAAGATGGCAAGACCGATGCGCAGATCGGCTCGGTCGGCCTTCAGGTCAAGGAATTCATGCCCGATCGCATGAAGGCCGACGCGCGCCTGTCGCAGAACGTGGTCGACGGCTGGATCAAGCCGGACAACCTGAAGGTGCTGTTCACCTTGCAGAACCTATTCGGCACGCCGGCGCAGAACCGCCGCGTCGAAGCCACGTTGAGCCTGCAGCCGAATTTCCCGAGTTTCCACAATTACCCGGATTACAAATTCTTCGATCCGAACCACGCGAAGGAAGGCTACTCCGAACCGCTCGGCGATCGCACCACCGACGAAAAAGGCGATGCGGAATTTCCGCTCGACCTGAGCAAATACGGCACGTCGTCGTATCAGTTGCGTTTCTTCGGCAAAGGTTATGAGGCCGAAGGCGGTCGCAACGTCGCGGCGGAAACGCACGCGCTGGTGTCGTCGCTCGATTATCTGATAGGCGCGAAGGCGACCGACAATCTGGAGTTCGTCACGCGCGGCGCCAAACGCACGGTCAATCTGGTAGCGATCGCACCCGACACGAAGAAGATCGCGGTCGGCGATCTGAAGGCGGCGATCATCGAACGGCGTTTCGTCTCGGTCCTGACCAAGCAGGATTCCGGCGTCTACAAATACGAATCGAAAGCGAAGGAAGTTCCGGTCACCGAAAAACCTTTGGCCATTGGCGCCAACGGCAACGATTTCGATTTGCCGACCGACAAGCCCGGCAACTTCGCGCTGGTCGTGCGCAATGCGCACGGCGCTGAACTCAATCGCGTCGAATATACCGTCGCGGGCGAAGCGAACGTTTCCCGTTCCTTGGAGCGCAATGCGGAACTGCAGCTCAAGCTGTCCAAGCACGACTTCGCGCAGGGCGAGTACATCGACGTGGCCATCCGCGCGCCGTATGCCGGCAGCGGCCTGATCACGCTCGAACGCGACAAGGTCTACGCGCACGCGTGGTTCCACAGCACGACGACGGGTTCCGTGCAGAAGATCCGCGTGCCGGCCGATTTCGAAGGCAACGGCTACATCAACGTGCAGTTCGTGCGCGATCCGTCGTCGGACGAAATCTTCATGTCGCCGCTGAGCTACGGCGTCGTGCCGTTCTCGGTGAACCGCGACGCGCGGCGCGAAGGCCTCACCATTTCCGCGCCGGCAACTGGTCAAGCCGGGCGAACCGCTGAAGATCAAGCTGCACCGCCGCGCAGCCGACGCGCGCCGTGGTGTTCGCCGTCGATGAGGGCATCCTGCAGGTCGCGCGCTACAAGCTCGGCGATCCGCTGGATTTCTTCTTCCGCAAGCGCATGCTCGAAGTGCACACGAGCCAGATCCTCGATCTGATCCTGCCGGAATTTCCAAACTCGCCGGCATGGCCGCGCCCGGCGGCGACGCCGACGATCTGCTCGCGCGCCATCTCAATCCGTTCAAGAAGAAACATCAGGACCCGGTGGCGTTCTGGTCCGGCATCGTCGACGTAAGCGGCGAGAAGGACTTCACCTACAACGTGCCCGACGATTTCAACGGCAAATTGCGCCTGATGGCGGTCGCGGTGAAAACCGACAAGATCGGCATCGCGCAGAATTCGACGACGGTGCGCGGCGATTTCGTGTTGTCGCCGAATGTGCCGAATCTGGTCGCGCCCGGCGATGAGTTCGATGTGAGCGTCGGCGTCGCCAACAATCTGACCGGCCTCGACGGCAAGGAGATTCCGGTGGCGATGTCGGTGGACGTCACGCCGGGCCTCGAAGTCGTCGGCGACGGCAAACCGCAATTGAAGCTCGGCGAAATGCGCGAGGGCGTGGTGGTGTTCCGCATGCGCGCGAAGCCCGAACTCGGCCCGGCGAAGATGACCTTCCACGCGGCGTACAACGACAAGTCCGCGAAGATCGGTACCGAAGTGTCGGTGCGTCCGGCCTCGGCGTATCGCACCGATCTCGTCGCGGGCGATCTCGACAAGGGTTCGACCGACGTGAAGCCGCTGCGCGACATGTATGACGCGTTCGCAAAACGCAATGCCGCCGCGTCGTACACGCCGCTGGTGCTTGCGCAAGGCTTGTCGGCGTATCTCGCCGACTTCCCGCATCGCTGCACCGAACAGCTCGTCAGTCAGGGCATTCCGGCGCTGGTGTTCGGTTCGCATCCGGAATACGGAATCATCAAGACCGAAGGCACCAAGAAAACCGATCCGTTCCAGCCGCTGTACGCCGTGCTGCATTCGCGGCAGAACACCGAAGGTGGATTCGGCCTGTGGACGGCGACGCCGGAGTCGGAGCGGTTCATTTCGGTCTACACGATGCTGTTCCTGATCGAGGCGAAAGAGCGCGGTCAGCATCTGCCGACCGACATGCTCGACGCCGGCAATCGCTACCTGCTGCAACTCGCGGCCGACGAGAGCGACGGTTCGATCGCCGGCCTGCGCGAGCGCGCCTTTGCGATCTATCTGCTCACGCGGCAGGGTACCGTGACGACGAACTATCTCGCATCCGTGCAGAAACGTCTTCAGGAAAATTACGCCAAAGGCATGGCCAAGGCGCTGACTCCGGAGTACGAATACATCCGCGCCAACGAATGGTTCATCGACGGCGGCGACGGTTGGGAAAACAACCTCGTCGCCGGATATCTCGCCGCGTCGCTGAAACTGCTCAAGCAGGACAAGGAAGCCGACCACATGATCGCGCCGCTGCAAGCCGGCCTGGAACGCGCGACGATACAGAACGCCTATCGCTTCGAGCGCTACTACGACACGCTGTTCCGCGATGCGAGCGTGCTGTATCTCATCGCCAAGCATTTTCCGGAACGCGCCTCGTCGCTGCCGGCGACGTCGATGCAGAATCTGTTGCGTCCGATCCAGCGCGGCTGGTTCAACACGCTGTCGTCGGGCCAGACCATCCTCGCGCTCGACGCGTACGCCGCGCGCGCGGGCGAGGGCAAGCTGACGCTCGCACAGGTGCAGAAAGACGGATCGACCAAGCCGATCGAGATCCAGCCGGGACTTCTCGTGCGCGGCGTGTTCGATGCGACGGCAGCCGCGGTGCGCATCGACAACGGTGCGGATCTGCACGCCTGGTATGCCGTCACGCAAGCCGGTTTCGATCGCGTGGCGCCGACGACGGAACTCAAGCAGGGTCTGGAGATCATTCGCGAATACACCGATGCGAGCGGCAAACCGGTCACTTCCGCCACGCTCGGCCAGGAACTCGACGTGCACATCAAGATCCGTTCGACAGAAGTCGACAGCGTCGGCAACATCGCGATCGTGGACTTGCTGCCCGGCGGTTTCGAGGCCGTGATCCAGCCGCCGACCCTGCCAACCGATGCGGCTGCTGCGGGCACCGACAACGCCGATCAGGCGCCGGCGCAACCGCAGTGGCAATCGCCGGTCGGCGTGGCCGGTTCGACATGGACGCCGCAGTACGCCGATGTGCGCGACGATCGCGTCGTCATCTACGGCACGGCGACGCGCGGTGTCGGCGAATTCATCTACCGCATCCGCGCGACCAACGCGGGCAAATTCATCGTGCCGCCGGCCTACGGCGAATCGATGTACGACCGCACCGTGCAGGCGCGTTCGCTCGGCGGCGCGATCGAGGTCGTCAAGAAATAATCGCCGTGATCCGAGCCGTCGTCCACTTCGTGCGCCGCTGGCAGAACTGGCTGGCGGCGCTCGCCGTTCTGATCGCAGCGCTTGTCGGCGTTCGATTGTGGCCGCACGAACCGCTGTCAAGATTCGCCAGTACATCGACGGCGGTGTACGACGACTCGGGCCATCTGCTGAGACTCACGCTGGCAGCCGACGACCGCTACCGTTTGTGGGTGCCGCTCGCCGACATGCCGCCCGCGCTCGTGCAGGGCGTGATGCTTCACGAAGACGCGTGGTTCCGCTGGCATCCCGGGTTCAATCCGATCAGTCTCGCACGCGGCGGCTGGGTGACGTACGTGCGCGGCGGCAACCGGCAGGGCGGTTCCACGATCACGATGCAGCTCGCGCGGCTGGTGTATCGGCTCAACACGCGCACGCCCGGCGGCAAGCTCCGGCAGATCGCGCGCGCCATCGAACTGGAACTGTGCTACTCGAAAGACGAGATCCTCGAAGCGTATCTCAACTACGCGCCGTACGGCCGCAACATAGAAGGCGCCGGCGCGGCGAGCCTCGTGTATTTCGACAAGCCGGTGACGCAACTGTCGTTGCCCGAAGCGCTGACGCTCGCCGTCATCCCGCAGGACCCCAGCCGCCGCGTGCGCGACACCGAAGCGCCGGACACGCCGGACGTGATCGGCTCGCGCCTCGCCGAAGCACGTGCACGATTGTTCGCGCGATGGGTCATCAAGCATCCGCGCGATGCGGAGATGTCGTCGCTGATGAAATTGCCGTTGCGGCTGCGCTCGCCGGAACATCTTCCTTTTGCCGCGCCGCATTTCGTCGAGGAAGTGCTGGCCGATCAGCGCATGCGCACGCAATCGCCGTTGCCGGAAATCCGTACCACGCTGAATCTCGGTTTGCAGCGCGTATTGGAACGGCAGGTCGCCGATCACGTCGCGCATAATTCCGATCGCGGCATCCGCAACGCGGTCGCGCTGGTCATCGACACGCGCGATATGGCGATCAAGGCGCTGGTAGGCTCGGCGGACTACAAGAACGCCGAGATCCAGGGCCAGGTCAACGGCGCGCTCGCGAAGCGTTCGCCCGGATCCGCCTTGAAACCCTTCATCTACGCACTCGGTTTCGATCAGGGCGTGCTGCATCCGCAGACCGTGCTGCGCGACGTGCCGACCTCGTTCGGTCCGTTCACGCCGGAGAATTTCGACGGACGATTCCTCGGGCCCGTCACCGCCACCGAAGCGCTGATCCGCAGCCGCAACATTCCGGCGGTATGGGTCGCGTCGCAGTTGCAGAGTCCGTCGTTTTACGATTTCCTGAGGAACGCCGGCATCAGCCGCATGGCGTCGGAGGATCACTACGGCCTGGCGCTCGTGCTAGGCGGCGGCGAAGTGACGCCGCAGGAACTCGGCACGCTGTACGCGATGCTCGCCAATCGCGGCATGCTCGCGCCGCTGCGCAAACTCGGCGCCGATCCGCGTGGGCAGGGCGTGCGCATGCTGAGCGACGAGGCAAGTTTCATGGTGCTCGACATGCTGCGCCAGAATCCGCGCCCCGACGACGCGACCGTCGTGCAACCGGGCCGCCTTCCCGTGTACTGGAAAACCGGCACTTCGTGGGGATTCCGCGACGCGTGGACGGCCGGCATCGTCGGGCCGTATGTGATCGTGGTCTGGATCGGCAATTTCGATGGCGCGGGCAATCCGGCGTTCGTTGGCGTCGAGGCGGCCGCACCGTTGTTCTTCCACATCGCCGATGCATTGCGCGCGCGCGATCCGGCCCTGGCCGAGCCGCCGCATGCGCCGCCCGCGCATCTGAAACGCGTGCAGGTCTGTCTGGCGAGTGGCGAATTGCCGAACGCGTGGTGTCCGCAAAAAGGAACGACCTGGTTCATTCCCGGCAAGTCGCCGATTCGCGTCAGCACGGTGCATCGCGCGGTGACCGTCGACAATGCGACAGGCAAACCGACGTGCCCACCGTTCGATCCAGCTCGCACACACGCGGAAGTCTACGAATACTGGCCGTCGGACCTTGCCAAGGTATTTCGCCAGGCCGGCATACCGCGCCGTGCACCACCGGCGCTTCCGGACTGCACCTCCGACGTCGCCGCCGACGACGGACAGGCGCCGCAGATCGTCTCGCCGTTGCGCGGCGAGGTGTACACCAAACGCGTCAGCCGCGACGGCGACGAGCGCATAGCCTTCAACGCGACCGTCGATGCGGGCGTGCAGAATCTCTACTGGTTCGTCGACGATGGTTTCATCGGTTCCACGAACGCGCGCGAGCCGCTGATGTGGCAACCGACACTTGCCGGGAATTTCACGCTGCGCGCCGTCGACGATCACGGCCGCGCCGATTCGCGCGCGCTGCGCGTCGACGTCGTGCAATAACGCCGCATCCGCTATGCTGCGCGATCGGAGGTAGCGCATGCGTCGTCTGGTCCTGTTGTGTGTCCTGGTGCTCGCCGGTTGCGAGTCGTTCGGCGGAAGCCGCAGCGCAAGCCATCATCCCGCGCCCACCGCTGGCAACGATCTCGTGCTGAGCGGCGAGTTCGACAACCACGAACAGGTGCAGGCGGCCGGCGCATCCGTCGCGGTGCCGCACGTTCACGAGACGTTTCGTCTAGCCGAGAACGATCGCAACGGTCACCTGTGGCTTTGGCGCCTGCAGTCAGGCGACGGTGCCGCCGCCGCCGAGTCCGCGTGGCTGTATCGCGTCGCGACCGTCGACAACGGCAATCGCTTCACCTTCACACCTTATCGCGCACTCGACGATTCGGCGCGCGCCGCGCTTGTCGCCGGCAAGGATTTCAGATTCGACGACAAACAGTGGGCCGAACTTGCGCCGTGCACCCTTAGCGGCGAACGCAAGGACGGCAAGCTCACCGCGTCGGCCGACGTCGGCGCGTGCAGCGCGCTGCTGCCCGGCCTCGGCGCTACGGCTGCGCTCCTGCCGTTGAAACTGACGTTCGACGGCGAGACGCTGAACACGGTGACCTTCGCCGATCAGGCGCGCGGCGCGAACGCATCGATCGACGCGCGGCGCGTGCGCTTCTTCGCCGGCTGGTCCGCGATCAACGGCGGCGGCGCGAAGATGCGCGCGGACAATCAGGACTGGCACACGCGCAACGATCTGCGTGCAACGAGCGAAGGCGGACGCGTGCCGGTGCGCTGGCGCGACGGCGCGGCCAGCGGCTACTCGATCGAACTCGTGCGCCGGACATATGCGGAACGCAAGCTCAGCGTACTGCAACTCGACATCATCGAAGACGCGACCGGCCGCACCATCGATTACGTCTGGGCCGATCCATCGACATCGGTCATCGGCATCAATCTCGGCTGGCTGCAGGTCGGCTTGAGCGTGGACACCGCCGTGCGCTGAACCGCGGCACCAGGAATCGGCGCCTTTCTGCGTAAGAAAGGGAAATCGATGGAGAGCGCCGATGAAAACTGCAGCCGGTTGTCTGATTGCACTCGTCGCGAGTGCCTACGCGATCAACGTAGACGCACACGATTTCTGCGTTACCAACCCGTCGGAGTTGCGCGCTGCGCTGGCGGCGTCTTCCGACGGCGGCGCGAATCAGGACGAGCACAACTTCATCGCGCTCGCCGCCGGAACGTATCTCGCTTCCGACGGCACATCGCGCTTCCTCTACGTCAACACCTCGGCGACGAGCGCGCTGCAGATGTGGGGCGGCTACAACGCCGACTGTTCGGTGAAATCCGACGACGCATCGTTGACCGTGCTCGACGGCGACGGTGCGTTTCAGGTGCTGGTCGTGCGCAGCGCAGCCGGTCTGGTGGACATCCTCACGCTCACGGTGCAGAACGCCTCGACCACGCAACCCGGCGGGGGCCTCGCGGTCAACGATACGGGCAACACGAGCGGAGATGTATATCTGCGCGACCTGATCATCCGCAACAATCAGACGTCTTCCTCGTACGGCGGATTCCGGGCATTCGCGCACGGCGCGCACATGCTTTACTTCGACAACAACCTCGTCGTCGCAAACAGTGCGGCCAACGGCTTTTCCGCAGGAGCACTGTTGAGCGACGGTCTGGCCTATGCGCGCTACAACACGATCGCGCGAAACACGGCTTCCGGCTCGGATACCGGCGGATTGCTGTGTTCCGGCGGACCGCACTGCGAACTCGCCAACGACGTGATTTGGGACAACTCCAATATCGATCTGTACCTCATCGAGGACGGTGCGCTGTACTTCAACGATATCGGCGTGATGTCCGGCACGGCGCCGTCGATCAACCAGCATGCGTTCGACGTCGATCCGCTGTTCGTCGAGGCGGCCGGTGGCAACTTCCATCTCGGCGACGGATCGCCGTTGCTCGGCAAGAGCACCTATCTCGACAGCGAAACCGACAACGATCTGGAAGGCCATCCGCTGCCGCTCACGGGCCGTACCGACCTTGGCGCGTACGTCGATACGATTTTCAGCGACGGACTGGAATAGTCACGCCGCGAACTGCAAGCGCGCCAGCTCGGAGTACAGACCGCCCTGGCGCAGCAGTTCCGCGTGCGTGCCTTGCGCGACGATGCGGCCGGCATCGATGACCACGATGCGGTCGGCTTTCTGTACGGTCGCCAGACGATGCGCGATGACCAGTGTCGTGCGTCCGCGCATGAGCCGCTCGAGTGCGTGCTGGATCGCCGCTTCGGAATGCGCGTCGAGATTGCTGGTGGCTTCGTCGAGCAACAGGATCGGCGCGTCCTTGAGCAACGCGCGCGCGATCGCGATGCGTTGCTGCTGGCCGCCGGAAAGGCGCACGCCGCGTTCGCCGAGATAGGTTTCATAGCCTTCCGGCTGCGTGGAGAGAAAGTCGTGCGCCTCGGCGGCTTGCGCGGCGGCGATGACGGCCGCGTCGTCGGCATCGGTGCGGCCGAACCGAATGTTATCGGCGGCACTCGCACCGAAAATCACGGTGTCCTGAGGCACGAGCGCGATGGCGCCGCGCAGATCGGGCAGGGCGAGCGCGCGCAGATCGGTGCCGTCGATCGCAATCGTGCCGTGTTGCGGATCGTAGAAACGCAGCAGCAAGTGGAACACCGTGCTCTTGCCGGCGCCGGAAGGTCCGACCAGCGCGACGGTTTCGCCGGGGGCGACGCGCAGGCTGAAATCGTGCAGCGTCGGCGCTTCGGGACGCGAAGGATAGCGGAACTCGACATGATCGAAACGGATCTCGCCGCGCACCGGTTTGGCGAATGTCACGGGCGCGGTGGGCGAGGCGATGTCCGGTCGCGCGGCGAGCAATTCGCCGATGCGCTCCATCGAGCCGCCGGCGCGCGAGATCTCGCTCCACACTTCCGTCAGGCCGCCGAGCGAGCCGGCGGAGATCACCGCATACAACACGAATTGGCCGAGCACGCCGGCGTCGAGGCTGCCATCCATCACCGCGCGCGCTCCGGCCCACAACACCAGCGTGATCGCGCCGAAAATAAGCAGGATGACCAGCGCCGTCAATCCGGCGCGCTGACCGACGCGCCGTTGCGCGGCTTTCAATGCGCGTGCGATGGCCGCGTCGTAACGTTGTTTCTCGACCGGCTCGCGCGCATATGCCTGCACGGCGTACATCGCGTTGAGCGTTTCGTTGGCGATGGCGGCGGTGTCGGCGATGCGATCCTGATTGGCGCGTGCCAGTTTCTGCTGACGCCGCCCGGCCAGCACGATCGGCAGGATGACCAGCGGGATGACCAATGCCGCGTAGCCCGCAAGCCGCGGACTGGTCAACACCAGCATCACGGCGCCGCCGATCGCGGTCACCATGCTGCGCAGTGCGACCGACATGCTCGAACTGACCACCGTCTGCACCAGTTCGGTGTCGCTGCCGAGCCGCGAGATCAGCTCGCCGACGCGCGTGCGTTCGTAGAACGCCTGATCGAGCGTGAGCAGGTGCGTGTACAGCGAACGACGGATGTCGGCCACGACACGCTCGCCGAGCATGCTCACGCAGAAGTAGCGGCCGGCCGTGGCCAGCGCCATCACGCTGGCGACGATCAGCAACCCGAGGAAACTGCGGTTGACCGTACTCGGATCGGCATGCGCGAAGCCGCGGTCGATCATCACGCGAACGGCGAGCGGCAACGACAGCGTCGCCATCGACGACAGCGCGAGGAAGCCGAGCCAGCCGAACAGCAATCCACGATAGCGCAGCAGGTACGGAAAGATCACGCGCAGCGCAGATAAACGGCCGGCGCGTCTTGGTTGGTTATCGGTCATCGGGACGGACGTCGAAGGCGTTGCAAAGGCAATGGAGGCGCGCGTCGGCGATTCAATGCGGCACGAGGAGGCGCATTATTTCAGGTCGCGCAGGTCGTCTGGAAGTTTGTAGTCGGGATAGCGTTTGCGGAACGCTGTGAGGTTCTTGATCGCATCGTCGCGACGGCCGTTCTTCAGCATCGTGCGAATGTCGGCGATCCAGTGTTCGGGATACAAATTCACCTCGACATCGGCGGCGGACTGCGCCGGCTGCGCCGCTTCGCGCGCGGGTGCGGGCGCTGACGCTGAGGCGGGTGCCGACATCGGCGCATACGTCGCCGCTGCGGGAAATGCGTTGGACACCGGCTTGGCCGCATTCGTCGTGTTCGCCGCCGCTGCATCGCTCGCCGCAGGTGGAGGCGGTGCGGGCGCGGCGTCGAGCCGCGGCGGCGATGCGGCCGATCGCAAAGCCGCGGCGTGCGCCGGTTCGGGCGACGCCTTCGGTCCCGCCGGTTGCGATTGCGCTGCTTCGACGTTGTCGCGAAACGCTTCCTTGCTTTCGACCCGCGTGTCCGCCGACTGCAAGGTCTGCGCGGGCTGCGTCTTTCCCGAAAGTTTTTGCTGCTCGTTCTCGCGCGATTCGCTGCGAAGCTTGTCGGCCGCTGCGTGACGTTGACGTTCGACAACGACGTGAGCGGGCGCATTTTCGGCAGCGCTCGGCGCGGCGCGTTTCATCGCCGGCGCAGAGGCAGCCTGCGGCGCGGCGAGTCCGCCGGCGGATTGCGGAACCGCAGTGGCGGGCTGCGACGCAGACGTATCGGGCGCAGGTTCGGCGACTGGGGCGGGCGCAGCAACGTTCTGTTCCGCTTTCTCCGAGACCCCGCTGCGCGCACTCCACACCTGCGGACCGACGCGGTAGGCGAGACCCGCGACGACCACGAGCGCCGCCGCCGCACTCATCGCCGGCAGCCAGCGCGGTCGTGTACGCCGCGTGTGCGTCGCCGCACGCGCTTGCTCGAGAATCGCCGCGTCGAGACGCGCGTCCGGTTCGTCTTTCGGCAAACGACGGTACAGCGCGGCAACGCGCGAATCGTCCGCGAGGAACGATTCCAGTTCGCGTTCGAGTTTGTCGTTGCCGCCGCTCATTCGGCCAGTTTCTCCCGGATTTTCGCCAGCGCATAGCGCAAGCGCGATTTCGCCGTTTCCTGCGCGGTGCCGGTTGTCCGCGCGATTTCTTCGAGACCCAACCCGCCTTCGACGCGCAACAAGAACGCTTCGCGCTGTTCCGGCGGCAGTTCGGCGAGCGCGAGCTGCAGGCGACGTCGCTGCTCGAATTCGCTCAGCACGCGCTCGGGTTGATCGCTTTCCGGCGCATCGAGTTCGCGCAGGATCGTTTCGGTATCTTCCGCACCGGCCTGCGGCCGCGCACGGCGGAAACTGTCGATAATCAGATTGTGGGCGATCTGCAGTAACCACGTCGTGAATTTCGATTCGACACGGTAGCGCGCGCGCGAAACGATCACGCGGCTCCAGGTTTCCTGATACAGCTCGTCGGCCGCGCTGCGATCGCTCACGCTGCGCAGGATGTAGCGGTACAGCATGCCCCGTTGGCGCGCGTACAGCGTCTCGAACGCACGTGCGTCGCCTCGTGCATAGGCGAGCATCAGCGCTTCGTCCGTGGTCTCGGCCCCCATGGTGCGGAGGTTACGGGAAACCGGCGCGGCTGATAAGGTGCCGGGGGCAACGTCGTGTCCATGCTCATGCAACGCGTGCGGGGGCGGTACGGGGTTAAGCGCCTCGGTGGCCGGACCCGCATCCGCAGCGCGGTCGACGAATCAGTGTTTTCCCGATTTGTCGAGCAGCTCGACGAGCTTGTCCTTCCACACCGCGGCCAAGGTGTGCGTGCCGTGGCCGTGCGTGGCGTCGCTGATCGGGATGATGAAGTAGTCGCCGTGCGGCACGTTCCGGATCTCGCGCTCGAGGATGCCGAGTTCGGGCGGATTGATCTGGTCGTCGGCGGAGTTCACTGCGAGCAGCGGCGCCTTGATCGTGCCGAGCTTTGCCTGCGGATCGTAGTCGTATGATGAATCGATCTGGTAAAGCAGGTTGTTCGCGTCGTCTTCCGTCATGTAGCGCGCGATGCGCTCGTCGAGGAACTTGTCGGCGGCTTCGCGCGTCGGCGCTTCCTTCTGCCACTGCAACGGGCTCGACCCCATGATGAGCAGGATGTCGAGTGCGTTGACCATGCCGCGCGGCGGCTGCGTGTACTCGCCGTCCTTCCATTCCGGATCGGTCCGGATCGCGTCGATCATCATTTTGCGCATCATGCGGTTGCGACCGGCGATCTGCACCGGCAGCGAGGCGAGCGGCATCAGCGCGTCCATCATGTCCGGATACGTTTCGCCCCACAACCAGGTGTGCATGCCGCCCATCGAGGTACCCATCACCAGACGCAGATGATCGACTCTCAGTTTCTCGGTGATGACGGCGTGCTCGGCGCCGAGCATGTCGGCGTAGCCGTAGCGAGGAAATTTCGCGTGCAAGCCGTCGCTGGGCTTGCTCGACTTGCCGTGGCCGATGTCGTCGATCAGGATGATGAAGTACTTCGTCGCATCCAGCGGCTGGCCGGCGCCGAACAGTTCGCCGGCGAAAATGTCGTGCAGGAATTGCGTACCGTCGCCGCCGGTGCCGTGCATGATGAGCACGGCGTTGTCGACATGGCCGAGGTTCTTATGGATCGCGCCGAGCGTGCGGTAGTGCATGTGCAGTTCCGGCAGACTTCCGCCGCCGGTGAACTTGAAATTGCGGATGATGTAGTCGCCTTCTGTCGGCGCCGGATAGGTTGCCGCATGCGCCGCGGCACTGCAGATCATGGTCGCCGCGAAAAAGGCGAACAGATGTCTCATCGGATTACCTCGGTTCACGGATCGCGCATCACCATCAGGCGGATCTCGGTCATGTCCTCGATCGCGTAGCGGATGCCTTCGCGGCCCAGACCGGAATCCTTGACGCCGCCATAGGGCATGTTGTCGACGCGGAAACTGGGCACGTCGCCGACCACCACGCCGCCAACGTCGAGATCGTCCCACGCCTGCATCACCTTGCGTACGTCGTAGGTGAACACGCCCGCCTGCAGACCGAATTCGCTGTCGTTGACGATGCGGACGGCGTCGTCGAACGTTTTATACTTTTGCAAAATCGCGACGGGACCGAACGCTTCCATGCAATTCACTTTCTGCTTGGGATCGACGTTTTCGAGCACCGTCGCCTCGAGCATGGCTCCGGTGCGCTTGCCGCCGCACAGCGTCTTCGCGCCGGCCTTCACGGCTTCCTGGATCCAGTCGTCGAGTCGCTTCGCTTCTTTCTCGTCGATCATCGGGCCGATGAAGGTTTTTTCGTCCTTCGGATCGCCCGCAACGAGTTTCTTCGTGGCGGCGATAAACGCATCGCGGAACTTGTCGTAGAAATCTTCCTGCACGAGGATGCGCTGTACGCCGATGCAGCTTTGTCCACTTTGATAAAATGCACCAAAGATCATGCGTTCGACGACAAAGTCGAGCCGGTCGCCCTGATCCGAATCGACGATGCAAGCGGCGTTGCCGCCTAGCTCGAGCACGACTTTCTTGCGACCGGCTTTCGCCTTCAGTTCCCAGCCGACCGCGGGCGAACCGGTGAACGACAGCAGCTTGAAACGATCGTCGGTCGTGAACAGGTCTGCGCCGTCGCGGTGTGCGGGCAGGATCGAAAAGGCGCCTTTCGGCAGATTCGTTTCGGCCAACACTTCACCGATGATCAGCGCGCCGATCGGCGTGCGGCTCGCCGGCTTCAACACGAACGGACAGCCGACCGCGAGCGCCGGCGCGACTTTATGCGCGGCCAGATTCAACGGGAAATTGAACGGCGAAATGAACGAGCACGGTCCGATCGGCACGCGCTCGCGTGAAACCCCGATAGCCTTTCGCGCGCGGCGAGATTTCGAGATTCAGCACTTCGCCGTCGATGCGCACGGATTCTTCGGCCGCGACTTTAAACGTGTCGATCAGCCGCGTCGCTTCGCCTCGGGCATCCTTGATCGGCTTGCCGGCTTCGATGCAAAGCGCCATTGCGAGTTCGTCGTAGCGCTCACGGAAACGTTTCACGCAATGTTCGAGCACCGCCTGACGTTCGTAGGCGCGCATCTTGCGGCACGCGTCCTGTGCCTTCACCGCCGCGGCGATGCCGGCATCGATCGCCTTCGCGTCGGCCATGGCGACGCGCGTGGCGACTTTGCCCGTGTACTTGTCGGTGACTTCCAGATCGGCATTCGGCTGCTGCGCCTCGTTGGCAAGAAAGTAAGGATATTTTTCTTTCAGCATGACGAATCCTTGCCGATAGGTTTGCCTCATTCTACTCGCTTCGAAGATTTGCCAAGCCTTGCTGTCATATAAAGGCGCTCGTCGTTGCCGTGCAAGTTGTCCAAATGTCGTCCGCAAACTGTCCTTCTAAGTGGCCTGGATGCCGTGACAATTCGCGCACCCAGAAAAGAGGAACTGTCATGACGCTTCGTGCCACTCCGTCGATTGCGTTGATCGGCTTGCTCGCAGCAACGAATTTTATTCTGACACCTGCCGAAGCCGGTCTTCATACCGGTATTCGGCGCCTTTTTTGGGGCCGGCGTCAAACGAAACGTGCGTCGTGATGGCTGATCGGCGAGCTTATTGCTGGGGCGTTACGCCCGGCGCGTCCTCTTTGCTAAAGATCGGCAAGGACATCGAATCGATGGGTTTGGGGTACGACTTCCGCTGCGTTCTGACTACGGATGGAAAGGTCAGTTGCTGGGGTCACAACGAGTCGGGACAACTCGGCGCCGGCGACACGACATCGACAGATACACCGCAAACCGTTCAATATGGTGGATCCGATTTCGACAACGTTTCCGCCATAACAGCGGGAACATCACACGTATGTGCCTTGCGAAACGGCGCGGCCTGGTGCTGGGGCTACAACAACGAAGTGGAAATCGGCAACTACATGTTACCCTCGACCATGAACGCGCTTGAGCCGACCCCTGTGCTCGTTTCCAGTCCGATGGGGCCGCTTCAACTTGACAATCTGCATGCGATTTCCGCCGGTGGAAGTCACACTTGTGCTCTGTTGAACGACGATACGGGCGCGTGCTGGGGCAAGGACCAAAACGGCCAGCTCGGTAACGCGCGGAGCGGCACAAACTACAGTTCTCCTCAAACCGTGCAGGTAGACAGCGGCGGGTTGCAGCCACTGGTGATGGGCGGGGACCGCATCATCGGTGGGGGCAATCACACGTGTGCGCTCGTCTCCGACATTGTCGCTAATTCAGTGGCGTGCTGGGGCCTCAACTTGAGCGGCCAGCTTGGCATTGGCGACACTCTCTTCAGGTCGACGGCGGTGCCGGCCGTCGATGGGCGAGGAAAGATCGTCGATGCGGTCGATGTTGCCGCCACCGGCAATTCGACGTGCGCGGTTCTCACCGACACCACTGTCCGCTGCTGGGGTTCGGATGATAGCTTCGCATTGGGCCTTGGGGCCGGCGGGACGAACAAGTTGATCGGCATTGTCCTTCTCGCATCCTCGAAATTCGATGCTTTTTCGGGTGCTGTGCAGATTGTTGCTGGCGCCGACCATTTTTGCGTACGCGCTCTGCCGGACGACGTTTATTGCTGGGGCAACAACGACGTCGGACAGCTCGGCAGCGATGAGGGCGCGGCGACGGGCATTCCCACCAAGGTCTCCATAGACACACCGCTGTTCACCGACAACTTCGACGGCGACTGATTGCCGATTTTATTCGTCGCGGTATTCGAATTCAGACCTTCGCGCTGAGTTCCTTGATCTCGCGATTAAGGATGCGATCGTTGTCGGCGTAATCGATCGGCGTATCGATCAAATGGACGCCGGGCGTATCGAGACATTTCTTCAGCATCGGCGCGAATTCCGCTGCCGACGAAGGACGATGACCCTTCGCGCCATAACTCGCGGCATAGGCGACGAAATCCGGATTGCCCATGTCCATGCCGAAGTTCTCGAACTTCATATTCGCCTGCTTCCACTTGATCATGCCGTAGGCGTTGTCGCGCAGGAGCAGGATGACCAGATCGAGTTTGAGGCGAACCGCCGTTTCGACTTCCTGAGAATTCATCATGAAGCCGCCGTCGCCGGCGACGGCGACGACCTTACGGTTCGGATAGACGATCTTTGCGGCGATGGCGGAGGGCAGGCCGGCGCCCATGGTCGCCAGCGCGTTGTCGAGCAGCAGCGTGTTCGGTTCGCGGCAGCGGTAATAGCGTGCGAACCAGATCTTGTACATGCCGTTGTCGAGGCAGACGATGCCGTCGCTCGGCACGACATGCCGCACGTCGGCGACCAGGCGCTGCGGATAGATCGGGAACCGTGCGTCGTCCTTGCCTTCGAGCAGATGCTTGTCCAGATGCACGCGCACTTTCGAGAAATACTCGAAATTCCAGTGCGGCTGCGGTTCGATCGCTTCCTTCAGGCGCCAGATCGAATTGGCGATGTCGCCGACCAGTTCCACCTGGGGGAAGTAAACCGTGTCGACCTCCGCGGTGGCGAAGTTGACATGGATAACGGTGCGGCGGCCTTGTCGCATGAAGAACGGCGGTTTTTCGATCACGTCGTGGCCGACGTTGATGATGCAGTCGGCGTTCTCGATCGCGCGATGGACGAAGTCGCCGTCGGACAGCGCCGCATTGCCGAGCCACAGCGGATGTTCCTCGTCGACCACGCCTTTGCCCATCTGCGTGGTGAAAAACGGGATACCGAGTTTGTCGACGAACTCGCGCAGCATTTTGCTGCACAGTTTCCGGTTGGCCGCCGCGCCGATCATGAGCAGCGGATGTTTGGCGTTGGCGATCGCGTCGGCCGCATGTACGAGCGCTTTTTCGTCGGCGATCGGGCGGCGGTGATAGCTGGCCCTGATCAGGATCGAATCGGAGTGTTCGTGCGCGATGTCTTCGGGCAATTCCAGATGCGTCGCGCCCGGACGTTCTTCTTCGGCGCGGCGGAACGATTCGCGCACACGCGCGGGAATGTTGTCGGCGGACACGATCTGCCGCGTGTACTTGGTCAGCGGTTTCATCATGTCGACGATATCGACGATCTGGAAATGACCCTGTTTCGATGCCTTCACCGGCTTCTGTCCGGTGATCATCAGCATGGGCATGCCGCCGAGCTGTGCGTAGGCGGCGGCGGTGACGAAATTGGTCGCGCCCGGCCCGAGCGTCGCCAGACACACGCCGGCGTGGCCGGTGAGTCGTCCGTACGTCGCGGCCATGAAACCCGCGCCCTGTTCGTGGCGGGTCAGGATCAGCTTGATCGAGGAGGTGCGCAGCGATTCGAGCAGATCGAGATTTTCCTCGCCCGGTATGCCGAACACGTATTGCACGTTCTCCGCTTCGAGCGCCTTCACGAACAGATCGGATGCTTTCACGAACGTCCCCTAAGTCGTCGAGTGAGCGATTGTGGGTGCCTCGTTGTGGCGCGTCAATTGGCGCTCAGGCAATGGCGCCGAACAGCTTGCCGAGGCCGGCGGTCACGGCCATCGCCAGCGCGCCCCAGATCAGCACGCGCGCCGCTCCGAGTGCGATTTTTGCGCCGCCGGACTTTGCCGCCACGGCACCGAGGATCGCGAGTTCCGCCAGCGAGACGATCGCGACCACCACGATCAGCCACGATGCCGGTGCGATGAATACGGTCAGCAACGGCAGCACGGCGCCGGCGGCGTAGCTCACCGCCGAAGCCGAAGCGGCTTGCAACGGCAGCGGTCGGGAAAATTCGGAAATACCCAGTTCGTCGCGCAGATGCGCATCGAGCGCATCGTGCGCCATGAGCTGATCGGTGACCTCCTTGGCCAGCTCCCGCGTGAGTCCGCGCTTGATGTAAATGTTGGCGAGTTCCTGCCGTTCGCCGGCGTCGTCCTCGGCCAGTTCGCGGCGTTCGACTTCGATCTCGGCTGCTTCCAGATCCGCCTGCGAACTCACCGATACATATTCGCCGGCCGCCATCGACATCGCACCCGCAACCAGACTCGCGAAACCCGCCGTGGCGATCGCCGCGGGTGTTCCATGCGCGGAAGCGACACCGACGATCAAGCTGGCAGTCGAGACGACGCCGTCGTTCGCGCCGAGCACCGCCGCACGCAGCCAGCCGACCCGGTTGGTGACGTGATGTTCGCGATGATGCCGAAGACTTCGCCGCATGTCAGTGTTTCTCGTCGTGGCGCATGGGAACTTCACCGTCGGCGAAGCGCGCGATGAAATGTGCGGTCGCCTGCGCCTGCGCGACGGATTTCACCACCGCGCCCGATTGCGCGTCGAGCACGATCGCGTAGCCGCGGCGCAGCGTCGCCAGCGGACTAACCGCATTGAGTGCGCGGCCAAGTTCATCGACTTTGCCAGCGCGTCGCTGTAATCCTGTCGTCATGCACGTGCCGAGTTGGCGGCGCAGACGAATGAGTTGATCCAGTCGGCGCCGCAGCGCGTAGGACGGCCGCTGTCGCAACAACCGCGAGTTCAATTGATCGAGCCGCTGCCGGCCGATGCGCAAACGAATGCGCGGATGCTGCGTGCGCAGCCGCGCCACGAGATGATCGAGCGTCTGGTTGAACTCGACCAAGCGCCGCCGGATCGCTTGATCGAGCCGATGCGCCTGATGGCGCAATGCGTTGCCGATGTTGACGACGTCAGGCACCAACAGCTCGGCGGCGGCCGACGGCGTGGCAGCACGCAGGTCGGCGACGAAATCGGCGATGGTGAAATCGATCTCGTGTCCGACTGCGGAGACCACGGGAATCGCACTTGCGCGGATCGCGCGCGCCAGCGCCTCGTCGTTGAACGACCACAAGTCCTCGAGCGATCCGCCGCCGCGCGTCAACAGCAGCACATCGTGACGCTGTGCGGCGGAGGCCGCGGCCAGCATCGCGGCGATCGCCGGCGCCGCATCGCGGCCTTGCACCGGCACCGGCAGGATTTCTATTTCGACCAGCGGAAATCGACGCGCGATGACGCTGAGCACATCGCGCACCGCCGCACCGGTCGGCGACGTGATCACGCCGATCAGTCGCGGCACGCGGGGCAGCGCGCGTTTCAGTTCGGCCGCGAACAAACCTTCGGCGGCCAGCCGCGTCTTGAGTTCCTGCAGCAGACGCAACAGCGCGCCTTCGCCGGCTTCCTCCATGTGCTCGACGATGAGTTGGAATTCGCCGCGCGCCTCGTACAGGCCCACGCGAGCACGTGCGAGCACGCGCATGCCGTCGGCGGGACGGAAACGCAGGAAGGTGCTTTTGGGTTTGAACATCGCGCAGCGGATCTGCGCACCGGCATCTTTCAGGCTGAAGTACAAATGGCCCGACGACGGGCGCGAGAAATTCGAGATTTCGCCTTCGATCCACAGTAGCGGGAAGTGACCCTCCAGCAACGCGCGCGCCTCGCGGACCAGCGCGCTCGGCGAGAATACTTGCCGCTCCGCGACGAACGCGGGGTTGGAATCGGTCATGGGAATCCGCAGGGAGTTCGTGAAGAATGTACTCCGCGGCGTGGATGCTGACCAGCGCGGCGCGCCAATGCGAATGTCTCGCGTTACATGATCGATTGATCGGACGGCTTGGCCTGATCGGGCTGTCGCCGCGTGCGCAGATACGCCGCGACGAGATTGAATCCGATCCACACGATGATCAGCGACAGCGGCCAGGCGATGATGCGCGGCCATATCACGGTAAGGAACGCGAGCACGATCAGCGAGACGCCCGCGATCAGCAGCACGCTTGCTTCGGAACGTCCCAGCACGCGCTTGTTGCCGAGTGCCGCACCGACGGTGTTCACCAGGCGCAGCGTGCCGGCCGCCGCGCGGCTTGTGCTGCCGGCGCCGCGCAGTGGACGCCGGGTGCGCGGCAGCGTGCTCGGTGCTTTGGAGATGCGCCGGTTGGACAGCACGATTTCGGTCGCGTTCTGCAGATCCTTTTCGTACTGCCGCGTCATGCATTCGGCGAAGCCCGTGTCCTCGACGGCGACGTCGATCTCGGCGTTGGCGAACCAGCTCGACACATTCATGTTGCTCGATCCGACGCGCGCCCACAAACCGTCGGCGACCGCCGTCTTCGCGTGCAGCATCGGTCCGTTCCATTCGAACACGCGCACGCCGGCTTCGAGCAGTGGCCGATAACCGGCGCGCGACAGGCGCGCGACGAAGGGCAGGTCGCTGCTGCCCGGCACGAGCAGGCGCACGTCGACGCCATCGGATGCCGCCGCAGCAAGTGCCTGCACGTACGGCGCGAGGCCGACGAAATAGGCATCGGTGATCCACAGTGACTTGCGCGCCATCGCGGCGATGAGCTGATCGGTGCGGAAGATGCCGGCGCTGCGCGGCTGCGTGGCGATCACGCGCAGCGCGACGTCGCCGACGCGCGGCGGCGGCGGACCGACTTCAAAATCCGACGAATCGCCCAGCGTCGACCAGTTGCCGCAGAATGCGACGGACATGTCGTGGCAAGCCGGTCCGCGCACTGCCACGCCGGTGTCGCGCCACGGCGCAATGTTCTTCGACGGGTTGCCGAGCCATTTCGCGTCGACGCAAATGCCGGAGATGAAACCGAGATTGCCGTCGATCACGGCGAGCTTGCGGTGATTGCGCGCGAGCCAACCGAGCGGCCGGTCGAACTGCGGCGGATTGTAGACGCGCACGAAACCACCGGCTTCAATCAGTGGCTTCCAGAACGAGGCGCGCGAACTGCCGAGGCATCCGAGCCAGTCGTAAATCACCAGCACCTTGACGCCACGCTTGGCCGCATCGACGAACGCGCTGCGGAACTCGCGGCCGATCTCGTCGTCGCTGAAGATGTAATTCTCGAACAGGACGCTGCGCTGTGCGCCGCGGATCGCGGCGAGCCACGCATCGAAATTCTGCCGCGCATCGACCAGCAGCTCGATGGCGTTGCCTTCGATGAGCGGCGTGCCGCCGGCGCGGCTCAGCGCGCGCTCGATGAGCTGCGCCGCGGGGTTGGTCGGGGCGATTAACGCTTCGGCGGTTTCGGCCATGCCCTCAAGTTTAGCCGAATGCCCCGTCAGTGTTGCGACGTCGGCGGCACGCTTGTGTTGGAAATCTCACGCAGGACGCGCCATTTCTTGTCGTCGTCGTATTGCCAGACGATGACGTACTTGCCGTGATCGGCCACCGCGGGCGCGTCGCCCACGCGCGTGGTGAGCGTGTACAAGCCGGTTTCGTAGGCGGTGTGAGCGGCGAGCGTAACGTCCTGGGTGAGCGCGCTGGCTTCCTCGATCGTCGAGCGCGCAAGCATCGTGGAAAAATATTTCGCGATCTGATCGCGGCCGTGCAGCGCATCGGCACCCGACGGCAACAGGATTGCTTCGGGCTCGAAGGCATCTGCGATGGTCTTCATGTCTTTCTTCTTCAGCGCGACGATGAAATCCTGGTTGGCCGATTCGATGGCCTTGCGCGAGGCGACCGGATCGAGCGGAACTTCGGTGCCGGTCTTGATCTTGCCGATGCTCTTGACCTGACGGGCTTGCGCGACGCCGCTGCACGCCAGCACGACGGCGATCAGCACGGTGCGAATCAACATGCGAACTCCTTGCGAGGCGACGCTATTCGCCGCCGGACGGTCCATAGAATACGACCCAGGTCGTAAAGTCGTCCGTAAAATTCTCGAAGCGATGTTCGACGCCGGCCGCCACGAACAGCGCATCGCCGGCGTGGAAGCGCGAGCGCTCGCCGCCAATGACGAAGTCGCCCGAACCCGACACAATGAAATAAACCTCGTCGCGGGTATGCGGCGTTTGCGGATCGACGCCGACCGGCGCGTACAACTCGACGACGAGGCTACCGTGGGAGAACGCTTCGACGAAACGCTCGCCATCCGGCCAGCGCGCGGTGCGCGGCCCGGGCAGGTGAGCGAGCAGGTCGGCGATGTGGGCTTTCAGCGTGGTCTGCATCGTCAGCACAGGATTTGACGACATCGCGCGCTCAGGCCCGCAGGTGCGTCGCAAATGGGAGCGGCATGACGCCGCTCTGCAATGTCAGTGCGCGGTGCCGGCTCCATGCGCATCGACGGGCTGCGTTTTCGCCTCGGTCGCGCTGCGGCGATCGCTGCGCCAGCCGTTCACATCGACGAACCACGGCGTGCCGTCCTTGTGCAGGAACAGGCGCTGCATTTCGTCGAGATGGAACGGACGCGAACCGATGCGGCCGAAGATGGCGACCTGGTTGCCGGATTCGTCGACCGCGCGGTCGCGCTCCAGTCCGCGCGACAGCGACAGCGCCGCGTTCTTGGTCGGATACCACGCGATCATCTGCGGCTTCGGATCCGGCGAGAAACCGTAGAACTTCGGCTGCGATTCCGGACTCGTGAGCTGCAGCACCTTCAGGCCGTTCTTGCCGTCGGCGACGTAGGCATACAGCGACGCGTTGGTGGTCGCGACGACGACATCGTGCGCATCGCTGATCTTGCCGTCGCCGTTGTACATCTGGTAAACGAAGGGTTTCTCGGGATTGGTCACATCGATGATGGCGATGCCGTCAGCGCCGTCGGCCACGTAAGCGTAGGTGCGCGCGACATGCAGCTTGTGCCCATCACGGAGCGGGATGAACGCGGACGTGACCTCATGCGCCTTCGCCGGCACCGTGACGTCGACGACATGCAGGCCGTCCTTCGCGCTGACGAACAGATAGCGGAGCTGCTCCTGCGCCGCCTTCGCGTTGGCGATAGCGACGGTGGCGAGGTAGACGGGCTTGAGCGGATCGGTCATGTCGAGCACGACGACGCCGCGGTCGGTCGACACGTAGAACGTGTTCCCCGCGATGTGCACGTGGCGCGCGCCGGTGAGCACGCCGTTTTCGTTCCACGTCATCTCGCGCTTGAAAAAGTTGTTCTGCGAGTTGCGGTCGTGCAGCGTGAGGATGTCGGTGGCGATCAGGCCTTCTTCGGCATCGGTGATGTAGGCATATTTGTAGATGCCGTTCATCACCTGTTCTTCGTTCGCGCCCTGCATCAGTTCGCTCTGGTTGCGACCGGGATCGACCGGCTGCGTCGTGGCGAGCGCCACGCACGTGGCGTTCTTCGAGCCGATGTGTGTGTCCTGGCCGATCGGCGAGAACGGCGCGGTGATGATCTTCTCCGACACACCCTTGTTACCGATGCTCGCCACGTCGTAGACGCGCATGCCCTTGGCACCTTCGGCCACGTAGAGATATTCGCCGCGTAACTGGATGCAGTTGGCCGTGCCGGCGCTGTGCTCGTCGGCGGTCGCGAGTTTCTGGCCGCGGTCCTGATGCTGCTTGAACCAGTCCGGATACGCATAGCGATGCAGGTAGCTGCCGATCACGGCCTGCGGTTCGTCCCACTCGGTGACCTGCACCGCGCCGATGCCGCCGTCTTCGCCGACCCATGCGTGGTAGCCGATGAAGTCGATGAACTTCGTGCCGAGCAGCAGCGTCTGCGCCATGATGGCGTTGTTGTCGTTGTTCTTCGACAGGTGGCAGTCGTCACAATCCTTGGTTTCGGTGCGTCGTTCGGTGTGTGGGTAGTGCGGCGCGAACGCCTGCGACGAATAGCCGGCCGCGGAGATCGGCGGCTGCTGCACGTATATTTTTTCGCGATTTATATTTGTGGACGACAGCACCAGCGCAGAGGACGAACGCACCGGCGCGATCTTGTGGTCCTTGATCTCGCCGTGTATGCCCAGGAAGAACATGTCGTCGCGCGCGACCTGCGGGTTGTAAGTGGCGAAGTTGCGCGTGGCGCCGCCTTCGTATTTATGGCGCTCGGTTTTCCAGTTGGCCTGGATCGGCAGATGGCAGCCGCCGCAGCTCGTCGTCCACGAGGTGTGGCAGGTGTAGCAGAGCATCTTGTCTTCGTTGTGCGCGCGCTGTTCCTTCGGCACGCTGGCACCCCAGTCCTGCGTGTCGGGATTCATCGACATCGTATGCGCGCGCACCGCTTTGGCGTCGTAGCCGGGTGAGCCGGGCAGCGAGTCGTCCTTGAGCAGCGCCATGGTCCATTCCAGACCCGGCGTGACCGCCGAGCGCTGGATGAGCTTGCCGCCGATCCACTCGAAACGTTTCTTGCCGTCGGGATTGCGGATGAGAAGCAAATCGCGGCCGTATTGCGATGCGGCCGGACCGGACGTGCGCAGCGACGGATATTTGTCGACGGTGCCGTGGCAATCCTGGCACTGGATTTCCACCGCGCCCATCACTTCGGCCTTGATGTAGCCGTCGCCGTGGTTGTCCTGCGCGTAATGGCAATCGACGCACTGCATGCCGACGTCGACGTGGATCGACTGCAGATGCACCGCCTTCTTCCATTTGTCCGGATCGTTGTCGTCGACGATCTGGCGGTTCTTGTCGAGCAGGTCGCCCTTGCGGTCGCGCGCGTACACGCCGCGGAAGTTCCAGCCGTGGCCGTGGTAATCGGCGAACTGCGTATCCTTCAACTGCGGGTTGAGCAGCGAGACGTCCTTCATGAAATCGAAGTCGCCCCATTTGCCGCGAATGGCGGCCTCTTCCGGATTGCGGTCGAGGATCTTGCGCTGCTCGGCGTCGCTCGGATATTTCTGCTTCTCCGGCCACATGAACGGCGCGTCGGACTCGTAATCCCACATCGTGTAGCCGACCATCGTGTTGATGAACATGTTCGGCTGATGCATGTGGCAGATCATGCATTGGCTGGTCGGGATCTCGCGCGTGAACTCGTGCTTGAGCGGATGGCCGGATTCGCCGTGCGGAATCGTCGGATCGACCTGCTGCGACATGCCGACGTTGCCGAACTGCGCGTACTGGGCGGAGTGGAACGGATCGCGATCGTTCGCATAGACGACGTGGCAACCCGAGCAGCCCGAAGAGCGATAGTCGCCGGGATTGTCGTTGGTGCCCATCATCCAGATGAACGGGTCGTTCAAGCGCGTCTTGGTGATGTTGAGCACCGGAATCGAAATGCGGCTGCCCGTTCCCGAGCCGCGATTGGACTGCTTGATGTCGGGGCGACCCGGTTCTTCGAGGCGCTGGATTTTTCCGGACTCATCGGGCAAACCGATTTCCGGAAACAGCGTGCCGATGTTGCGGCCGCCCGGCTCGAACACACGGAAGATGTCCGCGACCGGTGTGGTTTCCCACGTCGGCAACGGAGAGACTTTCGGCAGGATGCCATGCGCGGTCATGTTCGCGTCGGGCGTGATCTGCGAATCGGTGGCGGCGGGTTGGCCGTCTTTCGTATAGGCCTCGCCGAGGATCGAATGCTTGTACGGCAAGATGCCGTTGTTGTACGACGCCGCGCCCCAGAACATCGCGGCATTCGCCATCAGGCTCTTCTTGTTTGCCTCGACGATCGGCAAATGGCAGGCGCTGCAGGCTTCGTCGGCCACGCGCAGGTCGCCGGGATTGACGAAGCGCACGAACTCGGTGGATTCCTTGAGTAGCCATGTGTAGCTGCGTTCCGGATTCGCACTGGTTTTCCAGTGATCCGGATAGCGCGGCAGCACGTGCGCGCTGTTCATTGCGCCGGTGTACGACGCCGACCACTGTCGGACATGGCTTTTGTCGTCGGCCGAATACGTTTCGCCAGTCGGCGAGAACACGGTCGCGTTGCCGCCGTGGCAGTCGGTGCAGCCGAGCACGACGGCTTCGTTGGCGTGCATCGTCTTGCGGTCGGATTTCGTGTGGCACGAAACGCAGCCTGCGGATTTCTTGTCGGCTTCGTCCCAGCTCTGGAAGGCCGGAGCAGGCGGAGCAGCGACGTATTCACGCTCGACCGGCTCTTCTTCGTCGCTGGCCCACACGAATGTGCATGCGACCAAGATCGCCGTCATGCCCACGAAAGCGGGAATCCAGCGCCTTGCATTGCGTGCGATAAAGTCACTGGATTCCCGCTTTCGCGGGCATGACGAGCGTAGGGAGGTCTTGGTCATTTCAGGTGGCCTCCTCAGTAAGTCAGGATCATGTCGGCGAGCACCGAATAGTATTGCGAGTGTTCGGTCCCGTAGAGATTCTTGAAACCCGTACCGGGCAGCAGCATCGCGCCGGACAGGCGAAACACGATGTTCTGGGAGAACAGCGGCCGGAATATCCATGCCACCGAAGCGTCGGTGCCGATGTTGCGATCGATCGGCGAAGCCGCGCGCAACGCTTCGAGCACCGAGGTATTGTCGAACCAGTATTCGTTGACGTTTGCCGACAGCCGGTGTTTCGGCGTCAGGTCGAAATCCGCGCCGATGCCGACCAGACGCAGGCCGGGGTTGTCGTAATTGGACTGACCTTGTTCCTTCGACGAGCGAAGGTCCGGCAGCAGACTGTTGCCGCCGTGCAGCACCACGCCGCCGCCGCCGATCAGCGGGACCGCCTGGCTGATCCAGTAGCTCGTGTCGGCGCCGGCGAAGATCGGATTCTCGAACACCGAATCGAAACCGGTGGATTTGTTGTCGTACGGATTCTTGTCGCCGCTCGCGTAGGCAACCGAAATGCGCGGGCGAATCCAGTCGAAATCCATCGACGCTTCCGCCGCGGCGAATCCGGCGCGGATCTGATCGGACTTGTCGACGAAGATGCTTTTATTTTGATGACCGAACACGCCATACAGCGATGCCGTGAGGTTCAGCCGGCCGAAATGGCCGTCGCCGTTGTAGCCGACGTAGGCGACGTCGAAGCGGCGCAACTGTTCCAGACCGACCGCCGCCGGCCGTTCGAGGAATCCGTCGGAATCGTAGAACTTCGTGTCGCGGTTGTGATCGAGCAGGATGATGCCCTGCGAGGTGAAGCCCTGCACCGGCAAGTCCTGCCGGTACACGTTGAACAGCAGGATGTCTTCGTGACGCGGCGCCTTGGTTACGTCATTGAGGCCGGAGTTGAGATCCTTCTCTAGCGGACGGAAATAAGCGATGTTGTATTGCCAGCGGTTGTTGTCGCGATTGCCGAAGAAGCGCACGCCGGGCTCGCTGTCCTGGAACAGGAAGCCGCGGAAATCGCTCGAGAACGGCTGGATGCCGACGCGCACTTCGTCGAAGTCGAAGCGCTCGTCGAGGGTGCGCAGGTCTTTCAGGAAAAACAATTCCTGCACGCCGATGAAGCCGTCGTCGCGCGTTTCGCCGAAGCGCGGATCGATCTGCGTGGCGCGAACCTGCTGCACGTCGACGCGGTTGTAGTTGAAGGCGAGCGTCGCCTTGAATTCGTATTCGGGCGGCTTGAACGTGGTGTCGCCTTTGTAATAGTCGGCGCTGGCGATGAACGTCTGCGCGAACACGTTCTGATTGATACGGCCGAGCACGTCGTTCTGTCCGGGCTGCGACGGCGACTGCGGCCCCACGGGCGTCGGCACGCTGCGCGGATTGTCGAGCGTTTCGGAAATGAAGTTGAGGCTCAGGAAATGATCCTTGCCGTCGATCGGCTTGTCGCCTTTCCAGATGTTCTGGTCGTACGGGTCGTACCAGGGAAACTTGTAGCCGAGCGATTCCATGATGCGCCAGCGGTTCGGCACCGGGATGAACGAGCCGACCTGGTCGATCGGCGCCGGCGGTACGCCGTTGGGATTCTGGATCGTGAATTCCGGCGGCGGCTCGTACGGATGACCGGGGCGGCGGCGCGGGATCTGCGATTCGTTAGGATCGTACGTCGGCGCCGGCAGCAGCCCGAGCATTTCCAGCACGTCGGCGCTCATCTGCGCCTGCTGCGCGTGGACATTTCCACAAATCCACAATGTCGACATCCACACCGTTGCGGCGGCCAGTGCGCTCAGGCGTGGAAAGCGTCGCGTGTGTTCGGCGTTCTCCATGTCACTTGCCCTCGCAGACGTTGGCATCGCTGGTGTCGATGAAGGGCGCCTGCGGGCATTGCACATAGAGCAGCCGTGCATTGACCGGCGCCAGCGTATCGGTGCGGATGTTCGCCGGCGCCTGCTGGATGCCGGTGTTCAGCGCGGCCGCGCCGTTTGACAGGCCGAGGAAGGCGACGAGATCGCTTTGATCCGAACCATCACCCGATGCGCCGATGCCGCCGATCAGCTTGCCGTTGCGGTAAATCGGGAAGCTGCCGGGAAACAGTGTGATGCCGTTGGCGATGCGCGGAAGGCCGGTACAGGAGCCGGGCAGCACGTCGGGCAGCGGCGTCGGATTCGCGGCGGTCGGCGCCGGCGCGACGGTCGCGCCATCTATATTGATGGCCAGTCCGTCCTGATTGAGGATGTAGGCGATCGACAGAAGAATCTGGTTGTACGACAAATCCAGTTCCAGGCCGGTCTGGAACGGACTCCACTGATTGAAGGGCAACGACAGCGGTCCGTTCGGCGCGCCCGGAACGCCGCTCGGATAGAACGGCTGCGCGAGCAGGCCGACGGCGCGGTCAGAGTAGGCGATGGCACCGTCGGCAAGCGCCGTCGGCTGATTCAGGAACGCGCGCAACGCTGCGACGTATTTCGCGGGTGAGCTCTGCGCGATCGTGGTGATGTTCACGGCGCCGTTGGCGACCGTGTCCGCGAAATACTTGGCGGGCTGCACCGACTGGATGTCGCCGGCCGCGTACGCGCCGGAGAAGAACGCGGCGGTGCGCGCTTTTTGCGTGGTGACGTCGATGGCGTCGACCAGCGAATCGCGCGTGCGGCCGATGCCGAGCACCACGCCGTTGGTATCGCTGACGACGATCGTCTCGCCCGCGGGCGATCCGAGCGGACGCCGCACCTGCGCGCGCGTGCGATGCGCGATCTTGATCGCCTCGCCGATGATGGTGCGCACTTCATCGGCGGTGAGCGCATTGGCGCCGTCGGTGCCGTCGCGCGGCGGGAAGCGGTTCTGGTTGTCCTTGTCGACGACGACGAAAGCATCCAGGCCTGGCCATTCGGTGGTGTCGGCGCGAATACCCGACTCCGGTTGACCGAACGCCGTGCCGCGCAGGATCACCGCATCGGCGTATGCCGGCACGGCGATCAGGCTGCCGTTGGTCAGTGACGAGTAGGGCGCCGCGTTCGCCGGATTGGTGGCGAGGTCGCCGAAACCTTCGTTCGTGTATTGCAGGACGAGTCCGCCGGCCGTGATCTGGTCGGCGCGGCGATCGGCAGGCGCGACGAAGCCGTAGCTTCCGGCCACGGCGACCATCTCGTCCATGTCGATTTCTTTTTGCTCGGCGTTGTCGTCGAGCGTGTAGACCGGCTTCGCGCCGGACACGCCGACGGCCCCGACCGGTACACCAGCCTTGTACAGCGAGATGCCGCCCGGATCGGGCGACAGACCCAGCGGCGCGCTGTGCGTGCCTGGACTGGTGCCGCCGGTAAAGCGCTGGTTGATGTCCGAGCAGCGCAGATTCGAAATCTGCACACCGAACAGCGGACCGGCCGGTGCGGTGGCGTCGCCCGGGTTGAAATGTTCCTGCGCCACCTGGCCGGCGGTACGTGAGGTGAAGGCGTTGCCTTCCGACGAGAAGTAGACGGCGGTGATCGCTTTGGAAATCGCGCCGAGTTCTGGCGGAACGTTCAGCCCTTCGAGGCCGCCGACGACGGTTCGCGGATCCCTGATCGTGATCGTCGCCGGCGCGCCGTTCATGCGGTAGACGCCGAGCACGTTGCCCACGCGATCCACGACGGTGATGACCGCCGGCTTGTTTTGCGCAGTCGCTTCGGCGACGGCCTGCGCGATGATCTGCTGGACGTCGGACTCGGTGAGGAAGGAATTCGCGTTCGCGCAGAAACCGCTGCAGCCGGAATCCGGCGTGTCCTGCGGCGGCGGCGGCGATGTGCCGACGGAACTGCCGGAGTTGCTGCCTCCGCCGCACGCTGTCAACGCGAGCGCCGCGGCGAAGCTCAGCCAGCGAAACCGATTCCCCATCGCTACTCCTCCCCGAGTGCGGCGTGAAGCCCTGCCGTGATTATGCCCAGATCACCGGTGAATTCAGCGGTGTTTCCTTAAATAAAGATCATAACCCACTCAATACCCGTAAGGTACCATGCCCACAGGGGTTTCAGGTTGCAGTGGGGTCACGCAAAACGGAAGCGGATAAGGACATGCAAACGGTAAAACTGGGAAGTCAGGGTGCACGCGTGTCGCGCATGGGACTTGGCTGCATGGGCATGAGCGAGTTCTACGGCGATCGCGACGACGAAGAATCCACCGCCACACTTCTGCGCGCGCTCGATCTGGGCATCAACTTCTGGGACACCGCCGACACCTACGGCATCGGCGACAACGAGGAACTGATCGGCAAGACGCTCAAGGGTCGCCGTCAACAGGTTTTCATCGCCACCAAGTTCGCCAATCAGCGCACCAAAGACAATCCGAACGTCTGGACGATCAGCGGCAAACCCGAGTACGTGCGACAGGCGTGCGATGCATCGCTGCGGCGGCTCGGCACGGACTATATCGATCTGTACTACCAGCATCGTGTCGATCCGCACGTGCCGATCGAAGACACGGTCGGCGCGATGTCCGATCTCGTGAAAGCGGGCAAGGTGAAATATCTGGGTCTCTCCGAAGCGGCGCCGGAAACGATCCGCCGCGCGCACAAGGTGCATCCGATCACGGCGTTGCAGACCGAATACTCGCTGTGGGAACGCGCAGTGGAAGACAAGATCCTGCCGACCGTCCGCGAACTCGGCATCGGTTTCGTGCCGTACAGTCCACTCGGTCGCGGCTTTCTGACTGGCGCGTACAAGAGCGCAGCGGATTTTCCGAAGAACGATTCGCGCGCTCAGCGTTATCCGCGCTTCACGCCGGAGGCCATCGACAAGAATCTCGTGCTGGTCGAACGCGTCAACGAGATAGCGAAAGCAAAAAGCGTGACTGCCGGACAACTCGCGCTCGCATGGGTGCTCGCGCAGGGCGACGACATCGTGCCGATTCCCGGCACCAAACGTCGCAAGTACCTCGAAGAAAACTCGAAAGCCGCCGACATCCATTTGTCGAAACTCGACATCGACGCGCTCCAAGCGGCGGTGCCGCCGGAGCAGGTCGTCGGCGAGCGCTACGCACCGACGGGCATGCAGGCCGTGAATCGCTGACCGACACAGCGCCTGCTTCTTGCCGAGAATAAGGCGCGATAACCGTGCACCTCACTTGCGAAAGCCGAGTCTTCGGTGCGGGGTGCGGTGCGACATTGTGTACGACAACCTGTCGTCGCTACGCGACGAGAACGATTGTCAGTTTGCGGCGTGTCTCTGCGACACCAACCATGCTAGAGAAAGCGGTGATCGCGCGCAGGAAGCGCGCGGTCCGCAGCGAGCATCAGGGACGTGCTCTCTGCGGACAACAACCTCAGCGAACGACAAGGACGTTTTTTGGTGACTTTTTGCCGTCCAGCAAAAAGTTACCCGCTGTCCGCAGGACAGCGGAAGCTGTCGATCTCCACGACAACACCAGAACGACGACGCTCAACGCTACATTTTCCCCATCTTCAAACTCGCCGACTGATGATAGTCGTGACACGAAATGCACGTCGTCGCGACCTTATCCTTCGCGTATGCCCCGGCATGGCACTGCCTGCAGTTCCCAATTCCGGGAATCAGCAGGTCCGCCGACTGCTCCGACTTGCGCGCATCGTGACAATCCTCGCACTTCACCGTCACGTGCTTGGCGTGGGTGAACTTCGCGTCGGTATACCAGACGCCCGACACGCGCACCGGCGCTATCTGCCACGGATCGCTTGCAGTCCGCGGTGGTGTGACTTTGTGGCAGGTCGTGCACGCGCGACCGGTGAATAGACTCTCGGTGACCTGAGCGGTGCGTTCGCGAGCCCACGCCAGCGCTTCCTGCTGTTGCTGCTGCGACAACGGTGGTGAGCCGGGACGACGGCGCTCCTGCACGATCACGGGCGACTTCGCGTCGGCATACCCGCCTTCGAGCGCCACGCGCGCGTAGTACTCGTTGAGCATGTAGATCACTTCACTGACCTTGCCGTGCGGCACTTCGCGATCTGGTGAAAGCGCGTCGAAGCCGAGCGTGTGGCAGTCGTGGCACATCGCCTCGAAATTCACTGGCCGCATTTTCGCGCCGCCGGCATCGGGTACGTGGCAACTGTTGCAGTCGAGCGTGCGGCGGCCTTTCGGTGCCTCCAGACCATCGGGCTTCAGGTGCTTCAGATGATTGAACTTGAGCCCCGAGTTTTCCTTCAGGTCCGGCGCGAAGCTCACGCGTTGCGGTGCGAACTTGCCCGCGGCATCCCATCCGGGCAGATCGATCTTGAATTCCGGATGCGACTTGCCGAAGTCGCCGACATCCTCGAACTTGCTCGCGTTCTGGGTGTGCGCCTTGAGACTGATATGGCAGTCCGAACACAGACGTTGATCGGTGCGGATCAAGCCGCGCGCGCCGTTGTGATCCTGATGACACGTGCGGCATTCGGCATTGCCAAGTTGCGGCAGATTGAATTTCGCCGGATCCGCATGCGCAGGCGTGTTCGCATGGCAGGTCAGGCAAGCGCTGTCGCGTACGGTCAGGAAAGCTTTCTGATGGCACTTCTCGCAGTCGCTGCCGAAGAATTGGTGCGAGGCATCGATCGTGCCCGGATTCCACGCCATCGTGCTCGGCAGCGGCGTGTGTTTGAGCATCTCGCCGAAGGCAGGCACGAAATGTCCGATCATCGGCAGCGCAAGACACAAAACCAGGATCAGCGCGAACAGGATCCACGCCGGCTTGCGCTTGCTCAAGCTCGTCTGCACAAGCCGCGTCGGCTTGGAACGCCGTTCCTTCTCGGCTTGCTGCTCGGTCTTGTCGAGCGTGCTGATTTCCACGCCGCCATCGAAATCCTGAGGTGCGGGCAACAGCGTCAACCGCGTATTGCCGATCTCGACGACCGCGCCGGCGGCCGCGGTCGTCGCATATGTAATGTCGCCGTTGACGCGAATGCCCGCGATGATCAGCGACTCGACTTTGTATTGCCCGCTGGAAAGCAGCGTCACTCGCGCGTGGTTCAGCGCGGCGCGCAGATCCGGCAGGAAGATCGCCTGATCGGCCGCGCGGCCGATGGTCAGCGCATCGCCGTAGTGAACGTCTTCCTCGTAGGAGACGGCGCCTTTGCCTTTCTTGAGGACGCGGCGGATCAGCCAACGCATGCCGTCACCAGTAGAAGAACGAGGACACAATGTGCGCGATCAGCGCCGCCAGCAGCGCGAACGAGACCGGCACATGGAAGTACAACCAAATTTCCATCATCGCCTGGAACTGGATGTCGCGCGCGACCTTTGTCGCGAGCGATTTTTTGCGCGAGATGAGGTCGATGAGCTTACGCATCGCCTCGCCTTGTTTGTCGGTGGCGCGCTCGGCGAGGAAGTCGACCATCGCGAACATGGTCGGCATTTCGCTCGTCTTCGAATCGGTTTTCTTCTCGCGATCGGCGAGCGCCTTGTGCAGCGATTCGAGCGCGAGATCCGAACCGTCGTGGGCGCGAAGCTGCGTCCAAACGCCGCCACCGAGTTTGGTGTTCTCGATCGAACGAAGAACAACCGCATGGATTTTCGGATCGATGCCGTCGGCGAGGGCGAGGGCGTTCTGGTCGATCTCGGCCACTTCATCGAGCATCGCATCGCGCGTGGCGCTCTCGCGATTGCGCGTCATCATCGATGGATAGCGCAGATACGCAAAAAGTCCGAAGAATCCGGAAAAAATCACGATCAGCATCAGCACATAAGTAAAAGTGTGGATGTTCCAGCCGATCTGGAATCCGGCGTGCAGCAGCACCAGCAGGATCAGCGTCGTGCCGAGGAAGATGTGCGCCGACAGCCAGCCGCGCAGCGTGCCGATGTTGTGCAGATACTGCCGCTTGCGGACGCCGAACATCATCAGCCATACGATCAGCAGTGCGCTGATCGTGCCCAACGTATAGCCGAGCCACGTGCTGCCGTTGGGCGGCCCGCCCGGATCGTGCCACACGTAGGCCGCGATCGAGCCGAGCAGCAGTGCCAGCGAAATCCACAGGTAGCGCGACTTCGCGTAAGTGAGGATGGAATCATGCATCGCGGCGTTTCACTTCACCGACGCGATTGCGCGTAAGCGGGGAATTCCTCCGGACTGATGCGAATCGCCGCGCCCGTCGGGCACGAACGCACGCAGGCCGGACCGCCGGCGATGCCTTTGCACATGTCGCACTTGACGGCTTTTTTCGCCTTCGGCGCGCCGTCCGTGCTTTTCTTTTTTTCGTACGGCGCTTCGCCAGGGCCGCTGCCGCGGCCGAACATCAGCCATTGCAGCAGACCCGGTTTCTTCGGCGGTTTCGCCGCCATGTGGATCACGCCATAAGGGCAATTGCGTTCGCAGTTGCCGCAGCCGATGCAGTTGTCGGCGATGAACACTTCGCCGTTCGGCGCGCGATGGATGGCGTCGGGCGGGCAATCTTTCATGCAGTGCGGATGTTCGCAGTGACGGCACGAGGTCGGCACGTGCACGCTTGCGTAGGTCGGTCCAGCTTCACGATCCAGTCGCGACGTGCCGCCGTGCGTCTCAGCGCACGCCTTCTCGCAGTTGTCGCAGCGTACGCACAACGATTCGTCGATGAGCAGGATGTCCGTCGCTTCGCCCGCACCTTGCGCGAGCAGGAAGCTGATGATGTCGCCGCCGCTCGGCATCGCCTGCATGGCGAGATTCGCCGCCGCGCGCTGCCGATACTCGGCCTGCAGGCGCAAACGAAGAATCGGAATCTTGTTGACGAGCTTCTTGAAACTCTCGCCATCGAGCCGGACCGTTTCCGTCGCGATGGCCGCGCGCGCGGTTGCCGAACGCAACGACTCGCCCATCAGCGCCATCTCGCCAACGTAGTTGCCGGCCGCGACATAACTCAGCACCACGTCTTTGCCGCCGATGTTGCGCGAGATCGTGAGCGAACCGGTCCGGACGAGATGCAGACAGTCGCCGGGTTCGCCTTCGCTGAACAGCACGTCGCCGGCCTTGAACCGTTCGAGTTTCGCCGAGGAAACCACCTCGACCAGTTGCTGCGAAGTAGCTTCCGGCGCGAAACGCGATTGCACCGCACGCAGGATGAAAACTTCATCGATCTCGCGCTTCACGGCTTCGACAGAACTGATCAGGCGATTCATCGAGCGGCGCGGCGTTTCGATCAGCACACAACCCGGACCGGCGAGCACGGTCGCGGAACGGCGCCGTCCGGAAATCAGGCTCATCTCGCCGAAGAATTCGCCGCGGCGCAACGTCACCCGCGCCTTCGGATCCTTTTCGTCGAGCACGATCTGCACTTCGCCGTCGACGATGGAGAAGAACGTGTTGGTGTAGTCGTTGCGCTTGAAGATCGTCTCACCCGCTGCGGGCGAGCGGATATCCGAGTCGAGCATGAACTCGCGCAGTTGCAGCGGGGTGATGTGCGAGAGCAGTTTCACGTTCTTCTGCACGCGCTGCAGCGCTTCGTCCACGTTGCGGAACCCCGGCATCGGGGCAAACTTTGCCTTGAGCAGCGGTTCGTCGGCGGGTTCGACTTTTTCGCCGAGGATGTACTCGACGACTTCGTAGCCCTGGTTCATCGCCTGCTTGATCAGCGGATAGCCGCCGAGCGCGCCGACGATGTACAGACCTTTCACATTTGATTCGTATTGCGAACTGATCGCGGGAACGGAGTTCGGGTCCTTGTTCGGAAACTGCACGCCGCAACCTTCGACGAAACCGCGCGGTGCGGTGGCGCCCAGGCGCGCGATGATGCGATCCAGGAGAATCTGCGCCTTGCCGTTGGCCGTGTTCAAAATCATTCGGCCTTTTTTACGGCCGACCGAAAGCGCATCGACGCGTTCGGGCCCCGAGTTGTAGTAACACTCGATAGTGCCGTCCTCGATCGCCTTCAGGATCGCGGCTTCGTTGCCTTTCTTGGCGCGCGCGAATTCGTCCTTGCGGTTGATGATGATGACGTTGTTCTGTTTTGACAGCGCAACCGCGTTCTCGATCGCCGCGTCGCCGGCGCCGACAACCGCGATCACTTCGCCTTCGTATTCGTCCGGATCGTCGAGCTGGTATTGCACGAAGGGCAGATCTTCGCCCGGACAACCGAGCTTGCGGATGTTGCCCTGCAAGCCGATGCCCATCACCACAAATTCCGCTTCGACCGTTTGACCGTTCGTGCACGTCAGCGTGAAGCCATTGCCCGATTGCTTGATGGCACTGACTTCGTGCTTGTGCTTGGTGTTGATCTTCAGCCGCGTGGCGCCGTCGTTCCAGGCATCGAGAATCGATTCGCGCGATCCAGCCTTGAACGGCACCGGCGCCCGCAAAGGCAGGATGCCCGGCTCGTCCATCACGAACTTGCCTTTCTGATATCGGTAGATCGTGTTGGACAGATGATCTTCGGCTTCGAGCAGCACGTGCGACACGCCGCGCTCCGCCGCGCGCGCCGCAGCGGACAGCCCGCCAGGGCCCGATCCGACGATAGCTATCTTGAAACGTTCCGCCATCTCAGCCTCCCCGAAGTCCCGATGATAACCGGGTCGCCGCTTCAGACGTAAGCGCCCGGATCAAGGCATCGCTGCGGACGAAATGATGACGATTGTCGTCTGGCTCGCCGTAGTTTGCGATCATGCGTCCAATCCCAGCCCACCAAGAGCATGCCGTGCCGGAATTGCTGAACGCCGTATCCGACTGCGTCGACCGCATCCTGGCCCGCTGCGGCGACACGCTGCGCATGGCGATGCCGCTCGGCCTGGGCAAGCCGAACGTCCTGTTCAACGCGCTGTACGAACGCATCGTCGCCGATCCGAACAAACACCTGACGATCTATACGGCATTGTCGCTGGCGCGGCCGCGCACGAAGAACGCGCTGGAAAAAAGGTTCATCGGTCCGTTCATGGACCGGCATCTCGGCGCCGAGTATCCCGATCTAGCCTACGTCGCCGCGCAACAGGCGAACCGGTTGCCCTCGAACGTGCGCGTGCACGAGTTCTATCTGCAGTCCGGCGCGATGCTCGGTGTGCCGCAGTCGCAACGCGACTACATCAGCATGAATTACACACACGTCGCGCGGGATGTGGTCGATTCCGACATCAACGTCATCCTGCAACTGATCGCAGTGCGGGACCACAACGGCCGACGGTCATACAGTCTTGCCTGCAATCCGGACGTCACGGGGGATCTGCTGGAACACCTGGCGGCTGCAGGCAAACCGCGGCCGACCGTGGTCGGGGTCGTGCACCCGGATTTGCCGTTCGTGGGCAACGAGGCGATCGTCGAGGAAAGTTTTTTCGACATGGTTCTCGACGATCCGGCGTCGCGGCACACGCTGTTCGCGCTGGTGCGCGATCCGGTATCGATCGGCGAGTACGCGCTGGGCCTGCACGCGAGCGCACTCGTGCGCGACGGCGGCACGCTGCAGATCGGCATCGGTGCGCTGTCGGATGCGCTGGTGCAGTCGCTGCTGGTCCGACAGCGGAGCAACGACACGTATCTGGCCGCGCTGCGCGCTTTGAACGCAGACGAGGGACTCATCGCGAAAGTCGGCGGCACGCATCCGTTGCAGCGTGGGCTGTACGGCGCGAGCGAGTTGGTCATGGACGGCTTCATGCAGCTCGCGGAAGCGGGCGTCCTCGCGCGGCGCGTCTACGACGATTTCGCGATCGAGAGCGCGCTCGCGCACGGCGATATCGGCGACGCACTCGCCGCTGACGCGGCGAGCCGCCTGCACGGCAACGGCGCGTTGCCGGATGTCGTCGACGCGCGCGAGTTGACGCGGCTGAAGCGATTTGGGCTGGTTTCAGCGGGTGCGGAAATACGCGACGGCGCCTTGCAGTTGCCCGACGGAACGCGATTGCCACTCGACATGCGCGGCGACGGCGCGCTCGCCGCTTGGAATGCCGCACTGAACGGGCGAACGTTGCGCGAAGGGCGTTATCTTCGCGGCGCGTTCTTCCTGGGTTCGAAGGATTTCTACGCGTGGCTGCGCGGTCTCACCGGTGCCGCGTTCGACGGGTTGTCGATGACCCGCGTGTCCGACATCAACCAGATCTACGGCGGCCGCGAAGCGCTGGATCGCCTGCAGCGACGCGACGCGCGTTTCTTCAACACCTGCATGATGGCCACCGCGCTCGGCGCGGCGGCGTCGGATGCGCTCGAGTCGGGGCAGGTGGTCAGCGGCGTCGGCGGGCAATACAACTTCGTCGCCATGGCGCATGCGCTCGACGGCGGGCGTTCGATCCTGCTGTTGCGAAGCACGCGTACGAGCCATGGCCGCACGCACTCGAACATCCTGTGGAATTACGGCCACACGACCATTCCGCGGCACTTGCGCGACATTTATGTGACCGAATACGGCAGCGCGGATCTGCGTGGCAAGTCCGACGAGGAATGCGCGATCGCCATGCTCGCGCTGTGCGACGCGCGATTCATCGACGATCTGGCCGATCGCGCCAAGGCTGCCGGCAAGCTGCGTCGCGACTTTTCCATACCGGATCGGTGGCGACAGAACACACCGCGACGTCTCAACGACGCCCTCAGGCCGTTCGCGGCTTCGTTTCCACTGTTTCCATTCGGAAGCGACTTCACTGCCGACGAACAGGCGTTGTTGCCCGCGTTGCAGCGCCTGCAAACCGTCACGGCGACCAAGCCTGCTCTGGCCGCGTTCTTGCTTTCTACTTTGTGGAGAGGTCGTCCCACGCCGGAAATGGCGTCGCTGATGCGGCGTCTGGGCGTGGACAGGCCGCGAAATATCGGCGAGCGCGTGTTGCGCCGACTGGTGGCGACGGCCCTGCGCGAGGTGGGGCACGGAGTATAGTGATATGGGCGATAGCTACAGTCGTTTCCTGGGGTTGAGTCGAAGTGGGGCGGGCCGATGAGCGCCTTGTTTCAGCGGTTGGTGAACGGTTTTCCCGAACGGCACATGCCGGCGAAGACGTCGTTCGCGACGGATCCGAAGTCCCTGCGCGTATGGATCACGCAATTGCCGCTGGCCAATCCCGGCGCGGTGTCGCGCCTGCTGATCAGCGCGCTGCGCGAGATGAACCAACTGCGCATCGACGCCTTGCAGCGCCTGGAAGCGCTGGAGTTGCTGCGTCCGCAAGTCGCCACGGTCGTCGCCAATCTGAGCAAACAGGTGATCGGCGACAGTTTCCCGCTGCCGCCGGCCAAGCACGCCAACGGTCAATTGGCGCAGGATTTCGAACAGGAACTCGCCATCGGTTACTCGGCGGCCGCCTACGATCTGTGCGCGCCTGCCGGCGCCGTTCCGTTCCTGCGCACCAAATATGTTTCGCAGGCCGTCACGCGCGCCATCCAGCATCGCGGCGCGTTGCTGTTCCAGGCGTATCTGCGCTACCAGGCGCCGCCGCCGGGCGTGTGGCAGAACCTGCATGATCTTTTCCGCTTCGCTGTCGCGGTGGGCGTGGACACGCGCGCCGTCATCGATCCGACGCAACAGCAGCCGCCGAGCGACGTGCGCTCGGCTTACATCCATGCCTTGCTGGTCGCGCTGACCAATCCGTATCGCTTCACGCAGCGCGACAACAGCGAAATCTACGAACTCGCCCGCATCTGGAGTGCGTTGTGCGAACTGCGCGAAGGTCGCGCGCCGGCCGGCGCGATAGCGGTTCGCACCGACAGCGACTCCAGTCCGGGCTATCTGCCGGAGGAGCGCGAAACACCGGGCGAGGGATTCTGGGCCCTGGAGTTGAACGGCCTGGTTCGTTCGCTGGAAGGTCAGCTTGCCGGCTTGCCGCCGGGAGTTTCGAAGACACAATTCCGTTCGCGCGGCGGTCCGATCGTGCAAGCGGACGTGGCCTTCGTCGAACGATTGCTGCGTTCGTGGCGCAATGGCGCTGAACGCGGACAACAGCGCATCGCCGCAGGGCATACGCTGGACACGGTGATCGGCCTGCACGATCTGCATTACGTGCTCGCCGGCGATACCGATTTCGACGCCTTTCTGCGCAAGACCCGCGGCGTGGCCATCACGCTGCACGAGCGCGACCGCGTCGCATCCTGGGCGGCCGGCGGTGGCGGGGCGCCGGTGCGCGTCAAACATTTGACGGCGAAGGTGCTCGACCAAAGCCTGAGCGGCTATCGCCTGATGTGGGACAAGATCGAAGGCATGCGCGTGCGCGTCGGCGAGTTGCTCGGCCTGGCCACCCTGGCCGACGAGGGCGACACACAAGACTGGATGATCGGCGCGATCCGCTGGATGCGCGTGGAAAACAACGGATCGCTGGACGCCGGCATCGAACTCTTGGCGCGGCGTGCCGCACCGGCGGCGTTGCGCGCGTTCGACGATAGCGGAACGGCCAAGGCCGCGATGCGTGGCATCGTGCTCGAAGATCTGAACAGGGGCGAGAACGCCTCGACCGTCTCGATCATGGCGCCGCAGTTGTTCGACCGGCACGCCGACAACATCGAACTGACGCGACCCGGCGATCCGTTCGCGTGGCCGGCCGAATCGACCGTGGAAACGGTGCGTGTCGTCGAAGCGGTCGATGTGAGCGGTGGCTATCTGCGACTGGACATCGTCAACGCCGCCGCGCACGAAGAGCCGCCCCAACCGCCCCGCGCGGCCAACGACGACCATCATCACCACGACGAACTCGATTCGGCGTCCGCGCAGCGATAAAATCGCGCCGATCGCCGCCGAATTCCGGTGGCGCGAATCAGGCGCTGCGATGAATCCTTCCCAATCTACCCTGGCGGCGGCGCCGCGACGGCGTTCCGTGGCCGTCGACATCGGCGGCGTGCGTGTGGGCGGCGACGCGCCGATCGTCGTGCAGTCGATGACCAACACCGACACCGCCGATATCGCAGGCACGGCGAAGCAGACGGCCGAACTGGCGCGCGCCGGCTCCGAATTGGTGCGCATCACCGTCAACACGCCCGAAGCCGCGAAAGCCGTGCCGCACATCCGCGAGCGGCTCGACATGATGGGCGTGAACGTGCCACTGATCGGCGACTTCCACTACAACGGCCATCAACTGCTCGCCGCCGAACCGGCGTGTGCCGAAGCATTGGCCAAGTACCGCATCAATCCCGGCAACGTCGGCTTCGGGAAAAAGCGCGACACGCAGTTCTCGACCATCATCGAGTTCGCGCTGCGCTATCGCAAACCGGTGCGGATCGGCGTCAACTGGGGCTCGCTCGATCAGTCGATGGTCGCCGCGCTGATGGACGAAAACGCACACCGCGCCGAGCCGTGGGACGCTGCGCATGTAGCTCGCGAAGCCTTGATCCGCTCGGCGCTCGATTCCGCTGCACGCGCAGAAGAATTAGGATTAAGTCGTGATCGTATCTTATTGTCCTGCAAGGTTTCTGGCGTGCAGGAATTGATCGCCGTCTATCGCGATCTGGCGCAGCGCTGCGACTTCGCCCTGCATCTGGGATTGACCGAAGCCGGGATGGGCAGCAAGGGCATCGTCGCCTCGACGGCGGCGCTCGCCGTGCTGCTGCAGGAAGGCATCGGCGACACCATCCGTATTTCGCTCACGCCGGAGCCGAACGAATCGCGCACGCGCGAAGTGATCGTCGCGCAGGAATTGCTGCAGACCATGGGACTGCGCGCCTTCACGCCGCTGGTGACGGCTTGCCCGGGTTGCGGGAGAACCACGTCGGTATTCTTTCAGGAACTGGCGAAGACGGTGCAGGAACACGTCCGCGCGAAGATGCCCGAGTGGCGCATCAAGTACGACGGCGTGGAAAACCTCACGCTGGCCGTGATGGGTTGCGTGGTGAACGGTCCGGGCGAATCCAAGCACGCCAACATCGGCATCTCGTTGCCGGGCACCGGCGAAGCGCCGGCGGCGCCGGTCTTCGTCGACGGCGTGAAGACGATAACCCTGCGCGGTGAAAATATCGCGCAGGATTTCGTCCGGCTGATCGACGACTACATCGAACGCAACTACGCGGAGCGCCCGAGCGCCGCGGCGTAGCTCAACTGCCGCAATGCAGTCCGTCGACTTCGGCCAGCTTCGTGATCGGCATCGTGCCGCTGCCATAAGGCGGCAACTTCGACACCCAGCTCATCGTGCCGTTGTTGCAGTCGTTGAAGGTGAAGGTGAGCGAGCCCCAGTCGGTTTGCGTGATGGCGGAGGTTGTGAAGTTCGGCGGGAATTTCGCGCCGTTATCCTGCGCCGCTTCGACCGTGACCGTGTTGCTCGTCGCATCGAAACTGCCCACGCCGAGGATCCACGATTGCGCAGTGCCGTCCGGCGTGTAAACGAACCAGTAGGCGAGGAACGTGTTCGGCGCCACGACCTGGATCAGGAAACCGTGTCCAGATTGTGCCGGGTTGTACCACGAGCCGCTGGTCGTGGCCGAGATCGGCGTGCCGGTCGCTACCGCCGCGTTGACAGTGATGCTGCCGGTCATGCCCATGCTGACGTGGATGTCGCAATGGTAATTGACCACGCCGGGCGTATTGAAGGTGCGCGTGAATGTCCAGGTGTCGGCGGAAGGAGCGCCGTTCCCGCCGGTGTCGTCGCAGCCGGCTGCGCAACGAAACGAACCGTCGTCGGCATGCACGTTGTGCGTGGCGCCGCCGAGGTTGTTGAACGTCACCGTGTCACCGGCCGTGATGGTAAGGTTGGCCGGGGCAAATTGCAGAACGGGCGAGGAGCTGCCGCCGTAACCATCGCTGTAGCCTTGAGTCCCGCCGACGTTGACGACCCAGTCTTTTGCCGAACAAACCTGCGTGCCGGCCAAAAGCGCAAGGGCCAGCGATACTGTTTTAAGCGAATACAAGCGCATGAAAGTAACCTCTTCGAGACACATCCGTCCCCACCTCACAAACGACCGCACTGCGTGAGTGCCGCTTTCAATAGCTCTGGATACGTGCCGATGGTTAGTTCATGGTCGAGCAGCGATGGTTGAGCGCGATTTCGTCGTCGCCATTCCGGCGCGTTACGCCTCGCAACGATTGCCGGGAAAATCCCTGCTGCCGATTGCCGGCGAGCCGATGGTGCTTCACGTCGCGCGCCGCGCGCAGGCGGCGGGTGCGCGCGAAGTCGTGGTCGCGACCGACGACGCGCGCATCGCCAGCGCACTCGACGGATGCGGCGTGCGCGTGGTGATGACGCGCACCGATCACGCGTCCGGCAGTGATCGTCTCGCCGAGTGTGCGCGTCTGTGCGAGTGGAGCGATGACACGGTCGTCGTGAATCTGCAGGGTGACGAACCGCTCGCGCCCGCGTCGGGAATCCGGACGGTCGCCGAAACGTTGATCGAAAGCGGTGCGCCGATGGCAACGCTGGCGACACCGTTCACGACGATCGAGGAATTCCTCGATCCGAACTGCGTGAAGGTCGTATCGGACCGGCGCGGACATGCGCTGTACTTCAGCCGCGCGTCGATTCCGTGGGCACGCGACGCGTTCGCGAATACGAAGGATGCGCTGCCTGCGGAAATCCCGTTTCTTCGGCACATCGGCATCTACGCCTATCGCGCCGGTTTTCTGCAAACGTTCACGACACTGGCGCCGACGCCGCTCGAACGCGCCGAATCGCTCGAACAACTGCGCGCGCTGGAGCACGGCCACGCGATTGCGGTGCGCGTCGCTCCCGAACCGTTCCCGCCGGGTGTGGACACGCCGGTCGATCTGGCGCGCGTGCGGGCCCTGGTCGAAGGCTGATGAAAAGTATACTTTTCGTCTGCCTCGGCAACATCTGCCGCTCGCCGGTGGTCGAGGCGATCGCACGGCACGAGTTCGCGCGAGCGGGTATCGACACGCTGGTCGATTCGGCCGGCACCGCGGACTACCACATCGGCGTGCAGCCGGATTCGCGCTCGCTGGCGAGCGCACGCCGCGCGGGCTACGATGCCTCGACGCATCGCGCACGGCAGCTTTCTGCGGACGACTTCAAACAGTTCGACGCGGTGTTGGCGATGGACAATTCGAACCTGCGCGAGATCCTGTCGCGATGTCCAGTTGCATTGCGCGGGAAAGTGGATTTGTTCCTGCGCCATGCCGGCGTCGCCTCGCCTCTGGAAGTGCCCGATCCGTACTACGGCGGTGACGCCGACTTCCGGCGCGTCATCGAGCTGGGCCGGCACGGCGTCGAAAAATTGATCGCAAGACAGCGGATGACCGCATAATGACATCCTGGAAATGAGCAAGCGGAACGCATGAACGCACGTGTTCGCGCGCCGGCCTGGCCGGTGTCGCTGGAGTGGATCAATACCGACCAGTCGCCGTCGCTGGAGTCCTTGCGCGGGCGCGTGGTGCTGATGCATTTCTGGACGTTCGATTGCGTCAACTGCGTCAATTCGCTGCCCGACTTGCGCTACCTCGAGAACAAGTATCACGATGGATTGAGCGTGGTCGGCGTGCATTCGCCGAAGTACGACTACCAGCGCCAGGGCGCAGCGGTGCTCAAGGCCGTCAATCGCGGCCACGTGCGGCATCCGGTGGCGAACGACTGCAATTTCGAAATGTGGCAGGCCTACGGCGTGCAGGCCTGGCCAACGATGGCCGTGATCGATGCCGAAGGCCAACTCGCGGCGCTGTTGCCGGGTGAGGGGCGTCGCCAGGAAACCGATGCGTTGATCGGTCAACTGCTCGACGACGCCGCGTCGAAGGATCAACGCGTCTATGAAACGCCCGCGCCGGTCGGACGTCCCGAAGCGAAGATGCCGCTGCTGTTTCCGCGCAGGGTGCTGGCCACCGATTCGAGCCTGTGGATTTCCGACAGCGGCCATAACCGCGTGCTCGAATGCGATCACGACGGACGCATCCTGCGCCAGTTCGGTTCGGGCAATCCTGGTTATTGGGACGGCGCCAACAAGGATGCTGGATTTACCGATCCGCAGGGTCTGGCCATCGTCAAGGATTGGCTGTATGTCGCCGACACCGGCAACCATGCGGTGCGCCGCATCCGCTTGCTCAGCGGCGAAGTGGAAACGGCCGCGGGCACCGGCGTTGCCGGCTACGAACTGCCGAACGACGATGTCGATCCAGTGCGCGTGGCCATGTCCGCGCCGACCGCCATCGCCGGCGTTGGCGAAAAAGTATACTTCGTCCTGTCCGGCCAGAATCAACTCTGGCAACTCGATCTGATCAAGAACCGGCTCAGCGTGCTCGCCGGCAACGGCCAGCTCGGCCTCACCGACGGCGATGGACTGAGCGCGAGCTTCGCGCAGCCGAGCGGCATCAGTCTCATCGGTCAGCAACTGGTCATCTGCGACGCGGCTTCATCGTCGCTGCGCATCCTGCGCCTGCTCGACAATAACGTGTCGACGCTGATCGGCGCCGGCCTGTACGACTTCGGCGACGCGCCCGGCAAGCGCGACACGGCGCGTTTGCAGCATCCTCAGGATGTTTGCGCCGATCCGCGCGGACTGATCTTCGTTGCCGACAGCTACAACGGCAAGATCAAGGCCCTGAACATGCGCACCGGCGAGCTGCGCGCGTTGAACCTCCCGTATAAATTGAGCGAGCCCGGCGGAATTTCGCTGGCCAACGGCGCGTTGTGGATCGCGAACACGAACGCTCACGAGATCGTGCGCGTCGATCTGAAAACCGGTCAGATCCGGCGCCTGACCATCGGCGAATAATTGCGTGTCCAGTCGCTCGACCAATCAACCTGCATTCGACGGTAAGGAATTCGTCCGCACACTGACGACCTCGCCGGGCGTGTATCGCATGCTCGATGCGCACGGCGAACTCCTTTACGTCGGCAAGGCGGGGAACCTCAAGAAGCGCGTCGGCAGTTATTTCCTCAAGCCGCGCATGGAGCCGCGCATCGCAGCGATGGTTTCGCAGATCGCGAACATCGAAGTGACGTTGACGCGTACCGAAGCCGAAGCGCTGCTGCTCGAATCGCAACTCATCAAGAGCCTGAAGCCGCGCTACAACATCCTGCTGCGCGACGACAAAAGTTTTCCGTACATCTACTTGTCGGCCGGCGAAGATTATCCGCGCATGGCGTTCCACCGCGGCGCGAAGTCGGGGAAGGGCGAATACTTCGGCCCGTACCCGAGCGCGTATGCCGTGCGGCACAGTCTGGATCTGATGCAGAAAATCTTTCTGGTGCGCCAGTGCGAAGACAGTTACTTCCGCAATCGCTCGCGGCCGTGCCTGCAATATCAGATCAAGCGCTGCAGTGCGCCGTGCGTGAACCTGATCAGTCCCGCCGATTATCAGGACAGTGTTCGTCACGCCGCGATGTTCCTACAGGGTCGCAGCAGCGCGGTGATCGACGAACTCGTTGCGGAAATGGAACGCGCAAGTCAGGCGCTCGATTTCGAGAAGGCCGGCGCGATGCGCGATCAGATCGCCACGCTCAAACGATTGCATGCGCAAAGTTATGTGCAGGGAGCCAGCACCGATCTGGATGTGCTGGCGTGCCGCATCGATTCCGGATTGGCGTGCGTGTCGGTGCTGTACTTCCGCAACGGCGTGAGCCTGGGTTCGCGCGATTTCTTCCCGCGCCTGCCGACCGAGGCGACGCCGGCAGTCGTGCTGTCGTCGTTCATCGCGCAGTACTATCTCGATAAACCCGTGCCGCGCGAGATCATCGTCAGCGAACATCCCGACGAGTGCGAGTTGCTGGTCGACATGCTGTCCACGCAATCGGCACACACCGTCGAGATCAAGGCCAACGTGCGCAGCGAACGCGCGCGATTCGTGGAACTCGCCATGAAGAACGCGCAAGCCGCCCTGGCGGCCAGGCTGGCCAGCAACCAGACGATGCGCGAGCGTTTCGAATCGCTGCGCGATCTGCTCGAACTCGACGAAACACCGCAACGGCTCGAATGTTTCGACATCAGCCACACCATGGGCGAGGCGACGGTCGCATCGTGTGTCGTGTACGGTACCGAAGGCCCGGAGAAATCGCAGTATCGGCGTTTCAATATCACCGGCGTCGAACCGGGCGACGACTATGGCGCCATGCATCAGGCGCTGGAACGCCGCTATCGACGCATTCAGGCGGGCGAGGGCGTCTTGCCGGATCTTCTGCTAATCGACGGCGGCAAAGGCCAGGTCTCGCAGGCGCTGCAGGTACTGGCGGATCTCGGCGTGACCGGCGTGCTCGTCGTGGGCGTCGCCAAAGGTGCGGATCGCCGTGCCGGACACGAGACATTGATCCGCGGCGACAACGGCAAGACACTATGGCCCGGTCCGGAATCGCTGGCGCTGCATCTGATCCAGAGTGTGCGCGACGAAGCGCATCGCTTCGCCATCACGGGTCACCGCAACCGCCGCGAGAAGGCGCGGGAAAAGAGCCGCCTCGAGGAGATTGCCGGGGTCGGCGCCAAGCGTCGCGCGGCGCTGCTCAAACATTTCGGCGGCATCGGCGGTGTGGCCGCGGCCGGTACCGAGGAACTGGCGAAAGTGAAAGGCGTGAGTCGCGATCTTGCTGCGAAAATCTACGGAGCTTTTCACGGATGATGCTGTCACACTGCGCGCCATGATCGTTCGACTCGCCGGCATGCGACTGACGCTGCCCACTCTTCTTACGCTGTTCCGCATTGTGCTGATCCCGATCATGGTGCTGGTGTTCTACGCACCGTTCCGCGGGGCGAACATCGCCGCTTCGGCCATCTTCATCGCGGCCGCGCTCACCGACTGGCTCGACGGATGGATCGCCCGCAAATACGGATTGCACAGCGCGTTCGGCGAATTCCTCGATCCGGTGGCCGACAAACTCATGGTGGCCGTCACGCTGTTCCTGATCGTGCAGGACAACCCGACGGTGCCGCTGGCGATGATGTCCGCGGTGATCGTCGGCCGCGAAATCAGCATCTCGGCGCTGCGCGAATGGATGGCCGAAATCGGCGAGCGTGCGCGCGTGCGCGTAGCCGGGATCGGCAAGGTCAAGACGATCGCGCAGCTCATCTCGATCGTGGTGCTGCTGTACCAGAAGGACCTCGATGGCGTGGGTCTTTTCCACGTCGGCGAAGTGCTGTTGGGCGTGGCCGCGGCGCTCACGATCTGGTCGGCGTTCGTCTACCTGCGCGCGGCGTGGCCCGTTCTGCGAATGGAGCGGTGAACCCGGGTTGCCATATGCGCGCCAACCCGTATAATGCGCGGTCTCGCGCGGGAATAGCTCAGTTGGTAGAGCACGACCTTGCCAAGGTCGGGGTCGCGAGTTCGAGTCTCGTTTCCCGCTCCATGATTTGTGCGTTCGTTTGAGAACGCGAAGATCAAGAAGTGGCCATCCATGGCCGCACTTTGAATATATTATGCGTTCATCCATGAACGCGAAGATCAAAAAGCAGCCATTCATGGCCGCACTTTCAGATTTCAAACCTCGGCGTTCCGAGGTTTTGTTTTTTCAGGCAGGCGTGGTTAAGCTTGCCGACGATGTTTCATCGGATGGCCAGGTGGCAGAATGGTCATGCAGCGGCCTGCAAAGCCGCGAACGCCGGTTCGATTCCGACCCTGGCCTCCATCCAGTGTCTTGCGTTCGTCCATGAACGCTGAGAGCAAGAAGCGGCCTTCCATAGCCGCACTTTTCAATGGTTATGCCCGGGTGGCGAAATCGGTAGACGCAGCGGACTTAAAATCCGCCGACCTCTAATCGGGTCGTGCCGGTTCGAGTCCGGCTCCGGGCATTTAATCCACCTCCGCGAAAGTTCTCCGTCCGCCGCAGGCCGAACTGGGAGAAGTATTTGAAGTAGACGCATACCCGCGCCAATTCCTGGACCTACCTGAGTTCGTCCGTCGATCGCTTTGTCGATTGCCGAATTTCGATCCATTTCCTGTAATACCAATCGAATGCTTCATCGCATGCGTTCGGAGGATCTTGGATGTTCGGTGTTTCGCTCGGTCGTGTTCGGCGGGTGCCGTTGATCGCAGGCCAAACTTTTCGACAAATCAACGTTGGCAATTCGATCGGTGTGATTTTTTTTCCAGGGATCGATGCGCGATGCAACTAACGGCGACATCCAGGTACGGCAAGATCGCACTGATCGCATCGGGAGCCGCGACGGATCAATCGATGGCGTGGCGCTCGCTCTGGGCACGAATCAAGGCACATGGATATTCGTCTCTCGAGCCCGACGAGAAAGCATGGGTCTGCGTTCGCGCGCTCATCGATTCGACGAGCAACGGCGGCATCATCAGTTACTTCTACAATGCCGGCGCGGATCACTATTACGAATGTTTGCATGCACTGGCTGAACTCGGCGCCGATCGGATTGCCGCGCATTTGCAGCGCGTAGGAGATCTCTTCGGGCCGCGCGTCCCGACCGACCAGGACGTTCGCAACTTGATGATGAGAACGTGGCCGGAACTCGATCAGGCACGAGATGACCTGCTCGAACAGATCGATTGTGACATGTACGTAGCGTTTCCTGGCCTGGAAAGAATCTTGACGAGATACCTCGTTTTTTCAGGCGTGATCGACGATCCGGATTGAGTGCGACCGACTCAGTAACGGTGCGACGGCTTGGCATTCCACTGCCTCGGCTGATTCTCGCTCCACGCCAAGATCGTGCGTTCCGACTCCATGCAGCACCGCGTGCGTACCCTTCGGTGTCTCTCAATCAGTCACGAAGGCCCCATGCTGAACGTCTTTGTTGAACCCGAACCCAAAGGGCGCCCCGAGGGGACCACAATCTTTCACTTTGTGCTCGAACACCTCGATGGCAGCCGCGTTACAAACAGGATCCACGCAACACAGCAAGGCGCGGTCGACGAAGCACGCCGCCTCGGTCACGTTCCGCTCGTGGCGCACGTCCGTAACACGGACAAAGCCAGACCGGACGATTGGTGCCCGGTTTAGCTGCGCAGGCGCGTCGTCTGGCTAGGCTGAATTCGCAGGACGACAGTGCTATCGAAGTCTTTGCAGACCGTTGCGACGTTCGCGCAAATACGAGAAACCATGATTGCCGCAATGCGCGCGATCATAGCCGCTCGAGAACGGCGCGTCGTCGATCCGACCACGTCGATGCCCGGTTGCCGCGCACGTGCGTCTGATTATCTCCAACCTGTGGCAGACTCGGCCCTTCCATTCTCGAATGACAGAGCGCCTCGTGAACATCGATGCGAACCTGATCGGCTATATGGCCGCGACGTTCACCACCGGCGCCTTCGTGCCGCAGGCCATAAAAACAATCCGCACGCGCGAAACGCACGCCATCTCGTTCTGGATGTATCTGGCGTTCACGCTCGGCGTAGCGCTTTGGTTCGCTTACGGAGTGGCGCTCGCCTCTTGGCCAATCATCGCAGCGAATGCGGTCTCGTTTCTGCTCGCTGCCACCATTCTGGCGCTAAAGGTGCGCTACGGCTGAGCGCGCGCGACCCTGGCAAGGACAAAACGCAGATGTACTCCAACCATGGCGCTGACCCGTTGCGGTGCCCGAACTAGCCACCGGGTCGGTCGCGCTGTGAGACGGCTTCGCGTCGTGTTAAGCGGCCGTGAACGGCATGAAATTACGCCGCGCGCGCGGTTCCGTTGCCGGCTTTAAGCCAGAGTTACCAAAAGCAAATACCGGTTGGACGTTTCGGTCCAAACGGTATCTGCATTGCGCGAACACCCGGGGTGTCGCTGTGGAATCTTAACCGCCGCCGCTCTGATACTTCTTGATCACGATTTCGTTTTGCGTATACGGCTTGTCGGTATCGAGGTCGATTTCCATGCCGCGCGACTTGATGTAAGCCTGGTCCTCGGGTGGCAACGTCGTGCCGGACGTCCATGTGCCGTTGGATTGCCAATAGTAGGTCTTCGTGTCCGGGGCAAAATAAATCTGATGATCGCCGTAGTAGACGTAATGGTGTTTCGTTGTGGTGGTCGTTTTTTCAACGGTAGTAGTTTGATCCTGGGCCATCGCCGGCAGGGCGACAGCAATCGCCGTTAGCGAAAGCGCCGCAACAATGCTCCTATGCAACTTCATAAATTTCTCCTTGAGTTGGGCTGTCAGTTCAGACATAGACGCCAATAACCGCGCATACCTCCACGTACGCGGTGCAGCGACGCTGCAAATCGGGAGTAGCTCAGAGCGTGCCAGATCGCGGAGGCCGGGCGAGGCTTGAAATAACGCGATTAGCAACATGGGTTATAGGCAAATTGCAACGCGGAGAATTTTTTTCTTGCGAGTTGCACAGTGCCCGGCGATCGCGTTGCCCGGCCGGGGCACGCGTTGCGGACTAAGCCATGTGCTCGATGCCTGAAGGCATTTCAACCCAGTTGTGCATACGTTCTTCGTATACTGAAAACGTGGGCGCAGGAAAAGTTGGATCTGCGAACGCGCCGACGGGAATGGCGATGACGTCTTCGCCGCCCACGTTGGTGTAGTACACCGTCGCGCCACAGGTGGGGCAAAAGTGGTACGTGGCCTTGCTGCCGGCGTCACCAATCCGAGTGAATGTGTTCGAAACTCCCGCAACGACCACCGAGCTGACGGGGAATCGTGCCTGCGAGGCGAACACGCTGCCCGTTCTACGCTGGCAGGCCAGGCAGTGGCATACAGAGATCCGAACAGGATCGGCCGATGTCGTCGCCGTAAGTCGGCCGCAAGAGCAACTGGCAGTTCTGATTGTCATATTGAATGTGTTTCGCCGGCAAAATGGGATAGTCAGGATTCGATCGCGTTCGGCGGCGCGCTTCGCGCGCTACACGGCGTCAGACTTTACGCGACATGACGGCTGCGCCAATCAAGCACGCCACCGCTATATCGAAGATGATCGGCGCAAATAGCCCAAAGAAAAACCAGACGATTGCGGCGTGACCGCTTACGATCAATAGAAGTGCGACCCCAAACCTTGCCGATTGTCTGCGATCGTTGAGAGAGGCGCACATGAGAAGCGCGACGATTTGCAAGACGCCGAAAAGTACAGCGACGACGCCATAGCCAAGATAGAGGCTCCAAAACGTTTTTCCCGCCCCTGCCTGGACAGCACCGAGCTGTTCCGCCGCGGCATTCGGCGATCGCATGACAGCCAAAGTAAACAACGTTCCGTGCGCCGCATATTGCAGCAACGTTGTGGCCGCTGCGGTTCTGAGTAAAGCCTTTGTCGATATCATGGCGATCCTTTTCGATCGGGGGAGAGTGTCCGGCAGCCCAACTGACAGCGTACTGGCAGCAGAACGGTGTCAATGCAGGCGAGTGCATTGTGGGTTCGACTTGGTTGAGCCTTATCGTTGCGATTGTCCTCCTGAGCGTGCCTACGCCGTCCCCGCGTTCCTCGGGTACGATGTACGTTCGATCATGCTCTCACCGTCGGTAGTCAAATCAATGACGTTTCCACCGTGCGCTTTTGGACAAGACTTTTGAATCCATTCGATCCCGCACGACGAGTATTGCTCAAGGCCGGCTGTCTGGCCGCGACCGGTTTTGCGCTGGCTGGCCGCAGCCGCTGGTCGGCAGCAACCGCCGATGTCGCGATGCCGCTCACCGAACTCGGTTACGCGGATGTACGGCTCGCACCGGGGCCGCTGGAACGCCAGGCCGCGGAGAATCACCGCTTCGTGCTTGCGCTCGATGAAGATGCGCTGCTTTATCCATTCCGTAAACGTGCCGGACAACTCGCGCCGGGCACTGACCTGGGCGGCTGGTACGGCACGGACGCTTTCGCGCCAGGCGCGACGTTCGGCCAATGGCTGGCGGCGCTTGCGCGGTATCACGCGATCAGTGGCGATGCGGCGACGAAGCAGAAAGTCGATCGCCTCGTACGCGGTTACTCGGCGACGATCGGCAACGGGTTTTACGAAAACAACCGGTTTCCTTCCTACACCTTCGACAAGCTGACGCTCGGTCTGATCGATTCGAAGCAATACGCGGGCAATCGCGATGCGCTCGACGCCTTGCGGCGGACCACGCAAACCGCCGTGCCGTTCCTGCCGCCGCACGCGATGCCGCGGATGGAACACGAGCATCCTGCGCAGGAAGATTTCACCCAGCACGTTCTCGACGAAAGTTACACGATTCCCGAGAACCAGTTCCTTTCCTGGCGCCTCACCGGCGACGCGCGCCACCGCGAACTCGGCAGACGTTTCCTCTACGACGACTTCTTCCGGCCGCTGGCGCGCGGCGAGAACGTGCTGCCGGGCAAGCACGCGTATAGCCACGTGAATGGCCTAAGTTCTGCGGCGCAAGCCTATCTTGCGCTCGGCCGTCGTGAGTATCTCGATGCCGCGCGGCAGGGATTCGCGTTCGTCGATGCGCAAAGCTTCGCCACCGGCGGATGGGGACCGGACGAACATTTCATCGAACCCGGCAGCGGGAAACTCGGCGCGAGTCTCATGGCCGAACACAAGAGTTTCGAAACGCCGTGCGGCGCTTACGCGCACTTCAAGCTGACGCGTTACCTGCTGCGAATCACGCGCGATGCGCGCTACGGCGACAGCATGGAGCGCGTGCTCTACAACACGGTTCTCGGCGCGAATCCGATCCAGTCCGACGGCCGCGCGTTCTATTATTCCGACTACACGCGCCGCGCGCAGAAGGTGTTTCATCCCGACCGCTGGCCGTGCTGCTCGGGAACGCTGCCGCTCGTTGTTGCGGACTATCGCATCAGCATGTGCTTCACCGATGCGCAGGGCATCTACGTCAATCTCTATGTGCCGGCGCAAGCGAACTGGCGACAAGGCAATGCCGCATGCGAGCTGACGATCGCGACCGACTATCCCTACGCGAGCGCGATTGCGCTGACCCTGCGCACGGCGACACCGCAGACATTCTCCGTAAACTTGCGCATACCGGGCTGGGCGCGCGGGGCGCGCGTCGCCATCAACGGCAAGCGAGTTCCGGATCCCGTCGAGCCTGGCACATTCGCTGCCATTCGCCGCGAATGGCGGAACGGCGATCGAATCGACCTCGAATTGCCGCTGGCGCTTAACGTACAGTCGGTCGATGCCGAACATCCGGATGTCGTAGCGCTGTCGGCCGGACCGCTGGTGCTGATGCGCATGCTCGATGGCACGCCCGCACCACTGTCGCGCGCGACGCTGCTGTCGGCCCAGCGTGTGGCCTCGGCAGCGCCCACGTGGCAAATAAAACGCGACGGTCAGATCATCGCCTTGCGCGCATTCCCGGATATCGGCGACGAACCCTACAGCACATATCAGGACGTAACGTCATCGTAAACGGCGAACATCGGAAAGCGCACAGAAACCTGCGCGAATGAAAGAAGAATCAGGCGCGAGGCAGAGGCGCCACGTCGGCGGTAAACGCGCAAGTACGTCCACCGATAGTGAAATAGAAACGCATGGTATGCGTACCGTCCGGGGCCGAGCGCAGGATCTGGTTGCTGATCTGCAAAGTCCCGGCTTTGTTTGCGTCGATGACATCCTGCGTGGACACGCCGGCGAGGACAGCAATTCCCGGCGCGTTGAACGCGAGGATGGGATTTGCGGAGACGCCGACCGGCGGCAAGGCCGCGCGCATCTCGGACACTGGATTCGCAGCATCCGATTCGTCGAACAGGATGGCGAGATTGCGCACGATCCATCTTCCGCGCCCAAACCTATCGGGAATGGGCTCGCCTTGGCCGGGGTAGGGCGGATTCATCACTGTGCTCATGACTGCACATGATACCGGTGGTCGAACTTCAGGGCGACGATTCCATTTCGAGATCGCGCAAGTGTTGGCCTTCCACCGCGCCGATGTGCGATGCGGTGTCGTACAGTACCGCGACGAACACGATCACGGCCACGACCAGCGCGCAAAACGCCTTCACGTGTTTCGTACCGAATGTGTGGATCGATCGCGCGTATCCGACCAGGGCGAGCAGCGCGGCGACGACGATCGTCGCGTCCACACTGACGCGCTGCCAGTAGCTGCCGCCCAGGTGCAGCCACATGCCGAATTCGTCGAACGTCAACGCCATCGCGGTGCCATATGCGAATGCGCTCAGGCGCAGCATCCGTCCCGTCGGTGCGTTGAACAGCAGAAAACCCGCAACGGCCGCGAGCAGGAAAATTCCGTAGTTCAGATGATGTACGTGTGTTCCGCGCAAGAAGAAATACAGATTCGGAACGCGCTGCGACATGATGAGGAACACGACAACGCGCGCCGCGATGAAAGTAATGATGAAAGCAAGCAGGGCTCGGCGCGCCAGTTCGTCGGTCGGTATCGCCGTCTGCCGGCCTTGCACGTTATCGACGAGTTCGGTGCCGGATTCGTTGAGTGGCATGCGACAGATTCCTCGTTGCGCAGAACCTCGACAGCGTGGCGTCAGCGGACCGTCTTCTTTCGCCCTGTCCCGATTTCTTCGGCGCTCTTGTGCTGCTTGGCGGCCTTGCCCGATTGCGGGCCGTGCCGTCCTGGGTTTTCTTCCGGATAACCCTTGGTATCGCCGCTGTTGGGTTTGTTCCGAGCAGGGCCTGCAACATCGGGTTTCTGGTTCCTGGGCATGCGGTGCTCCTTGCGAATGTCGAGATATCAGTATGCCAGCGAACGCGTTGCGGGCAACAATGTGCGAAAATGCGCCGATGAAACGCTTGCTGGCCTTCGCAGCCTCATTGCTGCTTTTCACCGCGGCCCACGCCGCCGACAAACCCGACAGCGGTCGACACGCGATCCGCGTCGGCGACAGCGAAAGCGAACTGATACGTCAGTTGGGTATTCCGCAACGAAAAATCGCCGTCGAGGACAGTGCCGGCAATGTGGTCGGTAAATATCTCTACTACACCGTAGAAACCGGCGCGGTGCGTTTCTACATCGACAACGGGCACATCCAGGAAATATCGAATTTGCACGAGAAAGAGTGAGCGCGCGGTCAGCGGCCGTTTTGCCTGGGGGTGATAAAACGTCGTCGTACAACACGGAGATCGCGTCATGGACGATACGACCACGAAAACCGCAATAGCCTGGCAAGGCGCAAGGTGAGCGCCATGGCCAAGATCAAATGCGAAACCACGCGCTACGATGTCACGTCGCGCGACACCAACGAACCCAACGTCATCATCCAGCGCCGCTGGCTGCGATCCGAACGTATCGCCGGCCGCTACTGGGATAAGCCGTTGCGCATGGAATTGCGCGACGCCGCGGGCCGCCTCATGGAACCGGTGCCCGGCTCACGCTTCCGCTGTGTGGAAGACGGCGAAGAATTCGTCATCCGCGATTTTTCGCGCTCGCAGCGCGCAGTGATGATCGCGGCGTGAGGAAAACGGTGGTCGACTCCGCGCGGAACCGCGCGGAGTCGTACGTGTTGCCTGATCACAGATAGCCGAGCACCACCAGAATCAAAACGATCAGCAGCACCAGACCGATACCGCCGGTTGGCCGGTAACCCCACGAGCGGCTGTAGCCCCACGTCGGCAGTGAGCCGATGAGGAACAGCACCAATACGATGAGCAGAATGGTTCCTAGCGTCATACTTTCCTCCTTGAGTTGAACATCGTGTTCGTCGCAATCCTTGCCTAAGCAGTGTGACCACGCAAAACCCGCTGGAACCTGAATCGCCGGACGATTCGCTGCGTTGACCGTGCACGGCGAGCCATGCTCTGATCGGAGGCAACGTCGTCCAGATGGCCCGCATGAATCGTCGCACGTTCGTTTCGCTTGCCGCCGCTTCCACGGTTCCGCTGCTGAGCGGCTGCATACCGCAACAATCCATGCGCGGCGTCGCGCGCAATTATCTGGCGCCGGACACATCGTTCCTCGATGGTGCGTGTGCGTTGCCGCCGGTGCGCGTTTCGCCAGACCGCGAAATCCGCACCGTAGTCGGGCTGCGACCGTATCGACCGTCCGGTTTCGTGGTGCGCGCGGAGAAGATCGGCGACACGCTGGTCGTCCACAATTACGGCCACGGCGGCAGCGGGATTACGTTGTCCTGGGGAACGTCGAAACTGGCTGTCGATCTCGGCGCGCCGGGCCATCGCGGACCGGTGGCGGTGCTCGGTTCGGGCGCGGTCGGATTGTCGAACGCCGCGCTGCTGCAGGAAGCCGGCTTCGACGTGACGATCTACACGAAGGCGCTGCCGCCGGAAACGACCTCGAACATCGCCGGCGGACAATGGTTTCCGGCTTATCTTTTCGATGCTCAACGCCGCACGCCGGAGTTCGATGCACAACTCGTTGCCGCCGCGACTTACGCCTATCGCCGCTATCAGATCATGGTCGGGGCGCGTTACGGCGTGCGCTGGATGCGCAACTACACATGCAGCCATCATCCATTCAACGAAAACGGACTGCTCGGCGCGACGAGTCCGATCCACGATCTGATTCCCGAACGGCGCGATCTGCGACGCGGTGAACATCCTTTCACGGGTTTCGAGTTCGTACGCCAGTTCGATACGCCGATCATCGAGCCGCCGGTCTATCTCGCGGCGATGCTCGACGAATTCCGCATCGCCGGCGGCAAGATCCGCGTCGGGGCAATCGCCGACCGAGCGGCGATCCAGGCACTGCCGGAAAAACTCGTCTTCAATTGCACCGGCCTCGGTGCGCGCGAGCTGTTCGGGGATGAGGAGCTTATCCCGGTAAAAGGCCAGCTCACTATCCTGTTGCCTCAGCCGGAAGTGCAATACGCCATCCTCGCGGGCGACCTCTACATGTTCCCGCGCTCCGACGGCATCGTGCTCGGCGGCACGCATGTCGAGGGCGACTGGTCGCTGCAACCCGATCTGGCGAAGAAAGAGGAACTTCTCGCCGCTCACCAAACATTCTTCCAGTCGTTCGCACGGTGCTGAATCCGCATCGCGATGCTGGCGTACTTTCTGCTACCGAGCCGCTCATGAAACCCGATTCCATCCTGCTTCTCGACGACGACGCATGGACCGCCGACACCGCTCTGGAGATGCTGCGCTTCCAGGGTTTCCATGCCGAGTGGGCCGCAACCCTCGCCGACGCATTGCAAAAGTTGAACGGTCGCGCCTTCGATCTCGTGCTGCTCGACCTTGATCTCGGCGACGAGCGCGGCGAATCGCTGGTTGCCGAAGCCGAACAGAATCACGTCAAGCTGCCGCCGATTCTCGTCGTTTCGGCCGAGGCCAGTGAAGAGGGTAAGGCGGCCGCGGAACGGGTCGGCGCGATCGGATTTTTACGCAAGCCTTATGTTGTGCGGGATCTGCTCGACCAGATCGCCCACATCCCGGACCGCCGTGTCGATTGAAGTTTTTAGCACGCGTCAAACTTGTGTCCAGTTTTGCCCTTGCGCGGACCTCGACCACAGACGTTTTGAGACAGCGGTCACGCTTGGTCCGACTTCGACAGCGGCAAACGCCTCAATCCGCTGTCCGCGAAGTTGGCACAGCGTTTGAATCCTCTCCTGCAAGTACGCAGGGGAGAGTCAACATGAGTCCAGCTACCGTCAATGCCCGTCACGCGCCGTCATCGTCTACACAGATCGTGGCTCGGCGTGTCGATTTGCGTGAATCGTTCGTCCAATCACATATCCAGAGCACGGGTAATCAGCGCCTGGCGTCGGGCGTGTTGATCCTCAGTTCGCTCGCAGGTCTCGCGCTGACGGTGGTCGGCCATCTCTGACGGCGAGCCGGTCGAACGCCGGCTCGCGCGTGCGTCAATGCGATTTCTGTATCTGGCATTTGGCGTACTCGGCTTGCGTGACCTTGCCGTCTTTCTCCGCATCGCATGATTTGAAATTCTGCGCCAGCCAGCTATTCGGCTGTGCGTCCTGCATCGTCAGGTAACCATTTTCGTGGCCTTGGGTCATCTCCCATCTTCCGGCGATCTATGCGACGAGCCAGTCAGGTTCTGCTAGATTCATCGCATGGAAAGCTCGTCTGGCTGGCTGTTCTGGGCGCTTTTGTCGGCGTTGTTTGCCGCATTGACGGCGATCTTCGCCAAGATCGGCATTCAGCAGGTCGATTCGGACCTTGCCACGCTGATCCGCACACTCGTGCTGATCGTGCCGTTGGCGCTGTTCGTATGGCTATCCGGCAAATGGTCCAACCCGCTGCAGTTGTCCGGGAAAACGCTGGTATTTCTCACGCTGTCGGCGCTGGCCACCGGGGCGTCGTGGGTCTGTTATTTCCGCGCACTGCAACTCGGTGACGCGTCCAGAGTTGCGCCGGTCGACAAGCTCAGCGTAGTGCTCGTAGCGATATTCGCGTTCGCGCTGCTCGGCGAACGGCCGACGCTGCGCGAATGGTCCGGCATCGGACTCGTCGGCGCCGGTGTTCTGCTTCTGGCGCTTCGACGATAATTGTTCAATGACGCAACGTCAGTACCCGAACGACGGCGAAACGGTCTGGATCGAATATCCCGAAGGCCGACGTTTTCGCGCGAAATACGATGAGGGCGCGAAGCGCTTCGTCGGCGACGACGGCGCGCACGTATCCGCAGATCACGTCGCCAACTGGTCGCGCAACGAGCGCGAGGATTACGACATCAGCGACGACCCCAAACAGCGCCTCGGTGGCGCGCTGACCCGCGATCAATGAGGCCAAAACGGGTCCAGTTGCGTCGAAGCAGAGGTTGGCGCATGCCGCCGGACACAGTGAAGATCGACCGGACCACGCGCTGGGGCAATCCGTTCGTCATCGGAAAAGACGGAACGCGCGAAGATTGCATCGCGCTGTATCGTCGTTTCGTCGCTGGCAACGCCGCCACAAAACGTCCTGATGTGCTGGCCTCGCGCCAGTTCGTAGCCGGACACATCCATGAACTAAAAGGAAGAAACTTGGCGTGCTGGTGTCCACTCGATGGTCCGTGCCACGCTGATATTTTGCTTGAACTGGCAAACGGCGGGTGAATGCTCCACGGCGCGAGGCCGGCCGCGTGCTAGGATCGCGACGCTTAACCCATCCATTACATAAGGAGGTGTCTCGTGGTCCTGACTATCAATTCCGTTGCTCCGATCGTCGCGCTCATCGCCGGTATACTTATTCTTCTCGTACCGCGCATCCTGAATTACGTTGTCGCGCTTTACCTCATCATCATCGGCCTGGTCGGGCTGTTCGGAACTCACTTTTCCTGATCCCGCCCGGGCACGCGCGCCGGCGCGGGCATTGGAATCCGGCGTCGGAAAATTGACGCGGCTGGCTGCCACCTAAACGAGGTGGCGGCCTACATGCGCTTGTAACGTCGGTCTTACTCCTATCTAACATGTAGCGGCCTAGAATCGCCCAGCGCGAGCGGTATCTGCGCGGCAGACGTGCACGGAATGCGATGTGCATGTCGACGAGATCTGTCCTTAATTCTTGGCTTCGGAGAAGATTGATGAAAAACGCGCTGCTGGCCTTTCTGGCTGGTTCCACTCTTAGTTTTGTTCTCGGCGCTCACACGGAAGAGGCAGCGACGCAAACCCAGGCCACCGGCCCGCTCAATCTGACGGTGCACGATGCCGCCGGCCGGACGTTCGAAGTGGCTGCGGTGTACAACACGTTCGAATTCAGCGGCACGGGATTGCAGATCGATTACGACAGCGACCAGTTCCTCTGCTCCGGCTTCGGTAACTGATCCAGCGATCGTGACTGCAAGCGGGTCGCCGGCGACGGCGATCCGCGGCTGCATCGTGGACGAGGCGAGCGCGCCGAACGTGTTACCATCGCCGTCCATTTGGCCGTCCAAACTTCGGCCATCCAGACGACGGCGAGGCTCGATGCAGATCCGCACCAAGCTGCCCAGGGTGGGCACGACCATCTTCACCGTGATGTCGCAGCTCGCGACGGAACACAAAGCGGTGAACCTGGGCCAGGGATTTCCCGATTTCGAAGGTCCGCAGGCGCTGCGCGATGCGTTGACGCAGGCGATGAACGCCGGGCGCAACCAGTACGCGCCGATGACCGGCGTGCCGAAACTGCGCGAGCAGATCGCGCTCAAGACCGAGCGCCTGTACGGCCGCAAGGTTTCTCCCGACACCGAGGTGACCGTGACCAGCGGCGCGACCGAAGCGCTGTTCGCCGCAATCGCCGCGACGGTGCGCGCCGGCGAGGAAGTGATCGTCCTCGACCCGTGCTATGACAGCTATGAACCGGCCATCGAGCTGTGTGGCGCGAAAGCCGTGCACGTGCCGCTGCGGCTACCGGATTTTTCCGTCGACTGGCAGCGCGTGAAAGATGCCGTCACCGTTCGCACGCGCATGATCCTGATCAACTCGCCGCACAATCCGTCCGGCGCGGTCTTGAGCGCCGAAGATCTCGATGCACTCGCGGCGATCACACGCGACAGCGAAATCTTCGTGCTGTCCGACGAAGTCTACGAACACATCATTTTCGACGGGCTCGCGCACCAAAGCGTGTTGCGTCACGACGAGTTGTCCGCGCGCAGCTTCGTGGTCAGTTCGTTCGGCAAAACCTATCACTGCACGGGCTGGAAGGTCGGCTACTGCATCGCGCCGCCCGCGCTGAGCGCCGAATTCCGCAAGGTGCATCAATACCTCACGTTCTGCACCTTCAATCCCGCGCAGTGGGCGTTCGCCGACATTCTGGAAAGCGATCCGCAGCACTACCTCGATCTGCCGGCGTTCTACCAAGGCAAGCGCGACTACTTCCGAAATCTTCTCGAGCCGTCGAAGTTGAAACTGCTGGCGGTGCGCGGCGCATATTTCCAGCTCGTCGACTACTCGGCCATCGCGCAAACCGACGATCTGAATTTTTGCGAATGGCTGATCCGCGAAGCGGGCGTGGCGGCAATTCCTGTTTCCGCATTTTACGAAACGCCACCCGACGCGAAGCTCGTCCGCCTGTGTTTCGCCAAGAACGACGACACGCTGAACGCGGCCGCGGAGCGACTGTGTCGCCTTTGAGAGTCTCGCTGATCCAGGGTGCGACGCGCTGGCACGATCCGGCCGGCAATCGCGATTATTACGGCGCGCTGCTCGCGCCGCTGCGCGGCCGGACGGATCTGTGCGTGCTGCCCGAAACGTTCACCAGCGGCTTCTCGAACGAAGCGATCCACAATGCCGAGACGATGGAAGGTCCGACCGTCGACTGGATCCGCGAGCAGGCGCGCGCACTCGACGCCGCCGTGACCGGCAGCGTGCAGTTGCGCGTGGGCGAGGGCGACGCGAAAAAAGTATACAACCGCCTGTTGTTCGCGACGCCCGACGGACAGGTCCGCCACTACGACAAACGCCATTTGTTTCGCTACGCCGGCGAACATGAGCGCTACGCGGGCGGCAGGGAACGGTTGATCGTCGAATGGCAGGGCTGGCGTATTTTTCCGCTGGTCTGCTACGACTTGCGCTTTCCGGTGTGGACCCGAAATCGCGTGGATGCGGCGACGAAACGGTTCGAGTACGACCTCGTGTTGTTCGTCGCCAACTGGCCATCCGCGCGCCGTCATGCCTGGCGCACGCTGCTGCGCGCGCGCGCGATCGAAAACCTGAGTTATTGCGTGGGTCTGAATCGTGTCGGCACCGATGGTAACAGCCTGCACTACGGCGGCGACAGCGCGGTGATCGATTTTATCGGCCAGCCGCTGATCGAACTGGGTGCGCAGGAGCAGGTGGCGACGGCCGCATTGACGCATGAAGCGCTCGCGGCACATCGCGACCGTTTTCCCGCCTGGATGGATGCCGACGACTTCCGTCTAGGCGATTGATTCTAAGCGGCGCGACTTGCGGCGGCTGCGTCGTCGTTGCGCGCGGCTGGTGCGATACTCAATTCGCGACCGATCACGCATTGGCGCGCGGTCGCCAATGTCGGGCTGCTGGAAATCACGAAACCCGTGTGCGGGCAGCGCACCTCGAAGCGAATCAGCTTCGGCAAGCCGGCGTCGTCGTACGTTTCTGCGCGTTCGATGGTATAGCCGAGCATGCGGCTGAGCGTCTTGCGGACCATTCGCATGGTGCACTCCTGAAAAACTGCGCGCATCTTAGCGAGCGCGCATGTTTTGTCGGTTAACGCCGCATTGCAGTTGCATTAACGCCGCGCCGCACTTACGAAGCTTTGCGTTTGTTTGCGTACGACGTCTTCAGGAACTCGACGACTTCCTCCGCGGAATAAATCGGCAGCGAACAACGATTGTCCGTGCATACGAACGCCGCGGCGCGTTTGGTCGGTGGATAGCCTACGTCGGGATTCGGCAGGTTTCCCTCCGCGCGATCCCACCACTCGATGCGTTTGTACCATTGTGGTAAACGCTGCAATGTGGAGAACATCGCCGCCGCCGACGCATCGGATTTGGCGCCGCTGACGGTGAGATGCAGCGGGTCGCGATGGACTTCATCGTCGGCGAGCAGAATGCCGGGCTCGGTGATTTCGGACAGCGCGACTGCAGGCGCAGTGAGATAGCGCAAAGCACCTTCGGCCATGGCGGCATGTTCCGGCTTGCCGTCGTAGCGGGCGAGCAGGTTGGCGAAACGTGCGACCGAAATGTTCTCGTCCATCTGCGGCATGGCCGCGATCGGCCCGGACGATTTCGCCGTCACAAAGCCGCCCGCCGCATGGGCGAAATTCGCCGCGATGAAATCGGCCGTCGCGCTCGCCCTGGTCAGCCAGGCGCGATCGCCCGTCGCGCGATACAGCGCGAGAAACGCGCGGCCCATCGCGAGCGAGTCGCCGAGGTACGGCCCTTGTGCATCCCGTTCGTCGTGACGGAATCCGCCGCCGGACAATGTGCGGTGGGCGATCAGCCAATCAGCCGCTTTGACGGCCTCGTCGATCGCGGACTTGTCACCGGACAACTCGCCCCACGTGGCCAGCGCTTCGATGATCTGACCGTTGTGCAGCGAATAGATGTGCTGGTCGATACGCGGCACGCCCCGCGCGCGGCGCTTGGCGTCGTCAAGCGCAAAATAACCGCTGGCGTGCTCGCCGGGCTTTAGATCGGCATCCTGGCTGACATAGAAAGCGCCGTCAGGGCTCTTCAGGAACGTATCGAGATAACGTCTGATCTCGTGTACCGCCTGCGCATCCTCCGGTTTGCCGAAGGCGGCCGAAGCGAGTGCGTAGATACGCAGGTATTGCCCTTGCACCGTCGCGAGTTTCTCGAAATGTGGATGCTGCCAGTCGCCGTAGGTCGAATACTGGTACACGCCGCCCCACACCGGATCGAAGAGTGCTCGCGACGCGTCGAGTGTCTTGCGCGCCATCGCCGCTTCGTCGGCATTGCCGTCGAGCGCGCTGACGATCGCGAATTCCACGCTGTCGCGATCCAGGTATTTCTGGCCGATGTCTAGGCCGCCGAGTTTCGCGTCGTAAGTCGAGCGATGACGTTGCAGTAACACCGCGCGGATCGGCGGGTCGAGCGCGCCGGGGTGCGGCGTCGCATCGGCTGTCTCGACTGCGGCGGCGGCGACAGGCGAGGGGTCTTCGACCACGGCAGTCAGCAATTTGGCGAAACGCTCCGGTTCGACGAAACCCTGCCGCTTGGCGATTTCGGTACCGTCGGCGGCAAAAATCACCGTGGCCGGCCAACCGTAGTCGCGATAGCGATTGGAGAGGTCCGGCCGCAAATCCTGGTCGATGCGTAGCGGCACATAGTGCGCGTCGATCACGGCACGGACGGAGGGATCGCCATACGTCTTCTCGTCCATCACATGACACCAGTGGCACCACACAGCTTCGAGGTACAGAATGACGAAACGATGCTGCGCGCGCGCCTGCGCGAAAGCATCGGTGTCGGAACGCAGCCAGTGGATCGGCTCGGCAGCCGGCGCGGGGCGCGAGGCGATCGCCATCGACGCGAGCAGCAAGCACATGGCGCGAACGAGGTAGATCGTCATCGCAGTCGTTTTCCCCGGCGTTTTACGTTTATGGAGGTGCACGGTAGCGGCCTACACGTGACGATAACGTCGAATTGCCGCTTTCCGGCCGAATCCAGTCACGTTCGCCTTTGCAAGGTGCTGCTACACTATTTTCGTGGTCTGGTGGTTCGTCTGTCATTCCTTCTACGGGGAGTAAGAAAATGAACAAGCGGGTATTGAGTCTGGCCGCCGGCGTGCTGTGCGCGGCCATTGCGGGGAGCGCGTCCGCCGCGGGCGGTCCAACGATCGGCGTGGCCGAGTTCACGAATCAAACCGCCGCGTCGTGGTGGCGTGGCGGCGTGGGCTGGGATTTGTCGAACATGTTGTCGAATGAGCTTTCGTCGACGAACGATTTCCGCGTGGTCGAGCGCACGAAGCTGCAGAGCGTGCTCGAGGAGCAAAACCTCGCCGCGTCGGGCCGTGTGTCGGCCAGCACGGGCGCGAAGATCGGCAAACTTACCGGTGCGCAGTACCTCATCACTGGCGCCGTGAGTGCCTACGAGGAAAACACGGCGAGCACCGGCGGTGGCCTCAGCTTCAAGGGCATCGGTCTCGGCGGCAAGAAGAGTTCGGCCTATATGGCCATCGACTTGCGCGTGATCAACACGACCACGGGTGAAGTCGAATACTCGCGCACGGTCGAAGGTCACAGCGAAAGCAGCGGCGTCGCGGTCGGCATTTCCCGCGGCGGTTTCGGCGGCAATCTTGCGCACGAAGAGAACACGCCGGCCGGCAAGGCGATCCGCGCGGCCTTGGTGGAAGCGAGCGAATATCTGGACTGCGCGATGGTCAAGCGCGGCAGTTGTCTGGCCGAGTACGATCAGAAGGAACAGAAGCGTCGCGCCGGCGACAAGAAAGCGCTCAAGCTCGACTGATCCGAATAGCGAAGCGACAAAGAAAAACCCGGCGCGAGCCGGGTTTTTCGTTTCTGTGCCGCACGATCAGCGACCGGGCGGCCGACGTCCACGTCCGCGGCCCTGTGGCGGACGTCCGTCCTGCGGCGACGGCGCCATGCGGTTACCGATGTCGTCGCTCGGAAAATTCTCGTCGGGAAAGCGGCGCTGCTGACCTTGACCCTGTCCCTGACCAGCCGGACCGCGTGGCTGGTAGCCGCCCGTAACCGGCGGGCGCCATCCGCTGTTCGGATTGTTGCCGCGACGCTTCGGCCGATTAGCGGTTTCCTCCGCGAGCCACGCAGGTTTGCTCTGGTACGGACGCTGATTGAAACCGCCGGGTTGCTGCTGGTTCGGATTGCGACCAAATCCGCCCTGGCTGCGCTGACCACCGGGCCCGCGGTTCTGGCCCGGTCCTCGATTTTGTCCGGGACCGCGATTCGGGTTTGGACCCCGATTCTGCCCGGGCCCGCGATTGCGGTTATCGGGCCGTCCTTGACCTTGACCCTGACCACCTCGCGCGTCGCGCCGACCGGTATTCGGTCCACGATTCTGCGGATTGCCACGCCCGGCGCCGGGCGCACCCGGCCGCTTCTTGCCGCGTTTGCGTTCGCCGCCCGGCCGTGATGGACGATCTTCGCGGATGCGATCGAACGCGCGCAGTTCGCGGCCTTCGTCGGCGTATGCGCCGGTCCATGCCTGTTGCGTGCGTGGCGCCGGACGGAATTCGTTCGCGGCCTTCGGTGCACGGCGCTGACCGATGACCGATTGCAACGTCAGTGTCGGCTCGACGTCGCCGGCGCCGACCGAATCGCGCAATGTCTTCACCTGATCGGCTTCGAGCGGCTGGCTTTGACCTTTGAGCAGTCCTCGGGGCAGTTCGATGTTGCCGTAGCGGATGCGCTTGAGCCGGCTGACCATCAAGCCTTGCGATTCCCACATGCGCCGCACTTCGCGGTTGCGGCCTTCCTTGATGACGACGCGGAACCACGAGTGGCTGTCGCCGCGGCTGATCACGGCGAGTTCCTCGAACTTGGCCGGACCGTCTTCGAGTTCGACGCCGCTCTGCAGTTTTTCCAGCGCCTCGTCCGGCACTTCGCCGTGCACGCGGCAAATGTATTCGCGTTCGACTTCGGCGCTCGGGTGCATCAGCCGGTGGGCGAGGGCGCCATCGGTGGTTAGTAGCAGGAGTCCCGTCGTATTGATGTCAAGTCGTCCGACGGCGATCCAGCGCGCGCCTTTCAGGCGCGGCAATTGTTCGAACACGGTGGGGCGACCTTCGGGATCGTCGCGCGTGGTAACGACGCCATCGGGTTTGTGGAACATCAGGACCTGCGCGTGTTCGGCATTGTCGACGATGGCGACGAAGAGTTTGCCGTCCATCTCGATGCGGTCGCCGACCTTCACGCTGGAACCGAGCTGCGCCACGGCTCCGTTGACGCGCACGTCACCGGCTTCGATGCGTTCCTCGAGCATGCGCCGCGAACCGAGTCCGGCATTCGCGAGCACCTTGTGCAACCGGTCCTCGACCGTCGGGCCGACGTTTTGCGACCGCTTCAGCGAGAGAACACCGCGTGTCGGAGTGTTCATGCGGAGTGTTCCTCGTTGGATTCGGTTTCGTCGCGGGGATCGGCAGGCTCGCCGCCTTCGACGGCGATGTCGACGGTTTCGTCGTTGGCGGGTTCGGCGTCATGCGGGATTTCTTCCACGATGGCGCTTTCCTCACCGTCCTCGTTCGCCGGCGCAACAGGCCCCAGCGTGAGCTGCGGATCGAAATCCTCGATCTCGCGTATTTCCGCGAGCGGCGGCAATTCGTCGAGCGATTTGAGACTGAAGTAGTCGAGGAACGTGCGCGACGTCCCGAAGAGCGCGGGCTTGCCCGGCACGTCGCGATAACCGACCACGCGGATCCATTCGCGTTCTTCCAGCGTCTTGATGATGTTGGTGGAAACCGCAACGCCGCGGATCCCTTCGATCTCGCCGCGCGTGATCGGCTGCCGGTAGGCGATCAGCGCGAGTGTTTCGAGCAGTGCGCGCGAATACTTCGTCTGTCGTTCCGTCCACAGGCGCGCAACCCACGGGTGCACGTCCTGCTTCACCTGATAGCGGAAACCGGAAGCCACCTCGACCAGTTCCACGCCGCGATCGGCGCAGTCGATGCGAAGTTCCTCGATCGCCTTGGCCAGATCATCGTGCGCGGGCTGTTCGTTCTCGCCGAACAGACTCGACAGTTGCGGCAGCGACAGCGGCTGCGCGGCAGCAAGCAGTGCCGCTTCCACGATGTGTTTGAGTTGATTGGTTTCCGTCATAGGGTACGATTCTTTGCGATCCGGAAAGAGCGAACTCATACCGTCGCCAGGGATTTGAGGTAGATCGGAGCCAATGGCTCGCTCTGCATGATCTCGACGAGATGTTCCTTGGCCAGTTCAAGCAACGCCAGGAAGGTGACGACGATGCCGAGGCGTCCTTCCTCGACGGTGAACAGTTTCTCGAAGGCGTGGAATCCGCCGTCGCTCAGGGATTTCAAAATGTCGCTCATGCGGTTGCGAACCGACAGCGCTTCGCGCTGGATGGCGTGATGGCCCATCAGTTCCGCGCGCTTCATCACGTCCTTGAGCGCGAGCAGCAGTTCCTTCAGCTCGACGGGCGGCGGCAGGCGGATGACGTTCTTGTCCGGCACGAACGCCTGTGCGACGGAGAAATCGCGATCCTGCCGCGGCATCGCCTCGATGCCTTCGGCGGCCTTCTTGAAGCGTTCGTATTCCTGCAGGCGACGCACCAGTTCGGCGCGCGGATCGTCTTCGACACCTTCGTCGGCCGGCGGGCGCGGCAGCAGCAGGCGCGATTTGATCTCGGCGAGAATGGCGGCCATCACCAGATATTCGGCCGCGAGTTCCAGCTTCATGTCGTGCATCAGATCGATGTAGTCGACGTACTGGCGCGTTATTTCCGCAATGGGAATATCGAGGATGTCGAGGTTCTGGCGGCGGATCAGGTACAGCAGCAGATCCAGAGGACCTTCGAAGGCTTCGAGGATGACTTCCAGCGCATCCGGCGGGATGTACAGATCCAGCGGCATCTCCAGCACGGGCTGGCCGCGCACGAGCGCCAGCGGCATTTCCTGCTGCTGCGGTACGGGCGTGAAGATGGAGCCGTCTGCGCTCTCGGCGCTTTCAGCGGCCTGGGTGTTCATGCACTACGTTTCATACGATGGGCTGCTCACGCAGCAAAGTACATTTCTAGCCTTGTGGAAAATTCAGCGTCATTCAATGCCTGATTGAACCCGGGCCTGACTGAACCGGGGACTGATAGGCCCCCATCGGCATCACCGGAATGTTTTCGCGGCGCCGGATCGTTGCCGGAAACCGCGATCGTCGCGCCTCCCTGCAGGCGGCGACGCAAATCGGGTGAAGTCTGGTCTAAAGCGAGCGGGTCGTGTGTGGCGCCGGCTGTCGCCGGGCCGCAGGCTTTGCTCGCGTTATGGGCTAAGCGTAAGCCCAATGGGCGCAAAAATCCAGTGTCGGCGACGTTTGAGGGGCTTGCTTGAACCGTGCCGTGACACCATATTAGTAGGGCAATTTCCCATCGCTGGCGCCGCTGTGGCATGACCCCTCTGCACTCCAAGCTCGATGCGCGCTCGCGCCAGTTGCTGCGCGCGCTGGTCTCACACTATATCGCCGAGGGCGAGCCGGTGGGATCGCGCACGCTGGCCAAGAACGCGGGACTCGACGTGAGTCCGGCGACCATCCGCAACGTGATGTCCGATCTGGAGGAGCTTGGCTTACTGTCCGCGCCGCATACCTCGGCCGGGCGAGTGCCGACGGCGCAGGGTTATCGCGTGTTCGTCGATAGCCTCCTCGAACTCAAGCCGCTCGACCAGCCGCAAGTCGATGCGCTGCGCCGCGAATTGCCGACACAGGCGCCGACGCAGGATCTGCTCAACGGAGTCTCCTCGCTGTTGTCGGATGTGACGCATTTCGTAGGCGTGGTCACGGTGCCCAAACGCGAGGAATTCCCGTTCCGCCACATCGATTTTGTCGCGCTCGGCGGCAATCGCGTGCTGGTGATCCTGGTGTTCGCCGACAACGAAGTGCAGAACCGCGTGGTCGTGACCACCAACCCGTATACGCCTGGCGATCTGGAACAGGTCGCGAATTTCCTGAACGCGAATTACGCCGGACTGCGCATGTCGGAAATCCGCGATCGTCTGCTGCGCGAGATGCGCGAGACGAGTCATCGTTTGCATCAGCTCATGGTCGCCGCCGCGGATGTCACCCAGCTTGCGTTCTCCGACACCGTCAGCGGCGACATGCTGCTGGCCGGTCAGGCCAATCTGATGGGCTCGCAAGGCTTATCCGACATGGACCGCCTGCGCGAACTGTTCGAGGCGTTTCAACGCAAGCGCGATCTGCTGGTGCTGCTCGAGAACTGCGCGCGCGCCGAAGGCGTGCGGCTGTTCATCGGCGAGGAATCCGGTTTTGCCGCGCTCGACAGTTGCAGTGTCATCGCGGCGCCTTATGGTGTCGAAGGACGCATTTTGGGCGTGCTCGGCGTGATCGGACCTACGCGCATGGCGTATCAGCGCGTGATTCCCGTGGTGCAGGCCACGGCGCAGATTCTCTCGGGCGCCTTGAACCAGGGTCAGACGGCCTCATAAGGCGGAAATCGTTGAATTTGTGCTTGTCGTCTCTGCGAAAGCGGAATGCAGCGACTTTGCCTCGCTTTTGCGCGAAAATGAAAGTCACTGGATGCGCGCAGCACCTTTCATGGAAGCGGCGCGAACGACAAGCGGAAGAGAACCGAATCAGGAGGAAGTCCAGTCGATGGAAAATACCAATCCCAACCAAGCCAATGCTGCCGATGTCGAATCCGACATCGCCACGCTGAGCGACAAGCTCGCCGACTACGAAAACAAGCTCGGCGAAATGCGCGAAGTTCTTCTGCGCGAGCGCGCCGAAATCGAGAATCAGCGCAAGCGCCTGCAGCGCGATGTCGAGCAGGCGCGCAAGTTCGCCAATGAGCGTCTGCTCGGCGATCTGCTGCCGGTCTATGACGGCCTCGAACGCGGACTGATGGCGGAGAAAGCCGACAGCGCCGCGCTGCGCGAGGGCATGGATCTTACGCTCAAGGCACTCCTGAAGGTCGGCGAAACCAACGGCCTGAAGCAGGTCGATCCGGTCGATCAGCCGTTCAATCCGGAACTGCACCAGGCCATGACGATGATCGAGTCGCCCGGCAAGGCGCCGAACACGGTTGTCTCGGTCATGCAGAAGGGCTACGTCCTGAACGATCGTCTGCTGCGGCCGGCCCTGGTGGCTATTTCCAAGACCTCGGGCGCTTGAACTAGCAGCGCGGGACCGCATATTTGGATCATCTGCGGCCGTTTGCCGCAACTTATTTTTTGGAGACGCAAGACAATGGGCAAGATTATCGGTATCGACCTGGGTACGACGAACTCGTGCGTGGCGGTCATGGAAGGCAATACGGCGCGCGTGATCGAGAACTCGGAAGGCGACCGCACCACGCCGTCGATCGTGGCCTTCAAGGACAATGAAGTGCTGGTCGGCGCGACGGCCAAGCGTCAGGCGGTGACGAATCCGAAGAACACCTTCTACGCGGTGAAGCGCCTCATCGGCCGCAAGTTCGCCGACGCGGAAGTCAAAAAAGACTTGAACCTCGTGCCATACAAGATCATCGCGCACGACAACGGCGATGCATGGCTGGAGACCGCCGACGGCAAGAAGCTGTCGCCGCAGGAAATCTCCGCCAAGATCCTCATGAAGATGAAGAAGACCGCCGAAGACTATCTCGGCGAAACCGTCACCGAAGCCGTGATCACGGTGCCGGCCTACTTCAACGACTCGCAGCGCCAGGCGACCAAGGACGCCGGCCGCATCGCAGGTCTGGAAGTCAAACGCATCATCAACGAGCCGACGGCGGCTGCGCTGGCCTACGGCATCGACAAGAAAGGCGGCGACCGCAAGATCGCAGTGTACGATCTGGGCGGCGGCACGTTCGATATTTCCATCATCGAAATCGCCGAAGTCGACGGCGAGAAGCAGTTTGAAGTGCTGGCCACGAACGGAGATACGTTCCTGGGCGGCGAAGACTTCGACAAGCGCCTGATCGATTTCCTCGTCGAGGAATTCAAGAAGGAATCCGGCGTCGATTTGAAGAACGACTCGCTCGCGCTGCAGCGCCTGAAAGATGCGGCCGAGCGCGCGAAGATCGAACTGTCGAGCGCGCATTCGACCGAAGTGAACCTGCCGTACATCACGGCCGACGCATCCGGTCCGAAGCACCTCAACATCAAGCTCACGCGCGCCAAGCTCGAGGCGTTGGTCGACGATCTGATCAAGGCCACGATCGGTCCGTGCCGCACGGCGCTGAACGACGCAGGCCTGAAAGTTGCCGACGTGCAGGAAGTGATCCTAGTCGGCGGCCAGACCCGCATGCCGAAAGTGCAGGAAGCGGTGAAGGAATTCTTCGGCAAGGAGCCGCGCAAGGACGTGAACCCGGACGAAGCCGTTGCTGTCGGCGCGGCGATTCAGGGTGGCGTGCTCGGTGGAACGGTCAAGGACGTCCTGTTGCTCGACGTGACCCCGCTGTCGCTCGGCATCGAAACGCTGGGTGGCGTGTTCACCAAGCTCATCGAAAAGAACACGACGATCCCGACCAAGAACACGCAGACGTTCTCCACGGCCGAAGACAACCAGACCGCGGTGACCGTGCATGTGTTGCAGGGCGAACGTGAGCGCGCAAGCGCGAACAAGTCGCTGGCGAAGTTCGACCTGGCTGGTATCGAGCCCGCGCCGCGCGGCATGCCGCAGGTGGAAGTCACCTTCGACATCGACGCCAACGGCATCCTGCACGTCTCGGCGAAGGACAAGAAGACCGGCAAGGAACAGCGCATCGAGATCAAGGCGGGATCGGGCCTCAATGAGGAAGAAATCCAGCGCATGGTCCGCGACGCGGAGGCTAACAAGGAAGACGACAAGAAATTCCACGAACTCGTCGCCGTGCGCAACAAGGCCGACCAGCTCGTCCATGCCACGCGCGCGGCGATCAAGGAGCACGGCGGCAAGGTGCCGGGCCAGATCGGTGCGATCGAATCGGCGTTGTCCGACCTGGAAAAGGTCATGAAGGGCGATGACAAGGATGCAATCGAATCGCGCATCACGGCGCTGGAGCAGGCGGCGCAGTCGCTGGCCGCGGCGGCTCAGGCTGGCGGGCAGGCGGGTCCGGACGCAGGCGCGCAGGCGGGCGGTTCGGCGCCGAAGGATGATGTCGTCGATGCCGAGTTCACCGAAGTCAAAGACAAGAAATAATTCTCGTCGTTTTGTAGATAATAGGCCCGCGTCGAGTCTCGACGCGGGCCTTTCTATTTGGGGAGTGCATGGAAAGCGGGCGGCTGGAAGCGTTCACCGACGGCGTGATTGCGGTGATCATCACGATCATGGTGCTCGAACTCAAAGCGCCGCACGAAGCCTCGTGGCACGCGCTGTGGCTGAGCTGGCCGATCTTCGTGAGCTACCTGCTGAGCTTCATCTACGTCGGTATTTACTGGAACAACCATCATCATCTGCTGCACTTGCCCAAGCAGGTGAACGGCAAGATCATGTGGGCCAACCTGTTTTTTCTGTTCTGGCTGTCGCTGTTCCCGTTTACGACCAGTTGGCTGGCGGAAGCCGAACCGATGCCGCAGCCCGTGCCGACGGCGGTGTACGGGTTCGTGCTGCTCATGGCGGCTTTATCGTGGATTCCATTGCTGCGCTTCTTGATATCCGCGAATGGCGGACCCAAAGGTGAACTGGCCAAGGCCGTTCGCTCGAAATGGAAGGAGTACGGCTCGGTGGTGATTTATGCGGCAGCGATTGCGATGGCGTTTTTCAGCCCCATCGTTGCCTGTGGGATGTATGCCGCCGTGGCGGCCATGTGGTTCATTCCGGATCGCCGGATCGAAGATAAAGTCGTCGAGAAGAAAGTGGCTAGGAAGAAATGAGCAAGCGTTGCTACTACGAAACCCTAGGGGTCGATCGCACCGCGACCGACGATGAACTGAAGAAGGCGTTCCGGCGCCTGGCGATGAAGCATCATCCCGACCGCAATCCCGACAACAAGGAATGCGAGACGCACTTCAAGGAAGCCAAGGAAGCGTACGAAATCCTCGGCGATCCGCAGAAGCGGGCCATGTACGACCGCCACGGTCACGCCGCGTTCGAAAACGGCCGCGGCAACGGCGCGGGATTCCACGCCGACGTCGGTGACATCTTCGGCGACATCTTCTCCGACATTTTCGGCATGGGTGGGCGTGGCCGCGCACGCGGCGGCGCCGACATGCGCTACGTGCTCGAACTCGATCTGGAAGAAGCCGTGTTCGGCGTCGAGAAGCGCATCGAAGTGCCTACGCTCTGCACCTGCGATGTGTGCGACGGTTCCGGATCCGCCGACGGCAAATCCGAAACGTGCCGCACCTGCCAGGGCCACGGCCGCGTACGCATGCAGAACGGCATTTTTTCGATCCAGCAGGCGTGTCCGCATTGCGGCGGCGCGGGCAAGGTCATCGCCAATCCCTGCAAGACCTGCCGCGGCGAGGGCCGCGTGCAGAAAGACAAGACGCTGTCGGTGAAGATTCCGGCCGGCGTCGACAGCGGTGATCGCATCCGCTTGAGCGGCGAAGGCCAGGCGGGCCCATCCGGCGCGCCGGCGGGCGATCTGTACGTCGAAGTGCACGTGCGCGAACACAAGATTTTCCAGCGCGAACACGATGATCTGTATTGCGAAATCCCGATCCGTTTTTCGCAGGCGGCGCTGGGTGCCGAACTCTCTGTTCCGACGCTCGGTGGCGATGCGACCATCCGCGTTCCCGCCGAAACGCAGACCGGCAAGTCATTCCGACTGCGCGGCAAAGGCGTGAAGAACGTACGCAACGGACATGTCGGTGACCTGATCTGCCGCGTGGTCGTCGAGACGCCGGTGAAGCTGAGCAAACGTCAGCGCGAACTGCTCCAGGAATTCGAATCGGGCTTCGGTGAAAATTCTGCCGCGCACACGCCGCGCGCGAACTCGTGGCTCGATGGCGTGAAGCAGTTCTGGGAACGCGTCACGTCCTGACCACGCCTGGCACGCGCGTGGACGATGAACGGCGTGTAAGTCTGCGCAAACGGCCGTCTTTGTTCGCACGACCGCGCCGTTTTCTTCCTGTTACGATTCGCCGCATGAGCGAACTCGTCGATGTCGTCGTGTGGGGTTCGGCTGGCCGCATGGGCCAGTCGGTGGTGCGTGCCGTGCTGCAGTCGAAACGCGCGCGCTTGGCCAGCGCGCTGGTGCGGCCAGGTTCCGGACTCGCCGACGAACCGCTGGACCGCGTGTTCGGTTCGCTGCCCAGAGACGTGGATTTTTCCACTTCGCTCGATCCGGATACGGCCTGCGACGTGCTGGTCGATTTCAGCGGACCGGTCGTCTTCGACGCGGCGCTCGCGCTGGCGGTCGAACGGCGCATTGCCTTCGTGAGCGGAACGACGGGTCTGAAAGACGAACAACGGGCGGCGATGGAGCGCGCGGCGCAGACGATTCCCGTGTTGTGGTCGTCGAATTTCAGCATGGGTGTTGCCATGCTGTTCCGCACCGTGCGGCGCATCGCCAACGCGCTGCCGGCGTGGGACGCGGAGATCGTTGAGATCCACCACAACCGCAAGGAAGACTCGCCGTCGGGCACCGCGATGTCGCTCGGCGATGCAATTGCCGAAGGACGCCAACAGGCGCTCGCCGATCATGCGGTGTTCGGACGCCACGGCCACATCGGCGCGCGCAGCAAGGGCGAGATCGGCTTTTCTGCGATGCGCGGCGGCGACATCGTCGGCGAGCACACCGTCGTGTTCGCCACGGACGGCGAGCGCCTGGAAATCACGCATCGCGCCGGCGACCGCGACATATTCGCCAAGGGCGCGCTCGAGGCGGCCGTGTGGATTGCGCGCCGCGAGCCCGGGATGTACACGTTCGATCAAGTGCTGGCGCCGCCCGATACGGTTTGAGCGTGGCGGAGTCGCTCATCCAAGCGGGGTTGCCGGGTTTCGATCCACCATCAGAAGGATCGTTGCGCAATATTTTCTTCGCGCTGCGACCGCACGGATCGGTACTCGACTCGATCCTCGCCGCCGGCGACGCGATCGCGGATGTCCATCGTTCGATCGGCCGTCGCTTGAAGCGCCACCGGCTGCACATGACCCTTCTGTATCTCGATGCGTTTCCGACGATTCCGGAAACCTACTTGCAGCACGCGATCGAAGCCGGCGACCGCATAGCCTCAACGCCGTTCGACCTGTCGTTCGATGTCGCCGGGTCCTTCCGCAATCACGATTTGCCGTGGTGGATCGGCTGCTCGCAGACGCCGCGCGCGCTGGTCGAACTGCATCGTCGGCTCTACACCGATATGCGACTGCGCGGCGAGGAGCCCCGCGGCGGCACATCGCTCAAACCACACGTGACGATCGCGCGCTCCAATCGAGAGGCCTTCGGCGACACGCCGATCGCGCCGATCCGTTGGCACGTTGATGAGGTATGTCTGATTGACAGCGTGCCGGGAAAACGGGACTTCGACATCGTGAAGACGTGGCACCTGCGCGAGCGCTCGCATGGATAGGCTGCTGGCGGCGGACGAACCGCCGGCGTTTTCTGTCGTGCGCGAGAATGGCGAATCGCCGTTCGTACTGATCTGCGATCACGCGGGCAAGCGCATCCCGCGCGCGTTGGGCGATCTCGGCGTTTCGGCGGCCGAACGTGAGCGGCACATCGCGTGGGACATCGGCGCGGCGGAAGTAGCTTCGCACTTGTCGGAACAGCTCGACGCGTGCTTCATCCGGCAGACCTATTCGCGGCTAGTCATCGACTGCAACCGGCCACTCGATGTCGCGGGATCGATCGTCACGCGCAGCGAACTCACTGACATTCCCGGCAACGCCGGTATCGACGAAGCGTCGCGCGCGTTGCGTGCGCGCGAGATTTTCGATCCGTACCATGCGCGCATCGCCAGCGAGCTCGACCATCGCCTGGAACGCAAGCAGCCGACGATTCTTGTGTCCGTGCACAGTTTCACGCCGGTATATCTCGGCACGTCGCGGCCGTGGCACATCGGCATGCTGTACGGTCGCGACCCGCGCGTTGCAAGACTCCTGCTCGATCGCATCCGCGCCGAAGGCGAGTGGAACGTGGGCGACAACGAGCCTTACGCGGTCACGGCGATCACCGACTACGCGATTCCGGTGCATGGCGAGGGCCGCGGTATTCCACACATCGGTCTGGAAATCCGGCAGGATCTGATCGCCGAGCCATCCGGCCAGACGGCCTGGGCCGAACGCATCGCCGGCTGGTTGGCGCCGCTGCCGCGCGAACTTGCTATCGCGCGGCCTGCCGTTTTTCGAGACGGTTGAAGTTCTCCAGCATCTCGGCGTAGATGCGATCGGTCTTTTCGTGCAGGTGCGCGATTTCGAGTTCCGCCTTGATGTTTACTTCGTACTCGATGTCGGAGCGCACGCGGTCTTTTTCTGCTTGCCGGTTCTGGCTGATCAGCACGAAGCACGACAGGAAGATCGACTCCAGCGACACGATCATCGTCAACAGCCCGAACGGAAACGGATCGAACTGCGGCACGTTGAACTGCCACACGTTCACCGCGATCCAGATGACGAACCAGACCAGGTTGAGCATGAGAAACGTCATGCTGCCGCTGAACCACGAGATCCAGTCGGCGATGCGCTGCAGCGGGCTGATCTTCTCTTCGACTTCCTCGTTCGCGTTGCGCGACACGCGCGTGCGCAAAAGCTCGTCGGCCTTGCGCGTCATGTGGCTCATCGCCGCGAGCAGACGCAACGCCGCGGTCGGGCTTTTCTGGAAAAGCATGAGCAGATCGTCGCGATCCAGTTCGAGCAGTTCGCAGTCGGTCAGGGCAATTGCCGTGGCCGTACGAGGACCGCGATCGAGCAAGGCCAGCTCGCCGAATACTTCGCCCGGTTCGGCGATCGCGAGCGCGATCTTCTGGCCGGCCGTGTCGCGGATGAAAAGCTCCACTTCGCCGGAGCGAACCACATACAGCGATTCACCCGGCTCGCCGGTCCTGAACAGCGTGTCGCCGCCGCGCAGCGCGATGATGTCGATGAATTCGGCCAGGCGTGCGCGATCCTCGTCGCTCACGTGTTCGAACAATTCCACATCGGCCAGCATCTGCGCGTCACACGGCATCGCTTTTCTCCCTGCACCGACGCCCGGCTGCCGGCTGAAGCATCGATCGAATATTTGCAACTGTGAAAAATGGGCGCCAAGTGACAATTTCCGCAGCGTTGCCGCCCGGCGCTAGCGTAGTGGGGCGTCGGCGATCCTGTCCATCGGCGATTGGAATCGTTTTCAGGCGTGTCGCGCCACGCGTCGTGTGCGGCCGTTCTGGCATTCGAATTGCTAAGTCCGTTAACGAATAGGGGTGGTTGAAAGGAAGCTACGTTGTTGATGTCTCACGTCGCATTGCCGACACTCGACACGCCGGCCGCATCCACGCTGGTCGGCCGGTGGTTCCGGCTGCGCATTGCGGGCTTGTTGCTCGCGACCGCGTCGATCGCTTCGGTGCTGTACGAAAATCAGGCGCGTCCGCTGATGTGGTTCCTGCTTGCCGTGGGGACCATCGCGTGGCCGCTGTTCGCGCGCGATCTGGCGTTGCGCAGCCGCGATCCGCAAGCCTCCGAGGTACGCAGTCTGTTGGTCGATTCGGCGCTCGGCGGTTTCTGGATCGCGGTGATGCACTTCAACCTGCTGCCGAGTGTGGCAATCAGCGTGATGGTGATTTGCGACAAGATCGTCGCCGGCGGCAGGATGCTGTCGGTGCGCGGCGTGGCCGTGCAGGTGGCCGCGTGCGTGCTGACGCTGGCCGTGCACGGTTTTGCTTTTTCGCCGATGACGACCATGGGCGAGATTCTCGCCACGCTGCCGCTGCTGGTGCTGTACCCGATGGCGCTCGGCACGTCGATCCGCGCGCAGTCGCATAGGCTGGGCGAATCGCCACGTCTGCCCAGCACGCTCACGCCCAAGCCGCAGGACACCGAAGCCGCCGCGGCGTAAGATTCGCGCATCGTTCCGCCGCGAAGCCGCACCATGCCCAAGCGTGATCCGCGCATCGACGCGTATATCGAGAAATCCGCCGATTTCGCCAAACCGATCCTGACGCGATTCCGCGCAACGGTGCACAAGGCTTGCCCTGACGTCGAGGAATCGATCAAGTGGAGCATGGCCGCCTTCTCGCACCACGGACTGATGTGCGGTATGGCCGCCTTCAAGGCGCACTGCGCGTTCATGTTCTGGAAGTACAAGCTCCTGTTCGGCGACGATGCGCCGTTTCCCGGAGAAGGCATGGGCCAGTTCGGCAAGATCACCTCGCTGAAAGAAATGCCAAGCGAGAAACAACTCATTGCCTACATCAAGAAGGCCGCCGAATTGAATGAGGAGGGAATCAAGGTCGCGCGTCCGCCGGCACGCAAGCGCGCGTTGACGATCCCGACGGATTTTTCCGCCGCGTTGAAGAAGAACAAACGCGCGCTCGCTACCTTCGAGGCATTTTCACCGAGCAACAAGCGCGAATACGTCGAATGGATCACCGAGGCCAAGCGCGAGGAAACGCGCAACAAGCGTCTCGCGCAGGCCGTGGAATGGATGGCCGAAGGCAAGGCGCGCAACTGGAAGTACGAGAACTGCTGAGCCGCCGCCGCGCTGGAGAAATCCTTGACCGTCACCCTCCTCATCATCGCGATCACGTGCGTGGTGTCGTTTCTTGCGTTTCGCAATTACGCGCTGATCAACCGGCTGCTGCTCTGGCCGCCGGCGGTGAAACGCGATCACGAGTATTACCGTCTGATCACCTACGGATTGGTGCATGCCGACGGGCGGCATCTGCTGTTCAACATGATGACGCTGTTTTTCTTCGGGCAGTTCATGGAACCGATCTACGAAGGCGAGATCGGTGTGGTCGGCTACCTACTGTTTTACATCGGCGGACTGGTCGCCTCGATCCTTCCGAGCTACGCCAAGAACGAGAACAATCCGAACTACCGCAGCCTCGGTGCCTCCGGAGCCGTGTCGGCGATTCTGTTCGCATTCATTCTGGTGCGGCCGTGGGCGATGATCTACGTGTACGTGTTCCCGCTGCCGGCGATTCTCTACGCAGTGTTGTATACCGGCTACTCGATCTACATGGATCGCAGCGGCCAGGGCAACGTAAATCACAGCGCACACCTGTGGGGTGCCGCGTACGGTGTCGCGTTCACATTGGTGATGCAACCCGAACGGTTCAGCGCGTTCTTTCGCGCATTGGAAAATCCGTCGTTTCGTTAAGTATTTGCAACGCTTTGCTCAGCTTGGATTCAATCGCTCCAGCCCAATATTGCCGTGCACACTTTCCGGAGAACGATCATGAAACGGTTGTTAGGTCTGGCGTTGGCGGTCGGCATGCTGGGTGTGCTGGGCGGTTGCGTTTACGACCCGGCTTATTACCACCGTCCTGCGGTTGTCTACGATGACGGCACGGCGGCACCTGCTGGCCCCGCGGGCGGCTACTACGATTACGACGACGGCTACTACGCGCCCGGTTACTACTACGGCTCGGCCTACGGTCCGTGGTGCTGCTACGGCGGCTGGTATCCGTGGATCGGCGTCGGCTTCTACGGCAGCTACTACCACGGCTGGCATGGCGGTAACTGGCACGGTGGCGGCTGGCATGGCGGCCACAGCGGCGGCCATCACTGATCGGCCGACGCGATAACCTGCACTATCCGACGAGCGGCCACGAGCCGCTCGTCCGGTTCTCGGGGACAGGAATGCGATCGCTGGGAAATGTCAGTCTAGCGCGCTCGAATGCCGCTGCACAGACTGGCCGCTGGATACGCACGCGCCTATGATCGACGCATGAGTCAGGTGAAGGAAAAACGCGAATCGCTATTGCCCGGACGCTTTGCGTATCTTATGGGCCTGTACGCCGAGAATTATCATCGGCTGACGCGTCTGTTCGGGCCGCAGGAGCTCAGGCCCGGCTCATACATTTCCTCCGTCGACGACGGGCTGGATGTGCGCATGGACATCATCGAATGCCATCCGTACACGATCGAACTGCATCTCACGTATTGCATGACCGACCAGGACACCGGCAGTCCTTCGCCGTCGGCATGGCTGCGCCTGTATCGCGACGCGCACGTCGCCGAAGCCACGCATTGTCATCCAAGCAAGCGGTTGTGGCAGGACCTCGGTCCGTTCCCGCCCGCCAAGACGGTGTTCCAGCAACGCATGCGCATGGCCACCTTCCTCAACCGCTGGATGGAATACCTCGCCGAGCAGGGGCATTCGCGCGGAACGCTGGTCGCCGCGTCGGACAACACGCTGCCGCACTGCGCGTAACCGAAGCGTCGTTTCGTTGTCGCCGATCTGTAACGGAGCGGACGTAGCGTCGACGGCACTGGCGAGGTGCGGCGATGGATCAACTTCTGTATTGGCTCGATGGCAGCAACGTGTTCGCGGCATTCGGCCACACCTGGCCCTGGGCGGTGATCACGGCCGCGGTGGCGATCGCTGCGTTGATCGGCATCGTCAACATCGCGCGTCGCTATGGCGGCCAGTACAGCGCGCAGACCGACTGAACGCGACGTAATCGGCTCGACCACCGGCATAATCATGCCCAGATGCCTGCGTTATAGTTGCAGGCTATGACGAACTCCATCCAGCTCACGCGCCGGCCGGCCTGGCAGGCATTGCAGCGGCATCGCTCCGCTTTCGGCGATACACATCTGCGCGATCTGTTTGCCGCCGATCCGCAACGCGGTACGCGCTTCGTCGCCGAGGGCGCCGGCCTGTATCTGGACTACTCGAAAAACCGCATCACGGACGAAACGCTGGCGTTGCTTACCGCACTCGCCGATGACTGCCGCCTGCGCGAACGCATCGAAGCGATGTGGCGCGGCGACAGGATCAACGTCACCGAAGGCCGCAGTGTGCTGCACATCGCGTTGCGTGCGGCGCGCGACGATTCGTTCATGGTCGACGGCAAGAACGTCGTGCCCGAAGTGCACGATGTTCTCGATCGCATGAGCGCTTTCGCAGACCGCGTACGCAGCGGCGACTGGAAAGGTTACACCGGCAAGCGCATCCGCAATGTCGTCAACATCGGCATCGGCGGTTCGGATCTCGGGCCGGTGATGGCTTACGAAGCATTGCGACACTACAGCGATCGCGACATGCAGTTCCGCTTCGTGTCAAACGTCGACGGCACCGACTTCACCGAAGCCGTGCGCGATTTCGCTGCCGACGAAACGCTGTTCATCGTCTCCTCGAAAACGTTCACGACGCAGGAGACGCTCACCAACGCGCACGCCGCGCGCGAGTGGCTCCTGGCGACCGCCAAGGATGAATCGGCGGTCAGCCGTCACTTCGTCGCTGTTTCGACGAACGATAAAGACGTGCGCAAGTTCGGCATCGACACCGACAACATGTTCGGGTTCTGGGACTGGGTCGGCGGCCGCTATTCGATGGATTCGGCGATCGGCCTGTCGACGATGATCGCGATTGGACCGGAAAACTTCCGCGCGATGCTCGACGGCTTCCGCGCGATGGACACGCATTTCCGCACCACGCCCTTCGAACGCAACCTGCCGGTGCTGCTCGGGCTTATCAGCGTGTGGTACGTCAATTTCTTCGACGTGGGATCGATGGCGATCCTGCCTTATGAACAATACCTCAAGCGCTTCCCCGCGTACCTGCAGCAGTTGATGATGGAAAGCAACGGCAAACACGTGACGCAGGACGGCGTGCGGGTCGACTACGACACGTGTCCGATCGTCTGGGGGGAGCCCGGGACGAACGGCCAGCATTCGTTCTATCAGCTTCTGCATCAGGGCACGCGGCTCGTGCCGTGCGACTTCGTCGCTTTCATGCGCACGCTTAATCCGCTCGGTCAGCAGCACGATTTGCTCATGGCGAATGTGTTCGCGCAGGCCGAAGCGCTCGCCTTCGGCAAGACGGACGATCAGGTGCGCGCTGAAGGCACGCGCGAAGAACTCGTCGCGCACCGCACGTTCGAGGGCAACCGGCCGAGCAACACGATCCTCGCCGATGTGCTTACGCCGCATACGCTCGGCGCGCTGGTCGCGCTGTATGAGCACAGCGTGTTCGTGCAGGGCTGCATCTGGGACATCGATTCGTTCGATCAGTGGGGCGTCGAACTGGGCAAGCAGCTCGCCGCGAAGATCGTTCCCGAACTGCAATCGTCCGGCGCCGCGCTCACGCACGACAGCTCGACCAACACGCTCATCGAACGCTATCGCGCACGCCGGACGGCCTGATGTGGAACGCGCCTACGACTACCTCATCGTCGGCGGCGGCATGGCGGCCGATGCGGCGGCGAAGTCGATCCGCAAACATGACGCACGAGGTAGCATCGGATTGATCGGCAGCGAGCCGCATGCGCCCTACGAGCGGCCTCCGTTGACCAAGGCGTTGTGGACGAAGGACAAATCGGTCGAGTCGATCGATCTGGATACGCAGCGTGCCGGCGTCGACCTGCACCTCGGTCGCACGGCGGTCGGCCTGGATCGCGCGGCGAAGACTGTCAGCGACGACCGCGGCGATACCTATCGCTACGGCAGATTGCTGCTCGCCACCGGCGCGCGCACGCGCACGCTGCCCTTCGCCGGCGGCGAGCGCACTATCGAGTTCCGTACACTCGACGACTACCAAAGATTGCGAAAATTTGCGGCCGCTGGCGCACGTATTGCCGTGGTCGGCGGCGGATTCATCGGCAGTGAACTGGCCGCATCGCTGACGTCGGTCGGCTGCAAAGTAATGATGCTTTTTCCCGGCGAAGCGATCGGCGCAGGCCGCTATCCACCGGCGCTATCTAATTTCCTCAACGGCTATTACCGCGAACGCGGCGTCGAGCTGCGCACGGAAGTGCGTGTCGTCGATGGCCGTGTGAAGGGCGATGAAGTCGAACTCGCGTTGTCGGATGGCGCGAACCTTTCGTTCGATGCGGTCGTCGCAGGTCTCGGTGTCGTGCCCAATACCGCATTGGCGGAAACGGCGGGTTTACGTGTCACCGACGGTATTGTCGTCGATGCACTACTGCGCTCGAGCGATCCGGCAATCTGGGCGGCCGGCGATGTCGCCAATTTCCATCACGTCGGACTCGATCGCGTCCTGCGTGTCGAACATGAAAGCGCGGCGGTCGGCATGGGTCATCACGCCGGACGCGCCATGACCGGCGTCGACGATCCGTACGACGTGCAGCCATTCTTCTATTCGGATCTGTTCGACCTGGGCTACGAGGCCGTCGGTTTGCTCGACGCGCGCCTCGACATCGTCGAGGACTGGACACAGCCGTTTCGCGAGGGCGTGATCTATTACCTCGATGACGGTTTCCTGCGCGGCGTGCTGTTGTGGAACGTCTGGGGGCAGGTCGATGCGGCGCGTGAACTCATCCTCGAAAAACGCCGGCGCGACGCGGACAGCCTGCGCCGCAGATTGCCCAAACTGGCTTAGCGCAGACTCGTGAACGTGCGGTCGAAACGTGGCCGATACCAGCGGTCGGCATCGAGCGAATAGGCCACACCGAATGCGCGTCCGTAGATCGTGTTGCGCGGAATGAATCCGATGTAGCGCGAATCTTCGCTGTTGTCGCGATTGTCGCCGAGCACCAGATACTCACCGTCGGGTACGCGAACGGGCCCAAACGTCCGGCCCGCGGAGCGATCAGGCAATGTCATGATCGGGTGCGGACGCTCGGCGAGATTCTCGTTGACGATTTCATGCCGGTGCGCGCGCGTGGCCTGCGGAAGATCGGCGTCGTCCTGCGTGGCAACAGCGTAATCGACTGCCGCGCCATTGATGAAAAGCCGTTCGTCGCGCATCTCGACTGTCTCACCAGGCAGACCGATGACCCGTTTCACCAGCGTCATGCCATTTTTTGGTGAATCGAAGATCACGATATCGCCGCGTTGCGGATCCTCGCCGTGCGTCAGTCGCACGGTGGTGAACGGAATACGCAAACCATATACCGACTTGTTCACCAGAATGCGGTCGCCTTCGATGATGGTCGGATTCATCGATCCGGTCGGCACCAGCATCCAGTCGGCGAGCGCCGAGCGGAATACCAGCATCAGTGCGAAGAAAACCAACAGCGACTTGTTCGCGGACAGGATTTTTTTTGCGGTCGAAGGCAAGCGCATGCGTCGTCTCCCGAATCGATGCCCGATTGACAGGGCAAAGCCAGCCGAGTTCCTCAGCCGTCGACTTTCGTCAGCAGGTTCGCATCGCGGAAGATCACCCAGCGGCCGTTTTCCTTGCGCAGGACGGTCAGCACATGGCCGGCGCGCTTGCCCGGCGGCCCGCCGGATTTCGACGCGAACGTGACGGTCAGGAAATTCCAGCAATAGGCCCAATCGCCGTTGACGTGGATTTCCTGGATGTCTGCCTGGCCGTCTATCTCGAAATCACGCACGCCGGCTTGCGCGGTCTCGAATTCCTTTCGCCCGCGCATCGGTTTCTGACCCGGTTGCAGGAACACGACGTCCGGTGACATCAGTCCGAGCACCGTCGCCGTGTCGCCGGACTTGCTGGCTTTGAGCCACACGGCGATGAGATCGCGGATGGCTTGTTCGTCCGAAATCACGGTCAGCTCACAGCGCCTCGAACACGCCCGCCGCACCCATGCCGGTGCCGATGCACATCGTCACCATGCCGTACTTCTGCTTGCGCCGGCGCAGGCCGTTGACGAGCGTCGCCACGCGCACGGCGCCCGTCGCGCCGAGCGGATGACCGAGCGCGATCGCGCCGCCGAGCGGATTCACCTTGGCCGGGTTCAATCCGGTGTCTTTCATCACGGCCAGCGCCTGCGCGGCGAAAGCTTCGTTGAGTTCGATCCAGTCGAGGTCGTCCTGTTTGATGCCGGTCTGGGCCAGCACTTTCGGAATCGCCGCCTTCGGACCGATGCCCATGATTTCCGGTGGCACGCCTGCCACCGCGAAACCGACGAAGCGGGCGAGGGGAGTGAGGTTGAATTCCTTGATCGCCTTTTCGCTCGCTAGCAGCACCGCGCCGGCGCCGTCCGACATTTGCGAGGAATTGCCGGCTGTGACTGAGCCGTTGGCGCGGAACACCGTCTTGAGTTTCGCGAGCGCTTCCATCGTCGTACCGGCGCGCGGGCCTTCGTCGTTCTTGACGATACGTGTGTCGTCGATTGTCTTGCGTGTGCCGAGATCGGGATAGTGATCAGCGAGCGTATACGGCGCGATCTCATCGGCGAACTCGCCGTTCTGGATCGCGGCTAACGCCTTGGCGTGGCTTTGCACGGCAAACGCGTCCTGTTCCTCACGCGACACCTTCCATTGCTCGGCCACTTTCTCGGCGGTGATACCCATGCCGTAGGCGATGCCGATGTGTTCGTTCTCGAAAATGCGCGGATTGAACACAGGGTGGTAGCCCATCATCGGCACCATGCTCATGCTTTCCGTGCCGCCGCCGATCATGAGATCGGCTTCTCCGAGGCGGATGCGATCGGCTGCCATCGCCACGGCCTGCAGACCCGACGAGCAGAAACGATTGACCGTCACCGCCGCGACCACGTTCGGCAGCCCAGCCAGAAGCACCGCGATGCGAGCGACGTTCATGCCTTGCTCGGCTTCGGGCATAGCGCAGCCGATGATCGCGTCGTCGATGCGCGCTTTGTCGATTTGTGGAAATTTGGACAACGCGGCATCGATGGCGAAAGCCAGCATGTCGTCCGGACGTGTGTTGCGGAACACGCCACGCGGCGCCTTGCCGACGGGCGTGCGGATCGCCGAGACGATGTAGGCTTCTTGTGTCTGTTTGCTCATGGGATTCTCCGTGATCGTCTCAGTTGCGCAGCGGCTTGCCGGTGGTCATCGTGTGTTCGATGCGCGCCTGCGTCTTCGGGTTCAGCGCGAGCTTGATGAAATGCGCGCGTTCCAGATCGAGCAGCCATTGTTCGTCGACGGTCGAACCGCGTTCGATCTGGCCGCCGCAAAGGGTGTCGGCGATGCGCGAGGCGATTTCCATGTCGTATTCGGAAATGAAGCGGCCCTCAAGCATGTTCACGAGGCTGGCCTTGAATGTGGCCGTCGCGACATCGCCCGCGACCGTGATCGCGCGATCCGGCAGCGGCGGACGCCATCCTGATTCCGCGAGCGCGTTCGCTTGCGTTTTGGCGACGTAAAGCAATTCGTTGGCGTGGAAGACCACGACATCGTCCGCTCGCAGCAGGCCCATTTCCTTCGCTTCGAGCGCGCTGCCGGAAACCTTCGCCATCGCAATCGTTTCGAACACGCTTTTGAGCTGCGTGAACACGTCGCCGCCCACGGCCGCTTTCGCCGCGCGCAGCGCGAGTTCCTTCAAACCGCCGCCTGCCGGCAACAGGCCGACACCGGCTTCGACAAGTCCGATATAGCTTTCGAGCGCAGCGACGGTGCGCGCCGAATGCATCTGGAATTCGCAACCGCCGCCGAATGCCATGCCGCGCACTGCCGCGACGACCGGCACCAGCGAATGCTTGATGCGCATGCTGGTTTGCTGGAAGCGGTCGATGAATTTGTCGAGATCGCCTGGCTTGCCGGTTTTCATCGCCGCGCCGGCCTCCTTCAGATTGGCGCCGACGCTGAACGGTTCGCTGTCCTGCCAGATGACGACCGCCTTGAAATTGCGTTCCACTTCGTCGATGGCTTTGTGGATGCCGTCGAGCACACCCTGACCGATCGTGTGCATCTTGGTCTTGAACGACAGGATGGCGATGTCGTCGCCGCCGATCGTCCACAAGCGCACATCGTCGGTTTCCAGTGCGGTCTTGCCCGCGTCAAGCTTCGTGCCTATCACCGTTTCCGGGAACAACTGGCGTTTGTAGACCGGCGCGTCGGAGCGCGGTACGTAGGTGTTCGTCGACGCCGAGTACGAACCCTGTTCGTTGTGCACGCCGGTGCGCTTCGGGTCGGACGCCCAATCCGGTAACGGCGCGGTGCTCATCGCTTTACCGGCCGCGATGTCTTCGGAAATCCACTTGGCCACATTCGCCCAGCCAGCCGCCTGCCACGTCTCGAACGGACCGAGCTTCCAGCCGTAACCCCAACGCATGGCGAAATCGATGTCGCGCGCACTCGTGGCGATGTCGCCGAGGAAATAGGCCGCGTAATGGAACAGGTCGCGATGGATCGACCACAGGAACTGCGCCTGCGGATCGCTGCTCGCACGCAGTTTCGCGAACTGTTCCGCGGGCGATTTGAGCTTGAGAATCCCCGCGACTTCATCGCTGACCTTGCCGGTCTGCGGCGCGTAATCCTGTTTTGCAGGATCGAGCACGAGGATGTCCTTGCCGACTTTGCGGAAGAATCCCGCTCCGGTTTTCTGGCCCAACGCGCCTTTGTCGATCAGCGCCTTCAAGACGGCAGGCGGCTTGAAGTAGTCGTGCCACGGATCCTTGGGCAGCGTGTCGTCCATGGTCTTGATGACGTGGCCCATGGTGTCCAGGCCGACCACGTCGGCGGTGCGATATGTCGCCGATTTCGGATGGCCGATGGCCGGACCTGTGAGCGCATCGACGACGTCGTAGCCGAGCTTGAACTGCTGCGTGTGATGCATCGTCGCCAGCATCGAGAACACACCGATGCGATTGCCGATGAAGTTCGGCGTGTCCTTGGCGCGGATCACACCTTTGCCGAGCGTTGTCGTCAAAAACGCTTCCAGGCCATCGAGCACGGTCGGGTCGGTTTTCACGCACGGAATCAACTCGACCAGATGCATGTAACGCGGCGGATTGAAGAAATGCACGCCGCAGAACCGATGGTGCAAAGCTTCATCAAGAACATCGGCTAACGCATTGATACTCAAACCGGAAGTGTTGCTTGCCAGCACTGCTTCCTTGGCCACGAATGGCGCGATCTTGGCGTACAGATCTTTCTTCCAGTCCAGCCGTTCGGCGATGGCTTCGATGATCAGATCGCAGCCTTTCAGTTTCTCCAGATCCTTGTCGTAGTTCGCCGGCGTGATCGACGCAGCGCGCGACTTGTCCGCCAGCGGTGCCGGCGAAAGCTTCTTCAGATTCTCGATCGCCCTGAGGACGATGCCATTCGGATCACCGTCCTTTGCCGGCAGATCGAACAGCACCGTGTCGACGCCGGCGTTGGTCAGATGCGCGGCGATCTGCGCGCCCATGACGCCCGCGCCGAGCACGGCGGCTTTGCGAACACGAAGAGTAGGGTTGCTCATGAATCCCTCGGAAGAAAGATAACGGTGAAAGGGTACGCCTAGGCGGTTCTCAGACCGGCGGCGGCGAATTTGATGAGGTGCGATGACGAGAGTTCGCGATGCTGCTGTTCGGAGGTGCCGCGCCGCTTGATCATGCCGAAATCGGCCATGGCATACGTCAGCGCGCCGCTGATGATATCCAGTCGCCAATATAATTCCTGCTTTTCCAGATGCGGCAGCAGGTTCGCGAATGCCGCCGCGAACTGCTTGAGCGTGGGTCCGTAATTGTCGTGCAGGAACTTGCGGAGCTGTTCGTTGTGCTCGGCATAGGCCCGCGCGAGCACGCGCACGAATCCCGCGCCGCCCGCGTCGTCGTGCGCTACGGCCAATGCCGGTTCGACGAAGGCGGCCAGCACATCTTCCAGACAGTGACCCGGATTGGCTTGCGTGGCCGCCAGATGACGCAAGCGCTCGGTGTTTAAAACATCCAGGCGCCGCCGGAATACTTCGTTGATCAGGTTTTCCTTCGAGCCGAAGTGATAATTCACCGCGGCCAGATTCACCTTCGCCGCCGCAGTCACCTGCCGCAGCGACGCGCCCACGAAACCGTGCCGCGCGAACAGCGCTTCGGCCGAATCGAGGATGCGTTGCTTCGTGGAAAAGTGCGGACTGCTCAAACGGAATCTCGCGTTTCCGAACGTTCGTTTGAAATGATAGGGGTCGGATCGGTGGCGGTCAACGCGATGCCCCGTGAAACGAGCAAACTTTGCTCAACGCGCGTCTGAGAAAGTTCCCACGTTTTATGTGCTAAACCTCTGGATTTCCGCGCATTTGATGTTAGGATTCACATTCGGAGCCGGGGAGCTCCCCTTCATCGAAAATCCGGAGAAACTGTTCATGGCGCTGGAGCGCACCCTTTCCATTATCAAACCCGATGGCGTCGCGAAAAATGTCATCGGCGAAATCTATTCGCGTTTTGAAAAAGCCGGCCTGAAAGTCGTGGCCGCGAAAATGAAAAATCTTTCGCAGAAAGAAGCCGAGGGTTTTTACGCCGTACATCGCGAGCGTCCGTTCTTCAAACCGCTGGTCGAGTTCATGGTTTCCGGTCCGGTGATGATCCAGGTGCTCGAAGGCGACGGCGCGATTCTCAAGAATCGCGATCTGATGGGTGCCACCGATCCGAAGAAAGCAGCGGCCGGAACGATCCGCGCCGACTTCGCGCAATCGATCGACGCGAATGTCGTGCACGGCTCCGACGCGGCGGAAACTGCACAAGTGGAAATTGCGTACTTTTTCGCAGGCACCGAGCTGTGCTCGCGCTGAGAGAAATTCGGTGACCGACTCCAAAGTCAATTTGCTCGACTACGATCGCCAAGGTCTGCGCGATCTGTTCGGACAGCTCGGCGAAAAACCCTATCGCGCCGAGCAGGTGATGAAGTGGATCTATCATCGCCACGTCACCGATTTTTCGCAGATGACCGATGTCGGCAAGGCGCTTCGCGAGAAACTCGAAGCGTCCGTCGAGATCGTTCCGCCCAACACGCTGTTCGAGAAGCAAGCCGCGGACGCCACGCACAAGTGGCTGCTCGGCATGGATGGCGGCAGCGCGATCGAAGCGGTGTTCATTCCGGAATCCGGCCGCGGCACGCTGTGCGTGTCGTCGCAGATCGGCTGCGGACTGAGCTGCCGTTTCTGCTCGACGGGCACGCAGGGTTTCAACCGCAATCTGTCGGCGGCCGAAATCATCGGGCAGGTGTTCGTCGCGGCGAAGCATCTGGGCAACGTGCCGCATCATCAACGCAAGCTCACCAATGTCGTGATGATGGGCATGGGCGAGCCGCTGCTCAATTTCGACAACGTCGTGCGTGCGATGAGCGTGATGCGCGACGATCTCGGCTTCGGCCTCGCCAACAAACGCGTGACATTGTCGACGGCGGGCCTCGTGCCGATGATCGACAAGCTGAGCGAAGCGAGCGACGTGTCCCTCGCCGTTTCGCTGCACGCGCCGAACGATGAACTGCGCACCGAACTCGTCCCGCTCAACAAGAAATATCCGATCGCCGAATTGATGGGCGCGTGCCAGCGCTATGCCGCGCGCCGTCCGCGCACGTCGATCACGTTCGAATACACCATGCTCAAAGGCGTGAACGACAAACCCGAACACGCGCGCCAGCTCATCAAGCTGATGCGTCAGGTGCCGAGCAAGGTCAATCTCATTCCGTTCAACACGTTCACCGGCACGCAGTACGAGCGCTCGGACGAAACCGTGATCCGCGCTTTCCAGAAAACGCTGCTCGACGCCGACGTGCTGACCATGGTCCGCCGCACGCGTGGCGACGATATCGACGCGGCGTGCGGCCAGCTCAAGGGGCAGGTCGTCGACCGCACGCGGCGCCAGGCCGAATTCCGGCGGCGGCTCGAAGAGGGAGCCAAGCATGCTGCGTAGCCGTATCGCTCTGCTCGGCGCGATGGGATTGCTGGTTGCGGCCTGCAATTCGTCGAACGAGATCCGGCATGTGCAGCCGCCTAAGAGCGATGCGACCGTCTCCGAAACGAAAGAAGAAAAGAAAAAAGATGCCGTGAGCATCTACGTCGAGCTCGGCCAGCGCTACATGCAGCAGGGCAAGCTCGACTACGCGATGGAAAACCTGCAGAAGGCGCTCGCCCGGGATCCGAATTCCGTCGACGCGCACACGGTGATCGGCGTGCTCTACGAGCATCTGGGCAATCCCAAATCCGCCGAAGAGCATTACGCCCGTGCCGCGCAGCTCGCGCCGAAATCGGGCGATGTCAACAACAACTACGGCCAGTTCCTGTGCAGCAGCGGTCGCGTCGCGCAGGCGCAGCCTTACTTCGCCGCCGCGATGGCCGATCCGTTCTACAAGACACCCGACATCCTCTACAGCAATGCCGGCAGTTGCCTGATGAAAGAAGGCAGCGCGCATCTGGACGAGGCGATCCTCGATTTCCGCAAGGCGCTGGAAGCCAACGCGAAGAACGGCGTGGCGCTTTTCCAGATGGCCGACGCGCTGTACCAGAAGAACGACTTTTTCCACGCCCGTGCGTTCGTCCAGCGCTTCGAGGCGCTCGGACGTCCCGACCCGGCGGCCCTACTGCTCGCTCGCAACATCGAGGTGAAGCTCGGCCATCCGGATGCCGCGCGTGACTACGCGCAGCGTCTGCGCGAGCAGTTCCCGGAATCGGAGCAAGTTCGCGTTCTGGACGGGGCAACATCCTCGACCACGGAGGCACATTGAGACCGTGGGCACGGAAAATCATCACAAAGTTGAGGTATACACCCCGCGGGAAGGGGAAATAGCCAGCAAGATCATTCCGAGCGAGGCGCAACCGGATGCGGCCGAGCAGGTCCAATTATCCTTTTTTGATGCCGTAACACCCGCCGAGATGAACACACAACAAAACGGCTCGAACGACGAGGCGCGCCAAGACGTCCTCGATCCGCGCACGTCGCAATGCGCGGAAGAACAGCTCTCGCACTCCGAGATGGTCGCACCGGCCGAGGTAGTGAACGCAGAAGATCCGTCTGAACCCGCGGAGCCTGCGCGAGAAATGCGCGTGGATGCCTTGGACGTGCCCGAAAGCCTCGGCCAGCGCATGCGCGCCGCACGCGAGGCGCGCGGGATAACTCGCGAGGACGCAGCCGCGCGCACGAAAATGCGCCTGGCGATTCTCGATGCGCTCGAGCGCGACGAGTTCGAGCGCATCGGCCACGGCGTGTACCTGCGCGGCTATCTGACCAAATATTTGGCGTTCCTTGGGCTGCCGATGATATTGGCCGACCGTGTGCTCGAACAGCACGCCGAACTTCCGCCACTGACCACCAGCGGCACGATTTCGCGTCCGCGCTATCTGTTCCAGCGTTACTCCGGCTCGGCGCTGTATCTCGTGCTCACCGGCGTGATCATCGTGCCGGCCGTGCTGCTGGCCATGCGCGCGGGATTCGATTCGAATCTCGTCCGCGTAACGCCGCTCGACGTGACCGAAAATACTCAGGCCGCCGCACATAACGACTCGTCGGCCAAAGCTTTGCCGTCGGCTCCGGCAACCGATGCGTCCGTTGCGCAGAATCCGAAACCGAGTGTCGAGGAACGCCCGCTGGCCGCGTCGATGACGCCGTTCCCACCGACCGTTTCGGCCGATGCGCCCAAACCCGACGACACCGTGATTCCGCCGGGTCAGCACTCGCTCCGCATCACGTTCGCCGAACCGAGTTGGGTAGATGTCTCCACCGCCGACGGGCGCAGGCTCGAACACGGCATTATCTCCGCCGGAGCCACGCGCGTGTACCACAGCGAGCAAACCATCGACGCGCATCTGGGCAACGTGAACGGCGCGACCGTCGAAGTCGATGGAAAACTGCAGGACCTTTCCGCGTTTCGCCGCTCCAACGTCGCGCACTTCAAGCTGGCGGCGGGCGAGAGCATGCTGTCGCATAGCGGCGGCTGAACGGGGTTTCGATTCCGCCGTCCACAGGGTCGGCGGTTCCTGCTACTCTATGTTGTCGTTTCGGCAGCCTTTCTGACATTCCTCCGCGCCGCTCAGCGGCGCATCGCGCGCGGTCGTACCGCGCGTTCCCACATCTTCGGATTCCATATTTTTCTCGGGTGAGACGCGATGGCTTTTGATGTACTGGACGAACACGAACAAGGCGAACTGGTACAGAAGTGGCTGCGCGAAAACGCCATGTCGATCGTCATCGGTGTGGCGCTCGGCCTGTTGCTGATCTTCGGCTGGCAGCAGTGGCACGCTCACCGTGGCGCACATCGCCTGGATGCGGCTACCCAGTTCGGCGTATTCACCCAGGATCTCGACAAGAAAGACGACGCGGCCGCCAAGCAGATCGCCGACAAGCTGCAATCGGATTTCGCCGACACGCCGTATGCGACCATTGCCGCGCTGCGCCTGGCCGATGCCGCTGAAGCGAAGGGCGATGTCGCCGGGGCGCAGGCGATGCTCGAAAACGCACACAGTCACGCCAGCGGCGAGGCGATGAAGACGCTCGCCGGCCTGTACCTGGCGCGCAACGAAATCGCGCAGAAGAAAAACGACGACGCGCTCAAGCTGCTCGACAGCCTCACACCCCTCGGCTACGTCGCGCTGCGCGACGAACTGCGCGGCGATGCGCTCAGCGCGCTCGGCCGCAAGGACGAAGCGCGTACCGCGTACACCGACGCGCTCACCAACCTCGACCCGAACGCGCCGACGCGTTCCTTCATCGAAATGAAACGCAACGACCTCGGCGGCGTGGAGAAGAAAGGCTCATGAAGCGCGATTTTGTGAAACATGCCGTTGTAAAGCGCGTCGTATTGCTTGTCGTGCTGGCGTTCACCGCGACCGGCTGCCAGACCATCAAGAACATCTTCAACGATGTCAAGAAAGAGAACATCGAACCGCCGACGCCGTTGACCGAAATCACGCCGACAGCTCAGATGCAGCAGTTGTGGATCGAGCATCCGACCGGCGGCGCGCAGAAATCCGGCGCACGCATGCAGCCGACTGTTGTCGGTGGCAAGGTCTTCACCTCCGGCGTGGATGGCTCCATCACCGCGCTCGATGCCACCAGCGGCAAGGCGCTGTGGCACGCCCACATGGGCAAGCGTCACGGTTTCATCTGGCATCACGGCGAAAATTCCATGCGCTGGGGCGGCGGTCCGGGATCGGACGGCTCGATCGTCGTGGCCGGTTCGCTCGAAGGCGTCGTACAGGCGTTCGACGCTGCCGACGGCAAGGAACGCTGGACTGCGCAGGTGTCTTCCGAGGTGATCTCGACGCCACTGATCGCCGGCGGCGTGGCGGTCGTGCGCACCAACGACGGACGTCTTTACGGCTTCAACGCCTCCGACGGATCACGCAAGTGGACCTATGACCGTTCGAGCGTGCCGGTGCTGAGTCTGCGCGGCAACGCTTCGCCGGTCACCGACGGCCAGTTCGTTTACGCCGGCGAAGACAACGGTAAGGTCGTTGCGCTCACGCTCGCCGAGGGCAAGATCGCGTGGGAACAAACCTTGGCCACCGGCGAAGGCCGCACCGAAATCGAACGTTTGCAGGATGTAGACGGCACAGTCGCGGTCGGCGATGGCGTCGTGTATGCGGCGGGCCATCGCGGACAGGTCGCAGCCATCATCGCGCAGTCCGGCCGTCCGTTGTGGACACACGTTCTGTCCACGTACACCGGCGTCGGTTATGCGCCGACGCAGCTTTTCGTCGTTGACGGGAACTCCACGGTGTGGGCGCTGGATCTGCGCACCGGCGCATCGAACTGGAAACAGGACGCGCTGAAATACCGCTGGCTCGGCGGCGCAACCGCGATCGGCGATTTCGTCGTCGTCGGCGATCTCGACGGCTTCGTGCACGTGCTCGATGCCAGCGACGGCAAGTTCGTCGCACGCGCGCGTTTGTCCAAGCACGCCATCCAGTCGCCGCCGGTCGTGGTCGGCGACACCGTTTATGTCGAAGACATCGACGGCGTGATCGGCGCCTGGCGGATCGCCAAATAATGAACGCGGCCGTGGCAAGCGCGCCGCGGCCGCGCGATACCACGCGCCGCGCAGGAGGCTGACGTGCTTCCCGTCGTCGCGCTGGTGGGCCGTCCGAACGTCGGCAAATCCACGCTCTTCAACGTCCTCACGCGCACGCGCGACGCGCTCGTGCACGACCTGCCCGGACTCACGCGCGATCGACACTACGGCATTTGTCGCCAGGGCTTGCGCGAATTCGTCGTCGTCGATACGGGCGGCCTGACCGGCGACAAGGAAGGCATCGGCGCGCTGACCGCACGTCAGGTCGATTTCGCGATCGACGAAGCCGATCTGATCGTTCTCGTCGTCGACGCGCGCGACGGCGTGCTGCCGCAGGACCGCAACATTCTCAACGACGTGCGCCGCACCGGCAAACCGTTGCTGCTCGTCGTCAACAAAGTGGACGGCCTCGACGAAAACGCGGCGCTCGGCGATTTCGCCGCGTTCGGCGTCGCGGCGATGCTCCCGACATCGTCCGCGCACGGCCGCGGCGTTCCTGCACTCATCGAGGCGATGCTGTCGCGACTGCCTGCGCCCGATCCGGAGGAATCCTCGCAAACCGTCGAACAAGGCATGCGCGTCGCCATCGTCGGTCGTCCGAACGTAGGCAAGTCGACGCTGGTCAACCGGCTGCTCGGCGAAGATCGCGTCGTCGTTTCCGAGATCGCCGGCACCACACGCGACTCGATCAGCGTCGCGCTCGAACGCGACGGCAAACGCTACACGCTGATCGACACCGCCGGTGTGCGCCGCCGCGCGCGCGTCGAGGAAGCGGTCGAGAAATTCAGCGTGATAAAAACCCTGCAGTCGATCGCGGCGGCGAATGTCGTGGTGGTGCTGCTCGATGCGCACGAAGGCGTTTCCGAACAGGATGCAACCGTGATCGGACACGTGCTCGAGGAGCAGCGCGCACTCGTCATCGCGGTGAACAAGTGGGACGGCTTGTCGACCTACGAGCGCGATCAATGCCGCGCATCGCTGTCGCGCAAGCTCGATTTCGTCGCCTACGCGCGCGTCGTGACCCTCTCCGCGCTGCACGGCTCCGGCATTGCCGAGTTGATGCGTGCGATCAATCGCGCCTACGCGTCGGCGACGCGCGAATTCGGCTCGGCCGAACTCACACGCGCACTGGAAAAGGCGTACGAAGCCTATCAGCCGCCGCTGGTCCGCGGCCACGCGCCGAAACTGCGCTTCGCGCATCCGGGCGGCACCAATCCGCCGACCGTCGTCATCCACGGCAGCCGCACCAAGAACATCGCCGACGGCTACCGCCGCTATCTGGAAAATTTCTTCCGCAAGCGCTTCAAGCTGGAAGGCACGCCGATCCGAATCGAATTCCGCGAGAACGAAAATCCGTTCGCCGGCAAGAAGAACGAACTCACCGACCGGCAGGTAAAGAAACGTCGGCGCCTGATCCGCAACGCCAAGAAACGATGACTGCGCCCGCAGTCACCGCCGCGATCCTCGCCGGCGGCGCCGGCCGACGCCTCGGCGGTCGCGACAAAGGCTTGGAATTGCTCGCCGGACGCCCATTGATTGCGTACGTGTTCGAGAGTATCCGCGCGCAGGTGAGCCGAGTGATGATCCTCGCCAACCGTCACGCCGAGGTGTATGCCGCCTATGCGCCGGTCGTCGCCGACGACGTGCCCGGATTTCGCGGACCACTCGCCGGTATCGCAACAGCGCTGGCGCGCTGCGATACGTCGTGGCTGCTCACCGCGTCCGTCGATGTGCCGCGACCGCCGCGCGATCTGGCCGAGCGTCTGCTCGGCGCCGTCGGCGAACGCGACGTCGCGGTCGCGCACGACGGAGAACGTCGTCAGCCGTTGTTCGCGCTGTATGCGCGCCGGCGCGCCGCTTCCGCGCACGAGGCGCTCGAACGCGATCTCGCCGTCTGGCGCTGGCAGGACGAATGCGGTGCCGTCGACGTCGATTTCTCGAAGCAACACGACGCCTTCCACAATCTCAATACGCCGGACGAATTCCGCGACTGGGAGAATGCGCATCGTGGGTAACATCGACGCATCGATTCTCGGCATCGACGCGGCGCGCGAGCGCGTGCGCAGCATTGCCAGCGCGCGGCCGATGCCGAGCGAACGCGTTGCGCTGGACGCATGCTTCGGCCGCATCCTCGCTGAAAATGTGTACGCGCCATTCGACGTCCCTGGCTACGTCAATTCGGCGATGGACGGCTTCGCGGTTCGCGGCGAGGAACTCGCGGCGTCCGGTGAAACGCGACTGCGCCTCATCGGCGCGATCCTGGCGGGCGGCATCGAAATCCCCGCGGTCGAGAAGGGGACCTGCGTGCGCATCACCACCGGCGCACCGATGCCGCCGGGCGCAGACACCGTCGTGATGAAAGAGAACACACGGCTCGATAACGACACCGTCGTGATCGCGCCGGGCACCATGCGCGGCGCGAATGTGCGGCCGGCCGGCGAAGATTACGCGAAGGGCGACGCTGCGTTGTCGCGCGGCGACGTGCTCAATCCGTCGCGCGTCGCGGTGCTGGCGTCGTTCGGAATTGCACAGGCGAATGTCACGACGCGGCCATCGGCGATCCTGCTCACCACCGGCGACGAACTGATTGCGCCCGGTGAATCGCGCGGCTACGGACAGGTTTTCAATAGCAACCGCTACAGCCTCGGCGGATTGATCGAACAGCACGGCGCGCGACTGCTCGCCCACGAACATCTGCGCGACGACCGCGCCGCGCTGACGGCCGCGCTGCAACGCGCCGGCGAGCAGGCCGACATCGTGATCAGTAGCGGCGGCGTATCGGCCGGTGAGGCCGACTTCCTGCCGAGCATCATCGCGGAAATCGGAAAAGTATATTTCTGGAAAGTACGTATCAAGCCCGGCATGCCGTTTCTGTTCGGACATGTCGGGCGCGCGCTGATGTTCGCGTTGCCGGGCAACCCGGTGTCGGGCATCGCGACGTTCCTCACGCTCGTGCGGCCGGCCATCGCCGCGATGACCGGCGTACGCGATGCGCCGGAACTCGCGGCACGGTTGGCTACGCCGTTTGCGAAGCGTCACGGACGCACGGAATTTCTTCGCGCCCGAATCGGCTGCGATGCAAGCGGGCAGCTTATCGCCACTCCGCTGGCGCAACAGGGCTCGGGCATGCTGCGCGGCGCGGCGGATGCGGATGGTTTGATCGTCATCTCCGAAGAAACACGCTCACTCGAAGCCGGTGCGGTCGTGCGCGTGCTGCCGCTGCCGGGCTGGCCGGGCTGACGGGGTATACTTTTGCGATGGCGGCGCAACTGAAACCTGTGGAAATCACACCCGGCGACGCGCTGGCGCGTCAACTCGCCGGTGCTGTGCTGATCGACGTGCGCGACGATAACGAGCGCGCCGCCGGCATGCCACAGGGCGCGCATCCACTGCCGATGGCGGAATTCGAGCACGGCGTTGAAGCGCTTGCGCCGCAACGCGATCGCGCGGTCGTGGCGATCTGCGCCAGCGGCCAACGCTCGCTGCGCGCCGCGGAAATATTGTTGCGGCACGGTTACTCCAACGTGGCTTCGGTCGCCGGCGGTTTTCAGCGATGGCAGGCCGAATCGCTGCCCGTCGCACGCGGCGAACTCGATGACGATGCAGCGGAACGTTACTCGCGGCATCTGCTGCTGCCGGAAGTCGGTGTCGCCGGACAGCGCCGGCTCAACGCCGCGCGCGTCACGCTGATCGGCGCCGGCGGACTTGGCTCACCGGCATCGCTGTATCTCGCGGCCGCCGGAGTTGGCATGCTCACGCTGGTCGACGATGATCGCGTGGAGCGATCCAACCTGCAGCGTCAAATCGTCCATACCGATGCGCGTGTCGGTCACAGCAAAGCCGACTCGGCGCGCATCAGTTTGAGCGCGCTCAATCCGACCATCCGCATCGAAATGCGGCCGCATCGGCTGCGCGCCGACAATGTCGAGTCGATGATCCAAGGCAGCGACGTGGTCGTCGATGGCGCGGACAATTTCCCGACGCGTTATCTTCTGGATGCCGCGACGCGACGTCTGCGCATTCCGCTGGTGTATGGCGCGGTGCATCGGTTCACGGGGCAAGTCAGCGTGTTCGACGCGCGCCGGGACGAATCACCGTGCTATCGATGCCTGTTCCCGGAACCACCGGCCGCGGCGGAAGCGCCGAACTGCGCGGAGGCGGGCGTGCTCGGCGTGTTGCCGGGAACGATCGGCATGCTGCAGGCGACCGAGGCGATCAAGCTCATCCTCGGCATCGGCGCACCGCTGATCGGACGGCTGCTGTGCTACGACGCGCTGGCGGCGACATTCCGCGAGTTGCGATTGCCGCGCGATCCGAATTGTCCGGGCTGCGGCGGGAACGCGCGATTCACCGGTTACGAAGATCTCGCGCAGCTCTGCGCTGCGCACTAGCGTTCGGCGAGATCGTCCGGAACGAGAGAGTACATCGCCGCGTCGAAGGCACGGTCGCCAACGACCAGGCGGTTGCGCTGCACACCTTCGAAACGCGCGCCGCAACGTTCGGCTGTCCGGCGGCTCGCGGCATTCTCCAGCGCGGCGATGATCTCGATGCGCGTCAGTCGCACGATGTCGAAACCGAAACGAATCACGTGTTTCGCGCCACGCCATGCCAGCGAACGCCCGCGCGCCGATTCGCGAACCCAGTAACCGATCGAGGCGAAGTTGTGCTCGCGATTGCGGTGATTGAGTCCGACGGCGCCGAGCAATTCGCCGTTGCGCGCATCGAACATCGCAAACGCGAACTGGTCGCCGGCTGTCCAGCCGGTTCGACAGCGTGCGATCCAGTCGATCGCGTGCTTTTCGTCGTAGTCGGGCGTGCACCACGGCAGCCATCGCCCAACCGACATCACCGACTCGTGTACGGCCGACACGAGCGCCAGCGCGTCGCCGTCGCGATACGGTCGCGCGATGACGTCGCCGAGATCGAACGACGTCTCGGCAATTACCTCAGCCATGTACCTTTTGCGCCGCCTCGAACGCGGCGAGCTGTTGCGGCGTCGCTTCCTTCTGATGCTTGGATTTCCACTGCGCGAACGGTTCGCAGTAGATGCGCTCGCGAGCTTCGTCCTTGCTCAGCGCCGCGCCGCGTTCGGCGGCAGCTTCGCGATACCAGTCGGCCAGGCAATTGCGGCAGAAACCGGCCAATATCATCAGGTCGATGTTCTGCACGTCCCGGCGTTTTTCGTTGAGGTGGGCGAGCAGGCGGCGAAAGGCCGCTGCTTCGAATTCGGTGGTCGAATCGGTCACGTCGTCTCTCCGTTGCGACGCCGATTTTACCGCGCCCGCCGCAGCGGCGATAATGCGCAACCTCAGTTCGACATATCCCGCATGGCCGCACGCATCCTCGACGGCAAGCGCATCGCCGACAATCTGCTCGACACACTCAAGGCTCGCGTGCAGCAGCGTGTCGCCGCCGGCAAGCGTCCGCCCGGACTGGCGGTGATTTTCGTCGGCCAGGATCCGGCGTCCGCGGTGTACGTGAGGAACAAGCGTCGCGCCTGCACGCACGTCGGTTTCCGCTCGCGCGATTACGATCTTCCGGCGACGACGACGCAGCAGGAACTCGCCGCGCTCATCGACCAACTCAATACCGATCCGGACGTACACGGCATCCTCGTGCAACTGCCGCTGCCGCCGCACATCGACGCGCCGCCGCTGATCAATCGCATCGATCCGCGCAAGGATGTCGACGGATTCCATCCGGAAAACATCGGCCGGCTGGCGTTGCGCCAGCGCGGATTGCGTCCGTGCACGTCGAAAGGCGTGATGACGCTGCTGGCCGCGACCGATCGCCCGGTTCGCGGCAGCACCGCGGTGGTCGTCGGCGTTTCCAATCATGTCGGCCGTCCGCTCGCGCTGGAGCTGCTTCTGGCAGGCTGCACAACGATTTGTTGCCATAAATTTACGCGAGACCTTGCAAACGTCGTGGCCGGCGGCGATATCGTGGCGGTGGCCGTCGGCAAACCGGGTCTGGTGAAAGGCGACTGGATCAAGCCCGGCGCGGTGGTGATCGATGTCGGCATCAATCGTCTGGCCGACGGCTCGCTGACGGGCGACGTGGAATTCGCGCGGGCAGCGGAACGCGCCTCGTGGATCACGCCGGTGCCGGGCGGCGTAGGGCCTATGACGGTCGCCACGCTGATGGAGAACACGGTGGAGGCAGCGGAACTCGAATGATGTGGCGGACGCGTTTCGTTTTTCTCGCGGCAGCATTGGCGCTGTCGGCGTGTGCGAGCGTGGTCAATCGGGCGACGCACCAGTTCACCGACAGTTTGACCGCGGGCATCCTCAACGAAGACGACGTGGTTACCGTTCACGATGGCTTGCCCGCGTACCTGATGCTGATCGACGGCATCATCGAGAGCGATCCGCAAAATCCATCGACGCTGCTCGCTGGCGCGAAACTCTACGGCGCCTATGCCGGCGGATTCGTCGGCGATCCGGTTCGCGCGCAGCGCATGGCCGAGCGCGCCTACGGTTACGCGCGTCGCGCGCTGTGCATCCGTGAGAAGAAACTGTGCGACGCGCTGCAGACTCCGTTCGACGAATTTCGGGCGGCGCTTGCGCAATCGAACAAGGGCGACGTCGAAACGATCTACGGATTCGCAGCGGCGTGGGCCGGCCGCATCCAGGTCAATACCGGCGACTGGAACGCGATCGCCGATCTGCCGAAGCTGCAGGCGTTGCTGGCGCGCATCACGGCAATCGATCCGGCGTACGACGACGGCGGTGCCTACACGTATCTGGGCGTGATCAATTCAATTCGTCCTGCTTCGCTGGGCGGCAAGCCGGAGGAGGGCAAGGCGAATTTCGACAAGGCGCTCGAACTCTCGCACGGCAGGAACCAGATGGTGCGTGTGCTTTATGCGCAGTTCTACGCGCGGCTGGTGTTCGACCAGCAATTGCACGACAAACTGTTGAACGAAGTGCTTGCGGCCGATCCGGTGGCGCCGAAACTCACTCTGATAAATACGCTGGCGAAAGTGAAGGCGAAGGCTTTGCTGGAATCGGGCAAGGACTATTTCTAGAAAGGAAAGCGCGAAGATGAAAAAGTATATTTTGTGGGTGCTGGCGTCGTTCATCGCAACAGCCGCAAACGCCGCAACGACCATCAAGATCGCCACCGTAGCACCCGACGGCACGGCGTGGATGCGCGAAATGCGCGCCGGCGCGGACGCCGTGAAAACCAAGACGTCCGATCGCGTGGAGATCAAGTATTACCCCGGCGGCGTAATGGGCGACGAGCCGGCGGTACTGCGCAAGATCAAGATCGGCCAGCTTCAGGGCGGCGCGTTCACCGGCGGCGAACTGTCGGCCATCGACAAGGATGCACAGATCTACAGCCTGCCGTTCCTGTTCAAGACGCAGGCCGAAGTCGACAAGGTACGCGCCGACATCGATCCGCTGCTCAAGAAGAGTTTCGAGCAGACCGGCTTCGAGGCGATCGGCATCTGCGGCGGCGGTTTCGCGTACCTGATGAGCGTGAAGGACATCAAGAACAAGGACGATCTGAAGGCCGCCAAAGTGTGGGTGCCCCAAGGCGATCACGTCGCCGAAGCCGGTTTCAAGGCGGGCGGCGTGACGCCGATTCCGTTGCCACTCGCCGATGTCTATACAAGCTTGCAGACCGGCCTGATCGACACGGCCGCGAACACGCCGTCGGGTGCCATCGCGTTCCAGTGGCACACCAAGATCAAGCACATGGTCGACCTGCCCCTGACGTACGTGGTCGGCATTCTGGTGGTCGACAAGAAGGCGATCGATTCGCTGTCGGCGGAGGATCAGAAAACGGTGAGCGACGAGCTCGGCGCCGCGTTCCAGCGTCTGGAAAAGATCAACCGCGACGACAACGCGCAAGCGCGCGATGCTTTGCAGAAGCAGGGCGTCACGATCTTCACGCCGAATGCCGATGAAATCGCGCAGTGGCAAGCGGTCGGTGCGACGGCGCGCAAGCAATTGATGGCCGATGGCGAAATCACTGCCGACATGGCCGCCGCACTCGATAAATCCCTGGCGGCTGCGCGCGGATCCAAGTGAGCGACGGCGTGTCGCGCGCATTGCTGTGGATCGGGCGCATCGAGAATGCGCTGCTGGCGCTACTCGTGTTGATTCTTGTCGTGCTGGCGGGCGCGCAGATCGTACTGCGCGATTTCTTCGATACAGGATTGTCGTGGGCCGATCCGCTGATGCGCAGCCTGGTGTTGTGGACCGGCATGCTCGGCGCGCTGGCCGCCGTGCGCGATGACAAGCACATCGCGCTCGATGTACTGCAGCGTTTTCTTTCGCCGAAGGCGCAACGCGCCGCGCGTATTGTCACCCTCGGCTTCACCGCCATGGTCTGCGCGGTCATGGCGTACTACAGCTATTCGCTGGTCGCGATCGATCTCGCTGAAACCGCGCAAGCCGGCGCCGTGTCGAACGTGCCGGCGTGGCTGCCCGAATCCATTTTGCCCATCGCATTCGGCCTGATGGCGGTGCGTTTCGCAGTGCGCGCGTTCGCCTCACCGGCGCATCCGCCCGCGCTGCTGCACGATCCGGGCGAGACGTCTACGTGATCTGGCTGATGGCTCTGGTACTGATCGTGCTCGCCGCGCTCGGCGCGCCGCTGTTCGCACTGATCGCCGTGATTGCGCTCGCGGGCTTTCATGCCGCGGGTGAGCCTGGCACCGCGGTCGCCATCGAGTTCTATCGATTGGCGGATATGCCCGCGCTGATCGCGATTCCGCTGTTCACGCTAGCCGGTTATCTGCTTGCCGAAAGCCAGGCACCCCGACGGCTGGTGCGAATGACCAACGCGCTGTTCGGCTGGCTGCCGGGCGGACTGGCGATCGTCTGCATCTGCGCGTGCACGCTGTTCACGGCGTTCACCGGCGCCACCGGAGTTACGCTGGTCGCACTCGGTGCCGTGCTGTATCCGGCGCTGATGCATGCGCATTACAACGAGCGTTTTTCGCTCGGACTGCTGACCGCTTCGGGAAGTCTCGGTCTGCTGCTCGTGCCGTCGATGCCGCTGATCCTGTACGGCGTCGTCGCGCAGCAATTCCACACCACACCGCCGGTCGCGATCGATGCCTTGTTCAAGGCGGGTCTGTTGCCGTGCCTGCTGATGGTGATCGTGCTGTCGCTGTACAGCGCGTGGCAGTCGCGCGGGTTACCCAAACCGCAGGCGACGAGCCGCGCGGAAATCTGGGCATCGATCAAAGGCGCCGCGTGGGAGTTGCCGCTGCCGTTCGTGGTGCTCGCGGGCATTTATTCCGGACGGCTCGCCGCATCCGAAGCGGCCGCGGCGACTGCGTTGTACGTCCTCGTCGTCACCGTTCTCATCCGTCGCGAAATCAAATTCGCCGAATTGCCGCGCGTGATCCGCGAAGCCATGCTGCTGGTCGGGGCGATCCTCATCGTGCTCGGTTTTTCGCTCGCGCTGACCAATTGGCTGATCGATGCGGATGTGCCGGAACGGCTTTTCGCGGCGTTGCAGAGCGGCATCACCAACAAATGGGTGTTCCTGCTGCTGCTCAATCTGTTCCTGCTGGTGTTCGGCATGCTGCTGGAAGGTTTTCCCGCGATCATTATCCTCGTGCCGCTGGTATTGCCGGTGGCGCTGCACTACGGCATCGATCCGGTGCACCTGGGCATCATCTTCCTCGCCAACCTGCAGATCGGCATCTTCCTGCCGCCGGTGGGCATGAACATCTTCATCGCCAGCGCGCGGTTCGGACGCCCGGCGACGACGATCATCCGCGCCAGCCTGCCGTTTTACGCGTTGCTGCTGTTGTGCGTGCTGATCATCACGTACGTTCCGGAGTTATCGCTCGCGCTGGCCCGGTGACGGCGGAGCAGGCGAGGGCGCTTTCGGCGGAAAATATTGGTCGATGATGAAGTCGAGCATGTTTTCCTTGTCGCTGCCGCGGGCGATGCGGTCGGCGGCGACGCGCAGCATGATCTGCTGCCAATCTTCGGGTTTGTCGCCGAGCCAACGGCTCGCATCGCCGTCCATGACGATGTTTCCTTCTTTGCGCACGCCTTGCGCCTGGAAATAGATGTCGAGGCGATCGCGCTTGTCGCCGCGCGCATGTTCGATGTAGGTCGCCGGCACGGGTTGCTCGTCGAGAAATATACCCTGCTGCTCGAAGCGGCAGGAACGTGCATTGAGCTGATGATCGAGCGAAGGCATCAAATCCGTTTGCTGGAACGCGCCGTCAAGCGCGCCGCGCCGGACGGGAAGGCTCGTCGCGATCACCATCGGCACGCGTGCCATCGCGCTGTCGCCGAACTTCGCCTGCTCTTGTGCGAACAGCGGCGTCATGCTGCGATGATCGCCGGAAATGAGAAGAATGCCGTTGTCGAAAAAATTCCGCTTCTTCAATTCGTCGAACAGCACGCCGATCTGTTTATCGGCGTAGCGGAATGCACCGGGCTCGTCGGACTGTTCGGTTTCCGGATTGATGAACGGCGGATGCGTGCTCACGGTCAGCAACATCGCGAACCACGGCTTGGCGTCGCCGCGCTGATCCATCCATTGCAGGAAGCGCAGGTACAGCGCCTTGTCCTCGGCCGCATTGAAATGGCGGCGCTTCCAGCCGTCGTAGAACGCGTTTTCGGCGCCTTCGAAATGATCGAACTGCAGGCTGCGCAGCCAGCTCGTCTTGTCGAGAAACGCGAGATCGCCCGTGGTCAGGAAATTCGCGGTGTAGCCGGCGTCGTGCAGCAACTGCGGCAATGCGTGCGACGAATCGTCGAATCCCTTGAACGCCTCCATGCTCTCGTAGCGTCCGACGGCGGGAACAGGAGGCCGGCCGGTAATCAGCGCGATCAGTCCGCCATCGGTCGTGAAACCATTCGCGAAGAAGTCCGGAATGTACGTGTATTGACGAGCGATCGCGTCGAGGTTGGGCGTGAGATCGCGCGCGCCGCCGAACAACTGGCTGTGATGCATCGACAGCGACTCGACCAGCACGAACAGAACATTCGGATGGACAGGGATGGACGCGTGATCGACACACAGCGGCGTTTCCGGTTTGAGATCGCGTTTCACCCGCTCGACGAACGAGGGGCTGTACGCGCGGTCGACGCCAAGTTCCAGGTTCGCCGCTAGGACGTTTTCCAGAATCTCGTAGTGAATGTACGACATCGTGCTCGGCCGCCATGATCCGAACGCGAACGCGACGCACGCAGTGAGCAGGAGGCCGAGCGCCGAGCGCGGCCTTTTCGGCCGCGGCGCGAGCAAACATACGATCAGTACCAGACCCAGCGCCGTGACGACGGCGACGATCTTCCCCGCCGTCGATTCGAGAAAGATGCCCGCGAACTCGAATATCGCGTTCAGTTCTTTCCCGAATTTCAGGATGTCGAAAACGTACAGCCGTTGCGACAACGTGAGCAGGACCACGGCATCGATCGCCGCGACGACGATCAGCGCGACGCTCAGCAACAGGAGAGGCAACTGCAGCACATACGAACGGAACAGCAGGCTCAGCGCGACGCAAGCGAGGAACAACGCCAGCAGGACGCAATCCTGCTGCACGGCCGTCGCGGCCATGCACGACGGACACGACGCCACGCCGGTCAGCACACGCAACACCACGGCGCCGCGCATCAGCATCAACGCCGCGAAAAAGGCGATGGACAGCCATGCGGCGGCGAGCCCGAAGCGGCGCGGCGCCTGGGAGCTGCGTTCGGGAACCGGGGAGGTCAACACGCTATGCGATTGCATGCGGTGGCTTGAAAAGCGCGCCTCGGATATAATATCGGGTTCATCCGGCAGGATCGAATCATTGGCCATATCCTTGGATCAAGGCATGCGCATTCTCACTGAAGCGCTCACGTTTGACGATGTTTCCCTCGTACCCGCTTACTCGAATGTCCTGCCGCGCGACGTGGATCTATCCACGCGGCTGACCAAGAACATCCGCCTCAACATTCCGATCCTCTCCGCGGCGATGGACACCGTCACCGAAGCACGCCTGGCCATCACCATGGCGCAATGCGGCGGCATCGGCATCATGCACAAGAATATGCCGATCGAGCAGCAGGCCGCAGAAGTGCGCCTGGTGAAGAAATTCGAGGCCGGCGTTATCCGCGACCCGATCACGGTGTCGCCGAACACGTCGATCGGCGAAGTCATGCAGATCGTGCGCTCGCGCAATATTTCCGGAGTGCCGGTCGTCGACGGCGAGAATCTCGTCGGCATCGTCACCAGTCGCGACTTGCGCTTCGAAAAGAAACCGGAAGATCCGGTGCGCCACATCATGACGCGCAAGGAAAAGCTCGTCACGGTGAAAGAGGGCGCTTCCGAAGACGAAGTGTTGCAGCTTCTGCATAGGCACCGCATCGAGAAAGTGCTCGTCGTCAACGACGCTTTTCAGTTGCGCGGGCTGATCACCGTCAAGGACATCCAGAAAGCACGCGACAATCCGCACTCGGCCAAGGACAGCCACGAGCGCCTGCGCGTCGGCGCGGCGGTCGGCGTGGGCGGCGATACGGAAGAGCGCGTCGGCGCTCTCGTCGATGCGGCGGTGGACGTCATCGTCGTCGATACCGCGCACGGACATGCCCAAGGCGTGCTGGACCGCGTGACATGGGTCAAGAAGAATTTCCCGAACGTGCAGGTGATCGGCGGCAACATCGTTACCGCCGACGCGGCCAAGGCACTCGTGGCTGCGGGAGCGGACGCGGTGAAAGTCGGAGTCGGTCCGGGATCGATCTGCACGACGCGCATCGTCGCCGGCGTCGGCGTACCGCAGATATCCGCGGTGAGCATGGTGGCCGAAGCATTGAAGGGCAGCGACGCGTGCCTGATCGCCGACGGCGGCATCCGCTATTCCGGCGATATCGCCAAGGCGCTCGCAGCCGGTGCGAACTGCGTGATGATCGGCGGCATGTTCGCCGGTACCGAAGAGGCGCCGGGCGAAGTGGAGTTGTATCAGGGTCGTTCGTACAAGAGTTATCGCGGCATGGGTTCGCTCGGCGCGATGCAGAAAGGTTCCAAGGACCGCTACTTCCAGGATGAAACCGACGCCGACAAGCTCGTACCCGAAGGTATTGAAGGCCGCGTGCCGTATCGCGGACCGTTGCGCGCGATCATCCATCAGTTGAGCGGCGGTCTGCGCGCGGCGATGGGGTACGTCGGCTGCGGCAGCGTCGAGGACATGCGCACCAAACCGCAGTTCGTGCGCGTGACCAGCGCGGGTATCCGCGAGTCGCACGTGCACGATGTGGCGATCACGAAAGAAGCGCCGAACTACCGGCTGGATTGATCCGGTTCCGTGTCGTTCATCACGGGAACGCAATCACAAGATTCCTAAGCGTGCGGGAACCAGGATACGGCGCCGATGAACAACATCCATACCGATAAAATCCTCATCCTCGATTTCGGTGCGCAATACACGCAGCTCATCGCGCGTCGCATCCGTGAGATCGGCGTTTACTGTGAAATCTGGGCGTGGGATCACGACCCGGCCGCCATCGCCGCGTTTGCGCCGAAGGGCATCATCCTTTCCGGCGGCCCGGAATCCACGACCGAAAAAAATGCACCGCACGCTCCGCGTCAGGTCTATGACAGCGGCGTGCCGATCCTGGGTATCTGCTACGGCATGCAGACGATGGCCGCGCAGCTCGGCGGCAAGACCGAAGGCGGTTATACGCGCGAGTTCGGCGCCGCGCGTGTCACGCTGACGGCCGACAGCGGCCTGTGGAAAGGTTTGGGCGACGACCGCGGCGATCTCGATGTGTGGATGTCGCATGGCGATCGCGTAACGGCGGTGCCGCCGGGATTCACCACGACCGCGACCACGCACGACTTGCCTATCGCCGCGATGGCCGACGATGCGCGCCGCTGGTATGGCGTGCAGTTTCATCCGGAAGTCACCCACACGCCGCGCGGGGCCGAATTGCTGCGACACTTCGTCGTCGAACTCTGTGGCTGCGCCACTCTGTGGACCGCGGCCAACATCATCGACGATGCCGTTGCACGCGTGCGCGAACAGGTCGGCGCGGACCGCGTGCTGCTCGGTTTGTCCGGCGGTGTCGATTCATCGGTCGTCGCGGCATTGCTCGAACGCGCCATCGGCGACCAGTTGATCTGCGTCTTCGTCGACACGGGCCTGTTGCGTTATCGTGAAGGCGATCAGGTCATGTCGACCATGGCCGAGCACATGGGCGTGCACGTCATTCGCGTCGATGCGCACGAGCGCTACTTCGCCTCCTTGAAGGGCGTCGCCGATCCGGAAGCCAAGCGCAAAATCATCGGCCGCCTGTTCGTGGAGATTTTCGAGGAAGAGTCCGCGAAAATCGACGGCATCCGCTGGCTGGCGCAAGGCACGATCTATCCCGATGTCATCGAGTCCGCCGGCAGCAAGACCGGCAAGGCGCACGTGATCAAGTCGCATCACAACGTCGGCGGTTTGCCCGAGCGCATGAAGCTGAAACTCCTGGAGCCCTTGCGCGAATTGTTCAAGGACGAAGTACGCCGCATCGGCGTCGAACTCGGATTGCCGCGCGAAATGGTCTATCGGCATCCATTCCCGGGCCCGGGTCTTGGCGTGCGCGTGCTCGGCGAACTCAAACCCGAGCATGTCGATCTGTTGCAGCGGGCTGACGATATCTTCATCGGCGAATTGCGCGCGCAGGGGCTGTACGACTCGGTCAGCCAGGCATTTGCCGTGTTCCTGCCAGTGAAATCCGTCGGCGTCGTCGGCGACGCGCGCGCCTACGAGTGGGTGATCGCGTTGCGCGCCGTGGAAACGATCGACTTCATGACCGCACGTTGGGCGCGTCTGCCTTATGAGTTTCTTGAGAAGGTTTCATTACGAATTATCAACGAGTTGCAGGGTATTTCTCGTGTCGTTTATGACGTGAGTGGCAAACCACCCGCGACGATCGAATGGGAATGAGCCCGTTCAGCGCCGACGACGAGCGCTGGATGAGGCACGCACTCAGTCTGGCGCGCTATGCGGCCGAGGCGCATGCGGAAATCCCGGTCGGCGCAGTGCTCGTGAAAAATGGAGAAATCGTCGGCGAAGGCTGGAACCGCAACATCCGCGATTCGGATCCGAGTGCGCATGCGGAAATGGTTGCGCTGCGTGCCGCCGGCACCGCCTTGGCGAACCATCGTCTGCCGGACACCACCTTATATGTGACGCTGGAACCCTGCGTCATGTGTGCCGGCGCCATCATCCATTCGCGGCTAGCACGCGTCGTCATTGCCGCCGACGATCCCAAGACAGGCGCCGCCGGAAGCATGTTCGACACGTTGCTCTCCGATCGCCACAATCACCGCGTGATCGTGGAACGCGGCTTGTGTGCGGAGGACTCGGCCGAGTTGCTGCGAGGCTTCTTCCGTCAGCGGCGCGGCTCTCGCGCCGATGGCTGACGCGCGGCGTCAAGGTTTGTACAATGGTGAAATCCCTCAACCGGTTTAGGATTTCTACTCAGGCCGTTGTTTTCCCATGCCTTTCCGTAGGCTTCCAGCGCCAAATCACGTAGATTGCACCTGCCGCAATCCAGGATTCGCGCGGCTTCAGGGGGCAACATGAAGAGCTTTAGTGGACGTCGCGTCGCTGCGTTGCTGTTCGCCGTGCCGCTGGCCTGCGCGGCCGTGCCGGCGATGGCCGACGTCGTCGTCACTATCAACGACGCGAACACCGCAACGGCCGTCATCAACCTGCCGACGGCCGCCGCGCCGCAATATTCGGCGACGGTCACCATTCGCTTCGATGCGGCGACGAATCTTTCCGCCGACAGCCTAGGCCTGACGGCCGAACTCGTCGGCCCGCACACGTTCACCGGTTTACCGGCCGGCGTATCGCTGGATCCGAACTTTCCCGTCGTCGTTTCCGTCGAACCGCAGACGTCGATCTTCCGCAATGGATTGGATGCCGACGAAGCCACCGACGGCAACCTTTCGTTCGTCGACAGCTACGAGTTGGAAATCCATTCCGACGAGCATCTGGCGTGTTCTTCCTCGTCGTCGGACTTCCGCCTGTTCAAGGCGCCGCACGACAGCGACGCGTTCGCCGACATCACCGACGCGCTCTATCAGGGCAGCGTTCGCGCACGTGGACGCGGCGGTGCGTTCTCACGGTTCGTGATCGTTCACGACACACGCAATTTCGCGCTGCCGATCCTGCCCGCGCTCGGCCTTACCGTTGCGCTGCTCGGCAAGATTCTCGCTGTGGTCGACGCGATCGCCGCCGCCGGCATCACCGACCCCGACCTCGTTGCCGAACTTACGAATTTCCTGCTTGGACCGACCGGCGTCGTCGCCGACTTGTTGCTGCTCGACGTCACGGGCGCAATCGCGAGCGTGAACGCGCTGCTTGCGGATGTGCTCGCCCACGCGGGCACGGACATCCCGAATTTCTGGAGCGCCGCTTCGCCGACCACGGACGGTGCCGGTCAGATCATCAGTGCGGCCGACACGCTCAATTTTACGCTCGGGCTGCTCAACGGGGCGGCGACGTGTTCCGCTCCGCCGCCCTGAGGCGCTGATGCCTGCGCGTTTCACCGCCTATCCGCCCGATCGAGCGGCGCTGGTCCGCGTCATCGAGGAGGGTTCGATCTATCGCATCGGCCGTTCTGAAGAATGCGAACTGCGCATCGATCATCCGTCGATTTCGCGCTATCACGCCGAATTGAACGCCGCGCACAGCGGCGGCTGGGTGTTGCGCGACACCGGCAGCAAGAACGGCTTGCGCGTCGGCGGTCACCTCAGCCCGCGCTCGGATCTGCGCGAATCGTCATGGTTCGCGGTCGGCGATGTTTACTGCTGGCTCGAGTTGATCGACGTCATCGCCGCGTCGCGGTTCCGCGCGCAGAACGACAGCCGCCGCGCGACGTCGCGCGAACTTTCGGCGCGTTTCTCCGGGAGCATCGACATCGGCACGCTCATTCCGCAGGCATTGGATGTCGTGCTGGAGATGTCCGGCCTCGAGCGCGGTTTCGTATTGTACGCGCCGGCCGGAGAGCCGTTGCGCGTGCGCGCCAGCCGCGGCATGCACAGCACCGACATCAGCAAGGCCAGTTTCAGCGGCAGCGCTGCCGCGGTGGATCAGGCCATCGTCAAACGCGCACCGGTGGTGTGTTGCGACACCCACGAATCGCCGTGGCTGGGCTTGCGTCCCAGCGTCCGCTTGGGCGGCATTCGTGCGCTCGTATGCGTGCCGCTGCGCCTGGGCGAGGGTGCCTCGGGCGCCATCTACGTCGACAGCCGCAAACCGGGACCGCCGGTCACTGAACTGGATCTCGAACTTATCGAGAGCGTGGCGCAACACGCCGCGCACGTCGTCGCGGTCGGACATCTGCAAGGCGAAGTGCGCGGCCTCACCGAGCAGCTCGACGACGTCGCGCCGCGCTGGGACGCACTGCGCTCGCTGTAATCGTGTAGCCGTCCATTCCACCGGCTTTTGCGCGGCTGCAATACGCGCTATCGTGCGGGCATGTCCAACAACACAGCCCTCGGAGCGGCCGGGCCGGGGAGCGGTTCGGCAACGATGACGGGGCAACTCGGCCTGTATGAGTTGCGCACGGGCGATGTTCTGGCCAACCGGTTCCGCATCGTCTCGATGCTCGGCGTCGGCGGCATGGGTGTGGTGTATCGCGGCCGCGATCAGGCGTTGGACATCGACGTCGCCATCAAGCTGCTGCGCCCCGAACTGGCGCGGCGCCCCGAAGCATTCGAGCGTTTCCGACAGGAGCTGTTACTGGCGCGTCAGGTGTCCAGTCCGCATGTCGTTCGCATCCACGATATCGCCGAGCACGACGGCCGCTGGTTCATCACGATGGATTTCATCGACGGCGATTCGCTGGAAAAGCGCCTCGACGGCAACACGAAACTGCCGACCGAAAAAGCGATCGGCGTAGCACACGATCTGCTCGACGGATTGTCGGCGGCGCACCAGCGCGGCGTCGTCCATCGCGACCTGAAACCGGCGAACGTGCTGATCGATGCGCAGGAGCGCGCCTACATCACCGACTTCGGCGTCGCGCGCAGCCTCGGCGCTACCGGACTCACGCACAGCGGCGTGATCGTCGGCACCCCGGAATATCTGTCACCCGAACAGGCACGCGGCGACGTGGTCGATGCGCGCAGCGATCTGTACGCCGTGGGTCTCATCCTCTACGAAATGCTTACCGGCGAATTGCCGTTCAGCACCGGCACGCCGGCCGAGACGGTGATGCAACGCATCGTGCGGCAACCGCCGTCGCTGTCGAAAGTTCGTCCGGATTTGCCGGGCTGGTTGCAGGCGTTCACCGATCGACTGCTCAAGCTCAATCCGACGCACCGTTTCCAGTCCGCGCGCGATGCGTTGCGCGCGATGGAAACGCGCAAGGTGCCGCGACCGCCGATCAATCGCCGCCTGCTGGCAGCGGCGGTGATCGCGTTGGCTGTCGCAATCGGTGGCGCGGCATGGCTGATCCGACATCCGATCACGCGCGCAGCCGCACCCGTTGTCGCGACAACACCGCAATGGGCCGTGTTTCCGGTTTGGGCGAACGATCCGTCGCTCGCGAATATCGCGCGTGGCTTCGACGAACATCTGCGCACCTGGATGCGCGACGATGCATCGATTGCCGTGATCCCGCGCCGTCGCGTGGAACAGGCGATCGCACGCACTGCGCCGGACGCGGACGCGGCGACGCGCGCGCGGCTGAGCCGCTCGATCGCCAACGCCGCCAATGCGACGCAATGGTTGCGCGGCGAACTCGGCAAGGAAAATGATACGCTGGTGCTGCGCATCGGACGCGAAGGCGTTGCCGACACGACACCGCAAGCGCCGCTCGTCGTACACGGTTCAGATGCTGCGGGGCTGTTCGATGCCTACGTCGCGGCGATGCCCGCGTTCATGCGCGCATCGGATTTGCACATCGGCTTGGCCCCGGCGCTTGGTGCAGCGTCCATCGGCGATTACGGCGCGGCACTCGTGGCCCTCGATCAGGATCATGCGGACATCGCCGCTCAGCATCTGGCGCCGCTTGCCAACGCTCAAGCGGACAGTGCATTGCTCCTCGCCGCCGACTTGCGCGCTCAGGAACAAGCGCATCAGGATTTGCCTGCGCAAAATCTGCGCGAAGCGATCGTCAAGAACTTCGCTACGCATACAGACGCCGCGTCGCGGCAACTGCTGGCTGACGCACTCGTCGGCGCCGGCGAGGACGAAAAAGCCGACGACGTCCTCGCGCAAGCGACGCAAGCGTATCCGCACGACGCTGCGCTCACGCTCGCTTACGCCGACGAACTGCGCGAACGCGGCAACGGCGAGAAGGCGATGCAGTTGCTCAAGGATTATCTGGATACCGCCAACGACGATGCCCGCGCCTGGTTCATGCTCGGCCGCACGGCCATCGGGCAGGGGCGGGCGAGCGACGCGGTCGAGAACTATCTGCTGCACGCGCAGACACTCAACGTACTCGCGCGCGATCAGGCTGCCGAGGCCGAAACGCGCAACGCGGCCGGAATCGGTTACGAACGGCTCGGGCAACTCGACGCGGCCGCCGAGGAATACCTGCGCGCGGTGGCGATGCGCGAAAAGCTCGGCGACCAGACCGGATTGGCGAAGTCGCTGCGAAATCTCGCCATCGTGCAGGCGGAGCAGGGCAAACGCGAAGATGCCGAGAAAACGCTCACGCGCGTGAGCGGCTTGCTCGAATCGCTCGGCGATCGCGCCAGCATCGCCGATCTGTACAACGACCGCGGCGTGGTCGCGGAAGAGGCGGGCGATTTCGGCGAAGCGCTGAAATACTATCGCCAGGCTTATGGGTTGCGTCAGCAACTGGACAATCCGGCCGCGATCGCCGAGAGCCTGAACAACATCGGATTCTGTTCGTATCGCATGGGCGATTTCGACAACGCGTCGGTGTACTGGAAGCAGGCCTTCGAGCAATACGAGAAAGTCGGCGACCACAACGGCATCCTGCACATCCAGCAAAGCATCGGCCTGCTCGATATCGCGCGCGGCCAGTTCGCGACGGCACGCAAGGATCTGACCGATTCGCTGAACTACGCCGAGGGCCATCAACTGCCTGAGGAGGCTGCGGTGGCGCAGGTCTCGCTGACCGAACTCGCCTTGCTCGAAGGCCGTTATGCAGATGCCGTCGCATCGGCGGAGCAGTCCGCGAAAATCTTCGCGCGGCGCGCCGACGAACGCGGCAACGCCGAAGCCGCATTGCTCAAGGCCCGTATCGCGCTGGCGCTCGGCGATCGCGACGGCGCTCAGGTGCTGCTCGGTGCGATCGACGCCAATCAACTCAACGCCGAACAAAAAGCCGAATTCGCGATCGCCCAGGCGCAACAGTTCGCCCTCGCCGACGCACGCAAGGAGCAGGCGGCGAAACTCGACGATGCCGGCAAGGCCGCGGCCGCGGCGCATAGCGGCGCACTGGGTTTGCGCGTGGATTTCGAGCGGATTCGTCTGGCGCTAGCCGCCGGCGACAAAAAGACGGCCGCGGACGTGATGCTGCATATCCGCGATCAGACGCTGCGGCTCAACGACGTTCCACTGCGCCTTGCCTGGCTCGAACTGGAAACAGCATTGGCGCTGCAGGACGGCGACTACAAACAGGCCGCTGCGCGCTATCGCGAGGCGTTGCCGATGCTGAAAAGTGTGGATACCTACGCTTACGCCGGCACGATGCACGCCTTGGGCGGACTGGCGCTTGCCAACGACGAACAACAGCGGACCGCTGCGAATACCGCGACGAAAGCGGAAAACACGCGCGTGCTGGCCGCGGCGCCGGAACCGTTCCGCGACTCGCTGAAATCCGAACTTGTTCGCCGCCTCCGCACCGAAACCGGACGCAACGATGTCCTCTGAAGCTACCGACCGCGCGAAGTTGCAAGCGCGCCTCGATGAGGTGCTGCGCCAACAGCGCGAACTCGCCGCGAGCGTCCGCGAAGGGCAGGCCCACTTCAAGCAACTGGCGAAATCCGTGTGGCAAGTACAGGAAGCCGAGCAGCGCAAGATCGCGCGCGAGCTGCACGACGGCATCGGGCAGAATCTCAATGCGATCATCAACCTCATCGATCAAGCCAAACTTGGCCACGGCGACACGGGCGACGTGCTTCTGAAAATGCGCGCGCTGACCAAACAGACGCTGGACGAGACGCGCGCGCTGTCGCGTCTGCTGCGGCCGCAGATCCTCGACGACCTCGGTCTGGAAGCCGCGCTGCAATGGCTGGTGCGCAGCATCGGCGAAACAAGCCATTTAGCCGTATCGCTTGAGATTCCGCAGTCGCTGCCGGGCATCGGCAGCGATATCGCCACCTTGCTATTCCGCATCACTCAGGAAGCATTGAGCAATGCCGCCAAGCATGCGCATGCGCAAGCGGCCTGGGTGACGCTGCAGTCCGCCGAGGGCCGTCTGCACCTGCACGTGCGCGACGACGGCCGCGGTTGCGATGTCGATCGGGCGCTCAATCGCAATCGCACGCAACAAAGCAGCGGTTTGGGCGGAATGCGTGATCGTGTTCGCTTGTATGACGGGGAGATGCACATACAATCGCATCCGGGCGGAGGATTCCATCTGGCTATCGAAATTCCACTGCCGCCGAGCGCGGGAGGCGCCGCTGCATGATCCGAGTTCTGCTTGCCGATGATCACACCGTCCTGCGCGAAGGTCTCGCGCTGGTGCTGCGCGCCGGCGGCGACTGCATCGTGGTCGGCGAAGCAGCCGACGGCATCGCCGCGATCGAGCAGGCATTGGCGCTGCGCCCCGACGTCGCCGTGGTCGATATCTCGATGCCGCGACTCAGCGGCATCGAGGTGGTCCGTCGTATCACCAGTGAGCTGCCGCGCACGCATGCGCTGGTGCTGACCATGCACGATGAAGAAGAATACGTGCTGCAGATGATCCGCGCCGGTGCCGCAGGCTATCTGCTCAAGGACACTGCGACCAACGAATTGCTCGGCGCGGTGCGGACGCTCGCTGCCGGCGGCGTGCACTTCGGTCCGTACGCGGCAAAAGTGCTGGCAGCGCAAGTGCAGAATCCACGCGCGGCGATCGAGGATCCGTACGGCGCATTGTCGCCGCGGGAACGCGAAGTGCTGCATCTGGTCGTCGAAGGTCTGACCACGAAAGAAATCGCGATGCGACTGCAGATCACCGTCAAGACGGCCGAGAACCACCGATGCCGTGTGCTCGACAAGCTGGGCGTGCGTAATAGCGCTGAACTGGTGCGGTACGCCATGCGGAGGCGGCTAGTGGAGTGATGGGACGGCATCTATGGCCGTCCTAAGTCGTTATGTTATTTTACATAATATACAAAGGCGGTTGTTGGGCACGGATGGCAAGGCGTTTGCTTGACGCTCTATGCAGGAGTGCGACGCTATGGAATTTCCGCCGTGCTGCCCCGACGGGCGCGTAAAAAACCGCTGCGCTGAAAAGGTCTATCGACAGCGCGTCGACGGTTACTACCAACTCTCAGGACCATGGACCGGCTGGCGCATCCAAGGCGATGCGCTCATCGGTCCCGGCGGCGTTCGCTTCAAGGCGACGACGTTGCTACACGCGTGGCGAGAAGCTCAGTCTGCTAACGAGTGACCGGCTGGCCTTCAGGCCACCACCGCGATCGCACTTGCGTCGATCGAGGGTTTACCGGTGTAAATCATCAGATCTAGTACTGCGTCGTGCGCTTCGCGAAAACGTCAGCGTTATAGCCTTGCGACAACGGCGCATGCTGCTTGCCGCTCTGCTTCCCGTTCGCCGCCCACTGCGATCCGAGTGCGTGTGCGTCGCTTTCCGGCGATTCGCCCAACGCCGCAGGATTCTCGCTGCGCTCCGTGCGACGATGCAACGTGTCGGCAAATCGCTCATCTTCGACAGGCCGCTTGTACGGGTTGTAGAGACCATAGCGCGCCATGTCCCGACACTGCCGGTCGGGCATGACAGCCGACGTGCCTTGCTCGGTGATGCACTTACACGGCCCGCCCTGCATCGCCATACAGTACGTCTCCGGCTGAGCTTCCGCTTTGCGATCATCAAAGATCGGAGCCGACCACATCACCCCGGCAATGCGCGGTTTCTGTTCGTCCAAAAATTCCTTCATCGTCTTCGGGTCGCGACGCTTGCCGTCACCACTGAACGGCGAGTAGCCATGCGATGACTCAGCCGGCGCACTGGCGACCGGCACAGGATGCGAAGCATCGTGCTTCCAAAATCCCGAAATCTTCCACACCGCGAAGCCGAGCGCGACCGCAGCGACGCCGAACCACACAAACGCCTGCTTCACCCGCCTCGGTGTATACTTTTTGCGTGTGTGCAATTCTGCACTTTTATACGTCCCGAACAGCTCGACCGGATACTTATACACCCGCTTGTCCGCTCGATCCCGATTGCCCCGTTGGTCAATGTCCTCGACCACTTCCGGCCACGTGTACACCATCGATTCCTGCGCACCCCACCGATTGACGTAGTGCTCGTGACGGTTCACCAATCGGCGCGACGGACGAATCCATGTTGCGAGGGTCTTGCGTCGCAACGATAATATCGACGCCCAGATGCCGATTCCGCGTGAGTTCCTCCACCCACGGCGCGATATCGCGCCGCAGACGATGCCACCCTTGCCGCAAGCTCTGCTATGCGCGTAACTTCATCCACGATGAGAACGTCGCCCGGCTTGAGCAGCGTTCGCCACTCGGAAAGTTCGCCCGGGCAACGGCAGAATCTCAGCTTCTCCTGATCGACGCCGGTAATACCCTCGTAAAACACGTGACGGCCTTCCTTCGCAAACTTGCGGCCATCGTCCACGAGGGACAACGTTTTCCCCGATCCGGGCAAACCTGTTTTGAGATAGATCACGTGTTAGCCCCCGGCCGGCGGTGCAGCAGGCGTCTTGCGGAACAACAGACGACCAGCGGCCGCCGTGATGTACGCAGAAATGATGATCGTCACGGCCTTGTCGAAACTCACGGCCGCCAACGACTTGATCGCCATCGCAGGCGCGTTCGACAGCGCACCCGTGATGAAATTCACGAAGGGCTGCATCACATAGTTTTGCGTGATGAACGACAGCCCGAAAAACGCCAACGCTTGCAGCAGCATCGGTCCAATGAACCGGATGAACAACGAAATAAGCAGGCGCACCGCAGCTACGAGTAAAGCAGGCATATCAACCCCTCATCAGAATTTGCGCGGCCTTGAAGTAGGCCACCATCAACACGAGCGCGCGCAACAACTGTGCGACCGTGCACCATGCGTCCTGATCGAGCACGACGTCTTGACCCTGACCGTTGAAAAAAATCGGGATCGGATCGAACGAGAAACACGCACCCGATCCGGGAAGAAATCCGCTCGCGTCGAACGACACCGCCGAATTGTCCTGATTCACGAACGCACTCGCGCCCGTCGTCGGCTGACTATTCAGAATACGCTTCCGTGTCCGCTTTCCCCGGCATATCACCGGGACAGTGTGCGGACCACGCCTGAAAATCGATGTTGCAGAGAACCGGATCGCCCGAGCACGCCGGTGCAGACGAGCAGTCATAGCCGCCGTTCGCCGCATCGTTGCAAACGTTGCCCGCCGTACATCCCTGCTGCTGCTGACCGGTGCACCCACCAGTCGAACCGCCACCCGTTCCACCGCCACCGTGCCGCCGCCGTTGTTAGGCGACTGACACATGCCGTTCACGCGCACATTCGGCGGCGGGACACGTACCATCACTAGGCGGATTCGCGCACACACCGTTGACGACGACCTGCGGCGGCGTACACGACGGCGGAGGCGGTCCACCCGATCCGCCACCATCACCCGGCGAATGACACGCGCCATCCGTCCCGAGCGTCGCAGGAGGGTCACACGTCGCGATTCGCAACGCACTGCATCGACGCATTCAGATGCGATCCGGTCGGGCACGTTGTCGGATGACACGAACCGTCAACGCCCTGCGTCTGACCGACACCACACGGCGCAGGCGGACAATTACCATCAACGTTCGGCGCTACCCCACTCGGGCACGTCGGAGAACCGCCGTTGCTGCACACCGTCCCGATGAGATGACCCCCCAAAGGACACGATGCAGGACACCAGCCATCCGGCGACGAACTGCCATCCGGGCACGTCGTGCCCGTCGTCGGCCCTGAACCACCCGGCCCGGAATTCGGACCACCACGCCCGGACCACCCCCGGCCCCTGCCGGGATTCGAACCGGGATCTTCCCGGGTCGCACACGGCGGATTACCCGACGTTCCACAGTTCGACCCCTGCACACTCGTGCCGGTCGTCGGCCCACCACCCGGCCCGCTCGGCGACTGAATAACGATAATCGGCGGCGGCTGCGGTGACGTCGGACTGATCGGCGGATTCGGCGGCAACGGCGGCGGCGACGGCGGATTCGGCCCCGGACTCGTCGGCCCCGCACACAACGCACTGTTCGCGCCGGCCGAGCACGTCGGTTGATTGTTCGGCGGCGGAACCGGCACGCAGTTACCACCCGAGCAAACCTGCGGCGGTCCATTGTCGACCACCCGAAACGCAAAAGGTCTGACCGCTCGCAGTCGTCACGCAATACTGCTTATTGTCGTCAGGCGGCAGCGTGGTGCACTCGTTCGGATTCGAGCCGTCACCCGCGCAGATTTCCGGCGGCGGTTTCGGCGGCGTGCATGACTGGCCCGTGCTCGTGAACGTGCCCTGCGTAGTGCAGATATCACCGAGACACGTTTTCTTTCCGCCACCGTCGCCGTTGCTGTTGCCACCCGTGAACGTAAACGAACAGCCGCCAACGCACTTGCTGTCGCCCGTCGAAAGCGACCCCGGAAAATTTCCGCCATAAGTGTGATCCCCCGGATTGCCGCAAGACTGTCCCGTACTACTTCCAACACCCGACCCTGCACAGGATCAGGGTTATAGCCATAGCCCGACCAAACCTGTCCCGTCGAATCTAACGTCTGATACCCACGCACCGCATAGCACTGAGCATAGTTCGGCGACACAACGCAATCGTAAGTAACTAGTAACCTGCCCGTCATCGACGGTCGAACCGCCGTACGTCAGATGATGTAGTTCTGACAGACGGCAGCGGCCTGCGCCTGCGTCACTCGGTCCTGCGCGCGCACATCTCGCGGCGACACCAGTCGAAACGACAACGACGACCAGCGCGAACGCGATCAGTCTTGCAACGCGAACCATAGCCCCCCCAAAAACGCGATGACGAAAACCCAACCCACCACGAGTTATCTCCCATTGAAAAAAGGGGGGATTTCTCCCCCCTTCACGCGATCACAGCGCGCGACCGATCCACTTCCACACTTTCACCGCGATCTTCGGACCCGCCACGATGGCGGCACCGACGGCGAGAACGGCCGTGGCCGCTGCCGTCGCAGCACCCGTCAACGCCGTGGTGTCGTAGGTCGTCTGCGCGAACGAAGCGACCGGGAGAGCCATCGAAGCCACGAGCGCACCGGTGACGATGCGAGCGCGCGACAGGCCACGCTTCAGAGATTGCAAGTTCATTTCATTTCCCTCAGTTGGTTTAGACAGATTTACGTTTAGACGTCTAAGGCGCGCCCAATCCACCGCCATGCCGCACCCGCAATCCACGCCGACCCTATTGCGAAGGCCAGCGCGGCTCCGTCACTTTCGCCCAGCGGCGGTATAAAACCGGACAAAGTGGACGAATCCACAAATACAACCTGCGAACACGTGCCGGTGTCCGCGTCGTAGTTATCAACCGGGCACGTTGCCGTGAGAGACATGTCGATCCGCCCCATACGCTTCGATATCTTCCTCGGCATCGTCGTCCCCCTCGTCGTCCTCGGCCTCGTCCTCTTGCGCATCCCACACCAAGCAGTCCTCATCGAAATTCCCGTTCCACTCGTCCGGCCGCACCCACTCGCCACAATTCGGGCACTCGCACTTTCCGAAAAACGACACCTCTACTTCGTCCTCAAGCACGAACATGCACTCGGGACAAATGAATAGCCCGTCGTACTCTCCCCTCGCGATAGTCCGCTCAAACATGACCAACCTCCTTAGAGCGCGAGCCAGTCATCGCGCGCACCACCAACACCGAAATCAGCGCGTTGAACAACCCGAGCGCCGCCCAATCCCACGTCCCGAAAAACGCCACGACGTTCATAACCTCACCCATCGTCAAACGGCATTGCGCACCCACTGGATGCGCAACACCCTGCGACGTCAGGCGACCTTGCGAACTACCATCGGCACAAGGCGAGGCGAAACAGAGAGCTTTCCGCTGCGATCAACGTAGATGGCATCCGGCCCGAACTGGTATTCGCCCGGTGCGTACGCTTTTTTCGGATCGTCGTGGAGGATTTCGAACGGCGACGGAAAATCGGTGCCGTTGTCCAAGGCCGCCGTTTGAAAAAAGTACATGACACCGTTTTTCTTGCTGGTGATTTGCTTGCAGTTAGTGGACTTGACGATTACTTTCATTTGTATACTCCGCTACTTTGTGGATAGTTATACGCCCGGCCGGATCAATTACTACCCGCCACGGCGAACGCTCAAACGCCCCTGAAACGCGATCCACATATCCGCCCGGAGCGCGGCGAATATCTGCGCTTTCCCCCAACGCAGTCCGCGCGAACATCGGGGCTTTCCACCACCGAACTTCGCGCTTTCCTTCCTTGTCGAGACCCGAGACACCGTGCGACCGCGCGCCCTTTGGCATCGCCGCCGCCATGTCTGCGGAAAATTTGCTGGCGTACTTCGCGACGTAGCCGACCGCCGAGCGCGCACGCTCGCGGTTGCTGTTGCCATGCACCCACCAGCCGCTTTTATCGGGCTTCGGAAGCGCGAGCCGCTTCGGAAGCCACACGATGACGTGATAATGCGGACGACCGGCACGCGTGAGTTCTAGACACCACTCCGCGCGAACCGTGATGCCGTGCCCACGACACCAGACGAACAGCTTCTTCATGTAGGCCGTGATCTGCTTTGCGTTCCAATCCTGATTCGGCGCATAGGTCAACGTCACAAACCACGCCGTCACACGGAACCACTCCGCCCTCGCCTGCTCGTCCAGAAGCCGACCACCCGTCAACAAAGACTTCCGCATGCGCAGTGCGCGACAGTGGTTCCGGTCGATCTCAAGGGGACCCTGTGCACTTGTTGTAGAAAGGACAAGCCCTGCGGGCGTCGGCTGCGCCGACACCCGCTGTTCATTACACGTCAGCATCGAAGCCCTCCACGAAACCACGCCAGTACTCCGGGACATCGGCGTGCAGAAGGCGCGCTTCGTGTTCGATGAGGGAGCCACACAACACGCGGAACGTGCCGTGATCGGCGAACGCGAACGCCGGATCGAAGCGGCCACGCAGGAGGGCGGACTTCTTGAACCCGCGCTTGCGCATCCACTCGCCCGCGCGATAGCCGTCCGAGAACACCGACGAGGTGTGCAACGGCGTTTGCTTCGGCAAGGGGATCATGGCGACGAGTGCCATTCGTGGCGATGCTCGCGCGACGCCTGATAGACGCACGACCTCGCCGCAGCGCACGTCACTGCGATGACGACCGCCATCAGCAAGTGCGGGAGAAAGCGGCTCACCTTGCCAACGCCTGCTCAACCCAACGCCACGCACGAGCGACAACGACGACTGACAGCGCGGGCGCACCGACGTACCACACAGCACCCTCGGGCGTGGCTATGTACGCGTCCAACGCGCGCCAACCCTCGCGAAGCCGCCAGCGCCGAAATGCGGCACGCGACCGCTCACGCAGCGACCGACGAAGCGCGTTCAACGATCACCCCACACAGCGAGCGCAAGACACCACACGCAGAGAACACTGTTTGTCACGTTTTGTTTATGATCTTTTGGCATAACAAGAGGAGTCCGTAAACACTTTTGGCGCAACTTGTCTATCAATTAAGAACAGTATGAGCACAAGTTAAAAGCATTCTTTTGATGTCTTTGTCATCTTGTGCTTATGCTATTGTGGCATAATAAGTAGAGTTTAGGAACAGTTTTAACGCAAAATTATAAGTTTATAAGCACAAAATTATTATATCTTAGAAGTACTTTTTTGATGGTTCTGCATTGCTGTGCTCATGTTTCTGTGGCATAATTAGTGGAGTTTTAGAACGATTTTGTAGCATGATAAGTGAAGTTCAAATACAATTTTGGAACTTTTTAATGACAATGTTTAAATGCAACAAAGACGCAGTGAATATCATTTTGTTGCGCAATAACGATAATCCTGCTACTTTGTAATGACAAAATATGCACTGTCTTAAAATGTCCAAAACACACAAGTATATCACATTTCATACCAACTCCTACTCAACTACAATTGTAGGTAGAAGCATTGTACTCACATATCTTGGATTGCATCAACTCAAGGCATATTTATGCATCATCTCATAACATTCAACCATCATATTCATAGAAATTGTGCACGCGTATGTTTATAAACACCAACCTAATTGTATAGATCAAAATGTTTGAACATCGTTTTGGAACCACTACTAGTACCTAGATCAAAACAGACTAAAATATTCTTGCAACCACTACATGTGCTCTTCTAACACAACAAAGATTCCCACAATATAAATTCTAACATCTGGTCCCATGATCTACTCCCCAAATCCCTAAATAAAAATTTGTTTGTACTTTAATTACCTTGGAGATCTATTTGGCAAATTTGACATAGAAAGTTTGTCGATGCTGCTAAACAAAAACTTCGTCTCTGTGGTGTTGGCATTCACATTAGTTGTCCCTGATTCAGATAGAAGATCCTGCTCCGACGTTTACAGGAATCAGTATTGCCATGCCCAGTATCATCAGGGGCACAAAGATCTTCAACCTACAAATTAAAAAAACATCTGTTAATCAGCTTCTTCACATGCTCAATAGATTTCAAGTAGATACTCATAAATCCTTTACAACCATTTTCTGATTTTAAATTAATGAGAGATGTATGGTATTGAGAAAAAGGAGATAAAGCATGTTACTCCTGCACAAGTGCTCGAACTTCATACGTGACCAATCTAAAACAACTGCCAAGAACAGACCGTATGTTAGATACCTTGGAACATCAGCAAATTCTATGACAGGAATTGCATTAACAGCTTACTACACTTACGATACACTATTCTGACTCATGTACAAATACGTCATTGTACTACTTTAACACTTTAG
>CAVPTJ010000013.1:0-4119 GCA_963708785.1 uncultured Gammaproteobacteria bacterium
CCGACGGCGACCCGGAGAAAGTCGAAATGTTCTCGATCGGCGGCTGACGATGGCGCGCGCCAGAAAATCAGCGGCCCTCACGCACCTCGATGCGGAAGGACGGCCGCGCATGGTTGATGTCGGCGCGAAACCGCCGAGCGCACGCAGCGCCGTCGCCGTGGCGTACGTGCGCTTTCCCGCGGACCTCGCGCGTGCGCTGCGCGCGAATGGCATGCGCGCCAAGAAAGGTCCGATCGTCGACACCGCGATCATCGCCGGCACGATGGCGGTCAAGCGCACCCACGAACTGATTCCGTTCTGCCATCCACTGGCGATCGAGCGCTGCGATTTCTCCATCGACTTCGATTCGGCCACTCAATTGACGATCCGCTGCGAGGTCGCCGTCACGCACAAGACCGGCGTGGAGATGGAAGCGCTCACAGGCGCGAGCGTAGCCGCGTTGACGGTGTACGACATGTGCAAGGCGCTGTCGCACGAAATCGTGATTGCCGAGGTGCGGCTGCTCGAAAAGAGCGGCGGCAAGCGCAACGTTCGCGGCGGCAAGGTGCGCACATGAATTACAAAATTTTATACTTTGCCTCATTGCGCGACGCGGCCGGCCGCGATGCCGAAAGCATCGTCGCCGATACGCACGACGCGCGCGAACTCTACGCGCAGCGACAGCGCGAATACGGCTTTGCGATTGGCGCGGATCGTCTGCGCGTGGCGGTCAACGGCGAATTCGCCGCGTGGAACCGGCCGCTCGCCGACGGCGACGAGATCGCCTTCCTGCCGCCGGTGAGCGGCGGATGACGCGCTTCGGTCTGTGCGAGGAGCGGATCGACGTTGCGTCATTGTCGAGCACGCTGGTCGACGCCGCGGCGGGCGCCTGCGTGACGTTCGAGGGCCGGGTGCGCAACAGCAACGCCGGCCGCGCCGTGCATCGGCTGGACTACCAGGCTTACGGCGCGCTGGCGGCGAAGGAGGGCGAAGCCATCCTCGCCGAAGCGATGCATGCGTTTGCGATAACCGATGTGCGCTGCGTACACCGCGTCGGATCGCTTGCCATCGGCGAGTTGGCTGTCTGGGTCGGCGCAGGCGCCGCGCACCGCGACGCCGCTTTCGCCGCGTGCCGGTTCGTCATCGACGAAGTGAAGCGTCGCGTGCCGATCTGGAAGAACGAACACTACGCCGACGGTGAATCCGGATGGCTGCATCCGGATAACACGCCCGTCGCGTCTTAGCTTCCGTCGAAGCGGTCCGCGAAGATCTCGTCGCTCAGCACGACGAAATCGCCCGGCGAAATATCGAAGAAAATATTATCGTGGCAGAGCACCTGCACACGCGCATGCGTCGTCGCGGCGGCGGGCGCGGTGAGCGTAGCCGCGCCCGAGTTCGGCACGTCGCTGGCGAGTGTGGTATCGAACGTGATGCCGCCGTCGCCCGAATAAAGAATATCGACGGCTGCGCAGCTCACTGGCGCTGCCGTGGTATTGGCCACGTTCCAGGTCACCGTCTGCGGCGCATATGCGATCCACGTCGCAGTCGATGTCGGCGCAGTGATGCGGAACGGTCCGGCCGCGGCGACGACGGTCACGGTCGTGTCGGTGTTCGCGGTGGCGCCGCCGCCCGGATGGTTGTCGCGCACGGTGAGGCGGAAACTAAGCGTGCGGTTTTGCGTCGGCCATGTTTCGCCGGGAATGTCGCCGTTGGGTGGAATGCCGACGGAAAGATCGTGCGCGAGGATGCGCGGCAGTTCCGGGAACAGCCGCGTTCCCGACGTCTGCGGCGTGAACGAGCGAAACAGTGCGCGTCTGCCGTCGTCGCCTTCCGGCGGCGAGGCCGCGCCGTGATTCATGGCATCCCATTCGTAAGTCAGCGTGTCGCCGTCGGCGTCGGTCGCCGCGCCGGTAAGGAAGAACGGCGTCTGTGCCGGAATCGTGTGCGCGGCGACAGCCTCGACGATGGGCGCGTGATTCGTGCTGGTCGTCGTCGATCCGCACGTGCCGCCGCCGGCGGCAAGGCGATCGACGATCGGCGTGAGGCTGATGGCATGGAAGAACGCGTCGGAATGCGGCTGCAGATCGCTCGGCGAGCAGATGCCGGCGTAGGCCATGATCGTCGAACCGCTGCCCGGCTCGGCCGCCTGGCTCGCCGTGCGGTTGCCGCCGCCGCACGCGCCGTCGGTGGTGTTGAAGCTGTGCAGCGCGCCCATCTGATGGCCCATCTCGTGCGCGACGTAGTCGACCCAGAACGCGTCGCCGGTGGGAGCGGGCAGGCCGGTCACGCCTTGCGCCTTGTAGCCGCTCGTGTCGCACGCCACGCCGACCTGGGCAACGCCGCCGCCGCCGGTCGAGAACACGTGGCCCATGTCGTAGTTCGCAGCGCCGATGATGGTGTCGACGGTGGTCTGGTTCTGCGCGAGCATCGCGTCGCCGTGATCGTTGGTGTAGGGATCGGTGTCCGGATCGGTGAAGACGAGCAGGTCGTCGTTGTCGACGAGCTGGAACTGCACGGCGAAGTCGGTGAGATAAATACCGTTGACACGATTCACCGCCTGCACCATCGCGGCCAGCCCATCGGCGACCGTGCCGCCGAAAAACTGTGTGTATTCGCCGGTGGCGGCGAGCGCCAGGCGATAGGTGCGGATTGTCGCGCCGGTCACCGTCTGCAACGCTTGCGGCACAATGGTCGACTGCCGTGTATCGCCCTTCACGTGACACTGGAACGGTTGCGCGGCACGGCCCATCTCGCTGCGCCGGAACACGATATAGCGCGAACCCTGGCCGAGCTGCACCGGCTGCAGCATCGTCACGCCTTCCGGCGCGCGGATCATGGCAGCGACGCCGTGCGGCGAGTCGTCGATGCGCGCTTCCACGCCGCCTTGCGCGGACGCACGCGCGACGTAGCTGCGGATCTGCGGATAACGCGCGGCGAGCGCCGGCGCCATCACCTGCGTGCGCCAGACGGAAAATTGCTGCGTGCCACCGTCGGCGGTGGGCAGGTCGATTTCAGCGGCCGGTTCGCCGGACGATTCATCCGGCGCGCCGGCGAGTTGCGCGCGCAGGCGCGGCAGGTCGACGTTGAGCGCGCGATAGCTGCGCAGCGGCGCGTCGAGCAACGCGGTGTCGGCGGTCGCATCGGGCGTACGATTCTGAAAGATCGTCGCTGCGACGGCGGAAGACGAGGTCACGCAGAAAGCGAACAGCAGACCGTAGCGGAATGCGCCTGCGGGCATGCGCACAAACTCCAGAAACTTGTTAGTGCGGACATCGTAATGTATTCTGCGCCACCTTTTCCCAGGCGCGGAGAGGTGTCCGAGTGGTTGAAGGAGCACGCCTGGAAAGTGTGTAAGCGGCTTATACCCGCTTCGCGGGTTCGAATCCCGCCCTCTCCGCCATATGAAAGTTCTCCCGAGGCAAAAGTCTCTGGAGTAAGCCAAAACGGCGCGGTGTCGCGCCGTTTCACGGGTTGAACCGGACCGCGGCACGCTAAATTGGCTGCAGCTAGCGCGGTCTTCGCGCTTGGTCTCTGCATAGGCCGATACGAGGTCCGGTTCACTGTTATTTCCCTGATAAGGCCTTTCTAAATGCCGAATATCGCCGTAGCCCTCCGAGACGAAATGGCCCGCATCGCGCGCCGCGAGATCAAGAGTCAGACAGCCGTTCTAAAAAGGTCATCGGTCAAACAGCGTAAAGAAATCGCCAAGCTCAAGCGCGAGGTCGCCGAGCTGACCCGCGCGCTGGCTCGGTCCTCCAAGAAGAAAATGCCGGAACCTGTTTCGGAAGAGGTTCCGAAGCATCGGTTTGTCGCTTCCGGATTTCGTACGCTCCGCCATCGGCTGGGTCTTAGCGCAGCGCAGATGGGCAAGCTTCTGGACGTTAGCGAGCAGTCCATCTACAACTGGGAAACGAAGACCGCCGTTCCGCGCCGTTCGATGTTGCCGCGGATCGCGCAGCTTCGTGGCAAAGGTAAACGCGAAGTCGCTGAGATGCTGGGCTAACTGCCCGATCAGACGCCAAAGAACTTCCGCTGCTCGACCCAATCACTTGGGAAGGGTCTCTTAAGCTTCTGCACCGTCAGGGTCACGGGCTGACGTCCTTCAAGCACGCGCTGAATGATGTCCGGCGCAAGAAGCTA
>CAVPTJ010000014.1:0-46033 GCA_963708785.1 uncultured Gammaproteobacteria bacterium
AACCGCCAGCGCCACCGACGCGGCCGCGGCATGGCATCGGCACCGCGCTGGCTTCGATCGCAAGCACACCGACGATAAGTCCCGCGACGAATGAGCCAATGGTGCCGGACACGCGGATGAGTCCGAATTCCTGTTGCGGGCTCGCGGTCTGGCGCATCGCCAGGGACGTGGTCAGCGCGAGCGTCGGCATGTAGCACAAGGCGTAGCACAGGATCACGATGTAGAACGCGACGAACGACGACTGCCACGAGGCAACCAGCAGCAGCGCCGCGCCGAGCGCGTGCAGCACGCCGAGCAGGCGCGTGTCGCGAATGCGCGGTCGGCGATGAGTCCGACGAAGAACGGCGAGACGATCGCGCCGATCGCCGTGGTGCCGGCGGCCCAGCCGATCTGCTGACCAGAGAAGTGCAGCGTCGACAGCCATGTGCCGAGCGTGACGTACCACGCGCCCCAGACGAAATACTGCAGGAACATCATCGTTCCCAGGCGCACTCTCATCGCAGCATTCACATCGGACTCCCGGATCTCGAAGAAGCTACAGGCTGCGCATGCATCCGATCATGCGGCGGCTGGGAATTCTCGGGAGAAGTGATGGGTCGGGACGCGCGCGCGGCGTGACGTTGCACGCAAACGATCTGTCGAAAACCACATGCGCGTGTACGCGCGAAAGCAGCGCTGTAAACCCGCGCATGCCAAACCTCCCCGAAACAGTGATCGATCAAATGATGTAATGGATTACATTTTTCAGCGAGGCTACACCGATCCAGGACATCGGGCAAATCATGTGGTGGCGCAGGACGCGAGCGGGCGCCGCACGATCAGGATGGTCGTGCGGGACAGGCATTTGCGGAATGTCGAACCGCTGCGCGGTCCGGAAGGTCAGGCGCGCGGGGCGCGCCGGATCAACGTCGGCGTTGCGAGGTCTGCGCCGAAAGCGGCCGCAACGCAGGCTGCGAAGGCGGGCGTGCGAACGACGGAAAATGGATGCGCCAACTGTCCGGGTCGCCGATGCTCAGGCCGAAGCCTGCGGCGGGACTGGGTTTCTGGCAGGTCTGCGCGTCTGTCTCTTCTGCAATACGACGTGCTTCTGGGGAAAAGTACAATGTCATCGACCGGGTGGCCTGGTCGTACGCGCTGAACACCGCCGCGCCATTGGCCTTGCCGCCCTGGGCAAGACACAGCGAGCGGAATGCCTCGTCGACTTCCTTGCTGGCAGCCGTCGCGGGATAGGGAAGGGATTTGCTGTACCACGTTTTCATCAACCGCCCTCGATAGAAAGGCGGCCCGATGGCCGCCGAAACATGCGTAGCGTCTTGCGATGCGGCGTCAGCGGCCGCGGCGTTTCCTGCCGTCGTCGAGCGTCACGCGGATGAAGGCGCCGTCCTGCGTGGTGCCGTTGAGTCCGGCGATCGCCGCGCGTGCTTCGTGACCTTCCATACGCAAGGTACCGAAGCCTTTGCACTGACCGCTGAAAATATCGGTGGCCACGGAGACGTCGAATACCCGACCGTACGAAGAAAACATCTGCACCAGCGACAACTGCGTCATCGAGGACGGCAACCCACGCACTACCATGGTCAACATCGCCTTCTCCGATAAGGGCACGGGACGCGAGGCGTCCCGTGCACGTGCGCGATCAAGCGGCGGTGACGCTTTCGGCCTGCAGACCCTTCGGGCCCTGGGTGACGTCGAACATCACGCGCTGTCCTTCCTGGAGGGTGCGAAATCCCGAGCCGGTGATGGCGCGGAAGTGGACGAACAGGTCGGGGCCGTTCTCACGGCTGATGAAACCAAAACCTTTTGCATCGTTGAACCATTTGACGGTTCCAACTTGACGATCGGACATTGCTAACTCCAAAAAATAGCGGGAAATGCGGCAACCGCGCTGTCCGGATGGATAGCTGCGGCGACTGGATGCAAGGAAAACGTGGGAGAGGGCGGCGAAGGAGCGGATGAGTTCGCTGGATCGCGTCACAGACTCAGGCGAGCCTGGCAATCAGTGGGCTGATGATATCACGAAACCGCTGCTGGCGCCCATATTTGTTTAATCCGGGCCAACATAGGGCGCTCGGGCATCAGATCGACTGGCCCGAGCGCTCACGCCCATACCCTACGGTAACGAACGCTCGTGTAACATTCAGACTTCGATGGCACCGGGATGCGGATCAGCGCAATGGCAAGAGCTTCCAGCAAAACCGTAAGTTTCGATATCCAGTCGGTGACGTCCGGCGAGCAGCGCGTGATCATCGAGCGCTCGTATGTGAAATCGACCAAAGTCGGCGGCAGGTTCGTCACCGCGTCGAAACGCTTTGCGCTGTTCGATCAGAAAGGACGCCAGTACGAACGCATCTCCGACAACGTGGTAATGTGTCGCGACGGCGGCGAACGCTTCCACGTGATCGGCAAAGCCGAAGCCATCCGCAAAGTGGTTTGAGCGGCGTTTCGCGCCGATCGCGTCACCATAAACTAACGGCGACGGGCCTATCATGGGTCCTCGTGATGATGCGAAAGGGCACGGAATGACGGCTGCAGCAACGATTCCGTGCAACGCACTCGACTGGTCGCACCGGCTGCGCGCTTATCAGACGCCCAGTGCGTCCCGCGCACTCTTCGAACTGGTGTTGACGACGGCGTCCTTCGCCGCGTGCTGGTTCGGCTTGTACTGGGGTTACGCGCACGGTTACTGGTGGCTCTACGCCGCACTGCTGTTGCCGACGGTCGGCTTTCTGGTCCGGCTTTTCCTGATCCAGCACGACTGCGGGCATCAGGCGTTTTTCGAGAACCGTCGCTTCAACGACTGGACCGGACGGTTCACCGGCGTCATCACGATCACCGCCTACGAACACTGGCGCCGCGCACACGCCATCCATCATGCGACGTCGGGAAACCTGTCGCGTCGCGGCGTCGGCGACATCGATACGCTGACCGTGGGCGAATACAACCAGCGCACGCCGTGGAGCCGCTGGCGTTATCGGCTTTATCGTCATCCGCTGATCATGTTCGCGATTGGTCCGCTATTCGTATTCATTTTGCAGAATCGTATTCCCGCCGGCTTCCTGCGCGGCGGCTGGCGTCCGTGGCTCAGCACGATGGGCACCAATCTCGGCATCGCGCTGCTGGTCGGATCGCTGATCGCGCTGATCGGCGTGCGCGCGTTTTTCATCGTGCATGGCCCGCTCATGTTTTGCAGCGCGGTGATCGGTGGCTGGCTGTTCTACGTGCAGCACCAGTTCGCCGATACTTCGTGGGACAGCGCCGATGCGTGGAGCGTCCGCGAGGGCGCGCTGCACGGCAGCTCGCACTACGATCTGCCGCCCGTGCTGCGCTGGTTCACCGCCAACATCGGCGTGCATCACGTGCATCACCTGTGCAGCCGCATTCCGTTTTATCGCCTGCCGCGAGTGCTCAAGGATTTTCCCAACCTGCGCAACGTCGGCCGGCTGACGCTGCTGCAGAGTTTCAAGTGCGTTCGCCTGACCCTGTGGGACGAACAGCAGCGTCGGCTCGTCTCCTTCCGCGAGGCGACCGCGCGGTGACATCGCGCTGATTTGCCACGGCGCGGCCGTGTTGCAAGAATCGCCGCTTTCCACGGCGATGGCATGATGCGGTTTCTCGGCGTCGGCGACTATCACAGCCTCGGTGACATGTACTGGCGACTGCTTCGCGCCGGACATGAGGTGCGCGTGTTCGTCGGCGAAGCCGAAGCCCACGACATCTACCGCGGACTGGTCGAACGCATCGACGATCTCGGCCAGGCACTGGACTGGGTCGGCCGCGACGGCATCATCGTCTGCGAGACGGCGACCTTCGGCGAACGCGCCGATGCGTTGCGCGCCGAAGGTTTCGCCGTGGTCGGCGGCAGCGCGGTCGGCGACCGCCTCGAAGTGGACCGGGCCTTCGGCCAGCAGGTCATGGCCGAGGTCGGCATGCAGACCGCGCCGACGCACCGCTTCGAGCGCTTCGACGCGGCCATCGAATTCGTGCGCCGGAATCCTGCGCGTTATGTCTACAAGCTGAGCGACGCGGCGGCGGCATCGACGCAGAACTACGTCGGCATGCTCGACAACGGCGCGGACATGCTCGCCGTGCTGGACGCCGAAGCGGCGCGACGCGGGGACGCGCAGCAGCCTGAATTCGTGCTCATGGATTTTCTGCGCGGTGTCGAAGTGGGCATCGGTGCGTACTTCGACGGCGATCATTTCCTGACGCCTGCCTGCATCGACTGGGAGCACAAGCGTTTTTTCCCCGGCGATCTCGGCGAACTCACCGGCGAGATGGGCACGGTCGTCAGCTACCGGAACTCCGCGCGGTTGTTCGAGCGCACACTCGGCCGCATCGCGCCACTGCTGCGCGACGCGCGCCACCACGGCTACATCAACATCAACACGATCGTGAACGACGACGGCGTTTTCCCGCTGGAGTTCACCAGCCGGTTCGGCTATCCGGGTTTTGCCATCTGCGACGCGCTGCATGTCGAGGGCTGGGATGCGATCCTGCACAAGATGGCGTTCGGCAAGAGTGATTCGTTCGCCACGCGCGATGGTTTCGCCGTCGGCGTGGTGCTGACCGTGCCGCCGTTTCCGTACGAATTCGGCTATGCGGAGCTCTCGCGCGGCCGTCCGATTTTTTTCGATGGCATCGGCATGGACGACGATGCGCTGCACTTCGGCGAAGTGGAGAGCGTCGGCGGACAGCTGCTGACCAGCGGTTCGATCGGCTACGTCCTTGTGGCCACGGGCGTCGGCGATACGGTGCGAAACGCCCAATCGCAAGCGTATGCGACGGTGCGCAAAGTCGCCGTCGCCAACGCGCGCTATCGCAACGACATCGGTGACCGCCTCATGCGCGAAGACTGGGCAACGCTCGAACGCCTCGGCTGGATCGGCTGATCGTCAGACGCCGAGTTCGGCGCGGTAGCGATCGAAGCAGCGCTTGCCGCATTGCAGGCGCATCAGCGCACCTTCGGCGATCGGCGTGATCAGCGTGGGGTCCTGTTCGACCAACGGATGGATCACCTGGGCATTCCATTCGCGGGAATGACGCACGTCGAGTCCGGCGTGAAGCTGGAAATACTGTCGACCCTCCGCCGACACGCCGAGGCGGCGCAAACCGTCGTTGACCAGCGTCACGCGGCTGGGCGCGGTCAGTTCGATCGCACCCAACGCGCCAACCGAGTGGTAGGCGTAGCGCCGGTTCGCCGCAAGTCCGGCCATGGTGTTGGCGAGTGCGAGCGATTCCCACACCGTATCTTCGATGCGCGTTTTCAGACCGAACGCCTTGGAGGTGTTCTCGAGCATGCCGCCGTGCATGCCGTGTGCGTGGCCGCGGCCCATTTCGTCCCAGTAGTTGCGCGCCATCTCGAGTTTGGGCTGCGTGGGAAAGCGCACCTGCGTCAGCGCCACCAGATCGTCGAAGCCTGCTTCGCCCGCAACTTCCTGACCCAGGAACCAGCGCATCTGTTCCCAGTCGGCGTGTTCGGCCAGCCACGGGAACAAGGCGTCGCCCTGGCCGGGACCGCGTTCTTGCAACGACTCGAACCACACCATAAACGTGTCGGCGCGCTGCGGCACGTCGGCGAGCAGCGGCTGGATTGCCGCGCGTTCGGCCTCCAGGAATTCGCCTTCCTCATGCAGCATCGGTAGATCGCGCGTCAGTGAAGCGGCCCAGTCCGGGCCCGGCAGCGCCGGCTTGAAGCGACGCGCATTGAACATCGTCAGGCGCGCATGGAAGGCGTGCATTTCGGTGTCGAGGGTGGGAAAGGGTTTTACTTGCGCATTCATATCCGACCTCACTGAATCCTTGTGACGACCATGCCGACCGCGGCGATCCGCTCCACAGTTGCGTAATGCTTGCGATCGAGTTCCTCGCCGAACACGTCCGGATCCAGTTCGGCGTAGCGGAACGCGAAACCTGGCGCGCGCAGCAGCGGAAGCGCGCGGGTCTTGAATGTGTCGGTGCCATCGACGATCGCCGAGCCGGTGTACAAAACCAGCACGCCGCGGCGGCGCAGGCGCGGCAGCGACTCGCGCAGGATGCGCAGCGAAAGCTCCGCGCCGAACTGCCCGCCGCCGTGGCGATACAGGCGTTCCTTCGCGTCGGCCAGATACGGCGGATTGCTAACGATCACATCGGCCTCGCCATGCACGGATCCGAGAACGTCGCTGAGCACACAGCGCACATCCGTGACGCCAGCGAGCTGCGCGTTGCCGGCCGCGAATCGCAATGCCAGCGGATTGATGTCGGCCATCACGACCTCCACCTCACCGCCCGCCGCCTTGGCCGCAACCAGACCGCCGACGCCCGAACCGCAGCCGATGTCGACGATGCGACGCACCGGCGCCCGATGCGCGGCGAGCGTGCGCTCGATGAGATGCGCGAAGCGGTAACTGTCCGGACCGAAGAAAACGCTTTGCGAGGCCTCGGTCGGAAATGCAGAGTGCGCGAACAGCTCATCGCCCAGCGAAGCGAAGCGCACGCCGCTGCGACGCAGCGATTCGCTCTGGCTGACCGCGTCGAGCAGACCGGCGCGCTCCATCGCCTCGATGACGGCAGGCTCCAGATCGTCGCGCGCGAAGGAACGGTTCCATCCGAACACATCGCGCAGCAGATCGCGGCATAGCGGATTGTTGGCGATCACACGCCGGTGCGTCTCGGGCGTGACCGTCGTGAACGCGTAACCGCGCGAACGCAAATGCTCGCCGATGGCGACGATGGCGTCGCGCAGGTCGTCGCATGCGGCGGTCTGGAACGTTGCTGCGGTGACTGCGCTCATTGCCGGTCGATTGGGAGAAGGCCCGCCATTCAGCAAGAGCCATGCCCGGAGGTGCGCTCGACTAACCGCAGCGGTGGTACAAGGTTTATGGCACGCGCAACCGCACGCGTCCGTGGAGATTGCGATGAATTGGTTCGCGTGATTTGCAAAATGAGAGACGCGTCTGGGTCACCCCAGCGTGAGCGTCAGGCACTTTGCACCGCCGCCCGCCTTGATGAACTCGTCGAGCTCCACGGTGATCACGTCGTGGTCGGCGCGCCGCAGATCCTTGCGCAGGGTCGCACTCGCCCGATGGGCGACGACGGCCGCGTCGAGATCGATCATGTTGCAGGCGAAATCGAACGCATCCTCGCGCGTCACCGGAATGCGCAGGCGCGACGGGATGAAGCGTTGCAACGCGGCGAGGCCCTGCGACGTGAACGCACCCGGATAGAACACCACGTGGCCGGAGCGCAGCGGACAGAAGCACGTGTCCAGGTGATAGAAATGGTCGTCGACGAGCTCCAGCGGAATCACTTCCGTGTCGAGCAATGCGCTCAACGACGCAGCCGCCGCCAGTTCCGAACGCGGTCCGTAGCCCATCCACAAGCGATCCTCGCTGTCGAACAACGCGTCACCGGCGCCTTCGAAGAGGACGTCCGGCGGCAGTCGGCGGATCAGGAAACCTTCGCGCTGCATCCACGCTTCGAACAGTCCGGCTTCCGGCTGGCGCTCGGGGTGGCGGAAATTGCTGGTCACGAACGTGCCGCGGCAAACCAGTCCGGCGTTGGCGCTGAAGCACATGTCGGGCAGCGCCACATCGTCCTGCAGGACGGTGACGTCGGCGTATTGCGCGATGCGTTGCCGGAGGCGTTCCCATTGTTCACGCGCTCGCTTGCTGTCGACCGCAGCGCCGGATGTCATCCACGGATTGATGGCATAGCGAACGCAAAAGTGATCGGGCGACACCATCAGAATGCGCTTGCGCACAACGGCGGCAGCGACGCGTTGCTGCACGGTCGATATCGATTCCATTCGGCACCTCATCCTTTGAAGCCGTGGCTGCTGACGCCTTGTCCGCCCACCGACGACCGACCATAAAGGCAAGAGGAGTGCCAAAGTCCGACCGTCCGGCCGGCGACGCGTCGGTGCATCCGTCCGATTCCGACGAAAAAAACCTCGGTCCGGCGGATGCCGAACCGAGGCTGTTATTGCTGGCAACGATTTATTTCTTGATGTCGAAGCGATCCAGGTTCATCACCTTGGTCCACGCCGCGATGAAATCGGGCAGGAACAGGTCGCCCGCGTCGCTGGATCCGTAGACTTCGGAAAGCGCGCGCAGCTGCGAGTTGGATCCGAATACGAGATCCGCGATCGTCGCCGTCCATTTGAGTTCGCCGGACTTGCGGTCGCGTCCCTCGAACACGTTTGCATCCTTGTCCGAACGCTGCCACGCCGTGCGCATGTCGAGCAGGTTGACGAAGAAGTCGTTGCTCAGCGTACCGGGATTCCTGGTGAACACGCCGTGCTTGCTGTGGCCCGCATTGGCGCCGAGCGCGCGCATCCCGCCGATGAGTACCGTCATTTCCGGCGCGGTGAGATTCAGCAGGTCGGCCTTGTCCACGAGCAACTCGGAGGTGCGATCCTCGAATCCCTTGCGCACGTAATTGCGGAATGCATCGCCGATCGGCTCCAGCACGGCGAAGGATTCGACGTCGGTCTGTTCGAGTGATGCATCGGCACGACCCGGCGTGAACGGAACAGCGATGCTGTTGCCGGCCTTCTTCGCCGCCGCTTCGATCGCGGCGCTGCCGCCGAGCACGATCAGGTCGGCGAGCGAAATTTTCTTCTTGTTTCCCGGAGCGTCGTTGAACTCCTTCTGGATTTTCTCGTACGCGGCGAGCGTCTTGGCCAGATCAGCCGGATTGTTGACTTCCCAATCCTTCTGCGGCGCCAGGCGGATACGCGCGCCGTTGGCCCCGCCACGGTTGTCGCTCTTGCGGAAGGTCGAGGCCGACGCCCACGCGGTGCCGACCAGTTGCGGGATCGAAAGACCCGCGTCTAGGATTTTCGCCTTCAGCGCAGCGATGTCTTTGTCGTCGACCAGCGGATGATCCACGGCCGGGATCGGGTCCTGCCAGATCAGGTCTTCCTTCGGCACGAACTTGCCGAGATAGCGCGTCTTCGGGCCCATGTCGCGGTGCGTGAGCTTGAACCACGCGCGCGCGAATGCGTCGGCGAATTCCTGCGGGTTGGCCATGAAACGGCGCGAGATCTTCTCGTACGCCGGATCGAAGCGCAGCGCCAGATCGCTGGTCAGCATCATCGGCTGATGGCGTTTGTTCTTGTCGTGCGCATCTTCCACGGTGTCGGCGCCGGCGTTGCCTTTCGGCTTCCACTGCTGCGCGCCGGCCGGGCTCTTGGTCAGTTCCCAGTCGTATTTGAACAGTGTTTCGAAGTAGCCCATGTCCCACTGGGTTGGATGCGGTTTCCACGCGCCTTCCAGGCCACTGGTGATCGCGTGCGCACCCTTGCCGCTTTCGTAGGTGCTCTGCCAGCCGAGGCCCAGGTGTTCGATGTTGGAGCCTTCCGGCTCCGGGCCGACCAGCTTCGCGTCGCCGGCGCCATGCGCCTTGCCGAAGGTGTGGCCGCCCGCGATGAGCGCGACGGTTTCCTCATCGTCCATCGCCATGCGCTTGAAGGTTTCGCGGATGTCGTGCGCGGAGCCGAGCGGATCGGGCTTGCCGTTCGGACCTTCCGGATTGACGTAGATCAGGCCCATCTGCACGGCCGCCAGCGGACTGGCCAGTTCGCGCTCGCCGCTGTAGCGTTCGTCGCCGAGCCATTTGGATTCCGGACCCCAGTCGATGTTCTGCGGCTCCCAGATGTCGCGGCGTCCGCCGCCGAAGCCGAAGGTCTTGAAACCCATCGACTCCAGCGCGGCATTGCCCGCGAGGATCATCAGGTCGGCCCACGACAGTTTGCGTCCGTACTTCTGCTTGATCGGCCACAGCAGGCGGCGCGCCTTGTCGAGGTTGCCGTTGTCCGGCCAGCTGTTGAGCGGCGCGAAACGCTGTTCGCCCGCGCTGGCGCCGCCGCGACCGTCGTAGATGCGATAGGTGCCGGCGCTATGCCAGGCCATGCGGATGAAAAGCGGGCCGTAGTGGCCGTAGTCGGCCGGCCACCATTCCTGCGAATCGGTCATCAGCGCTTTCAGATCGCTCATTGCCGCATCGAGATCGAGCGTCTTGAATTCCTTGGTGTAGTCGAAGTCTTCGATCATCGGATCCGACAACGACGAATGCTGGTGCAGCATCGCGAGATTGAGCTGGTGCGGCCACCACTGCGTGTTGGTCTGGCCTCTGCGAGATCCGCCCGACATCGGGCATTGCGATTCGTTACCCATGGTTTTTCCCTCCGATAATTTTTCTGTCCCGCTGCTCCGTCAGCATCGCGCTGACGGGAGTTCATGTGAAATCGTTTCTAGCGATGACTGCCATTGGAACACTCTATCGAAAGGGCGAATCCGATAGGTTTGCCAGTCCCGCGGCACGCAGCTTCCTTGCCGACTACGCGCGCAAACCCGCAATGTATACTTTGTGGCGCGGCGTGAAGTCCTCGCAATGCACGGTGCAGCCGCGCATTTTTTTCAGTTCCTCGGCATCGTGGAAATCCCGATAGGGCGTGAGATCCAGATTGCTCGGCACCATTTCGAGTCCCTCATCGCCAATGACCTTGATGTTGTCCTGCATGAACGCATCGTACGCTTCCCACGTGATGCCTTCGGCGCGTACCGCCGCCTGTTCGGCGTGCAGCGCGATCTGGTGCGCGTGCAGGTAGTGCATGCCGAGCAACTGGATCAGCGATTTCTCCACCGCCTCGTGCACGATCAGGAAGCGGTCGGTCGATACCTTGCGGCTGCGGTACACGAAACTTTTCGGCATGTGGCGATCGATGAAGATCGTGTGTCCGTCCAGGCTGTACCCGGCAAGGTAAGGAATGTCGTAACTGCGCTCCAGATGCGTGCGTGCGCGGATCGACTTGAGCGCGTGGTCCATCATCTTCTGCCCGATCAGCCACTCCGGGCGGTGGCTGCGGTGCGGCGCCGCCACGATGGGCGCATAAGCTTCGTGCATCTCTGCTTGACGGGTGGTGGTGTGCATATCGCGACTCCGAAGTTGGACAGACCGGCGAACTGTTCGGCGGCTACCTTGCAGCAGAATGACAGCGCGGACAAGCGCGGAAATTTAAGGATTCGCATCCGCGGTTTCACGAGGCGTCCTTGCAATTGGGCGCGAGAACTTCGCGTCGATGAAATTCGGTAGGCGAACTGCTGCGTATCGGCGGGCGCGGTGTAAGATCACGCTGGCTGGCCGCGTAGTCCGGGCGTCAGCGGCTCATAAGCGCATTCCAGATGAGCTGCTTCTCCGAACTGCTGGTGGCACGCTTGGCAGTAAAACGCGAGGCTCAGCGAAGAAAGGTCACAGATGAACATGCAGATTTTCCGCGTCGGTTCGCGTCCATCCATGAAAGGCCCGGACGACTGGTTCACGGGCAGCGTGCGAATCGACGTACTTTTTGGGCCCGACGAGCCGGCGCGCACTGCGGGTGCGCATGTCACATTCGAGCCCGGTGCTCGCACTGCATGGCATCACCACCCATTGGGGCAGTATTTGATCGTCACATCGGGTTGCGGTTGGACTCAATGCTGGGGCGGGCCGAAAAAAGAAATTCGTGCTGGCGACGTTGTTTTCTGTAACTGTGGGCAGAAGCACTGGCACGGTGCTACGAGCACGACGGGCATGAGTCACATCGCAATCCAGGAATATCTGAATGGCTCGCCGGTGACGTGGTTGGAAAAGGTCAGTGACGAGCAATATCTTGCCGAGGTTACGTCCGACTAGTGCTCGAGCGCATGGAGAAATGTCATGGCATCGCGTGATCTGTTCAAACGGCCCAGTGCTTTTCTGCCGGTAGCAATGTCCCTCGCGGCACTCGCGGTGGTGGTGATCTCGCTCGCCACGTCCGGCGGTGTTCGCGAGGCTGACGAAGGCGCGCTTGCACACACCTGGCAGCTACTCATGGCCGGCCAATTGCCGGTGATGGCTTTCTTTGCATACAGGTGGCTGCCGAGCGCTCCACGCGCCGTCGTCCCGGTGCTTGCAGTACAGGTGGCAGCCCTGGTCGCGGCATTGGCGCCGGTATACTTTCTCCATCTTTGAGGCTGCGGTCCGCGTGTTTGATCGAGCGGACAGCGGACCGTCCGTCAGGGCATGCGGAAGCGGTTACGGCACGCCCTGCGTCACCGGCAGATAGACCGCGCTGGCCGCGTTGCCGCCATAGTAAACGCTCTGCGTCGCCGCCTTGTATGCAGCCGGCGGCGCATAGAAGATGTTGTCGACGTAGGTCTGCGGATTGCGGTCGTAAAGCGGGAACAGTGTCGACTGCACCTGCACCATGATGCGGTGTCCGGGCAGGAACACGTGATCGACATTGGGCAGACCGAATTTGTATTCCTCGATCTTGCCCGGCGTCAGCGCCTGCGGTTTGTCGAGCGCGTGCACGTAGCGGCCGCGGAAGATCTCGATGCCGATCGGCAATTCGTAGCCGGCCATGCTCGGCTTGGCACCCTGGTCGGCGGATTCCGGCGAAACGTCGGGATAGACGTCGATCAGCTTTACGACCCAGTCGCTGTCGCTGCCCGATGTCGCCGCGAACAGATCAGCTTGCGGCGGACCCATGATATGCACCGGTTTGTCGAGCGGCGCGGTCTGATAGACGAGCACGTCCGGACGATCGGAAACGAAGCGCTGATCGCGCACCAGCCACGGCTTCCACTGTTTGACATCGGACATGTCGATCGGCCGCGGGATGAACGGCACGGGTTTCATCGGATCGGAAACATAGTCGTCGTGGCCGGCATCGCCCGGCGCGGAAAATCCCGCGCCGAAATGCGCCGTGAGATACAGCGGTGTCGGTGTGCCCATCGGCCAGTGCGGCGATTCTTCCCAACGGTTCGCGCCGGTCGCATACGTAAGCACATGCGGCGTGTGCGGATCGGGCGCGCCCTTCAGGTAATGGTCGAAAAAAGGCTTCACGTATTTGGTGCGCCATTCCAGCGAGGTGTCGCCGGTGAAGTTGAGCGCGCCCAGGTCGTAGCCGTAGTGATTGGCGCCCGAATGGCGCCAAGGCCCGATCACGAGCGTGACCAGATTGTCGTTGACGTCCTTGGGTTTGATCGCCTTGTAGACGGCCGGCGCGCCGTACGAATCTTCCTGATCCCACTGGCCGACCTCGAGCATCGTCGGCACGGTCAGCGGTCGCGCGGCCAGCCATTTGTCGACCGCCTGCTGCGACCAGAAATCGGTATAGGCCGGGTTCTGCATCAGCTTCTGCACAAAGGGGTAACGGTCGATGCCGTAATGCCGCGCGAAGTCGCCGATGGAACCGGCTTTCAGATAGCGCGTGTAATCGTCGCCTACGCCGGATGGAATCTTCGCTTCGTCGTCGCCTTTGCCGGTGGACATCTCCACGACATAGTCGAGCGTGCCGACGCGGAACGCGCCGTTATGAAATCATCGTCGCCGATCCACGTATCGACCATCGGGCTCTCCGGCACCGCCGCTTTCAATGCGGGGTGCGGATTGATCTCCGACATGAGCGTGGTGAAGCCGAGGTAGCTGCTGCCGATCATGCCGACCTTGCCGTTGCTTTCCTTGACGTGCTTCACCAGCCAGTCGATGGTGTCGTAGGCATCGGTTGATTCGTCGATGCCGGTCTTGTTGAGCGGCCCCGCGATGGGCCGCGTCATGATGAATTCGCCTTCCGAGTGATGCATGCCGCGGATGTCCTGCGTGACGATGATGTAGCCGTCGTCGACGAATTCGCCGTCCATCGCGTCGAGCGCTTCGGAGGCCGTCGGCGATTTCACGCGTTCGGTCGAGCCTTTCGCATCGTACGGTGTGCGCGTGAGCAGCATCGGCGCGTCGTTCGCGCCTTTCTTCAGCACGATCACGGTGTACAGCTTCACGCCGTCGCGCATCGGAATCATGACCACGCGGCGTTCGTAGTCCGCGTCGGGCCGGACCCAGTCGTAGTCCTTCACGACATCGGGTGTCATCGGCGTGATCGGTGCTTCCGAAGATTTCCTGTCCGCGGCGCTCGCCAGGGAAGTCGCGAGCGAAAGGCAAAGCGTCAGCGCGGCGAAGGCGTTCATGCGGGCGTCCCGATTGTTGAAGCGGCCGAGCATACGAAAATCGGCGGCGCCCCGCGAGCGCCGGAAGTGCTGGCCGATCGTGACCGGCAGGTCGGCGAATCTTGCCGCCCGCCGCGTTCCGAAGTAAAACGGGAGCGGGGCGGAGCATGATCGATGTGGAAGCAGATCCTTTTCTACGGCGCGCTGCTGGCGGCGGGCACGTTAGCGTTGCAATGGCTGGATTACCTGCATCTCGCACGCGCCCACGCCAGCGACATTTATATCTTCCTGATCGCCGCGGGTTTTCTCGCGCTGGGTGTCTACGTCGGCGCGCGTGTCGTGGCGCCGTCGGCGCCGCCCACGTTCGACGGCAATCCGAAGGCTCAGGCGACGCTCGGCATCAGCCCGCGTGAATTGACCATCCTTCAGGAACTCGCGGCCGGCCGCTCGAACAAGGAAATCGCGAAGCGGCTCCACGTTTCGCCAAACACGGTCAAGACGCATATCGCCAACCTGTTCGAAAAACTACATGCGCGCCGGCGCACGGATGCGATCAACAAGGCGCGTGAGCTCGGGATCGTGCCGTGACGCCGCGAATTTCGGGTGAATGCGCTGAAATCACCCTTTTTTGCGATTGTCAGGCGTGCGCGGCGCGGCCTAAATGGCGCCTCATCCATCGCTAGAGGAGCAACTGCCATGCTGAAAACCATATTTGTGTACGGCCTCATCGCCGGCGTCGTCGTCGCCATACCGATGTTGTGGCAAGCCACGGTGTTGAACGGGCATCCGCCGCTGGCCTGGAGCATGGTCATCGGCTACGCGACGATGCTGATCGCGCTCAGCGCGGTGTTCATCGGTGTGAAGCGTTATCGTGACGGGGAACTCGGCGGCGTGATCGGCTTCTGGCGCGCGCTGGCCATCGGGCTGAGCATCAGCGCCGTGGCGAGCGTGATGTATGTGCTCGCGTGGGAACTCACCGTGGCTGTGACGCACATGGATTTCGCGAGCGATTACGCCAATGTCCTGATCCGGCAGAAGCAGGCCCAGGGCGTGACCGGTCCGGCGCTGGCGCAATTCGTCGATGAGATGCAGAAGTTCAAGGCCGACTACGCCAACCCGTTCTATCGCCTGCCGATGACGTTCATCGAAATTTTCCCGGTCGGCGTTCTCGTCTCGCTGATATCCGCCGCGGTGTTGCGCAACAGCCGGTTCCTCGCGGCACGGCCGCGCCCTGCGTGATCAGCGCCAGTGCCTTACTTTCGGCCACAGTTCGGCCATCGAGGCAAATTTCTTGTGCCGGCAGATGTATACCGGAATCTCGGCCTCGAGCGCCCACGGATTGGGCGCGGAAGTCGCGACGAGCTGCACATCGTTCCAGTAGTTTTCGAGCACTTCCTTGCGATCGTCGAGCACGATCATGCAGTCGCCGGAATAATCGCGAGGGCCCCAGAGGAAATAGGTGCGATCACCGCTCAGCGCGGGCGGTAATCCGGCGCGGCGGCCGAAGAAATCGATGGCGCCGGCCTGTCCGTAATCCTGGGCGAAGATGCCGCAGTCGGCGCGGTCGGTCGCGGGCAATGCGTTCCACGCCTGCGCGGTCGCGTCGGAGATTTCCATCCAGCCGAACTGATCGGCATACCACTGCGGCAATGCCGCGCGCTCGTGCGAATGTTCCATCACCGGCAGCTTGAACGGCAGGTAGCGTGTGTACGCAATGAAGTTGTCGGGCGAAAACACGGGCACCACGATCGGCGCGAAATAAAGACCGCTGAGCGCCATCAGCGCGAGCAGCGGCGCTTCGATCCAGCGCAGGCGCCGCTGCGGATTTTCCAGTGCACGTTCGATCAGCATGCCGCCCGCGGCAAACAGCATCGGATAAATCGCGGCGAGGTAATAACTCTTGCCGTGGATCGCGAACAACACGCCATAGCAGACCAGGAAACACCAGCCGAGGAAACGATACGGCGCCAGCGGTTTCGCGAACAGCAACGCGCCTAGACCGGCGAGCCATACCAACGACGCGAGTGGACCGGACAACTGCGTCTGCTGCAGGAAAAACGCGCCGAACGGTAGCACGACATCGCGCCCTTCGTCGCGGATGGCGCGCATCAGTTGCAGGAACGGCCAGTCGTTGGCGTAGTTCCACCATAGATTCGGCAGGAAGATCAGCAACGCGGCGATTCCGCCGAACCAAAACCAGCGGTTCGCGATTGCGCGCCGCTGTGCGGTGAGCAGCAATCCGACCACGATGCCCGCGCCGAACAACGCGATCGTATATTTTTCTTCCAGTCCGAGACCGGCGACGATGCCGAACCAGAGCCACTGGCGCGGATCTTCATCGCGCACGGCGCGGATCGCGAAATAGGCGCAGCCCATCCACAGCGTCGGCTCGAACGAGTTGGTGCCGAGCAGGCTGGCGTTCGAAAGATATTGCGGCGCCAGCGCGACGCAGACAGCGGCGAGCAGTACGCCGAAACCGCGCGCTCCGAATTGCCGCGCGATCGCGGCCGTCTGCACCACGAGCAGTGACGAAGCCAGCGCCGGAATGAAACGTACCGCGCGCAGCGATTCGCCGAGCACAAGCCGCGACAACTCGGCGAGCCACGGCACCAGCGGCGGTTGATCGACATATCCCCACGCCGGGTGTTCGCCGCACGACAGGTAATCGAACTCGTCGCGGAAGAAACCGTAACTGTCGTTGAAATAGGTGTGCAGCACGAGTTTCAGCAGCGCGATCGCCCACACGGCGAGCATCGTCGCATCCAGCGTGCGTGGTTGACGCGCGAATCGCATGCCCGCGGCCATCAGTGCACGGTTGCCGCGCCGCCGATGTTCGGCGCACGCATGAATATCAGGCCGATCGCCGCCGCCGCGGCCGCGAACACCGCACCGACGACGAAGGCGAGGTGATAACCGCCATTGAGCGCCGCCGCGTGTTCGGTGCCGTTCGCGAGCAGGTGCACGGTTTGCGATCCGGCGATGCTCGCGAGCACGGCGAGGCCGAGCGCGCCACCCATCATGAACGACGTGTTGACGATACCCGAGGCGAGTCCCGACTGATTAGGTTCGACATCGTTCATCGCCGCCATCAGCACCGGATTGAAAGCGATGCCGGCGCCGATGCCGAGCAACAGCATTGGCGGCAATACGTCGATCAGGTACGTTCCATCGGCCGGCGCCCGCGCGAACAGCAGCAGACCGGCCGACGCGCATGCCAGTCCGACAGCAAGCGGTTTCTTGATCCCGAACCGCATGACAAGTTTCGCCGACACGCCGAGCGACAGCGCGGCCATGATCAGATTGGTCGGCACGAACGCGGTGCCGACCTGCAGCGGCGTGTAGCCGAGCACCAGTTGCAGATACAGCGCCGAAAGGAAAAACCACGCGAACATCGCCGCGGCCCACAGCGTTCCGACCACATTCGCCGTCGCCAGATTGCGCAGGCGCAGCATCCGCAACGGCATCAGCGGCACCTTCACACGCGATTCGATGACGACGAACACGACGAGCAGCGCGACAGACGCCGCGAGCAATCCCATCGTCTGCACGGATGTCCAGCCCGCCTCGTTGCCGTTGACGATGGCATAGATCGCCAGCATCAGCGCTGCCGTCACCGTGACTGCGCCGGCGACATCCAGATGACGCTCCGCGCCGTCGTGTTTCGACGCCGGCAGCAGCGACAGTGACAGAACGATGACCGCGATGCCGATCGGTATGTTCACCAGAAAGATCCAGTGCCAATCGAACGAGTTGACCAGGAATCCACCGAGCAGCGCGCCGATGCTGCCGCCGCCGGAGCAGACGAATCCATACGCACCCATCGCCTTCGCGCGATCGCCGGTCTCCGTGAACAGATCCATGATCAGCGATAGCGAAACCGCGTCGACGACCGCGCCGCCCAGGCCCTGCGTCGCGCGCGCGACGACAAGCATCGGCTGCGAATCGGCCAGCCCGCAGGCAAGCGAGGCAAGCGTAAATGCCGCGATGCCGATCAGGAAGAGCCGCCGATGCCCGTACAGATCACCGAGCCGCCCGCCCAGCAGGAGAAATCCGCCCGAAGTCAGCAGATAGGCATTGATGACCCACGCCAGCGAACTTTCCGAAAACTTCAGATTTTCGCGGATCGTCGGCAGCGCGACATTTACGATCGTCATATCGAGCACGATCATCAACACGCCGAGACAAAGTATCGCCAGCGCAAACCAGCGCCTGCGATCCGTCATCAAAACCGGAGCGGTACCGTCCATATCGAAAATTGTTTCCCGGAAGAAGTGACAGTATCGCAGACCCACCCACGCGAGCCGAGCCCACCCGCTTGTCACCGAGAACCCGGCGCGATAACCGAGCATCGCACCTGCGAAAGCCGAGTCTTCGGTGCGGTGTGCGGTGCGATGTGGTGTACGACACCCTGACGTCGCTACGCGACGAGAACGATTGTGAGCTTGCGACGTGTCTCTGCGAAAGCGCGAAGGGTTGAGAAAGCGGTGATCGCGCGCAGGAAGCGCGCGGTCCGCAGCGAGCATCAGGGACGTGCTCTCTGCGGACAGTAACGTCAGCGAACGACAAAGACGTTTTTTGGTGACTTTTTGCCGTCTGGCAAAAAGTTACCCGCTGGCCGCAGGACAGCGGAAACTTTTGATCTTCACCGCATGGCACAAGGGAACGTTGCGAGAATCTGAAGTGCTGCCCCGTCACCCCAACCCTCTCCCCCGCTAGCGGGGGAGAGGGGACGAAACTCAAAGATTGTGACAGGGAAACCAAACCCCCCGAACCACGATCGGCCCGATGCAGGGCAAAACCGCCTCTTCATCCAGCGACGAAACCGTGACGCCTTCCACCACCTCGACCACACGCTGCGTGTCCGAGGGATACCCATACTTTGCCAGCAGACTTTCCGCGTCCGACCGCGAATGCGCCGTCACCCCATAGCCATCGCCACGATCAAGCTTGAACCAGAATCGCTTCAACATTTGTTCCCCTGCTTCTCCCTGTTCCGGGGAACATTTATGCAAGTCCGCGGCCACCGCCTTGGACGATTATTTCCGCGACCAAGCGCTCCGTCGTGCAAAATTCTCGACGAATTTTCGTCGCGATGTGACGCACTACCGGTTTCGCGACGAAGCGACGTGCTACCGCGCCAGGACGACCCCGCCGACCGGCTAAACGAATTACGATGGCTGCTGCCGTCCGTCCCCGATCGTCCATGAAGCCCGTCAAACTTCTTCTGACCGAGTCCAGCCGCCAGTTCTGGTTCCTGCAAATCTGCGGCTGGACCGGCTACTTCGCGCTCAATTACACCACCATGCTCGCCGACGGCAAGCATTGGCACTATGTCTTCTACTCGCTCAGCATTGCCTTCATCGGACTGGTGGTCAGCAGCGTGCTGCGCCTGGGCTATCGCCGACTGTGGAATCTGCCCACCGGGCAGATGGCGCTGGCGGCCGCCGGCATGTTGCTGGCCGCCCAGATTGTCGATACGAAGCTCGTGACGATGGTGCTGTTCGAGTTTTGCGACGATTGCCGACCAAGCAACCTGATCGGCTACATCTGGTATTTCGTTTCGCGCCTGTACGTGATGCTGTCCTGGAGCGGACTTTATTTCGGCATCAAGTTCGCGCGCCAGCTTCAGGAACAGAAGGAGGCCTCGCTCAAGGCGCAGGCCATGGCGCACGAAGCGCAGTTGAAGATGCTGCGTTACCAGCTCAACCCGCATTTCCTGTTCAACACGCTCAATGCGATCTCAACGCTGGTGCTCGACAACCGCAACGACGTCGCCAACGGCATGATCGGATCGTTGAGCGCGTTCCTGCGCTATTCGCTGGATTCCGACCCGGTGCAGCGCGTCACGCTGGCGCAGGAAATCGACGCGACGAAGCTGTACCTGGGCATCGAACAACTGCGTTTCGGCGATCGCCTGCAGGTCCGCATTGACATCGACGAAGACGCCACCTTGCGCTGGTGCCGAGCCTGATCCTGCAGCCGCTGATCGAGAACGCGATCAAGCACGCCGTGGCCAAACGTGAAAGCGGCGGCACGCTGGAGGTCGAAGCGCGGCATCGGGGTGGCAACCTGATCATCGTGCTGCGCGACGACGGACCCGGCGGCAACGAGATGGCGGAGATGAAAACCAGCCGCGGCGTGGGTCTTGCCAACACGCGCGAACGGCTGCGCGTGCTATATGGCGATGATCAGGAATTCCGCACCGCCAACCGGCCTCCGCACGGTTTCGAGGTGCACGTCCGCCTGCCGTATGAACGCGCGCCGGTCGCCGAGCCTACGCAGGTGCCCGCATGAAAATCCGCACGGTGATCGTCGATGACGAACCACTGGCCCAACGCGGCCTGGAACTGCGGCTGGCGCGGCACGCCGATGTCGAAATCGTCGGTGCCGCGGGCAACGGCCGCGAAGCGTTCCACGCGATTTCCACATTGCGTCCGGACCTGATGTTCCTCGACGTGCAGATGCCGGGCGTCGACGGATTCGGCCTCCTGCGCGCGGTGCCGGCCTCGATGATGCCGCTCACCGTGTTCGTCACCGCTTATGACCAGTATGCACTCGACGCGTTTGCCGCCAGTGCGATCGATTACCTGCTCAAGCCGGTCGACGACACGCGGCTCGACCAGGCGCTCGACCGCGTTCGCACGCAACGCGCCGCGCGCGAAGCGAGCGATCATTGCGAACAGTTGCTCAAGCTCCTGGCCAGTGTATCCAACACGCCTGATCTGCGACTGGAAGATGCATTGGCCGGCGATCTGCGCGCCGGCGCGGACAAGCTCGCTATCCGCGATGGCCAGCGCGTGGTGCGCGTGGACATCGACGCCATCCAGTGGATCGACGCCGCAGGCGACTACATGTGCGTCCATGCCGACGGCAGCACGCACGTCCTGCGCGGCACGATGCATGAACTCGAACAGCGCCTCGACCCGCGCCGCTTCCAGCGCGTGCACCGCTCAGCGATCGTCAACCTCGCGCGCGTGCGCGAGTTGCGTCCGCATCAGAACGGTGAATATTTCCTGGTGCTCGATTCCGGGCATGAACTGAAGTTGTCGCGCACCTACAAGGACAAAGTGAGGCTGCTGACGTGAGCATGTCAGTGAACCGCACTGCACGGCGTAACTCCGGATGCCCAACCCAACGGAGATTCGCCATGTACCTGCGTTTTGCCAGTTCGCTCGCCATCGCCGCCGTCGCCGTTTGTGCTTACGGCGCATCCGCATTCCCCGGCGGTACCTACACCATGGACGACATGGCCTTGACCTTCGCCGATCACGGCACGCTGGAACTCACGGCCAAGGACAAAGAGGTGTTGAAAGGAACGTGGTCCGCCGACGGTTCGAAAGTCATGCTGACGGATGTCTCCGGTTCATACGCCTGCAAGGCACCGAATGCGACCGGCGTCTACGGCTGGAAGGTCAACGGCGACGCGATCACATTCACCAGGCAGAAAGACGGCTGCGACGACCGCGCCGGTGCGCTCGACGGCAAGACCTGGAAACGCAAATCCTGAAGTCGCGTCACTGAGCGACGCGCGAACCACGCCTGCTGCGGCGGGGTTCGCGCGGTGTGCCGCTTATTTCTTGGAATAATCGATCTGCAGCATCTTGGCTTCCTTGCCGCCGTGCGTTTCGTTCCACTCGAACGTGTAATGCGTGGCATCCACGACGTGCACCACCTGACGCACCGGTATCTTGGTTCCGGGTTTCGCCGGATCGTCCATATCGCCGCGGAAGGTGTAAGTCTTCGTGGCCGCGTCGTACGTTCCCCACGCCAGCCAGAAATTGGTCGACATGCTGTCGATCCACGTGTTGAAAAATTTGCCTTTCGTGTTGTCGAAGCCAAGATAGCCTTCGCCGTCGAACGTCTGGCCCTCGAACGTACCTTCGTATTTCATCCTGAGGTAGCGGCCTCCGAAAATGCTGTCGATGTGTTCCTTGCCCTCGCTTTTCTGGGGCGGGGCTTTCGGATCCATCCACGTCGTCGTCGTGGCGCTCCAGTCGCCGACGAAGAATGCCAGCTGCTTGTGTTCCGCCCGTACTTCACCTGAGCGCTGCATCGCCTCCATCATCGCCTGCTGTTCTTTGCTCATCGCCGGCTGCTTGTGTTCCTCGGCCCCCATGGCCGCACAAGCGACGCCGAGTGCACCGGCGAGGCTCAAAACCTGGAATGTCCGGATCGCTTTCATTCCTCTCTCCCATGATTTCCCCGAGTGGGGACGGCATCCTAGTCCCGGCAGGTGAAACGACAAAGACGCACCGCCGCAAGCAGGCGTGTGCCGCGCGACGACTCGGCATCGCGCCGCACGCTTCGACGCAAAAACAAATCCTTTCACCGCAACCGATGCAACCCTCGTGACTCTAGCCACATCCAAGCCCCCGTTGTCCGGCGCGATGCTCGCGTCACGGTCAAACCGGGAGCGTTGCCATGAAGCTGATCGAGTCGTCGCTGAAAAATCCGATCGCCGTGGGGATGGCGGTCTTGCTGGTGGCCGCCTTCGGTTTCATGAGCCTGCGCGAACTGCCGCTGCAGCTTTTCCCCGACATCGAACGGCCGCAGATCGGCATTCAGACCAACTGGCGCGCCGCCTCGCCCGAAGAAGTGGAGTCCGAACTGCTCGAACCGCAGGAACAGGTGCTGCAAGGCTTGCCCGGGCTCGAAGAACTCGACGGCACCGCGGGCGCCGGCGGCAGCAACATCGATCTCACGTTCGCCATCGGCACGGACCTGAAAAATGCGCAGATGGAAGTCATCGGCCGACTCAATCGCGTGCGTTCGATCCCGAAAGACGCCGACCGCCCCGTCGTGCAACTCGGCGGCAACAATGGCGGCAACGCCAACCAGTCGCTGTCGTGGTTTTTCGTGCAACTGCTGCCCGGCACGGCCGGACCGATCGATCAGTATCGCCACTTCATCGAAAACACGGTCAAGCCGCGCATCGAAGGTGTGCCGGGCGTGTCGCAGGTCATCGTCAACGCCGGTCCGCCGGATGAAGTGCGGATCACCGTCGATCCGGCGAAGGCGGCGAGTCTCGGCGTATCGATTCCCGACATCGCGGCGAAGGCGGCGAGTGCGGAAGATCTGTCCGGCGGCTCCATCGAAGTCGGTCGTCAGCAATACGAGTTGCGGTACACCGGACGCTACAAGCCCGCCGATCTCGGCAACCTCGTGCTGTCATGGCAAAACGGTCGGCCGGTCCGGCTCGGCGATGTCGCCGACATCAAGCTGCAGCCGCCGAAGCGCCAGTTCTATGCCTACCAGAACGGCAATCCCGCGATCGGCCTGGATGTGCGCAAGGCCGACGGCGCGAACGTCCTGGCCACGCTCAACGACGTGAAGAAAGTCGTCGCGGAATTGCGCGACGGCCTGCTGAAAACGAAAGGCCTCGGCATCGAACAATCCTTCGACTCCGCGCTGTTCATCAACCGCGCCGTGAGCCTGCTCACCGAAAACCTGATCGTCGGCGCGCTGCTGTCGCTGATCTGCGTGTGGTGGTTCATGCGCGACTGGCGCGCGACGCTGCTCATCGCGAGCGCCATTCCGATCTGCCTGCTCGCCACGTTCTGCGTGCTGCACATGACCGGGCACAGCCTCAACGTCATCTCGCTGGCCGGCCTGGCCTTCGCCGTCGGCATGGTGGTGGAAGGCGCGATCGTCGTTTCCGGAAATATCCTGCGCCTGAAGGAAGGCGGCATGACGCCGCACGAGGCAGCGTCGAAAGGCACGCAGCAGGTCGTCGGCGCGCTGATCGCCTCGACGATCACGACCGTCGCGGTGTTCCTGCCGGTCGTGTTCCTCAAGGACGTCGAAGGCCAGATCTTCGCCGACCTCGCACTCACCATTTCGATCGCGGTGGCGATCTCGGTGATCGTCGCGATCACCGTGCTGCCGGCAGCCGCGGGCTGGCTCAAGGCGAAGAAACTGAAGTCCGGTTACGGCGACGGCTGGCCGTGGCTCACCGACAGGATCATGTCGCTGACCGATACGCGCCCGAAACAACTGGGCTGGGTCGCCGCGCTCCTCGTGCTGCCGCTCGCGCTCACCTTCGCCTTCAAACCGCGGCTGGACTATCTGCCGCCGGTGAAGCGCGCCGCGATCGACGCGTATTTCAACTTCCCGCCGGGCATGGCGCCGGATGTGGTCGACAAGGAAATCGTGCCGAAAATCCTCGCGCGCATGAAGCCGTACATGGATGGAACGCAACAGCCGCAGCTGAAAAACTGGTACGTGCTGCTGTGGCCGGGCGGCGGCACGATCGGCGCGCGTGTCGTCGACGAAAAACGTATCGGCGATCTGGAGAAACTCATTCGCGACCAGGTCGCCGTCGATTTTCCCGACACGCGCGTGTTCGTCGAGGAGGGCAACCTGTTCGGCGGTTTCGGCGGATCGGCGCGTTCGGTCTCGATCCATCTGCAGGGCGAGGACAGTGCAAAACTATACAAAGTCGCCGAAGCCGGCCGTCAGCTTCTGGAAAAGAAATTCCCCGGCGCGAACGTGCAGGCGTTTCCGCCGACCGACGCGGCGCAACTCGAACTGCACGCGCAGCCCGACGATCGGCGCATCGCCGAGGCCGGCTGGGATCGTGCAACCGTCGGGAGCATCGTGCAGACGATGGCCGACGGCGCATGGCTCGGCGAATATTTCGACGGCGAGCAGCGCGTGCCGATCATCCTGCGCGCCGCCGGCGGCGAGACGCCCGAACAACTCGCGCAGATTCCGATGATGACGCCGAGCGGCCGCATCATGCCGCTGGGGGACATGGTCAAGCTCGAAACTGTTCTTGGCCCCACGCAGATCCGCCGCCTCGATCATCGCCGCACGGTCACGCTGACGATGGATCCTCCCGCGACTCTCGCACTCGAAGACGCGCTCAAGACGATCGACAACGACGTCGTACCCACACTGCGCCAGCAACTCCCCGACGGCACCGTACGACTTGCCGGCAGCGCGGATCGTCTCGACCAGATCGTCGGCACCATCGGCACCAATTTCATCCTCGCGCTGTTCGTGCTGTTGTTGCTGATGGGTGCGATGTTCAAGTCGCTGCGTCACGCGATGGTGATCGTGCTGACCGTGCCGCTCGCCCTGATCGGCGGCATGCTCGGTCTGCGCGTGCTCGGCCTGTTCGCATTCCAGCCCCTGGACCTGCTGTCGATGATCGGCTTCATCATGATGGTCGGCGTGGTGGTCAATCACGCGATCCTGCTGGTCGATCTCACGCGCACCGCGCAGGAAAGCGGTGCGAGCCTGGATGACGCCATCCGCATGTCGCTCAACCAGCGGTTGCGCGCCATTCTCGCCAGCACGTTGACCGGTGCGCTGGGTGCATTGCCCATGGCCGTGAATCCGGGGCCGGGCAGCGTGATCTATCGCGGCTTGGCGGCCGTCAACGTCGGCGGCGTGGTGGTGAGCCTGGTGTTCTCGCTGCTGCTGTTGCCGAGCCTGATGCGGCTGTGGTTCGCACCGCGCCGCCGCGAAACGGTCGCGCCGCCGCGCGGACAGCGCCCGCGTGCCGTCGGCCGCGAAGCGGAAGCCGCGTGACAGGAAACGAGGAGTCGGAGATGACGTTGTCTACTATTGGATTTGTATACATCCGCGCCGCGTGTGCCGCGCTGATGGCCGCGGTGGCGCTGGTTTTTTCCGCCACCTGTCACGCGCAGGAGAAAACGCCGCCGGCGGTGGTCGAAGTCGAGGCAGCGGTCACCGCCAAACTCGCGCCGACGCGCTGGGTGCCCGGCAGCGTGGTCAGCCGCGACGACGCCAAGATCGCCAGCGCCGAAGCCGGCCGACTGGAATTCGTCGCCGAAGTCGGCACGCGGCTTAAAACCGGCGAGCGCCTGGCCAAACTCGACGATCAGGCGTTGCGCCTGCGCCGCGAGGAAATCCAGGCGGACGTACGCCGGGCGGAGGCACAACGCGCGTTGTCCGACGTGCAACTGCAGCGGCTGGCGAAACTCGAGTCCTCCAGCGCCATCGCCAAGACACAGATCGACGAGGCGCGTGCCACGCTGGAAACCAACGTGCAATCGCTCGCGCACTCACGCGCGCAACTTCATCAGATCGAACACGACATCGAACTGGCCGACGTGCGCGCACCGTTTTCCGGCGTCGTCACCGAGCGTTTCGCGCAGCGTGGCGAATATCTGCAGATCGGCGCGATGATCGCGCATCTGGTCGATACCGACCACATCGAAGCGCGCGTGCAGGCGCCGCTCGCGCTCGCTGGGCGCGTCCGTGCGGGCTCCGGCGTCACCGTGCGCGCGACCGGCAACGAGCAACCCGCCGATGTCCGCGCGGTAGTGCCCGTCGGCGACGAACGCGCGCGTCAGTTCGAACTGCGCGTGGCGCTGCCCGGCGATTTCGCGCTGGTCGGCAGCGCCGTGGACGTCGCGCTTCCCGAAGACTCGGGCGATGCTTCGCTGACCGTGCCGCGCGACGCCATCGTGCAACGCCAGGACCAGACGTACGTCATGCGCGTCAGCACCGACAACAAGGCCGAAAAGGTGCCGGTGACGACAAGCAGCGCAGCCGGCGATAGGGTCGAAGTGCGCGGCGCTCTTTCAGCGGGCGACCGGCTCGTCGTGCGCGGCGCGGAACGTCTCAGCCCGGGACAAGCCGTGCGCATCGCCAATGCGCTTCCGAAACTGGCGGCGCAATGATTTTACCGAGTCGCCCAGTCGACGGCGAAGGCAAGCATCCTCGGTCCAACATATCGGCGATGAACGCGATTGATCGCCGCCATGTATGCCCGACCGAACGCATTGTTGCAACGTACGCGCGTGCCGAGACTGAACGTCACGGTTCCGCGCGCGTCGATGGCCACGGCTGCGCATGATCGGAAGGCCAGATGTTTGTCGTCGGCGCCGAGGATTACCTGCGCGTGCGTTTCGTCGCGATCGATCACGATGTCGAGAATCGGAAAACGCGCAAATCGGCGCACCGAGGAACCGAGCAACGATGAGGCGGGACATCCCAGCGGCGACGTACGCAATCCGAATGGCTTGACCATCCGGTTGCGGAACGCCATCAGCCGCGTCACGCCTTGTGGGCGATTTTCGAGAAAACCCTCCAGCAGCCGCTCCAGCCATTGCGTTGCGGTGCGGCGCTGGACCTCATGGGCTGCCACCGAGAGCGAAAACGTATCATCATGGTGGAAACCGTCTGTGAACTGTCCGCGGAGAAGCGAAGCGTCCGGTGCGCGGTGCGATGTTGTAACTTCGCGCGCGCCTCCGTTGCTCGACAGATAAGCCGCCGCGCCGTGCCGACGGCCCAAGTGTCCACGCAGCCGGCCGAGCGCGCCGCGATAACTGGCGCACAAGCGACTATGTGCGCTGCCGGCGGGCGCATCGAGGGCGAGCGCGATCGTCGGTACACGGCGGGCATCGTATTGCGGCGAACGAAGCAAAGTCGCGACGCTATGTGGCAACAGCTCCGTCAAACTCGGAATCGAAGCGCCGTTGGCGAGGATTTTCTCGCGCATGTGTGGCGAGAGCGCACCGCCTAGTTCATTGGTGTGACACGACAACGCGAAAAATGCCGGATGCGCGCCATCCTTTGAAGCAAACTGGTGCCACGTCTCGCCACCGAAGCGAACCGTGAATAGACAGTCCGGCGGGATATCGACGAAGCGGAGCGAACGAATGAAAGCGTGCGGATCGGAACAGATCTGTGGCAGGGACGCGGAGGCGAACCTGAGTTGCGCGCCACCGCTGCCCGAAACCGCAGTGAACACGCGATGTCCCGCATGCCGATGAAACGGGTGCCCGTTCGGGCCGACACCAAACGAATACAGCGATGTTGCATCGCCTGCGTCCAGATGCATCGCGCCGAGCCGGGCGGACGGCTCATCGAGTTCGTCGACGAACTGCGCGTGTCCGCGCTGACGCCGCATCGCCGAGGCGAACAGTTCGTCGCCCGCGCCATGGCCTAGCTGCGCGATCAGCGAAACCTCCACAGGCACTCCGCCGGATTCGGACGGAATTCGCGTCGAGGGAAACGTACGGACGATATCGGTTAGAAGCAGCATCGAAGATGCTCCGGACTCAGGTGGTTTTGCGAACGCGCGCGCGCGCTTCGCGCTTGAGTGGTCCGGCGACAGGACAGACCTCGGCGGCCCACGCGAAGATCGTATTGGCCAACCGGTCCGGCACCAGCTTGTAGTACACGAACTGGCCGCGCTTGTCGCGCGCGATGAGGCCAGCCATTTCGAGGATGCGCAGGTGACCGGATAGCGCCGGCTTGCTGAAGTCGAAGCGTTGGGCGATTTCCCCGGCGCTGAGTTCGCCCTTGTTGAGATAGGCCAGGATCTTGCGCCGCGGCGTGGACGACAATGCCTCGAAAACCTTCTCCATCACCAATTCACTAATTAGGTAATTACTTAAATAATTATCTACCTAAAGTCAGATGTCAAGCCCTAGGCGGTGTTGATTTTTATGCGTTCCGCCCATACTGGTGCGGAAGGTTAAAATCCTCGCGCGCAAGTCGTTTGGCTTGGCACGCGCTATTCAAGGAGTACGTCATGGCGAAATATCAAAAGACCGCCGAGGCCGTCGCCGCGCTGACGCCGATGCAGTTCAGCGTCACGCAGGAAAGCGCGACGGAGCGTCCGGGCACCGGCGAATATCTGGACAACAAGAAGCCGGGCATCTATGTCGACATCGTCTCGGGCGAGCCGTTGTTCGCTTCGTCGGACAAGTTCGAGTCCGGCTGCGGCTGGCCGAGTTTCACCAAACCGATCGAGCCTGCGCACGTGAAAGAACTGCGCGACGGCAGTCACGGCATGGTGCGCGTTGAAGTGCGTTCCGCGCACGGCGACAGCCATCTCGGCCACGTGTTCAACGACGGTCCGCGCGATCGCGGCGGGCTGCGATACTGCATCAATTCCGCGTCGCTGAAATTCATCCCGCGCGAGGAAATGGCGGCGAAGGGTTACGGCGATTATCTGGATCAGGTGGAGGACGTCCAATGAAAACCGAGCGCGCGGTTCTGGCCGGCGGCTGTTTCTGGGGCATGCAGGATCTCATCCGCAAGAAACCCGGCGTGATCTCCACGCGCGTGGGTTATTCCGGCGGCGACGTCAAGAACGCGACGTACCGCAACCACGGAACGCACGCCGAAGCGATTGAAATCGTGTTCGATCCCGATCGCATCAGCTACCGCGAACTGCTGGAATTCTTTTTCCAGATCCACGATCCGAGCACACGTAACCGGCAGGGCAACGATCTCGGCGCGAGTTATCGCTCCGCGATTTTTTACGCCTCTCCGGAGCAGGAGCGGATTGCCGAGGACACGATCGACGATGTGAACGCGTCAGGCCTGTGGCCGGGCAAGGTGGTCACGGAAGTATCGCCCGTCGGCGATTTCTGGGAAGCGGAGCCTGAGCACCAGGATTATCTGGAAAAGTATCCCAATGGATACACGTGTCATTTCCCGCGCCCGAACTGGCGATTGCCGATGCGCGCGAAAGTCTGAGTTCGCAAAGGCCGGATCGACGATCCGGCCTTTTTTCTGCGCGACTATTTCTTTTTCGTTTTCTTCGCGGCGAAATGACCGGTCTTGTCGACGGCGACATCGCCGTCCTTCCGATTCGTCTTCTTCGCCGGTGCCGCTTTGGCGGCTTTCTTGGTGGCCATGTTCACCTCCTTAAGGCGCGGTTGCGCTTTGGCCCACAGAACCAGCAAGGCATATGCCACTGCGACCGGCGCGTCGCGTGCATTTACGCACTGCGAAGCTCGCGTTCGCGGAACCGCCGGCGCACCCGTACGGCTTCGCGTCGCGTGATCTCGCGCGCGCCGTGTGCCACGGCGAGCGCGCGCATGTCGCGGTCGATGTCGAAGTGATCGCCCTGATGCCAGCGCTGCTGCATGCCGAGGCGTTCGGCCATCGCGCGCAGTTCGGCATCGGTGTCGGCGAGCATGTGGCACATCACGCGCCCGCGAAACGGGATGCGTGCGTCGTCGACGTATACGGCCATGCCGAAGGATTGCGTCGCGGCGCGCTCAGGCCAGTTTGGCGTCGAGCGTGATGTTCGCCTTCAGCAGTTTGGAAACCGGACAACCCGCCTTCGCCTTGGCCGTGATTTCCTGGAACTTCGCATCGTCGATGTTGGGGACTTTCGCGCGCAGCGTGAGGGCGACGGCGGTGATCGTGAAACCGTCACTCTGTTGCTCGAGCGTCACCTGCGCGGTCGTGTTCATCTCATCGGCGGTGAAGCCCGCTTCGCCGAGCATCATCGATAGCGCCATGGTGAAGCAGCCGGCGTGCGCGGCGCCGATGAGTTCTTCGGGATTCGTGCCCTTCACGCCTTCGAAGCGGCTCGCGAAGCCATACGGATATTCACTGAGCGCGCCGCTTTGCGTGGAGATGGCGCCTTTGCCATCCTTGAGTCCGCCTTGCCACTTGGCCGAGCCGGTGCGATTGATTTTCATTCATTCCTCCTTGGTTGATGATCCTTATTGGGCCGATTGACGGCGCAGGCTCGCCACGTCTTTTTCCGTGAGCGACGAACCCTTGGTGCCGAAGCGTGCGGTGACGTAATTGGTGACGTCGGCGATTTCCTGATTCGAATACGAATCGCCGAACGCCGGCATGTTCGGCGAACCGTTCACGCTCGCCGATGCCGATCCGGAGATCACGATCTGCGCGACGTTGGTGCCGGCCGGATCGTTGATCGCGCGCGAGCCGGTGAGCGTCGCGTAGGGCGATATGTCGGCGATGCCGCTCCAGTTGTGGCAGCTCATGCAGGCGCCCTCGTATATTTTTTTGCCGCGGTCGTTCTGTGCGAACCCTTGCTTGTGCGAATCCGGCGCGGGCGGCGCGAGCTGCGCGGGCAGATCGGAATTCGTCGCTGGCACACTGCGCACATACGCAACGATCGCCCTGATGTCGTCCGGCGCGAGACGGCTCAGGCTCTCGGCCACCGCTTCGCCCATCGGGCCGGACGCGCTGCCGTGGCCGTTCGCATGACCATTCGCGATGTAGGCGGCGATATCATCATCGCTCCAGGCGCCAATGCCGCTGCCTTTGTCTTCGCTGATGTTGTACGCGCTCCAGCCGGCCGTGACTTCGCCGCCGAATTTCTTGCGGTTGTTCAGTGCGAAAGCGATGTTGCGCGGCGTATGACATTCGCCGCAGTGCGCGAGCGCTTCGGAAAGATACGCGCCGCGGTTCCACTCGGGCGATTTCGACGTGTCCGGCTGAAAGCGCTTGTCCGCGTTGAACACGGCCGACCACATGCCGATCACCCAGCGCTGGTCGAACGGGAACTTCAGCGTGTTCGCGCGGGCGGGCGCATGCACGGGCGGGAGGCTGAACAGGTACGCCTTGATGGCAAGCGCATCGTCGTCCGTCATATACGTATACGACGCGAACGGCATCGCCGGATACAGCCGCGCGCCGTCCTTGCGCACGCCGCGATGCATCGCGGCGAGAAAATCCTGGTCGGTGTAGTTGCCGATGCCGGTTTCCTTGTCGGGCGTGATGTTGGTCGAATAAAGGGTGCCGACCGGCAGCGCGAATGCGTAGCCGCCGGCATATTGTTGTCCGCCGCGCGCGGTGTGGCAGACCAGGCAGTCGGCCGCGCGAGTCAGGTATTCGCCGCGCTTGATCGCGTCGGCACCCTTCAGCGATGCGGGCACCGAGGTCGGATTGGCATCCTTGTAATCGGCCAGCGCCACTTTGGGTCCGCCGGCGAAATCGGTCGGGCCGGGGCCGCGCAGGTAGATGGCGAATCCGGCGCCGACGATGACCACGACCACGATGATGATCAGCAGAATACGCAAGACTCCACCGCGTTGTTTCATGCCCATGGCTGCTTCCTCCCGGCCAGCACTTCGCGATCGATCGGCAATCGCCTCAAGGCAATGCCCGTCGCGGCGAAAATCGCGTTGCGCAATGCCGGCGGTCCGGCCGTCGCGCCGGTTTCGCCGATGCCGCCGGGTGCTTCGCCGCTCTGCACGAGGTGCACATCGATCGACGGCACCTGGTCGATACGCAGCATTCTGTAATTGTGGAAATTGGACTGTTGCACGCGGCCGCCGTCGATGGTCACTTCACCGTACAGCGCCGCGGTGAGTCCAAAAACCAGGCCGCCCTGCAGTTGCGCGACCACAGTATCGGGATTGACCACGATGCCGGTGTCCACCGCGCTGGTGATCCTGCGCAGCAGCACTTCGCCCTGTTCGTCGACCTCAACTTCGATCACCGTGGCGATGAAACTGGCGAACGCCGGCTGCAGGCACACGCCCCGACCCTGGCGTTTCCCGAGCGGCTGGCCCCAGCCGGATTTCTGCGCGACGAGATCGAGCACGGCCTTGAAGCGCGGACCTTTGTCGAGCATCGATTTGCGGAATTCGATCGGGTCCTTGCTGAGTTTCTTCGCCACTTCGTCGATGAAGCTTTCGATCGCGAACACGTTGTTGTTCGGACCCACGCCGCGCCAGAAACCGGTCGGAACCGCGGGCGGTTCGACGCGCACATACTGCACTTCGAAATTCGGGAAATCGTATGGCTGATCGACGGCGCAATCCACCGCGTCGATGTCGATGCCTTTCTGGAATGCCGGCGGCAGCCAGCGCGCGATCACGGAGGAGCCGGAAATCTTGTATTTCCAGCCGGCGATCCTGCCGTCGCTGATCGTCGCTGCGATTTCATCGCGATACACCGGACGGTACACGTCCTGCTGCACATCCTCCTCGCGCGACCACACGACTTTCACCGGCTCGCCGTTCAACTGCTGCGCGACGCGCACGGCTTTGATCGCCATGTCCGGTTCGAGGCGACGGCCAAAGCCGCCGCCGATCAGATGATTGTGCACGGTGACCTTGTCGTCGGACACGCCGAGCATCTTCGCCACCGTCTGCTGCACGCGCGAGATCACTTGCGTGCCTTGCCAGATTTCGCATCCGCCGTCGGGCTTGATCTGCACCGTGCAGTTCATCGGCTCCATCGTCGCATGCGCGAGAAACGGCAGTTCGTACACGGCGCTGAATTTCTCGCCGGATTGGAATGCCTTGTTGACGTCGCCGGCGGATTTGGCGACGACGCCATCCTTCGCACTCTGCTCGCGCAGATGTTTCCAGATCGCGTCGTTGCTCACGGTCGCGTTGGTGCCGTGGTCCCACGTCACCTTCAACGCATCCAGACCTGATTTCGCAGCCCAGAAATGATCGCCGACTACTGCGACCATGTCGTCGAGCACGATGATTTTCTGCACGCCCGGAACCAGTTTCGCGGCGCTGTCGTCGACCTTGCCCACCTTGCCGCCGAACACGGGCGAGGCGGCGATGGTCGCGAACTTCATGCCGGGCAGCATCGCGTCGATGCCGTACAGCGCCGAACCGTCGACCTTGCCTGGCGTGTCGAAGCGTTTCTGCGGCTTGCCGATCAGCGTGAAATCTTTTGGGTCTTTGAGCGGCGGATTGACCGGCGCGGTTTCCCTCGCTGCCGCATCGGCCAGCGCGCCGTAGTCCGCCGTGCGGTTGCTCGCCGCGTGCACGACCTGCCCGTTGCGCGCGGTGCAACCGGACGGATCGACCTTCCACTGTTTCGCCGCGGCCTGGATCAGCATCGCACGCGCACCCGCCCCGGCGGTTCGGAGCGGCTTCCAGAACGCGCGGATCGAGTTCGAATTGCCCGTGACCTGGATGCCGAACACCGGATTGCCGTACAGCTTGTCGTTGGGTGGTGCGTGTTCGAGCACGACGCGCGAAAAATCCGCGTCGAGTTCTTCGGCCAGGATCATCGCGATGGACGTATAGACACCTTGTCCCATTTCGACTTGCGGCATGACGAGCGTCGTCTTGCCGGATCTGTCGATACGGATGAAGGCATTCGGCGCGAATTTGCCCGTGGTGTCGTCGGGCAGTTCGTTCGGTTCGTTGGCGCCGTAGACCGGCATATGGAACGCGAGCAGGAATCCGCCGGCGATGCCGCCCTTGATGAAACTGCGGCGCGACGGTTTGGCGATCGAATCGTGTGGGATCGCGCTCATGCCGGCTGCTCCGACGAAGCGGCGCGTTTGATCGCGGCGCGGATGCGCACATACGTGCCGCAGCGGCAGATGTTGCCGGCCATCGCGGCATTGATGTCGGCGTCATCGGGCTTTGGTGTCGATGCGAGCAACGCGCTCGCCGACATGATCTGCCCGGTCTGGCAGTAACCGCATTGCACGACTTCCTCGTCGAGCCAAGCTTTCTGGATCTTCGCGCCGGCGGGCGTCTTGCCGACGCCTTCGATCGTCGTGATCGCCCGGTCACCGATCGCGCTGACCGGCATCTGGCAGGAGCGTATCGCGCGTCCGTCCAGATGCACGGTGCACGCGCCGCACTGCGCGATGCCGCAGCCGAATTTGGTGCCGGTCATGCCGAGCACGTCGCGCAACACCCACAGCAGAGGCATGTCGTCGGGAACGTCGACCGCTTTCGTTTCGCCGTTGATCTTCAACTGTCGTTGCGACATCTGCGACTCCCATGGCCAGTGGCTGAAGGGTCCCCCAGGCCGACGATTGGAGCACTTGCGCGCGACCGACACAACCGTTGTCACGCGGATGGATCAGTCGCGCAGCTCGACCGCCGTGACATCGAACTGTAATTTGCGCTCGCGGCGCAGGATCGTCAGCACCGCCGGGGCATCGATGCGGTCCAGCGAAAGCAGCTTGTGTACATCGTCGACGCTGCCGCACGGCGCGCCGTCGATGCTCACCATAAGATCGCCCGGTTCGATGCCGGCGCGTGCGGCCGGCCCGTCGCTCATCACTTCCATGATGCGCACGGCGCGCGCATCGACCAGATCGAAAAAACGCACATAGCGCATGGGCAGAGTCGCGTTCTGCGCAGCGATACCCAGCGAAGCGCGGCGCACGCGGCCGTAACGCAGCACCTGACGCACCACGTGCTGCGCCAGATCGATCGACGTCGAAAAACAGATGCCCTGGGCACGCGCGATGATCGCCGTGTTCACGCCGACCACATTCCCGTTCGCATCGAGCAGCGGTCCGCCGGAGTTGCCGGGATTGAGGGCGGCGTCGGTCTGGATCACGTCATCGACCAGGCGGCCGGTGGTCGCGCGGAGACTGCGGCCGAGTGCGCTGACCACCCCCGCCGTCACCGTAGATTCGAAACCGAGGGGATTGCCGATGGCGACGACGAGCTGTCCGACGCGCAACTCGCGCGCACTGCCGAGCGAAACGGTGGGGAGTGCCGTCTTGGCGTGCACGCGCAGCAGGGCGATGTCCGAATGTGGATCGTCGCCGAGCAGCGTGGCCGGCAGCGACAGGCCCTGCGACGTCAACACGGTGATGTGTTTCGCATTGTGGACGACGTGCGAGTTCGTCAGCACCAGGCCATCGGGCGTGAACACGAAACCCGAGCCGGTGCCCGTGGGTTTGCTTTCGTCATCCTCGAAGCGGATCACGCCGACCACGGCCGGACCGGCCGCGTCGTAGACCGACGTCACGATCCGCGAATACGCGTCGAGCGCTTGCGCTTCCGAACGAGGATCGCCGCCGCGCGCGTCGGGCTGGGTGTCGTTGCCGATATCGAGCATTCGCCTCAGATGGCGGTGCGCCTGGCGATTGCAAGAGCGCGCTTGCGCCGCGATTAGGGCAGCGCGGATAGTAATGTCATGCTGACGACGCTCGCCATCGAGAACTACCGGTCGATCCGGCACATCGTGTTGCCGTTGAAGCGGCTCAACGTGGTGACTGGCGCGAACGGGTCGGGCAAGTCCAACCTGTATCGCGCGCTGCGATTGCTGCGCGATGCGGCGGGCGGGCGGATCGTCGGTGCGCTCGCGCGCGAGGGTGGGCTCGAGTCGACCTTGTGGGCCGGCCCGGAAAATATTTCCCGTCGCATGCTCAAAGGCGAGGTTCCAGTCCAAGGCGGCGGCAAACGCGGCGAGCCGGTCAACCTGCGTCTGGGTTTCGCCGACGAAACGCTCGGCTATACGATCGAGATCGGTCTTCCGGTGCGATTGCCGTATCCGACGCTGTTCGTGCGAGACCCTGAGATCAAGCGCGAATGCATCTTCGCCGCGCCGACGTACCGCCCGAACGCATCGCTCGCGAATCGGCGCAACGCGATCGTCGGCATTGGACAGATCTCCGATGAAGACGCTGTCCTGTCTCAATCGCTGCAGAGTTTCGACAGCATGCTCACCGAAGTCAGCGACGCGCGCCGCGCGCCGGAAATCACCCGCGTGCGCGATACGGTCCGCGCATGGCGTTTCTACGATCACTTCCGCGCCGACGTCGACGCGCCTGCGCGTAACCCGAGCGTCAGCACGCGGACCACGGTGATCGACGCGGACGGGCGTGACCTGGCCGCCGCGCTTGAAACCATCCGCGAGATAGGCGACGAAGGCGCGCTGGCGGCGGTCATCGACGACGCATTTCCAGGCGCATCGATCGACGTGGCCGCGGCCGACGGGCGGCTCAAACTGGAGTTCTCGCAACCCGGGCTGTTGCGTCCGCTCAGCGCGGCGGAACTCTCTGACGGCACGCTGCGCTATCTTTTCTGGGTGGCCGCGCTGCTAACGCCGCGTCCGCCGCCGCTGATGGTGTTGAACGAACCGGAGACGAGCCTGCATCCGGACCTGCTGCCCGCACTGGGACGTTTGATCGCGCGCGCGTCTAACAGCACGCAGGTGTGGGTCGTGTCGCACGCGCGGCGGCTCGTTGCCGCGCTCGAGGAAAACGACGGGTGCCAGTCGATCGAACTCGACAAGGCGCTAGGCCAGACCGTCGTCGCCGGACGCGGTGCGCTCGACGAACCGCCATGGAAATGGCCTGAGCGCTAGCCTCAACGCATCGCGTCGAGTTGTGCGACCGTCTCGGGCGGCAACTGCAATTCCGCGACGCCCAGGTTCTCGCGCAGATGATCGATCGACGATGTGCCCGGAATCAGCAGAATGTTCGAGGAACGCTGCAGCAGCCATGCGAGCGCGATCTGCATCGGCGTCGCATCGAGCGACCGGGCGACCTCGTCGAGCGTCGAGGATTGCAGCGGCGAGAATCCGCCGAGCGGAAAAAACGGCACATAGGCCACGCCGCGGTTGCGCAGTTCATCGATGAACGCGTCGTCGCCGCGCTGGACGAGGTTGTACTGGTTCTGCACGCAGACGATTTCCGTCGCCTGCCGCGCTTCCTCGAACTGGCGCGGCGTGACATTGCTAAGTCCGATATGTCGGATAAGTCCCTCGCGCTTGAGGTCGACGAGCACGATGAGCGGATCGACGATTGAGGATTCCGTCGGCCCGTGCGCACCGCCGACGCGCAGGTTGACGATGTCGAGCGCATCCACACCGAGGTTGCGCAGGTTGTCGTGCACGGCTTCGGTGAGTTCGTCACGCGATTGTGCTGCAATCCACGACTTGTCTTCGCCACGACGGAAACCGACTTTGGTCACGATCGTCAGGCCGTCGCGATAAGGATGCAGTGCTTCGCGGATGATGCGGTTGGTGATGTGTGGTCCGTAGAAATCCGACGTGTCGATGTGATCGACGCCGAGTTCCACCGCTTCCTGCAGCAGCGCCACCGCCGCGGCGGGATCGGCGGGAGGTCCCCAGACGCCGGGTCCCGACAGTCGCATCGCACCGTAACCGATGCGACTGACGGTGATCGAAGTTCCCGGAAACGTAAAGCGCGCGCCCAGGGTTTCCACAATTGCCGCCATTCTTTTTCTCCGTCGTGGCTTCCGGTGAAACGGTGCAACGGGCGTGGTGCGCGTCGATGGGGTATGTGGCATTGTTTGCGCGCGGGTTTGTACGTCCGATGAATGATGGACTGCGCCGATCGGTTGCCATGACGCGCTGATGCCGCCATCCTGTGCACGCGACAACGGAATGGAGCGGATGAGCGCAGACACTGCAAAGCGACTGTTGCCCTGGCTGGTGGCCGTGGCGTTTTTCATGCAGTCGCTCGACACGACGATCCTCAACACCGCCATTCCGGCGATTGCCGATGCGTTGAAGGTTGCGCCGCTGAGCATGAAGGCGGTGATGGCGAGCTATACGCTGAGCCTGGCCGTGTTCATCCCGATCAGTGGCTGGGTGGCCGACCGCTACGGCACGCGTCGCGTGTTCGCCGCCGCGATCGGATTCTTCACGCTCGGTTCGTTGCTGTGCGGCGTGTCGAACAACATCCATCTGCTCGTGGCGTGCCGCGTCCTGCAAGGATTCGGCGGCGCGATGATGGTGCCGGTCGGGCGGCTGACGATGGTGCGCACGTTCCCGAAATCGCAACTCGTGCGCGTGATGAGTTTCGTCGCGATACCGAGCCTGATCGGGCCGATGCTCGGACCCGTTGCCGGCGGCGTGATCATCCACTACTTCCACTGGAGCGTGATTTTTTTCCTCAACGTGCCGATCGGGCTGGCCGGTCTGTACATGGTCTACAAACATCTGCCGGACTATCGCGGCGATACGCCGCACCGTCTGGACGTCGCCGGTCTCGCGCTGTTCGGGTCAGGCGTTGCACTGCTGTCGTACGTGCTCGAGGTTTTCGGCGAACATTTCCTGAGCACGCGCGAAATCCTCGGCCTGCTCGTGCTGTCGGTCGTGCTGCTGGTCGGCTACGGGATAAATTCGGTGCGCACGCGCTATCCGCTGCTGCGCGTGAAGCTGTTTCGCATCCGTACGTTCTTCGCCTCGGTGGTGGGCAGTTTCGTGACGCGGCTCGGCGTCGGCGGCATCCCGTTCCTGTTTCCGCTGCTGTACCAGATCGGACTGGGCTGGAGTCCGATCCAGTCGGGCCTGATGATGGTGCCGCAGGCGCTCGCGGCGATGAGCCTGAAGCCGATCCTGTCGCGCATCCTCACGCGACTGGGCTATCGGACGGTGCTGATCGCCAACACGCTGCTGCTCGGCACGATGATCCTCACCTTCGCCACCATCGGTGCGCATACGCCGGTGTGGCTGATCGTGATCCAGGTATTCTGTTTCGGTCTGTTCACCTCGATGCAGTACACGAGCATGAACACGCTGGTCTATGCCGACGTCACCACCGAAGAAAGCAGCGCCGCCAGCACCATCGCCAGCACCGCGCAGCAGATGTCGATCAGCTTCGGCGTGGCCACGGCATCGCTGGTGACGGCGCTGTTCATTCCTGACCGTTTCGATTCTGCGCCGTCGCAGATGGTGCACGGCATCCATTTGGCGTTTCTCGTGCTCGGCGCCATGACGATAATTTCCGTGGCCGTGTTCGCGCGCCTGCGTGCGGCCGATGGCAATGCGATCAGCCAGCACAAGGCGATCGTCACGCCGGCCAGCGAGACCGATCAGTTCGTGTCGTCGCCTTCGCTCGGCGAGCGCTAGCCCGCTTCGAGGTGTTCGGCCAGATCCGGCAGCAGCGTGAGATCGGGACCGACGATCACGGCCAGGTCCAGGATCGCCGTCCGTCGCAGGATTGTCGCCGCGGCGATGCGGTGATTGCGGTCGAGCAGCAGATACCGACCGCCGGGCAACGCGAACGCGGGCGCATCGATGGCGACGCCGTGCACCAGTTCGTCGGAGTGCTCGAAGAGCGTGGCTTGCTCTTCGCCGATCAGCGTCGGGTCTTCGGCCACTTCGGTGAGCGACAGCGCCGCGCCGAGCGAATGCGTGCCGGTGCGGTTGGCCGGCGTGAGCCACGGCGTCCAGACTTTGCGCACGTCGCGCGGCAGCGCGAGCTGCTTGCGTTCGACCGACCATTTGCTATCGGCGAACCGCACCCAGTCCACGATCACGCGGATGCGTTTGCGATACTTCTTCTCGAAATCCTTTTTGTTCATATGTTTTCCGTCGCGCGAGGCCGTGAAACGCGGGCTGAAGGACATTTTCACGCGCCGGGGCGCAAACTGCGCGCAGACGCCTAATCCAACGCCCGCTAGTCTACAATTCGATGTAAGAATCGAAGCCATGCGGTCCTGGGGAGACGGCTGCCGACGACTCTCACGCCATAGCGAGCACATCATGAAGACCGGCACGGCCGAACCATCCCAGAACATCCCCGCGCCGGCGAAGACATCGAGCGCGCTCGCGCGGTTGTCCTCGACGAAGTTCAACGCCTATGCGGGACTTGGCTGCGACGTAGGCGTCGGTCTCGCGCTGCTCGGCGCCGGCGTCTACACCAATCGGTCCGGCACATGGGCACCGGTGGCCACGGTCGGAATCGGCCTGCTCGCTTTCAGCCTGATCGAATACTGTTTCCATCGCTGGCTTTTCCACACCGGCGATTCGTCGATGCGCGAAGGCCACGACAAGCATCACGAGGATCCGCACGGCTACGACGCGCTGCCGTTCTTTTTCCCGCCGCTGGGCATGCTGCTTCTGGCCGCGGTGCTTGCGTTCGTGCTGCCGGTCAGCACCGCGCTGCTTCTGGCCGGTTCGACAGCGGCCGGTTATGCCGCGTATGGCGTGGCGCATACGATCATCCATGCGATCCGCTTCCGCAGCCGTCCGGCCGTGCGCTGGGCGTCGAACCATCACATCCACCATCATCATCCGGATTGTAATTTCGGCGTAACCACGCCGCTGTGGGATATCGTCCTGGGGACGCGTTATGTGCCGGCACGCGCCCGTGTCGCCACCACCGTCGCCGACGAGCAGCGCATGGGATGAACGCGAAAGGTTTATTGAAGTCGCATCGGGTCGGCGCGCTGGTCGCCGTCGCGGTGATCGTGTCGTTGGCGGTCCCCTTGCTGATCGGCGGCAAACAGGCGTTGATCGAGATCCGCCAGTTGCCCGCGCAGACATATCTCATGCTGTTCGCGCTGATGGCCGTGTGCTGGTGCGTACGCGCCGTCAAGCTGCAATTGCTCATGAACCGGCTGGGCGCGGGCATTTCGTTCGGGCGTTCTTTCGCGATGTCGCTGGCCGTCGACTTCGCCTTCGTCAGCACGCCGGCCGGTCTTGGCGGTTATGCCGCGGGCGTGTACTGCGCGCGCCGCGCCGGCATCTCGATGAGCGCGGCCACCACCGTGACCTTCATCGACCAGTTGCTCGACCTGATGTTCTTCGCACTCGCGCTGCCGCTGGCGGCGCTGTCGCTGCTGTGGACCAACGTGCCGCGGGCGCTCTCGCTGTTCGCGTTTGTCGGCAGCGCATCGTTGATCGTGCTTGCGCTGGTGATCACGCTGATGCACCGCCGTTTCGTGCGCTGGCTATGCGGTGACAACATGTTTTCGCGCCGCTGGCCAAGCCTGCGCGAGAAACAGACGCGGCTGCTCGCGTTCCTCGACAACGTCGCCGCGGATTCGCGATTCCTGTTTTCAGCACCGCCCGCGATCACCGCGACGTTGATCTTCACCACGGCCGTGCAGTGGCTCACGCGGTACGGCGTATTGTGGGCCGCGCTCGCGCTGCTCGGACACACGGTGCCGTTCGCGCTGACGTTGCTGTCGCAATCACTGATCCTGCATGCGGCGATGTGGACCGGTGTTCCCTCCGGCGGCGGCGGTGCGGAGCTCGGACTCAGCGCCGCGCTGATCGCGATGGTGCCCGCACCGGTGATCGCGACGGCCCTGATTCTCTGGCGGCTGGCGACGTTCCATCTGTGTCTCGTGGTGGGTGCTTTGGCGGCGGCGTGGCTGGCGCGCGTGAAACCCAAGACGCCTCCATCAAAACGTCTCGCCGAGGCAACGACCGAATAAGCCCGTTGCCTGTTATAACTATTGTTGCTACAATTTTGCCCATGGTGATGAGTCTCAAATTGCGCAAAGTCGGCAATTCGGTCGGCGTGGTCTTGCCGAAGGAAGTGCTGTTGCATCTGAACGCGACCGAAGGCGATACGCTGACCCTGACCGAAGCGCAGGACGGCGTGCGCATCACCGCGAGCAATCCCGAATTCAGCAAGACGATGGCCGTATTCGAATCGCTCAATCGCCGCTATCGCAACACGCTGCGCGAACTGGCCAAGTGAGGGAACCGTATTGGCTCACGCGCGAGGAATGTCTCGCGCTGCATGACATGATGTTGTCGCACTACGGTGGAATCGCCGGGGTGCGCGACGGAAATCTGCTCGATTCAGCGCTGGCGCGCGCGCAACAGTTGTTCTCATACGGCAAGCCGGGCATGGCAGAAATGGCGGCCGCCTACACATTCGGCATTGTCAAAAACCACCCGTTTCTGGACGGCAACAAGCGCACCGGTTTCATGGTGGGTGCCGGCTTCCTCGAGAGAAACGATTTCCGATTCGAAGCAAGCGAGGTCGAGGCGACCCTGCAGACGGTTGCCTTGGCAAGCGGTAAAATCAGCGAGGCAGACTACGCGCGCTGGCTGGGGGCAAACGCCACTGCCGCTTGAATTCGCAGCAGTCGGCGCTATCTCGGACTCATGTGGTGAGACGCGGCTGAGGTCTCATCGATCGACCGTGTTTTCGCTGCCCATGCTTTTCGACCAAGATCCCCAAACCCTGCTCGACAACGAGCTCGGCACCGTCCGCTATTTTCCCGATTGCCTGTCGGAAGACGCAGCCGCGCACGCGTTCGAAGTTCTGCAGGCGACGGTGCCGTGGGAATCGCACCGCCGGCAGATGTACGACCGCGAGGTCGATGTGCCGCGTCTGACAGCAATGTTCGATCTCGATGGCGAGCAGGTGCCAGAACCGATTCGCGCGGCGCGTGCGCGTGTCGAGGCGCTCGCCGGGCACCGATTCAACAGCGCCGGGTTGAATTTGTATAGAAATGGACAGGACAGCGTCGCGCCGCACAACGACAAGCTGCACACCCTCATCGAGGGTGCGCCGCTGGCGCTGTTGTCGCTCGGCGCGGCGCGGCGATTCACGCTGCGCACCAAGATCGCGCCGAAGCGCAAATTCGATCTGGACCTGGAGCCCGGCAGCCTGCTGGTCATGAGTTACGCCACGCAGCTGCATCTGGACCATGGCATTCCGAAAACCAGGGAGCCGGTCGGTCCGCGCATCAGCATCGTCTTCCGTGAGCGACCGGTGAAGTTTCGCGATCGCTATGCGTCGTATCCGGCCAAGCGCTAGGCACTTTTGGCGGACGAGTTTCGTGTGCCGATGAACACGCCGAGGGCGGCGAGCGCGAAGCCGGCGATCTTCAGCGCCGTGAAACGCTCGGCCAGTACGAAATAGTTCACCACGGCGGTGACCGGCGGCATCAGGAAGAACAGGGCGGCCACGCGTGTCGCCGCGCCGCGGCGGATCAGCATGAACAACAGCGCGATGCCACCGAGCGAATTGACCACGATCAGCCAGCCGAGACTTTCGTAGAAAGCGGGCGCGGAGTCGAAGCGAAATCCTTCGAACAGGGCGAAGGGCAACAGCACGAACGTCGCGCAAAGGTGTTGCAGCGCGAGTCCGGCGCGCAGGTCGATCGTCGATGCGAAGCGTTTCTGATAAAGCGTGCCCGCGCTCACGCCGATCAGGCCGACGAAGAGCGCCACATACGCGCCGATCGGCACGGCACCGGCAGTAAGTTTGTCGCTGACGACCAGGCCCACGCCGACGAAGCCCATCGCAATGCCGATCCATTGCACAAGACTCACCGGTTCGCCGATCAGTCGACCGAACAGTGCCGTGACGATCGGCATCGTGCCGATGATGAGCGCCGCCAGGCCTGCGCTTGCGCCGATAGCTATGCCGAGATAAACGCCGCCGAATTGCAGCGCCAGCGACAGGAAGCCTGTCGCGATGCTATGCCGCGATTGCTTCCACGACGGCCAGCGTTGGCGCGCGAATGCGAAATACAGCGCAGCGTACAACGCCGCCGCGATGCCGAATCGCAGCACCAGGAGCGTGAATGGTGCGGCATGGTCAAGCGCGATCTTGCCGGCGGGATAGCCGGTGCACCACAGGATCACGAAGCTCGCGGTGAGCAGCAACGATTGATCGCCGCCTTGCGCGATGCGCGAACTCATGGTGTGTGCGGTCCACAGCGCCACGCCCGCTGCACCGGCGCAGGCGTATGGATGGCTAAACGAAGAATGGAATTGCGGTCGATCAACGCGGCGCGATGTAGCCGCCGGGCACGCCGTTCGGGCTTAGCACGAGCTGCCAGAGCTGGTCGCGCCGCGACCGGAATACGGCGGCGGACGCGGACAGGTAAAAACGCCACATGCGATAAAAGCGGTCGCCGTACTTGTCGCGCAATTGCGGCCATGCGTTTTCGAAATTGGCGCGCCACGCCATCAGCGTGGGGTCGTAATCCGCGCCGAAATTGTGCCAGTCCTCGACGACGAACAAACCTTCCCGGGCAGTGGCGATCTGCGTGGCCGAAGGCAACATGGAGTTTGGGAAAATGTATTTGGCGATCCACGGGTCGGTATGGTTGGTGGTTTTGCTGTTGCCGATCGTATGCAGCAGGGCCAGACCGTCTTCGCGCAGGCAGCGGCGGTTCACTTCGAAATACGTCCGGTAATTCTTGACGCCCACGTGCTCGAACATGCCGATCGAGAAGACGCGGTCGAATTTTTCGTCGAGGTCGCGATAGTCCTGGACGCGGATATCGATCGGCAATCCCATGCACAGTTCAGTTGCGTAGTACGCCTGTTCCTGTGAAATCGTCACACCCACGCCGTTAACGCCGTATCGTTCGGCGGCGAACCTGAGTGCTTCGCCCCAGCCGCAACCGATGTCGAGCACGCGCATGCCCGGCTTGAGTTCAAGTTTGCGGCAGATCAGATCGAGCTTGGCTTCCTGCGCCTGGTCGAGATTCTTCGCTTCACGCCAGTAGCCGCAGCTATAGACGAGGCGTTTGCCCAGCATGGCCCGGAACAGGTCGTTGCCGAGGTCGTAATGAGTCTGCCCGACACGGTAGGCCCGCCGTCCACGCTGCATGTTCAGCAGTTTGGCGCGGAGGAAAAGTGCGGCGTCGTCGATGCCGCCGACACGCTCGTCGATGTGTCCTTTCAGCAATCGGAAAAACAGGCCATCGAGGTCGTCTGCGTCCCACCAGCCGTCCATATACGCTTCGCCGAAACCGAGCGAGCCATGCGCGATGACGCGCGCGTAGAGCCTTTCATCGTTGACGCGCAAATCGGTTGGCCGTGTTCCGTTGATGCGGATATCGGCGATGTCCAGGAGTGCTTCGATGCGCGCGCGCGGACGCGCGTGCGAGGTGCGGGTTTCGATGGGAGTCGGGGAATCTTCGCCCGAAAAAACGCGCGGCACGGGCCGCGCGTTGGTGTCGTCAGTGTCGGAATTACGCCGCCCGAGCATGCTTCATGTCGCGCATCTGCGCGTGATCACGCAATACCTGCGGCAGGTAGCGCTGGGCGATGGTGCGCACGCCGACGTCGTCGGATTTCTCCGCGGCCTCGCGGAACGCGGCGAGGATACGATCCTCGAATGCCTCGAGTTCGGCGATGTACGCGTAGTTCTTGTCCGTGCTCAGTTTGGTGCGGACTTCCGAATAAGCCTTGCGGATCGAACCCACGAATGAGCCTTCGTCGTAGTCGGGCGCCTTTTCAGGATTCTTCGCCACGACCGCCGTCCGCAGGTCGGCCGCGATCGCGGACTTGGTCTGCGCCATCTGCGAGAACAGCGTTTTCAGATCGGGACGCTGCACCTGGGTAGATGCCTCTTCGTAAAACTTCTTGCCGTCGTTGAGGACTTCGATCAAATGGTTGAGAGTGCCGATATCGTTGGCCATGTTACTACTCCTTGGTTGGGCATCGATAGAAAAATCCGTGCGCCCTCAAGGTCCAAGTAGCATGCCATCCGTCAAGCGCCGGTGCGCCGGCTTGCGCGCTGGCCCCGTGTGCATCTTGCAAGATCGCAGTTCCTGGATTTTGCAGTGCGCAACGCAACGACAGTGGACCTCGCCGAGTGTGGATTATTCAGCTATTCAAAGCAGCACGATTGGCCCTTTGCCTTCGTGCAGGACGCCTCGAACAGCCCGGTAGTTGTTGCAAACTGCAGCGAGCTCCTACGCGTCGACGTGCGGATTCGTGCTGGATAGACATCCGTGGATGGCACGCCGTTTGAAGTCACCGCTTGCAGCGTTGCTGCCTGCGCGCGGAGATGCGCGCGGCTCTTTTCTCACCAGGAGGCTTTATGAACAAATTTCTCACGACAGCCTTGGGCGTGGCTCTGGCACTCGGCTCGGCGGGTATCACCTATGCTGCTGACATGTCGAGCTCGGCGGACAAATCGGCAC
>CAVPTJ010000015.1:0-39914 GCA_963708785.1 uncultured Gammaproteobacteria bacterium
GGCCGGGGCTGCCAAACGCTCGGCGAAAAAAGCGGTGCGGAAGGTTTCGCGCAAGGTCGCCGGCAAGAAGACCGCGGTGAAAAAAGCCGCGAAGAAAGCCGTGCGGAAAGCGACCGGCAAATCGGGCCGGCGCCGGTAAGCGAATACACCGCCGATCGACGCGCGGCGATCGATCGGCGGTGCGCTTCCAGCTCCGCCGCGGAGATTGAAATGGCCAGCAGACGCACCACTCTTTACAGCAGCGCCGGCAAGAAACTCTACGCCGTGCGCAACGCCGACGGCACTTTCAAGGACATCCAGACCTACAAGCGCGCACACGGCGCCGACCTGCGCCACAAGAGCGCCGCCGAACGTCTCGCCGACGCCAAACGGGCGGCAAAGAAAGCGGTCAAGAAGGTCGTCGGAACCGTAAAGAAAGCGGCCAAGAAAGTAACCGCAAAGAAATCCGCACGCAAACCTGCGAAGAAAGCGAGCAAGAAGTCCGCGGGCAGGAAATAAAATTCATCGACGAACGTGCGCCTAGCGCCGTCGTCACTGCAATCGATTCAGGAGTCGAGCAACATGACCATCAAGATCGGCAAAAAAATCAAAGGCTACAGCGTCGGCAAACCCGACGTCGCCGCGGCCATGCCGCCGGGCGTGTTGCCGGATCCGGCCGATGTCATCGAGCTTCAGCCCAAGGCCGAAGTGATCCAGATGCACGAAAAGGTGGAGCGCCCCGATACGCTGATCGGCGCCACCTACAAGATCAAGTCGCCGCTGTTCGAGCACGCGCTGTACGTGACCATCAACGACATCGTGCTCAACCGCGATACCGAATACGAACTGCGCCGTCCGTTCGAGGTGTTCATCAACTCCAAGAACATGGACCACTTCCAGTGGATCGTGGCGTTGACGCGCATCATGTCCGCCGTGTTCCGCAAGGGCGGCGACGTGACCTTCCTCGTCGAGGAACTCAAAGCCGTGTTCGATCCGCGCGGCGGCTACTTCAAGGCCGGCGGAGTCTATATGCCGAGCATCGTGGCCGAACTCGGCGCGATCATCGAGCAGCATTTGAAGTCGATCGGCCTCATGCACGATCCGGAGATGAGCGCCGAACAACGCAAGCTCATCGCCGAGAAGCGCAACGCGTACGAAGCCCGCATCGGCAGCGACTCAAAAAAAAACTCTGACGTAACCCGGACGCCGTCCGAAAGCGACATTGGCGAGTCCAATCTCAGCGCCGACATCGAGTCCACGCGCCGCGACGAAACCAAGAGCGCCTTCCCGCCGGGCGCGACGATGTGCCACAAGTGCAACACGGCCGCGACCGTGTTGTTGGATGGGTGTGCGACGTGTCTGAATTGTGGCTATTCCAAATGCGGATAACCGCCGGGATATTTCTCATTGCCGTCCGCTAATAAGCGCACACCAGATTGATATCTCTCGTTACGGCTTCCTTTTCGACGGGGGAAAAGCGCATGAAAGTCTTGACTGAATTGGCGTCGATTCTGGTGGTGCTGTTGGTTTCAGGATGCGCGACGACGGAATTCAAATCGTATGAGGGAAACAACGCGGTTATCGAAGGGAAAGGCGGAACGAAAATCGTCGTTGACGGGATGGAGATTTGGGACAACGGCGATCCACCGCGTAGTTTCAAATTGCTTGGAGTAATCGACGACGAACGCCCAGGCGGCATCGTGCCGATGGCGCAACTTAAAGGTGACGTTGTGAGGCGTGCGCGCCAAGCTGGGGCTGATGCGGTTATCCAACTGCGCAGTCAAAGTCAGATCGCTGGCTACTATTCGGCCGCAACGGTGACTGCAAGCAATTTGGGAAATACCGCATCAACCCAGGGTTCCGCCGTCGCGATACCTATGCGTCGCAACGTCGCGCAGTTCGCTGTAATCAGATATGTCGATCACTGACTCGCCGGATCTCGCTCTCAACATGCCGGCGGCAAGTTTTACGTGCGCTCTGCAAAACACGTGATGCCAATCGTTGCGTAGGGTCTTCAAAAGATTAGGTGGACATGACCGTAAACTCTACAGATGCTTCGTTTTCCAACGACGTTCTGCAATCCGATATCCCCGTCCTCGTCGACTTCTGGGGCGAATGGTGCGGCCCCTGCAAAGCGATGGCGCCGATGCTCGAGCAATTCGCGCAGGAATACGCCGGCCGCGTAAAAGTGGTGAAAGTCGAAATGGACAAGAACCAGAAAACGGCGATGCAGTTCCGCGTCCGCGCGGCACCGACGCTGCTGCTGTTCCGCGATGGCGCGGTGCAGGCCACCCAGGTGGGCATGGTGTCGAAGGCGCAACTGGCCAAGATGGTTGATGCGGCGATCTAGCCGCTATCGTAGCATCGGCGCGTGAACGATCCGACGCCCACTCCCGAACAACCCCGCCGCCGCGATATCGGCGACATCGCCAGTTTCGTCGCGGTCTCGCTCAGCGTCCTGGCGCTCGCCACCAGCGCGTATCAATCGATGCTGATGCGCGATCAGACGCAGCTCATGCAGGTGGAGTCGCGCGCCAGCGTGTGGCCGTCGGTGTCGATCGGTGAGAACGATACGCACACGGCCACGGAAGATCAGTTCACCTGGCGCGTCGACAACAACGGCGTCGGTCCGGCCAAGATAGAATCGGTGCAGGTGAGCCTCGATGGCAAACCCTATCGCAACTGGAAGGAACTGAGTGCGGTGCTCGTTCCCGATCGCCCGTTCCACGCGCAGCAGTCGTCGATCAACGGCACGGTCCTGCCGCCCAGCACCAATCGCGAGACGACGATCGAACTGGTCAAGCTCACCGACCCGGTGCTCGCGCGCGCGTTTCACGATGCGCAATCGCGCTTCCAGATCGCAATCTGCTATTGCTCGGTGTACGACGATTGCTGGACCGCCAATATCCAGGAGCGCGTCCGGCAATCGTCGGTCGCCAGCTGTGACGCGACGGGCACAGTACAGTTCGAACAGTGATTGCTAAAGCAGGCCCGCGGCGAAATTGATGGTCAGCGCCAGCACGATGGTGTTGAAGAAGAACGACAGCACGCTATGCACCATCGCGATGCGCCGCGTCGGGCTGGTGTTGAAGGAAACGTCGGCCGTCTGGCCGGAGGTGCCGATGATCGCCGCGGCGTAGAGGAAATCGAAGTAGTCCGGCCGCGCGGTGCCGGGGAACATCAGGCCACGGTCCTTGCGGCCGCCATGCAGATAGTAGTCGTGTGCGTAGTGCAGCGCGAACATGGTCTGGTTTACCCACCAGGTCGAGAACACCGTGAGTCCCGCAAGCCCGACGTGGATGGCCTTGAGCGTGCCGTGCACATCCTTGGCCGCCGACATTTCCACCGCGGTCGCGCACAACGTCAGCACCGACAGCGTGACCACGAGTGTGAGAATCGTGTAGCGGCCTTCGTCCTGCGTACGCGCGTGCACGCGCATGTGTGCGTGCGTGGAGCGCGCCATCAGTTCAAGCGCGAGAACCATATACGTGATCGCCGCGCAGTTCCATGCGATGAGGATGCGCGTGACCAGGTGCGGAATAAACGACGCCGGCAGTGCCAGTCCGATCAGGAAGCCGATGCCCGCCGAGATCAGCAGCCGCGGCCGCACGATCAGGATGCGCACGATGGGCAGGCGGCGAAACTTCATTGGGTCGGACCGTTCGATTGGTACGGCATGGTGCCAGATTCTTGATGCGCGCGGATCAGATCACCGCGTGATCGTTATGCAATCAGAAGGTTTCGCCACGGTCGAACGATGATTCGAAACCGTCCCTGAAAATCCAGTCGAACAGGAAATTCACGTCGTCGAAATACGCCGTTGGCGCTGCAGCGCAGCCGGGGTTGACCAGCGTGACGAGCGCCTTGCGCCGGTCGCTCGGCACCACGCCGGCGACCTGGATCCGTTCCCACTCGCCCGTCTTCGTCGAGCGCGCGTGGATGGCTTCGTACTTGCCGTCGTAAACGCAGTCATTGTTGGCCCAGAATACGTACAGATCGGCAGCGCCAACGCACTGCTCATATGTCCAGGCCGTCACGATGTAGAGGTCGTTGTCTTCCACACCGACGCATTGCTGCGCGAACGATTCGACGTTCGGCGCGGTAATCGACACGGCACCGCTGCGGCTCTCGAACCCGTCCACATGGTTCATGTCCGGCGTCCACTCCACGCTTGCACCGCTGCCGCTTGGGGAAATCTGCCATGAACTCAAGTCGGCGTCGAAATACGGATTCTCGACGAGGTTTTGCGCGAACGCCGCCGTCGTGCCGATCGCGAATAGCGCCAGCATTCTGCCCAGAATGGAAAATGTATACATTTGCACGCCCCATGCGAGTGTCCGTTGCGGACCGCATCGAAGTTAGTGCAACGGCGCGCAAAACATGCAGACGGCGCGCAGAGCGCGTGCAGACAACATGGGGAAAAACCTGTCAATGTTGACAGTAAACGGAGATCGTTCGCGAAACTGGCGTGAGCTTCGCCACGAATTTATCCGTTCTTTGGCGACGAACTTCTCAATCGAATGAATCTGCAAATATCGAGTCGCCAAAAAATGCATCTTCAAAAAAAATCGCTTGTGTGCAGCCGCCCTGATTGTCGAGATCAAAATTCGCTGATTGTGTGAAGCCTGGAGCAATGACGTTGTCTTTCAATAGTTGCCAGGCGTTTGAGCCGGCGTGCAGGGCGATGACCGAACCAGTCGTGGCAAGGCCGCTGCAATCAGTGCTCGTATACCAATTGACCACAACGGGAGTCGAGTTGGAACACTCGGAGCGAACCCAAGCTGATGCCGAATAAATTCCCTCCGAGACGCCACTGATGCATTGCGAAATAATGCCTTGCTTGAAAACGGCGGCTGCGCCTACGCCGTCGCTGTCGGGAGGAGGAAAACTGTAGTCGACTACCCAATCGACGGTGGTGGGATCGTTCACGGTCCAGCCGAGCAGTCCGTCGTCGAAGGATGCATTGGCGAGGAAATTGGCATTGGCGACACCGCCCGCCCGAGAAGTGGCGGCATGTGTAACAGCAAACGCGACCAAAAGCAGGAAGAGGAAGGACTTTGTCATCGAACATCCCCAAGCGTTGTGATCAACAGCTTAGGATCGACGCAGATGTTTGAAGCGGACAAAAGAGAGACAAAAGACGGACAACGCCTGCGCAAGCAACTGCGCAGGCGCCGTCGACGAACGCTATCAATGATGCGGTCTGCCGTGCTCACCACCTGAATGCCCGCGCGATGGAAGCGACGGCACCGACCTCCCCGCCGGCGCGGCGCGATACGAATGTGTCGTCGTATGGCCGCTGTAGCCGTGGTGATCGTCGTCGCGATGGTCGCCGTGCCACGGACCCACGCGATAACCGCGCCCCCATCCTCCGTAATAGCCGGGTGAATCGTAGTAGCCGAAGCCCACGCCGACGTCCACGTCCGGTCCGTAGTAACCGCCGCCGTCCGCGCAGCCGGCGAGATACCCGGCGCCGCAGGTAATCGCAAGCGCCAGCGCGCTCGTTCTGAATGTGCGTGCGAGGTTCATGGCGTCACCTCCTTGCTCTTGCCCTCGTCGGACCATTCCATCAGCCCGAAGTGCGCGCCTTGCGGGTCCACCGCCACGGCGACGCGTCCGCCCTGACGGTCCTCGCGCGGCTCGACGACGATGCGACCGCCGAGCTGCGTCACTTTTGCGGCGGCTTGCTCGACGTTGTCCACGCGCACGAAATTGATCCAGTGCGGATGCGCATCCGGCCGCTTCTGCGGCAGCGAGTTGGCGCTCGCGCGGGCGAAGTTGTCGGAGGCGAACACGGCGTGATCGGACTGGCCGTCGCCGTCGTCGTCGACCGGATAGACGTCGTAGTTGAACAGCGCCTGGTAGAACGCGGCGCCCGCATCGACGTCGCTGGTGATCAGCGAACTCCAGATCCATTCGCCGGGCGAGGCCAATTCGTCCGGCGGATCGCCGCTGCTCGAAGCGAGCACGGCGAACACGGCGCCCTGCGGATCGGCGAACACGGCTTCCTTGCCGCGATCGGGCAGCGTATGCGGCTCGAACAAGACCTTGGCGCCTTTGGCGACTGCGGTGGCTTTCGCGGCGTCGACGTCGCCTACCGAAATGAATGTCAGCCACGCTGGTTTGCGCTGATCGCCAGGCGGCAAATCCTTGTGGACCAGGCCGCCGACCGAGCGGCCGTCCAGCGTCGCCTCCGCGTATTGCAGCTTGCCGACCTGCGAATCGCGGAAGCCCCAGTTGAACAGCGCGCCGTAAAAGCGCTTCGACGCGTCGAGGTCGGGCGTGACCAGTTCCACCAGCACGACCTTGCCGGCGTGGTGCTCGCTGCTCGCCGGTTGACTGATGGCTGGCAGGTGCGATGGCGCGGCGAGTGCCACGCCGCACAGACTGAGTGCCGCCGCCAGTGCGGTCGGCCACAGTTGATGGCGGACTGCGCGCGCGACGCTCGCGAACGAAAGTGCGAATGCATCGTCGATCTCCTTTGGAGGTGTGCGATGTGGCAGCAGGCGGAAGCGCTGCGACGCGCGGTCAGTCGCAACCCGCGTGCCAATGGGCGCCGCGCATGGCGCCTCGAAAAATGCGCGAATGTCGTCGAATGTCCGTGCAAATTCCGCATCGGCGGTCCGGTGCGGATGCAAACTGCGCGAATTTACATTTGTATACAATCGCGTTGTCGCTGCAGGAACGCGCGCACGGCCGCATCGGATTCCAGACCGATGGCCAGTTCATAGGCGTGCAGCGCTTCAGCGTGTGCGCCGGTGCGCGCCAGCAGCGAGGCGCGCGCGGCCCAATACGGTTGATATTCGACGAGTCGACGGTCGTGTGCGGCGTCAGGCATGGCGCCGAGGCCCGCGTCGGCCCCGTCGCGTTCGGCGATGGCCAGCGCCCGGTTGATGGCCACCACCGGCGACGCCGAGAACTGCAGCAGCGCGTCGTACAGTCGCACCACGTCGCCCCAGTTGGCCACGCCGCTGCGGCGCCGATGCGCATGCGCCGATTGCAGCGCCGCCTCGACCTGGTAGCGGCCGGACGCATCGAATTCGGCGGCGCGATGCAACAGCGCTTCGGCGGCGGCGATCATGCCTGCATCCCAGCGCGCTGGATCCTGTTTCTCGAACGGCACGTACTCGCCGGCAACGTCGCGCCGCGCGTGACGGCGCGCCTCGATGTGCAGCATCAGCGCGAGCAGCCCGAGCGCCTCGGGTTCGTCGAAGGCCAGTTCAACGAGGATGTGGCCGAGGAACAGCGCCTCATCGGCGAGCTGGCGGCGCGGCGCGTCGGCGGCGGCATGATCGTTCCAGCCTTCGGCGTAGGCGGCGTAGATGGCATCGAGCACCGCATCCAGACGTGCCGGCAATTCGTCGCGTGTGGGAATGCGCAGCGGAATGCCGGCGCTGCGGATTTTTTCCTTCGCGCGCACGAGCCGCTTGCCCATCGTCGCCGGCGATAAGAGGAACGCCGAGGCGATACGCGCCGCGTCGAGTCCGAGCACGGTCTGCAACATCAGCGGTGCGCGGATGGCCACGTCGATCGAGGGATGCGTGCAGGCGAACATCAGCGCCAGACGCTGATCGGGGATCTCGGCCTCGTCGTGTGGTTCGATCGACGCGACGATATCGCGCACGTCCTCGGCTGCACGCTCGCCGGTGGCGCGGCGGCGCGCGCCGTCGATGAGCTTGCGGCGCGCCACCGTCAGCAGCCACGCTTCCGGACGTTGCGGACATCCGCTGCGCGGCCATTCGGTCAGCGCGGCGGCGAATGCATCGGACAACGCGTCCTCCGCCGCGGCGACGTCGCGCGTGCGCGCGGCGAGATACGCGACCAGCTTGCCGTAGCTGTGACGCGCGATCGCCTCGGCCGCGCCGTGCGCGTCGTTGGGCGTCACATCGCCCAAACCGGCCGCACCTCGATCGTGCCGTGGTGCGCACCCGGACAGCGGTTGGCCCAGGCGATGGCCGAATCGAGATCCGGCACATCGACGAGGTAATAGCCGCCGAGCTGTTCCTTGGTGTCCGCATAAGGCCCGTCGAGCACGCGCGACTTGCCGTTCTGCACCGTCACCGTGGTCGCGTCACCGATCGGACGCAGCCGGTTGCTGCCCACATACACCTTGGCTTCGCGCAACGCATTGGTGTACGCGAAGTAGGCCGCTTCGCCTTGCTGGCGTTGTTCCTGGGTCATTCTGTCCCAGCCTTTTTCGTCCGCATACAAAAGGAAAAGATACTGCATGTGCGTTCTCCGGTTTTCGACGGGCACTATGCGCCGCCACAACGATGACGCTCAAGCGCTACGCATTTGGACAGATCGGCGAAAAAATTTCGCAAAAAAAAGGCCCGCGTGTTGCGGGCCTTTGCGTTTCATGCATCTTCTATCAGTGGTGGTGACCGCCGTCGCTACCGCCATGACTGCTGCCGGACGAATGAAACGGCGCGCTCGCATGCGGCGCGGAGTAGCTGCCATGACCGCCGGAGTAAGACGGGCGGCTCGATATCCCGATCGGCCGTATACACCCGCTCGGCTGCCCGGATAACCGGCGAAGCTGCGCTGCTGTGGTGCATAGCCGCCACGTTGCACACTCGGGTACGAGCGGCTCGACATCGTCCGCGGACTTTGCATCGTCGCCGAGTAGCTGCGGCTGTTGAACGAAGTCGGTCCACGCATGGTCGCTGAGTACTGGCGACTGTTGAATGCTCCGCCGCGTGCCACCGCATTGGCGCCGCCGAACTGCGCGCGGTTGGCCGTCGACACATCGCCGCGATTGAACGACTGCGCGTTGTTCACGCCGCGTGAGTTCGCATAATAGGACGAGGAAGGCAGCGTACCGCGACCAGCGCCGAAACGATTTGCGTTGAACGTGTTCGCGCCCGCCTGGTTCGCACGGAACGAACTGCTCTGCATACCATCGACGCCACGCGCCGTGCTGTAACCGCGATTGAAACCACGCTCCGCGTTGATGTTGCGATTCGCCGCGAAGTTGGCGCTGCGTCCGAAGTCGCGGCGGTTGTCGGAAAAGTGACCGTTGCCGTCGTAGCGCCACGGACCGTGGAAGCGTGCGCCGCCACCGTTCCATGCGTAACCGCCGTGCCAGCCGCCATGCCACCAACCACCGTGATGCCAACCGCCGCCCCAGCCGAAGCCGATGCTGAAAGCCGGGAAGCCCCAACCCCAGCCCCATCCGCCCCAGCCCCACGCATAGCCCGGCCAGTAGTAGGCCGGCCACAGGCTTACGCCGGCGTAGTACGGATACGGCGGGTAGTATTGATAGTCTTCGTAAGCGTAGTAGTCCGGCGCGAACAACGGCGCGTCATCGGCCGGAGCGATCTGATCGTCCGGCGTGTAGCCGGCATCGTTCGGGCAGGCCAGAGGACGACCGCTGTCGTCCAGTCCACAATCCATGATGGTGTTTTCCGCCTGCTGCGTAGCCGGGCCGTTGTCGTATTGCACGGGCGCTGCGGCTTGCGGGTCCTGCGTCTGTGCCGCCGCGACCCCAGCCACCGACGCTAACATCAGAAACAAGCTGTTGCGAAACACGGTGATTACCTCGCTTTGTATATGGCCGCCATGTTGCGCCGATTGGTCTGAAGCGGCGCTAAATTTTCCGCAGCGGCGGTGCCAATTTGCAAAGTAACGTAAAGCGTGCGGCGCGGTGTTAAACGCTCACTGACTTTGGTCGAAGGAGTACTCGAAATCGTACGAATGCGCCCCATCGGCGGCGATGTTCACGATCAGCGAGCCTTTCAGGCCGGCCAGTTCGTCCGTGCCTGAATCCGGCACGACGATGATGTTCTGGTGTGGCTGGCCGCGCGTCATGGTCGAGGAATGCTGCAACGTGAAACTGCCTTTGCGACCGCCGAGCGTGCCGCTGACGCGCTCGATCGCGACATATCCGCCCGACTGCTTGTGCTTGTCGAACTGCGACAACATCTCGCCCTTGCTGACGGCTTGCAGATCGCCGTGGAATTGCTTGTCGAGCGACATGCGCCCGAGTTCGCCGTTGTAGCCTTCCAGCGGAGCGATCCTGACGTCGAACGGTCCTTTCGCGTGCATGGTGTTGCCTCCCGTGTCGGTTGTGCCGGCGATGGCCGCGATGGCGAATGCCGCGAACATCGCAACGATTGTGATGTAATGCCAAGGCCGCATGCCGCACCTCGTAAAGTGTGCACAGCGTAGCGGCCCTCGTCGATGCCACGATTGAAAAAACGCGACATGGCCCTGCGCAAACCCGACAAGCCGCGCGGCATCCTCAACTTCCGCGATGCCGGTTCGATGCCCGGCATGTGGCGCTATTACCCGTCCGACGATCTGGCGCCGTTCGTCGAACACTACTGGACGGTCGAGTGGGACGTGCCCGAACCGCAATTGCGCGAAACGCTGCCGCATCCGTCGATGCATCTCGTGCTCGAAAATGGACGCGAAGAGTTGTCGGGCATCCACACCAAAAAATTCTCACGCATGATCGCCGGCAAGGATCGCGTGTTCAGCGTGAAATTCCTGCCCGGCGGATTCCGGCCGTTCATCGATCGGCCTGTGTCGGCATTGTCCGAACGCGTTTGGGATCTGGCCGACGTGCTCGGCCCTCGCGCGCGCGGCCTGTGCCGGCGCGCGCTCGCGCACCGCGATCATCACGCGACGGTCGGCGTGCTCGAAGATTTCCTGCGTCCGTTCCATCCGCGCGCCGACGACTCGATGCGGCTGGTGCAGCGCATCGCCGCCCGCGTGACGAACGATCGCGCGATCACCAAGGTCGAACATCTCGTCGAAGTCTTCGGCGTCGGCAAGCGCACCTTGCAGCGGCTCTTCGACGAGTACGTCGGCGTCACGCCGAAGTGGATGATCCAGCGTTTCCGCCTGATCGAGGCAGCCAACCAAATCGACGTCACCGATGCGCCGGACTGGGCCGATGTGGCGCTCGGCCTCGGCTACGCCGACCAGGCGCATTTCATCCGCGACTTCAAGAAAATCGTCGGCCAGTCGCCGGCGGATTATCATGCGGCGCTGTCGCGCGTGCCGCCGTCCACGTAACATCGTTCACCCGCTGAGGGAAATAGCCATGACGTTGAGCGAGCTTCTGCGCGCCGCGCGCAAGCAATCCGGATCGTTGACCGCAGAAGTCACCGAGGACTGGATGCAGGGCCGCAGCGCCTTCGGCGGACTGCAGGGTGCTTTCGCCGTCGAGGCGATGCGCACGCTGGTCGATATGTCGTTTCCGCTGCGCACGTTCCAGATGACCTTCGTCGCGCCGATCGGCGCCGGCGCATGCACCACGCAGGCGAGCGTGCTGCGCGCGGGCAGGAACACGATGCACGTCGAAGCGCGCATCGTGAACGGTGCCGAGACGCTCGCGCACAGCGTCGCTGTGTTCGGGCGGGCGCGCGAATCGATCGTGAAACGCGATCTTCCGCCCGCGCCGCCGCGCCAGGAAGGGACGCGTTTGCCGTACGTGCCGAACATCGCGCCCGCTTTTTTCCAGCACTTCGATGTGGCGCTGCTCGACGGCGCACTGCCGTTCGCGAACCGGCCCGTGCATCGCAACGTGTACGAACTCGGCATCAAGGATTCCGGCACCACCACCGACGCACACCTGATCGCGCTCGCCGATTTCGTGCCGCCGGTGGCGCTGTCCTGGTTGCCGAAACCGGCGCCCGGTAGTTCGATGACGTGGATGCTCGAATTCCTCGATCACGGCTTCACTCAGCAGCCGGTCGGCGGATGGCTCGTGGAAACCGAAATGCTTGCGGCGCGCGAGGGCTATACGAGTCAGTCGACCACGTTGTGGTCGCCGGCCGGCGTGCCGACCGTGCTGAGCCGGCAAAGCATGGTGGTGTTCGGCTGATCGCAGCACTCGCGCGGTACGCGATACAATAGCGGCACGGGTAATGTCGTCGGCAACCGCAGCGATGAAAGGCAATCGAACAACGCGCGCGATGTGTTGCTGGATGCTGGTCGTTCTTTGCGCGTCGGCGAGCGCCGCTGTAACTCAGCCTACCTACACGCTCACGGCCTTCGGCGAAATCAAACCCGCCGGCTGGATGCTGCTGCAGATGCAGGCCGATCTGAACGACGGCCTGGCTGGTCACTATCCGGAGATCTCCGATACGGTGAACGAGCGCGAGTTCGTCGTGCAGAACGCCGACGAGCCCGACCCCGCCGGCGAACCGGGCTGGTGGCTCGGCGAACACGAGGGTTACTACGCCGACGGTTTGTTCCGCCTCGCCTGGATGGCGGGCAGCACGTCACTGAGGAACGCGGCGATCGCGCGCCTCCAGGAAGTATTGGATGCGCAGGACGCCAGCGGCTACATCGGCGTTTACCCATCGGCCAAACGATTCGGCACAAGCGATCCGAACGACGGCGAGTTGTGGACACAGAGCCGCATGTTCCAGGCGTTGCTCGCGTGGTACGAAGCCACCGGCGATACGCGCATCCTCAGCGCGGTAGAAAAGGCGGCGAAGACGACGCTCGCCGCATTCGCCAGCAGAAGTTATTTCGTGCGAGCCGGCAGCGTCGGTGGCGGCATGTCGCACGGCCTGGGTTTTTCCGACACGCTCGAATGGCTCTATCGTCTGACCGGCGACGACACGTTCCGCACCGGCTACCTCTGGCTATACGCCGACTACGCGGCGAGCCACGTCAACGAGAACGACATTTTCCCGATGAATCTGTCCGACCCGGACCGTCTTTGGTATACGCACACGCCGCATATCGCCGAAGCCCTATCGGTGCCGGAAATCGCCTATGCCTACGGCGGCGCGAGCGTTTATGCGCAAGCCGCCGACCAGGTGCTTGAGAAACTGCAGCGTCACTCCAACCCTGGCGGAGGACCGGTCGGCGACGAATCGGTCAGCGGTCACCTCGGCGCGTTCGGTCTGATGTCGGAATATTGCTCGATGACGGAGACGATCGCGTCGCTCAACCGGCTCGCGCAATATCGCGACGCGATGAGCACGGGCGACATCGCCGAACGCATCGCGTTGAATAGCGCACAGGGCGCGCGCCTGCACACGGCCGCGACGGCGGTCTCGTACCTGACTTCAGACAACCGGCTCGCCGCGACGCAGACGCCGCAATATTTCGACCGCCCGTTGTATTCGGCCTCGCATCAGGCCGCGGCGTGCTGCTCGCTCAATTCCGCGCGGCTCTTGCCCTACTACGTCGAAGGCATGTGGCTGAAGGAAACCTCGCGCGCGGGTTTGGTCGCACGACTTTACGGGCCCTCGACGCTGACGACTACCCTGGGCGGCACGCAGGTCGAGATCGCCGAGGCGACCGATTTTCCGTCGTCCGGCACGATCCAGTTCATCGTCTCACCCGCTGCGGCATTGAATTTCACGCTGACGTTGCGCATTCCCGCCTACGCGACGAACGCAGCCGCCACGGCCCAAGGAAAAACCGTTACGCGGTCAGCCGACCGCTTCGAGATTTACGGCGTGTGGAATGCCGGCGATACGGTGATGCTCGATCTCGCCTTCGACGTCCATCAAATCACGGACAGCTCAGGCGAAGCGGCGGTGGCATTCGGTCCGCTTTTGTACGCATTGCCGGTCGACGCGGTCGTGACGCCCGGCCGCATCACGCGCGCCGACGGCACGACGTCCTCGCTGGTCTTTCAGGATACGGAATACATCGCTGCCTCCGACCTGCCGCCGCTGGCGATTTCCAAAAACGAAACCTTCTCTCCGGTTGCACTGCCGGGCGGCGACGTGCTCGATCCGTGGAACAAACCACCTACGGGTCTGAGCGGTTACCTTTTGAAGTCCGACGGAACGCATGTCAACGTCACGCTGCAGCCGCTGGGATCGACGCTGCTTCGCCTCACCGGTTTTCCCGTCGACGAGATATTTTCCGACGCCGTCGGCGGCTAGTCGGCATCGCTCAGCTCCTCACGACACTCGGCGATCATTCGGCAGCGCGCACGATCAAGCCACGAGCGTGATGAGATCCTTGATCTGTCCGGACGTCAGCATCGGGCCGTGCCCGGCAGCGGCATCGTCGGCCATGTTCTTCGGATTGCCGGTGCCGGGGATGGCGCAGGTGATCGCCGGATTGGCGAGCACGAACTTCAGCGCGAGTTGCGCCCAGCTTGTCGCGCCGACTTCGGCAGCCCACGCCGGCAGCGGTTTGTCCTTCAAACGGCGCAGCAAGCCGCCGCCGCCGAACGGCCGGTTGCACAGCACCGCCACACCTTTGTCGTGCGCAAGCGGCAGGACGCGCTTGTCGGCATCGCGATCGTCGATGGCGTAGTTGATCTGCAGGAAATCGAACGGCTCGGCCTTGAGCGCGGCTTCGACGGAATCGTACGCCGACGCGGTGTAATGCGTGATGCCGATGTAGTGGATGCGGCCCTGCTCTTTCCATCGCCGCAGCGTCGGCAAATGCGTACGCCAGTCGACGAGATTGTGGATCTGCATCAAGTCAATCCGCTCGGTGCGCAGAAGACGGAAGGAATTTTCCATCTGCGCGATGCCGGCGTCCTTGCCTTGCGTCCACACCTTCGTGGCGATGAACGCCTTGGCGCGCACGTTGTGCGCGGCGAGCAGTTCGCCCGCGGTTTGCTCGGCGCGGCCGTACATCGGCGATGAGTCGATGACGCGACCGCCGGCGGCGAACAACGCGTCGAGCACGGCGGGCAGCTCGCGGTATTCGGCAGAATCCGGCGAAACATCGAGCACGCGATACGTGCCGAGGCCGATGACCGGCAGCGCTTCCTTCGTCGATGGTATCGGTCGCGTGCTCATGCGTTTATCCGCCTGCGCAAACGCCCGCGCAAAAGGCAGCGCCGCCGCGGCCACCGCGCTGCGTCGCAGCCAGTCGCGCCGGTTCATCATGGCGCATCGATTCGCTTTTCGGTCTGCGCATCGAAGAAATGCAACGACGACGTCGCATAGTTGAGCGTCAGCACCGATCCGCGTTCGGGCAGTTGCTGCATCGGTTCGCGCACGACCAGCGTAACGCCGCCCCATGTCAGATGCAGGAAAACTTCGTTGCCGACCGGTTCCAGGACGTCGAGCTGCGCGTCGATATGCAGCGCATCGCCGGCGGTCACGCGCAGACTTTCGGGGCGGATGCCGACGATCAGTTCGCGATCGACGTAACTATCGAGTCCCGCCGGCGCGCCGAGCGGCAAAGCGCCACCCTTGCACTGCAGCCGCAGGCCGTCGGCGCGGACGAGCTTGCCGCGGAAGAAATTCATCGCCGGACTGCCCAGGAACCCGGCCACGAATACATTTTGCGGCTTTGTATACAAATTCATCGGCGTGTCGATCTGCTGGATCTCGCCGGTCTTGAACACGACAATGCGCTGGCCAAGCGTCATCGCCTCGATCTGGTCGTGCGTCACATAGATCATCGTCGTCTGCACGTTGCGGTGCAGCCGCGCAATTTCCTGGCGCGTGGACAGGCGCAGTTTCGCATCGAGATTCGACAGCGGTTCGTCGAGCAGATACACCTGGGGATGTCGCACCAGCGCGCGGCCGAGCGCGACACGCTGCCGCTGTCCGCCCGACAATGCGCGCGGCAGACGATCCAGATACGGGCCAAGCTCGAGCAGCTCGGCCGATTCCTTCACGCGCGCGGCGATGGTTTCCTTCGATTCGCCGCGCAGCTTGAGGCCGAAGCCGAGATTCTCGGCCACGGTCATGTGCGGATACAGCGCGTAGTTCTGGAACACCATCGCTATGTCGCGATCCTTCGGTGCGACATCGTTGACGACGCGATCGCCGATACTGAGCGTTCCCGAGGTGATCGTCTCCAGCCCGGCGATCATGCGCAACGTGGTGGTTTTGCCGCAGCCCGACGGACCTACCAGCACCAGCAGTTCGCCGTCCTCGACCTTGAACGTGGCGCCGGCAACACCGATCACGCCGCCGGCGTACACTTTTCGCACGTTGTCGAGCGTCACTGAAGCCATGCGGGTTCCATCGAAAACAAACGTCCGTTGCTACAAAAAGCATGACGGTTCCGGTATTCTGCCATGTAATCGTTTTCAATAGTTTTGTTGCGCAACATCGCGCAACTGTCAGCAGGAATGCGCATGAGCACACGGGTGAAATTTCCCGATAATTTTCTTTGGGGCGCGGCAACGTCGGCGTATCAGATCGAAGGATCGCCGCTCGCAGACGGCGCCGGTCCGAGCATCTGGCAGCGCTTTTCGCATACGCCGGGGATGATGGCCAACGGCGACACGGGCGACATCGCATGCGATCACTACAATCGCATGGAGTCCGATGTCGCGCTGATGAAACAGCTCGGCCTGAAGGCGTATCGCTTCAGCATTTCTTGGTCGCGCGTGTTGCCGGAAGGCAAAGGCCGCATCAATGAAAAAGGTTTGGACTTCTATTCGCGGCTGGTCGACCGGCTGCTGGAAAACGGCATCGAGCCGCTCGCCACGTTGTATCACTGGGATCTGCCGGCTGCGCTCGACGATCGCGGCGGCTGGCTCAATCCCGACATCGCCGACTGGTTCGCCGATTACGCAACCGTGATGTACAAAAAGCTCGATGGCCGTGTGAAGAAATGGGCGACGCACAACGAGCCTTGGGTCGTGACCGACGGCGGCTATCTGCACGGCGCGCTCGCGCCGGGACATCGCAGCAAATTCGAGGCGCCTATCGCCAGTCATCATCTGCTGCGCTCGCACGGTGCGGCGGTGAAGGCGTATCGCGCGATCGGCAAGAATCAGATCGGCATCGTGGTGAACCTCGAGCCGAAATATCCGGCGACCGACAGCGCTGAAGACGCCGCCGCCGTGAAGCGCGCCGACGCATACATGAATCGGCAGTATCTCGATCCGGTGTTCTTCGGGAAATACCCGGAGGAGTTGAAGGAGATTTTCGGCGAGGCGTGGCCGGAATGGCCGCAGGCCGACATGGATCTGATCAGGCAGCCGATCGATTGGCTCGGATTCAACTACTACACGCGCAGCGTGACGCGGAACGAGCCTTCCAATTATCCGCTCAAGGTCGCCGCGGTGCGCCAGCACGCGACGTATACCGAAACCGGCTGGGAGGTGTTCCCGCAAGGCTTGACGGATACGCTGACCTGGATCCGCGATCGGTATAAGAATCCACCTTTATACATCACCGAAAACGGCTCGGCGTTTTACGACCCACCGGTGGCCGAAGGCGGCGTGCTCGACGATCCGCTGCGCGTGAACTATCAAAAGAAACATCTGCGCGCGATTTCGGATGCGATCGCACAAGGCTGCGACGTGCGCGGCTATATGGCGTGGTCGCTGATGGACAATCTGGAGTGGTCGCTCGGATTCTCCAAGCGATTCGGTATCGTGCACGTGGATTTCGCTACGCAGAAACGTACGATCAAGGCGAGCGGGCATCACTATTCGAAAGTGATAGCGACGAATGGTCAATCGCTGAACGGCTGATTTTGCCCCTATCCCGCTGGCGGGTGAGGGTGGTGCTTGTCGTTTGTTCGATTTCTGGAGATCAAAAGCTTCCGCTGTCCTGCGGCCAGCGGGTAACTTTTTGCTGGACGGCAAAAAGTCACCAAAGAACGTCTTCCGTCGTTCGCGTCGGCCTTTGTCCGCGGAGGATCACATCCCTGTGCCCGCCGCGGACCCGCGCTCCCAGCGCGGGTCTCTGCGCATGCGCAAGCTGGTTGTAGAGCGCTAGTGCTGCAGCTTTCCGGATTCCGGGTGCCTGCCCGCATCGACCCAATTTACCAGCTCGTCGAACGCGGTGCCGATCTCGGCTTGCGTGAACACGCAATGTCCTTCGTGATTGACGTATTGCTGCACGAAATTGTCGCCATGCCCGGCGCGCTGCGCCGTCAGTGCATACTCGAACGCGGTCGAAGCCGGCACGAGTGGATCGCCGCTGTCGTGCAGAGCGAGCAGGGGCCGTGTGAGATTGCCGGTCGGCATGTACCACTTCGCAACGTACGCGGCCGATTTCGCATCGGCGTGATAGCGCTTCACGCCATCGTTGAGCGCGAAATCGTTCGACGTTCCAGTGTAGATCAGATCGGCATTGCTGAACGGATGCGGGCCAGCGCGATGCTGCATTTCCTGCGTGTCGGCGACGATGAAGGCGATGACCGGCGCGAAATTCCTTTCGTCCGCGGCCCCATACAGATGTAATAAGTCGTGCAACGCCGCCGGCTTTTGCGCGAAGGCGCGATTGATCCTCTCGATCAGCGCGTCGGTCGGCTTGAAGTCAACGGGCACGGGATCGACTGGACCAAGCACGTCGGGAAAGTAATAGTCGAACGCGGCGATCAGCGCGAAATCGCGTTGTAGCAGGCGGCTGCTCGGTTCGAGTGCGCCGCATAGCGACAGCGCACCGGTGTAGAGGTCGGGCTTGTTCTCGATCGTCATCACGGTGAGCGTTCCGCCCATCGACATGCCAGTGACGAAGCGGCGCTTTGGCGTGCCGTATTTTTTTTCGAAATGGCGGCGCAGCTTTTCGGTATCGGCGTAACCCTGCTCGACGGCCCAGCCGGTTTGCGAATAGGCCGACTGCACCACGGCGTAATGCCGCTGCAGGAACGGCTCGAACAGCGGCGACGGCGTCTCCTGGAACGTGACCGGTTCGAGCGAATAGCCGTGGTAGTAAACGACGAGTTCGTGATTCCAGTTGTCCGGTATGTCGATGCGGTAGGCAACGCCGTCGAGCATCGCGTTGTCGCTGACGGCGGCGTGCGCGACACCGATCGATGCGGCGAAAATCGATGCGATCAGGCGGTGCATGTGCAATCTCGTCAGTGAATGGTCGGTGATGGCGCGACATCGAATTCGACATCGGCGGGCGCTGCTGGAATAGCGAGCATCTGTTCGCTCCACGTCGCAGACTGGCCGTTGATGCGCGTGTGCTGCGCCGTTTCGAACGGCGATGCGAAGACGAATCCGCCCGGCGGCGCGATGCCTTTGTCGATGTGCAGTACGACATGTCCATTGTCGTTACGCACGCGATAGCCGAGCGTGCCGTAGGGCGTGCGCAGACCAGCGATAGCAACACCGGCTTGCGAAGCGATCCACGCCGCGGGCAATCCGGCACCAATGACGAATGCATGATCGGACGCGCGCTCGTACGCGAACAAATCGAGCGTCGAGCGGATGAAATCCGAAGCCACCCAGATGTGCGGCATGTCGCCGATGAAACGGATTTCGCGCGCATCGCGGCCGACCACTTCGGCCCACTGGTTCCATGCCGGCGGACGCGCACCGCTGCGGAAGAAGAAATCGATCGCCGCCTGCGCGCGGTCGCGCCAGCCCATGCGCGTGAACGCGCCGACCGTGCGCCATTCGTACGGCGTGTAGTCTTTCCACGTGCGCGAGCCGTCGGCGCGCGACTGGAATTCTCTCCAATAGCGTTCGAACGTGGCGTGCAAAAGCTCCGGCAACGCATCGAGTTCGCCGGCCTGCGCGATGGCGATCGTCGCCGAGGTCGCATCGAAATCGCCGAGTTCGGCACAACCGGGCATGTAGTGGATGCCGTGTGCTTTGACAGTCGACGCGATCGAGGCGAGCAGATCGGCGCGGAATGCGTCGCGCGATTGCGCAATGCGCGCGGCGTCTTCGCTACGACCGAGGACAGCGGCCATGTCCGCGGCATCCTTGTAGCCGACCAGCGCCCACAGATCGTCCCAATACGAATGCATCGGTTTGGACGAGTAGCCTTCGTGGCTGATGGACGCCGGCATCATGCCCTTGAACGCGGGATTCGCTGCGCCGGTTTCGCTGGCGCGCAACACATCCATGTAGGCGACGGCCGCGGCGATGTGCGGCCAGTTCTTTTCGAGTTCGGCGCGATCGCCGCCGTAGCGGTACAACTGCGCGATGGCGTGGATGAGTTCGCCGTGGCTATCGTTTTCCGGCACGGGATCGGCGCCGCGATGATCGACGCAGCAAGGCACCTTGCCGCTGGAAAACTGGTGCGGCGCGTACCAGTCGACGAATTCGCGCGCCGCTTCGGCATTGCCGAGGCTCAGCAAGCCGTCCTCGATCATCGCGCCGTCGCGGATCCACGAGCGCGCGTAGGAGCGCGTGCCCGGCCGCAGCGCCGGACCCCCGCGGGATATCAGCGTGTAGGCGATCGACGTACGCAGCGCATCGACCAGCCGCTGCCCCGCGGGCGGCACGGTGATCGCGACGCGATCGATTTTCGCGCGCCATTCTTTCGCGGCAGCGGCGCGTTCGTGCGCGAACCACGTCGCGGCTTGTGCGTCGCGCTGCGTGATCGATGGCCAGGCGCCCGTCGTCGGTGCGACCAGATCGACTTCGCGTTCCGCAGTAGGCGCCAGCGTCATCGCGTACAACAACGTGCCGGAAGCGAAACCGACGTCGTCATGCACTGCCGATTCCGAGGGTGGCTTTGCGTCGCGCAGCCGTTCGACGATGGAACCGCTGTCGAACGAGGTCGCGGCGAACGAATCGGCATGCGTCAGCGCGAGCACCGCCGGTTTGCCGTCGATGCTGACCACGCCGTCTTTCGCGGCGAGATCATGGATCGGGCTAGCGCCGCCGGCCGAGTTGAGGAACTGCGCCGGCGGGTTGACCTGGAACGGACGCACGGCGAGCGCCAAGGTCACGTCCTGCGGCTGATCGCCCGTGTTTCGCAAGCGATAGCGCGCAAGCAGCATCGAGTCTGCGCTCGTCCCGCGCGCGAACGCGTCGACGCTCAGTTCCACATTTCCACTTTTCCACATCACCGACGGCATCGGCAGCTCGTTGTCGAGCAGCGATTGCGTCGGCGTGACGTCGGCCCAGGTCACGAGCTTGCCGCCGATCAGCAGGAACGGCTCGATCGAAAATCCGCCTTTGCGCGGCTCCAGCGCGCCGTCTTCCGACATCAGCGCCGGCGAGCCGACGCCATCGACGCCGACCAGCGTCCAGTACGGCTGCTCGGTGAAGCCGCGCGGATAACTGCCGCGCGGCGCCTTTTTCGCGAGCGCGGAAAAGAACGCATTGGCCGATGCGCCGACGCCGATCGGCTCGACCGTAATCTCGCGCAATATGTAGAGGCCGACTTTGCCCTTGTGCAACGCAAGCCGCAGAAAGCGCGTTTCCGATTCGCCGAGCATCAGCGAATCGACCAGGCCATTGCCGTTGCGTACGCTGCGTACGGTGCGCCAGTTCTGGCCGTCGTCGGAGAACTGCACGTCGTAGTCGGTGGCGCCTTCGCCCGGCGCCCACTGGATGGTGAGTCCGCCGAATTCGCGCGGTTTCACGAAATCGATATCGAGATGCTGCTCGGTGCCGGTGGCGGCCTTGCTGCCCCAATAGGTGGTCGGATCGCCGTCCATGGCGGCGTCGGGCGACGAGTTGGCGTGCACCGAACTCGCCGTGATCACGGGCTTCGGCGGCGCAGCGTCCGGCGGCGGCAAAGTGCGAAGTTCGAGCTGATCGATGTCGACGTGACCCTCGCCGCCATCGCGGCCGGAACTCACGACGAATTCAATCGCGGCGATGTGTTTGAGCGCGCGATCTTTCGTCGGCCCCCACGCGAATTCGATCTGCCGTTTCTTGATGCGCATCTGTTGCCACTCGTGCGGAAACGAAAAATCCGGACGATTGATCCACCACACGTTTTCGCCGCTGTCGTCGACGAGTTTGAACTGCAGTGTGTTCACGCCCGCGTCGCCGCGAATCCAAAACGAAAGCTCGAAATTTTCCGGCAGATCGAGGGGCAGCTTGCGCCGTGCCGTGGCGTAGCCGTTGACGCCGGCGAAGTCGAAGCTCAAGCGCATGGCTTGGCCGTCGCGGCCCGGCGTGTTGGCGAGCGTGGCAACGACATCGTCCGTGTGTTCGGCGTGCCAGTTCGTGAGGTTCTCGAAATCGTCCAGCACGCGCGTCTGCGCGCCGGCGCACGCGCACGCGAGCAGGCACAGCCATCCCAGCAGTCGAACGATCATCCTTTCACGCTTCCAAGCAGCAGACCCTGGATGTAGTGCCGCTGCAGGATAAGGAACAGGATCAGCACCGGCAGGATCGTGACGACGGAGCCGGCCATCATCAGTTCGTTGTCCTGCACGTGCTCGCGCGACAACCCCGCGATGGCGACGGGCGCGGTCTGCCATTCCTGATCGCTGAGCACGATCAGCGGCCACATGAAATCGTTCCAGCTCGCGAGAAACGTGAAAATCGCGAGCGTCACCACGATGGGCTTGAGCAGCGGCAGCACGATGCGCGAGAAGATGTAGAACTCGCCGGCGCCGTCCAGGCGCGCGGCTTCGAGCAGATCATCGGGTATCGAGCGCGCGTATTGCCGCACCAGGAAAATGCCGAACACGGTTGCCACGCTCGGCAGGATCACGCCGCCGTACGTGTTGACCAGATGCAGCGACTTCATCATCAGGAACAACGGAATCATCGCAACCTGTGCGGGGATGATGAGCGCGCTGAGCAGGTACTGGAAAAGTTTGTCGCGGCCGCGGAAATGCAGTTTTGCGAATGCATAGCCGGCACTGAGGTTGAAGGCGAGCGAGAGCAGCGTCAGTGCCGTCGCGATGGCCAGGCTGTTGAGCAGGTTGCGGCCCATGCCGGCGCGCTCGAACAGTTCGTGATAGTTGTCCCACGTCGCCTTCGCGGGTAGCAGCGGCGGCGGGAACGCGCTCGCTTCGCCGGGATGCATGAACGAGACGGACACCATCCACAGCAGCGGAAAAATGGTGATGAGCGCGAGCAGTGCGAGCGCGCCGTTGACCAGGATCGCGGGCAGGCGCCGGTTCATGCGTTCGCCTCGCCGCGACGGCCGATCCACAACAGGATGCGCGTCGCGAGCAGCGTGATCGCGAACAGGATGAAGGCGATCGCCGAGGCGCGGCCGAGGCTCCACCATTTGAAGCCTTCCTCGTACATGTAATACAGCACGCTGACGGTGCTTTGCAGCGGATCGCCGCGCGTCATCACATAAGGTTCGGCGAAAAGCTGGAAATAGCCGGCGACGGTGATGATCGACACAAGCAGCAGCACCGGCCGCAGCGACGGCAACGTGATGTGGCGGAACTGCGCCCACGCCGAGGCGCCGTCGATACGCGCGGCTTCGTACAAATCCTGCGGAATCGATTGCAGGCCGGCAAGCAGGATGATCATGTTGTAGCCGAAGTTCTTCCACACCGCGAACAGGATGATCGCGGGCATCGACCAGTGCGGATCGCCGAGCCAGTCGATCGAATGCAGGCCGAGATGGATCAGCGCGTAATCGATGAGGCCGTAACGGGTGTGCAGCAGGTAACGCCAAATCACCGCGACGGCGACGACCGTCGTCACTACCGGCGCGAACAGCGCGGTTCGGAAGGTACCCTTGAGTTTGGCGAGCGGCGAATTGAGCAGCATCGCCGCGCCAAGCGAAGCGGCGATGGACAGCGGCACGCCGACGACGACGAAATACAGCGTGTTGACCAGCGACTTCCAGAAAAGCGGCGTCTGCAGCACGTCGAGGTAATTGGCGAAACCGACGAAGCGCAGGTTGTGGATGTCGGCCAGCGCGTACAGGTCGAAGTCGGTGAGGCTCAGCGCGAACGCCGCGACGACGGGCACGAAGAAGAAAAGCCCGATGATCAGCAGCGCCGGCGACAGAAACGTCCAGGCTTTGCCGGATTCGGTCATGGCGCGGCCTTGTGCGCGAGCATCCAGCGGCGCTTCTCCAGGATCTTGTCGGTCGCCGCGTCCAGTTCGCGCAGCGCCTGATCGATCGGCTCTCCGCCGCGCGCGACGCGTTCCTGGGCATGCGCCATCTGGTCGGTGATGCGTTCCCACTCCGGCACTTTCGGCGTCGCTTTCACCAATTCGAGCTGCGTGCGGTAGGCGCGCACGTAGTCGTCGTCGGCCAGGATCGGCGCGTTCCACGCGGCGCGGCGCGGCGGCAGGTCGCCAGTCAGTTCGTAGAATTTCTGCTGTTGCGCAATGGCCGAAAGGTATTCGGTCAGTTCCCACGCAATTTGTTTATTTTTGGAATTGTGGAAAATGACGAAACTCGATCCGCCGGCCGCGCCGCCGCCAGGTCCGTTCTGTCCGGGCAGAGGCGCCGTGTTCCAGCGGCCTTTCAGGTTCGGCTCGCGGCGTTCGAATTCGCCGATGTTCCACGGACCATTGACGTAGAACGTGACGAAGCCGCGCGCCAACTCGTCCCAGATATTGGGCAGTTCGGTGTTGCTCATCTTCGGCGCCCAGTCGTTGCGGAACGCCTGTTCGTAGAACGCGATCGAGCGGCGGAAACCGGGGCTTTCGAAATTGCCGCGCGTGTCGTTGTCTTTCAGCAGCGGATCGGATTGCTGCAGCGCGAGGTTCAGCAGCGGCTCGAATTCGTTGAGCGGGAAGAACACCGCGAACTTGTCCTTGCCCTGCTTGGCCTTCACGACCGCCATTTGCTTCGCCCACTCATCCCAAGTGCCCGGCGGCTGCGTGAACCCCGCGTCGGCGAGCAGATCGGTGCGGTAGAAGATGAGGCGCGTGTCGACATACCACGGCACGCCGTACAGAGTGCCGTCGATGACATTGGTGTCCCAGATGCCGGGAAAATAATCCTTCGCGTCGATGACCGACGATGTCTCCACGTTCGCCTGCAGCGATTCCAGCGCGCCGACGGAAACGAATTCCGGAATCCACGTGTTGCCGAGCTGCGCCATGTCGGGAAGCGCGTCGCCGGCGAAGGCGGTGAGCAGTTTTTCGTGCGCGGCGGTGAGCGGAATCTGCTGCAGGTCGATGCGCACATTGGGATGCGTGCGCAAGAATTCCGGCAGCAGCTGCTGGACCACTTCGCCTTCGCGCCCTATCGTCCAGAATTTCAGCGTGACCTGATCGGGATTTTTCTGCGCACACGCCGCGATCAGCAGTCCGGCGCAGGCAATCGAGATTGCTCGCAGGCGGCGCGCAGTCGTCATTTCTTCGCGGGCGCCACCGGCTGATCCAGCCAGCCGCCGATGAAGCCGGCTTTCTTGAGTCCGTCGCGGATGTACGGATTCTTGCGCATCACTTTCCAGACGAAATCGCTGCGGTAGTTTTCGATCATCGCGATGATCGGTCCCTGATCGATGCCGAGATACATGGTATCGAACCAGCCGACATTCGGCACGACCTTGCCGGTGCGCAGCGGCCGGTCGGTGAAGGTGAAGCTCGGATTGAATGCGTCGACGAAACCGTATTTGCCGTACAGATTGTCGCCCCAGTCCTTCTTCATCTCGGCGATGGCGGGGATCGCCAGTTCCGGCACGAACGCGATCGACGACGCGGCGGCCGTCGGCGCGATGGTGCCGTCGTCGATGGTGCGCACGAGACCGGCGCCGCGCGCGATATAGCCGTAGAAGGTTTTCTTGTCGTTGCGATAACGGTCGACCTCGCCCGGCCGCAGGCCGCGGCGCGGGCCGTTGCACGCGGTCAGTCCCCATACGTTCGGGCCGTATCCGGTCCAGTCCATCGGGTTGTGGATCGCGTATTCGCGTTGCGACAACGCGGCGCGCTGGCTGTTGGCGTAGTAGTCGATGCCGTGGCCGTGCATGTAGTCGTCCTGGATGCCGCGGAAATCGATCCACACGTGCGAATACTGATGACCGAACAGCGGCGCGAAACCGAGATGTTCCTGACCCTGAAAACTGCCCCACGATGCATCGTAGGTTTGCGTCCATGCTTTCCAGGCCGACGGATCAACCGCATGCGTCGGCGAGCCGATGGCGAGCACGTACAACAGCATCGCTTCGTCGTAGCCCTGCCAGTCGGCGTGGATGAAATTCGCTTCCGGCGTCCAGCCCATCGCCACCAGCGGTGGGCGCGGCGTCGCCCACGCCCAATCGACGCGGCGATAGATCTCGTCGGCAAGCCGGCGGATTTCCTTTTCGTCCTTCGTGTTCTTGTCGTAGTACGACTCGGCGAACAGCACGCCGCCGAGCAGCAGCGTCGTGTCGATCGTCGACAGTTCGACCCACGTCTTCGGGCCGTAACGGCGGCCGGTCTGCATGTCGAGGAAGTGGTAAAAGAAACCGTGATCGCCGGTGGCGTCGGCTTCGTCGCCTTGCGGCGAATCGTGGAAGAAACGCAGCGTGGTCAGCGTGCGCTGCACGGCGTCAGTACGCTTCATCCAGCCGCGTTCGGCGGCGATGCCGTAGGCGGTCAAGCCGAAGCCCGACGAGGCGATCGACGCGAAGAAATCGCCCTCGCCTGGCGTACCGTCCCAGTGATCGGGCGTGATGCCGAGCTTTGCGTTTTCGCTGTCGAGGAACCACTGGAATGTGCGCTTCTCGACATCGTCGAGCATGGCTTTCTGGTCCTTCGGCAGATCCTTGTAATCGCCGATCCGCTCGTCCGCCGGCACGGCCGGCGGTTGTGCGAACGTCGGCGCAACAAAGCCGAAGACGAGAAGGATCACGCCGATGAAAACGTTTACACCACGGCGCGGAAACATTCGGAATTCGATCATCGCTGCAAGCTCACGTCATCAACAAGTGGAGGACCGCCGGACGCGGGCGATCCGCGCTGCCGTGGAGCGTGCGAGGCAGTATCGCGTGTCGATCGCTGAGTTTAGCCCACTCGGCGCGCCGCTGCAGAACCGCCGTTCAGCGGTTTTTCACGCCGGTCGCCGCGCCGGCTACACATTCGACGCCGCGCAGTGCCGCGCGATGAACGCCTCGTGTGGCGGCATCACTTCCACGCACGCAGTAATCACGTTTTTCACGTCGCTCATGAAGCGCTGCAATTCTTCTTTAGGCATGCGGTCGACCAGCGGATTGTATTTTTCCGGCCAGATGCGTTGGCCGATCATCACCTGCACCCAGCTCGTGGTCGCGAACATCTCTTCGGCGTTGCGGAAGAAACGGCCGGCGTCGCGGAACAGGCGAATGTTGTCGCGCAGGGATTGGGGCAGGTCCATCGTGCGCACATGATTCCAGAAGCTGGAGTCGTCGCGCTCGGTCGCGCAGTAATGCAGGATGATGAAATCGCGGATGCGTTCGACCTCGAAAGCCACTTGATCGTTGTAGCGATCGACGACGGCATCGCTGAAATCCTTATCCGGAAAGAGATTCAACAGACGCATGATGCCGGTCTGGATGAGGAAAATGCTGGTCGATTCGAGCGGTTCGAGAAATCCGCTGGAAAGCCCGATCGCAACGCAGTTCTTGATCCACGATTTCCTGCGGCGGCCGGCCGTGAAGCGCAGCACGCGCGGGTCGGCCAGAGCGCGTCCGTCGAGATAGCTAAGCAGCGACGCAGCGGCTTCGTCGTCGCTGATGTGCTTGTTCGAATACACGTAACCGTTGCCGGTGCGGTGCTGCAGCGGGATGCGCCAGGTCCAGCCGGCGCTGCGTGCCGTGCAGCGTACGTACGGCGTTGGCGGTCCCACGTTGGCACACGGCACGGCGACAGCGCTGTTGCACGGCAGCCAGTGCGACCAGTCGTCGTAGCCCGCGTGATAAATCTGTTCGATGAGCAAGCCGCGGAATCCGGAGCAGTCGATGAAAAGATCGCCGGCGATGATTTCGCCGCTGGCGAGCGTCACCGATTCGATGAGACCGTCTGCACGCAGCGTGGTGTCGACGACCTTGCCTTCGCTGCGCCGCACGCCACGCGCCTCGGCGTAGCTGCGCAGGAATTTTGCGTAGAGTCCCGCGTCGAAATGATAGGCATAGGCGATGTTCGCCAGCGGCGACTGCGGCGGCACGTCGGTCGCCGAGGCCATGAATTTTCCGCGCGGCGCGGCGGCGGTGCACAGCGAGTAATCGCCGATGTCGCCCGCGAATCCATGCTGGTATGCCTTCAGCCAATACTGATGGAACGGCACCATGCCCAGATCGTGGCCGATGGTGCCGAAGCCGTGGATGTACGAATCGCCGATGCGCGCCCAGTCGACGAACTGGATGCCGAGCTTGAACGTGCCCTGCGTGCGTTTCACGAAATCGACTTCGTCGATCTCGAGCATGTTGTTGAACACTTTCAGATGCGGGACCGTGGCTTCGCCGACGCCGACCGTGCCGATCTCCTCCGACTCGATGAGACGGATCGCGTGGTTCGCACCGAGCACCTTCGCCATCGCCGACGCGGTCATCCACCCGGCCGTTCCACCGCCGACGATGACGATGTCCTTGACGCGCGACGCTTCGTTCATTGCTGACTATCCCATGAAAGACAAAGCCCGCGGCGCGGGCTTTGTCGTTGTGACCAACTTACCTTGATCGGCCGAAAACGGCCATCGTCGTTACCAGCGGAAGCCGAGCGAGAACTTCAACGTGCGCGGCACGCCGTCGATGTTGCCGTTCGTGTTGTACACGACAGGATGCGAATTCAGGACGCCGTTCGAACCCCAGTTCTCGTTGTAGTCCGTGTAGTTCTTGTAGTTGAACACGTTCAGTGCATCGACGCGAAGGTAGGCCGACAGGCCCGCGGTCAGGTCGAAGTTCTTGGTGACCTGCAGATCGATCGACCGGTAGCCGAATATCTTGCCGCCGGTGATGAACGACTGACCGCCAGGGGTTGCCGAGATCGGCGTACACAGACTGCCCGTGGAAAATGGCACGTTAGGTGCGCCGTTGCCGCCGGGACAAGCCAGGTTGTCGTCCGGCAGGGGCGTCGCCAGCGTCAGCTTGGCCGAATACAACATGCCCCACGGACCGTCTACCGATCCGGTTGCGACGAACCGATGCTTCGCGACCCGTGAGGGAATGAACGGATAGTCGCCGATGGTCGCTTCGTCGAAGGCGTACTGGTCGGTCAGGTTGTTGTTGTCGTTGTTCTGCTTGGTATTGGTGTAGGTGTACGCGACCGTTGCGGCCCAACCGGATTCCTTCGTGTACGGTTTCTCAGCGGACAGCAAGACCTGCGTGGTCTTAGTTTCGACACCGTTGTTGCCGATGATGAAGCTGCCGAAGCCGGGTACGCCGTTACCCCATGGCTGCGAAACGCACAAGTTGCCGCAGCTTTCCCAGAACGAACCATTCGGATAACGGTTGCCGAGCGTGAACACGAGTCCGTCCTTGCCGATGATGTGCTGCACGGTAGCGTCGGTGTTCCAGTCACCTACCTTGTTGCGGATGCCGAGGCTGAACTGATCGGAATACGGCGTCTTCAAATTGTTGTTGATGACGTCGATTTCCTTGCCGGCGGTACTGGAGGCGTACAAGGCCTGCAACGTGGCCAGATCCATGAACGACGGGTCGAAGGCAAGACAGTTCGGACCCGGCGCGCAGGTATGGAACTGGTTCGGGAATGTCAGCGTGAGTTCGGACAGCGACGCCTTGGTCTGCTCGAGCTGCAGGATTTCGTAAATGTCGCGGTCATACGAACGGCCCGCACCACCGTGCAACACGTGCGCTTCATCGCCCAGGAAATCGTACGAGAAGCCCAGACGCGGCGCGAAAGCGTCCTTCTGCTGCTTGCGGTTGTGGCCGTTGCTGATGTAATCGTTGACGTTCACGCCACCCAGCGCCAGCGCTTGCGCGTAGGTCTGACCGGCAGGCGCGTTCGGATCCGGATTCGGGCTATTCAACGCAGCAACCACGCTGGCCGGAGTGACGTAGTTCAGGTAAGACGGCGTCTTCTCGTAGTCGTAGCGGATGCCGAGGTTCAAGGTCAGCTTGTCGTTGAGCGCCCAGTCGTCCTGGATGTAGCCGCCGTATTGCTTGTCGGTCGTCGTCGCGGTCGGGTTCGTGCCCGGCGCAGGGTTCGGGAAAACCACCTGGTACGGCGTGGAGAGCGTACCGGTCGGTGTCACATCGTAAAAGAACTGCGGATTGAAATCGCCGGCGTCCTGCGCGGTGAGCTTTACGGATTTGACCTTGAAACCCATCTTTATCACGTGATCGCCGTGCCACGCGATATCGTTGAACGTCAAGTTGTCGGCAAGCGCCGGACCTTTCTGTCCCTTGTTCTGCGTCGCACGCGGATCGGCCGGTCCGATATCCAGCACGGTCGGGCTGTTCGGCGCGACTTCGGTGAACACGGAACCCGCGCCGAAATTCAGCGAGGTGGGGTTGTAGAACGAATCTTCGTACGTCGCCAGCAGTTCGTTCGTCCACGCATCCGCGCTGTGCTGCCAGCGGATGTCGTAACGTTTGTCCGTGTTGATGGTATTGATCGCCGCCGACGCCGCCACGGCGCCGCTGACGCCGCTGATGGCGGTCTCGTCGCGATACTTGCCCGACACTTCGATGCGATCGCGGTCGGTGAGTTCCCAGTCGATCTTGCCGAACCACAGATCTTCGTTGAACGGCAAACCGGTCGGGCCGATCTGCGCCTTCGCGCTCGCCGGCAATTCGTCGGCCAGTCCAACGGTGCCGCCCGGCACCACGGCTACCGGCGTGTTGAATTCCTTCGCTTCATACGCGAGGAAGAAATGCATCGTGTCTTTGATGATCGGTCCGCCGATGTCGAAGCCGTACTCTTTCTGCTTGCTGTCGGTCTTTCTGTTCGCAGCGAGTTCCGCGGGCGTCTTGCTGCGCAGGTCGGAGTCGGTGTAGTCGCCGAACACGTCGCCGTGGAATTCATTCGTGCCGGATTTCGTCTCCGCGGTTATCGCCGCGCTGGAAATCTGGTCGTATTCGGCCTTGTAGTTCGAAGTGATGACCTTGTATTCGCCGATCGCCAACTGCGGGAACGGATTGCCCTGGCTGCCCGTTTGCCCGGTGAGACCGCTCGGCAGCACATAGTTCTTCTGGCCGACGCCATCGATGAACACATTGATGCCGGAGGTGCTGATGCCGCCGCCCTGCAAGCTCGTATTACCCTGCGGATCGACCGAAAACACCATGCCCGGCACGGTATCGGCGAACTCGAGGAAGTTGCGCGTGATCTGCGGGACGGTTTCGATCTGCCGCTGCGATACGACGGTTCCGATTTCGGACGTCTTCACTTCCTGCAGCGTCGTCGCCGTCACCGAGACGCCTTCCAGCGTCGTCGTGGTCGTCGATGGCGCTGTGGGTTTTGCGGTGAGATCGATCGTGCCGGTGGAGGCAACGGAAAGCGTGACGTTCTGTTCTGTGCCCGGGCCCGCGTCGACGGTGTAAGCGCCCGGCGGCAGGCCGACCAGCGCGAAGCTGCCGTCACCGCTGGCGGTGGTACGCCGTACCGCGCCGGTCTCGATGTTTTTCGCGGTGATGGTGGCGTTTGCCGGCGCCTTGCCGCGCAGGTTCGCGTCGGCGGATTGCGCCCACGATATGGTCGGTCCCAGTGCTGCCGTGACGACCGCCGTGCGGATCAGCGACACCAGCAATTTCTTGCGCAACGGTAATTGCTTTCTCATGTTCTCCTCCCGAGGAATTTCTATGTGTGTCTTGAATACGCCGTGCCCACGTTCCCAGGGCCCAACGTCGAATGATCGATGCCGCCGCACGACGCGCGCACGACGATGTCGCAGCTCGGTTTCTGCTCGGCCGGACTGATCGCTTCCGGCATGTCGAGCTGCAGCACAAGCTGCTCGAGCGCGCTGCGGCCGAGATCCGCAATACGCACCCGCACCGTCGTCAGCGGCGGATTCACGAAACGAGAAATGGGAATGTCGTCGAAGCCGGCCAGCGCGATGTCGTCCGGCACGCGCACGCCGCCTTCGTTCAGCGCGAGCAGGATGCCGATCGCCATCGTGTCGTTGGCAGCGAACACCGCGCGCGGACGCGCACGCGATTCGCACAGCCGCTGACCGATGGAAATGCCGGATTCTTCGGTGAAATCGCCGCGCAGCACCTGCACGTCGATACGCTCGTCGCTGCGTGCGACCGCGTCGTTGAAACCGCGCAAGCGCTCGCTCGCGTCGAAGTTGCCGTCGGGTCCGGTGACGAACGCGATCGAGCGGAAGCCGCGTTCGATCAGATGCTGCGTCATCGCGAACGCGCCGCCGTAGTTGTCGATGTTGAGCGTCGGGTACTGGCTATCGCGCACGGGCGTGTTGATCAAGACCGCCGGCAACGCCTGCGCGAGATGTTGGGAAAGAAACGCCGCGTCCACGTGCGGCGACATCACCAGCACGCCGTCGACGCGACCCTGCATCGCGCGCAAAGCCGCGGCCGCTTCGGACGAATGGCCGTGCGAGCTCGACACCAGAAGATGCAGCCCGCGCGCGCGCGCCGCCAGATCGATGCCGCGGATAAGTTCGGAGAAAAACTCTCCGAACAGATCCGGCAGCAGAGCGCCCACCGTCTGCGTGCGACGCGTGATCAGGCTGCGCGCCGCACTGTGGGGAACGTAGCGAAGCCGTTCCGCCACCCCCAGGATGCGCCGGCGCGTGATCTCGGTCACGTTGGCACTGCCATTGAGCGCCCTCGACACCGAAGCCACGGATACTCTCGCCTCCCGCGCAACATCTTTGATTGTCACGGCCATGCAACTCTCCGCCCCCTGAACCGCGCTCGCATGTAAATTTTTTGCAAAGCCGCGGCGCGCGGGAATGTAAACGTTTGCATATCCGAATGCAAAAGCACTGCAACATTTTCGCGGGCCGCCCTGAAAACCGCTGCCGCGTGCGCCGTTTCAGGAATCCCGGCACGCATTGCGCGCGACGGTATTTTCGAACTTTGGTGCGACGCGCCATACTCACGCGTATGGACTCAGGTCGACAACGCCGCGTCGCCTTCGTCCACGCGCACCGCCAGTTTCGGTGCTTCGCCGGCCTTCCATAACGAGGCGCTGTTCGTAACGCGATAGCGCAGCGCGCCGCCGTTTGCATCGGCACTGCGCTCGATCGGCCGCGCGATGCAGACGAACTCCACGGACAGTGCATCCGGCGTGGCGCGCACGACCGAATAGCCGTGCCCGCCCATGTCGACGAAGGCAAGATGCGGCGCATTGTCCCGGTTCGCGAGCGCCTTGGCCGCGGCGAGATCGCCGCTGCGCGAATATTCCAGCGCGGTGCGCACGCCGTGATGAAGCAGCAGGTTCACGCTCGCCTCGGTCTTGCCCGCGCGATCGGCGAGGAACAGCGGCCGCGTCGCTGCGTCCTTCGCAAGTTTGTACTCCAACGCCTCGACCAGTCCCGGCGCCGAGATCGAACCGGTCACGAAGGCGACGCCGACGGGCTCGAACTTCCGCGGCGGCAAATCCTTGGCCGCGTAGCCGGCCCAGAAACTGTGCCGGTCGCCGGCGATGGTCGCGAATCCGGTGATCTTCTCGCGCGCGACGAAATCGTAGATCTCCGCGCGTTCCGCATAGGCGCTGCCGAAATCGCCGCCGCCGAAACCGGCGTAGCCGCCGCTCGGCCATTTGGATGGCCAATCGGCGGGAAGATTCTGCGGATCGGCGCGCATGTCCAGCGTGGCGACGGTGTTGCCCCACACTTTCCACGTTGCACGCGATGATTTCAGCCGATCGAGGAACCAGCGTTTCTGTTCGGCGCCGAGAATCGTTTGCGGCGGATCGTTGCGCGCGTAGTTTTCGATCGACTGTCCACCGAGCGCGATCGTCGCCGGCGCTTTTCCATTGTCGAAAGCGCGGCCGCCATCGACGATACGCTGCGCGTTCTCGTCGATGAATTGTGGAAAATCCTTGCTGTCGAACGCTTTGGCCTCGGCGCGTCCGAGCGGATCGCGCGACCGGTAGCTGCGCTGATCGGTAATGACGAGCTCGACGTTTCGTCCCCAGCGCAGCGCGCGATAGCCGGTGAGACTCTTCAACGCCGTCAGATTGTTCGGCTCGGTGCCCAGGCCATTCGCATCGAACTGCGTAACCGGCGCATCGACCACGTGGGGCGCATCGAACCTCGCGAGATCCGGCGACGGTTTGCGCACGCGCGCAGGCAGGAACTCGAACCACGCCTGCATCGCGGCGACCTTGCGTGTCTGCGCCGGACGCGTCTTGCCGTCGAATTGCTGCAGGCTCTGCCAGCCCAGCCAACTGAACTCATGGTTGTCCCACATCGGCACGAACGGAAAATGCGCGCGCGCATCCTGCAAATCCGGATCGTGCAAATACGCCTTGTAGACGGCGCGATAGTCCGCGAGCGTGGTCGGGATATGGAAGTCGTCGATCTTCTCGCCGTGCTCGTAGCGCACGATGTCGCGCACGCGGCGGTCGTACATCGCGGCGCGGTCTTGCGGATACCACATGAGTTCGTAGATGAAATCGCCCAGGTGCAGCACGAAGCCGAGCCGGTCCTCGCGCGCCGCTTTTTCGTCTTCGAAAATCATGCGGCGGTAAGCGTTCTGCGCGCCGTAGTTCGCGTTCTGGCAGGAGACGAACGCGAAGCGCACCGGCCGCGGATCGTCGTCGCGCGGCGCCGTGACGGTGCGGCCGATACGGCTGCCCGCGCCGTCGCCGTCGGTGAAGCGATACCAGTATTCGGACGCCGCCTTCAGCCCGCCGACGAGCACGCGGCAGGTCCAGTCGGTCTCCGCCGTGACGTTTTGTTTCGCGGTTGCGACGATGCGCGCGAACGATGGATCATCGGAAACCTCGCAGACCAGGCGAACCGCTTTTGCATCATTGGATGGACGACGCGTCCACAGGATCACACCATCGGACGTCGGATCGCCCGACGCCACGCCTTCGGGAAACAGGTCGCGCTGTTCGCGCCATCTCGTGGTCGATGCGGCAAAAACATCTTCCCGCGCAAACGCGGCGACAGCGCCGATTGCGGCGGCGGATTGCAGAAAGCGGCGGCGCGAGATCGTCATGGTATGCACTCCCGAATCCGTATGTTGTAGTTCCTCGGCGCGTACACGTCGTATGCAATAGGTCATTCACGCCGCGCGGCGACGGCTGGTGAAGAAGCCGTTCAAGGTGAGGCGTCCGCTGCGCGGATCGGCGTTCATTTTCTCCGGCGCGTGGATGTCGCCCGAATGCAGCAGGCCGCCGTCGTAGAAAATCAGGCGGTTCCATTTCGCGGGGACGCCGGCGACGCGATCGAAGTAGCGATTCGACTCGCACAGGTAGCCCGGCTGGATGTCGTAGCGCTGCCTGAATTGCGCGTTCGGCATGCTCGCCGCGTCGCTGAAAAGCTGTCGCGTTTCCTGCGGCGACAGTTTCGGCACATAAAAACTCGTACCGCCGAGCGATTCGTCGCGGAACAAATACAGCACCGATGCCTGCAGCGAATGCTGCGGATTGGGACTGAACGTGTCGCTGTGACAGATGCGCTGATACGGCCGGAGCTGCTCCGGCGGCAGCGTGACCAGCGCCAGGCGGCTGTGCATGTGCACGACACGACGCGCGTCGAAGAACCGTCGCACATGATCGACGAAAAACGCGTTGAGCTTGTCGCTGATGATGCCGGGTGTCGGCAGCAACAGGCCGGGATACGCGTTGTAGTCGACGCTATGAAACGCCGCGCGCTGCCACGTTGCGAAATCGACCAGCCGCTCCGGATCGCGCAGCGCATCGTCGATCACGTAGCAGCATTGTTCGTCGACGATCGGCACGCGCTCGATGCGCGGATTCGGATTGAATTCGATCAGCGAGTCGGTCATCGCGGCAGTGTATCGCCTGCCGCGAAAAGATCACGCGCGCCGCAGCACGAGCAGCGGCGAGGCGCGAGTGAGCCGCCGCGTTCCAGCCAGTCCGGCGAACGCGACAAGCAACGCGCCGCCCAGCACCGACACCGATAATGCGGTCAGCGGCGGGACGTACGCGGAAATCCGAAACACACTGCGCGCCAACCACATCCCTGCACCGCCGGCGCCTACCGCCGCGATCACACCGGCAAGTATTCCGACCACCGCGAATTCGGCCAGCACCGCCTGCACAAGTTGCCCGCGATGCGCGCCGAGCGTGCGCAGCAGCGCAGCCTCGAAACGGCGTTCGTCCGCCGTCGCGGCGAGCGCGGCGAGCAGCACGAGGATGCCCGCGGCCAGACTGAACCCAAGCACCGCCGTCACCGCCGTGCCGACGCGCGCGATGATGTCGCGGATGCGATCGAGCAAGGCGTTGAGGTCGATCAGCGACAGGTTCGGATAGTCGCGCGTCAATGTCGCAAGCGAGTTCGTCGCGTTCGGCGGCAGATGGAAGCTCGCGATATCGCTGTATGGAATGCCTTGCGCGCTGTCCGCATCGAGCAGCAGGAAAAAGTTCACGCGGAATGAATCCCAGCGCACGCCACGCACGCTGGTGATGCGCGCGACGATGTCGCGATCGCCGACGCGCAACGTGAGCGTGTCGCCGAGTTTCAGATGGAACATCTCGACCCACATCTCGTCGACGGAAATCTGCGGCTCGCTCGGATGCGGGGCGAACCATTGTCCGGCGATCACGCGATTCGACGGCGGCACCTCGGCGCTCCAGGACATGCGCGTTTCGCCGTTGATCCAGCCGCCGGCGCGGTGATCGGGATAATCCTCGGCGCGCGGCGCCTTGCCGTTGATCGCGACCAGCTTGCTGACGGCCAGCGGCAGCGTGTTCACGTTTTCCGCGCCTGCGGTTTTCAGCGCAGCTAAAACACCATCGCGCTGATCGGGCTGGATGTTGATCAGGAAATAATTCGGCGTGTCGGCCGGCAATTCCGCGCGCCACGCGGAAAGCAGCGAAGGCCCGACGACCGCGAGCAGATCCAGCGCCGTGATCGCGAGAGCCAGCGCGACGATCTGCAACAGACTCAGCGCACGGCGGCGCGCCAGATTGGCCAGACCGAAACGCAGCGCACCGGCCAGTCCGCGCACGCCACGTACGACGCGCATGAGCAGCGACCCGGCGAGCAGCGCGACGGCGGCAACGCCGAACAGGCTCGCGCTCAGGATCGTGGCGAGCCTCGGCGTGTCGCTTTCGACGAAGATCAGCAGCGCGCTCACCGCGAACGGAATCAGGTACAGAAGATCGAAACGCCGCACGCGCGCGCCGGCAGCGCGCTGGAAAATGCGCACCGGCGGAACGTCGCGCAACCGCAGCAAGGGCGGCAATGAAAATCCGAACAGCACGGCCAGACCGACCGCGAATGCCGCCGCGCTCGGCGCCAGCGGAACGACGTTCGAGGCGACCGGCAGCAAATCCTTCGCCAGCGCAAATACGGCCTGTTGAAGTCCCAGGCCGAGCAGCGCGCCGATGACGCACGCCGGGACGGCGAGCAACGTCAGCGTCGTCGCGATGGCCAGCGTGACTTCACCGCCGCTCGCGCCGAGACAACGCAGCAGCGCGACTTCATCGGTCTTGCGCCGCGCGTAGCGTTGCGCGGCGAGCGCCACGGCGATGCCCGACAGCAAGGCAGCGAGCAAGGCCGCCAGCCGCAGGAAGGCGTCGCCGCGATCGAACGCGCTCTTCAGGTTCTGCTGCGACTGCTCGACAGTGACCAGTTCCCCACTGTCGGGTTTGTGCGCTTTTATAAATGTGGAAAATGTCGCAATGGCGCGCTCGTCGCCAGCCGCCATGAATCGATAGCGGGCCCGGCTGCCGACCGCGAGCAGGCCGCCGCCACGCGCGTCGTCGAGCGACATCACGACTCGCGGCGCCAGCGCGAAGAGTTCGCCGCCATCGGGTTCGCGTTCGATTTCGCCGGCGACGCGCAAGCTGCGGTCGCCGATTTGCAGACTGTCGCCGGCTTTGAGTCCGAGCGCGGCGAGCAGGCGGTGTTCGGCATAGACGCTACCCGCGGCGGGCGCGTGCACGACGGACTCCACGCCGTTCGTGTCCTGCACGCGCAGTTCGCCGCGCAGCGGATAGTTCGCATCGGCGGCGCGGATGTCGGCGAGCTGGCTTTTGCCGTCAGCGAACAGCACGGTGGGAAAGGTCGCGGCGGTACTGACGCGCAGCTGCAACCGCGAGGCTTCGGTCTTCAAATCATTCGACGGCGGCTCGCGCGAACTCAGGCCCACGTCGCCACCGATGAAATCCGCCGCAGATGCCACCACGCTGCGCTGCACGCGTTCGCCGAGCGTCGCCACCGCGCCGAGCGCCGCCACGGCGAGGATCAACGCGATGGCGAGCGTGGCCAGTTCGCCGTAGCGGAATTCGCGGCGCAGCGTGCGCCACGCGAACGACAGCGGTTTCATGCGCGCGCCCGCGCCCGCGCATCATGCGCGACATCTTCGACGATGCGGCCGCCGTCGAGATGCACGGTCACCGCGCAGCGTTGCGCGAGCGTAACGTCGTGCGTGACGAGCACGAGTGTCGTCGCATGTTCGCGATTCAACTGGAACAACAGATCGCCGATGACGCGGCCGGTGCGCTGATCAAGGTTGCCGGTCGGCTCGTCGGCGAAAAGTATGCGCGGGCGATGCACGTAGGCGCGTGCGAGGGCGACGCGCTGCTGCTCGCCGCCGGAAAGCTGGTGCGGATAATGGCCGCGGCGCGCGTCGAGTCCGACGTCGTGCAGCGCCGCGCGCGCGTGCTCGCGCGCGTCGGCGCGGCCGTCGAGTTCGAGCGGCAGCATCACGTTCTCTTCCGCCGTCAGTGCGGGCAGGAGATGGAACGACTGGAACAGGAAGCCGACGTTCCTGCGCCGCAAGGCCGCGCGGCGTTCCTCATCGAGCGTGTCCAGTCGCGTGCCGGCGAGAATGATCTCGCCGTGCGTGGGCGTGTCGAGACCGGCAAGCAGTCCGAGCAGTGTGGTCTTGCCCGAACCCGAGGCGCCGACGATGGCGAGGCTCGCGCCTTTCGTTACGTCGAGGTTCACGCCGGTGAGGATATCGATACGCCCTTCGGGGCCATCGACGGCCTTGCTAACATCCGCAGCCTGGATTTCTTTAGCCCGGACTTCTCTCTCGATACCGCTCATGCGTCACTGGTTCCTTTGTCTTTTCTTTCTCATCGCCGCGCCGGCTTTCGCCAACGGGCCGGTGCTGGTGCTCGGCGATTCGCTGTCGGCCGCGTTCCACATCGACCCGAACGCGGGTTGGGTGACGCTGCTCGCGCAACGCCTGAAAACACAAACGCCGCCGGTCGACGTCGTCAACGCCAGCATCAGCGGCGAGACCAGCGCGGGCGGCCTGTCGCGACTGCCAGCGCTGCTCGCGCAGCACAAGCCGAGCGTCGTCGTGGTCGAACTCGGCGCCAACGACGGGTTGCGCGGGTTGCCCGTCGAACGAGATCCGCAAGAACCTCGACGCCATTATAAAAACCAGCCGTGATGCGGGCGCGAAGGTGGTCGTGCTCGGCATCGAACTGCCGCTCAACTACGGCCCGCAATACCGCACGGCGCTTCGTGAGATGTATCGGGACGCGGCCAGCGAAATTCAATGTGCCGCTAGTGCCGTTCCTGCTCGACGGCGTGGCGCAGGATCCGAAACTGATGCAGGACGACGGCATGCATCCGCTCGCGGCGGGCGAACCGAAGGTGTTCGAGAACGTATGGCCGACGATCGCGACAGCGGTGGGCACGAAATAGTTTCGGCACCTCGACATAAGTCGATTTGTCCTGGAATTGTCCGAGTTGTCGCTGAACTAAGTTCGCCGAGATTCGACTAATGCGACGGCCAATTCGGCCCACTCATTAAGGGACAAGCATGCGACTTCTCATTTGCGCCGCTCTGCTGATGGCGGCGAGCACGGGAGTACCCGCGCAAACGCACCTGCCGACTACCGCGGCGTTGGGCGTTGCGGAGTTGCCCGTGCGCGACGCGGCGATCTTCCAATTGACGGCGGGCGGCATCGCCGTCATTCGCGCAGCGGATGCCGAGGTGACGCAGATCCCGGCCGACAAGGGCACGGACGAATACGGCTTCACGCGCCTGACCTTCGAAGTTCCGGACGGCAAGATGATCGTCATCACCGGCGTCGAACTGCCGGTGCTGTCGCCGTCGATCACGATGTGGATCACGCAACTGTCAGGTTCAGCCGACTCGGAACTGGGCTGGCTGATCTACGACGACTTCGCCACCGGCGACGGCAGCAAGAATCCGAACGCCAAGGACAAGCTCACCGCACCGCTGGTCCTCGCGCCGGGCAAAACGTATCAGCTGCATTCGAGCAATATCGCCGCCGGCATCACGGCGCGCGGTTTTTACCTGGACGAAACGGAGTAAGGCGCTTCAGTTAATGCGATGACCGGCGCGGCATTGCACCGCGCCGGCGTAAAACGGATCAAGCCTTCAGCGCACCCGATGCCTTTGCGTTATGCGTCGCAATGGCATCCATCAATGGCGGGCTCAGG
>CAVPTJ010000016.1:0-34611 GCA_963708785.1 uncultured Gammaproteobacteria bacterium
CACTTGCTCGACGGTCTGCGGCGGATTGGCGGGTTCGGTCGGCGCGTAGCCTTGCCCGGTCGATACGGGCGTGCCGGATGCTTCGTCGTTCATGCGCGCATCTTGCCACGCGCGGCGCCGCCAAGGGAATTTGCGGCGCCGCGCATGCGCGCTAGGGCGATGCGCGCGCCAGCAACGTCGGGCAGCCCGCGTCGAAGGTGGCGTCGAAGAGTTCGTCGGCGCGGTTGACTTCGTACGCGCCGATGTCGGTTACCGCCGCGCCGCCGGGCGGTCCGGACGTGCGCGGAAATCCGGCTCCGCGTCCGTCGTAGACGAGATTGATCGCATTGCTGCCGTGGTCGATGGCGGGACTGTGTCCGAGCAACTTGATGGACTGCGTTGCGCCACCGTTGTTGGCAAGCGGGCCGAGCAACGGGCAGGTATCGAGGAGTGTGTCGGGCGGCAATGACGCGGCCGAGTCGTAGACCAGATTCTTAGAACCGGTGATGGTGGCGCCGGTTGCGTCCACGTCGGGTCCTTCGCCCGCGCCGATGTAGTTGTTGGAGACGATCGTACTGTAGAGAGCGGCCTTCGCGCCGGTGCCCGTGACTGCGCAACTGCAGGCCGGTGGCCATCGCGCCGCTGCCGGCGGCGGTGTTGAAGGCGATCGTCGAGTTGGCGACGGCCGCGTAGAAGCCGCGCAGGTAAAGCCCGCCGACATCGCCGAGCGTGGAATTGCTGGCCACGGTGGTGCTGTCGATGAGCGTGGTCACGTTGCCGACCACGCGGCCACCTCCGATCGAGCGTGTGGCGTAGTTGTACGAGATCGTGCTGTAGCCGACCAGATTGCGCAACATGTCCGGCGTCGGCGAGCCGTTGTACACGGCGAGGAAGCCGCCGAAATCGCCGCGCTTGGTAGTCGGTTGCCGGCGGTGTTGAAGGTGATGGTGCTGTATTTGCAATTGAACTCGTACTCGGCCGCCAAGCCGCCGCCCGACGAGTTTCCCGTGACGGCGTCGGCGGTGTTGAATGAAATCGTCGTATGGTCGAGAGTGATTCCCTTGCGCGCGAACAGTCTGCCGCCTGCCGAGTAGCCGATGTCCGACATCGCCGTGCAAAACGTGACCCAGCTGTTGCTCAGCGACAGTGAGCCCGGGAAAAGACGCAGCCGCCGAGTGCAACGGCACTTCCGCTCGTGACCAGACAGCCCTTCGTGAGCTCACGCCGTCGATTTCGAGCCTGCCGGTTCCCGAGTGCGTGATGATGCGGTAATGCTCCGTCGTCGAGTTCTGCGAGGACTGGTGTATTTGCCGGTGATGGTCAATGCGCCCGCACCAGGGCCATCGATGGTGAGTGCGTCTTGCGTAACGGCCAGGGCGCCCGTGGTCAGCGTGATCTTGCTGCAACCGAGATTGGACGGAATTGTGATCGTATCGCCGGAAGCGGCGCTGGCGATCGATGCGCGCAGGCTGCCGGATCCGGCGTCGTTGCAGTTGCTCACCGGCAGCGGCGCGGCGCATGCCATGTCGGCGGACGCCGCGAAAAGCAGCAGGCACGCCGCCGCCAGCGGTAGCCGGGAAAGACGCGGCAGGTCCGCCTCGGCGTCGCCCGACACGTTGCAAGGCGAAGTCCTCGAACGGCAGGCGCGGAGTCGGGACAGGTTTTCCATGGCGTTCTCCGATGGTGTGTCCGGAAAACGCCGTCGGGAACGCTATTGCGACATTATGGCCAACCGAAAGTCACGTACCGCTCGCTGGCGGCATTCGACGGCGCGCCTCAGAACAGCAGCGACGCCATCCTGCGCCGATACGTGCCGACCAGATCGTCGTCGTCGATGATGCTGAACGCGGCTATTAGGCGCTTTTTCGCCTGGCCCTCGTTCCAGTCGCGCTTGTTGCGCAGGATGTGCAGGAATTCCTCGAGGCCGGCTGCCGTTTGTCCATCTACCAGCAGACGCACGCCGAGCAGGTCGTGCGCTTCGAAATCATTGTTGTCCTTTGCGATGCGGGCGCGCAGCGTTGCCTCGTCCGGCGCATCCTTGAGATTGCGCGCGAACTCGATCTGGTTGCGCAGGCGTTTGGCCTTCGCGTCCTCGGCGAGATTCGGCGGCAGCGATTCGAGTTCGGTCTGCGCCGCATCGGCGAGTCCCGCGCGCAAGTAGGCGAGCGCCAGATCGAGTTTGATCTCGGCGCGCTCCGGATGCTGCGCGATATCCTGCTGCAGACGCGCGATGGTTTGCTCCGGCGTTTCCGCGCTGGCTGCTGTTGCGATCGCCGGCTCCGGTGCGTCGGCATTGGCCGGCTGCACGTGACGCTGCAGGAATTCGCGTACCGCTGATTCCGGCACCGCGCCCATGAACCCATCGACCATCTGGCTGTCTTTACCAGCACCACGGTCGGCAGGCTGCGGATGCCAAACACGGTGGCGAGCTGCATCTGCGCGTCGGTGTCCACCTTGGCGAGCTTGACCGCACCGTTGTAGCTCGCGACCACTTTTTCGAGAATGGGCCCAAGCGTCTTGCACGGGCCGCACCACGCCGCCCAGAAATCGACGAGCACCGGCGTCGTCAGCGACGCCTGGATTACTTCGGCCTCGAAGTTCGCCTCCGTGGCGTCGAACACACGCGCTGAATCCTGCACGGGATATTCCTTGAGTGTCTGCATCGGCCTTCAGATCGGGCCTGTGCCGAGAATATCAAGAATGCTGTCGCGCGCGACGCTGTCGCGTTAAGCTGCGGCGAGACCGGAGTGCCGCGCGCATTACGATGACGACGACCGATGCCACCGCCGAGATGTCGCCCGCGTTGTTCTCGCGGTGATCAGGAACTGCGCCGCATCCGCGCAGCCAGCGCCGATCGGTGGGCAGTCCCCCACGCTCGATACCACCGCGCTGGTCCATGAGGTGTACATCAAACTGCACGCCCCACCGCGGCGCGCTCGATCGACCGCGTGCATTTCCTTTCGCTGGCCGCGCGCGCGATGCGGCAGATCCTGGTCGATCACGCGCGGGGACGTTCGCGGCTGAAGCGCGGCGGCGCGGTCACGCTCACCGGGCTCACCGAAAATTCCGGCATCGAACAGGCGGCGATGGTCGATCTGGTCGCGCTCGACGATGCATTGATGCGCCTCAGCGAAATGGATCCGCGCGCCGGCCAGCTCGTCGAATGGAAGGTGTTCGGCGGCCTTGAGATCGCCGACGTCGCGCGTCTGCAGAATCTCACCGAGCGCACCGTCTTCCGGGACTGGCGCCGCGCGCGCGCATTCCTGGTGCGCGAACTCGGCCTCGACGCCGCGCCGGAGTAGCGCGTCATGGATGCCGCGCGCTGGCAGCGGGTGGGAGCGATCTTCGATCGCGTTGTCGATGCGCCGAAAATCCAACGCGCCGCCTTGCTCGACGAACTGTGCGTAGACGATACCGAGGTGCGGCGCGAAATCGAACAATTGCTCGCCGCCGACGATAGGCCGAGCGCTTCGACGTCGGCATCGATGCGGCGCGCGGTCAGGCCGCCACCGCGTGGGCGAGCCGCGACAACGACGAAGCTGCGCAGACGCGCGTCGGGCCGTGGCGCGTGCTGCGCGAACTGGGTCGCGGCGGCATGGGCGTGGTGCTGCTCGCCGAACGCGCCGACGGCCAGTTCGAGCAGCGCGCGGCGCTGAAGATCATCAAGCGCGGCATGGATTCCGACGCGGTGCAGGCGCGTTTCCGGCGCGAACGGCAGATCCTCGCGCGGCTGGAACATCCGCACATCGCACGTCTGCTCGACGGCGGCATCGCCGATGACGGACGGCCGTATTTCGCCATGGAATACGTCGACGGCGAGCCGCTGCTGCGCTACGCGGCGCAGTGCGAACTGAGCGTGGCCAAGCGTATCGCGCTGTTTTGCGACATCTGCGCGGCGGTGCAGTTCGCGCATGGCCAACTCGTGATCCATCGCGACATCAAACCGTCGAACATTCTCATTACTGCCGGCGGTGAAGCGAAGCTGCTCGATTTCGGCATCGCCAAGCTGCTCGACGATTCGCACGGCGGCGACACGCAGACGATGGACGCGCTGCACCGTCCGCTGACGCCGGCGTACGCGGCGCCGGAGCAGCTCGACGGCGGCGCGGTAAGCACGGCGACGGACATCTACTCGCTCGGCGTGGTGCTGTTCGAATTATTGACGGGCAAGCGGCCTTTCGATCTTCGCGACGATACCGATCGCGACGCCGCGCGCCGGGCGCTCGGCGCGACGACGACAACGCCGCTGCCGAGCCGCGCCGTCGACGAGGCAGCACCGGCGACGGCGCAAAACCTGCGCGGCGATTTGGACACCATCATCGTCACCGCGATGCAGCGCGATCCGTCGCGCCGCTACGCCACGGCCGAGGCGCTGGCCCGCGACCTCGAACGGTATCTCGCCGGCCAGCCGATCTCCGCGCGGCGCGACAGCGTGCGTTATCGCGTCGGCAAATTCGTGGCGCGGCATCGGCTCGGCGTGACGGCGGCGACGTTCGGCGTGGTCATGCTGGTCGCCGCGCTCGTGTTCGCGATCTGGCAGGCGCGCGAGAAATCGCAGCAGGCGCTGGTGTCGCAGCAGGTGACGCAATTCCTGGTCGGAATTTTTCGCGGCGCCGATCCGTCGGTGTCGGGTGGCGCGAATGTGACGGCCAAGGATCTCCTCGATCAAGGCACCGAACGGCTGCGCACCGATGCCAACGTCGAACCGAACGTGCGTGCGCGGCTGCTTGCCAACATCGCAATGACCTATGCCGATCTGGGTCTGTACGATCGCGCGTTCCCGCTCGCCGAACAATCGCTCGCGCTGCGCCGGAACATCGGTGCGGCCGATATCGATGTCGCCGAAAGTCTCGACGCGCTCGGCCGCATCGCGCGGCTCAAGGCCGACTTCGACGGGGCCGAACCCGCAATCCGCGAAGCGCTGCAGATACGCCGCGCGCAGTTGCCGGGCGACGATCCGTTGCTGATCGAAAGTTTGGACAACCTCGGCAACTTGCTGAGCGAGAAAGGCGATTTCCAGGCGGCCGAAGGCAGTTTCCGCGAGGCGCTCGCGCTCGCCGAAAAACATTTCGGCAAACAGGCGCCGGAAACCGCACGCTATGTCGACGGTTATGCGCAGGCCGTCGACAACCTCGGCCGTCGTCCCGATGCGGAAGCCCTGTATCGCCGTGCGCTGCAGATCCGCGAATCGCGGCTCGGTCCGGACGATCCGGATCTCGCCACGTCGCTGATCAATCTCGGCACGTTCCTCGACGGCGAAGGCAATTACGCCGAAGCGACTCCGATGATCGAGCGCGGCGACAAGATCCGCCGGCACGTGTTCGGTGCCGATCACCCGCTCACCGCGTCGGCCGAGACTGCGCTGGCCGGCGTCTATCTGTCGGTGGATCGATCCGATGACGCGCAGAAGCTGCTCGAACATGCGATCGCCGTTCTGCGCCGCGATCTTTCCGACGATCATCCGAAGATAAGCGAAGCGCTGAACATGCTCGGCATCTTGCACGCCACACGTCGCGACTACGCCGCCGCCGTGCCGGTGATGCGCGAAACCGTGCAACGGTTCCGCAAGACCAGCGGCATCGACCATCCCAATACGCTGACCGCGGAGAACAATCTCGCTTTCGCGCTGGTGCGCGCCGATCTGTTCGGCGAGGCCGAAACGCTGCAGCGCGACGTGATCGCGCGGCTGCGCCGTGACGACGGTCAGCAGCTTCTGGCGACGGTGCGCGAAAATCTTGCCTCGACGCTGGAGTTGGAACACAGGTACGACGAAGCCGTGGCGTGCGCGCGTGAGGCGGTGGAGATTTCGCGCAAGAGTTCCGGTGACGGCACCGCGCCAGTAGCCATCGCATTGCGGGGGCTGGCCGTGGCGGAGGAACTCGCGGGCGACGCCGTCAACGCGGAAATGCATTTCCGCGCCGCTTTCGAGTTGGGCGAAAAGCTGCACAAGCAGCAGATCAGCTCGGCCGACGAGTGGAAAATCCCGCTGGCCGATTTTCTGGTCGGACAACAACGCTGCGACGAAGCGCTGCAGCTGCTGGAGAGTGCCACGGCGGACAGGGCCGAAACGCACGCCGACGACGCGATCGGCACATTGACGATCGCGTTGCTTGCGGATCAGTGCAACGGCGAGCGCGGTTCTGCGGGCGATCGTACCGCTGTCGAAAAGCTGCAGGCTATTCCCGCGGTCGACAAGGAACTGTTACCGACGACCGCCGCGCTGTTTGCCGGCGCGGCGCATAAAAAGTCGCCCGTCGCGGATCGTTGATCTCTAGAAGACGATCAGGTTGAACGGTTCGTCGACGAGAATTTGACGAGAAGGGTTCGACGACGCGATGGTCATCCCCGTCACCGACGAGGGCGGGTACTGGCACCAGACGCCGTCGCTGGACGTGCATACGGAAAGGATGGTTCCGTCACCCGTCCCGGTGGCGACGAATTCGCGGCTGTCGACGGCAAATCCGAAGTCTATGGTGACGTGTCCTGTAGCCGGCTCGCCGTAGGTGAAGCCGCACGGCGGAACGCTCGCAATATTGGCGGGCAAGGTTGAATTGAAGCAGCGGGAGATGGAGCCCAGGCCGCCGTTCGCGGGCCTCGAAACATGGACCATCGCCTTGACCCAGCCCGCCGCTCCCAGTGACTGCTGAGCCGGACCGTCGGTGGCCATGCCGTAGCCGCTCGCGCTGTGGCCGTAGACACCGGTGCCGCCCGAACTGAAACCGGCCACGCCGTTGCCGGACGTGCTGATGCCGAACGTGCCGTTATTGGCGCCGTCGCCGAAACCGGCCACGCCGCTGGTGTTGCCGTTGGGATTGCTGGTGTGTCCGTGCACGGCGTCGTAGCCGGTGCTTTCGCCCCAAACGCCGGCACCGGATGCGCTCATGCCGTACACGCCGGACGATGTCGAACTGTTGCCGTGCACGCCATCGCCGGCGACGCTCGTGCCCCAGACGCCGAAGTAATCGTGCGTGTTGCCCCACACGCCCGCTGCGCCTGATTGTCCGCTGACACCTTTCGTTGCGCCGTACACGCCCGAACCTGTGGTGCTGCTGCCCGACACGCCGGTTGCGTTGCTGAAGCCGACGCCTTGCAGCCCGCTCGTGCTGGCGCCGTGCGTCTCGCCATAGATACCGTTGCCGCTCAGCGAGGTTCCGAAAATGCCGTTGCCGGATCCGCTCGAACCGTACACGCCGTTGTTGCCGCCGTCGCCCAAGCCCGCGACGCCGCTCTTTCCGCTGGTCGCGCTGGTGTGACCGTGCAAACCGTCGCCGGCCGTGCTTTCGCCCCACACGCCGGGACCGCCGCCGCTGTTCGTCGCCTGAAACGCGGGCGACGCATTCGCGATCGAACCATTGAAAGGCAGGACCGGTCCCTGTGGACCTTGTGGCCCGGCAGGACCCTGCGTACCTTGTGCGCCGGTCGCGCCGGCCGGACCCTGCGAACCCGCCGGACCTTGAATGCCCTGCGGCCCTTGCGGTCCCTGGTTGCCGGTCAGCGCGAACAGCGCGTACGGCGTCGCGGTCAGCGGCTGCCGCGGCGTCAATGTCGTGTACGTGCCGCTACCGGCCGGCCGCACGCGCACTTCGATCCACAGTGCCTGACCGTTGAACGGAATCTCGGTGAAGTCGAGCGATGCGTTGATCAGTCCGCCGGTGACGGCCTGATCGGTCAGCGTGATCGTGTCGAGCGCCGTGCTGCCGGTGGCCGCGGTATACAACGCAAACTGGAAATCGAAATTGCCGCTGGCCGGCGAACCGTTGAAGTCGAGGTTGCCCTGATAAGTGAATGCGCTGCCGAGCGAAGTGGCCAGCGCCGGTGTGCTCGCCGCGAGCAGACATGCAAGTACGCGCGATAAATGTCGCATGGTGCGATCTCCTAAGGTTCAAAGCCGTTGCGGAAGATGTCGTCGCCGTTGCCGACGGCGTCGAAGCCGCCGGTGAGTTGATAGTTGCCTGCGCCGAGCGCCGCGGTGGACGGTTGGCCGACTGTCGCGGACAGCGAATAAGCGCCGCCTTTCATTGCGGGCGCGGCCGGATCGATCGTGCTGTGCGTGATCGAAAACGGACCGCTGCTGGATTGCGCGACGGCGAAGGGAATGCACGCCGCCAGCGCCGTGCTCAACAACCATCGATGAATGCGCATGCGTATCTCCGGTTGACTGGTGCGATTAGTGTTCGAAGCCGTCGGCGAAGATGCGGTCGCTGACGAACACGGGACTCGTCACGCGTCCGACCGATCCGTTGCCTGCGCCGGTGGACGCGTAGCCTTCTGCGCGCAGATAGAACGGCGAGCCGGCGAGACTGTAGGGCGCAGTGGCCTGCCAGCCGTTGGCAACGCGCGTCATCGCGCCGACATTCGTATAGGTCAGACCGTCGCTGGAATGCTCGAGTATCGGCGCGCCGGCGAGTTCGGCGCCGCCGCCGGTGCGCGTCCAGGTGACGAGGGAATTGCCGGCCGACGCCGTGGCCTCGAGCGACGTCGTACCAGCGTCATTGCCGAGCACGCGCGCCACGAATTTCCGGGGCTGTGCGTCGACGAGCGGAAAATTGCCGATGGCGATGACGTCGCCGTTCGTCTCGGCGGCTATGCCGTAGACGTATCCGTTTGCATCGCTCGCATTGAAGCTGAAATGCAAATCCGCGAAACCGCTGTCGAGCGTGCCGTCGGCGTTGAGGCGTGCCAGCGCGTGATGTCCTTGTCCGTCCGCCGTCTGGAAAATGCCGGCAATCAGCAGTTTTCCGTCGGGCTGCAGCACGAACGAATCGATTTCGCTGTCGAGTACGGCTTGCTGCGCCGACAGCGCAATCGGCGTGCCGGTCGCGGAATATTTCAGGATCCTGTCGGCGCCGATGTCATTGATGTAGATGCTGCCGTCCGGCGCGACGACGATCGAGCCCGCCTGCGGCTCGTCGCTGCCGCCCGGAAACGCCGCGTTGAACACGCCGCTGGCGCTGAACTGCGCAAAATAAAAATGCGTGGCGGCTCCGACGTGAGAAAAGAATCCGCCGACCAGCACGTTGCCGTTCGATTGCACGGCAACGGATCGGGCAGGCAGACAACAGATCGCCGGCGGCGTGAAACTCGAATCGAACGCGCCGCTGGCGCTGAAGCGCGCGACGTAGGTCTGCGTGAAATTCGGCGACGCGCCGAACGTGAAATCGCCGGCGACGAGTACCTTGCCGTCGGGCTGCAACGCGATGCCCCACACCGCGTCGTTGAGATTCGGGTCGGCGAAGCCCGTGTCGGTCGATCCGTCCGCATTCAACCGGGCCAGGAAGTGACGGGTGTTGGTGCTGACGGCGTCGAAGTTGCCGCCGATCAGGATCTTGCCGTCGGGCTGCACGGCGACCGCTTTGACTTCGCCGTTGACGAGCGGATCGCCGAAACTTTCATCGACCGAGCCGTCGGCATTCAGCCGTGCAACGCGTGTGCGTACGGCGGTTCCGACCATCTCGAAGTTGCCGGCGATGAGAATTTTCCCATCGGCCTGCAAGGCGACCGTGACCGGCGGCGCATCCGGCGCCGGGTTGAACGTATCGATCGATTGCGCCAGCGCGTCGGCGCCGACCAGCATCGATGCCGCCGCCCAACAGCAAGCCCGGATTCCCATGATCCACCTCGTTCCGCCGCGTGAGCGGTCGAGGTGGGTTACGTCATCCGGTAGGGATCGCTGACAGGATCAGATCAATAGCCGGAAAGTTCTTCGCCCTGGGCGGCCGGAGGCGGCGGAACGCTGACCTCCGCGAGCGGCTGCGGCTGGCCGTTCAATTTGTATACTTTTCCTTCCTTCATCACGAAGTCGACGTGCTGCATCAGCGTGATATCGTCGAGCGGGTTGCCTTTGACGGCGACCACATCGGCGAACTTGCCGGCGCTCACGCTGCCGATATCTTTGTCGTGCTTGAGCAGTTGCGCGGCGTGCGTAGTCGCTGCCTGGATCGCGAACATCGGCGGCATGCCGGCCTCGACCATGTACTTGAACTCTTTCGCGTTCTGCCCGTGCGGATACACGGCCGCGTCGGTGCCGAAGGCGATCTTCACGCCCGCCTTGTACGCCCTGCCTGCAGTGGCCTGGATGATCGGTCCGACTTTTTTCGCTTTCTCGGCGACCTGCGCCGGATAGTAGCCGGGCACGCCGGCTTTCTCCTCGACGTACTTGCCCGCGATGATCGTCGGCACGTACCAGGTGCCGTGTTCCTTCATGAGCTTCATGTCCTCTTCGTTCATGAAGGTGCCGTGTTCGATCGAATCCACGCCGCCGATCACCGCGCGGCGGATGCCTTCGGCGCCGTGCGCGTGAGCGGCGACGGTGAACCCGTAGTCATGCGCGGCGGCCACGATCGCCTGCACTTCCGGAATGGTGAGCTGCGCGTTGTCGACGCTCGCGCCTTCGTCGAGCACGCCGCCCGACGGCATGATCTTGATCAGGTCCGCGCCGAACTTGTAATGCAGGCGCACGGCTTTCCACGCATCCTCGGGGGAGTTGATGATGTTGTTCTGCGGTCCTGGATTGCCGGCGAGATCGTGCCGATAGCCGTTGGTATCGTCGGCATGACCGCCCGATGAACCGATCGCGGGGCCTGCGGTGAAGATCCGCGGACCTTCGACGATGCCCTGATTGATCGCGTTGCGCAGCGCGACGGAGTCGTAATCGTTGTCGCCGACGTTGCGTACGGTAGTGAAGCCCGCCTCGAGCGTGCGGCGCGCGTAGACCGTGCTGCGGATCGCATAGTCCGTCGGATTCCAGCGGAACTGGTCGTTGTACGCGGTCGGGCTGGTCTGGTCGGTGAGGTGCGTATGGCTGTCGATAAGGCCCGGCATGCAGGTTTCGGCGGACAGATCGATCGAAGCACCACTGCCACCGGTATTGCCCGCGCTCACTTCTTTAACGCGGCCGCCCTGCACGACGATGGTCGTCTCGCCGAGCAGCTTGCCGGCGTCGACGTCGATGAAATGGCCGCAATGGATGCTCGTCGACGGCGACGAATCGGCCGCGTCGGCGGCAGCGAATTGGGCTGCGAGCGCAGCGGCGATGAGCGAAGCGAGCATGGCGTTCTCCGGCGTGTGGATCGCCGCATGTTACGTGGAACGCGGAGTGCCGCCTATGCCGGAAGTCGGGGTGCGGTCAGATCGATCCATCGCTGAGCCAGCCCTGCCGCACCGCATACAGCGCGATCTGCGTGCGGTCCTGCAAGCGCAGCTTGGCGAGGATCTGGCTGACATACCCTTTCACGGTGCCTTCGGTGAGGTTGAGCTTGCGCGCGATCTGCTTGTTCGACATGCCCTCGGCGATGAGTTTCACCACGTCGTGTTCGCGCGCTGTCAGGGATTCGCGCGTGTCGCCGGGTTTCTTGAGCAGTTCCATCAACTGGCGCTGCGCCGCCGGCGCAAGGTACGGTTGACCCTGCGCGACGCTGCGGATCGCGCGGATCAGATCGTCCTGCATCGCGTCCTTGATCAGGAAACCGGTGGCACCGGCGTCGAGCGTGGCGCGGATAAGCGCGTCTTCGCCGAAACTGGTGAACACCATGATCTTGATCGTCGGCACGCGTTCGCGCAGTCCGCGGATCGTTTCCACCGCGGAGATGCCGGGCATCTTCAAGTCGACCAGCGCGACATCGGGAGAAACCGACACCGCGGCATTCAATGCCTCCATGCCGTTCGCGTATTCACCGACGACCTGCACGTCGTCGTACAACTCGAGGATTGCGCGTACGCCCTCGCGCACGACGGCGTGGTCATCGACAAGAATGACTCTCATCACATCGGGTCGCATGGCGGAGGTGGGTGCGTCGGCTGTTTCGGCGAGGAGTGCGTTCATGATACGCAATCTGCAACGGACGGCTTCCGGACAACAGACGCCTTGGTTGGGGATCTGGCCTAACTTTGGTTAGGTCGGCGGGCAGAATCGGCAGGATGAGTCCGACCATATTCCGCGAAGGTGGATACCGCTTCTACTTCTTTTCTCGCGAGGGATCGCGCATGCACGTTCACGTGCATTGCTCCCATGGCGAGGCGAAATTCTGGATTGAGCCGCACGTCGAAGCGGCGCAGAATACCGGCATGAGCCAACGCCGCCTGCGTGCGGCGCAGCAGTTGGTGGAGAGCCACGTCGATGAAATCCGCCGCGCCTGGTGCGAACATTTCGGTGCCTGAGGTAACCAACATTTCCGGTCACGGTTTCTGGTTGTTGATTGACCGGGAAGAATTGTTTCTGCCGTTTGCTCATTTCCCTTGGTTCAAGACTGCATCGATAGACGCAGTGCTCCATGTCCAGCGACCGTCCGAGGCGCATCTGTACTGGCCCGACCTCGACATCGACCTGGCCGTGGAATCGATCCGCCATCCCGATCGGTTTCCGTTAGTCGCACGCAATGGCGCGTAATTAAGCGACGACCTCACGGTCCGCGCGCGGCACCCGCGCTTCGACAAGAGTCCCGTTCGGCGTGTTCTGCGAAATGCGGAACTGCCCGCCGAGGCTTTCGATCCGCGTGCGCATGCTGCCCAGGCCCACGCCCGGACGGAACACGGTATCGAGCCCGCGGCCGTCATCGGCGACGCGCAGCACGGCCTGCGTCGCGGTGACCGCCGCTTCCACGCGGACGCGCTGCGCGCCCGCGTGACGCACGGTATTGGAGATTGCCTCCTGACAGACGCGATACAGCGCTTCTTCGAGTTCGAGTTTTTGCGGGACGTAACCGGCAAAACTCGATTTGACGACGATCGTTTCCGGCACGGCGGAGGCGAGCAGCTTCGTCAGCGCGGACGGCAACGCGTGCTCGCGCAGATTCTCCACGCCGACCAGCACGCGGCTGCGCCGCGAACCTGCGTGATCGAGCCGAGCTGCGAGGGTGCGAGCTGAGGCAGCAGCATGCGCATTTCCGCGAACGCCGTCTGCGCGAGTTGCTGCAGTCGCGCGGCGCGGCGCGCACCTTCTTCGGGGCGACGTTCCCACGCGGTGACGAGCGTCTGGCTGAGCAGGCTCATCGAGGAAAGGATTTGCGTGACGTTGTCGTGCAATTCGCGCGCGAGGCGCTGTCGTTCGGCCATCACCGCCACGTGGCCGGCCTGTTCGAACAGTGCGGCGTTGTCGATGGCGACGGCGAGATAGTCCGCGATCACTTCCATGGTGCGGCGGTCGAGATCGTCGAACGGCGCGATCGCTTTCGACATTCAGCACGCCGTGCACGCGGTTGGAGGATTTGATCGGCACCGCCAGCTCCGCCTGCGCGGGCACGTGACCCGGCGGACAGATGTAACGCGCATCGCGCCGCGCATCGTTGACGAGTTGCGTGCGCAACTCGCGCGCGGCGGCACCCATGATGCCGTTGTCGATGGACAGACGATCGTCGCGCGAGGCGTTGCGCGTCACGCCGCCGCGCGCGCGCAGGACGAGCACGCCGGCGTCGTTCGGATCGACGGCGGGAATGTCGACGGTAGTGAAGCGCAGCGTCTGATGGATCGCATCGGCGGCGCGCTGCAGGATGGCGTCGCGATCCCTTTCCCGATGGATCTCCGCAGCGATGCGCGCGATCAGCTCGAAACGCTGCGCACTGCGCTGCTGGAAGTCGATGCGCCGCGAGTGTTGCAGCGCGTTCGCGGCGATGTTCGCGAGCAGTTCCACGATTTCCACCTGCGGCTCGCCGAACTTGCGTGGCGAAGCCGCCGTCGTCGCGATGTAGCCGAGCAGTTCGCCGTCCCACGAAATCGGGAAGCCGATCACGTCGTGATCGCGGATTGCGGCGAGCATCGGCGCAGGCAGCGCGTCGTAGCGGCCGCGATAGCGTTGGCCGGTTTCGAGGATGTAGCCGCCGATACCTTGTCCACGTGCCGACTGCGGATCGACCTTTACCTCTGCGGGCTGATGCGCGAACGTGCGCATCTGATCGGCCTCTGCATCAAGCAGCCCGACCACGCCGAAGTCGGCCTTCGTCAGTCGCATCGCCGCGCACAAGATGCGATCGACTTTTACCGCCAAGGGATGCTCCTTGGCGATCTCCGAGGTGAGATCGGCCAGTACGCCGAGCGGGCTTTCGGCCGAGGTGTCGTGCGCGCGCTGAGGCGAGGCGGGGTTCATGGGTGGGTTACAATACGCTCAAACCTCATCAGAACGGCGGCGCAGGGCCGCGCTTACAGCCCATGCAGGAAAATTACGATTTCGCGGCGGTGGAAGCCGCGGCGCAGCAACTGTGGAACGACACGCGCGCCTTCGAGGTAACAGAAGACGCCGACAGGCCGAAATATTTCTGTCTGTCGATGCTGCCGTACCCCAGTGGCGCGCTGCACATGGGCCACGTGCGCAACTACACCATCGGCGATGCGATCAGCCGATATCGGCGCATGCGCGGCTTCAACGTGCTGCAGCCGATGGCGTGGGATGCGTTCGGCCTGCCCGCCGAAAACGCCGCGATCAAGAACAACACCGCGCCGGCGAAGTGGACCTACGCCAACATCGATCACATGCGCCAGCAATTGAAATCGCTCGGCTATGCGATCGACTGGTCGCGCGAGTTCGCCACGTGCAAGCCGGAATACTACGTCCACGAACAGCGCATGTTCGTGCGTCTGTTCAAGCAAGGACTGGCCTACCGCAAGAAATCCGTCGTGAACTGGGATCCGGTCGACCAGACCGTGCTCGCCAACGAACAGGTGATCGACGGCCGCGGCTGGCGCACCGGCGCACTGGTGGAGAAGCGCGAGATCCCGCAGTGGTTCTTCAAGATCACCGCGTACGCCGACGAACTGCTGCGCGAACTGGACAACCTGCCGGGCTGGCCGGAGCCGGTGAAGATCATGCAGCGCAACTGGATCGGCCGTTCCGAAGGTCTGGAGATCCAGTTCGCGATGGTCGGCGGCGGCGATCCGATCATCGTGTTCACGACGCGCCCGGACACGCTGATGGGCGCGACGTTCATTTCCATCGCCGCCGAACATCCGCTCGCGCTGAAGGCAGCGCAGGATGATGTGCAGATTGCCGCCTTCATCGAAGAGTGTCGTCATGGCGGCACCGCCGAAGCCGATGTCGAGACGCAGGAGAAAAAAGGCATCGACACCGGCTATTCCGTCATCCATCCGATCACCGGCGAAACGATGCCGGTGTGGATCGCCAACTTCGTGCTGATGGGCTACGGCACCGGCGCCGTGATGGCCGTGCCTGCGCACGATCAGCGCGACTGGGAATTCGCCACCAAGTACGACCTGATGATCAGGATGGTGATCGTCAGCGACGCGGTGCGCGATGCGGTTGCCGAACTCGGCCGCGAGGCCAACGCGAATTCCGATCCGATGACCAGTGCGCTGGGACAGTCGCGGCCGCTCGATGTGGTCGAAGCGCCGGGTGCGCTGAGCGTCGTCGAGGAATTCGAGAACGACATAATCACCAAGGCTGCCTACGTCGAACACGGCTGGCTGGTGAATTCCGGCGAATACGACGGGCTGGATTTCGACGGCGCGTTCGGCGCGATCGCCGAGCGTCTCGAAGCGGACGGCAAAGGCACGCGCCGCATCAACTACCGCCTGCGCGACTGGGGCGTTTCGCGGCAGCGCTATTGGGGCTGCCCGATCCCGATGATCCATTGCGACAAATGCGGCATCGTGCCCGTGCCGGAGGATCAGTTGCCGGTGATCCTGCCCGAGAACGTCAAGTTCATGGGCGTGCAGTCGCCGATCAAGGCCGATCCGACCTGGCGCAAGACCACCTGCCCGACCTGCGGCGGCCCGGCCGAGCGCGAGACGGACACGTTCGACACCTTCATGGAATCGAGCTGGTACTACGCGCGTTACACCAGTCCGGGCGCGAAAGACATGGTCGACGACCGCGCCAATTACTGGCTGCCGGTCGATCAGTACGTCGGCGGTATAGAACACGCCATTTTACATTTGTTGTATTTTAGATTTTTCCACAAATTGCTGCGCGACAACGGTTTCGTGAAGTCGAACGAGCCGGTGACGAACCTGCTGTGCCAGGGCATGGTCATCGCGGAGACGTTTTTCCGCGAAACGCCCGACGGATCGCGCGACTGGATCAATCCGGCCGACGTCGAGATCGAGCGCGACGAGCGCGCCCGCGTGATCGGCGCCAAATCCAGGCACGACGGCAAACCCGTCGAGATCGGCGCGACGGAGAAGATGTCGAAGTCGAAGAACAACGGCGTCGACCCGCAGACGATGATCGACAAGTACGGCGCCGACACGGTGCGTCTGTTCTCGCTGTTCGCTTCGCCCCCGGATCAGTCGCTGGAGTGGAACGAGGCGGGCGTCGAAGGCATGTCGCGTTTCGTGCGACGCCTGTGGCGCGATCTGCACGCGCACGTCGCGCAGCCGGATCATCCGGAAGTGGACGCGAAATCGCTGAACGCGAAACAGAAGGCGATGCGCCAGAAAACGCACGAGACGATCGCGAAAGTCTCCGACGATTTCGGCCGCCGCTACGCGTTCAACACGGCGATCGCCTCTTGCATGGAACTGCTCAACGCGGTGAACAAGTTCACAGACATGGACGAGCAGAGCCGCGCCATCCGCCACGAAGCGTTCGAGTCGATGGTGCTGCTGCTCACGCCGATCACGCCGCACGTTTGCCAGGCGTTGTGGACCGCCCTCGGCCACACCGATCCGGTGCATGCGCATGCGTGGCCGCAGGCCGATCCGGATGCGTTACGCAGAGAGGCGCTCACGCTCGCCGTGCAAGTCAACGGCAAGTTGCGCGGCACCATAGAAGTGGCGGTGGATGCGTCGCGCGAAGCGGTGCAGGCCGCGGCGCTAGCCAACGCGGACGTGGCAGGCTACGTCGGCAACGCGCCGCCGAAGAAAGTGATCTACGTGCCGGGCAAGATCGTCAACATCGTCGTTTGAACGCGCGAATCGGTATGATCAACTTTTTGCGGGCCATTCCCATGCTTCGATCGTTCACGCTGCTCGTTGCCGTCGCTGCGCTCACCGCCTGCGGATTCCACATGCGTGGCGAAGTGAAACTGCCGGCCGGATTGCAGCGCGTGCGCGTGCAGATCGCCGATCCGTTCAGTCCGCTCAAGCGCGATCTCGAAGCGGCGCTACGCCGCGGCGGCGCGACCGTGGAGGAAAATGCGGGTGTGGGCATCGCCGATGTGGTGATCTCCGCCGTGTCGCTCGGGCCGGTCGCGCGCTCGGTCGGCGCGAATGCGTACGTGAACGAATTCAGCATGGTCTATCACGTCGAAGTCCAGATCACCGACGCGGCTAACAAGGTCGTGATCCCGAAGCAGGTGATCGAGCAATCGCGCGAATTCACCTTCGACCAGACGCAAGCCATCGGCACGACCGCCGAGCAGGACGAAATCAAGAAAGAAATGGAGCGCGACATGGTGCAGGCGATCCTGCGCAAGGTCGACGCCGCGGCGAAGGTCGAAGCCAGGCAGTGAGCGCAACGCTCGCCACGTTCCACAAACACATTGCATCGGGCGAACTCAAACCCGCCTATCTCATCGCCGGCGACGAACACCTCCTTGTGCTCGAAGCGGCCGACACGTTGCGCGCTCGTGCGCGAGCGCTCGGCTACAACGAGCGCGACGTGCTCGACGTCGAAGCGCACTTCGACTGGGACAAACTGGCGCGCGCCGGCGCATCGATGTCGCTGTTCGCCACGCGCCGGCTGATCGATCTGCGCCTGCCGACCGGCAAACCGGGCAAGGAAGGCTCCGAGGCGATCGTCGAATATTGCGAAAATCCGCCGCCCGACACCGTGCTCATGATCGTGTGCAACGAATGGAGCCGCCAGCAGCAGAATTCGGCGTGGGTCGAAGCGATCGAACGTATCGGCATGGCCATAGCCGTATGGCCGATGAAACCCGAAGAACTGCCGACGTGGATCGGCCAGCGCATGGCATCACGCGGGCTCAAGCCCGATCACGCCGCCATCGAAGCGCTCGCAGAACGCGTCGAAGGCAACTCGCTGGCCGCCGCGCAGGAAATCGACAAGCTCGCATTGCTGCACGGCGCGCAACCGCTCGACGCGACCACGCTCGAAGCGCTGGTCGCAGACAGCGCGCGATTCGACGTGTTCAAACTCGTCGACGCGGCGCTCGAAGGCGACGGCGCGCGCACCGTGCGCGTCCTGCACGGCCTGCGCGCCGAAGGCGAGATGGTGCCCGCGATCATGGGCTGGGTGCTCAACCAGTTGCAGATGCTCGCGCGCATCGCGTCGAATCCGAATCAGTCCGCCGCGTTCCGCAACGAGCGCATTTTCCCGGCACGCGAACGCGTGTATCGACAAGCGTTGTCGCGCGCCGACCGGACCCATTGGGAAAGATGTCTCGTGCAAGCCGCGCGCGTTGACCGCCTGAGCAAAGGCCGCGGCCACGGCGATGCGTGGATCGAACTCGAACGTCTGATGGCCGCTGTCGCCATGCCGCGCGCAAAGCTGCTCGCCGCCGGTTGATGAAGTGCGGCCGATGAAGCCGATCGTCCTGTTCGGCGGCACGTTCGATCCGGTGCATGTCGGTCATTTGCGCGTTGCACTCGAGGGGGCCGAAACGCTCGATGCCGAAGTTCGCCTGATGCCGGCCAACACACCGCCGCATCGACCGGCGCCCGTGGCGAACGCAGCGCAACGCACGTCGATGCTCGAACGCGCGATCGCAGGACAGCCGCGCCTGTCAGTCGATGCGCGCGAATTGAAGCGAGCCGGGCCGTCATACACATTCGACACGCTCACCGAGTTGCGCGGCGAATTGCCACATGGGCAGTCCGTCGCAATTCTCCTGGGCGAAGACGCCTTCGCCGGCTTTCCGACATGGCATCGCTGGCGCGAATTGTTCGAACTCGCGCACATCGTCGTGATGACGCGGCCCGGTCACGGCGGCGAAGTCCCGCGAGAACTCGCCGACGAAGTGCGGCACCGAAACGGCACCGTCGCCGACGTGGCCAGTGTGCGATCGGGCCGCATCGTCCACATCGCTGTCACTCCGCTCGAGATTTCGTCCAGCCACGTACGCAAAATTCTTGCAACCGGCCGCAACGCAAAGTGGCTGCTCCCCGACGCGCTGCTGGACGATGCATCCCTGCTCGCACCGTACCGGCACGCCTAACGCCACAGCACAACCAACGCATCTCTCCGAGAACTTGGCGCGGTAACCGTGCATCGTACCCGCGAAAGCCGAGTCTTCGGTGCGGGGTGCGGTGCGAGATGGTGTACAGCACCTTGTCGTCGCTACGCGACGAGAACGATTCACAGCTTGCGACGTGTCTCTGCGACAGCGCGAAGGTTTGAGAAAGCGGTGATCGCGCGCAGGAAGCGCGCGGTCCGCAGCGAGCATCAGGGACGTGCTCTCTGCGGACAACTCCCTTAGTGAACGACACAGGTGCTTTCTTTGGTGACTTTCTTTGCACCGGCAAAGAAAGTTACCCGCTGGCCGCAGGACAGCGGAAGCTCCGGCTCCACCAAACCGCGCTGCCCGTAACCCCGTAATAATCGCAAATACGGAGCTGAAATCGCCAACCTCCCCAATCCCACCCACAAAAAAATGACACTAGCGCGCCACAAATTTCCGCCTATACTGCTTGAGACGACGGCCAGCCATCGCGGTTGATCCGTCGTGGATTGCGGAGGTCGACATGAACCTGATCCGAAGCATCGCGCTCGTCGTCGTGGCGACGTTTCTGCTGACGTTCTCCTCCATCGCGATCGCGCTTGCCGCGCCGGCCAGCCTGGACAGTCGCAATGCGTTCGTCATTTCGCTGTTCGCCGCAGGTCTGGCTTTCACGGTTCTGGCTGTCGTGGAAGTGCGCCGGCTGCATCGCGCACTGAGGCACGCCACCGCTTGATCCGTCAGGCCGCACGGCAAGTCTCCGCGTACCGCTTCGGCGGCGCGGGCGCCGCGCACAGTTCCCGAATCGTTCCGCTCCCGCGCCGGGTCGCCCGCGCGGGAATTTCCGTTCCGCCACGAGGGTTCCGCCACTTTGGCTACCGCATCTAAAATCGCCGCAAAATCAAACGCTGTTCGCAAGACTCCCATCGCAAGAAAAGCGCCGTCCCGATCCGCCGCCAAGGCCGATCCGGTCGAGGTGCTCCGCAAACAAGTGATCGCCGCGCTCGATGGCCTGAAAGCCAAGGACATCCGCGAAATCGATGTGCGCGGCAAGACCAGCATCGCCGATATGCTCATCATCGCCAGCGGCACATCGACGCGCCACGTGAAGTCGCTTGCCGACGAGGTGGTCAAGTTCGTGAAGAAGGCCGGCATGATGCCGCTCGGCGTAGAAGGTCAGCGCGAAGCCGAATGGGTGCTCGTCGATCTGGGCGACATCATCGTGCACGTGATGCTGCCGCGTATCCGCGAGTTCTACGGCCTCGAACGCCTGTGGACCGTCGATGTCGAGATGCCCGCCGCGGCCAATGCGGACTGATCCATCGTGGGTCGCTCCGCTGCCGCCGAGTCGATGCGCATCGACCGCAGCATGACGCCGGACTGAGCCGCCGGCGTGCGCGCGTGCCTCATCGCCGTCGGCGAGCGCATGCCCGCGTGGGTGAGCGAAGGCTTCGGCGAGTTCGTCAAGCGGCTGACGCGCGAGTTGCCTCTGCAGCTCGTGGAAGTGTCGGCGAAATCGCGCGATCCGGCGCGCGCGATGGCCGAGGAAGGCCAGGCGCTCCTCGCCGCCGTCCCGAAAAACGCACATGTTGTCGCGCTCGACGGCCGCGGCAAGGCATGGAGCAGCGAAGAACTGGCCGAGCAACTCGGCCGCTGGCGCATGCTGGGCAAGGATATTGCCTTTCTCATTGGTGGTGCCGATGGATTGGCGCCGGCCGTCCTGGCGCGCGCCGATCAGCACTGGTCGCTCGGCCCGTTGACGTTGCCGCATCCGTTGGTAAGGATCGTTGTCGCCGAACAACTCTATCGCGCCGCCAGTCTGTTGAGCCATCATCCATACCATCGCGCCTAGACTTATCGCCGTCCGCCGCGTCGTCGAATCCGCATGAAGTCGATTGTCAGAAGGAACGAAGTCGTCATCGTCGTCCGCAACTGCGTGATCCTCGGGCTCGCCGTGGCCGTATCGTGCTGGATGTCGCTCGCCTTCACGCGCGCGACGGCCGGTGTGTCGGCGATGTGGATTCCGAGCGGTCTGCTGTGCGGGCTGCTCATCACCTCGCGCAAGTCGCGCTGGCCGGCCTATATCCTCGTCGCGTTTGCGGTGAATCTCGCCGTTCGCCTGCACCGTGACTTGTCGCCGTACTCGTCGGTGTCGCTCGCGATCGCCGGCACGCTGGAAGCGTGGTTTGTCGCCGCGTGCGTGATCCGCTTCGCAGGGTCGGCGACCGATCAGGAACGCATCGCGCTGACCGGCACGGTGGCCACGGCGAGCACGATCATCGCCTGCATCGGTTCGGCGATCATCGCAGGCGCCACGTTGCTGGTCACGGCGCACGCGAACTTCTGGCAGACCGTCGCGACGTGGCTGACCTCGCACGTGCTCGGCATGGTGATATTTGCCACGCTCACCGTAGTGGGTTTGTCGCAGGGCTCGCGCCTGCTCGGCCGAAAGGGGCGGCGCGTCGAATACGTCTTGGTCATGATGCTGATCGCGGCGACGTCGGCGGCCGTGTTTTCGCAGACGCAGGAGCCGCTGCTGTTCCTGGTGTTCCCGGTGATGATGCTGGCCGCTTTCCGACACGGCTTCGGTGGCGTCATCGTCGGCATTACCGTGGCCTCGATCCTGGCCATGATCGGCACGTTCAGCAGGCACGGTCCGTTCTGGATCAATCGCTTCGCCAGCGCGGAACAGCGCACGCTCGTGCTGCAACTTTTCATCGCTGCCATGTGCCTGACGACGCTGCCGGTGGTGGTCGTCCTCACGCGCCGCACCTGGCTGGAGCGGCGTCTTGCTGCCAGCGAAAGCGACTACCGCACGCTCGCTGATTACTCGCGCGACATGGTGGTGCGCATCGATGCGGAGAACAACCGCAAGTACGTTTCGCCTGCAGCCACGGAAATCCTCGGCTGGAATCTCGACGAGCTGCGCGAGGAGCGCTGGGACCTGATCCATCCCGACGACGTGGCCGGCCTGATGGTGGCGATGTCCAAACTGCGCGTGGAGGGTGGCCGCACCACGGCGGTGTATCGCGTGCAGCACCGCGATGGCCGTTACATCTGGATCGAAGCGCACGCGCGACTCGTACCGAGTTCCGATCCGGGCCAGGCGCCGGAGATCATCTACGCAGGCCGCGACATCTCACGCCGCGTCAAGGCCGAGCACGATCTGGCGCGCAACCAGCGCCGCCTGCGCGCTATCACCGACAATACGCCGGCGCTGGTGGTGCACATCAACACCGAAGAACGCTACACGTTCGCCAATGCATATACGGGCAAGATGCTCGGCGTGCAGCCGGCCGCGCTGATCGGCCGCACGATGCGCGAGGCGACATCGGCGGACATCTACGAGGAAATCAAGCCGAACATCGACGCGGCATTGCGCGGCGAAACCGTGACGTTCGAGCGACGCGCGACTACGGCGGCCGCCGCGGTTCCTACCAGAACACCTACATCCCGGACCGGTCGCCGAAGGCGAGGTCATCGGTTTCTCCGCGATGATCTTCGACATCTCCAGCCTGAAGAACGCCGAGCGTGAACTGGCCAAGCTCGCCCGCCACGATTCGCTGACCGGACTGGCGAACCGTTTGCAGTTCAACGAACGCGTCGCGCTGGCCGTAGCGCGGCGGCAACGCCAGCCAGCGCCGATCGCGTTGCTGTATCTGGACATCGATCGCTTCAAGCAGATCAACGACACGATGGGTCACGCTACGGGCGATGCGCTGCTCATCGCGTTGGCAACCGCCTGCGCGAGTGCGTTCGCACAACCGATCTGGTGGCGCGGCTGGGCGGCGACGAATTCGTCGTGTTGGTCGAAGACCTGGACAGCCCGACGATCGCCGAGCAGATCGCGCGCAAGCTGATCGACACGCTCGCCGAAGGTATTTCGCTGCCGGTGGGCTGCCTGGCGGTGACCACGAGCATCGGTTTAGCCTATCGTGACGACGCGGTCGTCAGCGGCGACGAACTTATGAAGCTCGCCGACGACGCGCTGTATGCGGCCAAGGCGGGCGGCCGAACACGTCCGCATCGCGCAAGAGATCGTTCCTTGCGTCGCAGTCGCCACGGCGCGCAGTTGCTGGAACAGTCGGACAGTCCTCCAGGTGATCGCGCTCGATCTTCCCGAGGTGCGCGCCGCCGGCGAATCCGGGAAGCCTATGTGCGCCGCGTCGCCGGCGGCAAGGCCCGCACCGGCCTGAAGATGCTCGGCGATGCCACCGGCGCGGTCGTGCTCGGCGCCGACACGGAAGTGGTGCTCGACGACGACGTCTCGGAAAGCCCGCCGACGCAACCGACGCAGCCGTCATGTTCGCCGCCTGTCAGGACGCGCGCATCGCGTGTTGTCGGCGGCGCGGTGCGTCAGTGCCGGGCGCCGAGGATTCGCGTTGAATGAATCGTCGGTCACGTTCGTGGATTTGTCGGACGCGCAGATTGCCGACTACGTCGCATCCGGCGAACCGATGGGCCGCGCTGGCGCGTATCGATCCAGGGCCGCGCCGCAAAATTCGTTCGCCACTTCCGGCAGCTATTCGGGCGTGATGGGATTGCCCCTGTGCGAAACCGCGCGATTGCTCGCGCGGTTCGCATGATCAGATCGTTCCGGACCCTAGCGCCGAATTAGAACAGGAGCTGCTCGAAGCCGTTGCCGAAGATCTGATCGTTGGTGTAGTTGAAGCATTGCGAGAACTCCGACGTATCGCCGGCGCTGTCGGTTGCGGTGGCGGTGATGTGGGTATTGCCGACGGCGAACAGGCCGGTCACCGGGATACTGAAGCTGCCGGCGCGTCGCCGCCCGCACTGATCGTGATCTGCGCGGTGTCGCTGCCGACGAGTTCGGTGCCCTCGCCGTAACCCGACACATCGCAACTGGGCGAGGCGAAATCTGGATCGTATAAGTGCCTGGCGTGCTGCTCCACGTCCCTGCCACGGCCCCTTTGAAGCCCTCGCCGATGGCCGACGTGATGACCGGAAAGTTCTGCTTGCGATTGGGCTGGTTCACCTCCTGCGCATCATTGTCGTTCGCCGTTACGCCGTCGCCGCCGAGGTCGATGCCCAGCCCGCCGTTGCCGGCGAATTCAAGCCGAGCAGGCTGTTGTGATCGCTCGTCCCCAGGATCGAGACACCCGTGCCGGTGTTGTTGTCGATGATGTTGTCCGACAGATCGTTGTCGCTCGCGCCGGCGTCGACCAGGATGCCGATGCCGTTGGCCATGGTCGTTCCCTGGAAGTCTGTGCCGATCAGATTGTCGGTGACCGTGTTGTCGTGCGCGTCGGCGCTGGTGAGATGGATTGCCTGTCCGGTGTTGAAGCCGAACGTATTGTTCTGCACGGTGTTGTTGTAGCCGCCGATCGAGACGCCGCTGCTGGCGTCGGCGTTGTCGTTGGCTGTGGTGCCGGCATATCTCACGCCGAAGTAGTTGTTGACGATCTGGTTGTCGTGCGCGGCTACCGTCGAACCGCTCGACTGATCGATATTGACGCCGTTGCTCAACACACCGCCGATCGCATTCGCGAGGATCCGTCGTTGGCGACGCCGATCGTTGCGCCGTGCACGCCGGGTCCGAGGATGATGCCGTAGTTCACGTCGACCAGACCGACTCCGCCGACCGTGCCGCCGGTGCGGATGCCGTTGATGTAATGACCCACGCCGCCGCGCAGGTTCAGTGCGGCGTGCGTGAATCCGCTGAAGGCGATGCCGTTGACCGAGAGCGCGGCGGCATTGGGTGCCGTGTTCTGCACGGCCAGGCCGTCGGCGATTTGGTTCGTGTCGCCATCGAGGATCACGCAGATAACGGAATTGTCGCCATCGGTGAGCGAGTTCGCCGAGGAGCCTGGCTGGGTGAAGCCAAGATATGCGTTTCCACCCGACCGACGGCAGTGGCGTGGGCAGATGGATGACCTCGGCCCGCACGAGGCGCCGATGCCGAAGGTGATGATCGCGCCGGAACTGCCGTTGGCGTTGGCGCCTTCTATCGCGGCGCGGAACGAGCCGACGCCGGAATCGTTGGTGTTGGTCACTTGCTGGATGAGCGAATCGTTGACGCTGGATTCGTATGCGCCCAGATCGGGCTCGCTCCCGATTTCGCGGTTGCGGCCCGGCAAATCGGTCGACGGCAGACCGCCGATCACACTGTCGGTGCCGACGTTGATGACCGGCGAGGCCGGCGACTCGATGGGCTTGAAATTCGCATCGAGTTGCGGGTCGCCGCGCAGTGTTCCGACCGGCGGCGTGGCCGGTGTGGGAATGAAGTACGAGCCGATGTCGTTGTCGACGAGCACCGTCTTGTCGCCGGTCTGGACGAAGAAATCAAGATCGGAGTTACCGTAGAAAATGTTGTTGTACGCATAGACCGCCACCGCAGCGGACGACTGCAGCGAAAACCCTTTGAAGCCGCCCGTGTTGTCGACGACGGTGTTATTGACCAGTTCGACCTTTGGATTTCCTTTTCAACGTCCACGGTGATGGCGCCGTTGTCATAGGCGTTGTTCTTCGCAGAATTGTCATGCGCCAGATTGTCGACGAACCGAATGGTCCCGCCGACATTCGTGCTCCAGTCGACAAACAAGGGAACGATACCCCGGTTGCTCGATGTGCCGGTGGCGACGTTTCGCCGCAGCAGGATTTCCGAACCGTCGGAAATGCCGTTCGCGTCGATTACGAAACCCGCGTCCAGGCTGAATGTGATGCCCTCGAAGGTCGCGTCGCCCAGAACCGCGACGGCGCCGTAATCGGCTGACGTGAGCACCGTATTGCCGACATCGATGTTGCGGCTGCTGCAGTCGGACGAATAACCGCCGAGCAGGCTGGAACCGGCATGGAATTTCGCTTCCGGGGAGTGGTGTTCGTCCCAGACGGTGTTGAACAGGTCGTACGAGCCGCGCGCGAGTTCAATGGTGGTTGCCGTGCCTTGCGCGTCGTCGAGCGCCAACGCGAGTTCCTGCGCGGTGTTGACGCACACGGTTCCCGAAGCCCATGCCGCCGACGCCATGGTCGTTCCCAACAATGCCACTGGCAGAAGCACGCTGGCTTTCCGCCCGATCTGTCGCCGTTTCATGTGCCACTCCCGTGAAATGAATTTGCCCTGCATCCGCTAATACGCATTCGGCGGGAATTTCATGGCGCCACAGCGGTGGCGGACGCGATTCCGGCCGGGTGATATGCTCAGGCGATGGGCGAAACGGCCGCATCACCGAGCTGCTCAACGCCGCCAATTCGGGCGATGAAGCGGCTCAGGAAATCGCCTACGCGCTGGTCTACGACGAACTGAAAAAATGCGCGCAGCGGCAGCGCGCGGTCGTGCCCGGCTCGTCGCTGACGCCGACGGCACTCGTGCACGAGCTTTTCCTGCGCCTGAACGGTCAACGCCGCAGCAAGATCCAGAACCGCGTGCATTTCTTCTCGCTCGCCGCGCGCGCCATGCGACAGATCGTCGTCGACCACGCGCGCCGTCGCGCCAGCATCAAACGCGGCGGCGGTGTCGAGGTCACCGACATCGACAACGCGCTTGACGTCGGCGAACGCATGGCCGAGGAAGCGCTCGATCTCGATGCCGCGCTCAGCCGGCTCAACGAACGCGATCCGGATCTGGTGCGCCTGGTGGAATGGCACTTCTTCGCCGGACTGACTTTCAAGGAAATCGGCGAGGAACTCGGCCGCCACGAACGCACCGTCTATCACGACTGGGAACTGGCGCGCGCCGTGCTGCAGGACTCGATGCGCGAACCCGGACGATGAACGCGGCGCGCTGGCAGCGGATACGTGCGCTGTTCGCCAAGAGTCTCGAACAGCCCGATGCCGTGCGCGATGCATGGCTGCAACACGAATGCGGCGACGATGCCGACACGCTCGCCGAGATCCGCCGCCTGCTCGGCCATCGCAGCCAGCCCGCTTCGATTTTCCGCGACGATGCGCAGGCGTTGCTGGCGAAACTGGCCGGTGACGAAACGGTCGAAGACGCGCGGCTCGGCGCGGACGTCGGGCCATATCGATTACGCAAGCTGCTCGGCGTGGGTGGCATGGGCCGGGTCTATCTGGCCGAGCGCACCACCGGCGATTTTCGCCAGCAGGTCGCGCTGAAACTGATCCGCAGTGAGTTCGCCACGAATGAATTGCGCCAGCGTTTCCTGCGCGAACGCAACACGCTGGCGCGACTGGCGCATCCGAACATCGCGCATCTGCACGACGGCGGTGTCGGCGCCGACGGCGCGCCTTATTTCACGCTCGAATACATCGAAGGCGAGCCGATAACGCGCTGGTGCGACGCGCATGCGTGCGACGTGCGCGCGCGCGCGCGACTGATGTTGAAAGTGTGCGACGCGGTACTGCACGCGCACCGCAACCTGATCGTGCATCGCGATTTGAAGCCGTCGAACATCCTCGTCAATGCCGAGGGCGAACCGAAGCTGCTCGACTTCGGCATCGCCAAACCTCTTGCTGACACGCTCGCATCCGAAACGCTGACCAACGCCGATGCGCGGCCGATGACGCGCGAATACGCTGCGCCCGAGCAACTGCTCGGCGATCCGGTCACTACCGCCACCGACATCTACGCGCTTGGCGTTCTTCTGTACCTGCTGCTTAGCGGGCACATGCCGTACCGGCGCGCCGAGATGGGCGAGACGAGCTGGATCAAGGCGATCCTCGAAGACGCGCCCGAAGCGATGGAGCGCGCGATCGATCGCAGCGATGCCGAGCCCATCGCAAAATCGCGCACGACGATGCCCGCGGCGCTGAAGCGGACGCTGCGCGGCGATCTCGAACGCATCGTGCAGCGCGCGCTGGCGAAAAACGCCGAGTCGCGTTATGCGACCGCGGACAAACTTGCCGACGACCTGCGTGCCTATCTCGCCGGCCGCGCCATCAGTGGCGGCACGCGCACCTATCGCATGCGCAAGTTCGTGCGACGGCACTGGCTGCCGCTGTCCGCGGGCGCGCTGCTGTTTTTCATCGTGCTGGCCAGCGCGATCGGTCTGGCCTGGGAAGCCGGGCAGGTGGAGCGCCAGGCGCGCACTACAGCGGCCGTCAAGGATTTCATCCTCGATCTCTTCCAGAAAGCCAACCCGGAATACACCAACGGCAAGATGCCGACCATGCGCGATGCCGTCGATCTCGGCGCCAAGCGGCTCGACGCCATTCCCGCGACCGAGCCCGAACTGCGCGCCGAACTGCAGGTCACGCTCGGCATGATCTATCAGCAACTGGGTTTCCCGCAGCAAGCCTACGACATGCATGCCGCGGCGCTGGCGGTCCTCAAGGAGCATGCGTCCGACCCGCTGCTCACCGTCCGTGCGGAGCGCTTCGAAGCGGTGGAAGTCGGCAACCTCGGCGATTTCGCGGCGGCGAAATCATTCTCCGACGACGCCCTGCAACGGATACATCGGCTGCGCCGCCCGCCGATACCCGAGCTGGTGCGCACGCTCGACACCGCCAACTATGTCGCCATCCACCGCAGCGATCTGGCGGCACAGAAAAGCCTGAGCGACGAAGCGATCACGGCGCTGCAGTCCGCCGACGCCGCTGGCGCGGACGTGGACGACGAAGTTCGCGCGATGGCCTTGGCCATGAAGGCCGACTACCTGCGCAAGTCACACGACGATGCCGGTGCGGTTGCGTATTACCGGCGCGTTTGGCTGCTGAAGATTTCACCGCAGACACGTTCGGCGTACGGCATGATGATGGGCGTGAGCCTGCAAAACCTCGGTCATTACGACGAGGCCGCCGACTATCTCGGCAAAACGTGGAATTCGACGAAGCAGGCATACGGCGACTCCAATTCGCGCACGCTGCGCATCGGTCAGGTGCTCGTCATCAACGAAGCGTATGCCGGACACATCCGGCAAGCCGCGGAGCATATAGCCGCGCTGCTCGATGCCAGTGCGCGGCAGTCGCCGCCACACGAGGACGTCGCCGCCGAAATCCAGCTCAATTACGGTGAGATGCTGACGGCGCTGGAAGATTACGATCGCGCCGCCGAACACATTCGCGCGACGCTCGCCTATTGCGAGTCGCATCCCAACGGGCAGGCGGATCTGCATGTCGAAGCCGAATCCGCGCTCGGTTTCGTTCAACTCGGAACAGACCGCCCGGCCGATGCACAGCAATTGTTTGAACGCGCTCTGCGCATTGCCGCCGATCGTGGTTTCTCCGATACGGCAACCACTCGCGCGCGGCTGGCCTACGCGCAGGCCCTGCAAGATAAGTTCGACGAGGCGCTCACGCTCGCCCGGCAGGCGCGCGACGACGCGGTTCAGGGCGGCGGCGAAAAATCATTCGATACCGCCGACGTGCATTATTTTTACGGCCGCGTGCTTGAACTGGCGGAACGTTCCCGCGAGGCCGAAGGCGAATACCGGGCGTCGCTGGCTTCTCACGCAGCGCTGCTGCCGCCGGAAGGTCTGCACTATTTCTCTGCCGCTACGCGCTTCGCGCTCGGCCGGCTGCTGGCAGGCGATGCGCGCACGCGGGAGGAAGGCCGTCGCTTTCTCGAACAGGCGGCGACGTTGCGTGAAGACACCTTGGGTAGCGACAATCCGCACACCCGTGAAGCCCGGTTGGAACTGGCCAAACTGGCCGCCGCCCATTGAGCCTGCGCCGGCACGCATCGACAGCGCGGCGCAGGCGAGCTATAAACCATCTTAGAAAATTGGGCCAAGTCCTTTTGTGAGCGAAGAAATCCTAGTGAACGTGACGCCGCGTGAAACGCGAGTCGCGGTGGTCGAGAACGGCATGTTGCAGGAGGTGCACGTCGAACGTGCGCTCAAGCGCGGCTATGTCGGCAACATTTACAAAGGCCGCATCACGCGGGTCATGCCGGGCATGCAGGCGGCGTTCGTCGAGATCGGCCTGGAACGCGCCGCGTTCCTGCACGCCTCGGACATCCTGCGCGCCATGCCGGCCTTGCTCGCCGAAAACGGGGAGAACGGCGCCGCCGCGCCCGCCACGGCCACGCCGATCAGCGAACTGGTGCGTGAAGGGCAGGACATCGTCGTGCAGGTGGTCAAGGATCCGATCGGCAGCAAGGGCGCGCGGCTGACGACGAATCTTTCCGTGCCGTCGCGCTATCTGGTGCTGCTGCCGTACGTGAAGGTGGTCGGCGTGTCGGTGCGCATCGAGGACGAAGCCGAGCGCACGCGCCTTAAGGAAATGCTGCAAGCCCTCGCCAGCGAAAGCAATGTCGGCTACATCATGCGCACGAACGCCGAGGGGCAGGTGCGCGAGGCGTTGAGCGAAGACGTCGACTACCTGACCAAGTTGTGGCAGTCGCTGCAACAACGCATCGTCACGGCGAAGGCGGGCGAGCGAATTTATGAAGATCTTTCGCTGCCTTTGCGAGCATTGCGCGATCTGATGCGCCGCGATGTGGAAAAAGTGCGCGTGGATTCCCGCGAAACGTTCGATCGCATGCTCGGCTTCGCTGAGCCCTTCATGCCGGATATGGTCGAGCGGATCGAGCACTATCCCGGCGAGCGGCCGATCTTCGACCTGTACGGCGTCGAAGACGAAATTCAGCGTGCGCTCAAGAAGGAAGTGCCATTGAAGTCCGGTGGTTATCTTGTGATCGACCAAACCGAGGCGATGACGACGATCGACGTGAACACCGGCGCGTTCCTGGGCCATCGCAACCTCGAGGAGACGGTCTACAAGACCAATCTCGAAGCCGCCCAGGCGGCTGCGCGTCAGCTACGCCTGCGTAATCTGGGCGGCATCATCATCATCGACTTCATCGACATGACCGACGAGGAGCACAAGCGCCAGGTGCTGCGCATGCTCGAAAAATCCCTCGCCCGCGATCACGCCAAGACCACCGTGTACGAGATGACGACCCTGGGTCTCGTGCAGATGACGCGCAAGCGCACAGTGGAAAGTCTGGAACGGCAACTGTGCGAACCGTGCCCGACCTGCGAAGGGCGCGGCAGCATCAAGACGGCCGAAACCGTCACTTACGAAATCTTCCGCGAGATCACGCGCGCGGTGCGTCAATTCGAAGCGAAGAAACTGCTCGTGCTTGCCGCGCCGAAAGTCGTCGCGCGCATCCTCGACGAAGATTCCGCCGCCGTCGCGGAACTCGAGGAATTCATCGGCAAGACCATCCGCTTCCAGCCCGAGGAGCACTACGCGCAGGAGCAATACGATGTCGTATTGCTTTAAGCCGCAGGAACCCGGGCCGTGACCTGGAAGCGCGGCGCGCATCACGTGCGCCTGTTCGTGCAGGCGCTGTTCGCCGTCATCGTGATCACCGCCGCGGTGATCGTGGGACTGGGTCAGCTTGCGCTGCCGTGGATCGTCAGTCATCCGGAAAAGATCAGCGCGTTCCTGAGCGACAAGCTGCATCGCATGGTCACGCTCGATCGCGTGGAAGGCGAATGGGAACACGACGGCCCGGTGCTGACGCTGCACGGCGTGCACATTGCGGCCGCCGCGCCGGAACAGCCCGGCATGACGATCCCGCAGGCGCAACTGAAGATCAATTTCCTCGGGCCGTTTCGGCACAACCAGGCGTGGAACGAATTCCGCCTGGTCGGCCTCGACCTGCACCTGGTGCGCAATGCCGCCGGCGACTGGCGTTTGCAGGGACTCGATACCGCCTCGACCGGCGACGACGACGAATCCTCGCCGTTGTTCGCCTTGGGTTCGCTGGTTTTGCGCGACGTCAAGTTCACCATCGACGACAGCACGGCCGGCCGCCACATCGCGCTCGGCTCCGACGAGATCCGCCTGATCAATTCCGGCGATTACCATCGCGTGCTGGCGCGCGTGAAATCGGCGCAAGGCGATACCGCACCGATCGATGCGATCGCCGAATACGACAGCGGTAAGAAAGACGGCCGGCTTTATCTCGGTGGCGCCGCGCTCGATATCGCCGGCATGGTGCGCGGCACGCCGTTGGCCGGCTGGCAGCTCGAACGCGGCGAAGGCCGCGTGCAGGCGTGGGCCGAATGGACGCGCGAGCAACTCGCCCAGGTACGCATCGAAGTGGACGTGCGCAACGTGGTGCTGACCACGCCGCAACCGATCTCGGTATCGACCAAGCAGGCCATCGTGCCGCGCACCGCGTTCGACCGCATCGCCTTCGGCGCGCGCTGGCAGCGCACTGCGCACGGCTGGAATGCCGACGTCGGTGATTTCGCCGTCGCCCGGCAGGGCATCGCAGCGCCGGTCGCGAATATACATGTGGAAAAAATCGAGGGCGACGATCCGAACCGGCCGACCGTCCAAATCGTTGCCGACAACGTCGAACTGGCCGCGCCGGCGAGCCTGGCCATGCTCAGCGACGCATTGCCGGAAGCGTGGCGGCAATGGCTGTACGAAGCCGATCCGGTCGGCGACGTGCGGCGCTTCGTGTTGCGCTATGTCGACGGCAAGGATTTCGACGTGCAGGGCGATGTTTCCGGCGTCGCCTGGCATTCGGTCGGCGCGATTCCGGGTGTCAGCGCACTGACCGCCTCACTGCTCGGCGATCAGGATTCGCTCGCGCTGTCGCTGCCGGCGAAAACGCCATTCGGTTTCGACACGCCGAAAGTGTTCCGGCAGCCGTTCCAGTTTTCCAGTTTCGCCGGCGACGTGGCTATCTATCGCGGCGAGGATTTGTGGCGCATCGAAACCGACGCCATCGATTTCGACGGCTCCAATTTCGGCGGTCAGCTTCGCGGCGCCGTGGACCTGCATGACGACGGCTCCAAACCGTCGCTCGACGTCTCGGCTGTCGTCACCCACGCGCAAGTGCAGGCCTCGCATCTGTTCTGGCCGATCAATTCGATGCCGCCGCCGACCATCAATTTCCTCGATCGCGCGATCGAGTCGGGGCAAGTCACGCTCGGCCGCGCCGTCTTCCACGGCGATCTCGCCGACTGGCCGTTCCGTGCTTTCACCGGCCGTTTCGAAGCGCGCGCGGATATCGATGACGTGCGCTTTCCGTTCCTGCCGGACTGGCCCGCCGCCGAGCGTCTGCACGCGAACGCGGATTTCGTGAACACGAGCTTGCACATCGAAGCCGCCGCGGCGCAGTCGATGGGTGTCAAGGTCGATCATGCCACGTTCGCTTTCCCCGACTTCGGCGACGGTGTGATGCAACTCGACGTCACAGCCAGCGGTAGCGGCAAGGACCTTCTGGCGTACCTCAAAGCCACGCCGATCGGACAGCATTTCGGCGCACAACTGCTCGGCGTGAACATGGGCGGCAACGGCGTCGTCGATTTTCATCTGGATCTGCCGACCAAGCACATCGAGTCGCTCGAACTTTCCGGCACAGCGCAACTGAGCGACGCCGATCTGTCCGACGCGAAGTACAACATCCGCTTCAACGACGCTAAAGGCGAGGTCCGTTTCAACCAGCGCGGCTTCCTCGCCGACAATCTCGCCGTGACCATGAACGACAAGCCCGCGAAATTCAGACTCGCCGTCGGCGGCTTCGCGGCCGATCCGCATCACGGCGTCGAAGGCTCACTGCACGCGGATTTGCCCGCGCGCGATCTGCTCGTCTACGCGCCGATGCTGGAAGGCTACAGCGATCGCGTCACCGGCAGCACCGCGTGGGACATCACCTTCACCGCCGACAACGACACGGTGAAGTCGCCGAGCACGCGCATCGCGGTGAAATCCGATCTGCGCGGCGTTGCGCTCGATCTGCCGGCGCCGCTGGCCAAGTCCGCCGAGATGGCAATGCCGCTCGCGCTCGTGCTCGATCCGCCGACCGCGGGCGGCAAGGTCGATCTGGCGCTCGGCAGCGAACTTTTCATGCATGGACGTCTCGTCTCGGCCACGCAACCGTTCGCGGCGAACATCAATCTCGGCGCCGACGTGAGCGCGGCGCTGCCGCCGGCGGGCCTGATGATCCGCGGCGTGGCCTCGCAACTCGATGTCACCGGCTGGATGGATTTCGCCACCGGCGACGGCACGCCGAACAACGCCGGCAGCGGCAGCGACGTGCTCGCCGGCATCGACATGCGCGCCGACTCGCTGCTCGCCTATACGCGCGATTTCGGACCGGCCGCGTTCACGCTCACGCCGGTGAAAGACCGCGCTCGATCTGAAATTCACCGGCGACGCTATCGACGGCACCCTGCACATTCCCACGGTCGAGCTCAAGCGTCGCGGCGTCACGGCCGAGTTTGCGCGGCTGTATTGGCCCGATTCGAAGGACCCCGACGACGACAACGCGATCTCAACCGCAACCCCGCGCTGGTGCCGCCGCTGCACGTGCGCATCGACGATTTCCATCTCGGCCAAAGCGTGTTCGGCAAGACGACCGTCGAAAGCTATCCGGTCGTCAACGGAGCGCATTTCGAGCAAGTGAGCACGCATTCCGACAACGTCGAGATCGCGCGCACGGTGACTGGCTGGGCCGGCCCGGCAGCGACCGATCGACTTTTTCGATCGATCTCACCGCGCGCAATCTCGGCCGCATGCTCGAGTCGTTCGGTTATGCCGGCGTCGTCGACGACGGTCAGACCGTCGCGCACATGGAAGGCAGTTGGGCCGGCGCGCCGTCGAATTTCGCGCTCGTGCACCTCGACGGCACGCTCACCGTTTCCGTGAAAAGCGGTCGCATTCCGGAAGTCAGGCCAGGTGCCGGCCG
>CAVPTJ010000017.1:0-77329 GCA_963708785.1 uncultured Gammaproteobacteria bacterium
AGCACATCGTCATCGGCGAAGTGGGCTGGCCGTCGTCGGGCGATCGCATAAAAGGCGCAACCGCGAGCGTGGCCGATCAGGCGCTTTTCATACGCCAATGGCTCAACGTCGCTGCGGAACGCCAGTTCGACTACTACATCGAAGAAGCGTACGACCAGCCGTACAAGGAATCGTTCGAAGGCCGCGTCGGCGCGTACTGGGGTCTGTTCGACGCTGCGCGCGATCCGAAATTCTCGCTCGCCGAACCGGTGACCGAAGATCCTAGCTGGCCGTGGAAGGCCGCGATCTCCTGCTTCATCGCGCTGCTGCCGATGTTCTGGTTCGCGCGGCATTTCATCCGCTTCAAGACACTGGGTCTCGTGTTCTTCTGCATCCTGATCCAGTTGTCCGCATCGCTGATGGTGTGGTCGTCCACCCTGCCGTACGCGTTCTATCTCGATCCATACGACTGGGCCATGCTTACCGTGCTGGCGCCGGCGCAGCTGGCGATCGTGATGATCCTGCTCATCAACGGTTTCGAGTTCACCGAAGTGCTGTGGCGGCGACGCTGGATGCGCGAATTCGGTCCGCTGCCGGGCAACGGTGCGGATGAATCGCAGCCGTTCGTCTCCATTCACCTTGCCTGCTGCAACGAGCCGCCGGAGATGGTGATCCTCACACTCGATTCGCTGGCCGCGCTCGACTACAGGAATTTCGAAGTCGTCGTCATCGACAACAACACCAAGCGTGACGACGTGTGGCAGCCCGTCGAGGAACATTGCCGGAAACTCGGCGACAAATTCCGTTTCTTCCATTTGAACCCGTGGCCGGGCTTCAAGGCCGGCGCGCTCAATTTCGGACTCAAGGAAACCAATCCGCGCGCCGACGTGATCGCCGTCGTCGATGCCGACTACGCCGTGCGCGCCGACTGGCTCAAGGCGCTCACCGGCTACTTCGCCGATCCGAAGGTCGCCGTCGTGCAATGCCCGCAGGCGCATCGCGACTGGGAACACAACGCGTTCCGCCGCATGACCAACTGGGAATACGACGGCTTCTTCCGCATCGGCATGCACCATCGCAACGAGCGCAACGCCATCATCCAGCACGGCACGATGACGATGGTCCGTCGCGGCGCGCTCGAAGCCACCGGAGGCTGGAGCGAATGGACGATCTGCGAAGACGCTGAACTCGGCCTGCGCCTGATGCACGCCGGCTACGACACGATCTACGTCGACGAGATCATGGGCCGCGGCCTCACGCCGGCGGACTTCACCGCCTACAAGTCGCAACGCTACCGCTGGGCTTTCGGCGCGATGCAGATCCTCAAGGCACGCTGGAACTGGATGACCGGACGCGGCCCGCTCACCGGCGGCCAGCGCTTCCACTTCCTCACCGGCTGGTTCTCGTGGTTCGCCGACGCGCTGCACCTGGCGTTCACCCTGCTCGCGCTGCTGTGGACGGCAGGCATGATCGGATTGCCCGAATACTTCAACCTGCCGCTGGATCTTTTCATCTATCCGATCCTCGGCTTCTTCGTGTTCAAGGCCGTGTTCGGCCTGATCCTGTACCGCATCCGCGTGCCGTGCTCGTGGAAAGACACCATCACCGCATCGATAGCCGCCATGGGACTGAGCCACTCGATCGCGCGCGGCATCTATCTGGGCCTGATCAAGCGCAAGAGCGAATTCATCCGCACCGCCAAAAGCCGGCGCATGTCCAAGCGGCCGAATCCGTTCGCCGCGGTGCAGGAAGAACTGTTGATGTTCATCGCCATCCTGATCGGCATCTTCGGCATGATGCGCGCACTCGGCATCAACTACATCGAAGGCAAGCTGTGGATCGCGATCCTGTGCGCGCAGGCGATTCCGTATTTTTCCGCGATCGTGAGTGCGTGGATCGCGTGGCGCGCGGGTGAGAAAAGCGGTTGACTACGAGACGTTCCGTCAGCGCAGGTTGGATATGCGCGAGACAATACTCGCCAGGTTCGACTGGGATTCGCATGAAATTATTGACGCTCGCCATCTTGTCGCTCGCAAGCACATCCTTCGCCGCGACCAACGGTATCGATGCGACGTTCGGATCGGGCGGCGCCGTGCTGATCGGGCCAACACCTACAAGCAATCTGGTTCTCAACGACATCCGCGGAATCGCCTTCCAGTCCGACGGCAAGATCATCGTCGCGGGCCGGTCGATCGCGACCAGCGGCACGTACGTCGGTCACATCCAGGCAGCGATCGGCCGACTCGATGCCGACGGTTCCTGGGATACGACATTTGCCGATCACGGTCTCTTTGTCCTGCCGGCGGGCTCGGCGACGACACCCATGGGCGGCGAAATAAAGCATGTCGCCGTTCTCTCCGACGGCAGCGTTCTCGGCGAAGGCGGCTCGCATCACGACAGCTTCGGCCCGCTTTGGGACACGTGTATCGTGCTGCTCAAACTCGACAGTCAAGGCGCGCCCGCGGATTTCGGTCCCGCGCATTCTGGGAGTTTCTGCTATGACCTGTCGCCGACGCCGTCGTCGCGCCCTTCGGACGCAGACGGCCTGGCGGTGAACGCAGACGGGTCGTTTTACGTAACGTCGGTCACGACGTTGACGCACGGCGCTGTCGCGCACTTCGACGCAGGCGGAACGCTCGTCAGCGGGTACGGTACCGCCGGTGTAGTGGACCTGCCTGACCAGGTGTTCACGTTCATTCTCACGCCGAGTCCCGACGGTGGTCTGTTCGCCACCGGCGGCCAGTATTCCGGTGGAACGAATTCCAAGATCGCGGTCGTGAAACTTCGATCGGATGGTACGATCGATACCGGTTACGGCGACAACGGCGTTTTTTTCAACGATTCGATCGCCGGTCTGGTGACCCCTGTCTCGGCGCATCTGGATGTGCAAGACCGGCTTCTCATCGCCGACAATGACGACGTCGCCGGCGCCTATTCGGATTATCTATTTTTCCGCGCCGACTCCGGCGGAAATGTCGACACCGCATTCAATCCGGCCGGCGAACAGCCCGGCGCACCGGGTTACGCGATGCCTGTCGTGTCGGGCCAGCCCGACGCCGACTATGTCCTCGGCGCGCAGCCGCTGCCTGACGGACATATCTTCGCCGTGGGCGGAGCGGGTTTGCCCGTATCGCCGCCGCGACCAACGACAGTCGCCCTCCTGCGCCTGGACGATGATTCCGGTTATGACGCGTCATTCGGTGATGCCGCACATCCCGGCTGGGCCGCCATGGGTCTGGGCTCCGATGCCTACACCTTCGCAATCGACGATCATCAGCGAGCTTACATTGCGACAGTTGCCACGGACTCATCGGCCCATTCCTGCGCCGCGCTCGTCCGCATAATCACCGACCGGCTTTTCTCGGATTCCATCGATGTTCCCGCTGATCTGAGCGCACTCGCGTGTCCCTAGCGTGAAGTCGGAATTCGCGCGGGACTGACACCCAAACGGGAGGAGTCCTGCTATAAGTCGAAGTGCATGGATACGCATTCAGGCCAACTGCCCCGCGCGCGCAACGCGACGTCCCGGCTGGCGCGCTACGGACTGCTGACGTTGGTCGTGACGGCACCTGCGCTCGCAGCCCACCTCGAACTGCAGATCGACGGCGTCGAAGGCCCGCTGAAGGACGCCGCGGTCGCAGCCGCCGGTATGCAGGAGTATGCGAGCCGCGACGTCACCGCCGCGCAGGCACATCGTCTGTACGAACGCGCGCCGAAGCAGATCGCCGCCGCACTTGAACCGTACGGGTACTACAACGCTAAAGCCGATGGCGAATTCAAGGAAACGCCGGCAGGCTACGCTGCTGTTATCCACGTGCATCTCGGCGAGCCGACGGTGGTGTCGGACTACGCCGTCGTCGTGCCCGAGCCGGCGCGCGACGAGAAAATCGTGCGCAAGGCGTTGGCGACGTTCAATCCAAAAAAGGGCGAACGTCTCGATCACGCCGCCTACGAAAAAAGCAAGGCCGCGGTACAGGCCGCGTTGCTGGCCAGCGGCTACCTCGATGCAAAAATCACCACGAAATCCGTCGAGGTGTCGCGCGGCGACAACCGCGCCTCACTGCATCTGGCGTGGGATGTCGGGCGACGCTATCGATACGGCGCGACAACCTTCGAAGGCGGCCAGTTCTACGACGGATTCCTCGATCGCTACGTTCCGTGGCACGAGGGCGATTTTTACGCGCAGGACGATCTGCTCAAGCTGCAACAACAGTTGATCGATGCCGATTACTTCGCCGTCGTCGAAGTGCAACCGGAAATCGACAAGGCGCACGACGACATCGTGCCGATCCACGTCACGCTCGGCCCGGCCAAGCGCAACGTGTATACCGCCGGCGTGTTCATCGACACCGACATCGGCTTCGGCGTGCGTGGCGGCCTGCAGCGGCGCTGGCTCAACGACAAGGGACACAAGCTCAAGGTCGAAGTGCAGGTTGCGCAGAAACTGAAGACGGCATCCGTGGTGTATTCGATTCCGCTGCCCGGCCCGAACAACCGCAGCTACAACTTCGGCGCCAACTATCTCAACGAAAATACCGATACGACCGTGTCGCACACCGAGTCGCTGGTCGCCAATGAAACGCGGCAATGGATGGGCTTCACACGCACTCTTGGACTGCACCTGCTCACCGGCACGTTCGACATCCTCGATCCGAACGGCAACAAGGCGCTCGAAGAACACGGCAACACGACACTGCTGTATCCGGAACTGGTGCTCGAACGAAAACGCGCGGACGATCCGCTGTTTGTGCGCGACGGTTATTCGCTCACACTCACCGCGCGCGGCGGACCGAAGCTGATCTCGGCGACCGATTTCGTGCAGGTACGCGCCGACGGCAAATACATCAAGGGTATCGGCAAGAACCAGCGCGTGATTTTTCGCGCGTCGGTCGGCGCGACGCAGGTCGGCGATTTCGACAAGCTGCCGCCGGAATTGCGTTTCTTCGCCGGCGGCGACCGTTCGATCCGCGGTTATTCGTTCCAGACCATCGGTCCGGAAAACGCAAGCGGCTTGATCGTCGGTGGCGAAGACCTCATCGTCGGCAGCGCCGAATACGAGTATTACTTCACGCGCAACTGGGGCGTGGCCGTGTTCGCCGATGCCGGCGACGCGTTCACCGGATTCGCGACGTACAAGACGCACATCGGCAGCGGCCTGGGTCTGCGCTGGCGCTCGCCGGTCGGCATGGTGCGCGTCGATCTCGGCACGCCGATCCACGATCCGGATGGCCGTTCCGGCGTAGAACTGCATCTGACGATCGGGCCCGACCTGTGAAGAAATGGCTGAAACGGACCGGCCTGGCCGTGGCGATCTTGATTGTCGCGGTAGGCACGCTGGCCATGTGGCTGCTCCAGGCCGAATCCGGCGCACGCTTCGCGCTCGAGCGGGTCAAAGCCATGCTCTCGGACAAGCTTTCCGTCGAACGCTCACGCGGCACGCTTACCAGTCCGCTGACGCTGGAAGGCGTGCGCTACCGCGATGCCGAATCCGGCATCGACGTCCGCATAAAAAGTGTAAAAGTGGAATATGCACTATCCGGGCTGTTCTCGCGCACACTGCACGTGAGCAGCCTGGATGTATCCGGCGTCGATATCGCACTGACCACGGTGCCGGCGACCACTCCGCAAGCGCCGCCACCGTCGCTGCAGACATTGCTGACGCCGCCGCTGTCGATCCTGCTTGATCACGCAAGTGTGTCGACGATCAACATCGTTCAGGATGGCCAGCCGTTGTTCGCCGCCGATTCGCTGGATCTAGCAGCAACCTGGACGGCCGCCGCGTTGCAGTTGCAGAAGCTCGCGTTGCGCGCGCCGGATGGAATCGTGGATCTGAGCGCCGCCGTCACCTCGTATGCGGATCTGCGCGGCACGGCGAAAGGCACGTTCGACTGGAAAGTCCAGCCCGACCGTCGCGCCGCAGGTTCGCTGGATCTCGACAACGACGGCAAGAACGCGCACATCTTACTGCAGCTCGCGCAACCGACGAGGTTGTCGCTCGACGGCGTGGTGGCTTCTCGCGACAACGCGCTGCCGTGGACGGCCACGTTGCACGTGCCCCGATTCGACCCGCGCCGCCTTGTCGCGGACGAAATGCTGCAGAGCATTGCGCTTGACTTGAACGGCAGCGGCGACCGCACGCACGGCAACGTCACCGCCACGCTCGGCCTCAACGCGCATACCGTTGCGCTCGATCCGCTGCAATACGCGTTCGACGGCAAGAAGCTTACCGTCGATACCGTGCGCATCCGTTCGCCTGAAGCGCAAGGCGTGCTGACCGCGAGAGGTTTCGTACAACTGGATGCGAGCCCGATCGCAGGTGCCGCTTCGATCGACTGGAACGATGTCGAGCTACCGGCCGATCTGGTCGGCCAGCCGCTGGCCACGCACGGGACGCTGCACGCCAGCGGCAGTGCGGCCGCGTTTAACGCAACTGGCGATTTCGTAGTCGGCCCACCCGGCAAACCAGCCGACATCTCCATCGCGCTCGACGGCACGCAAAAGGCCATCGATCTGCACCGTCTCGCGCTGAAACAGCTCAAGGGCGAGCTCAGCGTCGCAGGCCGCATCCAGTTGCAGCCGCAGATGCAATGGCAATTGCAAGCGTCGGCGCACCGTTTCGATCCCGGCGCGTTCGCGAAAGACTGGCCCGGTGCGATCGACTTCGCGCTGTCCACAAATGGAAAAATGGACAAGCAAGGCCCGGCCGGCGATCTGACTATCGAAAAACTGACCGGCACGCTGCGCCAGCGGCCGGTCAGTGGCAGCGCCGATCTGACTTTCGCGTCGCCGCTTGCGGTGAACGGAACGCTCGATCTGAAATCCGGCAACAGTTCGATCGGCATCAAGGGCAAGGCCGCCGACCAGACCGACATCAGTGCCGAGCTCGCCATCGCGAATCTGGGCGACTGGATTCCAAAAACCGGCGGCAGTTTGCGCGGCACCGTCGCGGCGAAAGGAAAATGGCCCAACCTCGACGCAAACGCGAACCTCGCCGGCACGAAAATCGTGTATGGCGACGCGCACGTCGATAGCCTCGTCGTCAAAGCCGACGTGAAGGACATCCGTTCGCCGAGCGGAACGGTGAACGTCACCGCACAGAATCTCGTTGACGCAAACTACGCCTTCGATGCGATAAAGCTCGACGCGCACGGCGATGCGTCGAATCACTCACTGACGCTGGATGCGCGCGGCCCTCAGCTAGTCGCATCGCTCGGCGTGAGCGGCGCACTCACCCATCCGGCCAAGGACCTGACCGGCTGGCAAGGTTCGCTGACCGCGCTGTCGCTGACGCCGAAAGGTGCGGCTGCATGGACGCTTAGCAAGCCTTCGCCCATCGCCTACTCGCCCGCGTCGGCGCAGTTCGGTGAGCTTTGCCTGGTCTCGGAGAACGCGCACATCTGCGTGGCCGGCGCGCAGGCGGCCGACCAGTCGCTGCTGGCGAAATTCTCGATCGCGCACCTGCAACTGAAAACGATCGCCACGTTCGCCGATCCCGATGCGCCGTTGCGCCTCGACGGCGAAATCAACGGCGACGGAAACCTTGCGCGCAGCGGCGCGGGCGCACTCAGCGGCAACGCGAACATCACGTCGGCATCCGGATCGATCGCTTATCCGGATTCACAGCAGCAGCCGCTGGTCTCGTACCGCGATTTCACTGTCGCGGCGAAACTGGATACGCAACAAAGTGCTATCGATGTGCACGGCGCCTTCGATCACGACGGACGTCTGGACGGCCATATCGCCATCGGCGGCGGCGACAACGGGACGCTCGCGGGATCGATCACGGCGTCGATGAACAACCTGGGATTCATCGACCTGCTTTCGACACAGACCGCATCCACCAAGGGCGCGGTGAACGCCAGGATCGCGCTGTCGGGAACGACCTCGAAGCCGAACGCCTCGGGCGACGTTGCGTTGTCCGGCTTCGCCACGGAAATTCCGGCGGCCGGCCTGAAACTGCACGACGGCCGCATCACGCTGCATTCCGACGACGGCACAGCGTTCAAGGTGGATGGCAGCATCGCTTCCGACGAAGGCAAGCTCGCGCTGAGCGGCTCGCTCGGCATCGACAAGAACGCACCGATCGATCTGAAGATCGACGGCGACAATTTCCTCGCCGCCGACATCCCCGGCGCACGCGTGCACATCTCGCCTGCGCTGACCGTCACACGCAAGAATGCCGACATCGTCGTCAACGGTCAGCTCACCGTGCCGCGCGCCAATGTCGATCTCGGCAAGCTGCCCGGCGGCGGCGTGAGCCGGGCGTCGCCCGACATCGTGGTCACCGATGCCGAGCGCACGCCGGATGCGGCGAGTTCGCCGATCATCGCCGACATCACCGTCAAGCTCGGTGCGGGCGAGAAGCTCGACATGGATTTGCGCCAAGGCCAGGAAGTCCATCTGGTCGGCTTCGGCCTCGACGGTTATCTGAGCGGACAAATCGCCGTGCAGGATTATCCGGGCCGCGCCGCTATCGGGCGCGGCCAGATCATCGTCAACGGCACGTACAAGGCTTATGGCCAGGATCTCAAGATCGACTCGGGCCGGCTGCTGTTCGCCGGCACGCCGCTCGACAATCCCGGCCTCGACCTGCGCGCGACGCGTGGCTTCACCGATCCGGATGTCACCGTCGGCCTGCAGGTGCGCGGCACCGCGCAGGTCCCGGTCCTCAGCGTGTTTTCCGATCCGGCGATGGAGCAGTCCGATGCGCTGTCGTATCTGGTCGCCGGCAAGCCGTTGAACCAGCTCAAGAGCGGCGAAGGCGACGCGGTGGGCAGCGCGGCGCGTGCGCTCGGTACGGCCGGCGGCGATCTGCTCGCAAAAAGCGTCGGCCGAAGGATGGGCCTTGACGACGTTGGCGTCGCCGACAGCACCGCCGTGGGCGGCGCGGCGCTGACCATCGGCAAATACCTCTCGCCGCGCCTGTATCTGAGTTACGGCGTCGGCCTGTTCACGCCGGGCGAAGTGGTGACGTTGCGTTATCGGCTGACGCGGCTATTCAATATCGAAATACAGAACGGAACGCTGTCGAGCCGCGCAGGCATCAACTACAAGATCGAGAAATGACGCGGCGCCCTTGCTGAAAGCCGCGATGTTTTTTTCAGAAAGCCCGCAGCGCCGACATCGTCACGATCAGATAAATCGCCAGCACGAGACACGCGAATCCCAGGCCGACCTTGTACGGCATCAGCTTCGAGGAAAACTCGGCGAGCTTGTTGGTGAAGTTGTTCGCGCCGAACAGGCTGCGCAACACCGGCATCGCCAGGATCAGCGACAGCGCGATGACGACGATCACCATGAGCAGGCCGACCACGACCGCGCCGCCCGCATAGCGGATGTATTCGAGCACCTGCAGCCACTGCAGCAGCATGACGATGCCCCACACCAGTCCGACCAGTCCGATCCATCCTTCGAACTGTTCGAGCTTGGCCAGTTGCGCGCCGGCGTTGGGTTGGCGGCTCTTCACCCACGACGAAATCCCGAGAATCCCGAGCAGGATCAGCAACAGCAGCGTGACGATCGACATGGCATATCTCCCAAAGATCGCAAGATGATAACTGATCAGCGTCCGGCGGCGTGCCGCGCGAACAGGCGCTTGAGCGGCGGCAGGCGGTCGACGATCGACAACGCCGCGCCGCGCGCCATCGCCAGAGGCAACCAGTCGCTGCCAAAAGCATGCTGGATTCCATCGAACGCGTAAGCCGACAGCGAATCGTCACTGCGCCGCCGGCGTTCGTAACGTCGCAGGACGGACTCGGCGGCGATGTCGCGTTTACCGTCGCGGGCGGCGCTCAGCGCGTCGGCGAGTTCGGCGGCATCGCGCAAACCGAGGTTCACGCCCTGCCCGGCCAGCGGATGCACGACGTGCGCGGCATCGCCGACCAACGCCAGGCGCGGCGCGATGTAGCGCTCGGCCAGCAGCAGCCGCAGCGGGATCGCGGCGCGACGCGTCGTCGCCGTGACGTTGCCGAGCCGGAAATCGAATGCCACGCCGAGTTCGCGGCAGAACGCGGCATCGTCGAGCGCGAGCAAACGATCGACGTCATGTTCCGGCGCCGACCAGACGATCGAACTGCGTCCATCGCCGAGCGGCAGGAACGCAAGCGTCGCGTCGGGCAGGAAGCGCTGCCATGCGGTGGACTCGTGCGGCCGGTCCGTCGCCACGTGCGCGACGATCGCGCGCTGCGCGTAACCGCGCTCGCGCACCGCGATGCCGGCAAGTCCGCGCAACGCGGATTCGGCGCCGTCGGCTGCGATCACCAATCGCGCGGCGAGCGACGTCCCATCGTCGAGCGCCAGCGTGCGCCGCTCCGCCGAGGCTTCGGTAGCAACCACATTCGCCGGCACGCGCAGCATAACGCTCGACTTTCGTGAGCGCGCTCCACAACACCGACTGGATCAGCCGGTTCTCGACGATGTAGCCGAGCGCCGACTCGCCCTGTTCTTTCGCGTCGAAGGTCAACTGGCCCGGCGCCACGGCGTCCCACACGTGCATGCGCGAGTATGCGCTCGCGCGCGCTGCGGCAATCGCGCGCCATGCGCCGACGCCATCCAGGAATTCGACCGACGATGGCGCCAGCGCGACCACGCGCAGATCGACTTCGTCCATGGCGTGCCACGGCGGCGGTTCGCGCGCTTCGACCAACGCGACGTCGAAGCCTGCTTCGGCCAGCCGCAATGCCAATGCCGCGCCGACCATGCCGGCGCCGACCACCGCGACATCGTGCATGCCGCGACGGTTCACGGCACGCTCCGCGTCGCCAGGGACGGCGTCTCGCCGCGGAATCCCATGCCGCGATCGATGAGCATCGATTGCAGCGGCGCGAGGCGGTCGAGCGCGATCATGCCGAAGGATCGCGCCAGCTTGAGCGGCAACGATTCGTCGCGAGTCCACCGCGCGAGACCGTCGGACATCGCCATCGTGCCGTCGCGATCGGCGCGTCGGCTTTCGGAATAGGCAGCGAGCAGCGACGCGGCACCCGGATCGTCGGCACCTTGCACGCAGTCGGCGAGCGTGAGTGCGTCGCGCAGACCGAGATTGAAACCTTGCGCGGCGATCGGATGCAGCGTCTGCGCGGCGTTGCCGATCAATGCCACGCGGCTCGCCGTCAGCCGCTGTGCGCAGACACGCTGCAACGGATACGACACACGCTTGCCCGGCCGCGAGAAGCGTCCGAGCCGCCAACCGAACCGCGCGTGCAGCAGATCGAGGAATGCCGCATCGTCGAGTTGCGCGACACGTGCGGCTTCATCAGTCGGCACGGTGAGCACGACACCGCCGCGACGTTCGCCGAGCGGCAGCAGTGCCGTCGGGCCGCCCGCGGTGAAGCGTTCGTACGCCGAATCGATCGTGCGCTGCGTGGTGACGGTGAGCACGAAGGCGGTTTGCGCGTAATCGAATCGATCGACGCCGATACCGAGTGCCTCGCGCACGAACGAATGCGTGCCGTCCGCACCGATCAGCAATCGCGCATGCATCGTCTGTTCGCCGTCGGCGGTGTGCAAACGCGCGGTGGCGCCGTCGGGATCCACGTCGATCGATCGCACCGTCGCCGGCGCGAATCGCCGCAATCCGTTGCAGGCATCCAGCCGGCGCAACAACGCGTTGCCGAGTTCGCGCGCGGGCACGACGGCGCCGAAGGCTTCGAGTCCATGCTGTGCGGCATCCAGCCGCACCGCGCCGAATTCACCCTGGCGGCTGATGTGGATCTTGCGAATCGGCGTCGCCGTCGACAGATGCGTCCATACCCCGAGCGCAGTCAACGCATTCACGCTGGCCTGCGCAAGCGCGAGATTGCGTTCGTCGTAGCTCGGTTGCGCCTCGACGCGCGGCACGGCCGACTCGGCCAGCGCGACATCGAGTCCGCTGCCGTCCAGCGCGATGGCAAGACTGGCACCGACCAGGCCGCCACCGACGATGAGGACATCGCACGTTTCCATTCGACGATGATACCGCGCGAGCGAATTTGTTACCCTGCGCGCGTCGAGGGGGAGTGCGATGGATCTGATTCTCGTCCGTCACGGCGATGTCGAGGCCGTGCCGGGACTGTGTCTGGGCCAGACCGACATGCCGCTATCGGCCGGCGGGTTCGGCGCGATGCAGCAGCTCGCGGCCACATGGACGCAGGACGCCCCGCGCTTCCTTTTCACCAGCGATCTGAAACGCGCACAGCAGGCCGCCGCCGTTTTCGCCGCGCGCTTTGCCATTGAGCCCCTGACCGACGTGCGGCTGCGCGAAGTGAATCTCGGCGACTGGGACGGAAAGCCGTGGGAAGAGGTGATGCGCTCCGACGCCGCGCGCTACGAACATTGGGCGGCGAACTGGATCATCCAGGAAGCGCCGAACGGCGAGAGTTTCGCCGACGTGATCCGCCGTACCGGCGCGTGGCTGTCGTCGCTGCTGTCCTCCACGCGCGAGGAGGATGTCGTGCTCGCCGTGGCGCACGCCGGATCGATCCGCGCGCTACTGTGCCACGCGCTCGGACTGCCGCCGGCGAACGCCTTCGCGCTGCGCGTGGACCACGCACACACGGCGCGCGTGCGCTCACGTGGGGGCCAGTTTGAAGTATGCTATGTGAATGCTTCGCGGTTCGAACCGGACTGACGGTTCCGCGCCCGCCGCGCTCAAATTTCCGGAGTTTTCGACATGCAGCGTCTCCCGCAGAATCCGATCCTGTCGCCGCGCACCGGTGTGCTCGTGGCGCTCATCGCCTTCGCCGTCGGGGTGCGGCTGGTTATCCATTTCGTGCCGGCGCTGTGGGCATACAACGCCACGCCGGTCGAAGCGGTCGCGCTGTTCGGCGGCGCGTACTTCAATGACCGCCGGCTCGCTTTCATCGTGCCGCTGGCCGCCATGCTGCTCGCGGATCTGATCATCGGGCTGCACTGGATGATACCGGTCGTATATACCTGTATCGCGCTCAGCGTCGCGCTGGGATTGGGTCTGCGCAACCGCGTCGGCGCGTTGCGTGTCGTCACGTTCGGCATCGCCGGTTCGCTGCTGTTCTTCGTGGTCGTGAGCTTCGCGGAGTGGGTTGTCGGCGATACGGAATATTGCCGCGCCGGCATCGTGCCGTGTTATGTCGCCGCGCTGCCGTTCCTGAAAAACGCCATCCTCGGCACGCTGGTGTGGAGCACGATCCTGTTCGGCGGATTCGAACTGATGCGCCGCCGTTGGCCGTCGCTCTACGCCGCTGCCGCCTGACCGCGCGGCCCGCATGGGCAATCGTCTCTCGAAGATCTACACGCGCACCGGCGATGACGGTACCACCGGCCTCGGCGACGGATCGCGCACGTCGAAGGATTCGCCGCGCGTCGCCGCGTACGGCACCGTGGACGAACTCAACAGCACGATCGGCATGGTCCTCGCGCAGGAAATTCCCGATGCCGTGCGCGAGGCGCTCACGCAGATCCAGCATGATCTGTTCGATCTCGGCGGCGAGTTGTGCATTCCCGGCATGGCGATGGTGCACGATGCCGATGTCGATCGCCTCGAGACCACCCTCGACGGTTTCAACGCCGATTTGCCGCCGCTGAAAGATTTCATCCTGCCCGGGGGCGGAATGGCGGCGGCGTGCTGCCATCTTGCGCGCACGGTGTGCCGGCGCGCGGAGCGCGAAGTCGTCTCACTCAGCCGCCAGTCGGATGTGCGTGCCGAAGCGATCCGTTATCTGAATCGACTGTCGGACCTGCTGTTCGTCATCGCACGCGTACTGGCGCGCGCGTCGGGCCACGGCGAAGTGTTGTGGCAGCACGAGCGCCGCAAGAAATCCTGACCGTCGAGCAGGCGCTCGCGTTCGTCGCGCGACATGGCGTGGTGGCCGAGTCGGCGCATCATCCGCAAGTTCCATCGCTGGTCACTGCCATCGCCGGCAAGCCGGTTCGCGGCAACTGGTGGACGCATCCGCGCGCGAAAATGATTTTTGCGATCACGCGCGCGTTGCGCGAATCGCCGGATGTGCTCGTCTGCCGCATCGTCGACGGCAAAATCGGATTCGTGCACCGCAGGTTATGGCCTGCGCTCGTGCGTGTGGCGAAACGATTTCCTGCCGCGAACGTCGCGCGCGTTCGCGAGGTGCACACCGCCGGCGGCCGACATCACGTGGAGGAGACTCCGTTTCCCGAATGGGTGCCGGCTGACGCTTCCAGCGCAGCGGCGCGTCTGCGCGAGGACGATGCGGTCTTATCGTTCGCGTCGTTGCTCGACGAAACGCGCTGAATCAGTCGATCACGTGCTGCGCACGCAGCCAGTCGTACAGCGTGTCGTGGAAAATCGTATGCGCGAAATCGCAGCTTGCATGGCCGCAATCCATCGGCAGGAATGTGGCCCGGCCCTGTGACGCCGCGGCGAGCCTTTCGCCATAAACGAACGGAATGACATTGTCGGCGCGTCCGTGCTGAATCAGGATCGGCCCTTTGAAGTCGGCGACGCGCGCGGCGTTGTCGAACGGGATGCGCACCAGCAGCGACGGCAGCGCGAACCGGTTGGCCATGTCCGCGATCGAGGTGTACGTCGACAACAGCACGAGTGCCGCCAGCGGACGGCGCCGCGACAGTTCGGCGATGATGCCGCCGCCCATCGAATAGCCGACGCCGACGATGTGCGTCGCGTCGATTTCCGGCCGCTGCGCCAGATTGTCGAAGACCGCGCTCGCAGTTTCATTGAGCGAATCGAACGTCGGCTTTCCGTCGGCACCGTCGTAGCCGGGATATTCGATCGAGGCCACCGCAATGCCGCGTTCGGCCAGCGCTTTCAATCCGTCGACGAAATCGGCGGCGCGATCGAAGTTGCCGTGGGCGAAAACGATTGCCGGCGTTTTCGCCGCGCCGCTGGCATGCAAGTAAACGAAACGCGCCTTGCCGAACGACACCGGCACTTCCACTTCTTCGACGTCCGGCGGCAGTGTCGTCAGGTACGGGTGATGCTGCTCCGTCGTGCCGGGAAACAGGAGTTGCAGTTGACGGTCGTACATCGCGCCGGCGTAGATCGCGTAGACGACGACGGGAATGGCGATCAACACGGTGAATACCTTCTTGAATCGTCGCGTCACGGCGACTCCGAATGCGGCAAACCAGCGGCGAGAGCGGATGTTATCCGATACGCACATTGACGCCACGCATGCCGCGCTGGATGCTATCGGCATGACCATGAAACTCTACACGCATCCGGCTTGCCTGCGGCACAACGCGGGACCCGGTCATCCGGAATCGCCGTTGCGTCTGCAGACAGTGCTCGAGGCGCTGGATGCAGATCGATTCGCCGCGCTCGAACGCATCGAGGCACCGCGCGCGACGCGTGAACAACTGCTGCGCGTCCACGACGAGCGTCTGATCGATCTGCTCGCCGACAACGTGCCTGCGGAAGGCTATGTGCGCGTGGATGCCGACACGACGATGAATCCGGACTCGATGGAAGCCGCACTGCGCGCCGCCGGCGCGGTATGTGCCGCGGTCGATGCGATGATCGACGGCGAAACCACGCGTGCGTTCTGCGCGGTGCGTCCGCCCGGGCATCACGCCACGCGCGATGTCGCGATGGGATTTTGTCTGTTCAACAACGTGGCGGTCGGCGCGGCGCACGCGATGTCGCGCGGCATCGAGCGCATCGCGATCGTCGATTTCGACGTGCATCACGGCAATGGCACGCAGGATATTTTCTGGGAGACGCCGAACGTGTTGTATGCATCGACGCATCAATCGCCGCTGTATCCGGGCACCGGGGCGAGGAGCGAGAGAGGCGCCGGCAACATCGTCAACGCGCCGTTGCCGCCGGGCGCCGGGCGCGCGGAATTCCGGCAGGCGTTCGACGACATCGTGCTGCCGGCGCTGCGCAAGACGAAGCCGCAATTGATCATCATCTCGGCGGGATTCGATGCGCATCGGCTCGATCCGCTCGCCGATCTCAATCTCGATGCGGAAGATTACGCATGGGCGACGCGCGCGTTGGTCGAAGTGGCCGATGAATTTGCATCGGGGCGCGTGATCTCGAGTCTTGAAGGCGGCTACAGTCCGACGGCGTTGCGCGAGAGCACGGCGGCGCACGTGGCGGCGATGTTCGACTAGCAGGCAGCGCGCTGCGACAGGTCGAGGCGCTGTTCCTCTCCTCGGCGCTGTCGGGGACAGGGAGATCGAGAAAATCGTGAGGCTCCCGCGCAAGCCCGCCGGACGCGGGTGACCGCGCAGTCTGGCGGCCTCGACGACGGCGCAGTTACCGCGAAGGTAAATTCTTAAAAAGGCCCGTTTGCCCGATTGGTCCGAATCAGGCAAGCTTTGCCGCTGCATCAAGCACACAGACGGACCAACGTGCCGAATTTCCATCGAAGGGGTTTGCTCCGCCCGCGTCTGCTCGTTTCCGCAATCCTCGTCGGCCTCGCGCACGGCGCCGTGGCGGACGATCTGAACAATGCCGCCGCCGTGTCGCACGCGCCGGTCACGGCGGCGAGCGGTAGCAACGAGCCGGCTGTCGCGTGTCCGGTCGGCGTGCTGATCTGTCCGAAGCGCAAAGTCGATTTCGTCGGCTGCAAGAAGAACGACATGCTCGATTTCTTCGTACCCGGCTTGCCGACCGAGGGCGATCGGTCGCAGACGCCGGCCGACGTCGAAGCGCAGCGCATCACCAGCCCCGACCGAACGCACTACACGCTGACCGGCGACGTGCGTATCCAGCGCCTGGATCAGCTCCTGCGCGCCGATACGCTGACGGTCGACGAGGAAACCACCGACTACACCGCCGACGGCCACGTGCGCGCGCAGGATCGCAGCATGCTGATCTCGGCCGATCATGCCAAGGGCACGGTCACGCCGAGCACCACCTATCTGACCCACTCGCGTTACCAGCTCATCGAGCAGCGCGGCAACGGCACCGCGGCGACCGTCAACGAAACCGATCCGGACCACACCAAATTCACCGACGCCACGTATTCGACGTGCGACATCGACGAACCGCAGTGGCACGTGCACGGCAATACGATGGAGATGGATCACATCGAGCAGCGCGCCTACGGGCACGGCATGACGATGTATTACGGCAACGTGCCGTTCTTCTGGTTTCCGTACCTGAGCATTTCGCTCAACAACGATCGTGAGACCGGTTTCCTGACGCCCACCTTGGGCGTGAGCTCGCGCAAGGGTCTGCAGATCGGTGCGCCGTATTATCTCAATCTCGCCCCGAATTACGACGCGACCATCGAGCCGATCTACTCCACCGAACGCGGCGCGATGGTGGAAGGCCAGTTCCGCTACATCGATCAGCATGATCGGCTCGAAATCGACGCGACGTACACGCCGAACGACCTGAACGTCGGTAACGAACTGCGCGACATCGCCAATGAGGAAGCGCTTGGCGAGGCGCCGCTGCAGACACCGCTGGACATACCCAAGCAGCGTTACCAGATCCGCCTCCAGGACTACAACGCTTTCACCTTCGCGGATAACTGGGGCGCGGCCGTCGACATCAGCCGCGTCTCGGACAAGCAGTATTTCCAGGATTACGGCGACACGCTGACCACATCGGCCACGTCGCTGCTCGGCTCCAGCGCCTACGTCAACGGTCGCGGTACGTGGTGGTCGGCAAGCATCGGCGGCGACAGCAACCAGATCACCGAGCCGTTCCTGTCCGAAGCGTATCTGCCCTACACGCGACTGCCGCGCGCGGTGTTCACCGGCGAACACGCGGTGCTCGGCGATTTCACCGCCGGCGTCAACGCCGAGTACGTGGATTTCAAGAAAGGCCCCTACGACGTCCTGCAGCCCAACACGGTCGACAGCTTCACGCAGGTCACCGCGCTGGAAGGGCAGCGCCTGGACCTGTATCCGTACATCGCCTATCCGATCGAGACCGCGGGCTATTTCATTCGTCCGGAATTAGGCGTGCGCTACACGAGCTACGATCTGCGCAACGTGCAGGGCTACAACCTCAGCAACCCGACCTCGCCGCAGTTCACCGATCGCACGCCCGACCGCACTGTGCCGATCTTCAGCCTCGACGCTGGCCTGATCTTCGATCGCGACGTGACCTGGTTCGACAACGCCCTCACGCAGACGCTGGAGCCGCGCATCTATTACCTGCGCGTGCCGTATCGCAACCAGAACGACTTGCCGATCTTCGACACGCAGCTGCCGACGTTCGATTTCCCGAGTCTGTTCCGCAACAACGCCTTCGTCGGCGCGGATCGGCAAAGCAACGCCAACAACCTCACGCTGGCGCTGACCACGCGGTTGATCGACACCAACTCCGGCGATCAGCTATTGAGCGCCAGCGTCGGCCAGATCCACTACTTCGATCCGCAGCGCGTGCAGTTGCCGAACATTCCCGAAGTGGATTTCTCCGGATCGGACTACGTAGCCGAGCTCGACCTGCGTCTGAACGACCGCTGGGAATTCAAGTGGGATCAGCAGTACAACCCCAATTCCAAGGTTATCGATCCGATCACCGCGACGGTGATCGAAAACATGCACCACACCGACCTGTCGGCGTTCAGCGTCGAACATCGCTTCGCGGGCGACGGCGTGTTCAACGTTTCTTACCGTTACCGGCGCGGGTTGCTCGAACAGGTCGATTCCAGCGCGCTGTATCCGCTGAACGACCGCTGGGCGCTGATCGGCCGCTATTACTATTCGCTGCAGGACCGCCAGTTGCTGGAGGCCTTTGCCGGCACGCAGTACGACAGTTGCTGTGTCTCGCTGCGCGTGCTTCTGCGCCGCTACATCAACGCCATCGGGCAGATCAAGCCGAACACCGGCCTGTACTTCGAGATCGAGTTCAAGGGCCTGGGCGGCACCGGCCATCGCGCCGAAAACTTCCTGCGCCGTGCTATCCTTGGCTATGAATGACGGCACGCGAAGGCGCCGCGGCATAACGATTTCTTAGCCGTCGCCGCCGCATCATGTCGCGCCGTTGCGCGCCGCGGTTTCGAGCAGAAGCAGCGGTGCGCCCAACCACCTTTTACGACGTCAACCGCGCCAGCCGCGCGCCCTCATGAGATGTGATTTCCCGATGAACAAACTCGTCGCTTCCGCTTGCCTGTTGCTCGCCTCGTTCGGCGTCTTCACCACGGCCCATGCGCAACTCGCCACGAAGGAACCGCTCGACCGCATCGTCGCCGTCGCCGAAGACGACGTGATCCTGCAGAGCGACCTGGATCGCGCCGTCAACAACGTGCTGCAGCAGTACCGGAGCAATCCGCAGCAGTTGCCGCCGCGCGAGGTGCTCGAAAAACAGGTGCTGGACAGCCTGATCATGCTGCGCCTGCAGGTGCAACGCGCGCAAAGCACCGGCATCCGCGTCAGCGACGCCGACGTCGACCAGGCCATGCAGCGCGTGGCCGAGAACAACCATATCTCCGTGCCGCAGCTGCGCGCCTCGCTCGCGCAGCAGGGCATGGATTTCGATGAATTCCGCAAGAGCGTCCGCGACCAGCTACTCGTGCAGCGCCTGCAGCAGCGCGTGGTGCAGAGCCAGTCGCAGGTGACCGATTCGGAAGTGGACATCCTGCTCGCCAGCAACAGCCTGAAGGAAGGACAAGTGCATCTGCAGCACATCCTCATCACGCTGCCCGAAGGCGCCAATGCCCAACAGATACAGGAAGCCAAGGAAAAGGCCGACGACGTGAAGAAGCAGGTCGACAACGGCATGGATTTCACCGCCGCCACGATCCGCTACTCCGGTGCGCCGGATGCACTGCAAGGCGGCGATCTGGGCTGGCGCCATTACGACGAAGTGCCCGAAGCGTTCGCCAACCTCGTCGAAGGCATGCAGCCCGGCCAGGTATCGCAGCCCTTGCGCGGACCGAGCGGATTCCACATCGTCAAGCTGGTCGACGTGCGCAGCAACAACAAGCAGGTCGTCACGGAATACCACGCGCGCCACATCCTCATCAAAGTGGGCGAGCTGACCAGCAACGAAGACGCGCAGAAGACGATCGCCGACATCCGCCGCCGCATCGTGGACAATCACGAAGACTTTTCGGCCCTGGCCAAGAAATATTCGCAGGATCCGAACAGCGTGCAGGCCGGCGGCGACCTTAGCTGGTTCCAGCTCGACCAGTTCGGTCCGAGCGTCAGCGCGCAACTCACCAGCTTGAAAGACAACGAGATCTCGCAACCGTTCCAGACCGAAGGCGGCTGGGACATCATCCAACGCCTCGGCACGCGCGAGGAAGATGTGACCGACACCGCCAAGCGTGAACACGCGCGCGACGTGCTGCGCAACCGGAAAGCCGACGAGGAGTACGAGGATTTCCTGCGTCAGGTACGCAGCGAATCGTACGTGGACAACCGCCTCACCGGCGTCGTCACCGGCGTCAACACCGGCGGCGAGAGCGGCGATCAGTAAGCGTTCGTGAGCGCGGCCAAGCCCTGGCTGCCGCGCATCGCCGTCACATCCGGCGAGCCGGCGGGCATCGGACCCGACATCGTCGCCGCGCTCGCGGCGACAGAGGTGAACGCCGACCTCATCCTGATCGGCGACAAGACGCTGGTGCAGCGCGCCGCACAGGCGCAAGGCATCGCGCTCGAGTTCACCGACGACGACGGCCAATGGATCGCCGAGCGCTCACCCGGCACGCTGCGCTGCGTTCACCTATCCGCTTCGGTGCCGGTCGTACCCGGCAAACTCGACGTGCGCAACGCGCCGTATGTGGTGGCCACGCTGGCGCGCGCGAACGACGGCTGCCTCGAAGGCGAATTCGATGCGCTGGTCACCGGGCCCGTGCAGAAATCCATCATCAACGAGGCCGGCATCGCCTTCACCGGTCACACCGAATATTTCGCCAATCGCTCAAAGTGCCGCGTGGCGATGATGCTCGTCGCACCCGGATTGCGCGTGGTGCTTGCCACGACGCACCTGCCGCTCGCCGACGTGCCCGCCGCGATCACGCCGGAAATCCTCGTGCAGACGCTGCGTATCGCGTACAACGATTTGCGCCACCGCTTCGGTCTCGACAGCCCGCGCATCGCCGTGCTCGGGCTCAATCCGCACGCTGGCGAGAACGGCCATCTCGGCAGCGAAGAAATCGAGATCATCACGCCGTCGATCGAAGCGCTGCGCGGCGAAGGTCTGCTGCTCGAAGGTCCGCTATCGGCCGATACCGCGTTCGTGCCGTCCAAGCGCGAGCAGGTAGATGCCTATCTCGCGATGTACCACGATCAAGGATTGCCCGTGCTTAAAGCGCTCGGCTTTGGTGATTCGGTGAACGTGACGCTGGGGCTGCCCTACATCCGCACGTCCGTCGATCACGGTACCGCGCTGCCGCTCGCCGGCAGCGGACGCGCCGATCCGGCGAGCCTCATCGCCGCGACCGAAATGGCGATGGAGATGGTCGTTACGTCACTCGGTTAGTTCCCGTCTAGGTTGTCGGCAAATATTGGCGCATCCACCAAGGCGTTCTGGGGAGACGGATGTGCTGTCATGTCGGACGATCCTATTCCAAGCTGACCGAAACCGTTGCCGCCCCAGCACAAGACACTCGCACCATGCCGCGCGCATGCGTGATCGCCTCTTGCGGCAATTTCGTCGAAGCCGACAAGCGTGATTCCGTGAGCCTGTACCGGGAGCGGTGAAACAGAATCGCCAGACGTCTCGTCGCTGTTGCCGAGTTGACCCAGATTGTCCACTCCCCAGCAGGCCACGCTATGGTCGGAGATCAGCAGAGTGCACGAGAACGCATCGCCGGAAGTCAACGAAGACACGTCGTTCAATGGATTTCCACCTGAGAACACGACTGGCTCCGCATAGCTCGTCGCATCGCCGAAGGCCGCGCTATTACCTAGTTCGCCATTAAAATTGTCTCCCCAGCAGCCAATAGAATTTTGGTGCGGAGCATCCGCAGGCAATATGGCGCATGTATGGTCGTTGCCGGCAGAAATGATTCCCTCCGCAGTACCGACAAGGTTGCTGCCATCAAATGCTTTGACGGCGACAGGTGACTGAAGTGGTGTTGACGTTGTGGTGACAGTCTCACCATCGCCGAGACGCCCGTACGACTTTTGCCCCCAGCATGCCATCGTGTAGTCGCCAGTCCCGAAGGTGGCGCAGGAGTGCGCTGGACCTGTGGTCAAGCCTTGAAAGTTGGTCAACTCAGTAGATACACCTGCAGCTGGATCGTAACTGGCAACGTCCAGGGGATGTAGCGCGTCATCGCCCACCGCGACGACTACGTTGCCAATTTGACCATCCGAGTTTGAACCCCAGCACCAAATGGAAGTATCGCTTCGCAATGCGCATACATGTTCTTCGCCGGCAGCGATTGCTATGACGTTCTCCAGCGGCTGACCGTGCGATCTAGATATGACAGTCGCCGGCGTCGTACGACTGGTTCTAGTGCCGTCGCCCAATTGCCCATGTACGTTCGATCCCCAGCACGAGACAGTCTGATCGACGAGAATCGCACAAGCGAAATTAAAACCGCTCGCCACGGCGACGGCTGAATGGATACCCGGCACCGGCAATGGCGTCGGTCCGGAAGAAACCAAAGCGTCGCCCCAGCAACTGACTTGATGATCGGCCATCACGACACAGCTGTTGTCGAGGCCGGCGGACAGTTGAACGAGTCCGCTGTGCGGAAAGGCAGCGACAGTCGATAACGATGACAGCGCTAAACACGAACCTCCGACGAGGCTACAAGAAATACGATGGAGAGCGGCATTCATGTCTGCACCTCAGCTTGAAGAATCGGTGCATGAGTTTGGCTACGCAGCGCCTAACCTGTCGGACGGAATAAGGACAATTTGCGGACGAAAGCTTTTCAGCCGCTTATCTTTGCGCGAGACACAGCTTTGCCTTCGGCCTCGGACGCAGCCCCGGCACTTTCTCGAAGATCAACGCTACCGCGAACAACACGAGTCCGCAGCCGATCACACTCGCCCACGTGATCGCTTCGCCGAGAAACAGCGCGCCCCAGATTTCGGCGAAGATCGGCACCAGGAAGGTCACGGTCACGGCGCGCTCGCTGCCCGCTTCCTTGATGAGCTTGTAGTACATCGCATACGCGACGCCGGTGCAAAGCACGCCGACAGCGACCAGCGCGAGCACCGCGCCGAGCGGCCACTGCGTCGGTACCGCATACACACCCCACGGCAGCAGCGGCAGCGCCGCGCCGATCATGCTGCCGGTAGCGACGACGAGCGGATCGGTGTCGGCAAAACGCGCGCGCACCGTGCGTGCATTGAATGCGTAGAGAATGGCGGCGACCAATCCACCGCCGAACGCGGCGATCGTCGTACCGTTGAGCGTAACGGTGCCAAAGCGCGCCAGCGTCACGACCCCGACGATGCCGACCACCACGCCGACGATCTTCGACGTCGACGGCCGCGTTCCAGCAATCCAGCCGATCAGCACGGTGAACAGCGGCACGGTCGAATTGAGCACCGCCGAATAACCGGCCGGCAAGGAATAAGCGGCTAGCGCGAACGCGACGAACGGCAACCCGGCGCCGCCGAGACCCACCAGCAGATAATCTTTCCAGCGCGCGCGGAAATTGGTCTTGCGCCCGGTCGCGGCCAGAACGGCGAGCAGCGCGATCGCCGCCAGCAGTACGCGCCCCGCGGCCGTCACGCCCGCACCTAGCGCGGGAACCGTGATGCGCTGGAACATGAAGGAACTGCCCCAGATCATGCCGAGGACAACCAGTTGAAGCAGCAATCGAGCGGTCACGGCGAATGTCCTGTGCGCGATCAATAGTGAACGGTGCTAAGGATAGCGCTGGCGCAAACCGCGAAAAATCGCTATTTTTTCGCTACAACTGTTAGGTAAATTCACAATGGGCGGAGAACAGCCGTGAACCCCTGGCATCGTCTGCCGCCGCTGCGTTCGCTGCGCGTGCTCGAAGCAGCCGTGCGTCATGAGAATTACACGCGGGCGGCGACCGAACTGAATCTCACGCACAGCGCCGTCAGCCATCAGATCCATGCGCTGGAGGAATCGCTCGGCACGCGTCTGCTGGAACGTGCCGGACGCCAGATGCGCGCAACCGATCTTGGCCGCCAGCTCGCGCTTGACGTGCGCGCCACGCTCGATTCGCTCGCCGCCGCGGTGGAACGTATCCGCGGCAGCGACAGCAGCAACGCGATCACGATCAGTTGCCTGCCGTCGTTCGCTTCCGCCTGGCTGGTGGTCAAGATCGGCGATTTCCTCGACCGTTATCCGAACATCGACCTGCGTTTGGAAAGCTCCGTGTCGCTCGCCGATTTCCGCAACGACGGCGTCGACATCGCGATCCGTTTCGGCACCGGCAATTACGATGGATTGATCAGCGAAAAACTGTTCGACGACGAAGTGTTTCCCACTATGTCGCCGAAACTGCGCCGCAGCGCGCGCGTGCGCACGCCTGCGGATCTGGCACGCATACCGCTGCTGCGCATCCGCATGCAGCCGTGGACGCCGTGGCTCGAAGCGGCTGGCGTAAATCTTCCGGAACCCAGACGCGGGCCAGTATTCAACGATTCCGAACTGGCATTGCAGGCGGCCATACAAGGCCAGGGCGCGGTGCTCGCGCGCGGCTCGCTCGCCGTGCAGCGATTGCGTAACGGCACGCTGGTCGCGCCCTTCAAGCAGCGCATTCCGTCGCTGCAAACCTGCTATCTGGTCTATCCGAAACATCACGCGTCGCGGCCGGCGGTGAAACTTTTTCGCGAATGGCTGCTCGAAGCGCTGCGTGCCTCGCCGCCGAACTTCATGCCTTCGCCATGAGCGAAACGCATATCCCCCGCAAACGCTTCGGTCAGCACTTCCTTCACGATGCCGGGATTCTGCGCCGCATTGTCGAATGCATTGCGCCGAAACCGGACGAGCGCCTCGTCGAGATCGGTCCCGGCGAAGGCGCGCTCACGCTTCCTCTGCTGCGCGCCGCGGGCAGACTCACCGCGATCGAACTGGACCGCGACCTGATCGAGCCGTTGCGTGAGAAAGCGCGCGGCACAGGCGAACTCGACGTGGTCAATGCCGACGTGCTGACCGTCGATTTCACCAAGCTGGCCGATGGCGCGCGATTGCGCATCGTCGGCAACCTGCCCTACAACATTTCCACTCCTATACTTTTCCACTGTCTCGATCACGCCGGCGCGATCGACGACATGCATTTCATGCTGCAGAAGGAAGTGGTCGACCGCATGGCCGCCGCGCCGGGCAGCAAGGTGTACGGCCGGCTCAGCGTCATGCTGCAATTTCGCTGCAGCGTCGAGCCGCTGCTGCACGTGCCGCCAAGCGCATTCCGGCCGCCGCCGAAAGTGGATTCGGCTGTCGTGCGACTGGTGCCGCATGCGGCCGCGTCGTTGCCCGATGTCGAGGCAACCGTATTGAGCGATGTGGTTCGCGCCGCGTTCGGCCAGCGCCGCAAGACACTGTCGAACGCGCTCCGACAAGTCGCCACACCGGCCGATCTCGAAGCATCCGGCATCGATCCGCGCGCGCGCGCCGAGCAACTGCCTGTCATCGCGTTCGTGAATCTTGCCCGACATCTGGCGGCGCGACGCCGCGCATGACTTCGGACGGCAAGCGCCGCTGCTTGCCGTTTCCCCACGCGGTAACCGACAATCGCAGGATGAGCGGCAACACCTACTCCATCGACGTCGACGTGCAAACGCACTACCTCGAGGACCAGTCCGCTCCGGACGACCATCGCTTCGTCTTCGCCTACACGATCCGCATCGCCAACGCCGGGCGCATTGCGGCGCGGCTGATTTCGCGGCATTGGGTCATTACCGATTCGAACGGCAAGGTCGAGGAAGTGCGCGGCGACGGCGTGGTCGGCGAGCAGCCGCTGCTGCGCCCGGGCGAGCATTTCGACTACACCTCCGGCGCGGTGCTGGCCACCTCGGTCGGCACCATGCGCGGCGCGTATCAGATGGTGGCCGACGACGGACACCGCTTCGAGGCACCGATCGCGCAGTTCACGCTGTCGATCCCGCGCACGGTGCACTGATGGCGGTTTGGGCGATCGGCGATATCCAGGGCTGCTACGACGAGTTGTCGCGACTGCTGGAGAAGATCCACTACGACGACGCCAGCGACACCCTCTGGTTTTGCGGCGACCTTGTCAATCGCGGCGGGCAATCGCTGCAGACCTTGCGGTTCGTGCGCTCGCTCAATATGCGCACGGTGGTGGTGCTGGGCAATCACGATCTGTCGCTGCTCGCCGTGGCCGAGCGCACCGAAGAGGAACAGGCAAAAACCAACGCCGAGTTGCGCGAAGTGCTGTTCGCGCCCGATCGCAGCACGTTGCTCGACTGGCTGCGCGCGCGGCCGCTGCTGCACGTGGATCGTTCGCTGAATTTCCTGCTCGTACACGGCGGACTCGCGCCGCGATGGTCGGTCGATCGCGCCGAGCGCGCCGCACGCGAAGTGGAGCAGCGTCTGCATGGCGAAGGCGCCGGACGTCTGCTCAAGTCGATGTTCGGCAATAAACCCGATCGCTGGACGCCGCGTCTGCAGGGAGTGGACCGCTTGCGCGCCGCGATCAACGTGATGACACGCATGCGTTTCTGCGATGTACGCGGACGCATCGCCTACAACGAAAAAGGCGCGCCCGGCACACAAAAGCCAGGCTTGTATCCGTGGTTCGAAGTGCCCGGCATGATCGAGCGCGACATCCGCATCGTGTGCGGGCATTGGTCGACGCTCGGCCGCTTCCGCGGCATGGGTGTGTACGCGATCGACGGCGGCTGCGTGTGGGGCGGCGAGCTGATCGCACTGCGGCTGGATGCGGAAGAGCCTGAATTCGTCGCGCTGAAATCCACGCGGCCGAAACCGCCGGGCAAGTTCATCGAGTAGCGCGCGGCGAAGCTCGGCGCGTGATCAGCCGCGCCGGTTTTCTTTTTTGTTCGGATCGGATTCGATCTTGATCCAGACGCTGCGGACCGACGTCCAATGGTTCAGCGTGTCGGTGAGCGTGTGCGCCAGCATGCGGCACGGCCCGCACCATTCGGCCCAGTAATCGATGACGTAAATATCCGCCTGCGGAACCTGATCGGCGGTAAGCGTTGCGCCGTGCGCGTCCTCGGTTTCCGCCAGCACCAGGTCGAGCGTGATCGGCGAGGTAATCAGCCGGTCGCGGGACAATGCCTCGTGCAGTTCCTTATCAAGGTTCGTATGGAATCCGGTCTCGGCGATGATCGGCCGGCGCTTGCCGTCGAACACGACCAGGCGCGGCAGCGGCACCTTGCGCTGGCCGTTGTATGTCGCTTTCATCGCCGCCTGTGTGTGCTGCAGTTCGATGACCGTCACGCGGCTGGTGTCGTCGGCGGCGAACGCGGACGACAACACCAGCAGCGCGGCCGTGAGTGCGGCGATTTTCATTTTGTCCACTGGTGCAGCCACTTGTTCACCGTGTCGTGCCACTGCACGCTGTTCTGCGGCTTGAGCACCCAGTGGTTCTCGTCGGGGAATTCCAGGAACTCGCTCGGGATGCCGCGACGCTGCAGCGCCGTGAACGCCGCCAGTCCCTGTTCGAGCGGAATGCGGTAGTCGTTCGCGCTGTGGATGACGAGCATCGGCACACGCCAGTCCTTGACGTGATCGATCGGATTGTATTTTTCGTAATTCTCCGGATGGTCCCATTGCGTGCCGCCGTTCTCCCACTCGGAGAACCACAGCTCTTCGGTCGAATACGCCATCATGCGGTTGTCGAACACGCCGTCGTGGTCGACCAGGCATTTCCAAGGCTGCTGCCAGTTGCCGGCGATCCAGTAGATCATGTAGCCGCCATACGACGCGCCGAGCGCGCAGGCGCGGTTGCCGTCGAGAAAAGTATACTTTTCCAGCGCGGCCGCCCAGCCCTTCTGCAGGTCGGTGAGCGGTTTGTCGCCCCAGTCCTGCGAGATCGAATCGGTGAACGCCTGTCCGTAGCCGGTCGAGCCGTGGAAGTTCACGGTGACCACGGCGAAGCCGTCGCCGGCGTAGGTCTGCGGATTCCAGCGGTAGTGGAACTCGTTGGTCATCGCGCCCTGCGGGCCGCCGTGGATGACGAACGCGACGGGATATTTCCTGTTCGGATCGAAGTTGGCCGGCTTCACGACGTAGCCCTGCACGGTCGCGTCTTCGGCGCCCTTGAAGGTGAAGAACTCGTAGTCGCCCATCTGCGTGTGGTCGAGATGATCGGCGTTGAAGTGCGTGACCTGCACCGGTTCCTTGCCACGCGCGGCGAGACGAAAGAGATCCGTCGGCGTTTTCAGTGTGCTGATCGCAGCGACCACCTGATCGCCGGCGACGCTGAAACCTTCGACCTGTCCCGGACCGCTGAGCCGCGTGACTTTGCCGCTGGCGATGTCGACCGCGAACAACGCGTGATCGCCGTTTTCGTCGGCCGTCGCATACAACGTCTTGCCATTCTTCGAAAGCTGCAGGCCGCCCGGCGAGCGATCCCATTGCGGATCGATTTCGCGCGTTTTGCCGCTGGCCAGATCCAGCGCCATGATCGCGAAACGATCCGCCTCGAAGCCCGGACGCTTCATGGCGAGGTAGTACAGCGTCTTGCCGTCGGCGGACGGCAGCGGATATGCATCCCATGCCGGATTCGACGCGGTGAGATTGCGCGGCGCGCCCGAGCCGTCGGCCGGCACGGCGTAGATGTCGAAGTTGGTCGACCACGGTTCGCTGCGGCCAGCGAGGCGCACATCGAAATACACGGTGTTGCCGTCGGGCGAAAACGCGAATTCGGTTTCGTCGCCGAACGGCTTGGACGGCACGTCGCCGTCGATGCCTTTGCTGAGCAGCTTCGGCGCGGCGACCATCGAGGTTCTCGCCGCGTCGGCGTTCACGTCGGTAATGAAAAGTTGCGAGCGTTTGCCGTCGGCCCACGTATCCCAGTGACGCACGAAAAGTTTGTCGAACAGCTTGCCGGTCGCCTTCGACATCACATCGGCTTGCTTGTCCGTGCACAACGTCGCCGCGCAGGATGGATCAACGTCGATCGACAGCAGAAGTTTCTTGCCGTCCGGCGACAGTCGGTAGCTGTTCACGTCGACCTTGTACGGCGTGAGCGACTCCGGCGTCTGCGATTCGTTGCCGTCGAGATGAAAGCGGTAGACGCCGCTGACGCTGCCGTCTTTCTGCTTGCCGAGGAAATACACGGACTTCCCGTCCGGCGACCAGCGCGCGCTGGATGCGACATAGGTCGGGGCGAGCTTCTCCGGCCATGGCAAGCGGTCACTGAGATCGAGCAGCCAGATGTGGCTTACGCCTTTGTTGTCGGCGTAGTCCGTTTCGCGCACCTGGAACACCACGCGCTTGCCGTCGGGCGAAAGCTGCGGATCGCTGACGCGATCGAGCATCACCAGATCGCGCACATTGAACGGATGCGGTTTGCCGTTGTCGCGCGCCTGGACTTTCTTCTGCTGGAACGGCAGGCGCTGCGGATCGGCGTGGGCGAAACCGCTGGCAAGCAGCAGCGCCGCGGCGGCGACGACATATTTCATGCGTGAACTCCCGGGAAGTCGATTACGAAGCGGTGCGGCGGCCGAGATTTTCGACCCAGCGATAAAGACCGAGTATGGCCACAACGAATGCGATGCCGCCAATCCATAGCGCCCAGCTACCGGCGAACTCGTCGCCGACCAACGCGAGCGGAAAATCCTTGCCGGAGAATGCGACGATCGCGGCGATCACGACGCCGAGTATACCTTCGCCTACGATCATGCCGGAGGCGAGCAATACGCCGAGCTGCTTCGCCGATTCCGGACGCGATCGGCGTTCGGCGCGCTTGTCGTAGATGTGTCCGGCGATCGCGCCGACGACGACCATCAGCGTGCTCGAGGTCGGCAGATAAATGCCGAGGCCGACGGCCAGCGGCGACAGGTGCGCGCCCTTGGTCGTGCGGCGCAGGACTTCGTCGATCGCGATCATCAGCACGCCGATGATTGCGCCGACGCCGATCAGGCTCCAGTCGATGTTGTTCTGGATCACGCCTTGTGCCAGTGCGGAAATCAATCCGGCCTGCGGCGCGGCGAGCGGATTCGGATGCGACTCGGCGCCCGGCGCGCCGACGAAGCCGTAGCCGACATTGAGGACGTTGAGGATCGGCGGGATCACTGCCGCACCGGCAATGACACCGATCACCAGCGCCCACTGCTGCTTGGACGGTGTGGCGTCGACGAGCTGGCCGGTCTTCAGATCCTGCAGGTTGTTGTTGGCGATCGTCGCCACCGAGAAAACGACCGCGGTGATGAGCAGCGCGAACGCAACGAGGCCCTGATAATTGCCGTCGGTGATAGTGGACTTGATGCCGAACACCAGCAGCAACGATGCGCCGATGACCACCAAAATGCCGATACCCGACAACGGACTGTTCGACGAGCCGATCAATCCGGCCATGTAGCCGCATACGGCCGAGACGAGAAAACCCATCAGCACGACGTAGATCAGTCCGCCGACGACGAGCAGCAGCATGTGATCGCCGAGTCCGCTGATGGTGCTGAAGTGCGCGAGCAGGAACGCGATCGGCACGAAGCAGATCAGCATGACGATACCGACTACGCCGATCGGAATGTCCTGCTCGGTGCGCGGCAGCAGCGCGGCTTGTCCGGCTTTGCGCACGCGCGAGGCGGCGATCGCCGAGGACAATCCGCTGATGACCGGCTTGACCAGTTTGGCGAGCGTCCAGATCGCCGCAACGCCGATCGTGCCCGCACCGACGAAGCGCACCTGATGACTCCACGTCTGCTGCGCGATCGTGGCTGCATCGCCCGCCACCGCCGCGATACCCGAGTAGTGCGGCACGCCCCACGCCCAGCCGACGATCGCGCCGACCAGCATCGCCACGCCGACCCACAACCCGACTAAATGCCCGACCGCGAACAGCGCGAACGAGAGGCTGAAATCGAATCCCGATACCGCGCCGCGGTCGCCGCCGAAACGGAAGTACGCGGCCACGTCGCTGCCGAAGGTGCGTGTGGCGACGATCACCGCGAACGCCGCCGCGCTGATCGCACCCCACATCACGGCCAGCAATCCCGCGCGGTTTTCCTCGACACCCGCGGCCGTCGACGAGGATTCATCGCCGCTGCCGCCGACCTTCAAGACTTCGGCGCAGGCCACGCCTTCCGGATACGGCAGGTCCGAATTGGTCACCAGCGCACGGCGCAGCGGGATCGAATACATTACGCCGAGCGTTCCGCCGAGGGCGCAGATCGCGAAGGAAATCCAGAACGGGAATCCGGTCCACCAGCCGATCATCACCAGACCGGGCAATACGAAGATGATCGACGACAGCGTGCCCGCCGCCGAGGCGACCGTCTGCACGATGTTGTTTTCCTGGATCGTCGAATCCTTGAAGCCGCGTAACAGCGCCATCGAGATGACTGCCGCCGGAATAGACGTGGCGAACGTCAGGCCCGCCTTCAATCCAAAGAACACGTTCGCGGCGGTGAACACCAGCGTGATGATCACGCCGAGGACGATGCCGCGGACCGTCAGTTCGGTGCGCGGAGTTGCGGAATGGACGCTGGACACGCGGATCCCCTCTTTCTGTGTATTGGTACCGACGGGCAAGTATCGCAGACATACTTGCCGGCGCGCACCGCCCCCACGGCTTGCGCGCCACTGGGCAAGCGAAAAACATTGAGAGTATGATCCGGCCACCACACGTTCGTTGCACGGGCAAAAGGGGACGTCATGAAAGCGATTCGCTGTGTGCAGGGGTTGTTCGCGGTGGCCGCACTTCTGGTTTCCGCGATGTCATGGGCGGGCAGTCCCGTCGCCATCATCGGTAGCGGGCCGACATCGTTCGCCGCTTCCAGCGTCGGCTCCACGTCGACGCAGACCCTCACGCTGACATTCAACGCCGAAGGTAATTCGGGCTCAGGCGCGGCGCTGGGCGACCTCGGATTCAGCGGCGCCAATGCGTCGGATTTCACCATCATCGGCGGAACCTGCGCGCAAAACTCCACGCAACTGAATTCGACGACGCCGACCTGCACCGTCATCGTTCAGTACCATGCCTCGACGAGTGGCGCGGAAAGCGCGAATTTCACCGGATCGTGCGTACAGGTAGCTTTGGTCGGCGGCTTTACCCTTTCCTGCAATGACAATACAGGCACGATCCTGTCGCTGCTGGGTTCAGTGCTGGCGACTGTCGTGTCGCTGCCTTCCCTCGACCCGCGCATGCTCACCGCGCTGTGCATGCTGTTGCTCGTGGTCGGCGGGTACTTCGCGGGCCGCAAAAAAACCTGATCGGCCGCAGCACCGTGACTACAGGCGCTCGATCGACCGGGCGCGCCACGGCGTGAGCAACATGCCCCATGCGCTGTGCCAGCGCGCCTCGCCCAGGGCATGCAGACCGAACTCCGGTTCGACCGCCGACGCTGCGACCGTGCCGAACCAGCGATCCCAGACGGACAGGATGACGCCGTAGTTCGAATTCGTCCGCGGTTCCATCGGCGAATGATGCGTCCAGTGCATGCGCGGCGTGACGAACAGCCAGCCGAACGCGCGATCGATCCAGCGTGGCCACGCAATCGCCGCGTGGTGCATGTGGGCGAAGGCGAGACTCGCGATCTCGTGCACGAGGAACACCCACGGCGGCACGCCGATGGCGGCACACGCCACGAGGTTCCACATCTCGGCCGGCACGATGTGCAACGGATGCTGACGCAGGTTGGTGGTCACGTCGACGTTCGTGTCGGAGTGATGCACGGCGTGCAGCAGCCACAGCCAGCGCACATTGTGGCTGAGCCGATGGAAAACGTAGTCGCACGCATCGAGCAGCGCGAACGCGAGCACCGCGTGCACCACGGCAGGCATCGGTATCCAGTACAGCACGCCGATGCGCCGGAACTGGAACCATTGCAGCATCAGCCAGATCGTGCCGCCGAAGACCGCCGACAGGACGACGATGCCAGCAATCCACAGCAGCAGGTTGTGCGTGCCGTGCCGCAAACGGTGCAACGAGCGCACCGACTGGTCGCGCGGCCACAGCAGCTCCATCGCCAGCATCGCCGCCAGGCCGCCGAACAGCACGACGCTGGCGATGCCTTGCAGATACAGCAGGAAATCGAGATTCTGGCTTGGATTCATCCGCATCGCCGTCGGCGCAGACGCGCCGCCGCGGCATTGTGAGCCCGGCTCATTCGCGTACGCAACCCATCCGTGCGGAGGCCGTGAACGCGACTTCGGGTAAGCTGCCGTCTCGCTGTCCCGGAAAAAAAGAATGACCGCCGCATCGCCGCGAACCGACGAATTGTTCGGCCATCCCAAGGGCCTGTACGTCTGCTTCTTCACCGAGATGTGGGAGCGCTTTTCCTTCTACGGCATGAAGGCGCTGCTGCTGCTGTATCTGCTCAAGCATCACGGCTTCACCGAGACCGATGCGTACGTGATCGTCGGCGCCTACGGCGGCATGGTCTACGCCGGACCGCTGATCGGCGGCCTGCTCGCCGATCGCTACCTCGGCATGCGCAAGGCGGTCGTGCTCGGCGGCATCCTGCTCAGCCTCGGTCACCTCGGCATGGCCGTCGAAGGCCATCAGGCGGAAACGATCGGCGGCGTCGTGCATCGCGACACATTCGCGCTCGGCGTGTTCTATCTGTCCCTCGCGCTGATCATCAGCGGGGTCGGATTCCTCAAGCCGAACATCTCCACGATCGTCGGCCGGCTGTATCCCGAAAACGATCCGCGGCTGGATTCGGGCTTCACCGTGTTTTACGCCGGCATCAATGTCGGCGCGCTGTTTTCCAGTCTGATCTGCGGCTACCTCGGCGAAGTGTGGGGCTGGGGCTGGGGCTTCGGTGCGGCCGGCGTCGGCATGGTGGCGGGATTGCTGATGTTCATCACCGGGCAGAAATATCTGCATGGACACGGCGAGTCGAAACATCCGCAACGCCTGCGCCGGCGCGTGCTCGGGCCGCTGAACGTCGAATGGTGCATCTATATCGGCGCCGCGTTCGGTCTGCCGGCGATCTGGTTGCTGATGCAGCTCGGCTACGCCGTGCTGTATCTGCAGTTCACGTTCCTTGTCGCGTGGCTCGGCTGGCTGGCTTGGTATATTTCTACACATTGCAACAAAGTGCAGCGCGAGCAGATGCTGGCCGTGGTGTTCTTCATCGCCGCGTCGCTGTTCTTCTTCGCGCTGTACGAGCAGACCTACGGTTCCTGGCTGCTGTTCACCGACCGCATGCTGACCAAGGATTTCTTTCCGTCGCTGGTGATCACCGACGGCAAGCCGTGGCCGTGGTCGATCGTGCCGCTGGTGCTCGCGCCGCCCATCGCCGGCATTGCGCTGCGCCTGCAGAACGGGCTGCTCGCGCGCTGGATGATGGCGACGGTCGGCATTGCCGGCTTTGTGATCTTCCTGCGCGACGCCATCGTCCTGCCGCAAACCGCCGAATCGCTCGAATACCTGCCCTCGTGGGTGCTGATCGTGCTCACGCCGCTGTTCGCATGGCTGTGGCCGTGGCTTGAGCGCCGCGGCCGCAATCCGAGCAAACCGATAAAGAACGCGATCGGCCTGGCCTTCACGGGACTGTCGTTCCTCGTACTGTCGATGGCCAACGCGACCGTTACCGATGGCCACCTCGCGCCGGTATGGTGGCTGCTCGGCGCGTACGTCGTGCTGGAAATCGGCGAGATGTTCCTGTCGCCGATCGGCCTCGCCGCCGTCACGCAGTTATCGGTGCCGGCCACCGTCGGCGTGATGATGGGCGCGTACTGGCTGACGACCTCGCTGTCCGAGCAGGCCGCCGCGATGTTTTCGAGCTTCGCCGCGCTGGACATCCCCGAAGGCGGCAAGATCGATCTCGTCGTCGCCCAGCAAAAGTACGGCACGCTGTTCGATCACATGCTGTGGCTGGGTCTGGGTTCGGCCGCCGTGGCGCTGCTGCTATCGCCGCTGATCAAGCGGTGGATGCACGGCGTGAAGTGATCGCTATTGCGGGAACACAACGAGTTTGGTCACAGGATGAATACGCCGTCGATGCGGTGTTCGCGCTCTGGCCATTTCGGACATAGCGCCTCCACGACTTCCATCAACTCGAGGAATCGGGCGAATGGATCGCCATTGCGCGGCTCGTGCGCGATACCGCCGTCCGCAGCCAGCGGCTGCTCGTTATTTGGCGTCGTCGAAGAGTTCATTGAGCATGCCTTCCCGATGGAACATTGCGAAATAGCCACGTACCTTTTCGAGATCCAGCATGTCGCGATTGTTGCGCAGCAGCTGACGGATATCGTCGATGTCGCGCACACGCGCCGGATTGTTGACGAACGCTTGCAACTTGAATCCAATCAGTCCTTCGGCACTGACGACCCGCAGTTTTCCCCACGGCGTTTCGCGGTGCGGTGCATCGGTCAGCAGCGCGCGCGAGATATCGCGCCGGGCGTAAAGAAAATCGAGTCCTTCGTCGCCGCGCACGTAATTCGCGGCATCTTCGCTCCGATGCAGGCATCGATAGTTCAGGCTTAGCAAAGCCTCATGCAATCGATCGCTGTCACGCGCATCGACGAGGAAGTCGATATCCTGCGTCGCACGCACATAATTGTGCGCGGCCAAAGCGAGACCACCGATTAGCGCAGGTTCGGTCGCGCATGAAGCGAACGCCGCGATCGCTTCGGCCATCTGGACGGCCATCCTGGTCATTTCTGCACGCGGCCATAACGATCTTCGAGCCGCACGATATCGTCCTCGCCGAAATAATCGCCGCACTGCACTTCGATCAGATGGATGTCCTTGGCGGTGGGATTCTCCAGCCGATGCAGCGTACCCATCGGGATGTAGGTCGATTCGTTGCGGTTGAGCAGGAATTCCTCGTCGCCCACACGCACCTTGGCGGTGCCATCGACGACGGTCCAGTGTTCGCTGCGGCGATGGTGCATCTGCAGGCTCAGTACTTCGCCCGGCTTCACGGTGAGGCGCTTGACCTTGCAGTCGGCACCGTCCTCGAGCACGGTGAAACTGCCCCACGGCCGATGCACCGTGCGATGGAAACGCGCGGAAGCGTGGTCGGTTTCGCGCAGATGATCGACGACTTGCTTCACTTCCTGCGCGCGTTCGCGGTCGGCGACGAGCACGGCGTCGCCGGTGTCGACGATGACGAGATCCCTCACGCCGACCGCCGCGACCATGCGGTTGTCGGCCTGGATGAAACAGTTGGTGCTTTCGATCACGACGGCCGAACCGCGCACGCGGTTTCCGGCGGCGTCGGGTTCATTGCCGGAGGTCATCTCGCTGATCGCCTTCCACGAACCGATATCGCTCCAGTCGAAGGTGGCAGGCACGACAGCGCGGCGGTCGGCGCGTTCCATCAGCGCGTAGTCGATGGAAATGTTCGGCATGGCCATGAAAGCTTCGCGCGCATATTCGATGGGACTCTCGTCACTCGTCGCGCTGGCCTGGCAAGCGCGCGCGGCGGCAAGCACGTCGGGGCAGAATTTTTCGGCCGCGGCGATCAACGCGTCGGCGCGGAAGCAGAACATGCCGGAGTTCCACACGTAGTCGCCGCTCGCGACGTATTGCTCCGCCGTGGCGCGATCGGGTTTTTCGACGAACGCGGCGATATCGCGGCCGCCGTCGAGCGTTGCGCCCATGCGGATGTAGCCGAAGCCGGTTTCCGGCGTGGTCGGCGGGATGCCGAAGGTGACCAGGCGGCCGTCCTGCGCGAGCGCGCAGGCGCGGCGCGCGTCTGATTCAAACGCGGCAAGGTTGTCGATCAGGTGATCGGCGGGCAGCACGAGCAGCGTCGCGTCGGCGCCGATGTGCGCAGAAGTATACAAAGCAGCAAGGCAGATCGCAGGCGCGGTGTTGCGGCCGGCGGGTTCCAGCAGGAACGGCAGCCGATCGAGCTGCGCGTGCGGATGGTGCGCGTATTCGTCGCGGCTGAGAAAGTAGTAGTCGCGGCCAGTGACGGTGAGCACGCGCCCTTCGTCGGCGAGGCGCAGCGCGCGGTCGAAGGTCTTGCGCAGCAACGATTGTCCGTCGGCCATGCGCATGAACGGCTTCGGGTAGGCGCTGCGCGAAACCGGCCACAAACGCGTGCCGGAACCGCCGGAAAGGATTACGGGAATCAGCATCGCAGCATTCTCATTGCATCATTCTCGTTTTTTCCGCGCCAGCTCGGCAACTACGTCTTCGAGTCCTTGCTGCCACGACGGGAAATTTACACCGATTGCCGATGAAATTTTCGACGTGTCGAGCACCGAATAGCGCGGGCGCTTGGCTTTGGTCGGATAGTCGGCGCTCGCGATCGGGATGACGTGCGGCTCGCGCGCGGTCAGGCCCGCGGCACGCGCCCGCGCGAAGATCGCTTGTGCGAACGCGAACCACGTGCACTCGCCACCGGCGCACAGATGATAAGTGCCGAGGTTGGTGCGATCGCGGCCGACGATTGTTGCCGTCGTATCGGCGATCAGGCGCGCACTGGTCGGCGTGCCGCGCTGATCGTCGACGACGCGCAGTTCGTCGCGTTCCGCGCCCACTTTGAGCATCGTAAGCAGGAAATTCTTGCCGCGCGCGGCGTACACCCAGGCCGTACGCAGGATGAGGTGATCGCAACCCGATGCGCGCAACGCGTTTTCGCCCGCGAGCTTGCTGCGACCATAGACGCCGAGCGGCGCGGTGACATCCTCTTCGCGATAAGGACGCGTGCCGCTGCCGTCGAAAACGTAGTCGGTCGAATAGTGGACGACGAGCGCGCCGCGTGATTTCGCCCACGCGCCGATCTCGCCGAGCGCATCGCCGTTGATGCGTTGCGCGAGGAGTGATTCGTCTTCGGCACGATCGACGGCGGTGTACGCCGCGGCGTTGACGACCACGTCGGCATTCGCTTGATCGAGCGCGGCGCGCAGCGATCCGGCATCGGCCAGGTCAGCCGCCAGCGTGCCGCCCTCGCCGCTTCGGGTTGCCGCGACGACATCGCCCAACGAAGCCAGCGCGCGCGCCAACTCATGGCCGACCTGCCCGTTCGCGCCGAGCACGAGAATCTTCATTTCACCTCGGCGATGTTCTTGTTCTGGCCGATCTGCGCATCGAGAAACGCGATGATCTTTTCGTACATCTGCGTGGTGTGCGCCACGTCGTAGAAACCGTGGCCCTCGTTGCGCTCGTACAGCCACTCATGCGCGATGCGCCGGCGATCGAGTTCGTTGTGGAGGCGCTCGCCCTGCTCGGCGGGAACGCGCGTATCCGCGCCGCCGACGATCAGCATCACCTTGGCGCGGAGCTGGTCCACGTGCGCGAGCGGCGAGCGGTTCCAAAGATCGTCCTGATCGGTGCCGAGCACCGCCTTGAGATAATTCTGTCCGTACAGGAATTGTGGGATGTCGCCCGTGCTCATCATCAGCCGCAGGTCGTACACGCCGGCATTGGCGATTCCACATTTATACAAATCCGGTTCCTTGGTCACGCCTTCCATCGCCGCATAGCCGCCGTAGCTGGTGCCGAAGATGCACAGACGGTTCTTGTCCGCGATGCCCTGGTCGACGACCCAGCGCGTGGCGTCGGTGATGTCGTCCTGCATCTTGCCGCCCCATTCGCGGTAGCCAGCGTGTTCGAACGCCTCGCCGTAACCGCCGGAGCCGCGGTAGTTCACCTGCATCACGGCATAGCCGCGGCTGGCCAGCATCTGCACTTCCGGATCGAATCCCCAATCGTCGCGGATGCCGTAAGGACCGCCGTGCACCAGCACGACCGTCGGCAACTGCCTGGCGTTTTCCTTGCCGAGTGGACGCGTCAGGTACCCGTTAAGCAGCAAGCCGTCGCGCGCCTTGATCTGCACCGGCTCCATCGCCGCCATCTGCGCAGGCTTGATCCAGGTCCGGCGCTGGAACAGCGGCGTGAGTTTTCGCTTGGCCGGATCATAAAGGAAGTAAATGCCCGGGTCGGTATCGGCGCTGACGAAGAAAACCAGCCGTTTGCCGTCGCGCGATTCGCTGGTGAGCTGCACGTCCTCGCCCGGATACTGCTTCATCGCGTCGATGAGCGCGCCGACCTCGGGCGCGGATTTGTCGATGAGCGTCAGCGCCGGACGTCCCGGCAGCGAGCGGATCGCGAACGCATCGTTGCCGTCGGCGGTCCGGATCAAGGCGACGCCGGTGGCTTCCTTCGCGCTCCACAGCGTTTCCGACGCGCGCTTGCCGGTGCTCCATTTGCAGATGCCGCCGACGCCGTGTTCGCCGTCGCAGCGGTAATAGAACGCGGTATTGGTGCGATCGAACATCAGCGGTACGAATTCGCCGCGATCCTTCTTGCCGTCGTGGATCGATTGCCAGTCGCCGCCGGAGGCCTCGCGATAGAACACCTTGTACGCGCCGTCGTTGTCCACGCCGAAGGCCAGACGCACCGCGCCGCCGTGATCGGCCATGATCGACGCGTTGCGCAATGGCGAGGTCAGCACCGGTGCCTTGTTGCCGTCGCGCAGATCGATCTTGAATACTTCCGGAAAAGCGCCGAGCGCATCCAGCGTGTGGTGCGGACCGTTCCACGCGATGCTCGCGATGAGCGCGTGGTTCGGATCGTCCGGCAGCGCGCTGACGAAGACGCCGGTCGCGAACTCGCTTTCGCGGTGCTGGATGTGCGAAGCGGTCGCCATGACATTGCCGGCGCGAAAACCGAACAGGATCGTGCCGCCGCTGCCGTTGGCCTTGACCGTGTACAGCTCGCCAGTACTGACCGGCCGTTCCAGCCCGCCGATGTGCGTGCCTTCGGTGTAAAGCAGCCGATCGTCGGACACCCACCAGGCATCGGCGATGTCGTCGTTGTCGCGCGCGGCCACGGCATTGGCCTTCATCTCCTCGACGTTGAACAGCACGAGCCGGCGCTGGCCGTCCGCGGTGGCGATGGCCGAGACGGTCTTGCCGTCGGGCGAAATCTGCACCTCGGTGTATTGCGGATGCTTGGCGAAATCGGCCAGCGGCACTTCGGCCGCCGCGCCCACGCCGACCATCATCAGAACGATGCCGAGTGCTGCACGCATGCTATCTCCCACGTTGGCGATCAGCCGCGATACTGCGGCAGTTTGTCGCGCGGAACGTCGCGCAGGAACGGTGCCTTCTCGTCCTTTTCGGATAACTGCGGCGCACTGATCGGCCAGTCGATGCCGATCTCGGCGTCGTTCCAGCGGATGCCCGCGTCGCCGGCGCGGTCGTACAGCGCCGTGCACAGATAGCTGAAGGTCGCGAAGTCCGACAGCACCGCAAAGCCGTGCGCGAAACCTTCCGGTATCCAGAAGTGGCGCTTGTTGTCGGCGGATAGGATCGCCGCGGCCCAGCGCCCGAAGGTCGGTGAGCCGACGCGGATGTCGACGGCCACGTCGTACACCTCGCCGTCGACCACGCTGACCAGTTTTCCCTGCGGATTCGGATACTGGTAATGCAATCCACGCAGCACGCCGCGTGCGGAGCGCGAGACGTTGCTTTGCACGAAATTCAGGTCGAAGCCGGCCGCTTTATACTTTTGCGCATTGTAGCTTTCGTAGAAAAAGCCGCGCGCATCGCCGTGCACCTGCGGCTCGATCACGACGCAGCCCGGCAGGATCGTCTCGATGATCTTCACGCCACCGGACCCTGACGCACGAGCTGCTGCAGGTACTGCCCGTAGCCATTTTTGGCCAGCGGATGCGCCAGGCGCAGCACCTGTTCGGCATCGATCCAGCCGTTCACGTATGCGATTTCTTCCGGGCAGCTCACCTTGAGGCCCTGGCGGTTTTCGATGGTTTCGATATAGCTCGACGCCTCGACCAGCGACTCGTGCGTGCCGGTGTCGAGCCAGGCGTAACCGCGGCCGAGTTTCTCCAGCATCAGCGAGGAATCGTCGAGATAACGTTGGTTTAGATCGGTGATTTCGAGTTCGCCGCGCGGCGAAGGTTTCAATTCCGCCGCGAAATCGCAGACGCGTTGATCGTAGAAATACAAACCGGTGACGGCATAATTCGAACGCGGTGTGGCGGGTTTCTCTTCGAGACCGATCACTTTGCCGTGCGCGTCGAATTCGGCCACGCCGTAGCGTTCCGGATCGCGCACCCAGTAGCCGAAAACGGTCGCGCCATGCGTGCGCCTGGCGGCGTTGCGCAGCACTTCGGTAAGGCCGTGTCCGTAAAAGATGTTGTCGCCGAGGATCAGGCAACTCGGCTCGCCAGCCACGAACTCGCGGCCGATCAGGAACGCCTGCGCCAGACCGTCCGGACTCGGCTGCGCGGCATAGCGGATCGAGATGCCCCACTGCGAGCCGTCGCCGAGCAACTTCTGGAACAGCGACTGCTCGTGCGGCGTGTTGATCACCAGCACGTCGCGGATGCCGGCGAGCATGAGCGTCGACAGCGGGTAGTACACCATCGGCTTGTCGTACACCGGAAGGAGCTGTTTGCTGATCACCTGCGTCAGCGGATACAGGCGCGTGCCGGAGCCGCCCGCGAGGATGATACCTTTGCCGATTTGCTGCATTGTGGATTTATTCCCTTTGTATACAGCTCAGACGGCGATGCCGAGGCGTTCCATGCGGTAGCTGCCATCGAGCACGCGCTGGCACCAGGGCTGGTTGTCCAGATACCAGTCCACCGTCTTGGCGATGCCGCTCTCGAAGGTTTCGCTCTGGCGCCAGCCGAGGTTGTTCTTGAGCTTGCTCGCGTCGATGGCATAGCGGCGGTCGTGGCCGGGCCGATCCTTCACGTACGTGATCAGCGATTCGCGTTTCGCGCCGTTCGGCAAAGGACGACGTTCGTCAAGGAGTTTGCAGATCGTCTTCACGACGACGATGTTTTCGCGCTCCGCATCGCCGCCGACGTTGTATACCTCGCCGGTCCTGCCGATTTCCAGCACGCGCTGGATCGCCTTGCAGTGATCGCCGACGTACATCCAGTCGCGCACATTGCGGCCGTCGCCGTACACCGGCAGCTTCTCGCCGATCAGCGCCTTGTGGATCATCAGCGGTATCAACTTCTCCGGAAACTGGTACGGGCCGTAGTTGTTCGAGCAATTCGTCGTCAGCGTCGGCAGGCCGTAGGTGTGGTGGAACGCGCGCACCAGATGATCGGAGGAGGCCTTCGACGCGGAATACGGTGAGTTCGGCTGATACGGCGAGTCCTCGCGGAAACGGCCGACGGGGCCGAGCGATCCGTACACTTCGTCCGTCGACACGTGCAGGAAGCGGAACGCATCCTGCTCTGCCAGCGGCGATGCGCGCCAGTACGCAAGCGCGGACTCCAGCAGCGACAGCGTTCCGACCACATTCGTCTGCACGAACTCGGCCGGGCCGTCGATCGACCGATCGACATGCGATTCCGCGGCGAAGTTCACGATCGCCGTCGGCTTGTGTTCCTCGAGAAGCTTGGCGACGAGCATTTTGTCGCCGATGTCGCCTTGCACGAAGATGTGATTCGGATCGTCGCGCACCGGCTCCAGCGTGTCGAGATTGCCCGCGTAGGTGAGCTTGTCGAGATTGACGACGCGATGCCCGCCTTCGCGCAGGAGACCGAGCACGAAGTTGCCGCCGATAAATCCGGCGCCGCCGGTGACCAGAAGGGTTTTCATCAAGACTGACAGCCCAGGAGAGCCCAATGAAGCGGCCATTGCGGCCGGGTTCGGGCGACCGGTCATTTTACCGTGGCCGGGCGCGATGGCCAATGTCGGCCGGATCGCCGGACGCGCTCAAGTCCGCGATCTGTCGCCGGGACGGCCTGTGCGGGCTGCGGGCAGCATCGCCCGCAGCCGTTGCGCGTCGAACGGCGCGTGCACTTTCGCGTCGTTGTCGAAGTACACATACACATCGCGCCGGCCCTGCGACCAGCCCAGGATGCGCCGCTTCCACCGGCGCAGGCTCGCCTCGTCATAGCCGCTGGTGTACAGCACCTCGCCGCCGTGCAGCCGGACGTAGATGAAATCGGCCGGGACATCGGTGAAATCCGGATGCTTGCCGGCGGTGTCGGCGACGACGAGCGCAACATCGTGCTGGCGCAACAGCGTCAGGAATCGTTCGTCGTGGAAACTTTCGTGGCGCAACTCCACGGCATAGCGCAGGCGCTGGCGCCGGGTCCTGTCCGGCAGCGCTGCGTGCGACACGCGATGATCGTGTCGCTGCGCGAGTTTGGCGGCCCGCGCTGCCGTTTTCGGCAGCAACCGCAGGAACGATCGCCACGTCGCCTCATCGAACGCGAGATTGGGCGGAAACTGCCACAGCAACGGACCAAGCTTTGTCCCCAGCAGCAACACGCCCGAGGCGAAGAAATTCGCCAGCGGCGCTTCGATATCGCGCAGCCGTTTGATGTGCGAAATGAAACGCGGACATTTCACCGCGAAGATGAAATCGTCCGGTGTCTCGTCGTGCCAGCGTTGCCAGCTTTCAGGACGTTGCAGCGAATAAAACGAACCGTTGATCTCGATCGAATCCATCAGCCGCGACGCGTATTCCAGTTCGCGGCGCTGCACGAGGTCCTTCGGGTAGAACACCCCGCGCCAGCGCGCGTAGCGCCAGCCGGAGATGCCGATGCGGCAGTGCGGCGCCGGCGTGGCGGAACGCGGTGCGGTCATACGTCGATCGCCGGCCTCCGGCAGGAGGCTGCCGGCCTGCGATCAGGTCCGTCAGAATGGAATATCGTCATCCTCGAACGCATCGGCGGCGGCTGGCACATTGCGCGCCGTCGCAGGACCGGGCTGCGGTCCACGCGCGGGTCCGCGCTCTCGGCGCTGATAGTCGCCGCTACCACCACCGCCTTCCCCGCCCGCACCACCACCGCCGCGGCTGCCGAGCATCTGCATCTCGTCGGCGATCACGTCCGTGCTCCAGCGCTTGACGCCGTCCTTCTCATATTCCTCGGTGCGCAGCCGGCCTTCGACGTATACCTGACTGCCCTTCTTCAGATATTCGCCAGCGATCTCCGCCAGGCGTCCGAAGAATTTGATGCGGTGCCACTCGGTGCGTTCCTGCTGCTCGCCGGTCGTCTTGTCCTTCCACGATTCGGACGTGGCGATTCGGATCGAGGTGATTGCCGTGCCGCTCGGCGTGTAGCGCGTTTCCGGATCGGCGCCGAGGTTGCCGACGAGAATGACCTTGTTGATGCCGCGTGCCATGGAGATGTCCTGTGTGCGTGTTCTGCGTGCCGAAATAGTAGCACTTACCGGTGGGGTTGCCGCGTCGGCGATCGCCGCACCATCGCGTAGGAAATCATCAGCGATAACCGGCCGCCTGCAGCTCGAAAAGCTCGGCATAGCGGCCTTTTTCGGAGACGAGTTGTTCGTGCGTGCCGGATTCGACCACACGCCCGTGTTCGAGCACGATGATGCGGTCGGCCATGCGCACGGTCGAGAACCGGTGCGAGATGATCGCCGCGCTTTTGCCGGCGGCGAGATCCTTGAAACGCTGGAACACTTCGAATTCGGCGCGTGCGTCGAGCGCGGCGGTCGGCTCGTCGAGGATCAGCAACTGCGCCTCGCGCATGTACGCGCGCGCGATGGCGATTTTCTGCCATTCGCCACCTGAAAGATCGATGCCGCCCTTGAACAGCTTGCCGAGCATCTGCTCGAAACCCTTCGGCAATTTCGCGATCACTTCGTCGGCGAGGCTGCGCTGCGCGGCGGCGCCGATGCGTTCGGAATCGCCGCGCGCCTCGATGCGGCCGACGGCGATGTTGTCCGACGCGTTGAAGTAATAGCGCACGAAATCCTGGAAGATCACGCCGATGTTGGCGCGCAGGTCGTCGAGCGAATAATCCTTCAGATCGCGGCCGTCGAGCAGGATGCGGCCTTCGTCCGGATCGTAAAGCCGAGACAACAGCTTCACGAGCGTGGTCTTGCCCGCGCCGTTCTCGCCGACAAAGGCGAGCACTTCGCCGGCACCCAGCGTGAAGCTGACGTTGCGCAACGCCCAGCGCTGCGCGTCCGGATAGCGGAAGCCGACGTTCTCGAACGTGAAGCCTTCGCGCATCGGATTCGGGAACGGCAGCGGCTCCTTCGGCGACAGGATTTCCGACTGGATTTCGAAAAACGAGAATAAATCGTCGAGATACAACGCCTGGCCGGCAACGCTGGAGAAACCGAAGAACAGGTTTTCGAGCAGATTGCGCAAACGCCGGAATGACGTCGACAGGAAAGTGAGATCGCCGATGGTGAAGACGCCCGTCACCGTGCGCCACGCGATGAACGCGTACGCCGCGTAGTAGCCGATGGTGCCGATCGTCGAGAACAGTCCGCCCCAACCCGCGCGGCGCAGCGCGACGGCGCGGTTGGCGCGATAGATCGACTGCGACAGGTCGCGATAGCGATCGATCAGAAACGCGTTGAGGCCGAAACTTTTCACTTCCTTGGCCGTTGTCGCGCTGGCACCGACCATGCGCAGATAATCCAGTTCGCGGCGCTCGGGCGTCCACTGATAATTCACCGCATAACTCTGTGCATTGAAATGCAGCTCGCCCGCGAACGCCGGCACGACCGCGACCAGCACGAGTACGATCAGCCAAGGCGCGTAAACGAAAAGACCGACCGCGAAACTCACGATGGTCACCGCGTCCTGTGCCTGTCCGAGCAGTTGCGACAGCAACGAACTGCGCCCGGCCACTTGACGCCGTGCCCGGTCGAGTTTGTCCTGCAGATCGGCGTCCTCGAAGTCTTCGAGATCCAGCGACGCAGCGTGCTGCATCAGGCGGATGCTGGTCGCATTCGAGTAGCGCTCGGACAGCAGCGAATCGATCAGCGAAACGATGCGGCCGAGGATGTCCGATCCGACCGCCAGCGCGAATTCCAGCGCCAGCAGTTGCCACAGGTGCGTGAGATCGCCGCTGGCCAGCCATTCGTGCCAGTCGGCGTGGTGCACGCCATCGCTGATCAAGTGCGTGACGTCGTCGATGATCAGCTTGCCGACGTACAGCGTTACTACCGGCAACAGCGCGCGCACCAGGCGCAGCGCGATCGTCGCCATGCACAGCGCCGGACTCGTCTTCCACACGCTGATCACGAACGGGCCGATGTTGCGCAGCGCGCCCAAGCGTTCGCGCAGGGTTTGTTTCGGCGGCGGTTCCTTCGCTCCGCGCGGCGAAGTGCGCTGCTGCGGCGAATCGCGTCCGCCGAGGCTGTAGTGACGCGGCATGAGCTTCCTTCTTCCGGAGCCGGATTGTGCGTCAGCCGCATCGTTCGCCGCAATGCGCCGCGACGGTAGGACATCGCATCGGCGCACGCTAAGATAGCGGCATGTCCAGCGTGCAAGCGGCGACCGACGCCATCATGGAGTTCACAGACGTCCAGGCTCTCGCCGCCCCCGGCATGGCGCGGGTGAATGCGCTCATACGCGCACGGCTCGCCTCCGACGTGGTGCTGATCAACCAGATCGCCGAGCACATCATCGGCGGCGGCGGCAAACGGTTGCGGCCGATGCTCGTGCTGCTCGCCGCGCAAGCGGCCGGCTATCGCGGCAATGACGAAGCCTTGCTCGCCGCCATCGTGGAATTCATCCACACCGCGACCTTGCTGCACGACGACGTCGTCGACGAATCGGATCTGCGGCGCGGACGCAAAACGGCGAATGCGTTGTGGGGCAACGCGGCGAGCGTGCTGGTCGGCGATTTCCTGTATTCGCGGTCGTTCCAGCTCATGGTCGAGGCCGACGACATGCGCGTGATGCGCCTGCTCGCCGACACTACCAACCGCATCGCCGAAGGCGAAGTGCTGCAACTTCTGAACGTGCGCAATCCGGACGTCGACGAAGCGGCGTACCTGCGGGTGATCGAACGCAAGACCGCCGTTCTGTTTTCGGCGGCGACCCAACTCGGCGCGCTGCTCGCCGGCGTGCCCGATGCACAGGAGCAGGCGCTCGCCGCGTACGGCATGAATCTCGGCTTCGCGTTCCAGATCGCCGACGATGTGCTCGACTACGTATCCGACGCCGGAACGCTGGGCAAGAACATCGGTGACGATTTGGCCGAGGGCAAGGCGACCCTGCCGCTGATCTACGCGATCGAGCGCGCGCCCGCCGGACAGGCGGCGTCGTTGCGTCGTGCGATCGAATCGGGAGGACTGGATTCGCTCGACAACATCGTCGCCGCGATTCGCGACACCGGCTCCATCGAACGCGCGCGCGAACAAGCAAGCCGGTATGCCGCGGCGGCGAAAGCGGCGATCGCGAATGTCGCGCCGTCGCCGGCGCGCGATGCGCTGCTCGTGTTGGCGGACTATTCGCTGCAACGCGATCGCTGACGAACCAAGGCAGCGACGTGACCGCACGCCATCTGACGTTCATCCTGATCTTCGCCGCCGCATCGGCGGTCGCGCAGGACCACGCCAAACCGAGCACGCCGGCGAACACCGCCGTGACGGTGAAAGGCGAAGACGGCAAGACAGAATCCTTCGACGCCGCCGCGCTCGGCAAATTGCCGCAGCACGAAGTACGCGCCGAGGCACACGGCAAAACGGTGACGTGTCGGGGTCCGACGCTGAGCGACGTGCTCGCCAAAGTCGGCGCGCCGCAGGGCGAAGCGTTGCGTGGCAAGGCCCTCGGTCTTTACGTAAAAGTTTCCGCACGCGACGACTACCGCGTCGTCTACGCCCTGGCTGAACTCGATACTGCCTCGCACGCGGACGTGCCTATCCTCACCACGCATTGCGACGGCGCGGATCTCGACGACAAGGAAGGTCCGTTCCGCGTGATTTATCCCGGCGAGAAGCGGCCGGCGCGCTGGGTGCGGCAGGTCAGTTCGATCGAACTGTTGCGCGCGCCGTAAGTTTCGTCATCGCCGCACCTTTGCGGCGCGGCGAAGACGGACGGCCGCGCCTACTTGCCGGCGAACGTATCGGCGAGGAACGCGTGCATCATTTCGTAGCCGCGCTTGGCCGCGCGTTCGTCGTATTTGCAGCCGGGCACATCGCCTTTTGCCGCAGGCACGGCGAAGCAATGCACCGCGCCGCCGAAGCTGACGAATTGCCAGTCGACGTTCGCATCGCGCATCTCTTTCTGGAATGCGACGATCTGTTCCTCCGGCACGAACTTGTCGTCGCCGCCGCTGAGCGCGAGCACCTTGGCCTTGATGTTCTTGGCCATCGACGGATCGTCGGTGGCGAGGTTGCCGTGGAACGACACGACCGCCGCGACATCCGCGCCGGAGCGCGCCAGGTCGAGCGTCGTCGCGCCGCCGAAGCAGTAGCCGAACGCGCCCCAGTGCTTGCCGTCGAGCGGCGCGCCTTTGCCGGCCTGCTCCTTGAGTTGCGCCAGCGCCGCGTTGATTCGCGCGCGCAGGTCGCTGCGGTGGTCGTACATGTTCTTCGCGGCCTTGCCGGCTTCGTCGGCGTTCTTCGGACGCACGTCGGCGCCGTACACGTCAGCGACCAGCACCACGTAATCCTTGCCCGCCACCTGCTTGCCGAGCGCGACCTGATCCGGATTCATACCGAGCCAGTCGGGCGTCATCACCAGGCCGGGCCGCGGCGTTTTCACGGAATCGTCGTAGACCAGCACGCTTTGCATTTTCTTGCCGCCGACTTCGTAGTCGATGTTCTTCGCGACCATCGCCGCCTGTGCGGAGACGGCGCCGAAAGCCAGCAGGACACACGCAGCGATCGAACGTTTCATGACAACCTCCTGTCGAGTGGGCGCTCATCATACTGCGCCGGCTTTAGTCGGGTGTACGTGCGCAAGCGACCTGTCTTAGACTGCCCGCGTTGGGGTTGAGGGGCTACACCATGAAACGGATCCTGGCTGTCGCGGCATTGCTCGGCTGCATGGTGAATACGCACGCGGGTGCGCCGGCGAAACCGGCGGACGTCGTGCACTACCGGCAAAGCGTGATGGGCCTGATCGGCTGGAACTTCGCGCCGCTGTCGGCGATGGTCAAAGGCAAATCGGCGTGGGACGCGAAAGAATTTTCGCTGCGCGCCGAACGTATCCGCTCACTGTCCTCGCAAGCACTGGAAGGTTTCACCAACGGCCCGGCCAATGGCGGCGTAGAGACCGACGCGAAGCCCGACATCTGGAACGACCTCGCCGATTTCCGCGCACGCCTCGACGAGTTCATCGCGGAAGCCAAGGCGCTCGACGAGGCCGCCCGCAGCGGCGACGAGGCGAAGATGAAAGAGCAGTTCCACAAGACCGCCGAGACCTGCAAGGCGTGCCACGACAAATACAAAGCGAGCTGATCAGCCGCTCGCCCAGAGAACCAGTGCGGCGACTGCCGCGACGGAAATCACGAACAACACGATCGCGCGCGCGGGGCCCGCGAAACGCACCGGCGCCGCGTCGATCGACGCGCGGCCGCTGATCATCGGCCCCAGCAGGTTTTCGTTGCGCAACACGGCATACAGCACGATTGCCACGACATGCAGCCCGATGAGCACGAGCAGCACGTCCTGATTCCAGAGGTGGATACGCGTCCACGTCTTCACCGCTGCGACAGGCAACCGGTCGGCCAGCGGACCTTGCGCATCGATGCCGTCGCTGGCGAAGAGGCCCGATACCGTTTGCAGCAGCACGCTCGCCAGCAACACCAGCACCGACCATCCGCCGAGCGGATTGTGGCCGAGGCCCGTCGTCGCCTTGTTCGACATCAATGCCAGCGTGTGCCGCGCCACCGCAGACGGGCCGCGCACGAATTCCGCGAAGCGGCTGGTCTGCGATCCGAACACGCCCCACAGCAGACGGAACACGATCAACGCGAGCGTCGCGTAGCCGAAGCGGAAATGCCATTCCATGTCCAGCAGATGGAATTCCGCGGTCGCGTACTGCAATGCGATCAGCACCACCAGCAGCCAGTGGAACAGCCGCGTCGGCACGTCCCAGACGCGCACCTTCATGCGATGCCCAGTCCATCGATGTGCGCGATGGCCAATGCGTCGAAGCCGGCCAGGCGCGCGAATTCGCGGCCGCGCTCCGCGTAATCGCGGAACCGGTCGAAGCTCGCCGCGCCGGGCGACAACACGATGATGCCGCCCGCGGGCGTGATCGCGCGCGCTTGCGTGAGGGCTTCGGCCAGCCGATCGGCGCGTCGTACGACCAAATCCGGTCGCGCAATCGCATCGAGCGCGCCGGCGATCGACGGCCCGTTCGCGCCCATCGTCACGATGCCCGCCGGCGGATGCGTTGCCACATAATCCACAAATATACGCCAGCTCAGGCCGCGATCGAAACCGCCAAGCAGGATCGTGGTCGGCGCCGCCAGGCTGCGCAGTGCTTCGACGCTCGCATACGGCGTCGTCGAAATGCTGTCGTTGACGTAGCGGATGCCGTCGCGTTCGCCGAGGGACTGCAACCGGTGCGGCAGCGGCCGGAACGAACGGACGTGTGCAGCCAGCGACGCGGCATCCTCCCCAGCCGCCTCGATGGCCGCCAATGCCGCACAGACATTCTGCGCGTTGTGCTCGCCGGGTATGGGCAACGTCGCGATGTCGAGCACGGAACGATCCGCGCGAAAGATGGCGCCGTCGCGCACGTGCCAGCCGTCGGCCGCGCCGAAGCGAATCGCATCCGATACCGCACTAAGCGACGCGGGCGCGACGACCACGCCCGCGTGTTCGGCAATGCGCAACTTGTCCGCGACGTAATGTTGCGCCGAGCCGTGCCAGTCGAGATGTTCCTCGTACAGGTTGTTGATCACAGCGACCGTCGGCGCACCGCCGAAATCACGCGTCTGGAAACTCGACAATTCGATCACCCACCAGTCGGGCTCCTGCGGCGGCTCGAGCAATTCGAGCAGCGGCAGTCCAATGTTGCCCGCGAGCGCGACGCAACGTCCGCCCCTTCGCAACAAATGCGCAATCAGCGCAGTAACCGTGCTTTTTCCTTTCGTGCCGGTGACGCAGATCGTGCGCGCATCCGGGCGCTCGCCGAACCACAGCGCGCTGGCCGATGTGAACCGCACACCGGTCGTGTCCGTGAAGGGCGGTCGGTACGGGCTGATGCCGGGCGATTTGATGACGACGTCGAAGCGCGACAGCATCGCGGCCGTCGGCGGCGACGTATCGACGATGGCGAACGTATCGTTCCCCAACGACGCCGCCTCGTCGGCGTTGCAGAAAATGGTGAGCGACTTGTGCGCGAAACGGCTGCGGATCGCCTTCAGTGCGGAGCGTCCTTCGCGGCCGAATCCCCAGATCGCGACGCGCGCTTGGGCCAGATCAGCCAGCTTCATCCATCACACCCGAGAGCCGCTGCGGCACGAAATGGTCGCCGCCCGGCGCGAGCAGAGGATCGAGCGCGAGTTCACCGCGATCGAGCTGGGGCAGGATTTCATCGGCGAAGCGTGCGACCAGCGCGTCCTCGCGCCACTCCGGGCGCTGGCTCAGCGCGAACATCGCCGCGCGCGATTCGATGCCTTCGCCGACGCACTCGAACGGTTTGTGATCGCGGTATTCGAGCAACGCATCGAACGCCGGCGCGAGCGCGATGTCGTCGAGAAGATTGCGCCCGAAAATGCCGAGCAGGCGCGTCTTGGCCACGAACGGCGCCAGCGCGAGAAACACGAAATGACATTTCGGACATTGCCCGCACCATCGGTCCGAGGGCCGCTCGCCGCGAATGCGGAAATTGCGGTTGCAGCTTGAGAACACGCTGTCGTATGCCGCCTCGCGCGAGAAGGCGCGCGTCACCGCGAGCTCCGACAAGGGACGCAGCAGCGAGAAATAATCCAGATCGGCGGCGATGTGCGTTGCGATGTGCGTGCGCAGCGATCGCTCGAAGTCGATGCCCTTGCTCCACTGATGGTTGACCGATTGACCGTCGTATTCGAGCGTGGCGACCGACGCGGAGCGTTCGTTCGAAAAGGCGATCGCATCGAAACCGTACAACACCGCCGTGCAAATCAGCACCGCCGAATTGATCGCGGTGACCGGGATATGGCCGTTGTACGCGCCGAGTCTGTTGTACTCGAACAGTTCGGGCGCGAGCTGGCGCTTGATGTTGAGCAATGGCAGTCCGGTGCGTTGCGCGCACGCGGCGATCAGCGCGGAATCGCCGATCCATACCGCCGTCGACGGTTCGCCGATGCGTTTCAACGCTTCGACGGTCACCAGCGAATCCTTGCCGCCGCCGATCGGCACGAGCGTGCGGCGCGGCAAGCCGATCGGTGGTGCTTTGTCCGCCGCTTCCGCCGTCGATGGAAACCGGATTCGACCGCGCAGATCGAGTTTGTTGTGATACGCGAATTCGGCCAGCCCGTGCAGATACACCTCGTCCATGAACGCCGCGGTCGACGCATCGATTGCGGCGCCCTCGATCGCGATGTCGCGCGGCACGCCGGCCTTGAAGTAGCTCACGCCGGCGATGAGATGCAGCAGTCGCAGCGCCGCGTCGAACGCCACTCGGCGGTTATCGGCGAGCGCTGGCGCGTCGGGGAATGCGATGCGCTCGATCAGTTCCGGTCCGTCGTCGAACGCATAGATCAGGCGTGCCACGCCGTTGTCGTATTCGCAGCGCACGAATCTAAACGTGGAGGCGTTGCGTGGATCGGCCGGAGTCACAGCACGATCTCCCGCGCCGGTTCGCGCAAGTTGTAGTGCGAGGCCATCGATGCGCCATACGCGCCGGCCTGTGCGATGAGCAGCACGTCGCCTTCCTGCGTCGGCGGCAGGCGGCGGTTGCTGCCGAGTACGTCGCCGGATTCGCAGATCGGACCGACCACTTGCACGAGTCCACTCGCCGTGTCGTCGATGCGCGAGAGGTTCACGATCTCGTGATACGCATCGTAAAGCGCGGGACGGATCAGCGAGTTCATGCCCGCATCGATGCCGACGTAACGCACCTCGCCTTTGGATTTGAGCTGCGTCACGCGCGCCACGAGCACACCGGCATCGGCGACAAGATAGCGACCCGGCTCCGCCCACAACGCGAACTGCGGATACGCGGCTTTCACTTCCGCGAGCGCGCGTTCGAGCGCGTCGAGATCGAGCGCGTCTTCATCGGCGCGCGACGGCACGCCAAGCCCGCCGCCGATATTCAGCGTGTGCACGCTGCCGATCTTCTCGGCGAGGCTTGCGAGCTGCACGTACACTTCTTTCCAATGCGCAACGTCGAGGATGCCCGATCCCAGGTGCGCGTGCAGGCCACCGATGCGCACGTTGTTCGCCGCGGCCGTCCGGCGGAAGTCGGACAGTTCGTCGAGCGACACGCCGAACTTGGAATTCGCCCCGCCCGTTTTCACCTTGTCGTGATGGCCGCGGCCCTGGCCCAGGTCGATGCGCAGAAAAATCTCGCGGCCTGCGAACACTTGCGGCCAGTGCTGCAACGCGTGACCGTTGTCGACGGTGACCGCAACGTTCGAGGCCAGCGCGTGCGCGTATTCCTCGCGCGGAGCGAAGTTCGGCGTGAACAGCAGCGCTGCGCCGTCGATACCGGCGGCGCGCTCGAGTTCGCCGGGCGACACACATTCGAGTCCGAATTTTTCGTCGGCGAGTGTGCGCAGGATGTCGCCATGTGCGTTCGCCTTGATCGCATAGAACCAGCGATCCACGCTCGGCACGCGCGTGCGCAGGTCGCGCGCGCGCGCGCGGACGCTGGCCAGTTCGTACACGTAGCACGGCGACTGGTGAGCTGCGAGTTCTAGCAATTCCCCGCGCCGCGCGCGCCACCACGGCGGCGCATTGTGCGATTCGCCGCTCGCATACAGATCGCGCCAGCGTGGCCCGAACACCGCGCCGTCTTCCACGCGCATCGCTTCGGCCTTGATCAGAAGCTGGTGCAGCCGCGGCACGAGTCCATCGGCGACGTTTTCGTCGACGACGAAGGTGAGATTCAGATTGTTAGACGATTGCGAAATCAGATGCACGCGCATCGCACCGAATTCGGCGAGCACGGCCGACAGCCGGTGCAGCATCGCGCGCATGCCTCGGCCGACCAGCGTGATCGCCGTGCACGGCGCGATCACCTTGACGCGGCACACGCGTGCCAGATCGGCGCACAGCGCGGAAAGCACGTCGGTGTCGACGAGGTTTTCGGTCGGATCGAGCGACACCGTGACGTTGGTTTCCGAGGTGCTGACCAGATCCACCGACAGACCGTGCCGCTTGAAATGCTCGAAGACGTCGGCCAAGAATCCGACCTGCTGCCACATGCCGATCGATTCCATCGCGATCAGCGTCAGCCCGTTGCGCGAACTGATCGCCTTGATGCTCGGCGCGGCATCCACGGCGGTGGCGGCGATTTCCGTGCCGCCCAGTTCCGGGCGATTGGTGTCGCGGATCGCCAGCGGCACGCGCGCCTCGCGCACCGGATTGATGCAGCGCGGATGCAGCACCTTGGCGCCGGTGGTGGCGATTTCCTGCGCTTCTTCGTAGTCGAGTTTCACCAGCAGCCGCGCGGTCGGCACCTGGCGCGGGTTGGCGCTGAACATGCCGGCCACGTCGGTCCAGATTTCCACTTTTTCCGCTTTCAGCAATGCGCCGAAATAGCTCGCCGAGGTATCCGAACCGCCGCGGCCGAGGATCACGGTTTCGCCGGCGTCGTTGTGCGCGATGAAGCCTTGCGTGACGAACAGTTCGCCGCGCGCGGCGAGCGTGTTCGACATCGCCGCATCGTGCGCCGTCGGCACGGATGCCGACAGATAACGGCCCCACGCATTCTGATTCGGCAGCGCGCGCGCGTGCAGGTGTTCGCGCGCATCCAGCCAGTGCGCCGGCAAACCCGCGGCGTTGAGAAACGCTACACCGAGCGTGCTCGACATCAACTCGCCGAGCGAGAGCACCTCGGCCTGCCACGACAGGCCGGCGGCGTCGGCGCGCGCGTTGGCGGCGAGCGAATCCAGCCGCTCCAGCCAGTAGCGCATCGGCGCGTGATCGACCAGGCCCAGTTCCGCGAACATCTGCTGATGCCGCGCGTGGATGTCGCCACGCACGCTTTCGCGCGCGTCGGCATCCTTCGCTTCGGCGATCGCCTTCAGCTTGTCGGTGATGCCCGACAACGCAGAGACCACGATGACCACGCGCTTGCCGCGCTCGCGCCATTGCCGGGCGATCGCGGCGATCTTCTGCCAGCGCGGCAGCGACGACACGCTGGTGCCGCCGAACTTCAGGACGATCCAGGCCGGCGCGGAATCGGGACGTGGGGAAGGCATCGCGCCATTGTCCGGCTACGTCGGGAAAATACAAGCTATACGCAAGGCCGAATCATGGCCGGACGCGGGCATTCAGTGTGCCGCTAACCCGGCCTCGCGTATATTCGCAACCGGTTGGGCTGCACGAGAAAGGAACTTCATGCATACGCAACACACGCTGCGCACCAGCGCGTTCAAGCAAGTGGACGTCTTTACGGCCAATCCGATGTACGGCAACGCGCTTGCGGTGATCTTCGACACCGAAGGGCTGAACACCCAGGACATGCAGCGCATCGCCGCATGGACAAACTTGTCCGAAACCACCTTTGTGCTGCCGCCGACCACGCCGGAAGCCGACTACCGCATGCGCATCTTCACGCCGCGCAGTGAATTGCCGTTCGCCGGACACCCGAGCGTGGGCACCGCGCATGCGCTGATCGAGTCCGAGCGCATCGCGGTGAAATCGAAACTGGTGCAGGAATGCGCGGCGGGATTGCTGCCCGTCGAAGTGACCGGCGCAGGCATCGAACAGCGCATTTTCGTGCGTGCGCCGAAAGCGACGCTGCGCCCGGCCGAGCGCGACGTGACCGCGCAACTGACGCAAGCGCTCGGCGCCGCGCCGACGCTGCCGCCTATGATCGTCAACAACGGTCCGGACTGGCTGCTGGTCGATCTGGGTTCGGAAAACGTGGTGCGCAAACTCAAGCCGGACATGACCGCCATCGCGGCGCTAAGCGAAATCGCCATCGGCGTTGCGGTCTTCGGCCGCGCCAAGAATGCCGGTTACGCACTCGCCGTCCGCGCCTTCGCGCCGGCCGACGGCGTGCCGGAAGATCCGGTGACCGGCAGCGCCAACGCGGCAATCGGCGCATTCCTGCTCGCGAACGGCGCGCTGAAGACGATCGGCGCGAATTATCGCGCCAGCCAAGGCCGCGAGATCGCACGCGATGGCTACGTCGACGTGCGCGTCGAGGAAGACACGGGTGAGGTGTGGATCGGCGGTCAGTCCGTCACGTGCGTGGACGGATTGCTGGCGCTGCCGCACGGCTGATCGGCTGCGACCGATTACTCGCGTTTCAATCGCAGATCATTGAACTTGCGCCGCTCGATCAGCTCGACCACACGGCCGGATTCGTCGCGACGGAAGATCATGAGGTTCTTCTCGTCGTCGCCGCCCATGAAAACATCTTTGGCGATGGCGTCGAGCGGATGCGCCGGCCGGCCGGCCTTCGTGCGCCATTGCAGCTTTCCGTTGTCCGCCTCGACGACCCACGCGCGATCCGGCGCGATCCGGTAGGTGCCGACATAATCGGCAGGCTTCACGTCGCGCACGTCGAGCGTCGGCGGCACGGTCGGTAGCGTGACGTCGAGCATTGTAGCGAGTTTCCACGCCTCGCTTCGCCGGATGTAGGTCGCGGTGGAGATGTAGCGAACGAGGAATTTCTGGCCGAAAAATGTTTCGGTTTCGTAGTCCTCGAAATCGATTACCGCGGTATCGCCGTAAATGCGCACGTGCGGATCGCGGATTTCGATCTTGCCGGAGATGCCTTGCGGAAACGGACGAATGCTGTCGACCGCTTCCTTCTTGGTCTGGCGTCGGCCGAACTCGTCGGTGATCAGCGCGTCGTCGAGCAACGTGCGCTGCCAGACTTCGGCCTTGCCGTCGCCGAGCGCATCCATGATCTGCTGCGTGAGATCGACGATCTGTTCGCGCTGCGCAGCCGTCGGTTCATCGGCGTACGCCAGCGGCGACAACAGCGCGGCGGCAAGCAGGGACGTGCGCATGGCTGACTCCGCGATCGATGCGGCATCATCGAATCGTGGCGCGGCGACACGGAGTGCCGAAGGTCACGCCGAGGCTCGACACCGCCGCACGACTTCGCCATGCTTCGCGCAGAAGCTCGGGAGAGAGGTGCTGTGTCCGACCAACACGCAACTTCGGCAACAGCGCAGCCGGTGGGCTATGTGCGATCGCTCGGCGTGTGGGACGCGAGCATGATCGTGGTCGGCGGCGTGATCGGTTCGGGCATCTTCCGCACACCGGGTTCGATCGCGAAAGAAACCGGTTCGTCGTTCGAGCAGATGCTGGCGTGGGGCATCGGCGGCGTGATCGCACTGGTCGGCGCGCTGTGCTATGCCGAACTCGGCACGCGCCGGCCGAACGCGGGCGGCGGCTATGTGTATCTGCGCGAGGCGTTCGGGCTGATCATCGCCTTCGTGTACGGCTGGAATCTGCTGGTGGTGAACCACTCCGGCGCGATCGCGGCGGTGGCCACGCTGTTCGCCGACTACGCGGCGAAAGCCGTCGGCGTGAAGCTGGCCGACCCGCGGCCGTTCGCGGTCGCGACGATCGTGTTCCTCACCGGCATCAACTGGTTCGGCATCCGCGCCGGATCGCTCGCGCAGAACATCCTCACCGTGCTCAAGCTGCTGGCGATCAGCGCGCTGATCGCGGTCGGACTGAGCGTGCACGATGCGCCGCCCGCTCCACCCGCGCCGCCGATCAATCCGTTGACGATGATCGGTGCGCTGATGCCGGTGCTGTTCTCCTACGGCGGCTGGTATTACATCAACGATATCGCCGGCGAGCTGCGCGATCCGGGCCGCAACCTGCCGCGTGCGTTGATCTTCGGCATGCTGCTCGTGGCGGCGTGTTATCTGCTCGCGAACCTTGCGTATCTGCTCGTGCTCGGCCACGACGGACTTGCGGCGAGCGAAACGCCGGCCGCGGACGTGATGCAGCACGTCTTCGGCGACACGGGCGCGCGTCTGATCGCCGCCGGCATCGCGATCTCTACGTTGGGCTTCTGCAACATTTCCGTGATCGGCGCGGCGCGCGTGTTCCAGGTGATGGGCGCCGACGGCGTGTTCTTTCGCGTTGCGGGGCGCTTGCACCCGCGCTGGCGTTCGCCGAATGCGGCGCTGCTGATGCTGGCAGTGTGGGCGAGCGGGCTGGCGTGGTCGGGTACGTTCGAGCAGTTGCTGAATTATTCGACCGTCGGCGACTGGCTCGGCATGGCCGCGGTGATCGGCACCTTGTTCTGGTATCGCACGATGCGGCGCGACGAAGCAGTGCCGTTTCGTGTTCCACTATTTCCGCTGCTGCCGGCGTTTTTCCTGATCATCGTTTTGTGGATCGTGGCGGTGACGATCTGGCAGAGCCCGCGCGATGCCGGCATGGGATTGTTGATCACGCTGATCGGGTTGCCGGTGTACTGGTTCTGGTCGTGGCTTGGGAAACGCTCCAGCCTCGCGACGAGCCGATGATTTCCATCGCCCTGACGTGTGCGGCGTTTGCGCGGATTGAGGCACAATAGCTCGTCATAGTTGAGCCAGACATGCCTGACGATCGCATTCCGCATCCATCGCCCGACGACCAAGTCCGCCACGCCAAGCCCACGCCCGTTCCGGCAGTGGCGGCATCGGCGCAAGAGAAGACGCTCCCGCTGCGCGTCAACGGTCGCTCGTATTTTCACGAAGGCGCGCCGGACATGCCGCTGTTGTGGTATCTGCGCGATGTGCTGCGGCTCACCGGCACGAAGTTCGGCTGCGGCATCGGCTATTGCGGCGCGTGCACGGTGCTGATCGACGGCAAGGCGCAACGGGCGTGCCTCACGCCGGTGAATACGTTGGGCTCGAGCAATGTGGTAACGATCGAAGGACTGGCGGGCGCCACTTTGCATCCGCTGCAACAGGCGTGGATCGACGAGGACGTCGCGCAGTGCGGCTACTGTCAAGCCGGACAGATCCTGGCGGCGGCGGACCTCATCGCGCGCAATCCGCATCCCGGCGACGAGGACATCGACAAGATCCCCAACCTATGCCGCTGCGGAACGTATCCGCGCATCCGCAAAGCCATCAAGCGCGCCGCCGAGGCGATGCGCGAGGGCAAGAAGTGAAACGCCGCGCCTTTCTCGCCATCACGGCGACGGCGTCCGGCGCGCTGCTGATCCGCCTGCCGCTGCATGCGCAGGAATCACTGCCGTATCTCGGCGCGCGCACCGAGCCGCAATCGGTCGGGCCGTTCATACGTCTGGAAAAAAACGGCGAAGTCATCATCGGCGCGCGCAGCACGGAACTCGGCCAGGGCGTGAAGACCTCGCTGCCGATGCTCATCGCCGAAGAACTCGATGTCGACTGGAGCCGCGTGCGCGTCGAGCAACTGCCTTACGGCTACATCGAAACCGACAAGGGGCCGTCGGACAAATACGGCGCGCAAGGCGCGGGCGGCAGCGACAATATTCCGTCATCGTGGCTGGAGTTGCGCGAGGCCGGCGCGACCGCGCGCGCGATGCTGATCCAGGCCGCTGCGGCGGCGTGGAACGTGTCGCCCGAGTCGGTGCACACACAGACTGGTCTATTGATTGCGCCGGACGGACGCCGCGCCACGTATGGCGACATGGCGGCCGCGGCCGCCTCGATCGATCCGCCGAAAGACGTGCCGCTGAAAAATCCGGATCAGTTCACGATCGTCGGCAAGCCGACCAAAACCGTTGACGCGCGCGACATCGTCACCGGCCGCGCCGAGTTCGGCAGCGATGCGTACATCGCAGACATGCTGTATGCCGTGATGGTGCGCTGTCCGCATCTCGACGGCGGCATCGACCAGGTGGACGACAGTGAAACGCGCAAGGTCCCCGGCGTGAAGGACGTGATCGTCATCAACGGGCCGAAGCCGAACGAGCCGTTCGATGGCGTACTCGCCACCGGCGTCGCGGTGATCGCGGAGACCACGTGGGCCGCGCTGAGAGGCCGCGAGAAATTGAAAGTGGACTGGCGGCCCGGTCCTTGGGCGGGCGAATCGACCGGCGCGCTGGCCGCGGCCGCGAACGGCTTGCTCGACAAGAACGCCGGCGGCGTGCCGGTGCGCAACGACGGCGACTTCGCCAAAGCCCGAAAGCAGGCCGCATCCAAACTCGAAGCGCGCTACGAAATGCCGTTCCTCGCGCACGTGCCGATGGAAACACCGGGCGCGCTGATTTCGGTCGAGCCGGACAAGGTGCTGCTGATCGCATCGCTGCAGCAGCCCGGACGCGCTTCGATGATCGTCAATCAGATCACCGGGATTCCGCGCAAGGACATCAACATCCGGCTCACCCGCGTCGGCGGCAGTTTCGGACGTCGCCTGAAAAACGATTTCATTGCCGAGGCCGCACTGATCGGCAAAGCCGTCAAGAAACCGGTCAAACTTCTGTGGACGCGCGAGGACGACATCCAGCACGACGTCTATCGCCCGTTCGGCGTGCACGCGCTCGCGGCAACCTTCGACAAGAAGAAAAAGATCACCGGCTGGTCGCACCGCTGTGCGGCGACACCGCGCAATTACCGCGACTCGGGAATGAAGAACGATCCGCTGTACATCGGCTGCATCGAACCGGACGATTTCCCGGCAGGGCTCGTCGGAAATCTGGAGAAGACATTCTTCCCGGTGAGTTCCGGCATGCCGCGCGGCTGGTGGCGTGGTCCGATCCATACTTTCCACGCGTTCGCAGTGCAGAGCTTCATCGACGAGATCGCCGTGAACTTGAAGCAGGACGCCGTGCAGCTGCGTCTTGATCTGCTCGGCGAACCGCGCAAGCTCAAATATGAAGGTTCCGACAAGCCGGGTTTCGATACCGGCCGGCTCGCCAATGTGCTGAAGGTCGCCGCCGACAAGATCGGCTGGAAGGAAAAGCGCAACGACGGCCACGGCATCGGCATCGCCTGCCACTTCACTTTCGGCGGCTATGCCGCTCATGCCTTCGAGGTGTCGGTGTCGGGAACGAACCTCGTCATCCATCGCGCGGTGTGCGTGGCTGACGTGGGCCGCGTGGTGAATCCGCTCGGCGTCGACGCGCAGATGATGGGCGGAACGATCGACGCGGTGTCCGCCGCGCTGAACCTCGCCATCACGGTGAAAGAAGGACAAGTGCAGCAGCACAACTTCACCGACTACGCGCCGCTGCACATGGCGCAATCGCCACAGGCTGTCGAAGTGACCATCGTCGATTCGAAGGAAGATCCCAGCGGCGCCGGAGAGATCGGCGTGGCCAGCGCCGCGCCGGCGCTGGCGAACGCCGTTTATGCCGCGACGACCGTGCGCGTACGCAAGCTGCCGCTGATGCCGGAGCTGCGGCGAATGCTCTGAGGGTCTGGCGCCGGGGAACGCACAACGGGTGTTTCGCTTTGCCCCCTCCCGCTGTAGGAAGAGGGGGAACAGCGTCCGCATCCGATCTAACGGTCATAAACAATCGTTCATGCTGCGGAACTCGATTTCGCTTTTTGGCACGCCATACTTCCCCACTTTCCGGCAAATGGAGTCGCCCATGAAGTTGTTCGATCGCGTCCGTTTCGGCACTGTGGAATTGCGCAATCGCCTCGTCGTTTCGCCGATGTGCGAATACTCGGCGGTCGACGGCGTACCGAACGACTGGCACTTCGTGCATCTGGGCAGCCGCGCGGTCGGCGGTGCCGGGCTCGTGTTCACGGAGGCGACGGCGGTGTCGGCGGAAGGTCGCATCTCGCCGGGCGATACCGGGCTATACGACGACGCGCAACAGACGGCATGGGCGCGGATCGCGAAGTTCGTCAAGGACCACGGCGCGGCGTCGGGCATCCAGCTTGCGCACGCCGGACGCAAGGGCAGCACGCACGTGCCGTGGCGCGGCGGCAAGGCGCTGGCCGCCGCCGACGGCGCGTGGACGCCGCTGGCGCCGAGTGCGATCAAGTTCGAGGATGACTATCCGAAGCCGGCGGCACTCGATGCGGCCGGTATAAAAAAGGTCATTGTAGATTTTGCAGCATCGGCCCGGCGTGCGCGCGAAGCGGGTTTCGACGTGATCGAGCTGCATGCCGCGCACGGTTATCTGGTGCACGAATTCCTGTCGCCGCTAAGCAACCGTCGCAGCGACGACTACGGCGGCTCGCTGGAAAACCGCGCGCGCCTGCTGCGCGAAATCGTCGCCGCGGTACGCAGGGAATGGCCGGCGCCGCAGCCGCTGTTCGTGCGCGTCTCGGCCACCGACTGGGCCGACGGCGGCTGGGACATCGACGAATGCGTGCAACTGGCGCGCTGGCTCAAGGCAGATGGCGTCGATCTGATCGATACCTCGTCGGGTGGCCTGGTGCCTTACGCCAAAATCCCGACCGGACCTGGCTATCAGGTGCCGTTCGCCGCACGCATCCGCCGCGAAGCGACTATCGCGACCGGCGCCGTCGGCCTGATTACCGAGGCGGAGCAAGCGCAGGCAATCCTCGACCGGGGCGAAGCCGACCTCATCATCATGGCGCGCGAATTCCTGCGTGATCCTTATTTTCCGCGTCGCGCAGCCAAGGAACTCGGCGTGGCCATCGAAGCGCCGATCCAGTACGGGCGCGCCTGGTGAGGCGCGGTTAACGTCCTTTCAGGTGAGCCGGCGCATTGTCTGCGCCGGTCAAGTCACATGGAGGGGCTTATGAAACATGTATTGGGATTGGCCGTCGTACTCGCACTCGGCGCTCCGCTCGCCGCATTCGCCAACGACGGTTATGTAGTGGCAGACATCAGTCTGCAGGCCGGTCCGGATACCGACTATCCGCCGATCGAAAATCTTTCCGCCGGCACCGAAGTCGACGTGCAAGGCTGCGTCGAGGGATTCAGCTGGTGCGACGTGATCGTCGGCGGCGACCGCGGCTGGGTGCCGGGATCGTTCGTGGAAACCGAATACGACAATCAGCCGGTGTTCCTGGTTGACTACGGTCCGCGCATCGGCATTCCGTTGGTGTCGTTCTCGATCGGCACATATTGGGATGCGCACTACCACAACCGTCCGTTCTACGCGCAGCGCACGGAATGGGTGAACCGGCACATTTCGGTGCGGCCGCCGCCGCGTCCGGCGATCGCACACGCGCCGCCGCTTCCGAATCATGGTCCGAATCGCGGTGCGCCGGCCGGGCATCAGCAGCCTGCCCACGAAGCAGCCGCCAACACATCGCGAACGACGATGCAGGCGCAGCCGGAACATCATGCGCCCGCGCGCGACGAGCAGAAGACGCGCAACGACACGGTGAATCGCACGGCGACAGAACAGAATCGCACGGCGACGGAACAGCGCACTGCCGCCACGCCGAAGGCGCAGCCGAGGGTCGAGGAGCATGCCCAGCCGCCGAAACCGGCCGAACACGCTCCGCCAAAGCCGGCCGAACATGCGCCGCCGAAGCCCGCGCCGAAGGAAGAAGGCAAGAAAGAGCCTGAGCACAAGGACGACGATCACGGTCATTGATCCATCGCATTTCCGTAACCACAACGCCCGCCTCGTCAGCGGGCGTTTTCTTTAGTGCTCGTCGAGCAGCGTGGCGGGCGTCCACGACTGGTCGCCGTGCCAATAGTCCGGCGGTCCCCACGCGCAGCCGGCGACGATCACGATCCACGCGCACTGCACACGAGTGCCCCACGGCATACGCATCACGCCGGTACTTTTCGTCAGATGATCGGCGACGAAACGGTCTAGCGGATTGCCGCCGTGCGTCGCCTGCCAGCTCGCTTCGAAATGATTTGGCCGTACCTTCAGCGGACGGATGTGCACCATGATTGTGTTCTCGGCAATCGGTGCAGCGTCGAGCGGATCGTGGGACGAGGGCGTTGTGGCCGGCATCGATTCCGACGGCAGCGCGATGCTGCCGTCGGTGTTGAAAAGACGCAGCGCAGGTTCGGCTTCGCTGTTCGGCGCCGGCGGCGCCGGAACGATCGGCGGTTCGGACATCGGCGTGCGCTCGCGTAGTACGCGCGCCGTGGTGGCGCGGGGCGCAGCCTGCGGCTCAGCCGGAATTTCCGCAGGAGTCGGCGCGGCGTCGATCAACTGCACCGAAATGGCTGTGGACTGATCGTTCGCGCGGCGCAATGGTTCTCCGCGCAACGCGAAAAAAAGGGCGACATGGATGGCAACGGCGACAAGCAACGCCCAGAGCGGCAGCGGCCTGTCCGGCGAGGCGCGCTCCTCTTTACCTCGAATGACGACATCCTGCCAGACGTGCGCGTGCTGATCGCTGCCTCGCGCTAGGCTTCCGTCGTCCATCAAAAATCCCCGCGGGCTGACACACACAAGCCTAACCGGGCGCCGCTAAACGCCCGGTTAAGCGCCGCGCCGACCGAAGCGACGCCAAATCGCAGTCCCGCCCCGACTATTTCGCGCCGCGCCTTGACCCGGACGCGGGAAAGGAGAAGCCTTGGTAGTCCTTACCGAACCGAACTGGGCAGGAGGGACATCATGCCGTACACCACCGAAGGCATCCGAAACATCGCGCTCGTCGGTCATTCCGCGGCGGGCAAGACCACGCTTTTCGAAGCACTCTTGCACGCCGGCGGCGCGATCCAGGTAACCGGATCGATCGAGCGCGGCACCACGGTTTCGGATTTCGATCCGATGGAAAAGGATCGCAAGCAATCGCTGAGCACGTCGATCGCCTCGATCGATCGCAACGACTGCCACATCAATCTCATCGACACGCCCGGCGCCGCCGACTTCCGCGGCCCCACGCTGAGTGCGCTCGCGGCGGTGGAGACCTGCGTGGTCGTGGTCAACGCGCACAACGGCATCGAGTACGGCACGCAGCGCATGATGCATCACGCCCGATCGCGCGGACTCGCGCGCGTGATCGTGATCAACAAGATGGACGGCGGCAACACGCGCAAGCTGCTCGATGAAGTGCGCGACGCGTTCGGTCCGGAATGCTTGCCGGTGAATCTGCCCGCACAAGACGGCAAGAGCGTCGTCGATTGTTTCTTCAAGCCCGAAGGCGTGTCCGATTTTTCAAGCGTCAAGGAAGCGCACCAACGCATCATCGATCAGGTCGTAGAGATCAACGAGACGGTGATGAATCATTTCCTCGACCAGGGCGAGGAAGGATTGTCCGGCCAGGAACTGCACGATGCCTTCGAGCAATGTCTGCGCGAAGGACATCTGGTGCCGATCTGTTTCGTCTCCGCGCGCACCGGCGCAGGCGTGCGGGAATTGCTCAATGTGGTCGAAAAACTGCTGCCGAATCCGATGGAAGGCAATGCGCCGCCGTTCGTAAAAGGCAGCGGCGCGAACGCGGCGCGGATCGAGGCCAAGCCCGATCCGAAACAGCACGTGATCGCCGACGTGTTCAAGATCGTCAACGATCCCTTCGTCGGCAAACTGAGCGTGTTCCGCGTTTATCAGGGCACGGTGAAAAAGGACACGCAGCTTTTCATCGACGACGGCAAGAAACCGTTCAAGGTCGGCCATCTGTTCAAGCTCAAAGGCAAGGATCACATCGAGATCGATCACGCGATTCCCGGCGACATCGCGGCGGTGGCGAAGGTCGAGGAAATCCATTTCGACGCGATCCTGCATGATTCGCACGACGAGGATCACATCCATCTCAGTCCGCTCGAATTTCCCAAGCCCATGTTCGGGCTAGCCGTGGAACCGGCGCACAAGGGTCAGGAGCAGAAACTCGCACAGTCGCTGCACAAGCTGGCCGAGGAAGATCCGTGCTTCCGCTTCGAGCACAACAAGGAATTGAACGAATCGGTGGTGCGCGGATTGTCCGATCTGCATCTGAAGCTGATGCTCGAACGGATGAAGGAGCGCTATGGCGTCGAGGTGAAGACGCGTCCGCCGAAAATCGCCTATCGCGAAACGGTGGCGAGCAAGGCGGAGGGCCACCATCGCCACAAGAAACAGACCGGCGGCGCCGGCCAGTTCGGCGAAGTGTATCTGCGCATCGAACCGTTATCGCGCGGCTCGGGTTTCGAATTCGTCGACGAAGTGAAAGGCGGCACGATTCCCGGACAATTCATTCCCGCCGTCGAGAAAGGCGTACGCCAGGTGCTCGATCACGGCGCGATCGCGGGATATCAGTTGCAGGATGTGCGCGTCGTGGTCTACGACGGCAAATACCATCCGGTCGATTCGAAGGAAGTCGCCTTCGTCACCGCGGGCAAGAAAGCGTTTCTCGATGCGATCATGAAAGCCAAGCCGCAACTGCTCGAACCGATCGTCAATCTGGATGTCTTCGTGCCCGATTCCTACATGGGCGACGTCACCGGTGGCCTGTCGAGCAAGCGCGCGCGCATCAACGGCACCGATTCAGTGCGCGGCGGCGAGATCGTGATCAAGGCGCAGGTGCCGCTCGCCGAAGTGACCGATTATCAGACCGAACTGAAAGCAATGACCGGCGGACAAGGCCGCTACGCCATCGAGTTCAGCCATTACGATCCGGTGCCGGCGCAGGTGCAGAAGCAGTTGGCCGAGGCGTATCGGCCGCGGGTCGAGGAGGACTGAGCGCTACCTTCAGGGTTGCTCGGGCCCGGTTTCGCCGGCGTGCAATTCGAAATCCGCGCCGAAGATATCGTCGGCCTGAAACGAGACGTCATCGAAATACATGATCGTCGAACCGTTCAGTGCTGGGCAGGAGGCGGTGAACTTCACTTGTGCGTGGTCTGTCTGCGGCGGCGTGGTGTGAAGGAACGTTAGTTGCGTCCAGTGCTTGGGAATTTCGCCCAACGGTATGGTCTCCAACGGCGACGCGGTCTGCGTCTGCGTGCAATCGACACCGTCCCACCAACTGATCTCCAAACTCCAATTCGGATTGGAACAGGGTGCGAAATCGCTCGTCGGATCTTGCATGAACCACGTGCTGAAGATGTACGCGGTATTGGGTTTGACCGCGAAGCATTGCTTCGCGGAATCCGGCAGACCGGTGTCGATCTGCAGCGAACCGCCCAAGCCCAACGTCTCGGGTGTGTGATCTTGGCGCGGACTCCATGTCGTCCACGGCCCTGTCGTCCAGCCCGTCGCGTCGGTGTCGAAACTCGGGTTTTGAATCACGTTCTGCGCAGCGGCAGCGTTCGCTGCGGCCATCAAAACTACGGCGAAAAAAATGCGATGGCGATGGGACATTGTCCGCTCCAATGACGACCGTCTCGCACGGTCGTCATCAGGCTATCGGCTCGACACATCCCCTAGCGGACAAGATCAGGACAGATCTCGGACAATCACACGGTTACACGCCGTCAGTTCGCGGCATGCATCCGCTGCACGAACAGCGCCGTGCCGCTTTCGTAGTGGACCACGAAATCCATCCCGTTGTGATCGACGGACGTGACTTTCTCCGGCCCCTTTTCCTGTGCGGCCTGCACGTCGATTACCTGAAATTGTTCTGCGTTGCCCGTCGGGTTAAGCACCAGCGGCGGGCTGAACGCCTCGAATCCCGAAAACGCCGGAATCGAACCGCCCGAGGGAAAGCGCTGCATCCACATGAAGAACTTGCCCTCATGCGGAATGAAGACGCGGTACGGATCGTGATAATTCGTGCCGATCGCGCCGTTCTTGGTCCACACGCGCAGGATGTGGCCCATGGTGCAATCCGCGATCGAACATTCCTGCAGGACGAAGTATTCGTCGTCCTTCATGTTCTGCGTCTTGACCCAGACGATGTCGTCTTTCTGAAGCGGGTCTTTCGGATAGATCACCGCCGACATCTTCGGGTCGAGCGCGAAGTTGGACGACACCGCATAGCCGCCGTGCAATTGCGTGTACGGCGCGGTGACGTCGACGCTAGGAAGTGTGGTCTGCGCGCGCGCCGGCGCGATGGCAAACACGGCGAGCGGTATCAATGCCAGATGCTGTCGCATACGAATTCCCTCTTCGAGCCGACATTACTCATCTACACGCAGCACGGCAACAAGCGCGCCGCGTAAATTGCTGTAACGCCACCGTACGGCAGGAGTAGACTCGCGTGGTCACCGAAAGTTCATCCCCGGGGAGGCTCGATCATGGTTTCGCTGACGCAACTTTGGCTGCCGATTCTGCTGTCGGCCGTGTTCGTTTTCATCGCCAGCAGTCTGCTCAACATGCTGCTCAGGTTCTGGCATCAGGCCGATTACCACGGCTTCAGCAACGAAGATGAAGTCCGTGCCGTGCTGCGCAAGGGCATGACCGAGCGCGGTTTGTACAACGTTCCGTATTGCACGCCGGACAAAATGAATTCGCCCGAGGTTAAACAGAAATTCGCAGAAGGCCCGCTGGCGATGGTGTCTCTGAAACCCGGCGCGCAGATGAGCATGGGCGCACCGTTGTCGCAGTGGTTCGCGTTCTGCCTGCTGGTGTCGCTGCTCGCCGCAATGCTGGGCTTGGTGCTGCCGGTCGGCGCTCCGGCCGCGCACGTGTTCCACACGCTCGGCCTGGCCGGATTGCTCGGCCACGCCATGGGCCCGTTCACGAACGCGATCTGGTGGGCGCACACGTGGCGCAGCGCGTCGAAGTACATTGTCGACGGCGTCATTTATGCGCTCATCATCGGCGGCACCTTCGCCTGGCTGTGGCCGAAGTAAGGCGCTACCGCGCATCCGGCATGTAGCGGAAATTGCTCTGACGGATACGACTTCCGGCACACGGAATCGCAGCGTGCCGCATTAGGATTGTCATCGTCGTTCCTTACAAGGAGATCGCCATGCGCCTGCGTGCCCTGTTCCTGCTCACCGGACTGCTGCTCACCAGCCCGACATTCGCAGCGGATATCTATGATCAGGCCGTCGCGCACAGCGGCCGATCCGATGCCGACCTCAAGCGCGACCCCACCGACCAGCCCGCCGAGGTGTTGCGTTTCTCCGGCGTGAAGCCGGGCATGACCGTCGCCGATTTGATGGCCGCCTCGGGATATTTCAGCGAACTGATCAGCTACGTCGTCGGCGACAAAGGGCATGTACTGCTGCTCAACAACAAGCCCTACGACGAGTTTGCCCAGAACCGCTGGAAGGAGCGCATCGAGCAGCACCATCTGGCCAATGTCGAACATCGCACCATCGACACGGCGGACATGGGTTTGAAGAACGACTCGCTCGATGCCGTGTTTCTCATCAAGGCCTATCACGATCTGTATTGGGTCGACGACAGCGAAGGCTGGCACAAGATCGACGTCGCCAGCGTGCTCGACCAGTTGCACAAGGCGCTCAAGCATGGCGGCGTGATCGTGGTCGAGGATCATTCCGCGAAACCGGGCACGGGAAATTCCGCTGCCGGCACGCTGCACCGCATCGACGAAGACTTCGCGAAAAAGGACTTTGAGGCGCACGGCTTCAAATTCGTCAAGAGCAGCGACATCTTCCGTCGAACGGACGACACGCGCGAGGACATTTCCTTCAAGGGTCCCGCGCTCCGCAAAACCGATCGCTTTCTTTATCTCTTCAAGAAGCCGTAAGTCTCATTCGGATTGCAGTGCGCGCAAGGCGACTTTGCGCGCGTCGGCATCGAGCTTGCCGATGCGCGCCGCTTCAGCGTAGAACCGCGGCCAGTCGCTGCCACACTTTTTATACAATGCGGCAAATGCGTCGATCCAGGCGTTGTAGATGCCGAACGGCAACAGCGCCGCGTTGTTGATGTCGCCGTTCATCCACGCGTCGTAACTCGTATCGCCGTGCCACTGGCCGTCGCGCAGCGCGGCGTAGTCGGCGCGCAGGCGTGCGATCTCGTCTTGCTTGCGGCGGCGCATTTCATCGGGCGGCAGAGCCGTCGCGTACAACGACTTCAGACGATCACGCGTTTGCAACACCAGTTCGGCGAATTCGGTCTCGCGCTGCAGGGCGGTGACGTCGGCCGGCGGCAATCCATGAATGTCGCGCCACTGCCGCAAGCCTTCCTGCTGCACGAACATGGCCAGCGACTCGTTGAACGCGCTGTCGTCCTTGATGTAGATTTTCTGGTGCGTCAGTTCGTGGAATATCGTGCCGATCAACTCGTCGTCGCCCCAGCGGATCATGGTGTTGAGGATCGGATCGGCGAACCAGCCGAGCGTCGAGTATGCCGCCGAACCGCCGACGTAGGTTTCGTAACCCCGGTTTTTCAGCGACGCCGCCTCACGATCGGCGTGTTGCCGATCGTAATAGCCGCGGTAATCGATGCAGCCGATCAGCGGAAAACAGTGTTGCAACGGCTCGACGGAAAACTCCTTCGCGGCGAAGACATTCCACGTTGCGTAAGGGCGATGCAGATCGGCGTAGCATGTGTAGCTGGCGTTGCGCGGCAAACCCAGATGCTCCGACGCGAAGGCGCGCGCCTGCTCGGCCAGCTCGAGTTTCGTTTTGACGTTTGCATCGGTCGCCGGATCGGCGATGACGTTTTCGATCGGGCGTCGCGCCGACATCAGCGACAGCTCGCCGTGCGCAAGGTGCGCGTAATAACCGACAGTGGAGCATGCGCAAAGTAGCGACGCGAGAACGGCGATGAAGAAGTAGCGCATCGGCGAATTGTAATCGCCGGCGCCGCCCTTACCCCAACCTTCTCCCGCCAACGGAAGAAGGTTGTAAAGCGATCAGTTCTTTCGCACGCGCTCGACGAGCGCATCGGCGAACGAATCGGTGGATCCGTGTCCGCCGAGATCCGGCGTGACGCGATCCTGCTCGGCCAGCGTCTGGCGAATCGCCGCGCGAATGCGCTGCGCCTTGTCGGTCATGCCGAGGTGATCGAGCATCTGACACGCCGCCAGCAGCAGCGCACACGGATTCGCGATGCCTTTGCCGGCGATGTCCGGCGCAGAGCCGTGCACCGCCTCGAAGATCGCCGCCTCCGTGCCGATGTTGGCGCCGGGCGCCAGACCCAAGCCGCCCACGAGACCCGCACACAGATCCGAAATGATGTCGCCGAACAGATTCGTCGTCACGATCACATCGAACTGCTGCGGATTCATCACCAGTTGCATGCAGGTGTTGTCGACGATCATCTCGTTGCAGACGATATCCGGATACTGCCTGGCCACTTCACGCGCGACGTTGAGGAACAAGCCTGACGTCGTCTTCATGATGTTGGCCTTGTGCACCACCGTCACTTTCTTGCGTCCCGTGCGTTTGGCCAGATCGAACGCATAGCGCACGATGCGCTCCGAGCCGCGCCGCGTGACGCGGATCAGCGACTGCGCCGTTTCGCCGTCGGCCGACAGCGTCTGTCCTTCCGCTCCGTAAGCGCCTTCGGTGTTTTCGCGCACGGTGATGATGTCGATGCCGTCGAAGCGCGCTTTGGTTCCCGGAATCGTCAGCGCCGGACGCACGTTCGCGTACAGATCGAAGCGCCGGCGCAATTCGACATTGAGCGACGAAAATCCACCGCCTACGGGCGTGGTCAGCGGACTCTTCAGCGCTACACGATGCGTGGCGATGCTCTCCAGCGTCGCCGCCGGCAGCAGCTCGCCGAACTTTTCCTGCGCAGCCATGCCGGCTTCGACAAAGTCATAACCGAGACCGGCGCCGGCTTCATCGAGAACGCGCAGCGTGGCGCGCATGATTTCCGGGCCGATGCCGTCGCCGCGGATCACGGCAATGGTCTTGCTCATAGGCGATACGAACCGAGTGTTAAAAAATTGGCGGACACGTTGCGGACATGGCGTCCGGCAACGGGATGGAGGGAAATATTATCCTGTATACTCCGCATCCGAACAAGAAACTTTGACCGTTGCGAATGCAGGCGCTGCCCACAAAATTCGGGGAATCGCGGGTGCTTCGGCGAGGGCTTGCCCTGTTGCCGATCGGCTTGGTCGCGTCCGTGCTCGCCTATGCCGCCGACGGCGGTCCGTACGATATCCAGACGCGCACCGACAACGCATCATGGTCGATGAGTATCGACGGCCGCTGGCCGTCGCAGTGTCCGCCGGCACTGAAATCCGTGACGCTCGATGGCACCGATCTGCGCATCGACGCGCGCTCCGATCTCACCCTGTGCGAACGCACGGCGATGCCGTTCTCGATCGAACTCAATCCCGCGCTCGCGATGGATCGCACCGCGCTCGATCCGGGTGTTTACCACGTCAGCTTCTACGCCGCCGACGGCGCCAACGCCGCGCCGACGTTGCGCGCGTTCACGCTCGTGGATCGCAGCGCAGCCGACGCGCCGACCGTCGCGCCCGAACCGGGCTTCTGGTTCACCGCGAACACGCCGGATGCGACCGCCAATCGCACGATCCTCAGCGTCGAACACGAAGACGGACAACTCAACGTCGCCCTGATGACGTATGACGACATCGGCCAGCCGACCTGGTTCTTCGGCGCGGCGGCGTACAACGGTCATATCGCGCACGTGCCGTTGGTGCACATCGTCGGCGGCACGGACGCCTTTCATCCGTCCGTCGCGCAAACGCGTGGCGATTCGCTACTCGCGCTCGACCTGCAATTCCAGTCCGGCGCCCACGCGCTCGGCTGGCTGAGCCGCGAACATGGCAGCGTCGACGATTCCAACCTGCAGGTGCAACCGCTCGATCTGGTCCGTCTGCCGATGACCGAAAGCAGCGACGGCCAAGCCTGGCAGGGGGACTGGGTTCTCGTCACCGACGACGACAATACGCCGCAAAAACTGCATCTGGGCCAATACCGCGCTGTCGATTCACAGCACTTCGAACTGAGCGACACGGCGAATCAGGTCACGTTGTCGTGCACCCGCGAACCCACGCAACCCGACTGGCCGCCTTCGTCGTGCAGCCTGCGTCGCGGCACCGACCCGATAAGCCGCGCCTTCGATTCCGTCGCGCTCTCGCGCATGGATGGCCTCGACAGCAACGGCGGCGCCGTGCACCTGCTTCGCGTCTCCCGCTAGACACCGCGACAACCAACGCTTCACCAACCACCGTTTCTCGCCGAGAAGTCGGCGCGATAATCGTGCACTGCACCTGCGAAAGCCGAGTCCTCGGTGCGGGGTGCGATGCGATGGGGTGTACAGCGACGCGTCGTCGCTACGCGACGAGAACGATGGTCAGTTTGCGGCCTCTTCTGCGACAGCGCAAAGGTTTGAGAAAGCGGTGATCGCGCGCAGTCCGCAGCGAGCATCAGGGACGTGCTCTCTGCGGACAACTCCCTAAGCGAACGAAAAAGGTGCTTTCTTTGGTGACTTTCTTTGCACCGGCAAAGAAAGTTACCCGCTGGCCGCAGGACAGCGGAAGCTGTTACCTGCGCCAAACCCCAGCGCTTACGTCGCCGCCCCTACCCCATCCCCACCCTCGAGCAGATCCAAAAAATCCACCGCCCTGCGCAAATGCGGAATCACGATCGATCCGCCTACTACAAGCCCGACGCTGAAAATCTCGAAGAACTCCTCACGCGTCACACCCGCATTGCGGCATTCCGCCACGTGATAGCTGATGCAGTCGTCGCATCGCAAAACCATCGACGCGACTAACCCAAGCATCTCCTTGGTCTTGCCGGAAAGCGCGCCATCCTTGTAAGTCTGCGTATCGAGCGCGAAAAAACGCCGCACGACCTGATTGTCTTCGGACAGGATGCGCTCATTCATGCGCCGTCTGAAGTCGGCGAATTCGCTGACCCGATCGCCGCTCACGCTGCGCTGCCGAGAATCTTGGCCAGCCGTCCGTCGCGGTCGGCCGCCACCATCTCGTCGAAGCCGCCGACATGATGCCCGTCGATGAAGATCTGCGGCACCGTGCGGCGCTGTGTCCGCGCAATCATGCGGTCGCGCTCGACCGGGTTCGTATCGATGCGGATTTCGGTGTAGTCGAGCCCTTTCTGCTTGAGAAAGTTCTTCGCCGCCACACAGTAAGGGCAATTCATACTGCTGTAGATTTCGACGTTGTGCATGCTGATCGCCTTGCTGCCAGGCCGCCGAATTGGGGGCCGCTCGGTCCGAACTCAAGTTTAACGAATGCCGCCTACACGATGTTAACGCCGACTGAGCGCCGGCGCGCCGCCGGTGGCCCCGAACCTTCGGCTGCGCTATCGTGTCTGATGCCGTCTCGCCCCACCTTGCCGTTCCCACGCATGCGCCGTTTGCTCTCCGTCTCGCTTCCGCTACTGGTCTGCACGCTGCTGGCCGGCATGCCGGCGCGCGCCAGCGATCCGCAGTTGCCCAACATGGGCAGTTCGGCGGGCGCCATTGCCTCGCCGGAGGAGCAGCGCCAGTACGGTTTCTACATGCTGCACGAGCTGCGCAACCAGGGTCAGGTGGTCGACGACGCGCTGCTCACCGACTACATCAACATGATCGGGTACCGCCTGGTCGCGTACAGTCCGAAGCCCGATCAGCCGTTCACGTTTTTCATCGTGCGCGACACGTCGATCAACGCGTTCGCCCTGCCGGGAGGTTTCGTCGGCGTGAACGCGGGCCTGATCACCACCACCGCGAACGAGAACGAACTCGCCGCCGTACTCGCCCACGAAATCTCGCACGTTACGCAGCAGCATCTGGTGCGCGCCGTGGAAGCGGAACAGAAATACGCACCGCTGATGGTGCTGGCGATGGTCGGTGCGATCGTCGCCTCGGCGCACCAGAGTCCGTACAACACCAGCAACAGCGGCGTCGGCGCGATCGTCACGGCCGAAGGCATCGCCGAGCAGATGCAGATCAACTTCACGCGCGCCGACGAATCCGAAGCCGACCGCATCGGCATCCAGACGCTCGCCAAGGCCGGCTACGATCCGGACGCGATGGCCGATTTCTTCGAGCGCATGCAGCACGCACTGCGCCCGGGGTTCGACGAAAACGACGTGCCCGCGCTGCTCATGGACCATCCGGTGACCAACCAGCGCATCAGCGAAGCGCGCGAGCGCGCCGAAGCGATGCGCAAGGGCGTGAAGCCGACCATCGACGTCGGCGCGCCGTGCGAGCCGGGTGCCAAGTGCGCCAAATCGACCACGACGTACAGCGACTCGAAACCGACGACATCGAACGACCTGGCCACCTCGATCCTGATGCCGACATTCAGTTATTCGCCGGCGTCGCAGCTCGCGCGGCTGATCGATGCCGGCGGCAAAGGCGACCTGTGGGGCGCGAGTTCCGAGGAGTACTACGAACTGATGCGCGAACGCGCGCGCGTGCTGGCTTCGCCGCAGCCCTCGCAGACGGCGACGTACTATGCGGACAACCTGCACAACGATCCCGCGTTCAACAACACCCCGAACCGCTACGGATATGCGCTGGCGCTGCTCAATGCCGGCGATGCGAAGAAGGCCGAAACGGTTTCCGGCAAGCTCGTCGAGAAACAGCCCAACAATCTCGTCCTGCAATTGGCCGCCGGCGAATCCGAACTGATGACCGGCGCCCGCGATGCGAGCCTGAAACGCTACGCGTCGTTGGAAACCGATTTCCCGGACAACCGCGCGCTGATCATGTCGCAAGCGCAGGCACTACTGCAGAGCGGCGATCGGAAAAGTGCGCGGCGCGCGCAGGAAATCCTGCGGCCGCAACTGACCAAGAACGACGAAGACCCGGACATGCAGACGCTGTTCGCGCGCGCCTGCGAACTGGCCGGTGATCCGGTGCGCGCCGGCGAAGCGCACGCGGCGGCGGCGTACCTCAACGGCCGCGCCGAAGATGCGCTCAATCAGCTCAAGGATCTGCTCAAACGCAGCGACCTGGATTACTACCAGCGCTCGCGCATCGAAGCGCGCATTTCCGAGTTCACGCCGATCGTGCTGGAGTTGCGGCGCCGCAAGATCAAGCCCGCCGATCAAGGAAAACTGGCCGTTTCCGCTTGCGTGACCGCGACTTGCAGTGCACTGTCATCGGGACGTAACAATAAACCGCTGCAATAAACACGACTGTCATAACCGCGCGGCGGCAGCGCGCTCATGAGTGAGGCCTGCGGCCTGTGCAGAAGTGTATTTTGATCGTTGAAGACGAACCCGCGATCCGGGAAATGGTGGCCTTTGCCTTGCGCAAGGCCGGCATGGACCCGATGCACGCGGCCGACGCACGCGCCGCGCAAGGCATGATCGCGGAACGTGTCCCCGATCTCATCCTGCTCGACTGGATGCTGCCGGGCACGAGCGGTCTGGAGCTCGCGCGGCGCCTGCGCAAGGAAGATCTCACGCGCAGCGTGCCGATCATCATGCTCACCGCGCGCGGCGAGGAAACCGATCGCGTCGGCGGCTTCGAGGCTGGCATCGACGACTACGTCGTCAAACCTTTTTCACCGCGTGAGCTCATTGCGCGCATCAATGCCGTGATGCGCCGTACCCACGGTGCGGACAGCGAAGGCGTGATCGAACTCGGCGGCCTGAAGATCGACAGCGCCGCGCACCGCGTCTATGCGGGCGACGTGACCGTGCCGATCGGACCGACCGAATACCGTCTGCTGCACTTCTTCATGACGCACGCCGAGCGCGTCTACACGCGCAGCCAGCTCCTGGATTACGTCTGGGGCGGCAGCGTCTACGTGGAAGAACGCACCGTCGACGTGCACATCCGCCGCCTGCGCAAGACGCTCGAGCCGTTCCATTGCGATGGACTGGTGCAGACCGTGCGCGGCGCCGGATACCGGTTCTCGACCACGCCCACCGCGTGATCGATCCGCCATGGACCGATTCGCCTCGTCGCAATCGGTCATGAGCGGGACGCATCCGCCGTTGTAAGCTGCGCCTATGCGATTCGACTTTCTGCAAAGCCACGCCTGGCAGGTCTCGCTCGGACGCTTCGTGATCCTGCTCGCCACCGCGTTCCTGATCGGACTGCCGTGGGATGCGCAGTTGTATACATTGCTCGCCGCCGCGCTGGGTTACTGCGTGTGGTCGCTGGTGACGCTTTATCAGGTGCAATCGTGGCTGCGCTCGCGCAAACGGCGCGGGCCGCTGGAGGATCGAGGCGTGTGGTCGGATATTTCAACGTATGTGCATTCGCGGTTGAGCAGCGAACGGTCGCGCAAACGCAGGCTGGTCGGACTGCTGCGCGCGTTCCGCGAAGGGGCGGCGGCGCTGCCGGACGGCGTGGTCGTGCTGACCCGCGGCCGCAGCGTGTTGTGGTTCAACGAAGCGGCGGGGCAACTGCTCGGCCTTGCCTTGCCGCGCGACCGGCGTGCACATCTCGACGCATTCCTGCCGGCCGCGGCGCAGACGTGGATCATCGCCGATCCGACCGCCGAGCCGCTGCGCGAAGTGACTTCGGTCCGCGACGAAAACATCAAGCTCTCGTTTCGCCTGATTCCTTATGCGCGCGAATACATGCTGCTGGTGGTGCGCGACGTCACGCCGCTGGCGCGACTGGAACAGGTGCGTCGCGATTTCGTCGCCAACGTCTCGCACGAACTGCGCACGCCGTTGACGGTGCTGCACGGCTATCTGGAGATGCTCGACGCCGAGTCCGCGCCGCAGTTCGAACCGATCCTCGACGACTTGCGCGCGCAATCGCGCCGCATGACGCAAATCGTGGAGGATCTGCTTACGCTGTCGCGGCTCGACGCGCGCCAACAGCCGCCGGCGGACCGCGTGCCGATGCGCGCGCTCCTGACCACGCTCAAGCGCGAAGCGGATGCCTTGTCGCAGGGCCGACATCAGATCGTGCTGCACCGCGAGTCGGAGATGGATCTATCCGGATCGGCCGACTATCTGCACAGTGCGTTTTCGAATCTGGTGTCCAATGCCGTGCGCTACACGCTGACAGGCGGACGCATCGAGATTTCGTGGCGCAACGCCGACAACGGCGAGGCGCGCTTCGCCGTGGCGGACACCGGCGTCGGCATTCCGGCCGAACACCTGCCG
>CAVPTJ010000018.1:0-221307 GCA_963708785.1 uncultured Gammaproteobacteria bacterium
CCGGCGATGAGGCCGGCAATCACGGCGTCGCGGTCGGATGTCATATGGCGCAGCACCGGCAGGATCACGACTGCGCCGATGATGTTGTAGCTCGCGTAGGTCACGCCACCGACCATCCAGCCGTTCGCAGGAGCGTCGCTGCGAAAACCGCTGGCGATGCGGTCGCCGAAATGCGTGATGGCGAGCACGATGAACACCGCGTACACGGCATACAACAGGAACGACACGTATTTAAACAAGCGCTCGACCGACGCGTTGCCGAATGTCACGAAACACGCGATGCCGACGGCGAGTGCGATCGTTCCGAAAATCGTCGGCACGCCGAACATCGCGTTGCCGATGGCGCCGGCCGCCGCGCCGAACACGGCCAGGATCAACACGACGAACAGCAGATACGCCGCCTCGAACACGATCCAGCCGCGCCCGAGCAGCGATTCGAAAAACGATCGGTAATCGCGCGCGCCGACACGCCGCGCAAACACGAACGTCGCCACGCAGACGCCGCTCCAGATCAGCATCGCTAGCAGCATTGCGGCAATGCCGCCCCACGGTCCGCTCGGCAGGAAGAACTCGGCCAGTTCGCGGCCGGTCGCATAGCCGCCGCCGATGATCACTGCCTTGAAGGCGAATCCCGGCAGGAGGTATCGCTGGAACCACGACGAGCGCGGTTCGGTGCTCACGCGGCGATTTCCGCGGCGCGCGCGGCTTCGATGCGGCGCGTGCTCGCGTCGAGTGCGAGCAGCAGACCGGCGGCGAACATCGCGATGGCCGCGACGATAACGAAGAAAGCCGCGTGCGTCATTGCGCTCCACAGCGTGCCCACCAGGCCCGCTGCGAAACTGCCGGTGAAGATGGCGAGGAACCACGCAGCGACCGTGGTCGCGCCGAGCGAGGGCGGCGCGAGTCGCGCGAACAGCCCGAGCCCGACCGGCAGGATGAACAGTTCGCCGAGCGTAAACACGACAAAGAAAGCGACCAGCCAGATCCAGTTCGCGCGACCATCGCCCGCGACCCACGCCGCACACGCGAGCATCAGATAGGCGACGGCGACGATCATCGCGCCGGTCGCCATCTTCTGCATCGACGACGCATCGCGTCCGACGCTCGCGCGGCGTTTCCAGAACGCGAGCAACGCGGGCGTCATCAGGATCACGAGCAGCGGATCGAGCGACTGGAACCACGTCATGGGAATCGTCATCATCGATGTGGTCCGGTCGATGCCGACATCGGCGAACAGCGCGACGGTGTTGCCGAGTTGCTCGTACGAACCGCGGAAGATGGTGACGGCGAGTCCGACGCCGAGCAGCAGCAACATCGTTTCGCGGCCGCGCCTGATCGGCGCGTCGCGCAATTGCTTGCGTTCGACCACGCCCTGCTCCGGCAAATAGTTTCCGCCGGCGACATAGATGATCAGGCCGGCCACCATGCCGATGCCCGCCGCGCCGAAACCCCAGTGCCAGCCATAGAATTCCCCGATCGTGCCGCACACGAGCGGCGCGAGAAACCCGCCGATGTTGATGCCGACATAATAGACGTTATACGCCCAGCTCCGGCGCGGGTCGTCGGGTTTGTACAGATCGTTGATCTGGCTCGGCAGGCTCGGCAGGAACAGTCCGTTGCCGAGCGCGATGGTGGCGAGCGCGGCATAAAACAGCGGCTCGAACGCCATCATGAAATGGCCGGCCGCCATGATCGATCCGCCGATGATCACGGCGCGGCGCTTGCCGAGCCATCGATCGGAAATCACGCCGCCGATGATCGGCGTGAAGTACGCCAGCGCCGTGTACGTGCCATAGATCAGCGAGGATTTTTCCTGGCCGATCAGAAGCTGCTTGGTCATGTAGTAGACCAGCAGCGAACGCATGCCGTAGTAGGAGAAAATCTCCCACATCTCGGTGAGGACCAGGATGGTCAGCCCGCGCGGCTGACCGAACCAATTGCGCGTTGGCGTCATGCCCAAATGAAGATCAGGCGGCGCTGGCGTGCGGCGGCGATCCCCACACTTCGCGTCCGCACCAGACGGTGCCGTCTTCATAAGTAAGGCTCGGCTTGCGATCTTCCTTCAGGAAAACCGGGCCGTCGAGATCGACGATGTCGCACAATTGTCCGACGACGAATGCCGGCGCCATCGCGAGGCTCGTGCCGACCATGTTGCCGACCATCACACCCAGGCCAAGACGCCGCGCTTCGTGCGCCATCGCCAACGCTTCGGTGAGCCCGCCGCATTTGTCGAGCTTGATGTTGAGCACGTTGAAGCGCCCGACCAGACCCGGAACGTCGGCGAGACTCAGCGCACTTTCATCGGCGGCGATGCGGATCGGAGACGTGTAGCCGTCCAGATCCGATTCGCTGCCGCGGCGGATCGGTTGTTCGAGCAGCGACACGTCGCAGTCGACGAGCGTGCCCATCAGGTCATCGAGTTTCTGGATGTCGTAACCCTGGTTCGCGTCGACGCCGAGCCACGTGTTCGGCCGCGCGGCGCGCACGGCTTTTACGCGTGCGATGTCCAGGTCGAGATCGCCGGTGAGTTTCATTTTCAGTGCGCGCGCCTTGGCGAACTTGCGCGCGCCGTCGGCCATCACCGCCGGATCGTCGGCGCCCATCGTGAACGTGGTGACGAGCGGCTTCACCGATTCCAGACCGGCGAGTCGCCAGACGTCTTTGCCGGTGCGCTGCGCATCGAGATCCCAGAGCGCGCAATCGACCGCGTTGCGCCCGCCGCCGGGCGGCATCAACGTTTGCAAGTCGTTTCGATTGATACCGGACTCGATCGCTGTGCGGTTCGACTCGATGGCCGCCACCATCTCAGGCGCGTTGTCGTTCAAGTAATACACGCCGGACGCTTCGCCGCGGCCGCGATGCCTGCCGTCGTCGAGCGTGACGACGACGGCATCCTGCGCTTCGAACACGAAACCCGAGATACGAAACGGCGAAGCCAGACGCAGCTTCTCTACCGCGACGTGCAGTTTCAATGCAGCCATCAGTAGTTCACTCCCCAACTGATGAGGTGGAACACCACGGCGACCCACAGTACGACGAAGGCGGCAAGCACCACCACGATGCTCCACAGTTTCGCCGGCCAGCGGCGGCGACCGGTCCAGACCGCGACGAGATTCCACACGATGAGCAGGAATCCGCCGATGAAGCCGACGATCCCGAAGAATTGATCGAAGCGCAGCACCGGATCGAACGCATCGGTGGTGCGGTTGAGATCGGAGAACATCATGAGGATCGAAACGATCCACGCCGTGAAGGCGAGCACCATCAGCCATGCGCCGATCTTGCCGGCGCGGTAGGCGCGCATTTCCGGCAGCGACAGATCCAGCGGCTGGCGATAGCGACGCCGCACGATCGCGGTGACCGGCCAGAACACGGCGGTCAGCGCGAGCACGACGAGACTGAGCTGCAGCGCGGGCGACAGCCACGCGCCGCTCTGCGAGGCCGGCGCGCGATCCAGAACGGTGAACGGCGACTCGCCGTCGACGCTCCAGCGCACGACCTTGTCGTCTACGACATTCGCCGCCAGTCGCTCGTGGCCGTATTCGTCCTGCCACAGGAACGGGGCGACTTCGACCCACTTGATCGGCGCGCCGTTGAGTCCTTTCATGTCGGGGATCAGCAACTCGCCCTTCGCGCCCACGGTGACCGCAGTCTGTCCGATCAAGCCGATCACCGAAAAGAAATTCGTCTGCGAGCCGCGCGAGGCGACCCAGTTGCCCGACATCATCTGCGCGTGCTTTTTCGCGGTTGCTTCATCAACGCGCGTGGTGGCACGGGGTCCAGGGAAATAGCGGTCCGCGAATTCCTGGAACAGCGCCACGCGCGTGTGATGCGCCGCACCCTGCTTGCCGGCGCTGTTGAACGAGACGTAGAAACCGACGTTTTCTTTCAGCAACAGATGCAGCGAGGTGTGGAAGTAATCGGTATCGCCCAGATGCGCGATGACTTCGCGGCCGTTGATGTTGGTCTCGAAGAATCCAAGCTCCATGCGGTTGAGCGGTGGCTGGCCGCCGCTCGGCGGAAAAATCGTGAGCGGGCTGTCGTGCATCATCTTCGCGGTTTCTTCCTTGAGGATGCGGTTGCCGTTGTATTCGCCGTTTTGCAGATGCGCGATCATGAAATGCGACATGTCTTCGCCCGGCGACGACAGCGCTCCGGCCGGCGCCGGGCCGACGATCTCGAATTTCTTCGGCTCGCCCGATGCCTGGATGTACCCGGTCGCCATGTACTGTTCGAGGTCTTTCGGCAGCGGCTGGCGGAATGTCGAATGCTTCATGTCGAGCGGCTGGAAAACATGCTTCTCGACATAGTCGAAGAACGACTCGCCCGACACCCGCTGCACGATGTAGCCGGCGAGCGATGTCGCCATAGTTCGAGTAGGCGGGCGTGGTGCCGGCATCGAACACGCGCGTCGGCGTCCAGCGCTTCAGGAGCTCGTCGAATGCGGGACTCTTCGGATCTTCGGTGATGATGTACTTGAACTGCTCTTCGAACCCGGCCGTATGCTTCATGATGTTGCGCATCGTGATCGGCTTGCCGCGCGGTCGGGCACCTTGAAATCGAGGTATTCGTTGATGTCGGTATCGAGATCGATCTTGCCCTGCTCGACCAGCTGCATCACCGCCGTCCACGTGACAAGTTTCGACACCGAACCCGGCCGGAACAGCGTGAGTTTCGGATCGACCGGTTTCTTCGTCGCGACATCGGCGTAACCGAAGCCGCGCTCGGTCAGGATTTGTCCGTCCTTGACGACGGTGACTACGGCGCCTGCGAGATCGCCCACGCCGAGCGCGAATGGCATGTAGCCATCCAGCCATGCGTCGACATCGTCCTTGGTCAGTTGCTGGCTTTGTTCGGTTCGGTCGGCGTGGTCGGCGCGGATTTCACGTCTTGCTGCTGGGCCGCCGGTGTCGGTGCCGGCGGCACCGGGCCTTGCGCAAAGGCCGACACGGCGAGCGTGAGCATCGCGGCGAGCAATGTAGTACGGAACATGATCGTTCTCCTTGCTCTCAATCGAAAAGGGTCAGGCGTTCAGAGCAGGCGTCGACGAGACCATCGAACTCCACGCCGCCGCGCATCGGATCGGCGGCCGGCAACTTCAGGCGATGCGTCTCGTCGGCCAGCAATTGGCGCGCGGCGGACTCGTCCAGCCGCGATGTATTCAAGCTTACGCCCGCGCAACGTATCGCGGGATTGGTGCGGCGACCGAGACGCACGGTCATGTCGATCACATCGTCGATCGTCGGCAGCGGATAGTCCGGCAGGCCGAGCACGCACGTCGCGCCCCGGCTCGTGGCAGACCACGAACACGTCCGGCTGGCTGCCATGCAGAAGCCCGAGCGACACGCCCGCGTACGCCGGATGGAACAGCGAACCCTGCCCTTCGATCACGTCCCAGTGATTCGGCTCGGCATCCGGACTCAACATTTCAGCCGCGCCGGCTTCGAAATCGCTGATCACCGCATCCATCGGCATGCCGCTGCCGGCGATGAGGATGCCGGTTTGCCCCGTTGCGCGGAAATCGACTGGCACGTTGCGTCGTTCGAAAGCACGCGCGATCGACAGCGCCGTATACTTTTTGCCAAGTGCGCAATCGGTACCGACAGTGAGCAAGGCGCTTGCCGCTGCGCTTGCGCCCCGTCGCGATCGGGATGTGGCGCGGCGGCGTGCGGATGTCGATGCAGGCGGCGGCCGAATCGCGTCGGCCGCCGCTTTCAATGTCGGGATGTCGCCGAGCCGCGCGTGCATGCCGCTGACGACGTCGAGTCCCGCTTCAAGCGCTTCGACCAGCGACGGAATCCAGCTTTCGTAGATGACGCCACCGGAGTTGGCCACGCCGATCACGAGCCCTTTCGCGCCGCGCGCCCGCGCCTGCCGGGGCGTGAGCGCGGGCAAGCCGGTCGTCACCGTCGCGCCGCAGGAGAATTCGCCGACGCAGCGATCGCCCGCCCAGTCGCGCAGACCGAATGCGGTTTTCGCGTAACCGGCCTCGGTCGTGTCGCCGAGAAACAGCAGGTACGGTTGCGGCAGTGTTTCCACCGCCGATTCGCGCAACATCGAATTCATCGTTCAGAACTTCACGTCGAAACCGACACCCACCACGCGTGGTTCCAAGGGAACGGCGTTCACGCGATCGATCGCGCCGGTGCCCGCGTTGGTCAGCGCCGTCAGGTTCGTGTACACGCGTTTGTCGGTGAGGTTCTTCACGAAGACGCGGAACGTCCACATGTCGTTGCTGACATCACCGTTGAGATCGACCGCGGTGTAGCTGTCCTGCGGCAGCGCCAGCGGGCTGGACTGAAGCTGGCTGAAGGACGAGCCGACGTAACGGACGCCGCCGCCGACGCGGCCGGTCCAGTTCGCCGCAACCGGGAACGAATAATCGGCCGTCCCCGCCAATGACCATTTCGGGATATTGGGCAAGCGATCGCCGTCGAGGCCGCCGAGGCTCGACACGTCTTCGGTGATGACCGCATCGGTGTAGGCACCGTTGAGGCCCAGGCGCAGACCGTTGACCGGCATCCACAGGGTGGTGAACTCCACGCCGCGGCTGCGCGCCGTGCCGCCGTTGGCCAGATAGGCCACGCCGTTGAGGTTGGCCGAGATCTGGATCTTGCTCCACTGAATGTCGTACACGGCGACATCGAGCATGAGCCGACGGTCGTCGAGCAGCGTCTTCAACCCGGCTTCGTAGTTGGTGAGTTTCGATGCGTTGACCGATGTCGGGACGCCGGGCAGCGCGAGGTTCGGACCTCCCGGCTGATAACCACTGGCGACACGCGCGTACAGCATCGTTTCCTCGTTGATGTGCAGGCGCGGACTCACCGAGTAGGTGACCACATCCTCGGAGGACGTACCTGGAACGTTTTCAGTTCCCGTCAGCGCGCCGCTGGTGATTTCGGAAAACGTCTGTTCGTTGTGCGCCCAGCGCACGCCGGCGTTGATGTCGAAGGCCGGCGAGAACTTGTACGTGAGATCGCCGAAGCCGGCGTATTCCTTATACGTGGACGGAAACGAAACGACGGCGAGCGGATCGAGCCCGGCGATCGAACTGTAGTCGAGCAACTGCGCGCTTGCCGCCTGGTTCTGCTGGCTGTCTTCCTTGGTATAGAACGCGCCGACGAGCCATTCGATGTGATCGTCAGGCTTGGAAACCAGCCGGAATTCCTGTGTCGTCTTGTTCAGGTGCAGATCGTAGGTGACGAGCGACAGGCCCGCACCCGGCAAGCCGAACAACGGGAACGCGACGCCGTACACCAGCGAGGCATCGAGCGCCGAATCGGCCTTGTTGTGTTCGTAGCTTGTCGAGGAGACAAAATCCGCAAAGCCCACATTCCAGTTCACGGCGAGGTTCGTGTAGTCGACGGTGCGCCGGAACGGCTCGAGAAAATAGTTGTCGTTTTTCAGATCGCCGTAGACGGGCTTGAGCGAGATCGGATCGAGTGCGGTGATGGAGCTGCTCTGCGAATCGGTGATCGACTGCAGCAACGACAGCTTCACCGAGACGTCGTCGTTCGCCTTCCACAACAGTGTCGCGTGCGCGGCTTGTTGCCAGTAGTCGTCCTGATCCTTGTCGCCGGTGCGCACGTTGTCGGTGTAACCCGGCGATTGTTGCCGGGCCACGCTGGCGCTCAACGCCAACTGTCCAGGCACGAGCGGCGCGTTGAAACCGAACCGGCCCTGATAGCCCGGATCGCCTGCGCCGGACTGATCGAAAATATCCGCACCCGCGCGCAGCCAGGACTGATCGAGGTCCGGCAGCTTGGTCACATACCGCACCACGCCGCCAAGCGAACTGGCGCCGTACAACGTGCCCTGCGGACCGCGCAGGACTTCCACGCTCTGGAAATCGTACGGCAACAGATCGAGCACTTCGGTGGAACCGCCGCCGTAGTTGCCGCTCGTGCCGAGCGGTGTTTCGTCGATGTAGGTCGCGACGGTTGAACCCGCGCTCAGCGGCGAAATGCCGCGCAGACCGAGCGAGGCCTGTCCCGGCGAGCCGCCGTTGATCACGGTGAATCCTGGCAGGTATCCGGCGATATCGGAAAGCTGCGTCAGATGCTGATTCTCGATCTGCGCCTCATCGACCACGCCGATCGACATCGGCACATTCTGGATGTCCTCGCTGCGCTTCTCGGCGGTGACGATGATCGTGCCGAGCGTCGATTGATCGCTGGAAGCATCCTCGGCCACGGCTGCCGATGCGCTGACCAGCAGCGCGAGCGAAACGGCGTGAGCGAGACGCGTCTTGTTGATGATCATGATTTTCTCTCCCCGGTCGGTTTTTCTTGTGGCGGCGGCGTGTGCTTGGGTTCCTTCCATGTCTGCGCGAGCAGACGGCGGAAGTTGCCGCCGAGAATCAGTTGTATGTCGGCATCGCCGTATTTGCGGCGAAGCAAGGCATCGGTCAGGTCGTATACTTTTTTCGGGTGATCGAAACCGTCGGTGTCGATGCGTCCGCGGAAGGCGTAGCTCGCCTTGTAGCCGGCTTTGAGTTTTTCGTATTGATCCTTCGGCATCTTGTCGTAGCCCATCAGATCCGAATCCGATCCGATGCCGACGTGCTCGACGCCGACCAGCTTCGCCACGTGATCGATGTGATCGACGATGTCCTCGATCGTGGTCGGCTCGCGGTCCTTCACGAAATTGCGCACGCCGGTGATGCCCATCACGCCGCCTTTCTTCGCCAGGTTGCGGATGGCCTCGTCGGTTTTCAGACGCGGATGGTTGTTGAGCGCGCGGCAATTCGAATGCGTGATGGCGATGGCGCGCGGCGAGATGTCGATGGCATCGAGCGTGGTCTTGTCGCCGCTGTGCGAGACGTCGATCAGCATGCCGGCGTCGTTCATCGCCTCGATGATCTTCACGCCGAAATCGGTGACGCCGCCGTCGACGCGTTCGGTCGAGCCGCTGCCGATCAAGTTCTGCGTGTTGTAGGTGAGCTGCGCGCAGCGCAGTCCCAAGTCGTAGAAATCCTTGACGTCGCCGACGGTGCGGAATTCATCCGCGTTCTGCAGGCCCATGATCACCGCGGTCTTGTGCTGCGCTTTGGCGTGATCGATGTCCTGCACGCGGCCGACCAGCGAGAACACGTCGGCATTGCGGCCGCAGAATCCACTCCATGCCGTCATGAACTGCAGCGCTTCATCGTAACTGCCGACGCCGACCGAGTTGTGGAACACGTTGATGCCGCAGGTGCGGAACATCTGCGCGTCGGCATCGCTCAGCGGAAACGAGAACGCATCCGGATTGAAGTCGATCTTGAGCGGCGCGAGCATGTCGATGACCAGCGAGCGCTGCACCAGATCGACGACCTTCTTCGGATACGCGCGATTCGCCTCGCCCGCCGACAACGTCCGTGAAAAAAGACGCGGCGGCATGCTCGCCCATGCCGCCGCGGCGCCCAGCGTCCCCAGGACACGGCGTCTTTCCCAGAATGCACCCCGAAAGCCCGACATTTCGTCTCCGGCAGAATTGTCGTTGGCGGGCGAGTATGATCCTGGTAAGAAAAATGTCAAACAAATTTTTCTATTCAGGACAAATCGGTCGGATTTATTCGGATTCGTCCTGCTAGAATCCGCCGATGGACATGAAAACCCGCCATCCCACTTTGGGAAGCCTGCTGCGCGGATTGCGCAAACGGAACGGGTGGACGCTCGCGCAGATGAGCGGGCACACCGACATCCCGGTATCGACGCTATCGAAAGTCGAACACGACCGGCTGACGCTGACCTACGACAAATTGCTGCAGATCAGCCAGCGTCTGAACGTGCGCATGTCGGAACTGTTCGCCGATCCAGCCACGCAGCCGGAAGCGGCCGTGACGGCGCGGCGCAGTCTCGGCGAACTCGAGGACGCGGTGCGCGTCAACACCAAGAATTACGATTACTTTTATCTGTGTCCGGAACTGCGCCGCAAGCGCATGGTGCCGGTGTATACACGTATACGCGCCAAGAGCGTTGAAGAATTCGGCGAACTCGTGCGCCATTCGGGCGAGGAATTCATCTACGTGCTGCAGGGCAAGGTGAAAGTGCACACCGAGTTCTACGATCCGGTCGTGCTGCATATGGGCGAATCGATCTACATCGACAGCAACATGGGCCACGCCTACGTCGCGGAAAAATGCGACGAGGCGATCGTCCTGGCGGTTTGTTCCAGCGCGGACGACGGTCTGATGGAATCGCTGTTCTCGCTGCACGGCGAGTTGGAACCGCACGTGCAGATGCCTGCGGCGAACGGCGCGGCGCGCGCGACGGCGAAACGGGCGAAGAAGAAACGCTAGCCGTTCGCGCGGACGGTTATTTGGCAGTCACCGCTGCGTAAGCGGGACAGTCGCGCGTTTCGTCGAGCAGCACCATGTAACCGCGCGTATCGGCCAGGCGGTGATACGGCACGTGCTGGCTGTCCAGTGTCGCCAGGGTTGCCGGCAGATTCGCCGCGTCAACCATGAGCACGCGGCAGCCTTCGTCTTCCTGCATTTCGTCGACGATCGCTTCCGATGACGGCAATACGCGTCGGCCCGGCAGCGTCAATCGCTCGATGGTAGCGTCGAGATAAAAGCGCAATCCGTAACGCGGAGCGACTTCGACGAAAGCGATTTCCGCCGGTTTCGCCGGCAGGATATCGCTCAGCGCTTGTGCGAGTTTCCTGTCGTCGTCGCGCGCATCGAACAGCGTCGACGCGGCGCGGCCGCCGACCAGCGCGCACGTCCATACCGCGAGCGCAACCAGCACCCACGCGCGGCGCACATTCACCTGTCCGATCTCCAGCGCGAGCGCGCATGCGAGCACCGGGAACAGCGGCAGGATGTACAGCGGCAGCCGCGAGCGCGAGATCATGAAGACGATCAGCGGCAGACAGAAACAATACGCGAGCCAGCGCAAGACGCTCGACGTGCGCCAAAGCAACCGCGGCGTGCGCCCGTTCTTCCACGCGATCCACGCCGCGATTGGCAGCCACGGCAAGGTGCCGAGGAGCAGCGTGGGCAGATATATCTTGAAGCCGTCGTACCACGCGCCATTGCGGTGCATCTTGTCGGTGGCGACGCGATCGACAACTTCTTCGACCAGGAAGTAATGCAGCATGTTCGGATCGCGCGCGATCTCGATGCCATACCAGGCGCCGCCGAGCACGACGAAGCCGAGCAATCCGTCCCAGCGCAACACCGCACGCAGGCGCGCCATGCCGCCATCGGTGCCGGTAAATACGAGGCAGCCGAGCAGCACCAGCAATCCGGGCGGTCCTTTCGTCATGAAGGCGAGCGCCGCGCCGAACCACAGCAGCCATCGCGCATTGCGTTCCGACATGTTTTCGTCCGGCCAGTACCACGCTGCGAAAGCGGCGAGTTGCAAGGTTTCGAATAACGTCAGCAGCGTGTCGGTGGTGACGATGTTGGAGGCGAGCGCGGGGAACGCGAACGTCGCGTAGACGAGCGCAGGCAACCAGTGCCACTGCGGCGTGATGCGTTTTCCGATCCAGAGCAAAAGGAAAATCGTCCCGGCCAGCGCCAGCGCGTTCGGCAGGCGCGCAGCGAATTCGGAGCGACCGAGCAGGCCCAGGCTCGCGCCGATCGCCCAGTAGGTGATCGGCGGCTTGGTCATGTGCACGAATTCCGGATGCACCATCGGACGCATCCAGTCGCCGCTGTCGAGCATGCCGATGGCGACGTCCGTGTAGCGCCCTTCGTCTGGCGAATAGATAGGCCGCACGCCCTGGAACGCGCACGCGTAAACCAGCACAGCGGCGATCAGTATCCAGGGCAGCAAGCGGCGCTGCGGCGCCATCGTGTCGCGGATTTGCATGGACGAATTGTGCGTCACTGCGTGGCGCGCTGTACATCCGAACCCGCCGCGCGCTGCGGCAGCAGCCACACGCACACGATGATGAAGATGAGCAGGCACACCGACAGCAGCGGCCGGCTGACATCCAGGCCGCCTTCGCTGTGCGGTTTGTCGAAGAAGTCGCCGACCGTGGCGCCGAGCGGGCGCGTCAGGATGAACGCAAGCCAGAACAAGGCGACACGCGATAGTCGCGTCGTGAAATACAGGATCACCACGATCGACAGCGCGCCGAGGAACACCAGCGCGCCGCCTGCGAAACCCAGACCGCTGTCGTCGGCAATCCAGTCGCCGAGCGCGGTGCCGAGCGTCTGCGAGAACGTCACCGTGATCCAGTAAAACCATTCCGCGCGCGGCGTGGCGATGTCGCTGACCGACAGCGAACGCTCGCTCGCATACCACGCGCCGAGCGAAGCGATCACGCAGGCGAGCAGCAACAGCGAGCCGCCAACGTAGCCGATGCCGAGCGAACGGTCCGCGAAATCGGCCAGCGTGGTGCCCGCGGTCGTCGAGGCGATGATCGTCGTCCAGTACAGGAATGGATGGAATTCGCGCGCGCGGATCTGCAGCGCGACCAACACCGCGAGCGCCGTGAAGAAGATCAACGATCCGACCAGATAGCCGGCACCGAGTGTCATAGTGACGGTATCGCCGCCGGTTTCGCCGAGCGTGGTGGCGGCGATCTTGACGATCCAAAAACCCAGCGTGATGGCGGGCACCTTGCTGTGCAAGGACGGTGTAGTCGGCATCTGGAAATCCTTCGCTATTGAGACGATACGGCGCTCGCCGGAAAATATACTTCGACACGCAGCCCTCGACCGCCCGGCCCATCATCGAGAACGATGCGCGCGCGATGCACCTCGGCGATGCGCGCCACCAGCGACAAACCTATCCCGGCGCCGATCGCACCGGCGTTCGCACCGCGCTGGAAACGCTTGAACAGTACATCGCGTTGCGCCGCGGTGATACCCGGCCCCTGGTCGAGGATGCTCAGCACCACTGCGTTGTCGCGTAGCGACGTGGCGATGTCGATGCGCTGATCCTCGCCACTGTAGCGCACCGCATTGTCGAGCAGGTTGCGCAGCATCGTATGCAGACCCGGCGCCCAGCCCAGAACATGTGGAAGGGCGTTCGCGGGTGTCCAGTTCACTTCGAGATTCTTCGCCGACAGCACGACGCCCATCAGGGCAAGTTCTTCTTCGACGCAGGCATTGAGGTCGACCGGCGTCATCGGATGCGCAGGACCGCCGTCCCATCGCGCGAGATCGAGCAACTGATTGACCAGATGCGATAGGCGATCGAGTCCGTGGTGCGCGTCGCGCAACGCGCCCGTCACCGCATCGGCATCGGGCGCCGAGAGCGCGTTTTCCAGATGCACGAGCGCACCGGCCAGCGGCGTGCGCAACTCGTGTGCCGCATTGGTGGTGAATGCGCGTTCGCTCTCAAGCGTCTGCTGCAGGCGCTGCAGAAGATGGTTGAGCGACGCAACGACGGGATGCAGCTCCGCCGGATAATTGCCGCCGATCGGATTCGGATCGTCGCCGCGCCGCGCGGCCAGCTGTTCGGCCAGTCGCCGCAACGGCTGCAGACCGCGATGCACCGCGCCGCCGATGAACAGGACCAGCAACGGAATCGCGATGAGGATCGGCACTGCGGTCTCGATGGCCAGCGCGCGACCGATTTCGCGGCGACTGTCGTAGCGTTCGCCGACGCGGGTCCATCGATGATCCTCGCTCAGCATCGTGAACACCCGCCAGCGGCGCTTGTTGACCGTCACATCGGCGAATCCGACCGGCGCGGCATCCATCGCCAGATCGGCCAGATCGGCGGTGGTCATCAACAGCACGTTGCTGTCGTTCCAGATCTGAAAACCGATCTGGTTCTCGTACGGATGGCCGCGCACGACCGGACCATCGCGCTCGGACTTGGATTGCGAAGAAGGCACCGTGATCGTGGCCCCTTGCTGCGCCGCCGGCGAGGCGGCGATATCCAAAGCGACCAGCGTTTTCGCGTTCTCCGACAGGCGCGCGTCGAACAGTTCGTCGACTTCTTCCATCATGAACAGATAGCTGCCGATGGCGAGCGGCACGAACAGCAGACCGATCGCGCCGAGCACCAGCGCCACCACGCGTGCGCGCAACGAACTCACGGCGCTGCACCGCCGACGAACATGTAGCCCAGCCCGCGCACGGTACGGATGGCGTCGCGCGCGAGCTTGCGCCGCAACGCGTGCACGTGCACCTCCAGCGCGTTGCTTTCGACGCCCTCGTTGCCGAACAGCGCCGTCTCCAGCGTGCTGCGCGAGACCACGCGGCCGGCGCGTTCGGCCAGCGCGCGCAGCAGCAGGAATTCGCGCTTGGACAAGCTCACACGCTGCCCATCGAACGACGCCTCGCCGCTGATCGTGTCGAGCATCAGCCGTCCTTCGTCGAGGACATTGCTGCTCAGCCCGCGCGAGCGCCGATGGATCGAGCGCAACCGCGCGGCCAGTTCGTCGAGATGGAACGGTTTGACCAAGTAATCGTCCGCGCCGCTGTCCAGACCGGCGACGCGATCGGCAACGGCATCGCGCGCGGTGACGACGATCACCGGCGTGGTGTCGCCGGCGTTGCGCATGGCGCGCAGCACATCGATGCCTTGTCCGTCGGGGAGTTTCAGGTCGAGCAGCACGGCGTCGAACGCATCGCGCTGCACCGCTTGCCTCGCATCGGCGACGCTGGACACGCATTCGGGCACGTACGCCCAGCGGCGCAGCGCTTCGGCGATGCCCCGCGACAGCAATGGGTCGTCTTCGACGATCAAGATTCGCACAGGGCGGAATTCTCCTGCGCGCAGCCTACGCAGCGAAGCTTACGCCAGGCTTAAAGATCGCTTTCAGCGCGATGCGCGCAACCAGTCCATGGCTTCTTTTTCCGTCGCCAGCACGGCGAGCCGCGCACCGCGGTTGACGGCGACGGTTTCGCCGAACTTGGTGATGCCCTCGGCCGGAAACACCACCGCCACCTTGAGAGCGCTGCCGAAAAGTTTCGCCGCGTATTCTCCCAGGTAGAACTTGTCGATGTCGCTGGTGCGGCCGTTGGCCGCGGTGAGATCGAGCAGCGCACATTTGCAGTGATGCGCGGCGGCCTCGATCTTCAGGCGATCCATCACGCGATAGGTCTCCTCGCGCGATTTGAACACGCCGACGACGCGCAGCTTCAGGCAACCGCTTTCGACTTCGCTTTCGCATGAAAGGCTCATCGTGAGACCTCCTCGGCATGCGGGGCAAGCGCGGTCAGCATAGTCCAATTCCGCAGCGGCGGCGTGATGGTCTTGTGCAGATGCCGCACTCGCTAGGTCGAAAGTCATGCCGTGCAACCTTTCGGCGCGCCGGCGCATCTGCTGACCAGACTTCCTGCACGTGCAAAGCCGACAACATACGAGGAATATCGTACGTGCACTGCGCCAACTCACCCATGGGAGGGATCATGTACATAACGATACGCAACACGACCATCGCCCTGTTCGCCGCGCTCGCACCGTTTCTCGGCGCCGCAGCAACCACCGATTCGCTCAGCGGACAATGGAACGGCAACTCGCAGGTCGAAGGCGATCAGTCCATCGCCAAAACGCTTCTGTCGCTCGGCGCACCCGACGCCGATGGCGCCACGCTGCGTATCGAGGGGCGCAACACATGCACCTTGCGCGGCGGCAGCTACCGTGCGGATTCCGCCGGCACGTGGACGCTGTCGTTCAAGGACACCATGGGCGGCGACGCGTGCACGCGGCTGGCCAAGGGCACTTTCAAACTGCATTCCGGATCGGGCGCGCGCCAGCTCGATTTCGAAGTGCAATACCCCGGCTCCGACGGCCAGGACATCCGCCGCCGCGGCGCGCTGACGCGCTATCCGTAAACGCCGGCTGAGCGCCGGCGCGCCCGTCGCGCCGGCGCACCCCGTTTCGCTTGCGCACGTATCCGACCGCGGAGTAACGTGGCCCATCGCGACGCGAACCGGAGAGCGCAATGGATTGGCAGAAAGGACGTCAGAGCGACAACGTCGTCGAGGACGACGGCAGCGGCGGTGGCGGTATCGGCGGCGGTGGGATGCGCTTCGGCGGCATCCATCTGGGCATCGGCGGAACGGTGCTCGCGCTGATCGTGGCGTTCATCTTCCCGCAGACGCGGCCGCTCATCATGGGGCTGTTCTTCAACGACAACTCCGACGCGCAATACGCGCCGGCCGGCCCATCGGGCGACAAGCCCGCCGACGCGAGCGATCCGCAGGTCCAGTTCGTCAAGAGCATCCTCGGCAGCACCGAAGATGTCTGGGGCGCCTACTTCCAGGCGCGCGGTCAGCAGTATCAGGCACCGACGCTGAAGCTCTTCCACGGGCACACCTCCTCCGGCTGCGGCGCCGCTTCCGAATCCATGGGACCTTTTTATTGTCCGACCGATCGGCGCGTCTATCTCGATCTGGACTTCTTCAAGGAGATGGACACGCGCTTCCACGCCAAGGGCGATTTCGCGCGGGGCTACGTGATCGCACACGAGGTCGGCCATCACGTGCAGAATCTGCTGGGCATCATTCCGCAGGTCGAAAAGGCCCGTCAGCAGGGTCAGGCAATGGAGGGCGCGACGGGTTTGTCGGTGCGCGAGGAATTGCAGGCCGACTGTTTCGCCGGCGTGTGGGGCAACAAATCGCAGGCGCAGTTGCAATGGCTGCACGAGGGCGACGTCGATGCGGCGTTGAACGCGGCCTCGCAGGTCGGCGACGACACGCTGCAGAAACAGGCCACCGGCCGCGTGGTGCCCGATTCGTTCACGCACGGCACCGCCGCGCAACGCTCGAAATGGTTCAAGGCAGGTTTCCAGTCCGGCGACATCGCAAGCTGCAACACCTTCGCCGCGCCGGCGCTGTGATCCTCGCGCGGGCGCTGCGACCCGCGCGATCCTGCGAGGATTCCACGGCGTCTCATTAGGACGCCGCAAAGAATCCTTCTGTCATGATTCAGCGCGACAATTGATTTTTTCCGATCGCATCGCATGACATTTCTCCCACGATTTATCGCCGCAGTCACTTTGCTGGCGCTTGCCGCGTGTTCGACCCAGCGCGTCGCCGAAAAACCATCCGCATATTCGCCGACGATCCTGATTTCGCTCGACGGTTTCCGCGCCGACTATATCGATCGCGGCCTCACGCCGACGCTCGCCGCGCTCGCCGGCGACGGCGTGCGCGCGCACGCCATGCGGCCGGCGTTTCCGACGCTGACTTTCCCAAATCACTACACCCTTGTCACCGGCCTGTATCCGGACCACAACGGCATCGTCGCCAATCGCTTCACCGATCCGGTCACGAAGAAGACGTTCGTATACAAGGACTCGACGTCGATCGCCGATCCGGCGTGGTGGGGCGGCGAGCCGTTGTGGGTGAGCGTGGAAAAACAGGGCGGCCACGCCGCGACCATGTTCTGGCCGGGTTCCGATGTGGCCATCGACAACAGGCGTCCGGAGTTTTGGGTGCCGTTCGATGGCAAGACGCCGATCGATGCGCGCGTCGACAAAGTGCTGTCGTGGATCGACTTGCCGGCCGCGCAGCGTCCGCGCTTCATCACTTTGTATATCGACACCACCGATCACGTCGGCCACGACAACGGACCGGATTCGCCCGCCGTCGATGACGCGCTGCGCCAGGTGGACGCGGCACTGTCGCGTCTCGTCGACGGTCTGAAGCAGCGCCATCTGTTCGGCGCGACCAACCTCGTCATCGTCTCCGATCACGGCATGACGGCGACCAGTCCCGATCGCGTGGCGGTGATCGACCAGGCGTTCGACATGAACGCGCTCGACGACGTGTGGGCCGGCGTGATCGCCGCGTTCGCACCGAAACCCGGCCACGAGCGCGAGGCCGAGGCATCGATCCGCGCGCCGCACGATCACATGCGTTGCTGGCGCAAGGACGAGATTCCCGCTCGTCTGCACTACGGCACGAATCCGCGCATTCCGCCGTACGTGTGCCTCGCCGACGACGGTTGGCTGATCGACACGCAGAAGTGGCTCGACGATCCGAAGCACCATCAGTCGAAAGGCGAACACGGTTACGACAACGACGATCCGGCGATGCGCGCGCTGTTCGTCGCGCACGGTCCGGCGTTCAAGCGCGGACTGATCGTGCCGGAATTCGACAACGTGGATGTCTATCCGCTGCTCGCGAGCATCCTGCACATCCGCGCACAGCCCAACGACGGACGGCTCGACGAAGTCGCCGGCATGCTCGCCGCGCCGTAATCAGCGGCGACGTTTCGGTGCGGCGACGAACGCTTCGGCGGCGGCCGATGCTTCGATGGCGATGGTGCGCAACTGCTCGATACGTTCGCCCGACAACAGACGGCTCACGTCTGCCTGCGCTTTTTTCCACAGCGGCAGCGCGGCGGCAATGGCGTCGTGGCCGGCGCGCGTGAGACGCACTTCGGTCACGCGCTGATCGCTGCCCGGCTTGAGTTCGAGCAGACGATCGCGCCGCAACGGCGCGAGATTGCGCGCGAGCGTGGTGCGGTCGAGCGCCATGTCCTCCGCCAGCGCGGTGATCGCCACAGGCTCGTTGCGCGCCACCGCGCGCAGCAGCGAGAACTGCGTGATCTTCAGTCCCGCCGGCGCCAGTGCGGCGTCGTACAGATGGCTGATGGCACGCGTCGCACGGCGCAGGTTCGTGCACACGCAGACTGGCTGGTAGTTCGTTCGGGCAGCTTGAGAATCCATGAATACGTGTATATACTCCTTTTTCCGAGGAACGCAAGGCTGCGCCATGATGCTGCCGCTTGCCAACCGCCTGCGCGGCCGTGTGCATTACGCGTGGATCGTCGCGGCGCTGACTTTCGTCACGCTGCTGGTGGTCGCCGGCATCCGCGCCACGCCGAGTGTCCTGATCGTACCGCTCGAGCAAGCCTTCGGCTGGAGCCGCGACCGCATCACGCTGGCCGTATCGGTCGGCCTGTTCCTGTTCGGACTGATGGGACCGTTCGCGGCGGCGGCGATGCAGCGCTTCGGCGTGCGCCGCACGATGATCGTCGCGCTGCTGCTGCTCGCTTCGGCGATGATCGGCAGTTCGTTCGTGACCTCGCCGCTGGAACTCGTGCTGACGTGGGGTATCCTCGCCGGCATCGGCACCGGTTCGATGGCGATGGTGCTCGGCGTGACCATCGTCAACCGCTGGTTCGACTCGCGGCGCGGCACCGTGCTCGGTCTGCTCACCGCAAGTACGGCGACGGGACAACTCGTGTTCCTGCCGGTGCTGGCGTGGGTGGTGTCCTATCACGACTGGCGCGTGGTGGTGTGGATCGTCGGCATCGTCGCGCTCGCGTTGATCCCGATCGTCGCCTTCTTTCTGCCTGAGCGGCCGGCCGACGTCGGTTTGAACCGTCTCGGTGCGACGCAGGCGGATGCTCCGCCACTCGCTCACGTCAATCCGATCGTCGCCGCATTCCGCGCGTTGCGCGATGCATCGCGCACGCGCACGTTCTGGATTCTGTTCCTCACGTTTTTCATCTGCGGGCTGAGCACGAATGGACTCATCGGCACGCACCTCATCGCGTTCTGCGCCGACAACGGCGTCCCCGAAGTGCAGGCGGCCGGCATGCTCGCCGCGATGGGCCTGTTCGATATCGCCGGCACCACGTTCTCCGGCTGGTTGTCGGATCGCTACGACAATCGCCTGCTGCTGTTCGCATACTACGGTTTGCGCGGACTGTCGCTGATGTATCTGCCCTACTCCGATTTCAGTTTCTACGGACTCGGCCTTTTCACGATGTTCTACGGCCTGGACTGGATCGCGACCGTGCCGCCGACGGTGCGTCTGGCCAATGAACGCTTCGGCACGCAACTCTCGCCGCTCGTGTACGGCTGGATCGGCGCGGGCCATCAGGCCGGCGCGGCGGTCGCGGCCTATGGCGCCGGCGTGTTGCGCGTGCAGACCAACCGCTACGTCGAGGCTTTCCTGATCGCCGGCGCGATGTGCCTGGTCGCCGCGTTCCTCATCCTGACGATCCGCCCGCGCGCCGCGAGCGTGCGCGCGCCGGAACTTTCACCCGCAACGAGTTAGGGAGCACCTATGCCGCTCATCACGTTGACCGTGCGCAAACCCAAGTCCAGCGAATTCAAGTCGGGCGTGTTCGACGCCGTGCACAAGGCGCTCGTCGTCAGCGGCGTGCCGCCGACCGATCGTTTTCCAGCGCGTGCTCGAACTCGACGCCGACGATTTCCGCTACGACCCGGCCTATCCGGATTTGAAATCCCAGCGCAACGACGATTTCGTGCTGATCGAAATCCTGTTTTCGGAGGGCCGCAGCGTGAAGGTGAAGCGCAAGATCGTCGGCGACATCATCGATTCGCTCATCGGTGCACCGCTCAAGCTCGATGCGGAAAACGTGATGATCGTGTTCAAGGAAACGCGCTGGGAAAACTGGGTGTTCGGCGGCGGCCGGTTCATCCACGTCTAGAACGCTTTCTTGCTCGACATTGCCGCGAAAGCGGGACTGACGGCTAGGTTGTTTCTGGCGAAATCTCGAGGATCGAAAGAACTTAGATCGAATCGATCAGCTTGCGCGCCGTTTCACGATAGCGCGCGGCGATGCGTTCCTCGTCGCGGTGGCGGAAATCGCGCACCACCCACTGTCCGTTCGCCATGACGTGGCGCACCAGCGGCGTGTTGCCGGCGAACAGGAAGGTATCGAGCGCCGTGTCGCTGTCGCGTGCGGCCAGCAGCGGCGATGCGTCGTCGAGCACGAGCAAATCGGCGCGCGATTTCGCGTTGTCGCCTTCAATCGAGCCGATGTTCACGCCCGAGGCGCGCGCACCGCCGAACAGCGCCTCGCTCCACAGCGTTTCGCCGACACTCTGGCTCGATTCGGATACGGCGATGTTGCGATGGCGCGTGGTCAGGCGCTGCCCGTATTCGAGCCAGCGCAATTCCTCGACCGGCGAAACCGAGATGTGGCTGTCGGATCCGATCGCGCTCACCCCGCCGAGATTCAGGAACGCCTTCAGCGGGAACACCCCGTCGCCGAGATTGGCTTCGGTGGTCGGGCACAGCCCGGCGACCGCGCCGGTTTGCGCGATGCCGCGCACTTCGTCGTTGCTCACGTGCGTGGCGTGCACCAGGCACCAGCGCTCGTCCACCGGCGCGTGATCGAGCAGCCATTCCACCGGCCGCGCGTTGCGCACGGCCAGGCAATCCTGCACTTCGCCGATCTGCTCGGCGACATGGATGTGGATCGGCGGCCGCTGCAGCCGATGCTCGGCAAGCACGCGGCGCATCGCCTCTTCCGGCACGGCGCGCAACGAATGCAGCGCGATGCCGATGCGCAACGCCGCATTTTCCACTTTGCGCAATTTTTCCAGCAGCGCCAGATAAGCGTCGACGGAATGGCCGAAGCGCCGCTGCCGTTCCGACAGCGCACGTCCGTCGAAACCGCCGGTGATGTACAGCGTCGGCAGCAGCGTGAGGCCGATGCCGGTTTCGCGCGCCGCCTCGATCAGTGCGAGCGACATCGCCGCCGCATCCGCATACGGCGCGCCGTCGGGGCGATGATGCAGATAGTGGAACTCGCAGACGTGCGTGTAGCCGGCCTTGAGCATCTCGACGTAAAGCTGTGCGGCGATGGCGCGCAACGAATCTGGATCGACGCGTCCGGCGAACGCATACATCGTCTCGCGCCACGTCCAGAAAGAATCTTCGGCGTTGGTCTGTCGTTCGGCGAGTCCCGCCATCGCGCGCTGGAAGGCGTGCGAATGCACGTTCGGCATCGCCGGGATGACGAAACGGCCCAGGCGTTCCGCGTCGCCGCGCTCGGCCTCGTCGCGCACCTGCGCGATCGTGCCTGCCTCGTCGAGGCTGATGCGCACGTTCGCTTCCCAGCCGTGCGGCAGCCAGGCGTTGTCTGCAAAGTATTCGCGCATGGAGGGTGTCCGTTTCGCGTCGGGTCGCAGTATGCCAGTCCGCTTCGACGCGTGCTTCCCGTCGGCAGCGTGAGCGGCGAGAATGCACAGGTGAGTCCGCAGGATCCCGCCACCCACCCTCTGTCGCGCGCCACGTGGCGTCGCCGCGCCGCGCTGTGGAGCGGCGCACTCGCCGTCGCGCTCGCCGCGATCGTGTTCGCCAAAGGCAGCGACGTATGTCAGGCGGCGTTCGCCGCGTTGCTCGCGCGATCGCGTTACTGGCCGCTGCTGGTCACGCCGCTCGGATTTGCATTGCTCGCCTGGCTGACGGCGGGTCCGCTCAAGGCCACGCGCGGCAGCGGCATTCCGCAGGTGATCGCCGCGGTCACGCGCGCCGAGGACGACACGCTGCGCCGACGCCTGCTGGCGTTGCCGGTGGCGGCCGGCAAACTCGCGCTGACCTTGTTCGCCTTGCTGGTCGGTGCGTCGGTGGGGCGTGAAGGACCGACCGTGCACGTCGGCGCCGGCGTGATGACCTGGCTCGCCGAACGCTTCGGCTTTCGCGACGGCCGCACTATCGCGCGTTTCGCGCTGGCCGGCGGCGCGGCCGGTATCGCTGCCGCGTTCAACACGCCGCTGGCTGGCGTGATGTTCGCGATCGAGGAACTCGCCGGCGCATTCGAACATCGTTTCAGCGGCGCATTGCTCGCGGCGGTGATGATCAGCGGCGTGGTCTCCCTCGGACTGATCGGCGACTACGCCTATTTCGGGAAACTCTCCACGTCGCTGCCGCTCGGCTCGGCGTGGGCGGCGGTGATCGTGACGGGCGTGGTCGGCGGTCTGGCAGGAGGTTTGTTCTCCCGCACGATCCTCGCGATCACCGGCGCACTCGGCGGACCGCTTGGCCGATTTCGCCGCACCGCGCCGATTGCGTTCGCCGCCGTGTGCGGTTTGGCGCTGGCCGGCATCGGCCTGGCCAGCGGCGATTCGATTTACGGAACCGGCTACGACCAGGCGCGCGCAATCATCGCCGGAACCTCGCACGCCAGCGCGTTTTTCGGCGTGGAGAAATGGCTGGCCAATGCGGTGTCGTACATCGCAGGGATTCCGGGCGGCATCTTCTCGCCGGCGCTCGCGGTCGGCGCGGGGCTCGGTGCGAACGTCGCGGTTTATCTGCCGCACACCGATGCGACCGCGGTCGTACTGCTCGGCATGTCGGGCTACCTCACCGGCGTCACGCAGGCGCCCCTCACCGCGGCGATCATCTCGATGGAACTCACCGACAACCATGATTTCGTTTTGCCGATCCTCGCCACCTGCCTGATCGCGCGCACCTTCTCCACGCTGATCTGCAAGGTGCCGGTGTACCGTGCCTTCGCCGATCGGCTGCTGCGCAATTACGACGCCGAGAACGCGCGATGACTGCGCCGCGCTGGGACGCGTTGTTCATTGACGCGCATCTGGCCACGATGCGCGACGGCGCGCCGTTCGGCGGCATCGCAAAAGGTGCACTCGGCTGCAAGGACGGACGTATCGTTTTCGCTGATGCGATGCAGCGGCTCGCCGACAAACCCGAAGCGCTATCCGCGCATGTGGAATCGCTCGGCGGAAAGCTGATCACGCCGGGGCTGGTCGATTGCCACACGCATCTGGTCTTCGCCGGCAACCGTGCCGAAGAATTCGACATGCGACTCAACGGCAAATCGTACGAGGAAATCGCGCGCGCCGGCGGCGGCATCGTCTCGACGGTGCGCAAGACGCGCGAGGCCGACGAGGAAACGCTGCTCGCCCAATCGCTGCCGCGTGCGCGCGCGCTGCGCGCCGACGGCGTGACCACGCTCGAAATCAAATCCGGATACGGACTCGATGTGCAGAACGAAGCGAAGATGCTGCGCGTCGCGCGCCGCGTCGGTGCTGCGCTTGGAATGTCGGTGCGTACGACGTTCCTCGGCGCACACGCATTGCCCGCGGAATTCAGCGGACGGCAAGAGGACTACATCGACGAAATCTGCCAGCGCATGCTGCCGGCTATCGCGAACGAACGTCTGGCCGACGCGGTCGATGCCTTCTGCGAACACATCGCGTTTACGCCGGCACAAATTCGCCGCGTATTCGAGAGGGCGCGCGCGCACAACCTTCCGGTGAAGCTGCATGCCGATCAGCTCAGCGATCTCGGCGGCGCCGCGCTCGCGGCGGAATTCGGGGCGCTGTCGGCCGATCATCTGGAATACACCGACGAGGCCGGGGTGCGCGCAATGGCGAAGGCCGGCACAGTCGCCGTGATGCTGCCCGCGGCGTTCTACGTGCTGCGCGAAACGAAATTGCCGCCGATCGATCGGCTGCGCGAACACGGCGTGCCTATGGCGGTCGCGAGCGACGTGAATCCGGGCACATCGCCCGTGTTGTCGTTGCGGCACGCGATGAACATGGCGTGCACGCTGTTCCGCATGACGCCAGAAGAAGCGCTGCGCGGCGCGACGGTGAACGGCGCGCGCGCGCTGGGACTTTCCGATCGCGGTGTGCTCGATGTCGACAAGCGTGCGGACTTCGTGGTGTGGGACGTCGCGCATCCGGCCGAACTGACGTACTGGATCGGCGGCGATCTCGCGCACGGCGTGTACGTCGCAGGTGCGCGCGTGGTGTGATCGCGATTTCGCATTGATGTCGCCGATCGAACAACGATGATCCGCGCGTTTACTTGTTGCTGGCGTTGCTCGGCGGTTCGAACGCGCTGAAGAAAACAAGATCTTCGCTCAGCCGTGCGATGCCGGCGTCGCTGGTGGACGCGGATTCCGAATCGGCGCCGCTGCCGGCGATCATCAGATGATTGCCGGGCGCAAACGCGATGGCGTGGCCGCCGGCGATGTCGCTCGACAGGCCGAACGTACCGTAGGCGCGACCGGATATGCCGAACGACGTATCGAACTTGCCGTCGTCGGGCATCAACCGCGCAACGCCGAAATAAGTATACGTCGTCGTACTGTCGGCGACGGTGGTCTGGCCGGTCATGACGATGCGCCCGTCGGACTGCACGGCGACATCGTAAGCCTCGCTGCCCGCCTCGGACGTTCCTCCACCGACCGCCGGCGCGAATCCGAACAGCGCGGCACCGGGCGCGGCGCCGGAATAACCATTCGCCGATCCGCCGAATGCCGCATCGACACCGCTGCCGTCGGCGAGGACACGTGCCACAATGTACGCGTCGTGTCCCGCAGCGCCGTTCCCGACACCGGCGAGCAGGATGCGTCCGCTGGCGTCAATCGTCCCGCACGTCGTGTAGCTGAGGTTTCCACTCAGCGCCGACGAAAAACGTCCCTGATTGCCGAACGAAGTATCGAGCGCACCGTCGCCGTTGAGCCGAACGACGGCTACGCCGTTCCCGCCCGCGGATTGTCTTGCATCGCCCATGAGCACGATGCGACCGCTGCTGTCGATCCGCACCGCCGTCGCGCCATCCGCGTTGTTGCCGCCGAGGTCGAAGTTGACCAAAGTGCGGCCGCCATTGCCGAAGGATGCATCGAAGTTCAACGCGCTGTCGAAGCGCGCTGCGGCGAAATCCTGATTGCAGGGTGCTGCCGTATCGTTGCACGCGGCGCCAGCCACGACGATCTTGCCGTCGGGCTGCAGGGCGACCGCTTCCGCCGCGCTGAGATAGGCGCCGGCAACACTGGAAAACTGGAAATACTGAAAACCCGCGCCGCCCGCGGCCGTCGCGTCGAGGCTGCCGTCGACATTGAGCCGCGCCACGAGCGCTGCGACGTGCGATGACGCGACGTCCTGGTACATCTGTGCGACGAGCAGAATCTTGCCGTCGGGCTGCACGGCGATCGCGTGCGTGCCGGGCAGCGAAAGCACTTGCGGGATCGACGGGAAATCGCTCAGACAGACGCGCCCGTTCTGCGCGGGACCGAAACCGTAATCGTAGTTCGCACTGGCGTCCAGGCGCACGATGCAAACCACGCCGTCGATGAACTCATTGGCGAAACTGTCGGCATGCAGTTCCGCGAGCACGATGTGTCCGTCGGCACCGATGGCCATGCCGGTGACCAGATTCACGTCGGCATAAGGCTGCAAGCGCACGCGGCCGTTGCCCGCAGGCGGCGGCCACGCATCGTAGTAACCGTCGATCGCAAACGCGCTGGCGACGATCAAGAAATTCAGACCCAGCGATGCAAGAAGAATCGACCAGCGGCGCGAAATCATGGCGAACTCCGACCTGTGCGGATGCGTCCGCACGGTAGCCACGCCGTCGCACCATCGCTATCGCATGATCATGCGAGCTACATGGTCATGCGAGTCCGTGACGCAATGCATAGCTCACCGCTTCGGCCACGCTGTGGATCTGCAGTGCGGAATAGATTTGCCGGATGTGGCTGCGCACCGTGTCGATGGAAATGTTCAGGGCCTCGCCGATCTCGCGATACGACTTGCCGTCGACCAGGCCACGCAGCACGTCGATCTGCCGTTGCGTGAGACCGAGATCGCGCGGCAAGGTCGCCGCGCCGCTGCGTTCGGCGTGGCTGTGCCGAACCAGTTGCAGCACGGTGCTCGCCAGTGCGCCGCTCAGCGGCGCACCCTTGTGCACGACGAGTTCGAGCTGCTCGACCAGCTCGTCGCTGGTGCTGCTTTTCAACAGATAGCCGTCTGCGCCGGCGCAGATCGCGGCCAGCACATTGGCCGGTTCGTCGAACACGGTGAGCACGACGATGCGCAATTGTGGAAAAAGTCGCTTCAGCTCGGCGGTGAGCGTGACGCCGTCGACGTCGGGCAGCCCCATGTCGGTCAGCACTACGTCCCACGGCATCGGAAGATCCAGTTCGCGCGCCTTGCGCGCGGCGGCGAGCAGCGGTGCCGCCGTCGCGTACGAGGCGACGTGCTCGAACCGCGGCAGCGCGCGCAGCAGCAGTGCCAGGCTGTTGCGATAGCGCGGATCGTCCTCGACGGTGACCAGGCGCAAGGCCTGTGCACGCGTTTGCGTCAATACATCCATGATTGCACTGTTGAGGCGCAGGCCGGCAGGGACAATCGCATGATCATGCGGTCTGCGGCCGCCGTTCGAGCGCGACGCGCGTGCCGCCGCCGCGAGCGCTGTCGACATGCATCGTCGCCGCGATCGCCGCAGCGCGGCGACGCATGCTTTCCAGACCGGTGCCGCGCGCGGATGCAACCGGATCGAATCCGCTGCCATCGTCTTCGATGGCCAGACGCAATCCGTCGCCGCCGATCGATTCCAACGTCAACGATACGTGCCGAGCCTGCGCGTGACGGGCGACGTTGTGCAGCGCTTCGAGCGCGAACAGCAGCACGTGCCGGCGCAGTTCCGGCGCGAGCGGTGCGGACGCGGGCATCTGCGGAAGGTTCACGGCGAGGCGCGGCTCTTCGCCCGGAAACAGCCGGCGCGCGTGATCGGCGATCTGGCTGCCGAGTTCGCCGATGCCCGCACGCCCGCTGCGCAACGACCACACCAGCGAGCGCAGACCGCTGCCGAGCAGACCCGACAGATCCGCAATCTCGCGCACGAGCTGCCGTGCTTCGACGGTGTCCACGTCCTCGCGCGCGGCGACACCGGCGAGCATGCCGATGCTGCCCAGTCCGCTGCCGAGTTCGTCGTGTAGATCCATCGCGATGCGTGTGCGTTCACGCTCGACGCGCAATAGCGCCGCCACGCGCAAACGGTACAGCCACGCCGCCAGCGCGATCGCGAGCACGACGAACAGCCCCGTCGCCCATAACGTGCGGTACCACGGCGGCAGCACGCCGAATGCGACCAGCGCGGGCGCGGCCGACCAGTGCTCACCGTCGAGGCTCGCCGCCATCTGCGCGTTGTAGTGTCCGGGTTCCAGATCGGCGAACTGCAGCACCGGCGAGCGTGTCGGCGCCGACCACGCACCGTCGTCGTCGAGACGCGAGCGATAGCGCAACAACGAACGATCGCGGTAGCTCAGCGCGGCGAATTCCAGTTCGACGCGGTGCGCGTTGGGCCGCACGCGCAAGTCCCCATCCACCGGCTGCAACTCACCATCGACGGCGACGCGCACCGGTACCACGCGCGGCGCGATCTGTGGCGCGGCGCGCGCATGTCTCGGCACGCGCCACACGCCGCGGTTGCCGGCGATCCACAGAGTGCCGTTGCTGTCTTCGCTCACGTCGATGGCGCTGTTGCCGGGCAATCCTTGCCAGCGGCCCGGCGCTTCACGCACTTGCCATTTCGCCGCGCAGTCGTCGCAAGGCTGCACGCGCAACAGGATGCCGGAGCCCGACATCCACCAGTCGCCGTCCACCGACGGCGACAACGACGACGCCACGCCGCCTTCGCTCAGATGATTGCCCGGCAGCCGCGAGACGGCGTGTCCGTCGAAAGCGAAGATGCCGTCGTTTGCGGAAATCCATGTGGTCCGCGCCGAAATCGAGGCGGCGCGATTTGCGCGCGTTTTCGTCGGGAACGGCACACAGTCATCGAGCTCAACGGCGTCGCCGGCGACGGCGATGTGGCAGACACGGGTGTCGGCTGCGGCGTATAGACGTCCGTCGCTGCGCCAGATCTGGTCGATGCCGTCGTCGATGTCGGTGTCGTGCGGCGTGGAGGCATCGGACGTCAGGCGCGAGATGCCGCGCGATGTCGCCAGCCAGAGTGTGCCGCCCTCGTCGCGCAGGCAGGCATTGACGATGCGTTTGGACGTCCACTCCGCGGCGACATTGAAGCGGCCATCGGCCCAGCGCATGAGGTGTGCGCCGTCGGAGGTCCACCAGCCGCGCGCATCGTTGCAGACCAAACCGCCGTACGGCGGAAAATCGAGCGTAAAGCGCTTGCCGTCGTGATCCAGATGCGCCAGGCCGGACCACGTCGACACGAGTACGTCGTCGCCGTGCGCGACGACCGAATAGGTGTGCTCGGACGGCAAGCCTTCCGCCTCGCCCCAGCGCCACGTGTCGGGCTGCGGGAACTGCACCAGGCCGACGAAAGTACCGAGCCACAAACTGTTTTCGCGATCCACCAGCAGTGGTCCACCGCTCGGCAGGCCGTCGGCGATGCTCATGCTGCGGACTACGCCGTTGTTTTCGTAAGCGATGAGTGTGCGGTCGAGCGACAGCCACATCGTGTTGCCGCGCGCGCGCAAGTCGAGTGCGCGGCCGGCGCTACGCTGCAGGGCACGTGCGCCCGAATCGTCGTCGATGCGCCACAAGCCGGTGCCGGTGTGCGTGGCGATCCACAACGCGCCGTCGGACGCCTGGGCGGCAAACCATAGATCGCCGGCGCGCAGCAGATCGCGTGCGCCGTGTTCGTCGATGCGCCAGGCGCCGCGATCGGTCAGCGCGACCACGCCGCTGCCGGCCGCGTAGACGCGTTGCGCTTTCTCGTCCGCGGGAATCGCGCCGTCGATGCGCGTCCAGCGCGCGGCGGCATCGCGCCGCCACAAGGTTGTGCCGAGAACTGCCCACAGCCGTTGGTGACTGTCGAAGGCAATCGAATTCAGATCGGATACGGGCGCGCCGTCGGCGCCGGTCAGCGGATCCAGGCCATGCGCCGTGCGTCGCCAGCCGCGTCCACTCGCGGCGCGCACCAGCAGTTCGTCGTTCGGTCCGTACAGCAGTTGATAGACGACTTCGTCGAGCGTTTCCGGCGCCCACGGCACGAAGGTGCGCCCGTCGAAACGGATCAGGCCGCGGTGTGCTCCGATCCACAGGAAGCCGGTGTCGTCCTGTGCCAGCGCGGCAATTTCACCGACGTTGAGTCCGGTGTCCTGGTCATACAGGGCGAAGTAGCTGCGCTGCGCATGCGCCAGTGTGCTAACCAAAAGCAGCGCGGACAACCACGGAACGATGGATCGCGGCGGGCAGGACATGGCGGCGCGAAGCGAGGGATTGCAACCACTGTAGCAGCAAAATCGCGCCCGCCAGAAACGCGAAACCCCGCACGCGGCGGGGTTTCATCGGCGATGCGGCGAGCGTTCAGCCGGCTTTCTTGACGGCGGCTTTCTTCGCGGGCGCGGCGGTCTTCTTCACTGCGGGCTTCGGCGTGGCGGTCTTCTTGGCGACCGCGGCGCCGGCGCCGGTCGACTTCTTCACCGTGTGCGGACGCGAATTGCCGTAACTGCGGATCGCGGTCTTGCCCTTGCGTGTCTTGCGGTCGCCTCTGCCCATCGAAAACTCCGGAAAATGTGAGAAGGCGCGTAGTCTAGCAGCCGGCGTCCGACATCGCACGGCCACGCGGCTCGGCTATAGTCCATCGATGAGCAATGCCGCCGCCACGCCTCGCAACACGTTGACGTTGAGTCTCGCCCTGCAAGGCGGTGGCGCACACGGCGCATTCACGTGGGGCGTACTCGATCGTCTTCTCGAAGAATCCTGGCTTGCGATCGAGGGCATCAGCGCCACCAGCAGCGGCGCGATGAACGCGCTCGCCTTCGCGCAAGGCTGGCTCGACGGCGAACGCGACGGCGCGCGCGAAATGCTCGGCCGCCTGTGGGAAGCCGTGGCGCAGGAAACCAGCGCGTTGCGCTGGGCCTTCGCCGGACCGACCGGAAGCACCGCCGAGACGATGCTGCTCGGCATCACGCGCCACTTCACGCCGAAGGAAATGAACCCGCTGGATTTCAATCCGGTGCGCGAGATCGCGGGCAAGCTGTTCGATTTCGAACGCCTGCGCGACTCGGCGAAACAGCAGATCTTTCTCGCCGCAACGCGCGTGCGCGACGGTCGGCTGGCGATCTTCGATCGCGCGCAGCTGTCGGTGAACGCGCTGTTGGCGAGCGTCTGCCTGCCGCAGTTGTTCGCGCCGGTGGAGATCGACGGCGAGATGTACTGGGACGGCGGCTACGCCGGCAATCCGGCGCTGGAACCGCTGATCTACCAGTGCAGCAGCGCGGATCTGCTGAGCATCCTCGTGCAGCCGCTGGAACATTCGCAGCCGCCGACGACCGTACGGCAGATCAACGAGCGCATCGTCGAACTCGGTTTCTCGACCACGTTCACGCGCGAAGTGGACACGTTGCTGAAGGCCAAGGATTCGCTCGACCACACCTTCGCGCTGACCTGGCTCGGACGCCGGCTGAAAGGCTTGCGCCTGCACATCGTCGATCCAGGCGAGTCGCTCGACGACTACAGCGCGAAGACGCGGCTCAACACGCGATTGGGTTTCCTGCGCGCGTTGCGCGATCTCGGGCGGGAGCAGATGCAACGCTGGCTGGAAACCAATGCCGAGGCACTCGGCAAGCGCGGCACGTTCGCGCGCTGATCAGTGCGTGTGCGGGACGGCGCCGTCGTGTGCGCGGTCGTGATCGCAGCAGGCGCTGTGATCGAGCACGTGGATCAGGCGCAGATTGGTCAGATGCGCCGCCGCGACGAGGCTGCCGCCCATGGCGACAAGCACGGCGTGCCATAACAGTGTGTCGTGCGAATCCACGACGAACCCGCCGATCCACAACAGCAGCAATCCAGGCAGCACCAGCGCCAGCGCGCGCGGCGCGCGATGCCGGCGATAACCCTGGATCAGCGTGAGCAGCGCGAGCAGGCTGGCGAAGAAAATAAACGCGTGCTCGAAGCCGTGATCGGCGAGAAAACCCAGACCGAATGCCGGCAACGCCGCCAGCACGAACGGCAGCAGCGCGCAGTGCAGTGCGCACAGGAACGAGGCCATCGCGCCCAGACGATCGGCAAAGCCCGCCAGCGCCTTGTGCGGCGCGGTTTTCGGCAAGGTTGGCGAGAAATCGGCTTTCATGCGTAAGTTATAACGTTACCGGATAGTGGCGATCACGTCACGCTTCAATGTCGAATGCCCTGACTTCCGGGCTATTCATTCCACTATGTTATATTATAACATAACACTGAAGATCGCAATAACGCGGTCGTGTGGAGCTGTGACGATGACATTCTCGAAGCTGGCGCCGAGCATCACGTTGAGCCTGTTCCTCGCACGTGCAAGCCTGGCGGACACGCCAGCGCTCGACGATGCGGCGGCGCAAGGCCAGTCGTCGGCGCAACTGGACACGGTCGAAGTGAGCGCCGCGCTGGATCGCTCGCGCGACACACTGTCTCCGGCAATCGGCGCGAGCCAATACGTGTTCGAGCGGCAAACCATCGATCAGTTGCCGCTCGGCGATTCCACACCGCTCAACCAGATCCTGCTTCAAGCCCCCGGCGTGGTGCAGGATTCCTACGGACAGTTGCACGTGCGCGGCGACCACGCCGATCTGCAGTACCGCATCAACGGCATCATCATTCCGGAAAGCATCAGCGGTTTCGGACAAACGCTCGATGCGCGCGTGGTCGAGAAGATGCAGTTGCTGACCGGCGCCCTCCCCGCGCAGTACGGATATCGCACGGCCGGCATCGTGGAGATCACCAGCAAGCCCGCACCGGACACAAGCGGCGGCAGCATTGGCGTGACCGCCGGTTCGTTCGGAACGTTCAATCCGGAATTCTCGCTGTACGGCAATGAAGGACGCTGGAGTTATTTCCTCACCGGGAATTTTCTCGAGACCGATGTCGGTATCGAGAATCCCACAGCCGCGCGCAATGCGATTCACGACCACACCGATCAGACGAAGGGATTCGGCTACGTGTCGTATCTGCTCAATGACGACAACCGCCTGAGTTTCATGTTCGGAACGACAAACAATCGCTTTCAGATTCCGAACAATCCGGATCAGCAGCCGGCATATGCCTTGAACGGTGTCGATGGTTTCGATTCGTCCAAACTCGATGAGCGCCAGCGCGAAGCCACCGATTTCGGCGTGCTGGCGCTGCAGGGCAAATTCGACGACACCGACTATCAGGTGTCGCTCGGCGAACGCTACACCGGCGTGAAATATTCGCCCGACCTTGTCGGCGATCTCATCTTCAACGGCGTGGCCGGGACGATCGACCGCAGCAACCGTGCGGACACGTTGCAGGCGGATTTCTCGACGCCAATCCTCGGCGGATCGCACACCTTGCGGTACGGCGCCTACCTGAGCAGTGAACGGCCGGTGAGCGACAACACATCGCTCGTGTTTCCCGCCGACGCCGCCGGAAACCAGACCGGCGACGTGCCGATCGTCATCGTCGACAACGCGCCGCACATCACCGCCCGGACTTATGGCGTGTATGTGCAGGACGAGTGGAATCTCACCGACAAGCTCACCATGAATTACGGACTGCGCGCCGATAAGGTCGATGCGTATGTGCATGAGGGTCAGATCAGTCCGCGGCTGGGCTTCGTCTATCAGGCGACCGATAGCACCGTGTTGCACGCCGGCTACGCGCGCTACTTCACGCCACCGCCGACGGAGTTGATCTCACCGACCGACATCGCCCTGTTCCAGGGCACGACGAACCAGTTGCCGACCAATGTCAACGCCGAGACGTTGTCGGAACGCTCGCATTACTTCGACGTCGGCGTTTCGCAAAAACTCGGCGATGCGCTTACCGTCGGACTCGATGGATATTACCGCAAGGTGCACAACCTGCTCGATGAAGGCCAGTTCGGCGCGGCGCTGATCTTCTCGCCGTTCAACTACGCGCAAGGCCGCGTGCGTGGTGTGGAATTGTCTTCGGATTATACAAGTGGAAATTTCAGCACCTATCTGAATATCTCCTCGAGCCGCGCGATGGGCAAGGACGTGGTTACCGGTCAATACAACTTCGAGCAGGATGAACTCGACTACATCGCCACGCACTGGGTGCATCTGGATCACGACCAGCGGCTGGCGGGCAGCGGCGGCATCTCGTACACGTGGAACGGCACGCGCTTTGGTGGGGATTTCCTGTACGGCTCGGGCTTGCGGGCGGATTTCGCCAACACCGCGCACCTGCCCGCGTACTACCAGGTGAACCTGTCGGCGGATCGCACGATCGATTTACCGGAAATCGGCAAGACCACTATCCGTCTCGCCTTGATCAACGCGACCGACCAGGTCTACGAGATTCGCGATGGATCGGGTATCGGCGTGGGCGCGCCGCAGTTCGGTCCGCGACGCGGGCTTTACGTCGGGCTGACGAAGAACTTCTGATTCAGGAATTCGCGCAGTTCTTGCAGACGCCGTGCACTTCCAGCGTCTGCGCGTGCGCCTTGAAGCCGTGTGCCCTGGCTTGGTCGGTGAGCAGGCCCGAGACGCGTTCGTCGCAGATTTCGTCGGCCGATTCGCAGACATCGCAGATCAGGAACGGCACCTGATGCACGATGCTCGGGTGATGGCAACTGACGTAAGCGTTGATCGACTGCAGCTTGTGGATGAAACCGTTCTCGATCAGGAAGTCGAGCGCGCGATAGACGGTCGGCGGAGCCGCGTTGCCGCGGTCGTCCTTCAGGCGATCCAGAAGGTCGTATGCCTTGACCGGTTTTTCGGCGTCGGCGATGAGTTCGAGCACCTGCATGCGGATTTCGGTGAGACGCAGCCCGCGCAGTTCGCACACGCTGGCGACTTCCTTCACGAATCGTTTTGCGTCGTGCGGATGGTTGTGGTGATCGGTGTGCGGTTTCTGACCCATGACCTCGATTTCGGGGTGTCGAGCACCTTGTTCAAGTCACCGGAATCATACGTCGTTACGCAATTTTTCGCCCGCAGGACTTGCAATAGGCATCGCCCGGGCCGATCGGCGCGCGGCACGCTGGACAATTCTTCATCTTCGGCTTGACCGGAAGGAACGCGGAGATGATCCATCCGATCGGTCCGAGCGCGGCGCCGAGCAATGTATCGCGCACGACCGCGTTCTTCCTGCGTCCGATCAGCGCGCCGACGATGGCGCCGACGACGGTGAGGCCGATCGCCCACAGCCACAGATCCGGCGAAAGCAGCACTTCGGTGCATTGCTGCATGAGCGCGGCGGCCTGCTCCGGATCGGAGGTGTCGATTTGATCGAGCGTTGCGAAATCGCAGGCCATCTACGCTGAAGCTCGGGCGAGAGCGTCTTCGATACGGCGCAACGCACGCGCGCGGCCGGCAAGATAGACGGTGTGATCGATCGACGGCGAAACCTGTGTGCCGGTCATCGCCACGCGCAGGGGTTGTGCGACCTTGCCCATGCCTTCGTTGATCGCGGCGGCGGCCTGCTCGATGGCCTTGTGCACCGACTGCACGCTCCAATCGGAGACGACGGCGAGTTGCTCATGCGCGGCGGTCAGCGCGGCGGCGGCGGTCGGCGATTTGAGATGCTTGGCGATGGCCGCTTCGTCCCACTGCGTGATCGGGCCATACCAGATGCTGGCTTTCTCTGCCATTTCCTTCAGCGTCTGCGCACGTTCGCGAAGTGCGATGACGACATCGACGCACTTGGGCCCGTGCGCCGGGTCGAAGCCCTGCTGGCGCAACTGATATTCCAGATGCGGCGCGATTTCGTCGGGCTTGTCGGTCTTGAGGTAATGCTGGTTGAGCCAGCTCAGCTTTTCCAGATCGAAGCGCGCGGCGGCCTTGTTGACGTTGCCGACGTCGAACAGCTCGATCATCTCCTTCACGGAAAAGATTTCCTGATCGCCGTGCGACCAGCCCAGACGCACCAGATAGTTGAGCAGCGCGTGCGGCAGGAATCCGTCGTCGCGGTATTGCGTGACGCTGACCGCGCCGTGGCGCTTGGACAGTTTCTGTCCGTCGCTGCCGAGGATCATCGGCAGGTGTGCGAATTCGGGGAGCTTCGCGCCGAGCGCGTTGTAGATGTTGATCTGCCGCGGCGTGTTGTTGACGTGATCGTCGCCGCGGATCACCTCGGTGATGTTCATGTCGATGTCGTCGACGACGACGGCGAAGTTGTAGGTCGGAAATCCGTCCGAACGCACCATCACCAGGTCGTCGAGTTCCTCGTTGCTCCACTCGATGCGGCCTTTCACTTTATCGTTGAACACGACCGAGCCCGACGCGGGATTGCGGAAACGGATCACGCGATTCGGATCGTCGCGTGCCGGTTCACTGCGTTCGCGGTAAACGCCCGCGTAGCGCGGCTTGATGTTTTTCGACATCTGCTCGGCGCGCATGGTGTCGAGTTCTTCTTTCGTTTCGTAGGCGTAGTACGCCTTGCCTGCGCGCAACAGGTCGTTCGCGACCTGCGCGTAACGGTCCATGCGCAACGTCTGATAGAACGGCCCTTCGTCCTGATGCAGACCGAGCCAGTTCATGCCGTCGAGGATCGCCTGCACGGCGGCATCGGTGGAGCGCTCGCGGTCGGTGTCCTCTATGCGCAGGATGAACTGGCCGTTGCGATGACGCGCTTCCAGCCAGCAATACAGCGCGGTGCGCGCGCCGCCGATGTGCAGATAGCCGGTCGGGCTCGGAGCGAAGCGGGTGCGGACAGTCATTCGTAAAAGAGTGAAAAGTGCGGCCTGCAAGCGTAGCAGATTCGGCATTCCACGACGGAAAATCGCAACACGCGACACGCTAGAATCGCGAAATCTTCGATGAGGAATTTTTCATGCGGAACTGGACATGGGGTGCGTTCGCGTTCGCACTCACGCTCGCCGGCTGTGCCTCGACCCTGCCCCCGCGCGCGCCCGCGGACGGCACGCGCGCGCGCATCGGCGTGATCGAGACCACCGATCTGCACACCAACGTGATGAGTTACGACTATTACAAACTGTCGCCGGATTCGAGCCTCGGCCTGGAACGCGCCGCTACGCTGGTCGCGGCCGCGCGCAAGGAATTCCCGAACGCGCTGCTGTTCGATGCGGGCGACACGATCCAGGGCACCGCGCTCGCCGACTACCAGGCACTTGTCTCGCCGCCGCCGTGCGATCAGGAACTGGCGATCTACAAGGCGATGGATTCGCTCGACTTCGACGCCGGCACCATCGGCAACCACGAATTCAACTACGGACTACGCTATCTGAGCCGGAGCACGGGCACGACATTCGATGTGGATGGCGTCGATACGAAAGAAAAATGCAAAGGTCCGGCTTATCCGCTCGTGCTGTCCAACGTATTCAGCGCGAAGGACGGCAAACCGCTGTTCGCGCCGTGGCGCGTGATCACGCGCACCATCACGGCCAAGGCGGCCGACGGCAGCGCGCGCACCGCCGCGATCCGCATCGGCCTGCTCGGCTTCACGCCGCCGGCGATCATGGATTGGGACCGGCGCAACCTCAACGGCAAGGTGACCGTCATGGGTGTCGTCGAGGCGGCGCAGAAATACCTTCCGGAAGTGAAAAAAGCCGGCGCGGACATCGTCATCGCCATCAACCACGGCGGCATCAACACCGCTCCGTACAGCGAGCACATGGAAAATGCGGGCTGGTATCTGGCGCAGGTGCCCGGCATCGACGTCGTCCTGCTCGGCCACTCGCACGACATTTTCCCGAACCCGAGCGATCCGAAATCGCACTACGCGCATCTGCCTGAGGTCGACAACGCACGCGGCACCATCCACGGCACGCCGGCGGTGATGGGCGATTACTACGGCAAAGCGATCGGGCTGATTGATCTCGCGCTCGTCTATCACGATGGCCACTGGCAGGTCGATCGCGATACGACCAAATCCGAAGTGCGTCTCGTCCAGAACGGCAAGGACACGCCCGCCGCAGCGGCAGACGAACATATCGAACAGCTCGTCGCCGGCGAACACCAGGCGACGATTTCCTACGTGAAAACGCCGATCGGCACTTCCGATGTAGAGATGAGCACCTATTTCGTCGCGGTGGGCGATACGACCGCGCTGGCGCTGGTCAACGCCGCGCAGCGCGACTATCTGGAAAAGTATATTAAAGTAAACGTTCCGGAACTCGCCGGCGTGCCGGTGCTTTCCGCCGCCTCGCCGTTCAAGGCCGGTTTCGGCGGCGCGCGCGACTACACCGACGTGCCAGTGGGACCGCTCGCCATCAACAACGCGGCCGACCTGTATCTGTATCCGAACACGATCACCGCCGTCGAAAGCGACGGCGCCGGCGTCAAGGCGTGGCTGGAGAAATCCGCCGAATGGTTCAACCGCATCGATCCGTCGAATACCGAACCACAGGAACTCATCAACAAACACGTGCCGACCTACAACTTCGACGTGATCCAGGGCGGCCTCACCTACACGATCGACATCACCAAACCGCCGCAGCAACGCATCGAAGACCTCAAATTGAACGGCAAACCGCTCGCCGCCGACCAACCGGTCATCGTCGTCACCAACAACTACCGCGCCAACGGCGGCGGCCGCTTCCCCAACCTCGATGGCAACAACATCGTTCTTTCGGCGCCCGACGCGAACCGCGACGCGCTGATCTCTTACATCCGCGAGCGCAAGAACATCACGCACGACCAATTCGCCGATGCACGCAACTGGAAATTCGCGAAAACCAAAACCGCCGGCCAAATCGTCTTTACAGCGACCGCCGGCAAACTCGACATCGCAAAAAACGAAAACCTTCCTGTCGCTCTGCTCAAAGACAACGACGACGGCACCGCGACATACGCAATAGACCTATCGAAATAGCAACACGCTTCTTGCCGCACATCAGGCGCGATAACCGCGCATCGCACCTGCGAAAGCCGAGTCCTCGGTGCGGGGTGCGGTGCATGTTGATGTACGACGACGCGTCGTCGCTACGCGACGAGAACGATCGTCAGTTTGCGGCGTCTTCTGCGACAGCGCGAAGGTTTGAGAAAGCGGTGATCGCGCGCAGGAAGCGCGCGGTCCGCAGCGAGCATCAGGGACGTGCTCTCTGCGGACAACGCCCTCATGTGAACGAAAAAGGTGCTTTCTTTGGTGACTTTCTTTGCACCGGCAAAGAAAGTTACCCGCTGGCCACAGGACAGCGGAAGCTGTTGCTCTCATTCACCGGAACCGAGACCTCAAACGCCACCCTCACCCCAGCCCTCTCCCGCCGGTGGGAGAGGGGAAAAGCTGGATTCCAGCTTTCGCTGGAACATATTCGTAATCCGCAATTCCAATCCGCAGCCTGCAAAATCGCAAACCGCTATTTCACGTGCACCGTAATCTTCTTCGAGACGAGCGGCGGATCAAACTGCATATGCGCCGCATCGGCGAAATCGAGCTGCAGTGTGTGATCGCCCGGTGTCAGCCGGATCGTATCTTCGGTCTGCGCCTTGCCATAGTGCTTGAGCGTCGCATCGTTCGGAATCGGCGCATTCCCCGGCGGCAATTCCTTCACATCGATCAACAGATGGTGATGCCCCGTGCCCGGCGTGGCGTCCGTCGACGGCGCGAGCTTGATGCCCTTCACGCCGAACTTGACCGTCACGTCCTGATTGACCGTCGCGCCGTCCTTGGGCTCAAGGAAGAACACCTGCGCGCCTTTCGGCGCCTTCTGCCGCGGCGGACCCGACGCCGCGTCGGCCGCCCAAAGGTTCGCGCCAAGCAGCGCCAATCCCACTGCCATCACTGCGAGCTTGCCCATCGCGCAACTCCCATCGTTGAGGAACTGGCATCATCATACGCCTGCGTCTTGTGATCACGACGCACCGCCCCGACTTCAGACCGATGACTACGCCCACCCGCGCCAATCTCTCCGTGATGACGACCCTGCGCCGCCTGGGTCCATACGTCTGGAACTATCGAACGCGCGTGCTCGTCGCGCTGATCCTGCTGGTGGCAAGCAAGGTCGCCAGCGTCGGCGTGCCGGTGGTACTGAGCTGGCTGGTCAATCATCTGAACATGAAGTTGACGGTGCTCTCGGTGCCGCTGCTGTTGCTCGCCGCGTACGGCGCGTTGCGCATATCCACCTCGCTGTTCCAGGAAGCGCGGCAAGTGGTGTTCGCACGCGTGCTCGCGCGCACCTCGCGCGAAGTGACGCTCAAGGTGTTCTCGCATCTGCATGCGCTGAGCCTGCGCTTCCATCTCGACCGCCGCACCGGCGGCGTGGCGCGCGAAGTCGAACGCGGCATGGTGTCGGTCGCGGATCTGCTCGACTGGACGATCTACACCATCCTGCCGACGCTGCTCGAAATCGCGATCATCTGCACCATCCTTGTGCTGCATTTCGACTGGACGTTCGCGCTGATCACGCTCGGCACGCTGGTCACCTACATCGCGTTCACGGTTTCGATAACAGAGTGGCGCCTGCGTTACTACCGTGCCAAGAACGAGGCCGACACGGAAGCCAACGCGCGCTCGGTGGATTCGCTGCTCAATTACGAGACGGTCAAATACTTCAACAACGAACGCCACGAACTGGAGCGTTTCGACTTCGCGCTGCGCAAGTACGAAGAAGCCACGGTGATGAGCCAGAAGACGCTCGCGGTGCTCAACGTCGGCCAGGCGAGCATCGTCTCCGTCGGTTTGACACTGCTGCTGTGGCGCGCCGCCGTCGGCGTGGTCGCCGGAACATTGACCATCGGCGATTTCGTGCTGGTCAACAGCTTCCTGCTGCAGCTCGCGGTGCCGCTGAATTATCTCGGCATGGTCTACCGCGAAGTGAAGCAGGCGCTGATCAACATCGAGAACATGTTCCATCTGCTGGAACAGCCGCAGGAAATCCGCGACGTGCCGGATGCGCCTGCGCTCGCGATAAGCGGCGGCGCGGTGCGCTTCGAGCATGTGTCGTTCCATTACGATCCGGATCGCGAGATCCTGCGCGACATCGACTTCACGATACCGTCCGGCAAGACAGTGGCGGTGGTCGGCACCACGGGTGCGGGCAAGTCGACGCTGGCGCGCCTGCTGTACCGCTTCTATGACGTCACCGCTGGCCGCATCACTATCGATGGACAGAACATCAGCGAAGTGACGCAGGATTCGTTGCGCGCGGCGATCGGCATCGTTCCGCAGGACACGGTGCTGTTCAACGACACCATTTACTACAACATCGCCTACGGGCGGCCGGATGCGACCAGGGACGACATCGTCGCCGCCGCGCGCGCCGCGCACATCCACGACTTCATCCAGAGCTTGCCGCTCGGTTACGAAACGCGCGTCGGCGAACGCGGCCTGAAACTTTCCGGCGGCGAGAAACAGCGCGTGGCCATCGCGCGCACCGTGCTGAAAAATCCGGCCATCCTGGTGTTCGACGAAGCCACCAGCGCGCTCGATACGCGCACGGAGAAAATCATCCAGGGCGAACTCGGCGAGATCGCGAGATCGCGCACCACGCTGGTCATCGCACATCGACTGTCCACGATTGTGGATGCCGATGAGATCATCGTGATGGAGCACGGCCGCATCGTCGAACGCGGCACGCACGCGCGCCTGCTCACGCACGGCGGCCGTTACGCGGCGTTGTGGGCGATGCAGCAACAGGCCACGCGCGAGGCCGAGGAGCTTGCCTCCGACGAAGGCGAATCCGCCGAGCCGGCCGATCTGACCGCCTGACGCAGCGCCTAGCGAATAACGCCATTTTTTCGCGTATATTCCTGTCGTTGCAGTCAGGCCGCCGCAGAGCGGTTCGAGGGGAGGTTCGTGGCAACCGAGAAATACCTGGTCGTTATCGGTCTGGATGATGAAGAAACCGCTCATCTGCGGCTGATGCTGCGGGCGGTGAGCGGCCAGCTCGAACACCGGTGGCGGTTGGGCACGGAAGACAATGCCGATCTGTTCATCGTCGATCCGGCTGATCTCGCCGGCCAGATCACGCGCAACCGCGCCTTCAGCAGCGGCCGGCGCTGCGCGGTAGTCGGCAGCGACGATCTGCGCGAAGGCGAAGCGCGGCTGGAACGTCCCTTCAAATCCGACGCGCTCGTTGCCGTGCTCAATGCGACCTCGGCGACGGCGGTCGAGCCCTCGGATTCGGTGAACCGGTTCAATACCGAGTTCTACGACATGGAAAGTTTCACGCCCGATTTCCAACTCGAAGACGACGATGGCGCCGACGCGCGCGCCCGCCGCCGCGAGGAAAATCCGGCGCCGGGCCTCGACGAATTGCTGCGCCCCGACACCGAGTCGGCCAAGCCGCAGTTCGCCGTGCCGATCAACCTCGGCGACGACACCAGCCTGTCCTATGCGGCAGGATCGTCCGCGCGCCGCGAGAACCGGCTCAATGATTCGATCCAGGGCCTGCGCCGCGAGGAGAAAGCCGAAGGTATCAATCTCGCGCAGCGCCCGAGCGACACCGAAAGCGGCATGTTTCCGCTGCGCGATTACCTCAAGGGAAATCTGCTCGGCGGCCCGGCTACGGTCGCCATCGAAGGCGCGCCGCCGCTCACGCTCGATCCGAAAGAACAACAGTTCTATACGCCCGGCAAGTTGCGCGAGCTGTCGCCGTATTGCCGCCGCGATTTCGCCGCCGACGCGTTCCGCACGCTCACCTCGCAGGAACTGCAGCGGCAGCGCAGCGAGTGCGCGACACATCCTTATTCGCACCTGATCTGGCTCGATGTCCTGGTCCGTTCCGGCGGACGGCTGGCCAGCCATCTCGATCCGGGCGGCCGCTTTCGTCTGAAGACATTCCCCAAAGCGGAAAAGGAATTTCCCAAACATGCTTCCATCATCGCCGCGTTGCAGTCGCCGGCGAAGCTCAACGAGATCGCCACCACCGCGCGCGCTTCCATGGGCGAGGTGTTCGACCTTGTCAATGCGTACGACGCCATCGGCCTCATCGAGGTGGAGCGCCGCGTGCCGCGGCATGCCGAACCTGCCAAGCCTGCCGGCCTGCTCGCGCGCTTGCGCAAGCCGTTCGGACGCTGAGCGCGCGCGGGCAACTGGCGCACATCCGCAAACCCCGTATAATGGCTTGTTTTGACAGGTTTTTCCGAGGGAATTTATGAGCCGACGACTGGCGCTGCAAGGCGCGAGCGCCGACGATGCGGCACGCGTTCGCGATGTGTTGCGCCAGGCAACCGGCGCGCTCAGCACGACGTGGACGCTGCACGACGGCCCCAACGTGGACCTGATCGTCATCGACATCGACAGCGTGTACGGACACATGGACTGGCTGCGCGCGCAGACCAGCGGACATGCCGTGGCCGCGTTCACGCAAAATCCGCGCTTCGAAGATGCCGAGTTCATCCTGCGCAAGCCGCTGGATCGCAACGGCCTGGCCGACGTGCTCAACGCCATCCACGCCATCGCACCGTTGCGCAGCGCCGACGAAGTCGCACCGACGTCACCGCCCGTTGCCGCGCCGGCACCGCCGACACCCTCGCCCAGCGCCACAGCGTCGGTGCCTGCGCCGGCGGTCATCGAAGTCACGCCGCCGCCCGCGGTCGATCGCAGACTGGCCGACTGGCTGGCCGACGGCGCGCTCGCGCAAGCCATGCGCTTGCGCATCGACGGCGCGCCGGACCTCGCACTGGATCCCGGCAACAAGACCTACTACGCCGATGGCGCGGCGCGCACACTGGCGCCGTATTTCCAGCGCGTTATCGCGCTCGAGGACTGGCAGCCGGTCGGCTATGCCGAACTCGCTGCGCTGCAGTCGTCGGGCAAGGGCCAACCGTATTCGCGCCTGCTGTGGCTGCACCATGCGCTCGGCTCCGGCGGCCGGCTCAATCCCGACCTGGACATCGACGCGCGCTACAAATTAAACCGCTGGCCGCAGATCGAACGCGAGTTTCCCAAGCACTTCCGCATCGCCACGATGATGATGAAACAGCCGGCCACACTCACCGAAATCGCCGATCAGAGCGGCGCGAATCTCGCCGACGTCATCGACTTCACCAACGCCTACAACGCCACCGGCCATATCGACATGGAGCCGGTCGTCACCGCACCAAGCGGGCGCGACACGGGACGCAACGCGATCCTGTCACGTTTGCGCAATCCGTTCAGCACGAGCTGACGCGCTCGCGGCGCGCGTGTCATCGCGCCGTCACGCGCACGTCACTGCGGGTTAACTGCCACGCCGTAGCCTTCCGCCCATGCGGAGATCGGCTATGCGCGTCGCCATCGTCACCGAAACGTATCCACCCGAGATCAACGGTGTCGCGCTGACCGTGGCCGGTCTTGCTCGTGGTCTGAGAAGCGGCGGCCACGATGTGCAACTGATCCGCCCGCGTCAGCCCGCATTCGACAACGGCGCGGCCCAGAACGACGATGTTCTCGTACGCGGCATGCGCATCCCGCGTTATCCCGGTTTGCGTTTCGGCCTGCCGGCACGGCGCCGGCTTGAGACATTGTGGAAAAGTGGACGGCCCGATGCCGTCTACGTCGCCACCGAAGGCCCGCTCGGCAGTTCGGCCCTGCAGGCGGCGCATCGCCTTGGCATTCCCGCATGCAGCGGTTTCCACACGCGCTTCGACGAATTCGCGCGCTATTACGGATTGGGCTGGATCACGCCGCTGGTGCTCGCCTACCTGCGCCGCTTCCATGGCCGCAGCGTGAAAACGCTCGTGCCGACCTCGCAACTCGTCGATTTCCTGCGTGACAAAGGTTTCGACAACGTGGAGTTGCTGCGCCGCGCCGTCGACACTCGGCTGTTCTCTCCGGAACGCCGCAGCCCGAAACTGCGCCGCGAATGGGGTGTCGCCGACGATCGCCTTGCGGTGATCCACGTCGGCCGCCTCGCCGCGGAGAAAAACCTCGAACTCGCCGTGCGTGCGTTCCGCGCGATCCAGGCGCAGCGCCCGGATGCGCGTTTCGTGTGGGTCGGCGACGGCCCCGCGCGCGCCGGCCTGCAGGCCAGCAATCCCGATTTCATTTTCTGCGGCATGCAACGCGGCGAGGCGCTCGCCGCGCATTACGCCAGCGGCGACCTTTTCCTGTTTCCGAGCCTTCACGAAACCTTCGGCAACGTCACCCTCGAAGCGATGGCCAGCGGCGTGCCCGCGGTCGCCTTCGACTACGGCGCCGCACGCGAACACCTGTGCGACGAATGCGGCCGCCGCGTTCCCTACAGCGACAGCGAGGCCTTCATCGCCGCCGCGGTCGAGCTGGCGCGCGACGACAGCGCACGCCATCCGATGCGCACGCTCGCGCGCAACGCCGTGGCCGCGCTCGATCCGTCGCAGGTGTGCGCCAACTTCGCCGCGGTGCTCGGCGGCCTCAAGGCGGGGAGCACGGCATGACGGCGATGCGGCTTTGGCGCAATGTGGAAATGTATAGCGGCGAGTGGCGCCTGTGCCTGGCCTGCAACCGCTGGGTCGGCCGCGTGCGCATTGCGGCATTTTTCGGATTGATCAGCCGCCTCGGTGACGGTGTGTTCTGGTACGCGCTGATGATCTCGATCGCCGCGCTGGGCGGCGAAACCGGACGTTACTGCGCGCTGCGCATGGCGATCACGGGGCTGGTCGCCGCGGCGATGTATCGCTATCTCAAACGCTGGACGCGGCGTCCGCGGCCTTTCCGTTCGCACAGACAGATCATCACGCCGGTAGCGCCGCTGGACGAATTCAGTTTCCCGTCCGGGCATACGCTGCACGCGGTGTCGTTCACGATCGTGGCGCTCGCCTACTTCCCGATTCTCGCGCCGCTGCTGATTCCTTTCATGATGCTGGTGGCCATGTCGCGCGTGGTACTCGGCCTGCACTACCCGAGCGATGTGGTTGCTGCGTCGTTGATCGGCGTTGCGCTCGCCACGATTGCGTTGAACGTCTGACGCTCGCCCGTCATTCCAGCGAAAGCTGGAATCCATCCTTCATCTTTCGAAGCGTTGCAACACGCTGCCCCTCTCCCCCGCTGGCGGGAGAGAGGGAGTAAGGCGCGTTAGGTCTTGGCTTTCGTCGCGCTGATCCAATCGTTGATGGAGCGTTCGAGCAACTCCAGCGGCAGCGCGCCGTTGCGCAGCACCTGATCGTGGAACTGCGCCAGACTGAATTGTTCTCCGAGTTCAGCCTTAGCCTTTTCACGTAACTCCAGAATCTTCAACATGCCGACCTTGTACGCCAGCGCCTGACCCGGATCCACGAAATACCGCTCGATCTCGGCGGTGACGTCGCTCTCGGCCATGCCGGTGTTGTCCATCATGTATTGGATGGCCTGCTCGCGCGTCCAATGCTTGTAGTGGATGCCGGTGTCGACGACCAGCCGAACCGCGCGCATCATCTCGTCACGCAGCCGGCCCAGGTTGTCGAGCGGATTCTGCTCGAAGCCGAGTTCCCGACCCAGCCGCTCGGCATACAGCGCCCAGCCTTCCTGATACGCCGTGAACGGCAGGATGCGCTGGAAGAACGGCAGATCCTTCATTTCCTGCGCGACGGAAATCTGGAAATGATGCCCCGGAATGCCCTCGTGATAGGCGAGCGTGCGCATGGCCCACTTCGGCGTTTCGGTGGTGTCGCGCATGTTGGCGTAGAACACGCCCGGCCGCGTGCCGTCGAAGGAACCGGGTTCGTAGTAGGCACCCGGCGCGGTCTTCTCCGAGAATTCCGGAACCTGCTTCACCTCCACGCCGAGTTTCGGACGCAGATCGAACGCGCCGCCGAGTCCGGCGTTCACCTCATCGAGGATCGCCTGATACTGCTTGAGCATCGCCTGCCTGCCCTCGGGCGTGTTCGGATAGACGCTGTCGGGATTGTGCGCGAGCTGCTGCACGCGTGTGCCGATGGTGCCGTCGGTCAAGCCTTGATCCTTCAGGATCGCATCCATCTCCTGGGTCACGCGCGCGACTTCCGACAAGCCGAGCTGATGCACCTGTTCGGGCGTCATGTCGGTGGTGGTGTGCTGGCGCACGCACCAGGCGTAATACGCATCGCCATTCGGCAAATGCCACGCGCCATAGTTGCCCTGCGCCTTCGGCTGCAGTGCCTTGAAGTAATCGGACAGCTTCTTGTATGACGGATACACGTCGTTCTGGATCGCCGCCGCGACATCGGTGAGGTACTTGTCCTTCGCCGCCTGATCGATCTTGTCGGCCGGGATTTTGTCGAGTTTTTCCTTGAAACTGACGTACAGCGGATTATCCTTCGGCGCGGACGTGGCGAAGCTGTCCATCTGCTTGATCACTTCATCGACCATGAACTGCGGCGGCATCAGGTTCTTGCTCTCGCGCAGCTTGAGACTTTCGATCACTTCATCGAATTTCTTCGGAAACTTGTGCAGGCGCTCGATATAGCTCTTCGCCTCGCCCGCGTCGGTGACCTGATGCGTCTGCACCATGAAGTTCGGCAGCGTCGATTGCACACCGAACATCTGGTTGACCGGAAAATCGTAATAGCGGAACGCATCGCCGTCGTTCTGGATGCGCAGGAAATATTCCATCACGTCGAAGGACAACTGACCGCGCTTGTCCATCGCACTGCGGTCGTACTTCATCAATGTGTCGTGCGCGTTGTGGAAGATCTTCGCCAGATCTTCGTCGTGCTGCGGCGAGGCGTCGTCGAACTTGTTGCTGTAGAAATCCATCCATGGCGGCAGCACGCGCAGGCTGCTCATCATCTCCGGGCTCTGCACCGCGAACTGCCCGAACACGCGGGTGTAGAACCAGTCGATCTTGTACGGCTTGAAGTACCAGACGTGGACGAAGAACGCGCCGGCCAGCACGATCACGAGCACGATCAGGCCGGACAGCCATTTCAGCAACTTTTTCATGGATTACCCCGGTGACGAAAGCGCGACTTTAGCAAGCCGCGCCGCCCACTCCAATGGAAGGAAGTCACGCGCAGCCGATTGATTTCGGGCCGCGCGCATCCATATCGGCGCGATGCACACCCTGCCCGCTTTGTTCATCGGCCACGGTTCGCCGATGAACGCCATCGAAGACACCGCATCCACGCGCGCGTGGCGCGAGGTTGCCGAATCGTTCGAAAAACCGCGCGCGATCGTGTGTGTTTCCGCGCACTGGACGACGCGCGGCACGCTCGTAAGCGGCGCCGCGCATCCGCAGACGATCCATGATTTCCACGGCTTCCCGCAGGCGTTGTTCGATGTGCGCTACGAACCTCCCGGCGATCCGGCGCTGGCACAACGCGTCGCTCAACTGCTGCGCAGCACCGACGTGGCGATCGATCCGTCGCGCGGCCTCGATCACGGCGCGTGGAGCGTGCTGCGCATCATGTATCCCGACGCCGATGTGCCGACGTTGCAACTCAGCCTCGACATCACGCGGCCCGGCGATTTCCATCTGCAGCTCGGCCGCGAACTCGCGCCGCTGCGCGATGAAGGCGTGCTCATTCTGGGCACCGGCAATATCGTGCATAACCTGCGGCTGTTCGATTTCCGCAATCCGGCGCCGGCCGATTTCGCGCTGCGCGCCGATACGCTGGTGCGCGAACGCATCCTCGCCGGCGATCACGCCTCGCTCGTCGCCTATCCGACACTCGGCGTAGACGTCGCCCGTGCCGTGCCTACGCCCGAACACTTCCTGCCGCTGCTCTACGTGCTTGGTGCGAAACGCGAAGGCGATGCGGTGCGCATCTTCAACGACACGGTGCAGAGCGCGATCTCGATGACCTCCGTCCGCATCGGTTGATCAGAACCAGAAGCGCACGCCGGCGACGAGTTGGGCCTCATGCGCGGAGCGGCCGTCGTCGCGCGCGAAACGCGCGGCGTCGCCGAAGCGTCGCGTCCACACTACGCCGACATACGGCGCGAATTCGCGGCGCATCTCGTAACGCAGCCGCAATCCGAATTGTGCGTCCGACAAACCTGATCCGACCTCGCGCGCGCGATCGCTTTTGCCGTAGAAATTCGTTTCCAGTTCCGGTTGCAGGACGAGTTGCTGCGTGATCAGCAATTCGTATTCGGTGCGCAGACGAAACGCGGTGCGAGCCTGATCCGACGCATATCCCGTCGCCTCCACCTCGAACCGGTACGGCGCGAGACCTTGCACACCGAACGCCGCCCAGTCGCGCGATGCGCCGAGCCCGGAATCGTGGCGCGCACCGAGTTGCCAATCCCAGAAACTCGAGAAGGCGTGGTCCCAGAACAGTTCGGAGCGCGCGTCGAGCCGACCGTCGGAATGCTCGCCTTCGCTGCGCAGCCACAACTTGTCGAAATCGCCGCCGTACCACGCGTCGGCATCCCACGACACGTTTCCGCCCGGCGCGACCGGGTGTTCGAGTTGATCGAACTTGAGCATCCCGAAGCGCGCGTCGTCGTTCATCTGCATTACATCCGACATCGCTTGCGGCGACATCCCGCTTTCATCGGCCACCGCGCTGCCCGCTGCAAGCACCACGAATCCGACGGCCGACCTCATGCGACGACGACTTCGCGGAACATGCCCGCCTCCATGTGATACAGCAGATGGCAGTGATACGCCCAGCGGCCGGGCGGCCCGGCGGTGATGCGATAGCTCACCGACTGCGCCGGCTGCACGACGACGGTGTGCTTGCGCACCTGGAATTCGCCGTCGGCGTTCTCCAGATCGCTCCACATGCCGTGCAGATGAATCGGATGCGTCATCATCGTGTCGTTGACCAACGTGATGCGCAGGCGCTCGGCGTTCTCGAACCGCAACGGCGCGGCATCGGAGAATTTCGTCGCGTCGAACGACCAGACGTAGCGCTCCATGTTGCCGGTGAGATGCAGTGTGATCGAGCGATCCGCTTTCGCCGCGCCGACCGGCGCCGTCGAGCGCAGATCGGCGTAGGTCAGCACGCGCCGAGCGTCGTCGCGCAGGCCGACGCCGGCGTCGTCGAGCGTGCGGCGCGGAGTCGGCACGGTCATGTCCACGCCAGGTCCGGTGCGCACCGCCATCGAAGCACCGCAGCTTCCTTCCGTGCCTTTCATCGACGACATGCCGTGTCGCATGTCGCCCATCATGTCGTTCATGCGCAGTCGTTGTGGTGCATCCAGCGCGGGCACGTCGGCGACCAGACCGGCGCGCGGCGTCAGCGTGCCGCGCGCATAGCCGGAGCGATCCATCGATTGCGCAAAAATCGTGTAGGCGCGGTCAGCGTCCGGCTCGACGATCACGTCGTACGTTTCCGCAGTGCCGATGCGGAATTCGTCGACGGAAACCGGTTCGACCGGCTGACCGTCCGCCGCGATGACTTTCATAGACAGGCCGGGAATGCGCACGTCGAAGAACGTCATCGACGAACCGTTGATGAAGCGCAGCCGCACTTTGTCGCCTCGCGAGAATTCCGCGCTCCAGTTCGATGCGGGCATCGCGCCATTCATGAGATACGTGTAGGCGTATCCGCCGACGTCAGCGAGATCGCTCGGATCCATGCGCATGCGATTCCACATGCCGTTGCCGCTGCGCAATGTTTCGGCGAACGTCGGCCGCGCGCGGTTGTAGTAGTTACTTTGCTTTTTCAGCGTCGCGTAGATGCGTTCCGGATTGAGATCGGTCCAGTCGGACAACAGCACGACATAGTCGCGCTCGACGCGATGCGTTTCGCCGTCGCGCGGCGCGATGACGATCGCGCCGTACAAGCCGGTCTGTTCCTGGAATCGCGAATGGCTGTGATACCAGTACGTGCCCGACTGTTGCACCGGGAAGCGATAGGTGAATGTTTCGCCCGGCGCAATGCCGTCAAAACTGAATCCGGGAACGCCGTCCATCGCCGCGGGCAGCAGGATTCCGTGCCAGTGGATCGAACTCGTGGCGGGCAAGGTGTTGCGAACGCGCAGTGTGACGAGCTCTCCCTCGCGCCAGCGCAGCACCGGCGCCGGCAGCCGTCCGTTTACGACCGTGGCTGTGCGTCGGCCGCCGCCGAAATCCACGTCGGTTGCGCCGATGGAGAGATCGAACTCGTTGCCCGAAAGAATCTCCGGCGATGACGCCGCGCGCAGCGGGCGCATGCCGAGTCCCGCGGCGAGGCCACCGAGCGCAAGACCTTGCACGAAACGGCGCCGCGAATGTAAATCACGCATCATGAGGCGACCGATACGCTGGCATAACGTTCCACATTGCTACACTCCTCGCTTCAAATAGCAAGCGCGAGCGTCAGACTTGAATTACCGGCATTCGTTCCACGCAGGCAATTTCGCTGACGTGTTCAAGCACGCGATTCTGATCGGGCTCATCGAATCGCTCAAGACCAAGCAGACGCCGTTCTGCTATTTCGACACGCACGCCGGCTCTGGCCGCTACGACCTGCGCAGCGAGGAAGCGAAGAAAACGCGTGAGCACGAAAGCGGCGTATTGCGTCTGCTCGGCGCCACGCGGTTGCCGGCGACGCTGCACGTCTATCTGAATCTGGTGCGTGCACTCAATCCATCCAACGCGACGGAATTGGCCGTCTATCCGGGCTCGCCGCTGATCGCGAGCCTGCTCATGCGCGAACAGGATCGCGCCATCCTGTGCGAGACGCAGCCCGACGAAGCGAAAGCGCTGAAGGCGTTGTTCGCCGGCGACGCGCGCGTCGGAGTACATCATCGCGACGGCTACGCGGCGCTGCCGGCGCTTACGCCGCCGAAGGAACGTCGCGGACTGGCGCTGATCGATCCGCCGTACGAAGCGCAGGACGACGAATTCCGCGCCATCGAAGCAGCGCTGGATAGTGCGCTGCAACGCTGGCCGAGCGGAATGTACGCGGTTTGGTATCCGATCAAGCTGCGTCAGCAGGTGCTGCCGTTCAAGCGCTGGTTCGAACGCAAGAAAATCCCGAACGTGCTCAACGCGCAGCTATTGCTGCATCCGGACAATTCCGCGCTGCGGCTCAACGGCTGCGGCATGGCCATCGTCAATCCGCCGTGGCGGTTCGATCAGCAGCTCGACGGATTGCTCGCCACGTTGCGCGAGCATCTGGTGCAGGGCCGCTTCGGCCAGCACGAAATCCAGTGGCTCACGGCACGCTCGTAGGCGGGTCCGCGCCGGCCGGCGGCGCGGCAATGGACACGGTCTTGCGCATCTCGCGGATCACCGCGCCGTAGTACGCGACGTAGTAGCCGATGACAATGCCGAAGATCGCCATCGTCAACGGACTTTTCTGGAACGAGGCGTACGGATTCTCGTTCACGTGCGCCGCAGCCTGCATCGCCGGCATCACGATGAGAAACCGATAGGCCAGTCGTCCAAGGAACAGCAACGTGACGAAGAGACCGATGTACGTGTGCGGCGTATAGAACTGGCCCTGCGGCGTCGTCTCGAACTTCGTGTGGCGCAAGCCGAAGATACCAAGCGCGGCACCGCCGACCAGACCCGCGAGCATGGCGCCCGCCACCTCGATATTGCGGATCGAAAACGCCAGCGCGATCGCGCCGACGATGCCGAGCACGATCATCCGCGTCTGCATCCGTCGCGGCTGGAACGGCTGCCGTCCGATCGTGCGGCGGACTCGCCGGTAAATGGCAAAACCGACCAGAGCGATCGTCACCACCAGCGTGATCTGTTTCTGATCCATATGCGGCCTTGGGAGAAAGTCAGACGATGATGCCAGAGCAACGCCACGCGGCGCGATACGGCCGACGGCATTTGCATCGATTTACGCTAGTCCTCGATGTCGGGCTCGAAGAACGACCAGCGCACTTCCGGAAAATTCTGCTTCATGCCGGCTTCGACGCGGTTGATCGCCGCGATGAGTTCGGTCGAGGTGGTCTCGCCACGCATCTTCGCCTTGATCGACACCATCACGTCAGGTCCGAGCTGCAGCGTGATGATGCGGAACACGTGTTCGATTTCCTCGCGCGCGCGCACGTAGTCGCAGATCGCGTCGCGCAGGCTCGGTGCGGCGGACTGTCCAATCAGCAGCGACGCGACTTCGCGCGCCACGAACACAGCCACCAGGCACAACAGCACGCCGATGCCGATTGAACCGTACGCATCGAACGCCGCATCGCCGGTGATCATGGTGGTGATCACCGCCAACAGCGCGAAGGCCAGGCCGAGCAGCGCGGCCAGATCCTCGCCGAACACGACGATCAATTCGCTTTGCCGGCTCTCGCGGAACCAGCGCCACAGGTTGTTGCCGCCGCGCGCCTTGCGCACCTCGCGCAGGCAACCCCACATGGAGAACGATTCGGCGAACAGCGCGAACACGAGTACACCGATGGCGAGCCACGGCATGCGCAGCGGTTCGGGGTGATGCATCTTGTGGATGCCTTCGTAGAACGAGAACAGGCCGCCGACGGTGAACAGCAGCAGCGAGACCATGAACGACCAGAAATACACCACCATGCCGTAGCCCAGCGGATGATCGGCCGATGGCGCGCGCTTGGACTGCCGCACGCCGACCAGCAGCAGACCTTGATTGGCACAATCGGCGAGCGAATGGATCGATTCGGCGAGCATCGCGCCGGAGCCGGTGAACGTCGCAGCGACAAGCTTCGCGACGAAGATGGCGAAGTTGGCGCCGAGCGCGAAGAAGATGGTCTTGAGGGAATCGGCCTTGCCGGACATGCGTTGTGGTCGAGGATCGCGATGAGACGCGGGAGTTTAGCATCGCGCTCGTTGCCGCGAAGGCTGCAATCGAGCGATGCTCGTCTCCCTCTCCTGGGCAAGCGGGGAGAGGGTTGGGGTGAGGGCGCAGCATGTCACCTCTCGCAACGTGCCGTAGAGCGATCTCCTTCCAGCCGTCATTCCCGCGAAAGCGGGAATCCAGCTTTTCTTTTGACTTTGAGCAACAGCTTCCGCTGTCCTGCGGCCAGCGGGTAACTTTCTTTGCCGGTGTAAAGAAAGTCACCAAAGAAAGCACCTTTGTCGTTCACTGAGGGAGTTGTCCGCAGAGAGCACGTCCCTGATGCTCGCTGCGGACCGCGCGCTTCCTGCGCGCGATCACCGCTTTCTCAAGCATGGTTGGTGTCGCCGAGACACGCCGCAAACTGACAATCGTTCTCGTCGCGTAGCGACGACAGGTCGCCGTACACAACATCGCACCGCACCCCGCACCGAAGACTCGGCTTTCGCGGGTGCGATGCACGGTTATCGCGCTGGGTGTTTCGCGGGGAGCTTTTCTTTATTTTTTGCGGCGAAGTTGCGCTCTTTTTCCGCAAGGGTGGCCTGCATGCGCTTGGTTAGTTTGGCGCGCACCAGTTCGTACGAGTGATGCACGAAATTTTCCACTTCGCTGCGTGCGAACGAATCCGGATCGGTCAGCGTAATCCAGAACGCGCGTGCCATGTAGTGCGCGGGCATGATGCCGGGCTGGTCGGTGAGTTCGAGGAAGCGGTCGGCGTCGACCTTGAACGACAGGCGTCCTTTGTCCGGTCCGCGCATGCAATAGACCGCGAACATCTTGCCGGCAACGGAGAAGACCAGATCGTCTTCCCACTTGATGTCCTGCGTCACGCCGGGCCACGGCGAACTGAGCGCGCTGAGGTCGTTCTCGTTCACGCGAATTCCGATGAGTGAGTGGCACGCTCGACCGCATTCGGGCATCGTGTCCACGTGGGCACTGTAGCAAAAACAACCGATCCAACCCACTCCGCGATGTGCGAACCGCCGGAGCAGGACCGCGTCGTCACGGCCGATGGCCGCATCCTGGTGCTGCGGCAAATTTACGCCGGCGACGTGGTGGCCTTGCAGCGCGGTTTCGCACGGCTCAGTCCGGAAGAAGTGCGCATGCGCTTCCTGCATCCGCTCACCGAACTGCCGCACGAATTCGCGGTTAGCTTGTGCGATCTCGACCCGACTACGAGCGTCGCCTTCGTGTTCATCGATCCGCCGGAAATTACCGAGCGCGAAATCCGCGGCGTGGCGCGCGCCTACATCGATCCGACGACATTGTCCGCGGAGTTCGCGATCGTGGTGCAGCGCCAGTACACCGGGCAACGGCTCGGCACGCGGCTGATGCATTGCCTCATCGACGAATGCCGTCGCCGCGGTGCGGTGGAGATCTGGGGCGACGTATTGCTTGAGAACGACGCGATGCTGCGTCTGGCCGAGCATCTGGGCTTTCACCGTCATAGCCAGATCGGCGATCCCGGCGTGGTCCAGATGCGGTTGCCACTCGACTAGTTTGCGAGGGTCGGTGCGCCGTTGGCGCGATAGACCAGGCCGCCTTTCATCACGAACTGCACGTGGCGCAGCAGGTCCGGGTTGGCGAGCGCGTCGCCGTCGACGGCGACGATGTCGGCGTAGCGTCCGGCCTGCACCGAACCGATGCGGTCCGACGCGCCGATCAGATCAGCGCCATTGCGCGTGCCGGCCAGGATCGCCTGCATCGGCGACATGCCGTTGGCGATGAGCAGCGCGAACTCCATCGTGTGATCGCCCTCGCCGATGTCGGTGCCGAGCGCGATCTTCACGCCGGATTTCACGGCGAGCGGCAGATTCTTTTTCGGCAGCAGGTCGTTCGCCATTTCCTTCGGCGCCGTGCCGGGCTGCAGCAGTTCCGGGTGATCGCGCGCGACGGCGTAGAACACGTCGTACACCGTCAGCGTCGGCACGAGGTACGTGCCGTGTTCCTTCATCAACGCAAACGTCTGCGCAGTCGCGAACGAACCGTGCTCGACGGAATCCACACCGGCACGCACCGCATTTTCGATGGCGCCGGCCGGATAAATGTGCGCGGCCACTTTCATGCCGAGCGCGTGCGCCGTCTCGACCGCAACGCGCATCTCGTCGTTGGTCATGGTCTGCGCGCGCGGATCGTCGCCCGTCGAAGCAATGCCGCCCGACGGCATGATCTTGATCAGATTCGCGCCGCGCCGTCTATGTTCGCGCACACGCAGGCGCGCGTCGTCGACCGTATCGACGCGTCCGTTTTCCCAACCTTTATGCATGAGCGATTGATCCAGCCCGTTGCGCGGATCGTTGTGACCCGCCGTCGGACCGAGCGGTTCGAGCGAAACCCACAGACGCGGCCCGGGAATCTTGCCCGCGTCGATCGCCTCGCGCACCGCGACGGTCTCATCGCCGCCGCCGACATCGCGTGCGCTCGTGAAACCTTGCTGCAGCATTTGACGCACGAACACGGCGGCATCGAACGCGCGGTCGAGATCGTTGTGCGTAAGCCAATCCTCGATCGCGTTGACCTTGCTCGGCAATTTTGCCGAGATGTGCACGTGGCAGTCGATGAAGCCGGGCAGCACGGTTGCGTGCGACATGTCGATGACGGTCGCGCCCGCCGGCGAGGTGAAACCCGCATCGACCGACACGATGCGATCGTCGTGCACGACGATCGAAACGTCGTGCCGTGGCGTTTCGGAAACGCCGTCGATCAACGTGCCGGCGTGGATGACGACGTCGCTGGCATGCGCGGTGGCGAGCGCGCACGCGAGGACGGCGGCGAGTACCGTGCTTCGCATTCTCAAAAATCCTTACGACGACAGTCCAAGGATAGCCGCGTTTCGCTCGCGATCACCAGATATCGACGCGATCCGCATCCGCGCGACGCATGGCCTGCCCCGGCTTGACGTCGAACGCGGCCCAGAAATCGGGCATGTTCGACAGCGGCCCGTTCGTGCGCCATTTCGGCGGCGCGTGCACGTCGCTCAGCAGCGAGCGGCGCAGCATGGCATCGTTGGTTTCGAACAGCCACGACAGCGCGTAGCCCAGGAAGAAGCGCTGCAGCGGCGTATAGCCGGCGATCTTTTCACCCTTCTTGTATTGGTCGGTTTTCTTGAACGCGTCGAGGCCGATGAGCAAACCGCCGTAATCGGCGATGTTCTCGCCCAGCGCGGCGCGGCCGTTGACGTGCAGACCGGGCAGCGGTTCGTAGCTGTCGAACTGCTTGACCATCACGTCGGCGCGTTTCTGGAATTTCTCGGCGTCGTCCTTGGTCCACCAGTCGGTGAGGTTGCCGGCGGCGTCGAACTGGCGCCCTTCGTCGTCGAAGCCGTGCGTCATCTCGTGGCCAATGGTCGACGCCGCGGCGTAGCCGTAAACGACCGCGTCATCGAGTTCCGCGTCGGCGAATCCCGGGATCGCGAACTGCGCGGCGGGCAGCACGATCTCGTTGTTCGACGGGTTGTAGTAGGCGTTGTAGGTCTGTGGTGTCATGCCCCATTCGGTGCGGTCGACCGGCTTGCCGAATTTCGACAGACGATCGTCGAAGTGCCAGCGCGAGGCGGCGAGCGCGTTTTCCGCAAACGAGTTGCGTGCAACGTTGAGTGTCGAATAATCCTTCCACTTGTCCGGATAGCCGACCTTCTTGGTCACCGCCGCGAGCTTCTCGCGCGCTTTCGCCTTGGTCGCGTCGCTCATCCAGTCGAGGTGGTCGATGCGTTCGCCATAGGCGGTGCGCACCGCTTCGACGAGATCGTTGTAGCGCTTCTTGGCCGCCTCGGAGAAATATTCCTTCACGAACAGGCGGCCCAGGATCATGCCGATGGCGCGGTTCTCCGCGTCGAGCGCGCGTTTCCAGCGTGCCTTCTGTTCCTTCTGGCCGTTGAGTGTTCGACCGTAGAAATCGAAATTCTCCGCGTCGAGATTCGAGTCGAGAAACGGCGAGAACCGGTCGACCAGGTGGACCCGCAGATAGTCGCGCAGCACCGGCACCGGTGTCTGCTTGAGTTCGGTCTCCAGTCCGGCGAAGAATTCCGGCTGACCGACGATGACGTAATCCGGCGACACGTTCCAGCCGCCGAAGCGTTTGTTCCAGTCGATCGACGGCGTGAATTTCTGCGTCAATTCCGCCGGCGCCATCTTGTTGTAGTTCTTGATCGGATCGCGGCGCTCGGCGAGTTCGCGCGAGACTTTCGCCAGGCCGGTCTCGAACTCCATCACCTGCTTCGCGCTCGCGGCCGCCGACGCGTCGTCGGCACCAAGCAGTTTGAACACGCGCTGCAGATGCGTGACGTACGCGGCTCGGATCTTGACGATGCCCTCTTCGTCTTTCAGGTAGTAGTCGCGATCCGGCAGACCCAGGCCACCCTGGCCCAGATGCATCGCCATCACGTCGCTGGCGCGTTCGTCCTGCGAGACTTCGAAGTCGTAGAACACCTCGACGTTGAGCCGGCGCAGATCGAAGGCGGCGTCAAGGACGGCCTGCAGATCGTCGGCGGCCGCGATACGGTCGAGATACGACTTCAGCGGCGTGATGCCTTGCTTGTCCGCCAGCTGTTCGTCGACGGCGGCAGCCCAGAAGTCACCGATCTTCTGTTCGTCGCTGCCGGCCGCACCGGGTGATTTCGCGGCGTCTTCGCTGATCTTTTTCAGCTTCTCATACAGATCGTCGCGCACGACCATGCCGATTCCCCACGAGGCTTCGGTCGGCGGGATCGGATGTGCTTTCAGCCACGCGCCGTTGGCGAACTGGAAGAAATCGTCGCCGGGATTGACCGAGGTGTCGATGTTGGCGGCGACGACGTCGGGCTTGGTCGCCGGCTGCCGCAACTCGGCGCTTTGGCGGTTTCGTTCGGCGCGCGGTCGCACCCTGAAAGCGCAACAGTGAACGCGACAGCAACGGCGAGCGCCGGGCGCGCAAGGATTGGCAACGTTTTCATGCTTATTCCCCGTAGAGATAATTGGCCATCCTAGCCGATGCGGCATGCGCATCAATCCGTCGGAAGTAACTTGGCGTGGTGTAGCAGGCATCCGGTCGATCGGTCTCTAACGTAGCCGCGGCACGATTCAGGGCAGCACGCCGCGGTGTCAGATGCGAATTGCCACATTCGTGCAGCAATTCGCGGACAATCGAGAACATACGGCGTTCCACATGCAGCAACACGTCGGATCCAGTTTCCGGTTTGTTCCGGTAAAGCGCTTCCACCGCCAGCGATCCGCCCGCGCTGGCCACCAGATCGGGGACGACGCGGATACCGCGCCGATGCAATTCGGCTTCGACATCGGCTTCTAACGCGAGGTTTGCCGCCTCCACGATGCCCCGGCACTTCAATCGCGGCACCGCCGACATGCCGAAGGCACGTGAAATCGCGGCGAGAACCAGAACATCGCAGCGGACGTCCAGAATTGCCGACGAAACCAAAGAGTTGGCGTAGATCATCGGCAAACGGCGATTCCGCACCGCCGACGACAGCCGCGCGACATCAAGTCCATCGACGTCCTGCAGACAGGTTTTATCGTCTGCCCACGCCACGACCGCAATGCCGGCGTGAGACAGAAGCTTTGCTGCCGCCAAGCCCATATTCCCGGCTCCCTGAATTGCCACGGACGGTCGAGCGCGGCCATTCGGTAGCGTGTCGAGCAAGGCGAGCACCGCAGCCGCAACACCGGATGCCCCACGCAGTTCATTCACTGTTCCCAACGCTGTGTGTTCATCAAAGAGGCAATAGGACGCGAGGAACTCTTCGTCGAAGAGGCCACGGTTCCGAGCGACAGCGATCTTCAAAGAAGGAATATCGATGGCGCGGGCGATACATTCGAGCTCGCTCATCGTCGTGTTCATGTCCGGGCCGCAGGAAAAGCAAGTCAAAATCAGCGGCCTGATCGCCATCAGAAATCGCCGGATGACGTCTTCGCGGTACGACGCTGAAGGATTGAGATCCAAGCCGGCCTTCGCGCCGCCCACGCGAATGCCGACCGCGGCCTGCTTGAGCGTCATATTGCGAGCGAGTTCGGCAACGACATCGGATGTGATGCCGGGACTGATGCGAAGGCCACCTGCTGCCACACCGTCGATCAGCTTGTCGATAACGAGATAACCCTTCGTCGCTGTGGGTTCATCGATCCAGTGTACCGTCAGGTACGGGTTCACGAACTCGGCTCCGCCGTAGGATTCTCGCTGACCGCCGCATTTGTGATGCGAAGCGTGCGTGTCGCGAGCCTGGCTTTCTCGACGGCGCGATCGACAAGCGTCGGAGCACAACCAATGTAGGCATCAGCCCGAAGAAGCTGGTCGACGACGGATGCGGGGAGATAACGCGCAACGTGCTCGTCGCCGATCAGCGCATCGCGGAATGCGGTTCCCGTGGCCAACGCCTGCGTTACGACGCGCTGCACCGCGGCATGGGCTTCTTCCCTTCCCACGTGCCGCGCCAGCTCAAGCATGACGGCTTCGGACAACGAAAATCCGCCGTCATTTTCGAGATTGCTGCGCATCCGCTCCGGTTTTATGACGAGATGGTGAACGACATCGAGCGAGGAGCGAAGCGCCGTGGCGAAAAGGCTGATCGCACGCGGAACGACGGCAAGTTCCATATCCCAAGCCGTGCCGTCACGTTCATGCCGGTGGTTCATAGCAGCAAGTGAGGTCGGTACGGCGTCTCGCAGCAAAACTGCGATCGCCGCGATGGATTCGCAACGGAACGGGTTGCGCTTGTGCGGCATCGTCGAGCTGCCGACGCAGCCGGCCGCGAAGAATTCTTGCAACTCGGCGAATTCGGTTGCCTGCAAGTGAACGATCTGCTCGGCCAGTTTGCCGAGCGTCGCCCCGGTCATCCCAAGCCAGCAAATCACTTCGGCAATGGAATCGCGCGCGGTGTGCCATGGGCCATCCGGCACTGCCAATCGCAACTGGGCAAGTGTTTCACGTTGCACGTCGAGCGCTTTTGGTCCAAAGCCCGCCAGCGTTCCGACCGCGCCGCTGAGTTGTCCTACGAAGACGCGCGTCGACAGGGCGCGCAGTCGCTGCAGGTGTCGCGTCAGCTCCAGAACGAAAACCGACAGCTTGAGACCAAACGTGGTCGGCAGTGCCATCTGACCATGCGTACGCCCGGCGATGAGTGTCGTGCGGTGCGCACTCGCCTTCTCGCCCAGCGCATCGATGAGCCGGCACAAGTCCGCCTCGATGATCACGATCGCATCGCGCATCTGCAAGACCATCGCCGTATCGACGATGTCCTGCGTGGTGGCGCCCCAGTGAACGAAGTCTCCGGCAGCGCCACAGCGGCGAGAAAATTCACGGAGGAGCGGTACCAACGGGTGACGTACGTCGGCAATCTCGGAAAGGATTGCCGAAACATCCATCCGGCTGAGCGCGGCCTCGGCCTTTATATGGGCTGCTGCTGAATGTGGAATAAGCCCCAGCCTCGCCTGCGCTTCAGCTAGTGCGACTTCCACATCCAACCATCGTTGCAGCGTCGCCGATTCGTCAAACAATGCGGCTATTTCTGGCACCGGGCGAAAGTACGTGAGCAGCGTGTTGGCATAGAACACTACTGTCATGCTTCTCGCGTCCTTGAATGCGCGCGGGCCATCTGCAAATTCCACTTTTTGGCAATCTCTTCCTTGTAGGCTCGATCAAAGACGTTTGCTGGCGGGTAGGCATGACGGCGCTCAAACGCTTTACAGGCATCAAAGATCATGCGCCCTCCCGTGTGCGCACCCGATCCTCCAGGCGTCTCGATCCACGGGTAGAGTGCGGACACGCGAGTGCCGTCGTAGTGGATGATGTCCATGCCCATGTCGCAGCGAGTCGCGACGGCCCAGAGGACTTCACTCAGACTCGTGATATCGATATCGTGGTCGACGACAACGAAGTACGCACCCCATCCGTTTGCGCCAGGGCACACCGAAGCGGCCACACCAACTTCCTTTGCGTGGCCTTTGTAGAGTTGTTCAATCGCCACGACTGTCCAAACCGCACCGAAGCTCTCCAGCACATGCGTCCAGACGCCTTTGACGCCGCGCTGACCACCGCCTTCGAGCTGGCTCCAGATGGCAGACGCGTTGGTAAGCGGTACCGACGTATAACCGTTCGTGGGGGGTTTGAGAAAACGAATGCCAAGAAGAACCGGATCGTCATCGTGAAGAATCGCCCGGACATCGACAAGCCGCACGAATCCGTCCGCCTTCTTGTAAGTGCCGGCGATATAACCTGTCCATTCGCCGTAAGGCCCCTCGTCGCAGGACGCGCCCGGAGCAATGAAACCGTCGAATACGATTTCCGATGAGACTGGTACCGGGAGCCCGGTGGTCGGCGCGGATGTCAAAGTCATGCGACGGCCGCGCAGACCGCCGCAGAAATCGTACTCGCTAACACCCCAAGGAACCTTGGTGCCGCCGATCAGCATCAGCAGCGGGTCCGGACTCATGCAGATCGCGACGGGGCATGGCTCGTTGCGCGCAGCATATTTGCTCGCAATCGTCGCGTTTTGGCCGGCTGACCCCATCTGCAGGGAAACTTGGTTGCGGCTCACGAGCATGCAGCGATTGATGGCGCAGTTGATCCAGCCTTCGTCGGGGTCACGGGTCACGACCAACGCTCCCGTGCCGACGTATCGGCCGCCGTCTCGCGGATGCCAATGCGGTGTCGGAAACGCGAACACGTCGACGTCACCGTCAGTGCGTACGTTGCGCCGAATCGCCGCATCGTCCACAACAATCGGCGCCAGTGGTTCGACCTCGCGCAACCGGTTTTTCCATCCCTCGATGATTTTAAGTGGCGGCGTCTCCGCCGGGATGCCCAGCGCCAGACAAAGTCTTTCGTGCGTCGTCAGCAAATTGGTCACCACACGATAGCCGCGAGGATACGAAGCGATCTCGTCGAAAATCAGCAACGGCCCTTTCTGCTCGGCGACAAGCTCGTTGATGCACGCAAGCTCGAGACGCCAGTCGGCGCCCCGGATGGTTTTCGCCTGTCCGAGCGCATCGATCATGTGGATGTATTCGCGCAGCGAATCGTAGGCGATCATGATGCGACGCTGCCGAGTGGGCGCTTCCCGGCTGGACGCATTCCCTTCCAGCGCGCGTCCTCGGCCAGATGTATGCCGAACGGATCCAGCAGACGAATCACGATGTGGTCGATGAGATCGTCGACCGTTTCCGGCCGATTGTAGAACGCCGGCATAGGCGGGGCGACGACAGCGCCGGCGCGCGTCAATCGCAACATGTTTTCGATGTGGATTTCGCTAAGCGGCAGTTCGCGCGGTGCGACGACGAGCTTGCGCCGTTCCTTCAATGCGACATCCGCCGCGCGGTGGATCAGATTGTCGCCGACACCCGAGGCGATCGCGGCAAGTGTACGCATCGAACAGGGCACGATGATCATCCCATCCGTCAAGAACGACCCGGATGCGATCGACGCGCCAAAGTCCGACGGCGGGTGCACCTGGGTGGCGAGCTTGCACAGGTCATCATACGAGACATTCGTCTCTTGTCGCATCGTGCACAAACCCCATTTGCTGACGATCAGATGCGTATCGACGCCGCCGACGCCACGCAACGCTTGGAGAAGGCGGATCGCAAGAATGCTTCCGGTCGCACCTGTCATACCCACAACGATCCGGCGCCCTGACATGATCAAACCTTCATCGTGACGCTGATGCCGTCGGCGATACCCAACACGACAGTGCGGCTGTCGGGATGCGCCTCGACATGATCGAGAAACGCGCGGATCACCGCGGCATTCTTGGCGGGCAGATGGATGTTGTCCGCGACAACGACCCCGCCGCGACGCACATGCGGCCACAGCGTGTCGAAGTCGCGAGCGTAGGATTCTTTCCAATGGTCGAGTAAGACGAGGTCGAGCGGCCCTTCTACCGCGCGCAACCCCTCCGCCGCGTCACCTTCATAGATTTTGACGATGTGGTCCAATCCGGCGTCTGCCAGGTTTTCGCGCAATTCCGCGCACTTGGCGGCATCGAACTCGATCGAAAGCATCGAACCGCCGCTGCAACTCAAAGCCTCGGCGATCCAGATCGACGAGTAACCCACTGACGCGCCGACCTCCACTACGCGCTGCGCATTCGCCGATCGTGTGAACATGTTGAGCAGGGCGCCGACGTCGCGACCGACATCAAGCATGAGTTCGGAAGCCACCCGTCGAACGGCGGCTCCGCCGAGCGAGCGCAGTTCCTGCAGACGCTGTTGCTCCGATTGGGAACGTGCTTCCAAGCGCCGTAAAACGTGCATTGTCGCCGGTGTCATGCCCAACCCCCAATGTCGCGTAGGAACAACTACCCTGCGGCGTGCGCAGGAACGGTCGAAGCGCCTTGCTGCCGACGTTTCGGCCGAGCGCGTTCGGGCAAAGTGCAGATCGGGATTTTGTCGACGCGCGCGGCGCGCAGCTGTTCGGCACGGGCGAGCGTGGCGTCGACAAACAGCGCCGCGTGTCCCGTGTAGCGCGCAGGATCCATGATGGAGTCAATATCGGCTGGGGAAAAAACGGATGCGATCTCGGCGTCCTCTTGCAACATCCATTTCAGTCCGCGGCCGGCGGACAGCGCCGCCTGCGTCAACTCATAGACTTTTTCATAGGCACGCGACTTGCCGATGCGCAGGGCCAGTTCCAGCATGAGCGCTTCCGAACAGAGCCAGTCTCCAACCGAGCAAGCTGTGGCCGCCATAGTGCCGCGGTTCGCATGAAGCCTGCTCGCTACTTCAGACAGCAGGTGTAGCGATGTGAGGGTGTAATGCGACGCGTCCACTGTGGCAACCCACTCCAGCCGCAACGTGCGCCCGTCACGCTCATGTTCGGCCAGCATGCTTTCGATCGCGATCGGTACTTGCGCCCGCGCCAGATGCGCGAGCATGACGATCTGCTCGCATACTTCCGGATTGCGCTTGTGTGGCATCGTACTGCTGCCGACCTGTCCATGTGTCCAGCGCTCTTCAAGTTCGCGAAGTTCCGGACGCTCCAGCGTGCGGATTTCGCCAGCGATTCGCGCGCACGTGCCGGCAATCATCGCCAACAGGCATACATATTCGGCTTCGCGATCACGGATCACATGCCAGCCGATCGGCGGCACAGAGAGACCTAGCCGATCGGCAAATCGAGCAATCAGCTGTGGCCCTTTTCCACCAAAGCCAGCCATGGTGCCGACGCCGCCACACAATTCCGCGACTAGCAATCGCGGTGACGCTTCATCAAGGCGTTCCACATGCCGGAGTAATTCATCAATCCAACCGGCCACCTTGAAACCAAAAGTCATCGGCAACGCGGGCTGTGCGTGCGTGCGGCCCGTCATCAACGTATCGCGCTCGCATCGGGCGAGCGTCGAAAATGCGCCGATGACCTTGCGCAACCCGCGGCGGGCGGCAATGAGAACGTCCTTCATTTCCAGTGACTGGGCGGTATCCTGGATATCCTGCGTCGTTGCGCCCCAGTGCAGAAAACGGGCCGCCTCCGCGTCGGCCTGTTCCACGCAGCGGAGCAGCGCAACGAGTGAATGACCCGTCGCGTGAATGCCGTCGGCGATTTCGGTGAGATCGAAATCGCCGACTTTCGCTACCGCGGCAATGCGCTCGGCCGCCGATCCCGGGATCATGCCCAATTCCGCCTGTGACCGTGCGAGCGCGACTTCGACGTCGAGCCATCGCTGCAGCCGACAGACATCGCAAAAGATGCGATGGCTTTCGGCTGTCGAGTAGCCGTGGCCATGAAAACGCGAGTCGGTAATGTGGCTGCGCGAATGGCGGCAACGATGAGCGCGCTTCGTCATGACATCCCCTCTCGGCCCGATGGTGTGAGGGCGAGCGGCTACGAGTATGCGAGGGTGTCTGTCACGCAAACGGACAAAATTAGGACGAAATGCGGACAAGTGCGCGACAAACGAGGTCGCCAGCCGAAAAACGCGAATGGCCTCAAACAGAACCTAACTTTGCTCGGCCGGAACGTGCGCGGCGTCCTTGGCGGGGCTTTTTTTTGCCCCGTCGCTGCTGCAGCCACTCCTGCAGCCGCTCGAAGTACAGGTAGATCACGGGCGTCAGGTACAGCGTGAGGATCTGCGAAGTCAGTAACCCACCGACGACCGCCACGCCGAGCGGACGCCGCGATTCCGCACCCGCGCCCAGGCCCAGCGCGATCGGCAGCGTGCCCATCAGCGCGGCGAAGCTGGTCATCATGATCGGCCGGAAACGCACGATGCATGCGTCGAAAATGGCGTTCTCCGCCGTCTCGCCCTCGCGCTGCTTCTCCAGCGCGAAGTCGATCATCATGATCGCGTTCTTCTTCACGATGCCGATGAGCATGATCAGGCCCACCGCCGAATACAGGTTGAGGTCGATGTGGAAGATGAGCAGCGTGAGCATCGCACCGAACGCGGCGGTGAGTACGCCGAACAGAATCGTCAGCGGATGGATGAAGCTTTCGTACAGGATGCCGAGGACGAGATAGATCACGAACACCGCGAACAGCAGCAGCGAACCCATGCTCGAAATCGACGACTGGAATGCCTGCGCCGTACCCTGGAACGAGCCGGTGATGGTGTCCGGCATCTTCAGTTGTGCGACGGCCGCATCGAGGCGTTCGACGGCCTGGCTCAACGACACTCCCGGCGCAAGATTGAACGACAACGTGACCGACGGCACCTGGCCGAGATGGCTGATCGCCGCGGGTCCGACGGAACGCTCGAAGTGCGCCACCGCGGACAACGGCACGAGCTGCCCGTTGGCCGAATGCACGTAGAGCTGACCGAGCACCGAGGGATCGTTCTGCCGTTTCGGATCGACCTGCATCAGCACCCAGTACTGATCGATCGAGGTGTAGATCGTCGACACCTGCTGCGGACCGAACGCGGTGTACAGCGCGCTCTCGATCTGGTTCGCCGTCACGCCGACGGATGCAGCCGTGTCGCGGTCGATCTTCACGTCCATCTCGGGCGTGGCGATGAGCAGGTCGCTGGTCACGTCCTGGAAACCGGGCAGCTTGGCCACCGCGTCGACCAGTTTCGGCACGAAGGCGAACAGTTCCTTCGTGTCGATGTCTTGCAGCGTGTACTGGTATTGCGTCTTGGTGAGCTGGCCGCCGATGCGGATGATCGGGATGTTCTGCAGATACACCTTGAAGCCGGGAATGCCCTGCAGTTTGGGACGCAACTCCTGGATCACGTCGTCGGGCGAGGCGCGTTCGCTGCGCGGCTTGAGCGTGACGATCATGCGGCCGACGTTGAGCGTGGCGCTGCTGCCCGACACGCCGATGAACGCCATCACGCCGGCCACGGCGGGATCCTCGCGGATGATCTTCGCCGCTTCGTTGTGCTTTCGCGCCATCTCGTCGAAACCGACATCTTGGTCGGCTTCCGTGAACACGAAAAGCTGGCCGGTGTCGTCGCTGGGCAGGAAGCCCTTGGGCACCAGCGCGAACAACACCGCCGTCGCCGCGATGATCGCCGCGAAGGCGAGGATGACGATCCCCCGATGCGCCAGCGACACGTGCAGCGTGCGCTTGTAGAAATTCTGCATGCCGTCGAAAAAGTTCTCGAAGGCCTGATACATCCGACCATGCTTTTCGTTGGAATGCGGTTTCAGCATGCGGCTGCACAGCATCGGCGTGAGGCTCAGCGAAACAAAACCCGAGACCAGCACGGCCGCGACAATGGTCACGGCGAATTCGTGCAGCAATCGTCCGATGATCCCGCTCATGAACATGATCGGGATGAACACGGCCGCGAGCGACAGCGTCATCGACAGGATCGTGAAACCGATTTCCTTCGCGCCATCGAACGTCGCCTGCAGCGGCGGCTTGCCCATTTCCATGTGGCGCGCGATGTTCTCCAGCATGACGATCGCATCGTCGACGACGAAGCCGACGCAAAGCGTCAACGCCATCAGCGACAGATTGTCGAGGCTGTAGCCGAACGGATACATGATCGCGAACGTGCCGACGATCGACATCGGCAAGGCCAGCGACGGAATGATCGTCGCCGACAGATTGCGCAGGAACACGAAGATGACCAGCACCACGAGCATCAGCGCGAGCAGCAGGCTGAATTCGACATCGTCCACCGAGGCGCGGATGCTCTCGGTGCGGTCGTAAAACACCTTCAGCGAAACGCCGGCCGGCAACTGCTTCTGAAATTCCGGCAACACCGTCTTGATGCGCTGGACTACTGCGATCGTGTTCACTCCCGGCTGTTTCTGGATCGCCAGCAGCACACCGCGCTTGCCGTTGACCCACGCCGCCAATTTGTCGTTCTGGATGCCGTCGTAGACGTTACCGATATCGCGCAGCCGCACCGGCGCGCCGTTCTGGTAGCTGACGATCAGGTCGGCGAAAGGTTTGGCGGCCTCGAACTGGCCGTCGACCATCACGTTGTAGGTGCGGTCGCTGCCGTACAGCGTGCCGGTCGGCAGGTTGACGTTGCCGTTGCTCACCGCGGCGGCGACCGTGTCGATGCCGAGTCCGCGCGCGGCCATCGCGCCCGGGTCCAGATCGATGCGGACCGCGTATTTCGCCGAGCCGTACACGTTCACCAGCGCCACGCCGTCGATCATCGACAAGCGTTGCGCAAGGAGCGATTCGCCGTATTCGTCGACCTTCGACAACGGCAGCGTGTCGGATTCCATGCCGATGAAGTAGATCGGTGCGTCGGCCGGATTCACCTTGCGGAAGGTCGGCGGCGTGGTCATCGTCGGCGGCAGTTGCTTCAATGCCGCGGAGATCGCCGACTGCACATCGAGCGCGGCCGCGTCGATGTTGCGTTCGAGTGTGAACTGCAGCGTGATCTGGGTCTGGCCGATGCCGCTCGCCGAAGTCATCGAATCGAGCGCGGGAATCGTCGAGAACTGTTTTTCCAGCGGCGTGGCGACCGCGGAGGCCATCGTTTCCGGCGAAGCGCCAGGCAACTGCGCGCTCACCTGGATGGTCGGGAAATCCACGTTCGGCAAGTCCGACACCGGCAGCAACCGGTAACCGACCACGCCGAACACGAGAATTCCGATCATGAGCAGCGTCGTCATCACCGGACGCTGCACGAAGATGGAAGACATCGAATTCATTTCGCGGCCGTCTTCTCGTCGTTGCGCGACTTCACTTTCGTGCCGTCGATCAGGCGCGACTGGCCGTCGGTCACGACCGTGTCGTTCTCGGCAAGCCCGTCGGCGATCATCGTTTCGCCGTTGACGGTGCGCGCCACCTTCACGCCGCGTTGCTGCGCCTTGCCGTCGGCGCCGACCACGAACACGTAGCTGCCGTTCGGGCCTGCTTTCACCGCCGCTTCGGGCACCACGAGGGCGTTGCTGTCGGTGCCGAGCGTGAGCGTCATGTTGACGAACTCGCCGGGCCACAGCCGCTCGTCGGCGTTGGCGAAACTCGCGCGCAGCTTCACCGTGTTGGTGGCCGGGTCGACCGCGTTGTCGACGAACGACAGTTCACCGTCGATGCGTCCGTCGAGTCCTTCGCCGGATGCATACACCGGCAACTTGCCTTTCGCCTGCGCGTTGCGCACGCGATCCACATACGCGCCGGGCACGGAGAAATTCACATAGATCGGCGACAGCCGGTTGATGGTGAGCAGCGACTGTGTGTCATTGGCTTTGACGAGATTGCCTGCCTGCACGAGGATGCGGCCGGCGCGTCCGGAGATCGGCGCGAAAATATCCGTATAGCCGAGTGTGAGTTTGGCCGCATCGACATTCGCCTGATCGACTTTCACGCTCGCCGCGCTCGCCGCGTACGCGGTGCGGTACTGCTGCATCTGATCGGCGGAAATGAAGCCCTTCGAGGCCACCGGCTCATAGCGATCGAGTTGCGCCTTGGCCAGTTCGCGCGCGGCGATGTCTTTCGCCAGCGCCGCCTGCGACTGGGCGAGTGCCGCTTGCGCCGGGCGCGGATCGATCTTGAACAAGAGCTGGCCTTTCGTGACTTCGTCGCCGTCCTTGACGCGCGCTTCGAGAAGCTGACCGTCGACGAGAGACTTCACCGCCACCGAATCGATCGGCTCGACCGAACCGGGCGCGCTGATGAGATCGGGTATGGTCTTGCGCACGACTTTCGCGGTGTCAACGGGCACGGCCGGGTCTTGCGGCGGCGGCGGTTTGCCCGCGCACGCAGCGAGCGCCAGCGCGCACACGAGCGGGAAAAATCCTCGCGCGAATGCGGATTTGCGGTGCAGTATGAAAGCGGATTTCGACATGCGCATATTATGGCGGCTACGGAAAAATTCTGCGTTCGGGCCGCGCGTAAAGTCTTGTGAAATAGCGCGCCGGACATAGATCGGAAGTCATGGCGCGCCGCGTGCGACGCGCCACATCGCTACAATTGCACGATCTCCCGCGCTGGCGCTTACGCGTTCCGGCGCTGTTTTCATTTTGCGATATGACCGACAAGACACTCATCCATCCCCCGCTGCCGCGCGACGCCAAACGACGGATCTACTGGACCACGCCGCCCGGTGCCGCGCAGGCGCTCGCGCTCGCCGAAGCGGCGCGGGCGCACGACGGCATCGTCGTCGCGGTGACACACGACACGCACGCCGCGTTGACGCTAGAAGAGGAATTGCAATTCTTCGCCGCCGGCAGCGTCGAAGTGCTGCATTTCCCCGATTGGGAAACGCTGCCGTACGACCTGTTCCCGCCGCATCCGGAAATCGTCTCGCGCCGCATCGCCGCGCTGTATCGGCTGCCCGCGCTGAAACGCGGCGTGCTGGTGGTGCCGGTGGCGACGCTGATGCAGCGGCTTGCACCGCGCAGTTTCATCGGCGGATCGAGTCTGCAACTCGCGCTGCGGCAAAGACTCGATCTGCAGGAAGAGCAACGCCGCCTGCAGGCGGCCGGTTATCGCGCGGTGCCGCAGGTCGGCGAGCCGGGCGAATTCGCCGTACGCGGATCGCTGCTCGACATTTTCCCGATGGGCAGCAGCGAGCCGTACCGCATCGAACTGTTCGACCGGGACATCGAATCGATCCGCAGTTTCGATCCGGAGACGCAGCGCTCGCTGCACAAGATCGAGAAAGTCGATCTCCTGCCTGCGCGCGAATTTCCGCTGACCGAAGAATCGGTGAAAGCGTTCCGCAACACCTTACGCGAACGTTTCCCGATCGATCCGCGGCGCTGCCCGGTCTACCAGGACTTGAAAGAAGGTGCGACGCCGGCCGGCATCGAATACTACCTGCCGCTTTTCTTCGACCACACCGAAACGCTGTTCGACTATCTCGGCGAAGGAACGCTGTTCGTCACCACGGAAAATGCGCTCGGGGCAGCGGACACGTTCTGGCAACAGGCGCAGGCGCGTTACGACAACCGCGCACACGACATCGAGCGGCCGATCCTGCCGGTCGGCGAGTTGTACCTGCAGCCGCAGCAGTTGCGCGAACAGCTCAATCTGCGTCCGCGCGTGGAAATGGTCGCGGCGGGCACGAACGAGCACGCCGTAGATCTCGGCGCAAAGCCATCGCCCGTGCTGGCCGCGCAAAAACGCGAAGCGCCGTTCGAGGAACTGAAACGCTACGCGGAGAAATACGAGGGCAAGTTGCTCATCGCCACCGACTCCGCCGGCCGGCGCGAGGCGCTGATCGAGCAGCTCGACCAGCACGGCATCCGCTCGCACGTCGCATCGACGTGGAAACAGTTCGTCGACGAATCCGCGACGACGAAAATCGCCGTGACTGTCGCGCAACTGGATGCAGGTTTCGCGCTCGAGGCAGCCGCGCTCACGGTCGTCGGAGAACGACAACTTTATGGCGAACGTGCGCAGCAATCGCGGCGCCGCAAGCTCGCCACGCGCGATCCGGAAACGATCCTGCGCGACCTGTCGGAGTTGGCGATCGGATCGCCGATCGTGCACGTCGATCACGGCGTCGGGCGCTATCAGGGACTGGTAAAACTCTCCGTCGGCGGCGGCGGCGAATTCCTCAGCATCGAATACGCCAACGGCGACAAGCTCTACGTGCCCGTCGCGCAACTGCATCTGGTCTCGCGCTATTCTGGCGTCTCCGACGACATGGCGCCGCTGCACTCGCTCGGCGGCGAAGCCTGGGAACGCGCGAAAAAACGCGCCGCGCAGAAAGTGCGCGACGTCGCCGCCGAACTGCTCGCGCTGTATGCACAACGCGCGGCGCGGCCGGGCACGGTTTTCAAATACGACCGCGCCATGTACGAGCAATTCGCCAACGCGTTTCCGTTCGAGGAAACTCCGGACCAGCAGCGCGCCATCGAAGCCGTGATCGACGATCTCGCCACCGGCAAATCGATGGATCGCGTCGTCTGCGGCGACGTCGGCTTCGGCAAGACCGAAGTGGCGCTGCGCGCGGCCTTCGTCGCAGCGACCGCGGGCAAGCAGGTCGCATTGCTGGTGCCCACGACCCTGCTCGCGCAGCAGCACTACCAGAACTTCCGCGACCGCTTCGCCGACTGGCCGATCCGCGTCGAAGTGTTGTCGCGCTTCAAATCGAAAAAAGAAATAGCTGCCGAACTCGACAGGCTGCGCGAGGGCACGATCGACGTCATCATCGGCACGCACCGCCTGCTGCAGGCGGACGTGAAGTTCAAGGATCTGGGTCTGGTCATCGTCGACGAGGAACAGCGCTTCGGCGTCCGCCAGAAAGAACAATTGAAGAAGCTGCGCGCCGAAGTCGACCTGCTCACGCTCACCGCGACGCCGATTCCGCGCACGCTCAACATGGCGATGTCGGGACTGCGCGACTTGTCGATCATTGCTACACCTCCGGAACATCGTCTGGCCGTAAAAACGTTTGTAGCGCCATACGATCCGGCGGTGGTCCGCGAAGCGTTCCAGCGCGAGATCGCGCGCGGCGGCCAGGTGTATTACTTGCACAATCAGGTCGAAACGATCGAACGCACCGCGCGCGACCTGCAGGCGCTGATCCCCGACGCACGCATCCGCATTGCGCATGGCCAGATGCCGGAGCGCGAACTCGAACAGGTCATGCTCGATTTTTATCGCCAGCGCTTCAACGTGCTCGTATGCACGACCATCATCGAATCCGGCATCGACGTGCCGAGCGCGAACACGATCGTGATCGATCGCGCCGATCGATTCGGGCTGGCGCAGTTGCACCAGTTGCGCGGCCGCGTCGGCCGTTCGCATCATCGCGCCTATGCCTACCTGATCGTGCCCGACCGCCGCGCCATCAGCGCCGACGCGGAAAAACGCCTCGACGCGATCGCTTCCATGGAGGAACTTGGCGCCGGTTTCACGCTCGCCACGCACGATCTGGAAATCCGCGGCGCCGGCGAGTTGCTTGGCGAAGAGCAGAGCGGCCAGATGCAGGAAATCGGCTTCGCGTTGTACAGCGAACTGCTCGAACGCGCCGTACGTGCACTCAAGAGCGGCAAGATGCCGGACTTCGATCTCATCAACGATCACGAAGCCGACGTCGAACTGCACATTCCCGCACTGATCCCGGACACGTATCTTTCCGACGTCAACGCGCGGCTGACGTTGTACAAGCGCATCTCCGGGGCGAAGAGTCCCGAGCATTTGCGCGAACTGCAGGTCGAAATGATCGACCGTTTCGGCCTGTTGCCGGATCAAGTGAAAAATCTTTTCGCCGTCGCCGGCATCAAGCTGGCGGCGAATGCGATCGGCATCCGCAAACTCGAACTCGGCGACAAGGGCGGCCGCATCCAGTTCAAGGAAAAACCCAACGTCGACCCAGCGGCGATCATCAGGATGATTCAAGCCCAACCGAAGGTTTACTCGCTCGATGGACAGGACAAATTGCGCGTAAAGATGGAATTGCCTGGTGCCGCGGAGCGACTTGGAACGGCGATGTCGTTGCTAACTGCCCTTTCGCAACCTGCTGCTTAAATCAGCTTCCGCGCGCTTTTGCATCTCACGACGAGAGTTGGGCGCGACAACCGTGCATCACGCCTGCGAAAGCCGAGTCCTCGGTGCGGGGTGCGGTGCGATCTGGTGTACAGCACCTTGTCGTCGCTACGCGACGAGAACGATTGTCAGTTTGCGGCGTGTCTCTGAGACACCAATGATGTTTGAGAAAGTGGTGATCGCGCGCAGGAAGCGCGCGGTCCGCAGCGAGCATCAGGGACGTGCTCTCTGCGGACGGCTCCCTGTGTGAACGACCAAGACGTTTTTTGGTGACTTTTTGCCGTCCGGCAAAAAGTTACCCGCTGGCCGCAGGACAGCGGAAGCTCTTGCTCTGATTCGACGAAGCGAAATACTCCAACGCCACCCTCACCTGCCAGCAGAAGAGGGGGAAGATCGCGAGCTGCCTTACAGCTTTAGCTGAAATGACTAAGAAATAAAGCAAACGGAGAGTTTGGATAGTACGATCCCCCCATGCCCGGCTATTCCGGAACACCCCTAGCACTCAAACTCGGCATCAAGGACGACACCGTCGCCCTGCTCGTCGGTGCGCCGGCTGATTATCGCGAGCTCATCGGCGACACCCGTGCGACGTTCGCCGCACGCATCGGCAAAAACGTTTCGCTCGTGCATCTGTTCACCACCAGCAAAACCGAACTGGCGAAGTCGCTGAAAACCTTCCGCGACAAACTCGCAGCCGACGCGATCGTCTGGGTGTCATGGCCGAAGAAGTCGTCGAACGTATCCACTGACATCACCGAAGACACGATCCGCGAAATCGCGCTGCCGATGGGCTGGGTCGACGTGAAAGTCTGCGCGGTGACCGACGTCTGGTCCGGCCTCAAGCTCGTCGTGCGCAAATCACTGCGCTGATCATTCCGGCAATCCGCCAAGCCGCCCCATGAAGCGGCGGTAGTAACGCAACTCCTCGATCGAATCGCGTACGTCGCTCAAGGCAGTGTGCGCAGAATCCTTGCTGAATCCTTTGTGCACTTCGGGCGCCCAGCGGCGCGCCAGCTCTTTGATCGTGGAGACGTCGAGATTGCGATAATGGAAGTAACGTTCCAGTCTCGGCATGAGCCTATAAAGGAAACGTCGATCCTGACAGATCGAGTTGCCGCACATCGGCGATTTGCCGGCCGGCACGTGACGCGTAAGGAAGTCCACCGTCTCGGCTTCCGCGCGCGCCATGTCAACCGGCGAGGCGACGACGCGTTCCCATAGCCCTGACTTTTTGTGCTGATTGCGGTTCCAGTCGTCCATCGCCTGCAGCCGCGACTCATCATGTCGAATCGCGAACTCGGGACCTTCGGCAAGGATATTCAATGCCTTGTCGGTGACTATTACAGCGATTTCTAGAATTGAATCCGTATCGGTGTCGAGTCCGGTCATCTCGCAATCGATCCAGATCAGATTTTCCTCGCTCGGCACGGACGGATTCATGGGGTAAAGTTTGGCGTTGGGATTGCGGCGACGATAGCATCCGGCGACGATGCAGGGGAGCGGGTCGCCGCGAATGGGATGTGAGCGTCGGCAGTTTTTGGTTCGCGTGGTGCGTTCGTAGGGGAACACCTTGGATCGCGTCCTGTTGCTGGAGACATCGGCTACCCGTCGACGGGCAATGCATGCATTGCTCGCCTCGAAGGGTTTCCGCGTCACCGATCTGCCCGATTACGCGCAGGCATTGCCCATTCTGGAAAGTCTCGGCAGCAACGCCGCCGGTTACCGCGGTATCGTCATCGGCTGGCCGGATTATCACGACACGCACGCCGACCGCATTTTCGCGTACCTGCGCTCCGACGAGTACGAACACGTCGCCGTGCTGCTGCTGGCCGACAGCAACGACGGCGCCGCGGTGAACTGGATGATGAAACGGCCGAGCACGGCGTTGCTGCTGTGGAGCGACTACAGCGAATGCGCCGATGCGCTGACCAAGCTGATCAATCCGCCGTCGAAGCTGCTGCCGGATCTGGACGTCGGCGGACAGTCGCACCTGCGCGTGCTGTTCGTCGACGATTCGGCGACGGTGCGCGTGGCCTTCCGTCGCCTGCTGATGAAGCACGGCTATCTGGTGGAGACGGCGGAGAACGTCGAAGCGGGCTGGAACCTGGTCAGCAACGCTCCGTTCGATCTGGCCATCATCGACTACTTCATGCCGGGCGATCCGGGCACCGTGCTCGTGCAACGCATGAAGAACGATCCGCGCACGCGCAGCATTCTCTCGGCAGTCATCACCGGTACGTATTCCGAACGCGTGATCAATGAGTCGCTCGGCGCGGGCGCGCTCGAGTGCCTGTTCAAAAGCGAGGCGCGCGAACTGTTCATGGCGCGGTTGAGTTCGCTCGCGCGCGCCGTGCAGGATCGCAAGTCGGTCGACGCCGAACGCAGACGGCTGCGCAGCATCCTCAACTCGGTCGGCGACGGCGTCTACGGCGTCAACGAGCGCGGTGTCATCCAGTTCATCAATCCGGCCGCGATCGACCTGCTCGGCTACAACGAGGAAAAGGAATTGATCGGCCGCTCGGCCTACCAGGTGTTCCACCACAGCTACGAGGACGGAACGTCCGTGCCGCGCAGCGCGGATTTCCTCTCGCAATGCTACGCCAAGGGCGGCCAGATTCCGGGCTGGCAGACGGTGTTCTGGACGGCCATGCGCCGCTCGCTTCCGGTCGAGTGCACGGTGTATCCGATGCAGATCGACGGCCAGCGCGAAGGATCGGTGGTCGCCTTCCGCGACATCTCCGCGCGCCGCATGCTCGAAGAGGAATTGCGCTGGCAGGCCGGCCACGATGCGCTGACCAAACTGCACAACCGCGCGTGGTTCGAAACGCAGCTCGAGCAGGACGTCGCGCGCCTGAAGAACACCGAGAACATCTCGATGCTGATGTTCCTCGACCTGGATCGTTTCAAATACATCAACGACACTGCAGGCCACACCGCCGGTGATCAGTTGCTGATCGAGATCGGCCGCCGTCTCTCCTCGCGCCTGCGCGCCAGCGACCACATCGCGCGCATGGGCGGCGACGAATATGCGGTGATCCTGCGCAACGTCAACCGCACCGATTGCTCGCACATCGCCGACGAGTTCCGCAAAGCGCTCAGCGCCATCCCGTTCACCTACGGCGGCAAGTCGTATCGCGTCGGCGTATCGATCGGCGTGACCAAGCTCGATCAAAATACGTCCTCGCGCAGCGATGCGATGGCCGCCGCCGACGTAGCCCTGCACGTGGCCAAGCGCAACGGCCGCGACCAGGTTCACGTGTTCACCAGCGACAGCGACCAGCGCGCGCGCATGGACATGGAACTCGGCTGGACCGCGCGCCTGGAAACCGCTTTGAAGGAAAACGGATTCCTGCTGTGCTTCCAGCCGATCCTGCCGCTGGCGCAACTCGAGTTCGATCAACTGCCCGAACAGCACGGCGCGCTGTGGTCGCGGCATTTCCGCAAGCACATCAATCCGGTGCAGCGCGTTTTCTACGAAGTGCTGATCCGCCTGCGCGATGCCGACGGCTCGACCGTCGAGCCCGGAGCGTTCCTGCCGGCCGCCGAGCGTTTCAATCTTATCGGCGACATCGATCGCTGGGTGATCCGCAACGCTTTCCAGGCATTGCGCGAATACCAGGGTCCGGTGCCCGCCGGTCTCTCGATCAACCTGTCGCCGCATTCGTTGTCCGCCGGCGGCCTCGGGCGCTACATCACCGATTGCCTGGTCGAGTTCAACGTCGATCCGCGCGCGGTGATTTTCGAATTCACCGAGGCCGGCGCGCTCAATCACATCGAAGCGGTGCGTCATCTGCTCCAGGAATTGCGTCCGTTCGGCTGCCGTTTCGCGCTCGACGATTTCGGCGTCGGTTTCTCCTCGTTCGGACATCTGAAACATCTCGATGTCGATTTCCTCAAGATCGACGGATCGTTCATCCAGGATCTTCTCAACGAACCGGTCGACCGCGCCGTGATCACGTCCATCACCGGCATCGCGCGTTCGATCGGCAAGATCACCATCGCCGAGCACGTCGACCGGCCTGAAATACTGCGCGCACTGCACGCCTGCGGCGTGGATCAGGCACAGGGCTACTATATCGCCCGACCGCGGTCGAGCTTGCGCGCGGCGAACAGCCAGATCGATCTCGTGTCCGACAGCGAACCGCCGAATGTCGCGGTGCGCAACGGCTGATCGCACAGGGCGGCGTGCTACCCTGCGCCCATGCGCGCAGCGAGTTTTTTCTGGCACGATTACGAAACCTTCGGCATCGATTCGCGCCGCGACCGGCCATCGCAATTCGCCGGCATCCGCACCACGCTGGATCTGGAACCCGTCGGGGATCCGATGTCGTTTTATTGCCGGCTCGCGCCGGACATCCTGCCGCGGCCGTTGTCGTGCCTCATCACCGGCATCACGCCGCGCAAGGCCGAACGCGAGGGCGTGAACGAAGCCGAATTCGCCGCCCGCGTGCACGATGAGTTGTCGATGCCCGGCACCTGCGGCGTCGGCTTCAACTCGATCCGCTTCGACGACGAATTCACGCGCAACCTCCTCTACCGGAATTTCTACGATCCCTACGAACGCGAGTGGAAAGACGGCAACTCGCGCTGGGACATCATCGATCTGGCGCGCATGGCCTTCGCGCTGCGTCCGGAAGGCATCGAGTGGCCGCGACGCGACGACGGAAATCCGAGCTTCCGTCTCGAAGACCTCGCCGCCGCGAACGGCCTCACGCACGCACGCGCGCACGATGCGTTGTCGGACGTATACGCCACGCTCGGTCTGGCGCGCCTGCTGAAAAAACACCAGCCGCGCCTGTGGGATTTCTATTTCAGCCTGCGCCAGAAACAGCGCGTGCTCGATCTGCTCGACTGGACGCACCTTAATCCCGTGCTGCACATCTCCTCGCGCTACGCCGCCGATCGCGGCTGCATCGCGATGGTCGCGCCACTGACCGTGCATCCGGACCAGCAGAACAAAATCATCGTGTACGATCTCCACGCCGATCCCACGCCGCTGATCGAACTCGACGCCGACGACATCGCCGATCGCGTGTTCACATCGCGCGACGCGTTGCCCGATGACGTCGAACGCATCCCGCTCAAGGCCGTCTCGATCAACAAGTCACCCGCGCTGGCGCCGATGTCGGTACTGCGCGAAGGCGATCTCGCACGCATTCGCCTCGACCGCGAACGCTGCGAGCGTCATCTGGAACAGCTACGCAAGGCGCGACACGTCGCCGAGAAGTGCCGCCGCGTGTTCGCCACGCTGCGCGGCGAACCGGAGCGGTTGGATCCGGAACTGGCCATCTACGCCGGCTTCGCCTGCGACGCGGACCGCAAGGGTTTCCCGAAAGTGCGCAGCACACCGCCGCAACAGCTCGGCAGCGTCGATTTCGGTTTCAAGGACGCGCGTTGCGGCGATCTGCTGTTCCGCTACCGCGCACGCAATTATCCCGACTCGCTCACGCCCGATGAGCGCGAGCGCTGGGAAACGTTTCGCCGCGCGCGCCTGACCGAATCGACGCCGCTCTCGATCCTTACGCTCGACATGTTTTTTTCGGAAATCGCGCAGGCGCGTCTTGATCCGACGCCGTTCGCCAACAAATCAGAGATCCTCGACGAACTGGACTACTGGGGCCGCGAACTCGCGCGCGAGCTGGCGGCCGAAATCCTGGCATGAGCAAAGTATATTTTTCCAAGAAGACCTTCGATTTCCTGCGCGCGCTCGGCCGCAACAACAATCGCACCTGGTTCAACGATCACCGGTCCGATTACGAGCGCCACGTGCGCGAGCCCTATCTGCAGTTCATCACCGACCTGCAGACGCCGCTCGCGAAAATCAGCGGTCACTACCGCGCCGATGCGAAGAAAAGCGGCGGCTCGCTGTTCCGCATCCATCGCGACACGCGCTTCGCCAACGACAAGACACCGTACAAGACGTGGGCCGCCGCGCGTTTTTTCCACGAGCGCCGCCACGAAATGCCGGCGCCATCGTTCTACATGCACCTACAGGCCGGCGACTGCTTCGCCGGCGGCGGCATCTGGCAGCCAGAACCGCCGACACTGCGAAAAATCCGCGACTTTCTCTGCGACAATCCGGCGACGTGGAAGAAAGCCACAGGCGCAAAAATGTTCCGCGAGAAATTCACGTTCTGGGGCGAAACGCTGACGCGTCCGCCGCGCGGCTATGATGCCAGCCACGAACTGATCGAGGATTTGAAGCGCAAGAATTTCGCCGCCGGCATCGAATTCAACGACGCGGTGGCGACATCCAGCGAACTGATGCCGACCGTCGTCACCACATTCAAACAAATCGCGCCGATGATCGACTACCTGTGCGCCGCACTGGAGCTCGAATTTTGACGACGCACGCCAACGCGCGCGCGCTGCGCGTCATCGCCATCTATAAATTCATCAAGGCGGCAGGGCTGATCGTTCTCGCCTGCGTCGTTTTCGGATTCCTGCACACGCCCTTTCTCGACGACGTAGCGCGTTGGGTCGAACACCTGCCGATCCAGAATGGCCGCGGTGTGCTGCAGCACTGGATGGATCAGTTGACCGGAATGACGCCGCGAAACTTCATCGTCGCCGGCTCGCTGGCGAGCCTCTATGCGACGCTGTTCCTGATCGAAGGCATCGGCCTGTGGACCGGCAAGCGCTGGGCCGAATACCTGACCACCATCGCCACCGCATCGCTGATTCCCTTCGAGTTGTATGAACTCGTGCGGCACGCTACGCCGGCCAAGGCGATCGTGCTCGTCGTCAATATCGCGATCGTGATTTATCTCATCTATCTGCTGCGGCGCGGGCAGTACCGGCTCGCCGGCGAGCCACCGAACGTGGATCACTCAAAGCCATCGAAGAAAATCTCGCCGTAGAGGAATTGCGCGCCGGCGACGTCGTCCGGTGTGAGTTTGCGTTTGATGTGTCCCAGGCATTCTGAGTCTACGCACATCACCTGACACGTTCCGTCGTTCGTCGGATGATTCAAACCAACCGCGGCATGACCGAGTTCGTGGAGGATCAGGCTTTCGATATCGTTCGGCGCATAGCGTCGTGTCGTAAGCATCGCCTTCGTTGCCCGGCGCGAACTGGTAGTAATCGTTGCTGTTGAACAGGATATTTCCCGCGCCGGTTCCGCCGTTCGGCGGGGGCGCGAAACCGACGCCGGCCTCGCGCAACGCCGGATGCGAATGCGAAAACGCCGATGCGGATCTGTCCCGTCATCGGCGGCACGGCCGCATGGATCGTCGATGGCGAACGCCACTATCGGAGGGCAACTTGACGAAGCGAATGCCCGTCACTGCCGACCATTCGGCCATCATCGCGACGATTTGTGGCTCGAGCGATGCGATGGTCACTGGATTGAAGCCGCCACCGGGCGAAATTTGGACCTTGATGGAGTCGCCGCTGATTGCCCGGACAGGCGCTGCTGCAAAACGCGGAGCCCGGCGTTCCGCTCGGAATGAATGACCAGTACACCGTGCCGCCCGGCGTGCCGGCGTGATTGTCGCCGCCCCATTTTTCGTAAAGGGTTTCGCTGCCACTGGTGTACGAGTACGTGACGAACGCGTGCGCGGAAGGAGCGCACAGCAGACAGAAAAGCCACGGCACGAGTCGATGCATCAGGCCTCCGCGAACGGAAACGCAAGCACGTCGGCGATGTCGTTGGTGTCGAGCATTGCCATCAGCAGACGCTCCACGCCCAAGGCTACTCCCGCGCAGGCCGGCATGCCACGTTCGAGCGCCGCGAGAAGATGTTCGTCGATCGGCAACTCGACCAGTCCCCGTTCGCGCCGGCGCGCGTTGTCGCGCTCGAAGCGGCGGCGCTGATCGGCGGCGTCGGTGAGTTCGTGATAGCCATTGGCGAGTTCGTGCGTGCCGACGTAGACCTCGAAACGTTCGGCGACACCGTTGCGCACCTGCGCCAATGCGCACTGCGTCGGCGGATAGTCGATGACGACGGTGATCCGATGGCGCGGAAAAGACGGCTGGATTCGATGGGTCAGCAGCAGATCGAGCCAGTCGTCGCGCGAGAGACCGCGCGGGTCGATCGCGTTTTCGCCGAGCGCGGCGCGAAGCACATCGTCATCATCGGAAAACGGGTCGATGCCGATCGTCGATTGGAATAGCTCGCGATAGGTCGTCTCGCACACATCGACCGATTTGCCGACGCTGCCGAGAGCCGCGCGGATCAATTCGACCGTTTCGCCGGCCAGCCAGCGATGATCGCGGCATAGGCGATACCACTCCAGCATCGTGAATTCCGGGTTGTGCCGACTGCCCGCTTCGCCATCGCGGAACACGCGGCCGAGTTCGTAGCAATCACCGATGCCGGCGGCGAGCAGGCGTTTCTGTGCGAATTCGCTCGATGTACGCAGCCAGCGCTGGCCCGCGCCGCGGCCGGAGAATCGGGTCGAGAAACTCTGGATGTTGGGATCGGTGTTCGCTCCGGTCGAGAGGATCGGTGTTTCGACTTCGAGCACTGTGCGGTCGACGAAAAATGCACGGATCAAAGCATACAGCGCGGCGCGACGATGCAACGCGATACGCAACCGGTCAGGTATGGCCACGCAGAAATTCCGTCAGCTTCGCCTCATCCCAAATCTCGACACCGAGCTCCTGCGCCTTGTCGAGTTTCGATCCAGCCTCCGCACCGGCGACAACGAAGCTCGTTTTCTTCGACACGCTGCCCGACACCTTCGCGCCGAGCGCTTCGAGCCGGTCCTTCGCCTCGTCGCGCGTGAGCGATGTCAGCGATCCGGTCAGGACAACTGTTTTGCCCGCCAGCGCACCGACCGGCTCGCGCTGCGGCGCGGATTCTTTCCAGGTAACGCCGTTCTTTTTCAGATCGGCCACGACCTTGCGATTGCGCGGTTCGGCGAAAAATGCGTGGATGTGCGCGGCCACGATCGGGCCGACATCGGGTACGCCGAGCAGTTCTTCCTCGCTCGCACTCCATGATCGGATCAAGACCGCCGAAGTAGCGCACCAGCGTCTTCGCCGTCGTCTCGCCGACATTCGGGATGCCGAGCGAATACAGGAAGCGATCGAGCGTCGTGCAGCGGCTCTTGTCGATCGCCGCGATCAGGTTCTCGGCCCATTTCGTCGCTACCTTGCCGGCCTTCACCGTCTCGGGTGTGGTGCCGTCGCGCTCGTCGGCGGCGCGCTTCATCGCGAGCAGATCCTCGAGCGTGAGCGCGTACAGATCCGCGACGGATTTCACGAAGCCGAATTCGGTCAGGTCTTCGATGTAGCGTTCGCCGAGGCCGTCGATGTCCATGGCGCGGCGCCCGGCGAAATGGAAGATCGCCTGCACGCGTTGCGCCGCGCAGGTGAGTCCGCCCGTGCAGCGCGCGACGGCTTCGCCTTCCTCGCGTTCGATGGCCGAGCCGCAGATCGGGCAATGCGACGGCATTTTCCACGCATGCGTGCGCGGCGGACGCTTCTCGAGGACGACGCTGACCACTTCCGGAATAACGTCGCCGGCGCGGCGCACGATCACCGTGTCGCCGACGCGCACGTCCAGGCGCGCCACCTGGTCGGCGTTGTGCAGCGTCGCGTTGGTCACCGTCACGCCACCGACGAAAACCGGTTTCAGTTTCGCCGCCGGCGTCGCCGCGCCGGTGCGGCCGATGTTGACGATGATGTCTTCCACCGTCGTCATCTGTTCCTGCGCGGGAAACTTGTGCGCGATGGCCCAGCGCGGCGTGCGCCCGACGAAACCGAGCTCGCGCTGCTGCGACAGATCGTTGAGCTTGTAGACGACGCCGTCGATGTCGAACGGCAGGCGGTCGCGTTGCTTGCCGATTTTCTCGTAATACTTCAGCGCGCCTTCGACGCCGCTGGCGGTGGCGGCGAGCGAACTCACGGGAAATCCCCACTCGCGAAATCGTTCGAGCAGTTCGGAATGTTTCGGCGGCATCGGCTTGCCTTCGAAGACGCCGGCCGAATAGGCATAGAACGACAGCGGACGCCCCGCCGTGATCTTCGGATCGAGCTGCCGCAGCGATCCCGCGGCGCCGTTGCGTGGATTGACCAGCGGCTTGATCTTGCCGTCGGATGCGCGCGCCTTCTCGTTGTATTTCTCGAACGCCGCGCGCGGCATGTAGACCTCGCCGCGCACTTCCAGCACGTCCGGCCAGCCCTTGCCGCGCAGGCGCAAAGGTATACTTTTGATGGTGCGCAGGTTGAGCGTGACGTCCTCGCCGCGTTCGCCGTCGCCGCGCGTGGCGCCGCGTACGAACACGCCGTTTTCGTAGCGCAGGCTGATCGCCAGTCCATCGAACTTCGGCTCGACGGAAAACTCCAGCTCGACGCTGCCGATGCGGTCGGTGATCTTGCGCGCGAAATCGGCCACTTCGGCCTCGGTGAACGCGTTGGCCAGCGACAGCATCGGTATTTCGTGCCGCACTTCGCCGAATTCGCGCGATGGCGCCGAACCCACGCGCTGCGTCGGCGAATCGGGCGTGCGCAATTCGGGGTTGGCCGACTCCAGCGCTTCGAGTTCGCGCATCAGCCGGTCGTAGTCGGCATCGGTGATGGCCGGTTCGTCGAGGACGTGGTAGCGGTAATTTGCATCCTCGATTTTTTCGCGCAGCGACTTGGCGATCTGCGCCAGATCTTTGGCTTTGCTCATGCGCGAAGTTTACCGGTTGCCTGCCGCATGCGCTCGGTGCGCCGAAACGCTGGTCATCGGCCGCGGCTTTATCTATTGTGTTGCGCACCCTCTTGCGGCCAACCATTCATGGAACACGGCAGCGCCATCCTGTTGAGCCTGTTCGTGGTTTTTCTGGCCGCACAGATCGGCGCGGAAGTGGCGCAGCGCATGCGGCTGCCGGGCGTCGTCGGAGAAATCGCGGCGGGCTGCGTGGTCGGCCCGTCGCTGCTCGGCTGGGTGCAGCCGGCCGAAGCGCTTGACGTGTTGGCCGAGATCGGTGTCGTGCTGCTGCTATTTTCCGTCGGGCTTGAAACGCAGTTGGCCGAACTCAAGCGCGTCGGCCGTAGCGCGGTTCTGGTGGGCGTGCTCGGTGTGATCGTGCCGTTCGTACTCGGCGCGCTGTGGGCGCACGGCTCGGGTTACGAATGGGCGCAGTCGATGTTCGTCGCAGCCGCCTTCGTTGCCACCTCGGCCGGAATCACCGCACGCGTGCTGCAGGAGTTGGGCGCGCTGCAGCGCCAGGAAAGCCGCGTGATCCTTGGCGCGGCGGTCATCGACGACATCCTCGCCATGCTGCTGCTGGGCGTGGTCACCTCGCTGCAATCCGGTGAGAGCCTGCAATTGGGACATCTCGCGCTGGTGCTCGGCGAGGCGCTCGGTTTCATCGTCGTGGTCGCGCTGGTGGGCACGCGCGTGGCGCGGCAATCCTCGCGCTGGCTGGAGCGCCCGATCAATCCGCTGTCGCCGCTGACGATCGTGCTGGCGCTGTGCCTGGGGCTCGCCTTCTTGTCGACGCAGTTCGGACTCGCCGCGATCATCGGCGCGTTCCTGGCCGGCATGGTTGCATCGGAGACGACGCAGCGGCATTGCCTGGAAGAACAGACGCGGCCGTTGCTGGCCTTGATGACGCCGTTTTTCTTCGTGGTCACCGGCACGAAAGTCGAATTGGCGCAACTCGCCGACTGGCCGACGCTGGCGGTGCTCGCGTTGATCACGCTCATCGCGGTGATCTCGAAGATGCTCGGCGGATTCCTCGGCGCTCTCGCGCTCGGCCGGCGCGGCGCGCTGATCGTCGGCGTCGGCATGATTCCGCGCGGCGAAGTGGGCGTGGTGGTGGCGAGCCTCGGCTTGGCCGCCGGCGTGTTCTCGGCGCGCATCTACGCGTTGATCGTGGCGATGTCGCTGCTCACGGCGATGATCACGCCGCCGTTTCTGGCGATCCTGCTGCGCCCGCAGAAAACTTCAGCGCCAGCAGCACAAAAAGAATGATCAGGTAAGCCGCCAACACCCCGATAGCGTTGAGCAGCACCCAGCCGAAACCAAGCTGGCCGACGTTGAGAAAGTAGTACGGATAAAATCCCGAGGCCAGACCGCGTGCCGTTGCGTAGAAAAAATACGCGACCGGATACAGCGCCCAGCACACCGCGGGCTTCCACCGCACCGAGCCACGCGGCACGGCATTCCACCAGTAGGCGACCGTCAGTATCGGCACGACGAAGTGCAGCAGCAGATCGGTGACGAAACGCCAGCCTTGCTGGTTGTTCAGATGCAGCAGCAGCGTGTTGTAGACGACAGCGACCAGGACGATGCCCGCCGTCACGCCGGTGATCGACGACGACTTGCCCAAGAATCGTCCGATCCGCGAACCGGGTGCCAGCGCCGGCAGCGTGAGCATCAGCGCGACGAGCAGATTGGTCGTGACGGTGAAGAATGCGAAATACATCCAGATGCCGAACGCGACGCTGTCGCCGTGCGCAACATTCAACCGGATCGAAATGATGAACTGGGCAACGAGCGCGAACCACACGATCGTGCCGACCGACAGGCCGAGTATTTTCTTCATCGTGAACCGTGCAATCCAACCGCGCGAAATTCTAGCGGGATTCGATTCGCATTTTCTGAAATGCGGCAAGCGCGGCCGTGCGCGACAGACCGAGATCGATCATCGGCGCCGGATACCGTGTTCGTTTCAGTATGTCCGGATCGCACCATGGCTCGTGGATCAGTTCCGCGGGGACGCGCCGCAGTTCCGGCACCCAGTGTTTGATGTAGACGCCATCCGGATCGAAGCGCTTGCCCTGCGTGACCGGATTGAAGATGCGGAAATACGGCGCGGCATCCGCACCGCTGCCGGCAGTCCATTGCCAGCCCTGCGTATTGTTGGCGAGATCGGCATCGAGCAGCGTGTCCCAGAACCAGCGCGCGCCTTCGAGCCAGTGCTGGCGCAGGTTCTTGGTCAGGAAACTGGCGACGAGCATGCGCACGCGGTTGTGCATCCAGCCGGTCGTCCAGAGCTGGCGCATGCCCGCATCGATCATCGGGATGCCGGTATTGCCGCGTTGCCAGCGGCGGATCGCTTTCGCGTCGCGGCGCGCCCACGGGAATTTGTCGAACGCCGGATTGAGGTTGCGATCCGGCGTTTTCGGAAAGTGGTAGATCAGATGATGCGAAAACTCGCGCCAGCCCAGTTCGCGCAGGTATGCCTCCGTGTTCGCCGTATGATCCATGTGCAGACGCCATGCGATCTGTCGCGGACCGAGCTCGCCAAAGTGCAGATGCGGCGAGAGCGAGGATGTCCATTCTTCGGCAGGAAGGTCGCGTCCCTGTCTGTAGTGCGTGATACCGCGCGACAGGAATGAAGCGAGCCGACGTTGCGCGCCCTTCTCGCCGGGCGTCCAGTGCTTCGTAAACGCCGCGTCCCACGGCGTCGACGGCAACAGTTTCAGCACATCGATGCCGATGCTGCCGGCGACCTGCATCGATTCGATCTTCGGCGGCGCGCGCAGCGGCGGATGCGGATGCCATTGCGCGCGCAGGTTGCTCCAGAACGGCGTGAACACCTTGAACGGCCCGCCCGATTTCGTCTTCGGCAGCCACGGCTCGAACAGCAGCGCGGCGTTGCTTACGTTGACGTCGATGCCGTTTTTCTCCAGATCGTTGCGGACTGTCTCGTCGCGTTTCAGCGCTGCAGGTTCGTATAGACGATTCCAATAAACCGCCCGGGCTTTCGTCGTATCGATCAGGCGGCGCAGCGTGGCGGAGGACTCTCCGGAAAAAACGTGCAGCGCCGCGCCTCGTTTTTCGAGATCGGCTGCAAGGGCAACCAGCGAATGATGCAGCCACCACCGGCTCGCCGCGCCGGGCTGCCACGGCATTTCTTCATCGGGCGCATGGATGTAGACGCAGACGATACGCTCGTACGCGCGCAACGCCGCATCGAGCGCGGGATTGTCGTGCAGCCGCAAGTCGCGACGAAACCAGACGATCGCTGTGTCCATGCGGCGAGGTTAGCGCACGAACGTGTCGAGAACCGGTGAACGGATCAGACGTTCGCCGTGTCGAGCTGCGCGAGACGCATGATGCCGGCATATGCCAGCTCGCTCAATTCGCCGTGATCGGCGGATTTGGCGTACGTGATGATCTGCTTGCGCATCCGCGGTTCCCAGAATTTGCGAATGTGGTTGCTTACGCCGTCCACCGCCACGGCGTTATCGGTTTCGCCGTGGAAGAAACTGGCGATGTCGTTGGCCATGGTGGCCAGCCGTTCGATGTTCATGCGACGGCACCTTTCCACGGCGTTATCTTTTCCGCGACCAGCCGTTCGCCGTGCGCATAGATCGAATAGCCGTCGGCGCGTGCGAAGCCGATCAGTGTCACGTTCGACTCGTTGGCCAGCGCGATGGCCAGCGCGGTCGGCGCGGAAATGGCGACCAGGATGCCGACGCCGACCGTCGCCGCCTTCATCACCATTTCGTAGCTGCCGCGGCTGGTGACCAGCATGAAACCCTGACGCACGTCGGTACCGTTGCGTTTCATCGCGCCGACGAGTTTGTCGAGCGCATTGTGGCGACCGACATCCTCGCGCACGGTCTCGACAAAGCCGTTCGGCAACACCCACGCGGCCGCGTGCGTTGCGCCGGTGGCGATGTTGATGGTCTGCCGGGTTTGCAGTTCGGCAATCGCGCGCTGCAAGGCGGCCTCGGTGAATGTCGCGGGCTCCGCCACCGGCGCAGGATGGCGCACCGCCGCATCCAGCGTTTGCGCGCCGCACAGTCCGCAGCCGGTTCGGCCGGTAAGCTGACGCACGCGATCCTCGAGCACGGCCGCGCGCGCCTCGGGAATGCGGATGTGAATTTCGATGCCGGCGAGCGCGGTGTCGATGCGCGCGCTTTCGAATTCGGCGGCGTCGGCGATGATGCCTTCGCTCAGCGAGAAGCCGAGCGCGAAATCTTCGAGATCGACCGGTGTCGCCATCATCACCGCGTGCGGGCGGTCGTTGTAGATCAGCGCGACCGGCAATTCCTCGGCGACGGCGTCGCTGATGCGCACCGTTTCTTCGCCGCGATGCCGCTCGACCTGCCGGCGCACGGCGCCGATCGGCAGCGCGCGCGTGTCGACTTTGTCATTTGGCCGCGAGGGCATGATCCAGAAGTTCCTGTTGTTCGCGGCTGAACTGCTCGAAGCGTTTCTGCCATTCCGACGGCTGCGACACGCGCGTGGCCTGCACGGCGGTGACTTTGTACTCGGGGCAATTCGTCGCCCAGTCGGAGTTTTCCGTCGTGATCACATTCGCGCCGGAACCGGGGAAATGGAACGTCGTATAGACGACGCCCGGCTGCATGCGCTCGCTGACCTTCGCGCGCAGCACCGTTTCGCCGGCGCGGCTTTCGATGCCGACCCAGTCGCCGTCCTTGATGCCGCGGTCTTCGGCATCGACCGGATGGATTTCGAAAAGATCTTCTGCGTGCCAGGCCACGTTCGCCGTGCGCCGCGTCTGCGCGCCGACGTTGTACTGCGACAGGATGCGGCCGGTGGTGAGGATGAGCGGGAACTTGCGGTTGACCTTTTCCGTCGTCGGCACGTACTCGGTGACGAGGAAGCGGCCTTTGCCGCGCACGAATTCGCCGACGTGCATGGTCGGCGTACCTTGCGGATGTTCAGCGTTGCACGGCCACTGGATCGAGCCCAGCTTCGCGATCTTGTCGAAACTCACGCCAGTGAAGGTCGGCGTGAGGCGCGCGATCTCGTCCATGATTTCCGATGGATGCGAATAGTTCATCGGATAGCCCATCGCATTGGAAATGAGCTGCGTGATTTCCCAATCCGCATAACCGCCCGGCGGATGCATCACCTTGCGCACCAGCGACACGCGCCGCTCGGCATTGGTGAACGTGCCATCTTTTTCGAGGAACGACGAACCCGGCAAAAACACGTGCGCGAACTTCGCCGTTTCGTTCAAGAACAGATCCTGCACGACGATGCATTCCATCGAGGTCAGCGAGGCGTACACATGTTGCGTGTTCGGATCGCTCTGGCCGATGTCCTCGCCTTCGATGTACAGACCCTTGAACTCGCCGTCGATCGCTGCGTCGAACATGTTCGGGATGCGCAGGCCCGGCTCGTTGTCGAGCTTTACGCCCCACGCCTGTTCGAACGTCGCGCGCACGGCATCGTCGGAGACATGGCGGTACGCGGTGAACTCGTGCGGGAACGAACCCATGTCGCACGAACCCTGCACGTTGTTCTGGCCGCGCAGCGGATTGACGCCAACGCCTGGCCGGCCGATGTTGCCCGTCGCCATGGCGAGATTGGCGATGCCCATCACGGCGGTGGAACCCTGCGCGTGTTCGGTCACGCCCAGTCCGTAGTAGATGCCCGCGTTGCCGCCCGTCGCGTACAGACGTGCAGCCGCGCGCACGTCCGCCGCGGGTACGCCCGTGTCGCTTTCGAGCGCTTCCGGCGAATTGCGTTCTTCGGAAACGAACGCACGCCATTTGTCGAATGCGACTTTCTCGCAGCGCGCCGCGACGAATTCCTCGTTGACCAGTTTCTCGGTGACGATGGTGTGCGCCAGACTGTTGAGCAAGGCGACGTTCGTGCCCGGCCGCAACGGCAGATGGTAGGTCGCCTTCACATGCGGGGTGCGCACCAGATCGATGCGGCGCGGATCGGCGATGATCAGCTTCGCACCCTTGCGCAGACGCCGCTTGAGCTGCGATGCGAATACGGGATGCGCATCGGTCGGATTCGCGCCGATCAACAGCACGACATCGCACTGCTCGACCGAATCGAAATCCTGCGTGCCGGCCGATTCGCCGAGCGTGTTCTTCAGGCCGTAGCCGGTCGGCGAATGGCAGACGCGTGCGCAGGTATCGACGTTATTGTTGCCGAACGCGGCACGCACGAGTTTCTGCACCAGATACGTTTCCTCGTTCGTGCAGCGCGACGAGGTGATGCCACCGATCGAATCGCGGCCGTACTTCGCCTGGATGCGGCGGAACTCGGAGGCGACATGACCGATCGCCTCTTCCCAGCTCACCTCGCGCCACGGATCGGAAATCCTCGCGCGGATCATCGGTTTGGTGATGCGGTCCGGATGCGTCGCGTAGCCGACGGCGAAGCGGCCTTTCACGCACGAATGGCCATGATTCGCGTGACCGTTCTTGTCGGGCACCATGCGCACGAGTTTTTCGCCCTGCGACTCGGCGCGGAACGAGCAGCCGACGCCGCAATAGGCACACGTGGTGATCGTGCTTTTCGTCGCCTGGCCTTTTTCCAGAAGCGACTTTTCCATCAGCGCGCCGGTCGGGCACGCCTGCACGCACGCGCCACACGAGACGCATTCGGAATCGAGGAATGAATCGTCCTGGCTCGCGGCGACTTTCGACGCGAAGCCGCGACCCTGGATGGTCAAAGCGAACGTGCCCTGCTGATCCTCGCACGCGCGCACGCAGCGCGAACACACGATGCATTGCGCCGGATCGAAACGGAAATACGGGTTGGTGGCGTCCACGTCCGTGTGCAGATGGTTCGCGCCGTCAAAACCGTAGCGGACTTCGCTTACGCCGATCGCATCGGCCATGCGTTCCATCTCGGTGCCGAAGCCCTTGCCGAAATCCGTCGTGGAATGATCGGACAAGTACAGCTCCATCACGCCGTGCCGGATTTCGCCGAGCTTCTGACTCTGTGTCGTGACCTTCATGCCCGGCGTCACCGGCGTGGTGCACGAAGCCGGATAACCCTTCATGCCTTCAATCTGCACCAGGCACAAGCGGCACGAGCCGAATGCATCGAGCAATTCGGTGGCGCACAGTTTCGGAATATTGATGCCGATGGTGGCGGCCGCGCGCATCACCGAGGTGCCTTCGGGCACGGTGACCTCGAAGCCGTCGATGTTCAGCGCGACTTGTCTTTCGGATGTCTTCTTCGGTGTGCCGAAGTCCAGCTCTACGATGGATAGCATGTGAATCTCCTTCGCTACGCGGCGTTGCGCGGCGCGAAATCTTCCGGAAAAAATTGCAGCGCGGAGCGCACTGGATCGGGTGTCAATCCGCCGAGCGCGCACAACGAACCGTGGCGCATGGTTTCGCACAGATCGGCGATCAGCGCGAGATTCTTGTCGCGCTCGATATTGGCCTTGATGCGATCGATCACTTCCACACCGCGCGTCGAACCGATCCGGCACGGCGTGCATTTGCCGCAGGATTCGACCGCACAGAATTCCATTGCGTACCTCGCCTGTTCGAGCATGTCGACGGTGTCGTCGAAAGCGACGATGCCACCGTGGCCGAGCATCGCGCCGACGGCGGCGAACGCCTCGTAATCGACAATGGTGTCGAATTGCGACTCGGGCAAGTAGGCGCCGAGCGGCCCACCGACCTGTACCGCGCGAATTGGACGCCCCGACGACGAACCGCCGCCGTAGTCGTACAACAGTTCACGCAGCGTGACGCCGAACGCTTTTTCGACAAGGCCGGTGCGCTTGAGGTTCCCCGCGAGCTGCAGCGGCAGCGTGCCGCGCGAGCGGCCGACACCATAATCCCGATAAAACGCCGCACCGCGATCGAGGATGATCGGCACACTCGCTAACGTGATGACGTTGTTGACCACCGTCGGCTGACCGAACAGACCCTTGATCGCCGGCAGCGGCGGCTTGAAGCGGATCTGGCCGCGCTTGCCTTCGAGGCTTTCCAGCAACGAGGTTTCCTCGCCGCAGATGTAGGCGCCCGCGCCGAGGCGGACTTCGAGATCGAACCGTTTGCCGCTGCCGTGAACGTCGGGTCCGAGCCAGCCCGCCGCGTACGCCGCCGCGATCGCTTCGTTCAGCGCCCGATGCGCATGCGGATATTCGACGCGCAGATAGATGTAACCCTGCGTCGCGCCGACGGCGATGCCGGCGATGGTCATGCCCTCGATGAGGCAGAACGGGTCGCCTTCCATCAGCATGCGATCGGAGTATGTGCCGGAATCGCCCTCGTCCGCATTGCACACAATGTACTTTTGTGGAATTTGAGCCAATGTTGGTTTTGTGGCATCGATCGGCGATGCGTCTAACACAGTCTTCCATTTGATGCCGGCCGGGAACGCCGCGCCGCCGCGGCCGCGCAGGCCCGAGTCGGTTACTTCCTTGACGATGTCCGCGCCGGACATGCCGAGCGCCTTTTCCAGACCGCGATAACCGCCGTGCGCGCGATAGTCTTCGATGCTGACCGGATCGGTGATGCCGACGCGCTCGAACGTTAGGCGTTCCTGATTTTTCAGGAACGGAATTTCATCGGTCGGCCCCAGTTGCAGCGGATGCGCCTTGCCTTCGAGGAAATCCGCCTCGAACAGCGAATGAACCTCGTCCGCATGCACCGGTCCGTAGGCGATGCGCGTGCCGTCGAAGTCGACTTCGACAAGCGGCTCGAGGAAAAAGGCACCGCGCGATCCGTTGCGCACCAACTTGATGTCGATGCCGCGCTTAGCGGCATCGATGGTGAGCGCGCGCGCCGTTGCATCGGCACCGAGGGCGATAGCAGTTGCATCGCGCGATACGTAAATCGTCGCTGTCACGATGCGGCCCTTGCCTGAGTCACCAGCGCATCGAACGCCTGTGCAGAAACGTTGGCGTGCAGATCGTCCTTGTTCAGGAGCACGGAAGGACCACAACCACAATTTCCGAGGCAATACACCGGCTCCAGCGAAATCGCGCCGTCGCTCGTGGTCTCGTGGAAATCGATGCCGAGCGATCGTTTCGCGTGCGCCTCGAGCGCGCGTGCGCCGCGCGCCTGACAGGCCTCGGCGCGGCAAATGTATACAATGTGGCGTCCCGGCGCATGCTTGCGGAAGTAGTGGTAGAAACTCATGACGCCATGCACTTCCGCGCGCGACAGGTTCAGCTCGTGCGCGATGAGCGACACCGCGCCGTCCGGGATGAAGCCGAGCGCATCCTGCACCGCGTGCAGCACCGGCAGCAGCGGACCTGGCGCCTCGCGCAAGGCGTCGGTGGCCTTGCGCACGGCTGCGCGCTGATCCGGCGAGAGTGCCTCGCCGGGTTCGACCTGGATTGGAATCGCTTGACGCGCCCGCTTCATCGACACTCCATCATCTGAACAACACGGCGGCTTTCTGCATCGCGATCCAGAAGCCGATCAGGAACGGGATGCCGACGGCCAGCCACGCGGCAATGCCGACGATGCCGAATGCGCCGCGTGCTGCCGATTCCGCGCGCGGGTCCGACGTCGCCTCGTGCGCGAGCTTGCGTTCGGCGGCGAGTTCTTCGTCGGTCATGTAGTACTTCTCGTCCACTGGTTTCACCAGCGAGTTGGCGATCAGACCGACCAGCAGCAGTCCGGCCAGGATGTACAGCGTGTTGTCGTACACCAGGTTCTTCGCCACGCCGTGGTCGAGCTGGAACTGGCGGATGTTGGCGATCAGCAGCGGTCCGATCACGCCGGCCACGGACCACGCCGTGAGCAGGCGGCCATGGATCGCGCCGACCATCTGCGTGCCGAACATGTCGGCCAGATAAGCGGGCACCGTCGCAAAGCCGCCGCCGTACATGGTCATGATGATGCACACGGTGACGACGAACAGACCCGCCAGGCCCATGTGGCCGAGCGTCGGCATCGCGCAGTACAGAATGATGCCGAGGATGAAGAACACGAAATATGTGTTCTTGCGACCGATGTAATCCGACACGGACGCCCAGAAAATGCGGCCGAGACTGTTGAGCAGGCTGATCATGCCGACCAACCCAGCCGCGGCCGCCACGATCGCGGCTTTCTGTTCCGTCGTCAGCGGCGGCGGCCGGATCGGTGCCGATCAGGCGTCCGCCGAACACGTCCTGCAACATGGGGCTGGCCATTGCCAGCACGCCGATGCCGGCACTCACGTTCATGCACAGCACGATCCAGATGCACCAGAACTGCGGCGTCTTCCACGCCTGGTTCAGGTGCACGTGACGCCGCGTGATCATCGTCTTCGCGTCGAGGGTCGGCGGATTCCAGTTCGCCGGCCGCCAGCCGTTCGGCGGGACGCGATAACCGAACGCGCCGCCCAGCATGTAGATGAAATAGGCAACGGCGAGGATCAGGTACGCCTCGGCGACGCCATGCGTTTCGCTGCCGGAAAACTGGTTCATCAGCGCGGTCGCGAGCGGCGAACCGATCAGCGCACCGCCGCCGAAACCCATGATCGCGAAGCCCGTGGCCATGCCGCGCCGATCCGGAAACCATTTGATCAGCGTCGACACCGGCGAGATGTAGCCCAGGCCCAGACCAATGCCGCCGAGCACGCCCGTTCCCAGCCACACGATCCACAACTGGTGCGTCTTCACGCCCACCGCGCCCAGCGCCATGCCGCCGCACCAGCAAACCGCGGCGACCACGCCGGCCTTGCGCGGCCCGACACGTTCGAGCCAGCCGCCCCAGATCGCCGCAGCGATGCCGAGGAACGCGATGAACAGCGTGAATGTGAAGCTCACCGACGGGACCGACCAGTTGCACGTCGTTGTGAACAGATCGGTGGTCCAGCTTGCATCCTTCGGACAGGATCCATCCGGCGTGGCCAGCAGTTTCGTCATCGGCAACCAGAACACCGAGAAACCATACGCCATGCCGATGCACAGATGAATCGCCAGCGCCGCGGGCGGCACCAGCCAGCGGTTGAATCTTGGTCCGGCCACGGTGCGTTCTTTGGCAAGAATGCCCACGGACTCGCCCGTTGCCGGGATCGCCCCAGATACACTCGACATACACCCCTCCTGTGTCGCCGCTCGTGCGGCGTTTTATAAGAATGTTCGCCCGGTAACGGCGTAGCGTCCCAGCGAAACCTGCAGCTTGCGGCACATTAGCGCAAACCGTCGAAACGAAATATGCTCTAAAAAGCGTATGGACGGTAGTTAGACTAAAGATAGTGTTCAAAGTCGAGATACGGCCCAACTGGCAACTGCATTCGCTCGATGGACAATCGGTGGTGCAGCGGCTGATCGATCTGCTCGTCGGCATCAGCGAAGAAGGCAGCCTGGCGCGCGCCTGCGCGCGGGCGCAACTCTCCTACCGCTACGCGTGGGGCATCCTGCGCAGCGGACAGAAGATTCTCGGCGCGCCGCTGGTCGAATCCACGCGCGGCAGCGGCGCCAAGCTCACCGCACTGGGCGAAAAACTCGTTTGGGCGAATAAACGTATAGCCGCCCGTTTGTCGCCGCTGCTCGACAGTCTGGCCTCGGAGATCGAGGTCGAATTCGAACGCGCGGTGGCGCATGCCGAATCGATCCTGCGCATCCACGCCAGTCACGGTTTCGCTGTGGAAACATTGCATCGTTTTCTTACGCGCAACGAAATCGCCGCGGACGTGAAATACCGCAACAGCATGGAAGCGGTCTCCGCCCTGATGCACGACAGTTGCGATCTGGCCGGCCTGCACGTTCCGATCGGCGAGTTCGCACCGAAATTCCTGCGCCGCTACGCGAAGGTGCTGCGCAACGATGACTACCGACTGGTGGATCTGGTCACGCGCAATCAAGGCTTGATGGTGCCTGCCGGCAATCCGAAACGGATCAGCGCCGTGCGCGATCTCGCCCGGCGCGGCGTGCGCTTCGTCAATCGGCAAAGCGATTCAGGCACGCGCTATCTGTTCGATCTGCTGCTGGCGAAAAACAAGATCGATGATCGCCGCATCCAGGGTTACGACACCGGCGAGTTCACGCACGCCGCGGTGGCCGCGTACGTGGCCAGCGGCATGGCCGATGTCGGATTCGGCGTGGAGCCGCCGGCGCGGAAGTTTGGATTGGATTTCCTGCCGTTGCTGAAGGAACGTTATTTCTTTCTGTTCCGGGCCGATCAGGAAAATTCGGCGATGATCTCGCAGGTGCTGTCGATACTGCGCAGCACGGCCTTTCAGAAGACCGTCGACAAATTGCCTGGCTATGACGCGACCCATTGCGGCCGCCTGCTCAGCGTCAAAGAAGCATTCTCTTTTTAACCGATCCAATAAGGCGATCACCCGTGAAAAACTCGAAGGACGCGACAGCATCCGGAAAGCCCTTTCCGACGCGGCAGTTCTTCCTGTTTTTTCTCGTTTCGGGTTTTTGCAGCATCTTGTACGAGCTCATCTGGCTGCGTCTGTCGATGGCACGGTTCGGCGTGACCACGGCAACCGTTTCGATCGTGCTTTCCTGTTTCATGGCCGGATTGGGTGTCGGCTCCTGGCTGGGCGGGAAATATCTGCCCAGACTGGCGAAACGGTTCAATCAGCCGGCGCTGCGGATGTACGCGTTCGTCGAACTCCTCATCGGGTGTTCGGCGATCCTGTTTCCTCTGGAGCTGTGGCTCGCCGAGACCGTCCTCAGCCGCTTCGGCAGTTCGCTGTCGTTATCGTCCGGCGGCTACTATCTGATTTCCAGCATTCTGCTCGCATCGACTTTCGTACCCTGGTGTGCATTGATGGGCGCGACCATTCCGCTGGGCATGTTCGCGATTCGCGCGCGCTTCCCGGAACGTTCGCAACGGTCGTTCAGCCTGCTTTATCTGGCCAACGTGGCTGGCGCCGTGCTGGGCGCCCTGCTCCCGCTCCTCGTCGTCGAGATTCGCGGGTTTTCGGGAGCCCTTCTGCTGGGCATGCTGTTGAACTTCAGCATCGCCGCCGCCGCGTTGCGGCTTCAGCGCCTGGAGTCCGCAGCCACTGCTCCGCCGGTGCTCGATGAACCGCGCAGTCCGGAATCGCCATGGAATTCTGCGCTGCGCAACCGGGATCTCTGGCTGCTCTTCCTCACCGGCTTGGCCAGCATGGCGATGGAGGTGGTCTGGATCCGACTGTATACAATTTTCATCGGCACCTTCGTCTATTCGTTCGCCGCGATCTTGAGCGTCTATCTGGCGTCGACGTTTCTCGGATCGAGCGCATATCGCCTCGTCAAACCGTCGCTGGATCGGCACCGCAGCATTGTCTGGGTTATCGTCTGGCTCGCTGCGCTCGTCCCCGTTTTCACTGCCGACCAGAGAATCCCGCTGGCTGCATGGCTAAGGGTGCCGTTGGGCATCTCGTTGTTCAGCGGGCTGCTCGGTTATGTGACGCCGCTGCTCGTCGATCGTGTTTCGCGAGGCGATTCGACCCGCGCAGGTCGGGCTTATGCGGTCAACGTCACCGGCTGCATCGTCGGGCCGTTGATCGCAGGATTCCTGCTCCTGCCGAACTTCAGCGAGCGCGATTCGCTGCTGCTCCTTTCTGCTCCATTGCTGATCGCCGGGCTGGCGTTTTTTCTCCTGGAGCGTGTCGCTTCCAGGCCGCGGCGAGTTGCCCGCCTGGCTGGATTGCTGGCGATTCTGGGAGCGTACGTGGTCTTGGTGAGCCTGACGCAAAGTTATGTCGAACAGATCAGGGGCGGCGAAGTCCGGCGCGACAGCACGGCCACCGTCGTGGCCGCTGGCGAAGGGCCCCTCAGACGGCTGTATGTGAACGGCATCAGCATGACTGTCCTGACTCCGATAACGAAAATCATGTCGGCGCTGCCCCTCGCATTCCTCGATCGTCCCCCGCAAAATGCGTTGACGATCTGCTTCGGAATGGGCACCACGCATCGGTCGATGCTGTCTTGGGGCATCGACTCCACCGTCGTCGAACTCGTGCCGAGCGTGCCGCAGCTTTTCGGCTATTTCCACGAAGACGCACAACGCGTATTGGCCATGCCGACGTCGCATGTGATCATCGATGACGGCCGGCGTTTCCTCGAACGCACGTCGGACCTGTACGACGTGATCGTCATCGATCCACCGCCGCCGATCGGCGCAGCAGGTTCGAGCCTGCTCTATTCGAAGGAGTTCTACGCCCTCGCCTCCAAACATTTGCGGCCTGACGGCATCTTGCAGCAGTGGTACCCGGGCGGCGACAACACAACAACGGCAGCCGTCGCCCGCGCCATCAAGGAGTCATTCCCCCATGTGCGCGCCTTCGGTTCGATAAGTGGCTGGGGCATTCACTACCTAGCGAGCGCGCAGCCCATCGCGGACGTGCCGGCCAGCGTATTGGCGACTCGGATGCCGCCCGAGGCCGCAAGAGATCTCGTCGAATGGGGTCCCTACGACACGCCCGAGCGGCAGTTCGACGCGGTGTTACAGGCAGAACTGCCCGTCGACAGTATCGTGCAACTCGACAGAATCACGCCGCCGATTCGCGACGACCGCCCGATCAACGAATACGACTGGTTGCGGAATCACTTTCGGTCCAAGTGATTCCGCTTTTGCCGACGCGCGTCAAAGCAACCCAAACCGCCGAATGAGCCGCGTCTTCACGAACTGCGTCAGTGTCATGTAGGCAATCAGGATGACCGCCAGAAACGCCCAGTAGATTCCCGGCAACGGCACGAATCCGAACCAGCCGCCGATCGGCAGGAACGGCAATGCCACGCCGATCGCGCAGATGATCAGTCCGGTGATGGTCAACGGCAAGCTGGCGTTGCTCTGCACGAACGGGATGCGTCCGGTGCGGATCACGTGCACGATCAACGTTTGCGACAGCAACGATTCGACGAACCAGCCGGTCTGGAAAAGTTTGGCGTGCTCCGGCGAATTCGCGCCGAGCACGAACCACAAGACCGCGAAGGTCGCGTAATCGAAAATTGAACTGATCGGGCCGATGAAGATCATGAAGCGCACTATGCTGTGGAAGTCCCACTTACGCGGCCTCGCCAGATATTCCGGATCGACTTCGTCGGAGGCCACCGCGGTCTGCGAGAAGTCGTACAACAGGTTGTTGAGCAGCACCTGCACCGACAAGATCGGGAAGAACGGCAGGAACAGGCTGGCGCCAATCATGCTGAACATATTCCCGAAATTGGAGCTGGACGTCATCTTGATGTACTTCAGGATGTTGCCGAACACCTTGCGGCCCTCGAGCACACCTTCCTCAAGTACGAGCAGGCTCTTTTCGAGCAGGATGATATCGGCCGATTCCTTGGCGATGTCGACCGCGGTATCCACGGAAATGCCGACGTCCGCCGCGCGCAGCGCCGGACCGTCGTTGATGCCGTCGCCAAGGAATCCGACGACGCGGTTGTCGCGGTGCAAGGCCTGGATCACGCGTACTTTCTGCTGCGGGTTCAGGCGCGCGAACACCGGCGTGTCGCGCGTCGCGATCATCAGTTCGTCGTCGGACATTGACTCGATCTTCGGACCGGTCAGGTATTTGTCCACTTGTATACCGACCTGGCGGCACACGTTGCGCGTGACGATGTCGTTGTCGCCGGTGAGGATCTTCACGTCGACGCCGTTGGCGTTCAGCGCCTGGATCGCCTCGGCCGCGGAATCCTTCGGCGGGTCGAGGAAGGCGATGAAGCCCATCATCGTCAGGTCTTTCTCGTCATCGCGCGAATACGCGGGCTTGGCCTCGATCTCGCGCACGCCGAGCGCGAGCGCGCGAAAGCCGTCGTCATTCATGTCGCGCGCGACGGCTTTCACTTCGTCGAGCTTGGTCGGTGTGAGGCACTGGTAGTGCTCGTCGTGCGCGAGGCTTGTGCAGACCGACAGCGTCTCAGCCACCGCGCCCTTGGAAATCAGGAAATGCTTGCCCTCGCTGTTCTTCACGATCACCGACATACGGCGGCGCGTGAAGTCGAACGGCACTTCGTCGACCAGCGTGTAGTCGGCATGTAGATGTTGGACGATCTCTGCATTCACGGCGTCCAGCACGGCGACGTCGAGCAGGTTGCGCAGGCCGGTCTGGTGGTAACTGTTGAGCCAGGCGAATTCGAGGACCTTCTCGTTCTCGTCGCCGTAGATGTCGGTGTGCCGTTCGAGAATGACGCGATCCTGCGTGAGCGTGCCGGTCTTGTCGGTGCACAAGACATCGATCGCGCCGAAATTCTGGATCGCGTTGAGGCGCTTCACGATGACGTCCTTCTTCGCCATCTTCAGCGCGCCCTTGGCGAGATTGATGGCGACGATCATCGGCAGCATTTCCGGCGTGAGGCCGACTGCCACGGAAACGGCGAGCATGAACGCGTCGTACCACGCATGCTTGGTCACGCCGTTGATGAGGAACACCAGCGGCGCCATGATCGCCATGAAGCGGATCATCAGCCACGCGAACTTGCCGACGCCTTTGTCGAAACTGGTCTGCACGCGCTGCCCGACCAGCGATCCGGCGAGCGCGCCGAAATACGTGTTCGCGCCCGTGGCCGCGATCACGGCGGTGGCACTGCCGGAAACCACGTTCGATCCCATGAAGCACAGGCAACCGGCTTCGAGTGCGGTCTTCGCGTTGGCATCGTGCCCGGCGAATTTTTCGACCGGCATGGATTCGCCGGTCAGCGCGGATTGATTGACGAACAAGTCTTTCGCGCTGAGCAGCCGCAGGTCGGCCGGCACCATGTCGCCGGCGGCGAGGAAGACCAGATCGCCGGGCACGAGATGTTCGATGGTCACTTCGATTTTTTTCGACACGCGCACCGGCGGCGCATCTTCATCGTCGCCCGGCGCGGGTTCCTCGACTTCGCGCTTCGCGGTGGCCGTGTTGCTGACCATCTTGCGTAGCTTCTCGACGGCATTGTCCGAACGCGCTTCCTGGAAATGCGCGACGAACACGGCCATCACCACCATCGCGAACATGATGGCGGCACTGATGATGTCGCTGGTTTCCTCGCCTGTCACGTACGTGATGACGGCGAGCACGGTCAACAGGATGTTGATCGGATTGGTGTAGAACCGCTCCAGGATCTGCAGCAGGACAGGTCTTTTCTTTTCCTGCGCGACGACGTTCGGCCCGAATTTCTCCAGGCGCTCCTCGACCTGCTCGAGTGTGAGCCCATCGGGATTGGCATCGAGATGTTTCTGCGCCTCGGGCGCATCCATCCGCGCCACGGCCAGAAGCTCGGCGGCCGTGCGCGCGGCTGCCTCGTTTTTCACGCGATCGCGGCCGCCGGCCGTGATCAGCATGGACAGGTTGGAGAGATCCAGCATCGCCTACTCCGATTCGATCGAGCAGCGTGCCGGTTGAATGTGACAGATTGGCGACGGGTGTACCGTTGCTTCCGCCTGCGCGGAAGCGCCCGTCTTCAGAGGGCGTTCCGCGGATTCGACCTGACGACGCTGCAGTTATTACTGCAAGGGTCCACGGAGGACGGCCTCGTATGAAGAAGTTGCGCGCAAGGTAATCGCGCGGTGCATGCTTGTCAATCCAAAAAAAAGGCCGGTCCAAGACCGGCCTTGTTCAATTCATGAAGCCAAACGCATCAAGGCACCCGGATGGCCGCGCCGGTATTGTCGAATCCGTAGTCGAGCACCTGCGCCGGAAAACCTGCCGGCGCGCTTGTGGTGATGTGGATCCATCCGTAATTCAGCGCACCGGTCTGGCTGTTCTGGAACGCGATGCCGATATAACCGTCGACGCCACCGTAGAAGTTAATCATGGCGGTGACCTTGCGGTTGAACGTCGCGGTGGGTCCAACCACATCGCCCGAATGCAGGACCTTGTAGCTGCCGCTCAGCGCATCGTAAACGCCGCCGACTTTGCTGCGATTGGGGGCGCCGAGCGAGGTGTTGTACCAGTAAACCTGCAGGCCCGTGCCGTCGTCGTACAGATTGATGTTGTCGAGCAGGAATCCGGACCAGGTGTGGTAGCTGCCGGTCGTCAGGTCGAGCGCACTGCCGGCTTGATCGTCTTCGACGGGCTGGTCGACGTCGTAGAGATAAACGCCATCGTGCGTGGCCGCGTTGGTCTCGAACGTGCCCTTGAAGATCGAATCGCCGGCCGGCCCCGGAACGATGTTCATCGTCACCGGCACGACCGCCTGGGGTTGCGTCGGATCGTTCGTCGTGACGCAAAGCTCGGCATGGTACGCGCCGACGGCGAGATTTCCCGGATGCACGTAAAGCTGCAGCGCCGTGGTCGAACCCCCGGTGACCGTACTTTGCGTGACGATCGATGTCAGCCACGCGACACTGCCCGTGCATGATCCGTCCGTGCTCGCGAACGCCGCGATGCTGTAACTGAGCGGCACGGTATCGACGGCATCGCCGACGTCGAATTCCTGCAACGTTTTCGCATTCGGCTGTGTGGTGATCACCAGCGGATCGGGGCCCAGCACGGCGTGAGCGGCATCGCCGACGGCAAGCCTGATGGACGTGGTCCGCGCGGTACCGGACGTGCCGGTGATGGCGATCGATGCTTCGCCCAGATCGGCCACGGCGGTGGCGGTCAGTGTGAGCGTGCTCGTGCCTCCGGCCGAAATCGAAGTCGGATTGAACGATGCGCTGACGCCGCTCGGCAGATTCGACGCCGACAGCACAACGCTGCCGCTGAATCCGTCCGGCGTCGACACTTTGACGGTCGAGGTGAGTCCCAAACCGCGCTGCAGGAACACGCGCGAAGGATAGGCCGATATGACGAATCCCGGCGAAGCCGATGGCGCGCTCAGCGAATCGATGAGCGTCTGCCCGCTAGGACTTCCCCAGCCGGTGACCAGATCGTAGCCGGCGACAGCGAAAAACCCGTTGCTGCCGCTGGTCACGTCGTGGAAGTTGCTGGCGTAATTCGCGCCAGTGCCGATGGCGTAGAGGCTCGGATTGACGAAGCCCGCCGTCGCCTGACCGTGCGCGATCGCCTGCTCGTTGGCCAGCGTGAGGAAGCCCGCGATGCGCGGCGCGGCGTAGCTCGTGCCGCCGACATCCGCGGCCAGGCTGCCGTTGCTGATCGTCGGGTTGTCGAAATCCCCTTCGGCTGCAATGTCGGGATCATTGCGCAAGGTCGTGGAGCCTTCGTTCAATGCGTTGATGACGCCCGTCGCCGTCTGGTAGCTCGGGATCGCATAGCCCGCCGGCACGTAGTAGCCGCCGCCCGCATAGGGCCAGGCCGACTCGGACACGTACGCCCCGCCGCCGCCGGTGGTGACCAGGCTTGTCGCGCCCACCTGCAGGATGTACGGATTGAGCGATGGCGGCAGCCACGCGGTCGCACTGTACGCGCCGCTGTCGCCGGTCGCGTTGACGAAGGTTTGCCCCTGCGCCTGAAATTCCTGGAACAGCACGTCGTCGCCGCCGAGATCGCCCGATCCCCACGAACAACTGATGACCTTCGCCAGATTGTCGGTGGCGATTTGGTTGAGGATGTCCGGACCGCTGAATCCTTCGTAGAAAAGTACCTCGCTCGCATTCGGCGCCATGCCGATGGAATTGACGATGTCGAGCACCTGTTCGCCGTCGTCGCACGTCGACAGGCCGCTGCCGTCGCCCGCGTCGCACGCTCCCGTGTAGCCGTTGACGAGAACGTTGGTCACCGGCACATTCGGTGGCGACGCGATACCGAGGGCCGAGTAGTACAGCGGCACGTCGGCGCTGAGATAGCCGTCGAACGAGAAGATGCCGATGATCTGGCCGGCGCCCGTCAGCGGACCGGAGCCGTAGTACGCGGCGCGCATGTCGCTCGGCAGGAACTCGCCGTTGGGTCCCGAGCCGGTGGCGACAGGTGCGATGTGCGCGACGCCGCCGTTGCGCTTGATCCGCGACTGCGGCGGATTGAAGTTGTCGAGCCCGGAAATCTTCAGGATGGGCACGGACAAGGAAATGTTCGGCTCGCTGTCGGGGGCGAACAGCGTGCCCTTGCCATCGTCAGCGACCGGCTGATACGCCTGCATCGAAATGTCGAGCGCCTGGTTGATGGCCTCGACCGTTGCCGTGACGTCGATGATGTGACGGTTGACCGACGTATGCGTCACGGTCAGACCGTTCGCGTTGGCCCATGCGACGACTTGATCGTAATCGGATTGCGTCGGGCCGAAGCGCGCGGTGAATTCATCCACGCTCATGTATTTGTGGTAGTTCGCACTGTGCGGATCCTGGAGTTGCTGCAGGAATGCGGACAGCCCGTCCGGATCGCGCGCGGGCAAGTGGATCACAAGGTCAAGCTTGCGCGCGCTGTCGAGGCGGCCTGCCTGGCGCACTTCGCCCACACTCGCGCGTTGCGGCACGACGCGGCCGAGCAGCGGATGGCGGCCGCCGGAACTGGGGGCGTTGGCCCACAACGCGGTACTGCCGCCGCAGATCAACATTGAAAAAAAAGCGGTGCGAGCCGCCGCGCGGCACGCCGCCGCGGTATTCAGACCAATCATGGAAACGTGCTCCGTACAGGACGGGCTCGATCGGCCCGTCCCACGATACTGACGCGATATCGCCTACAACTCAAGGACACCCATCACACGCGGCCTTTCGAAAGAAAGGTGCCGCCGCGCGAGGCCGCGAGGCGCCCCGCAACCTCGTCGAAGAACCCGTTGGTGACCACGGCTCGCACCGGCACGCGCCACAGATTCGCGCGGGCGAAGCCGCGACATTTGACAGCGTCCTTGTCCGTCATCAGCACCGGCAACTCGTCGCCGAAATCCAGATCGTGCGGCGCGAAGGCGTAATGATCGGGAAATGGGTGCTCGATCACGTCGATGCCGGCGGCGCGCAACGTGGCAAAGAACCTTCCCGGATTGCCGATGCCCGCGACCGCATGGACGCGCGGGATGTCGGCGAGCGGTAGCGTCCGCTTCGCATCGGCGACCGCCACGGCCGTGTCGCCATCGAGGCGCATGGCCGTTTCGTTCGCGGCGGTCCCGTCACCGTTGCAGACCCGGAAATCGATGCTCGCAAGACGGCTCACCGATTCGCGCAACGGACCTGCAGGCAGCAATCGGCCATTGCCGAAACGGCGCGCGCCGTCGACGACACAAATTTCGATATCACGTTCCAGCCGATAGTGCTGCAGGCCGTCGTCGCTCACGATTACGTTCACCTGCGCCGCATCGATCAGCGCCTGCGCCGCGCGCGCGCGATCGCGACCTATCATGATCGGGGCGCGCGTCGCATCGAAGATCAGACGCGCTTCGTCGCCGACCAACGCAGCCTCGGATAGCTCATCAACGCGTGTGATCCAATTCGCCGAACCCGCGAAACCGCGCGACACCACGCCGGGATTCCAGCCACGTTCGCGCAACGCATCGACCAGTGCGATGACCAGCGGCGTTTTGCCCGTGCCGCCGACGGTGATGTTGCCGACGACGATCACGGGTACGGAAACCTTTACGCGCCTCAGCACACCGATGCGATACATCGACCGCCGCAGCGCACTCGCCGCGCCGAACAGTTTCGACAGCAGCACCAGCATCGCACCCGGCCGGCGGCCGCCGTACCAGATCGCTTGCAGCGCGCGTTCGTCGAACACGCTCAGCCGCCGGTGTCGCGGAACTGCATGCGATGCAGCATCGCGTAATGTCCGTTCTTCGCCAACAGTTCGGCGTGCGTGCCGATTTCGATGATGCGTCCGGCGTCGAGCACGGCGATCTGATCGGCGTGCTCGATCGTGGACAGCCGGTGCGCGATGACCAGCACCGTGCGGTTGGCGAGCAGTTTCTTCAATGCGTCCTGGATGAGCCGTTCCGATTCGCTGTCGAGCGCGCTGGTCGCTTCGTCGAGGATCAGGATCGGCGCATCTTTCAGGATCGCACGCGCGATGGCGATGCGCTGGCGCTGTCCGCCCGACAGCAGCGCGCCGGAATCGCCGATGCGGCTTTGCATGCCGTCGGGGAGCCTGCGGATGAATTCGGTGGCGTTCGCCGCGTCGGCGGCGGCGGCGATTTCTGTTTCGCTCGCCCGCGCGAGCGCACCGTAGGCGATATTGCGTGCGATGGTGTCGTTGAACAGCACGACCTGCTGGCTGACCAGCGCGATCTGCTCGCGCAGGCTTTCCAGCGTATACGACGATAACGGTTTGCCGTCGAGCAGGATCACGCCGGACTGCGGATCGTAGAACCGCGGCAGCAGACTGGCGAGGCTGGTCTTGCCGCTGCCCGATCGTCCGACCAGCGCCGTGACCGTGCCTGGCGCGCAGCGCAGGTTGATGTCTTCCAGCACCGTCGCGGTCGTATCGGAATAACGAAACGAAACGTTGCGGAATTCGATGTCGCCGCGGCTGCGTTCGAGTTTCTCGCTGCCGGTGTCCTGTTCCTCGCGGCTGTCGAGCAGCTCGAACACGTCCGCCGCGGCGACCACGCCGCGCTGCAGATTCGCCTGCACGGTGGTCAAACGTTTCAGCGACGGCAACATGACCAGCATCGCCGAAATCACCGACATGAAAATACCCGACGTCATCTCATGGATGCCCGGCCGCGTGGCGAGAAAAATTACCAGCGCCAGCGCGACGGCCGCGACGAACTGGATCAGCGCGGTGGACGACGCATTGGTCGAGGCCACTTTCATGTTCAGCCGACGGATCGCCCCGTTCACCGCTTCGAAACGCTGCTGCTCGTAGCGGCCTCCGCCGTAGATCTTCACTTCGCGCTGACCGGTCACCGCCTCGTCGATGATGCTGGTGATCGATCCGACCGTATCCTGGATGCGCTTGGCGATGCGCCGGTAACGCCTGCCGACGAAATACACGACCAGCGCGACCAGCGGCGCGAGCAACAGCAGCACGAGCGTCAGCCGCGGACTCCAATACAGCATCACGCAGGCCTGGCCGATCACCATGAAGCCGTCCATCAGCGCCGTCTTTACCGCGTCGGTGCTGGCGTTGGCGACCTGCTCCACGGTGTAGGTCATGCGCGAGATCAGCGAACCGGAGGTTTCGCGATGGAAATACGACGCCGGCATGCGCAGGTATTTCTGGAACACCTCATCGCGCATCGTCTGCACCACGCCGCGGCCGATGCGCGCCACGCCGTAGTCGGCTGCGAACGTGGCGATACCGCGCACCACGAACAGCACGATGATGATCAGCGGCATCCAGAAGATCATGGTCGGATCGTGCCGATCGAAAAGTTCGTCGAGCATCGGCTTGATGAGGAACGTGAACGCCGCGCCGCAGCCGGCATCGAACACCATCCCGATGAACGCGACGATCGCGATCGGCCAGTAGCGCGCCGAATAGCCGAGCAGGCGCCGATACGTCGCGCCGGGCGACGCGATGGTCACGAGCGGCGCGCCCATGAAGACGTGTTTCACCGGCTTTCGGTGTCCTTGGCGCGCACGGTCGCGATGGACAGGTGCGTGAAGCCGAGCTGGCCGAGCGCGTCCATCGCGGTGACCACGGCTTGATGCGGTGTCTGGCCGTCCGCGCGCAGGATCACCGGACGCTCGCGATCGTCGCCCGCGACGTGCGCGATAGCCTGCATCAGCGAATCGACATTCGGATTGAGCACTTCGTTGTTGTCGACGTAAAAGCGGCTGTCGGCGCCGATCATGATGGTGAGCGGATCGCGCGGCGCGGTGTCGGGATTGTCGGAAGCTTCCGGCAGGCTAACCTTCATCGCCGAATGCTGCACGAATGTGGTGGTCATCACGAAGAACATCAGGAGCGTCAGCATGACGTCGATCAGCGAGATCACGTTGATCTCGAAGTCGTCCTGCCGCGCGTTGCCGAGCCGCATGCTATTTGGCTCCGCGCACCACGCGCGCCGGCGTGGCCTGCGGCACGGCGGTCGGCGGCATGTCCGCATGCGCGGACAATTCGTCGATCAGCAGGATCGTCTGCTGCTCCATGTCGACCACATAGTCGGCGACACGCCCGCGGAAATAGCGATGGAAGAAATACGCCGGAATCGCCACGCACAAACCCGTGGCCGTACACACCAGCGCCTGTCCGATGCCGCCGGCCATCTTCAGCGGATCGCCCACACCGCTGACCATCACCGCGAAAAACATCTCGATCAAACCGAATACCGTGCCGAGCAGCCCGAGCAGCGGCGAAATGAGCGCGATGGTACCGAGCGTGTTGAGGAAACGCTCCAGCCGATGCACTACGTGCCGGCCGGTGTCCTCGACGCGTTCCTTGATGATCTCGCGCGAGCGGTTGCGCACGCTGAGCGCACCGGCGAGGATTTCGCCGAGCGGCGAATTCGCGCGCAGCGTTTCGATGTGCTCCGGATCGAGCTTGCGCGTACGCGCCCATTGCAGCACTTCGGTACCGAGTCCTTTCGGGATCACCGCGCTTTTGCGCAGCGACCAGAAGCGCTCCAGGATGATGGCCAACGCGATCGCCGAGCATAGCAAGATGGGCACCATCGCCCATCCACCCGCAATCAGAATCTCAAGCACGCACGAACTCCCGCAACGACAGATTACAGCCGGATCATACCAGCCTTCGATGCGGCGCTGGCGTGACGGTCAGCGCAGCTTGTCGCGCAGTCCGCCTCGGCGCTGCACCGGCCGAGCGATGGCGGTGCGCAGCGCTTCGGCGGACGTCCACAGCTCCACACCTTGCGCCGCGCGCGACATCGCCGTGTAAAGAAGTTCGCGGCTCAGGATGCGGTGGTCGGACTCCGGCGGCAACACGACGGCCACATCGCCGTATTCGGAGCCCTGGCTGCGGTGGATGGTGATCGCCCAGGCCGGCTCGTGCTCCGGCAGCGTGCGCGCGGAAATGCTGCGGACCGCGGATGCGCCGTCGCGCGATTCGAACCACACGCGCAACCCGTCCGCGCCGCGCAGCGCGATGCCGACGTCGCCGTTGTAAAGATCGCGCGCATAGTCGTTGCGCGTGACGATCACAGGTCGTCCGTGATGCCATTGGCCCATCGCTTCGATACGGAAGCGCCGCGTCAGGATGTCGCGCATCGCCGTGTTGATGCCGTGCGAGCCGAACGCGCCTTCGCGCACCGCGCAGAGGATTTGAAACCGGCGCAAGATATTGAGTGCATCGGCGGGCGCGATATCCGCGTGCATCAGTGATGCAAGTTCGTGCGCGTGCTGATCGACCCATGTTTCGATGCGCGCGCGCATCGCCTTGTCGTCGACGCACGCACGAAATAGCACCGCGTCCGACGCATCGCCGCGCGTCAGTGCATCGACCCAGCCGACATCGCCTCCACGCACGCGATCCAGATCGCGGCTGAGTGCCTGCTCGGCGCGCCAGACATGGCGCAATGTCGCCACGTGTCCGGCCAAGGGCGATCCTTCGCTCGCACTCGCCACGATGTCACCGAGCACGGAACCCGCTTCCACCGCGTACAGCTGCGCCGGATCGCCGAGCAGAATGATGGTTGCGTTCGGCCGCACCGCGTCGATGAGTTGCCGCATCATCGCCAGATCGACCATCGAGGTCTCGTCGACCACCACGATATCCGCCGCCAGTGGCGAATCGGCGCCACGCGCGAACTGGTTGTCGTGCGGCCGGTATTCGAGCAGTCGATGCAGCGTTTGCGCAGCGGGCACGCGATCGAGCCAGGCGCGGAACGGCGACGCTGGCGGCAAATGCTGCGCAAGATCCGCTCGGCCAGCGGCGATCGATTGCGTCATGCGCTGCGCGGCCTTGCCGGTCGGCGCCGCGAGCGCGATGGAGGGATGCGCGCCGAAACCGCACACTTCGGCATGACGCATCAGCATGAGCAACATGCGCAAGACGGTCGACGTCTTGCCGGTGCCGGGACCGCCCGTGAGCACGAATACGTGCGCGCCCGGCACGGCGGCGACGGCGTTGCGTTGCAACCGTGTCGTCTCCGCATCGGTTTCAGCGAACAGCTCGCCGACGTCGGACGCCAATCGCTCCGCATCGACCGGATGCGACCGCACCCGCGCGCGAGCGCGCAGTGCTTCAGCGAGCCGCGACTCGTGCCGCCAATTGCGCCACAGATAAAAGTCGCCGCGTCCGGTGAGCACGAACGGCGAAAACGCGCTGCCGTCGCCGACCCAGGCATGCGCGCGTAGTGCGGATGCATCGACATCCTCCGGCAACGCCGCACAGGAATGCCCCTGGCCTTCGTCGCGGCTGACGGCGAATGCCGCACGCGCCAGCACATCCGAGCGCGTGCGGCGGCGCACCCACGCGGCGAAGGTGTGATCGACCACGCGGTCGAACTGCGGTTCGTTCATGCCGTCGCTCCAGCGAGCATGTCGTCGAGTGCCTCGATCAGGGCGGCGGGCCAGCGCCGACGCCACACGCCCAACCCTTCGCCGAGCCCGACCGCGCGCACGAACAGATACCAGCTGTCACCGAGATGGTGTTCGGCCGTATAGCCGTCCACACGTCCGCGCAGATAGCGGTGCAGCGCGACGGTATAAATAAGCGCCTGCAGCGGATAGTGATGCTCGCGCATCGCCTCCTGCAGATTTTCGCCGGCGTAATCCTGCAGACGCGTACCGAGCCAGTTGGTCTTGTAGTCGAGCACGTGAAAGCGGCCGCCGTGCTCGAAGATGAGATCGGCGAAACCGGTGAGCATGCCGCTCAGCATCGGCGACGACAGCGCCGGTGCGATCGCATCGTCGACGCCGTGCGCGCGGCAGCATGCGCGCAGGTCGTCGAGCGAAACCGCATCGATCGGCAACTGGAATTCGAATTCGTTTACGGTCGCCGTGCGCGGCAGATCGATCAGGCGCAACCCCTCGCCGAGGTCCGCGCCGCGGATGCGATCGACCAGGCGGCCGATCGGTTCGAGCGCCTCGCCACCGCCGCGCAGCGGAAGGAGATGTTGCGCCAGCAAATCGCGCCGTTGCGGCCACACCGGCGCGTCGCCCGATTCCTCGAGGATGGCGTGCAACGCATTGCCGAAGTGCCGGCCGCGCCAGGCATCGATGGCGAGCAGCGACGGATCGTCGGCGACTAACGCTTCTTCCGCGGCAAGCTCTTCGCGTTCGGTGTCGAGCTCGGTCTCGATTTCGTCGGCCGCCGCGCTGTCGGGCGTCGTGAGCGGCGCCGATCGCGCCAGGCTGCTGAAACTGTGCAGCCACTGGAACGGCCGCGGCGCGCGGCAGCGGCGTGCGAGCGCGGCGTGGCTCGCGATGATTCTGCGGAGCTATAAAACGCGATGGCGTTCGCTCGGCCGCATCGGCGATGACGATGCCATCGCAACGCGACGCCAGCGCCGGCAACGACGCCTCGACCCGGCGTCAATCCGAGCGATTCCTGCGCCTGGCGCACCAGCACGTCGAGCGCCGCCGCCTTGCGCTCGTCCGTGCCGAAATTCGCATCGCCCGCGTCGGTCCAATACAGGTGCACGGCATATTCCGCGCGAGTCACGGCCACGTAGAGCAGACGCAACTCCTCCTGCAAGACTTCACGCAGATGCGCCGTCATGTTGTCGTCGAATCGGCGCGAACCCAGATCGATGCAGGCGACACCCTGCTCGTCATGGAAACGCAGAACCTTCGGCGCGTGCATGCCCGTGCGCTCCTGGGCACGCCAGGCGAACGGCAGGAACACGATCGGAAACTGCAGGCCTTTCGCGTTGTGGATCGTCATGAGCTGCACGCGCGCTGCGTCGCTCTCGACACGCAGCCGGCGCGTCTTGGCCGTGTCGACGTCATCGTCGCCGACGCCGCGGCGCAACGCCGCAAGTCGCGCATACGCCGATTCCAGGCCGCGCCGCGCATCTTCGTCGGCACCGAGCAGTTCGCCCAAATGGCGCAGGTCGGTGACGACGCGTTCGCCATCCGGCGTGGCGAGCAGACGTGCCGCGTTGTCGGCGATCAGCGTGTGGATCAGCGCCTGCGCGCCGCGCTCCTGCGCCAGCGCGTGCCAGCGCGCTGAAACGTTCCAGCTCGCGTTCGACCGCCTGTTCGTCGTGATGCCACGCGCGCACGCCGCTCAGCGTGTAGCCGAGCAGGCGCGTGCACAGTGCGCCGCGCACCGCGCGCTCGTCGGTGGCGTGCAGGACGGCGAACAGCACCAGTTCGAGATCGCGCGCGATGTCGCTGTCGAACACGCTGCCGCGTCCGCTGCCCACACACGGCACGCCGCGCGCGACGAGGCGGCGACGCAGCATGTCGATCTGATCGTTGGTGCGCACGAGCACGGCGATGTCGCCGGGAACGACGCGCTCGCCACCAATCGCAGTCGCCGCATCGTTGAGCAGCGCGACGATACGTTCCGACGCAATCGTCGGCGGCCAACTCGTCGAGTTCGGCCTTGTTGGATTTTTCACCCGGCGCGAACCGATGGATGTGCAGCGGTTGCGCAATGACAACGCCGTTGCGCGTCAGCGGCTCGTTATCCGCCTTGCCACTCGCTTCGGCGGCGATGTAGCGGATTTCCGCATCGTCGAAGCCGCCCTGCGTCTCTTTCGTACAACCCATTCAGCGCGCGGATCAGCGGCGTGCTCGAGCGGAAGTTTACGGTCAGCGCGAAACCCGCATCCGCACTTTTGCGCGCGCGCAGGTACGCCGCGAGATCGCCGCCGCGAAAACCGTAGATGGCCTGCTTGGGATCGCCGATCATGGTCAGCAATCCGCGCGTGTTTCCGGCGCGGTCGCGATAGATGGCGTCGAATATGTCGAACTGTCGGCCATCGGTGTCCTGGAATTCGTCGATGAGCGCGGCGGGGAACGCCGCGAACAGCGCATCGGCGAAGGCGGCGCTGGCGTGTTCGCCGCGCAGGCGCGAACGCACGTTGTCGATCAGCATGGAGAACGTCTGCGCGTCACGCTCTCGCGCGCGGCGCGGGATTTCGCTGCGGCAGAACCCCAGTGCATCGGACAGAACACGCGCGCGCACTTCGCGGCCGCGCGTCGATGCGGCGCTGCGCACGCGTTGCAGGCATTCGACGACCACGTGGCCAATCAGAACGCCGTGACCTTTCTCAGACAGAAAATCACGATGATGTGCGATTCGACACAATCGGCATTCTTGTCGACAACAGCTGTGAGGAAATCGCCGCCGGAAGCCAACAACTCGGCGAACTCGCCGAATCGCGAACCGAGTTTTGTACTTGCGTGGCGCATACAGCGATTTGTCACTCGCGAACGCGCGCAGCGCGGCAATGTGTTCGTCGCGCCGCAGCGTGGCGAGGTCGCGCTGCAAATCCGCTGGATCGTCGAGCGGCACGAAGCGCGCATCGACATTGAGCAAGCCGTGCAGATCCTTGACCAGCGCGTCGAGTCCTTTGTCGACGATGCACTCGTTTTCGTCGGCATCGATGTCCGCACCGAGGTAACGTCGACGCCAGAAATCCTCGACGCATTCGCGCAGCAAGGCGTCTTCGTCGGCGATCTTCTCGGGCAGCAGCGCGGCGCCGCTTTCCACCGGCTGATCGCGCAGGATGCGCTGACACAGCGCGTGGATGGTGCCGATCGGCGCGCGATCCAGATCGGCGCGCGCCAGGCGGATGCGACGCAACGCGGTGGCGCGAAGCGAGTCGTCGGCGCGGAACGTTGCGAGCCATTGCGCAAGTTCGCTTTCATCGGCGGTATCGTGCGCGAGCATGTGTTCGGTTTCGACAAGCCGCGTGCGCAGGCGGTCGCGCAATTCCTGTGCTGCACGTTCGGTGAAGGTAGCGACGAGAATCTGCTCGACGCGCAATCCGCGTTCGAGCAGCAAACGCACATAGATGAGGCCGATCGTGTAGGTCTTGCCGGTGCCGGCGCTCGCCTCGATCAGCACGCGGCCGTCGAGTGGCGACGATTTCCAGTCGAGCGCGTCACTCATGCGTCGCCCCGCGTGCCGCTGCGCATGAGGTGTGCGCCGTGCGGATCGAGGATCGACGCGACCCAGCGATTGGTCGCCGCGAAATCGTCGTGGCGCGGCGAGGTCTGACGCAGGAAATCCGAATCGCGCGCGACCAGTGCGGCGTAACCGGGTTCGTAGTCGCGCTCGCCTTTGCCGCGCGGACCGGTTCCTTCCCAGGCCTTGCGCGCTTCGGCGTCGCGTTTGTCGTCGGGCGCGGTGGTCCAGCACCATGATGTTTTCGGAAAGAAGAATAGCGGCGAGCGCGCGGCATCGCGCGGCAGTCGGATGAGGTCGCTCAGGCCCCGGCGAAGTTGCGCTTCGTCCTGCGTCAAAATCGGTGCGACGACATCCGGCGTGCGCAGGCCTTTCTTGTCCGCGCATTCGAGGAAGCCGGGCACGATGTCGATGCCGGACAGGCGAAGTGCCGCGTAGTCGATGTAGAACGGGATGAGATCGCGGAAGTCCGCTGTGCCGTCGGGCTTCGTGTAGAGAAGATGCACGGTGCCGTCGGCGCGCCGGTAAACGCGATCGACAAGACCGACCAGTCGCGCGTCGCCGATGTCGATGTCCACCGGCAGGCTGATGCGTTCGGCATCGTCGCCGAGCGATTGCCGCATCGCGTCGAGCATCGGCTGCACGCGCGTGCGCAGGCGCGCATATGCGCGCGAGCCGATGTCGCCGGCCGGCAGCGCGCCGCTGTGCGCCAGCCACGCCGGCGGTGCCGACGGCAATTCCCAAACGCGTTCGCGCCAGGCGCGGTCGAGCAGTTGCGTCTCGAAGCGTTCGCGACGTTCGAGTGCGGGCGTGAGCGGCTCGTTGTCGATGAGCGCCTCGTCGGCGAGCGCGTCGAGGCCGATGCCGAATCCATCGCGCAAGGTCGCGCGCGACGGATTGCGCCAGAAGACGTGCAGCGATTTCAGTGTGACGTCGGCGGTATCCGCCGGCATCGATTCGAGCGGATGAACGACAAATGGCTGCCTGGGTGTCGTCGCGCTGTCGTCGATTTCATAGGCGCGCTCGAATGAAAACAGCCGCGTTTGCTCCGGCCGACGTGTATCCGGTGTGTAGTAACGGCGATCGAATGGCTGCAGCGGATGACGAATGAGCCAGGTGCGCTGTTCGTCGTTCGTCGCGCCGGTCTGTTCGTCGACGAATTCGAGCAGCTCGGCCAGCGGCGCGGCGGGATTGCGCCGGCTGCCGTCGTTCACGTCTTCGCCGATGTAGCTGATGTGCAGCGCCTGCCGCGCGGCCATCAGCGCTTCGAGGAACAGATAACGGTCTTCGTTGCGCGTGTCGCGGTCGCCGCGGCGCGGATGCGTCTGCATGCGGTTGAGGCCGCCGTCGGACGCGTTGCGCGGATATTCGCCCTCGTTCATGCCGAGCAGGCACACCACGCGGAACGGAATCGAACGCTGCGGCACGAGACCGCAGAACGTCACGCCGCCAAGCAAAAAAGGCTGACGATCCGAAACGGTGTCGAGCGCGCCGCGCATTACATCGCGCACGATGCGCCATGGCAATTTTTCGACGTCGCCGGACGCATCCTGCGCGCCGAGCGCGGCGACGGTGCGGCGCAGTTTGCTCATGGCGTTGTCTTCGTCGTCGTCGCGGCGATCGATGGCGAACAGCGCGTCGATGGTCTCGAGCAGCCAGGCGCTCCACTCGGCGAGCGGACGATCGATGGCGAATTCGTTGCGGATCGTGCGCAGCGATTCGATGAGACGATCCAGCCGGCCGATGGCGTCGACGTCGCCTCCGGAGACGCCTTGCACGGGCAGGATGCCGTCGATGAGCGCAGCGTGGGTGTCGTCGCCGGCCATGAAGCCTGCGTAGAGGCGATCGAACGCGAACGACCACGTGTTCTCGCGCACCGGCGCAGCGCCCGCGTCGGCCTTCATGCGCTCGTCCAGACCCCAGGCGACGCGCGACTGGCGCAGCCACGGCTCCAGACGCGTCATCGCCGCTTCGTCGAGGCCGAAGCGGCGCGCGACGGCGGGCACGTCGAGCAGATCCATCACGTCGCTGACGCGGAAGCGGCTGGCGCCGAGATCGAGCACGTTGGCGAAGCCCGTGAACAGCGGATGCGTGCTGGCGAGCGCGACATCGGCCAGATGCCACGGGATGTGCGACGGATCGCTGTCGTACTGCGCCGCGCGGCCGAAGATCGACGGAAGATACGGCGCATACGCGGCGATATCGGGCGCCATGACGACGATGTCGCGCGGCTGCAGCGTGGCATCGTCGGCGAGGAATCCGAGCAGACGGTCTTTCAAAACTTCGAGTTCGCGCACGCGCGTATGCACAGCGTGGACGCGCAGGCTGGCGTCGGCGGCGTCGATGCGCGCACGATCTGCGAGGTCAGGTTGCAGGTAGCGGATGGAATCCTGCACGGCGTCGAGAAGGTTCGACGGTGCAGCGGGCGCGATCGCGTTCGTCGAGTGGATCGCGGTGATCGTCGGCGGCGTCGAGTGACAGCGAGAAATCCTGACCGATGCGCCCTAGTGAGGCGAGCAGCGGATGGCCGACTTCGAAGTACAGCGCATCGGCGTCCGGCGTGGCGAGCAGGTGGCGCTGTTTCTGGATGTAGTCCCAATGCTCGCGGCACGGATCGGGGAAATAGATATGCACATCGCGGTGCGCGGCGACGGCGCGCAGGCAGTCGTGAACATCCGGCGCGAGGTGGCTGATGCCGAACACGTGCAGCGGCAACGTGTCGCCATCGCCTTGTCGCACCAGTGCGGCGACGAGCGCGGCCTTGCGCTGCGCGCGATGCGGCGCAGTGATCTTCGCGCGCACGGCGCGCCACAGAGTTCGCTTGCCAGTCGTTGGGTTCGGCGCCGCGTTCCCAGGCGAGGATCATCTCGGCGCGATAGACCAGGTATTGGCTGAATACGTCGGCCAGATGTGCAGCGAGCTGGAAACGACGGCGCGCGGCATCGGCACCGTCGAGATAGCGGTCGACAACCCCCGCACGTAGGTTAGGCAGCGCGTCGAACACATGCCAGCGCAAGGTGTCGGCGTTGTAGTCGCCGCCGACCAGCGCTTCGTCGCCGAGCACGGACTTCGCGGTGCGCTGTAGCCATTGCCATGGCAGCGGCGTGTCGAAATTGGCGGCGATGCCGCGCGGCGTGGATTTCGCGATCGTCTGCAGCAGCCAGCGCCGCATGCCCATGTGCGGAATGACGATGGTCTGCGGTGCGAGCGCGGCGGTCGGCTTGCCGGCCTGCAACTGCGCGATGAGTTCATCGGCCAGGCGTTCCGTGCGGCTGGCGCGGTGCACGGTCAGTCGGCTGTCGAAAAGGTCCATGCGCGGATGATACGCAGGGGCCGTCTCAGGTGTTGCGATCACTCGCGCCAGTAGGGGTGGCGATCGATGCGGCCCCGTTCGACGACGTGCGGGACTACTGCGATCGAATCGGAGGTGGACGAAGCCGGTTTCGGCGGTGTTGAGAGTTTGCAAATGCTTGGATGCGTAGCGCGCGACGATGTCGGGATTCGGATGATGGAAATGGTTGAGGTAACCGGCGGAGAAGATCGTCAGCGCCGGTTTCAGCGAATCCAGCAACGCATCGCTCGACGAAGTCTTGCTGCCGTGATGCGGCGCCTGCAGGACGACACGTGGCGCGACCGGCGCAAGCGAGGCGGCAATCGCTTCCTCGATCGCGGACGTGATGTCGCCGTCGAGCACAAGCTCGCTGTCGCCGCTGCGAATGTCGAGGACACAGCAGCGGTCGTTGCCGTGTGCGTCGAGCGGTGGCGACGGGCTGACGATGTGGAACGAGACGTCGTCCCACATCCATTGTTCGCCGGCCAGGCATTGCGATGCGGGGATTTTCAGACGCTCAGGCTCGCCGGATTCCGTGGCCGACGGGAACGCAGCGATGACGGCTGCCGCGCCGCCCGCGTGATCGCTGTCGCCGTGACTGACGATGAGACGGTCCAGCCGATCGACGCCGATAGCGTGCAGCGCCGGTACGACGGCCGCTTCGCCCAGATCGAATCCGGACGGATAGCGAGGCCCGGTGTCGTAGACGAGTGTGTGCGTGGCCGTGCGCACGATCATCGCGAGACCTTGGCCGACGTCGAGGAAATACAGATCGAATTCGCCCGGCGGCAACGGCACGCGCAGTGGTGTAAGCAGTGGAAGGAACAACAACGCGCCGATCATCCGCGCAGGAACGCCGCGTGGCTGAAGAAGCCAGAATGCACCGACGATCGCCAGCGCGAATGCGGGCAGCGTGGGTTCGGCGAAGTACCACAGCGCGCCCGGCATGCGCGACATCGTTTCCAGCAACGACCACAATCCGTCGAGCGCGAAGCCGGTCGCAGTCAGCAATGGAAGACCGGCGGTGGGCCAGAACGTGGCGATCAGCGCGCCGAATGTGCCGATCGGCAATACGAAAAAGCAGATCACCGGCACAGCAACGAGATTCGCAAGTGGCGCAATCAGCGAACTTTGGCCGAAGAACCAGATGCCAAACGGAAGCAGGCCGATGCTGGCGACGCCTTGCGAGCGGATCATGTCGCGCCAGTGATGGCGTCGCGTTGCCTGCAGACACAGCATCAGCCAGCCGACGCCGACGAACGACAGCCAGAATCCGGCGCTCAGCACGCACAGGGGATCGGCGATGAGCAGCACGACGACCGCGAGCGCGAGTCCGTGCAGCGGCGCATGCGCGCGGCGCGTGAGATTCGCGACGAGCAGCGCGCCGATCATGACCAGTGCGCGCCGCGTCGGTAGACCGAACCCGGCGATGGTTGCGTAGGCGCCGGCGACAATGAGACTGGCGACCGCTTCCAACAACGGCGCGGGCCAGCGCAGCGTGAGTGTCGGCGCGATTTTCCACAACAGCCGCATCAGACCGACGCCGAAACTCGCGAACAGCGCGATGTGCAATCCGGAAATCGCTATGAGATGCGGGATGCCGGTGGTGCGCGCGGTCGCCCATTCGTCGGCGCTCATCGCGTGCTGGTCGCCGAAAGCGAGTGCGCGCAGCAGGTCGGCGCTGGTGGCGTTGTCGAGTGCCGTGGAAATCGTTTCGACGATTCGCGCGCGGAATCGATCGACGCAGATCGCCGCGCTTCCGATCTTTTCGTTTTCGCCAGACTCGCGCACGCTGCCGACGGCGACGATGCCATGTTCGAGCGCGAACCGCTCGGCATCGAAACCGCCCGGATTGATGGTCGCCCGCGGCCGCTTGAGTTTCACGTGCAAGCGCCAGCGTTCGCACGCGCCGACGTCCGGGGTGGCGTCGTACCAGCCGAGGCGAACAAGGCCGGACCACGCCAGCGGGTTCCCGTCGTGCGTTGCCGAGTCGACGACAAACTCGAAACGCGTCGCGTCGTCGCGCACCTGGGGCAAATCGCGGACACGTCCGGTGACGACGATGTCTTCGTTCTCGAGATGGCGCGGCAACCGTTCCGACAGCGCGACATCGGCGCGCCAGCTCGTCCACGCCACGGCGATCAGTGCGATGCCGAGCAGTCGACAGCGCCGATGCAGGCACGAAAAGATTCCGATGCAGGCGATCAGCGCATCGGCAAGCCGCGATGGCAGCTCCGGAAAAACCTGCACGGCGACGGCACCGGCGAGCAACGCCGCCGCCGACATCGGCTGCAATACGGCCGCGATCGCCGCGGCGAAATGCGGACGCTTCCCCGCCCCGCTCACGCCGAGGTCAGCTCGGCGGCATCATCGGAACGCGCAGTTCGCCGTCGTGGAGTTCAAGGACGCGATCCATGCGTTGGGCCAGCCGCGCGTCGTGCGTGACGAGCACGAGGCTCGTGCCGATCTCGCGGTTCAGTTCGAGCATCAGCGCATAGACCTGCGCCGCGTTTTTTTCGTCGAGATTGCCGGTGGGTTCGTCGGCAAGCACGCACGCGGGGCGCGTGACGAGCGCGCGCGCAACCGCGCAGCGCTGGCGCTCGCCGCCGGACATCTCGCCCGGCTTGTGTTCGACGCGGTGAGCGAGGCCGACGCGTTGCAGCAGTTCCGCCGCCGCCTTGCGCGCTTCGGCGATCGCGCTGCCACGGATGAGCAGCGGCATCGCCACGTTTTCGAGCGCGGTGAATTCCGGCAGCAGGTGATGGAACTGATAGACGAAGCCGAGCGCGCGATTGCGCACAACGCCGCGATCGCGGTCGGACAGCTTGGACATGCTCTTGCCGTCGACCTCGACCTCGCCCGCGGTCGGTGTGTCGAGGCCGCCCAGGATGTGCAGCAGCGTGCTTTTGCCGGTGCCCGATGCTCCGATGATGGCGATGGTGCGGCCATGTTCGAGTTCGAACGACACATCGCGCAACACCGATGTGCGAAGGCTACCTTCGGCGTAGATCTTGGCGATGCCTTGTGCTTTGAGAACGACCGAACTCATCGCGCGTTCTCCGTCGCGAACCAGACCATCGACATGTCGTCGAGGTAGCTGCCATCTTCGAGTTTGATCCGCCGCACCGAGATGCATTCTTCGCTGAACCCGCATTTTGTATACAAATTCACCGCGGCTGTATTTTTTGGACGCACGCGCAGTTCGATGCGTTCCACGCCGGCACGCGGTGCGGCGTCTTGCAGCGCGCGCAACAATGCGGTGCCGATGCCCTGGCCGGCGTGCCCGGTGTGGACGACCATATTGAGGTAACGGACATGCTTCAAACGGGACACGGTTGAGACGAAATCGAGAAATGCATGGCCGACGACGGCGCCCTCGCGTTCGGCGACGAGATACATTCCGGTCGGGGAGAGATCGCGAATCTTTGCGGCGAAATTCTGCGGCAGAAGTTCTTCCGGTACCGACACCAACCGCCCCGGCGTGCGCGCGATGTCGCGCTCGGCGTTGCACAGGATCGGCGCGTCGCTTTCGCGCGCGCGGCGGATGACGAGGTCGGCGACGACGCTATTCATAGCGCAGCGCCTCGGCTGGCTGCGTCTTTGCCGCACGCCGCGCCGGATACAGCGTGGCGAACAGGCAAAACACGAAGGCGATCAGCGCGATCCAGCCAACGTCATTCCAGTGCATGTCGGACGGCACTTCGCTGATGTAGTAGACATCGGCCGGCAGGAACTCGACGTGGAACGTGTTCTCGATCCACTTCACAAGCCAAGGCAGATTGATCGCGAGCGAAACCCCACCTACCACGCCAAGCAGGATGCCGAACGCACCGACGATCACGCCCTGCACCATGAACGTGCCCATGATGCTGCCGGGTGAAATGCCGAGCGTGCGCAGGATGGCGATATCGGCTTGCTTGTCGGTGACCAGCATGACGAGCGTGGAGACGAGATTGAACGCTGCCACCGCGACGATCAGGGAAAGGATGATGAACATCACTTTCTTTTCCATCGCCACGGCGCTGAAGAAATTCGCATGCTGGTTGCGCCAGTCCTCCACGCGATAGTACTTGCCGAGATCCTCCGACAGCGCGCGGCCTACTTCCCACGCCTGGAACATGTCGTCGAGCTTGAGCCGGATGCCGGTGGGACCATCCTGCTGATACAGACGCTCTGCGTCCTGCATGTCGACGACCGCGAGTCCTTCGTCATATTCCTGAAAACCGACCGAGAAGATGCCGACGACATCGAAACGGCGGGCGCGCGGAATCGCGCCGACCGGCGTGACGTTGATGTCGTCGGTGAACAACGTGACTTTGTCGCCGACATCGACGCCGAGCTTCATCGCCAGTTCGTTGCCGAGGATGATGCCGAACGAACCGGCATGCAGATCGGCGAGTTTGCCGCGAAGCATTTTCTTGTCGATGTCCGACACCGTCGGTTCGAGCGTGGTGTCGACGCCATGCACGATCGCCGGCGCGTTGCGTTCGCCGCGCAACAGCGCCTGGCCTTCGACATACGGCGCCGCGGCGAGCACGTGCGGATTCTTTTTCGCGACGTCGATGGCGTGCTGCCAGTCGTGCACCGGCTCGTTGACGCCGGAGATCGTCGCGTGCGCGACCATGCCGAGGATGCGGTCGGTGAGTTCCTTCTCGAATCCGTTCATCACCGAGATGACCACGATGAGCGCCATCACGCCCACGGCAAGGCCGAGCATCGAGATCAGCGAGATGAACGAAATGAAATGATTGCGTCGCTTGGCGCGCGTGTAGCGCAGGCCGATGTACAACTCGATCGGGCGAAACATCGTCGCGGGAAATTCCGTTTCGTCGGGGCGGCCGGCATAGAAACGGCCGCGCGCGTGGGGAGCGTCAGAATGCCCGACGAATCAAGGCGCTGCAAGCCATTGCTGCAATGCCGTACAGGTAACTGAATAATTTCTAAACTGATGAGTCTTGCAATGGAACGTTGTGGCTCCATCTGTCATCCGACAGCACGATCGGCGGCGGATGACCGTAGCTGATCGGAATGTGCTGATCATTTTTTTCATTGAAGGTTGGAGTAATCGAATGAACAAGAAAATTCTAGCGCTCGCTCTCGCTGCCTCGGCAGTCGCGCTCCCCGTTTTGAGCATGGCCCAAGGTGCTGATCAAGGTGCCGGCGGATTTTTCGTCAACGGCAACGTCGGTCAGTCTGATCTGGACAAAGGTTTCTACAACGACAAGGACACCGGATACGGCGCGAATGTTGGTTACCGCTGGGCGTTCACCCCGAACGTGGCGATCGGCGTTGAAGGCGGTTACACGAAGCTCGGTTCGTTCGATCCGAAGAGCGGCGCCGTTCTCGATCTCGGCGGGCCGATTCCCCAAGCGAAAGTCCAAGGTTGGAATCTCGGCTTGAACGGGCATTTCAACCTCAACCCGAACTGGTACATCAGCGCGCGCGGCGGCTATTTCCGCGGCGACGTCAAAGGCCAGACGTTCGAAGGTCCGTCCACGACGACATTCGTCGACGACACCAGCAACAAATATTATGCGGGTGCGGGCTTCGGCTACGACTTCAGCCACAACGTCAGCCTCGGCCTGAACTACGACTACTACAAGGTGAACACGAACGGATTGAATCTCGATCCGCACCTGATCTCGGTCAGCGGCGAATATCGCTTCTGATCTCCTGAACTCTCCAAGGAGCCACAGGGCAAGGACGCACTCTCGGCTCGGATGCGCATGAAGCGCTCCGGGCTTTTTTTTTACTCACTGCGCTTGCCGCGCCATGCGTACGCGCAAAGCTCGCCGCGTTTCCGCATCGGTATTATCCGGCGCAAGCACGATCGCCACGCGTGCGCGATTCGCACGTCGCAACTCGATCAGTATCCACTCGCCGCGCACCGTCGAGCGGATCAGCGCGGCGTCGCTTTCCCGTCCGCCACGATCGACGATGCGCCAGTTGTCCGGTGCCTGCCACACCACGCGCACCGGCGCATCGATCAAAAATCTCCGCAATGCAATCGCGAAATAAACGGCGGCAACGATCGAGACGATCGCCTTCGCGATCATCGGCACACCGCTCACGGCGAGCGATACCGCAGCCAGCGCGGCGGCCGCGAGCAGCCCGGCAACCAGCACAATGGACGGCCGGTGACTAAACGCGATCGGCGGAACGGACTTCGTCAACGATGCGCTTCCATGCGGCCTCGGACGGTTCGGCGCGTCCGCTGAACCAGTTCCACAATTCCGGATCCTGCTCGTCCAGCAGCGTCGCGAACGCTTGCTGCTCGGTTTCGGAGGCCTGCGGATAACGCCGATCCAGATACCACGTCAGCAATTGATCGAGTTCGCGCATGCCGCGCCGGCAGCGCCAGCGCAATCGCGATTCTTCCGCACTCATCGAATCAGCCCGACCGCAAGCACGATCCAGAGGACCACGCAGATGAAGAAACTCGCGACGAATGCGTAGAAGCGATGAATTACTTTGTTGTACGTGCACTGGATGTAGCTGTGCGCGATGCGCGCGGCGACGAATAGCCAGGCCAGCGCGAGGGTGAGCGGCCCCACTTGAGCGGTCTGCGCGGCGACAGCCAGTGCGAGATAGAACAGCACCGGCAGTTCGAACAGGTTGCGGTAGTTGTCCGCGCCGCGGCTGTCGGTGAGGCGCTCGGAAGCGCCGGTCGACGTGGCGATCGTCGAAAGGCGGATCTTCTCGCGTTTGATCTGTCCGATGCGCATGCGAAACATGCGCACGGCCACTGCAAACGTCAACGCCGCCATGGCAACGGCCGGCCACCAGATCAGTTTCGTATCCAACGGCGCTCCCCGCCCGCGGCTTTGTGTCAGACGCCCTTGCGCTCGACCAGCAGTTGCTTGATCTCGCCGATCGCCTTGGCCGGATTGAGCGACTTGGGACACGTCTTCGCGCAATTCATGATGGTGTGGCAGCGGTAAAGCTTGAACGGATCTTCGAGATCGTCGAGACGCGCGCCGGTGTCTTCATCGCGCGAGTCGGCGATCCAGCGATACGCCTGCAACAAGATCGCCGGACCGAGATAACGATCGCCGTTCCACCAGTAGCTCGGGCACGAAGTCGAGCAGCACGCGCATAGGATGCATTCGTACAAACCGTCGAGCTTTGCGCGGTCTTCCTTCGACTGCAGACGTTCCTGATCCGGCGGCGGTGCGCTCTGCGTGCGGATCCACGGCTTGATCGACGCGTACTGCGCGTAGAAATGCGTGAGGTCGGGCACCAGGTCCTTCACCACCGGCATGTGCGGCAGCGGATAGATCTTCACATCGCCTCTGCAGTCGTCGATCGCTTTCGTGCACGCCAGCGTATTCGTGCCGTCGATGTTCATCGCGCACGAGCCGCAGATGCCTTCGCGGCAGGAGCGGCGGAACGTGAGCGTGGCGTCGATCTCGTTCTTGATCTTGATCAGCGCATCGAGAACCATCGGACCGCACGTGGCCATGTCGAGGTCGTATTCGTCGATGGTCGGGTTCTGCTTGTCGTCGGGATTCCAGCGGTAGATGCGAAACGTGCGGACGTTCTTCGCGTCCTTTTTCGCCGGATACTTTTTGCCTTTTTGTACTTTGGAATTTTTCGGAAGCGTAAACTCAGCCATGGTCGTGGGTCCGCTTAGTTCGTGAATGCAAGCGAGTCGCAGAAGATATGCAATTGCTGGCGCAGCACCGGCGTGAGTTGACTCGGGCCCGCCGTCACGGCGCATGAATAGAAGTCTTCGCCGTCCTGGATGAGGTAATCGTCCGATGCGAGCTGACCGGTCGAGTGGAGCGTCGGACCATCGAAGAACGCGCTGCCCGTCGTCACCTGTTCGATGGCGCTTCGACCCGACAGCGTCAACTTCCGCGGCTCGGTGACACGGCCTTCAGGGTGAGCGACTGAAATCCGCTGCCATTCTTGAAGCTTCGCATCGAGCGATGAAGGCGCGTGGCTTCCGAATTCTTTCTGCAGCGAGAACGATTGACCACCTTCGACCGGAAGGCAAGTCACGAACCGTCTCATCGCGTTCTCGAAGAAGACCGTCGAATCCGCCGAACACGCAAATCCTTCCGGAATCGCGACCGACACGCGCGTATCCGGCAGTTCAATGCGCTCAGCCGGGCCGCAGAGTGCAGGATTGGCTGACGCGGTCGCCGGCGCGCAGAGGTGGGACGGAGGATCGAGCAACGCCTGGGCGTGGCCATCGACCGCCACCATGAAACCAAGCACACCGAACCATCGCCGGATGCGCATGCTCAGTACGTCCTCGCCTTCGGCGGCACCGGATCGACTTCCTTGGTCATCGTGTCCATGTGCACCGGACGGAAATCGAAACTCGCCTTTCCTTTTGCGTCGATGCTAACCAGCGTGTGCTTCATCCAGTTCGTGTCGTTGCGGTCTTTGAAATCCTCGCGCGCGTGCGCGCCGCGGCTTTCGGTGCGCTGTTCGGCGGAGTACATCGTGGCGACAGCCTGACCGAGCAGGTTCTGCAGTTCCAGCGTTTCGATCAGATCGGAATTCCACACCAGCGAACGATCGCTCACGCGCACGTCGGCGAAGGCATCGAACGCCTGCGTGATCTTCGCGCAGCCTTCCTTCAATGTTTCGCCGGTGCGGAATACGGCAGCGTCTTTCTGCATGATGCGCTGCATGTTCAGCCGAAGATCGGCCGTTGGCGTGCTGCCGCTGGCGTTGCGGACGTGATCGAAGTTGGCGATGGCGGCATCCGTTGCCGTCGCCGGCAAATCCTTGTGACGCGCACCGGGCTTGACGGTTTCGCCGATCCGCTCCGCAGCCGCGCGGCCGAAGATAACCAGGTCGAGCAACGAGTTCGAGCCGAGACGATTCGCACCGTGCACCGAGACGCACGCCGCTTCGCCGACCGCGAATAGACCGGGCACGATCTTGTTGTCGTCGCCGCCGGATTTGATAACGACTTCGGCGTGATAGTTGGTCGGAATGCCGCCCATGTTGTAGTGAACGGTCGGCAGTACCGGAATCGGTTCCTTGGTCACGTCGACATTGGCGAAGATGCGCGCCGTCTCCGAAATGCCGGGCAGGCGTTCGTGGATCACGTCCTTGCCCAGATGCATCAGGTTCAGATGGATGTGGTCCTTGTGCTCGCCGACGCCGCGGCCTTCGCGGATCTCGATCGTCATCGCTCGGCTGACCACATCGCGCGAAGCGAGATCCTTCGCGTTCGGCGCGTAGCGTTCCATGAAACGCTCGCCCTTGTCGTTGGTGAGATAACCGCCCTCGCCGCGGACGCCTTCAGTGATGAGGCATCCGGCGCCATAAATGCCGGTCGGATGGAATTGTACGAATTCCATATCCTGCAGCGGCAAGCCGGCACGCAACACCATGCCGCCGCCGTCGCCGGTGCAGGTGTGTGCGGAGGTCGCCGAGAAATACGCGCGGCCATAGCCACCCGTTGCCAGCACCACTGCGTGTGCGCGGAACAAGTGCAGCGTGCCTTCGGACATGTTCAGCGCGAGCACGCCGCGGCACGCCCCTTCGGAATCCATGATCAGATCGAGCGCGAAATATTCGATGAAGAACTGCGCTTCGTGCTTGAGCGCCTGCTGATACAGCGTATGCAGCATGGCGTGACCGGTGCGATCGGCCGCGGCGCAGGTGCGCTGCGCGGTGCCTTTGCCGTAATTCGTGGTCATGCCGCCGAACGGACGCTGATAGATCTTGCCCGCATCAGTGCGGCTGAACGGCACGCCGTAGTGTTCGAGTTCGATCACGGCGGCGGGCGCGTTCTTGCACATGTACTCGATCGCGTCCTGATCGCCGAGCCAGTCGGAACCTTTGATGGTGTCGTAGAAATGGAAGCGCCAGTCGTCTTCGCCCATATTGCCGAGCGCGGCGGAAATGCCGCCTTGTGCAGCGACGGTGTGCGAACGCGTCGGGAACACCTTGGTCAGGCACGCGGTATTCAAACCTTTTTCCGCGAGGCCAAACGTCGCGCGCAATCCCGCGCCGCCCGCGCCGACCACGACGACGTCGTACTTGTGCTGCTGGATCTCGTAGGCCTTCATCGGCGTGCTCATGCCAGCGCGACCTTGACCACGGCCAGGATCGATGCCACGGCGCCGATCACGCACGCGAACTTGACCAGTAACTGCGACGTGATTTCAAGCCACGTCACGTGCACGTAATCCTCGATCACCACTTGCAGTCCCAATTGCGCGTGCCAGAATGCGGCACCGACGAATACGATCATCGCCAATGCCTGGATCGGCTGATGCAGCATCGTGCGGACGTGCGCATAATCGCTGTGCGCGAGCCCGATCACGAACCACGCGAACCAGATGACCAGCGGGATCAGCGCCACGGCCGTTATGCGCTGCACGATCCAGTGACGCGTACCGCTCTTCGACGAACCCCATCCGCGCACGCGTTTGAGCGGGGTCTGCAGATCGGCGTGTTTGGGGATGCCGCCGCCGGTGCTCATGCGCCACCTCCCTTCAACGCCGCGAACCAGACCAGCGCGGTCAGCACGAAGCTCACGACCACGACCGTCCAGCCGGTGACGTACGCCCGCGGAATCTCGAAGCCATAGCCGACATCCCACAACAGATGGCGGATGCCGTTGCACAAATGGAAGAACAATGACCACGTCCATCCGACCAGCAATACGATGCCGACCGGCGATGCGCAGAAGACGCGCACCGTGTTGTACGAATCGGGGCCGGCGGCGAGTGCGATGAGCAGCCAGCACAGCAGGATCGTGCCGACCGACAGCGCGATGCCGGTGGCGCGGTGCACGATCGACAGCGTCATGGTCAGCTGCCATCGATAAATGCCCATATGCGGCGACAGGGGCCGCTGCGTTTGCTGCAAGACAGGCGTTGCGGGGTTGTCCATGGCTGGCCTTGGATGCGAAGTCAGAAGTCGATGCAGCGGCCGTTCTTTTCCCAGTCGCCGTAGCGCGTCGGATCGAGGCCGCCGCGGCCGCCGGTTTCCGGAACGACGGGAGCTGGCTCGGGTTTGGAGGGCCCGGCCTCCGGTTTCGATCCTTGTTCGGACAGGCGATCGGAGTCGGTGCTCATCGGCGCAACGAAAGTCCTTATGTCACGTTGGATCGCGCATCGCCGCTGGCGGCGATTGCAAATTCGAGATTCGATCAAATATGTTCCGGCTGTATAAGTATAGCGCCGAGTCCGTCAGTGGTGACTTAGATCGATGAAATTATCGTCATTCCCCGTGCTCGAACTGAGCGGCGTGGACGCAACTCCCTTCGCGAACGCGCAATTCAGCAACGACGTGGCCGCGCTGCCAGACGGCCAATGGCAGTGGAACGCCTGGCTCAATCCGCAGGGACGCGTGCGCGCGTTTTTTGCGCTGCTGCGCCTTGATGCACAAAACCTGCGGCTGATCCTGCGCGGCGAGGAACCGGCCGCACTGCGCGATGACCTCGCACGATTCGTGTTGCGTGCGAAGGTGACGATTCGCGTTGCCGACGACGCGGCCTTCGGCGTCGACAGCCCCGACAAGTTGCACGCCCTTGGCTTCGAGGCACCTGCGGATTACGCCATCGCTCGCCATGGCGATGCCGCCGCCATCGCAATGCCGGACGGCGGACGTTGGGTAGCCGTGGGCGTGAAGCCGACGAACTTTGACATCGCGCCCGTCGACAACGTGCGTTGGTGTCTCGCCGACTTCCGTGCCGGCCTGCCGGTCATCGCGGCGGCGCTGCGCGAAGAGGCGTTGCCGCATTGGCTCGGCCTGATCCGGCTCGACGCGGTGAGCGTGAAAAAGGGCTGCTATCCCGGCCAGGAAATCACCTCGCGGCTGCACTTTAAAGGCGGCAACAAGCGCAGTCTGTACCGCGTGACGTTCGCCGTCCCCGCGCAGCCGGCCGCGGGGACGCCGGTCATCGCGGAAAACGGCGAGCGGGTCGGCCTGATCGTGGCCGCCTGCGACGGCGAGGCGCTCGCGGTCGTCGCACACGCATCGGCCGACCAGCAATTGAACCTCGACGACGACGCGCGCAGCGCACTTTCGGTGCACGAGTGTTTCGGATAACCCTCACGCGATGGCGCGCTGCGTCTCGCTTGGCCCGGGGATTCGTGATAAGACGCAGCAAAAGGGGGAAACATGAACACAACGATCGCATCGCGGCTGCTCGTATCGGCCGCCGGGCTCATTCTCAGTCACGCTGCATTCGCCGCAAAATATACTTTTCGCATCGAGCCGGCCTATCCGCCGGAGCGTCTGCAGGAAATCTACGCGCCGCTGATGGCGTATCTGGGCAAAACCACCGGCGAGCAGTTCGTCATCGAGCCGGCGCGCAACTACCATTTCTACTGGCGCGACCTGCAAGGCGGCGCCAAGGCCGATTTCGCGTTCGACGAAGCGCACTTCGCCGCCTATCGCATCCAGAACGCGCACTTCCAACCGCTGGTGCGAACTTCCGAAGCGGGCAGCTACACGTTGGTCAGCAATATCGACCTGGGCAAGAAAGGCCCCGATGGATTGGTCGGGCACAGCATCGTCACGATGTCCGCGCCGAGCCTGGGCTATGCGCTGCTGGTCGAGTTCTACCCCAATCCGGTGATGCAGCCGGATATCGTTTCGACGGCCACGTCGTGGCGCGACGCAGTCGACCGCGTGTTCGCCGGGGAGGCGGACGCGGCGATCATCCCGACCACGCTGAAGGATCAATACCCGAATCTGACCCCGGTAAAAACATCGCGGCAGTTCGCCGGGCAGTGCATTACCGCGTCGCCGGACGTCCCCGCCGAGCTGAAGGACAAAGTGCGCGACGCGCTGCTCAAGCTCGACACCGACGCCGATGCCTCGAAGCTGCTGTTCGAACTGGGCGTGAGCAAATTCGTCGCCGCGACGGCGAAGGAATACGAAGGCGCCGACGGCGCGCTGAGACCGTTCATCGGTCCTTCCGCCAAGTAAAGTATATTTTTCCAAAAACGCTCATACGCGACATTTAGCGCGTTCTGGAAAGATATACTTACGGTGTCCGCGAGCGGAAATTTAACGATCGCGGTCAACTTGCGTTCAGGAAAAAGCGTGACAATGCGGCCGCGTGTGCGATAATTCGCACACCTCGGTCATGCTCGGTTTTGGCCGGAGTGGTGAATACACTCAACAGAAACGGCGCGCGCGACGTCAATGCGCCGCCGATAACCGAGAAGATTTTTCCGGCATGCGCTCCACGCGTCATGCCTACGCTGTAGCCCACGAGCGTGCGCTGCGGCGGGGATCGAAATGATCCCACGATCATGGCAAGGGCCCTGCGATAGTCAGGATGTAAGAGCCCGCCGAACAATTTGAACGCGACGCTTGCACCGTCGCACGTTGCACAGGGGCCGGCGCGGAAACGCGACGCCCAGGTGCAATCGCGTGTTTTCAATGTTCGTGTGAGGCAAAGCAAGAATGAAACTCGCCTTTATTCTCTGGCTCGCGTCGTTTTTCCAGCAGCCGGTCTCCGACCGCGCCTGCCTTGCCGCAACGATTTACCTCGAAGCGCGCGGCGAATCGGTGATGGGACAGACAGCCGTCGCCGAAGTGGCGCAGCGCCGCCTGGAAAGCAAGCAATGGGGCAATTCGCTGTGTTCGGTGTTGACCGCGCGCGGCCAGTTCGCGTTGTCGACGACCAACAAGGGTTTCGTCGTCGACGATGTCGATGCGTGGCGACAAGCGTGGATGGTCGCGGGCATGTCGATGCTGCAATGGTCGCTGCCGCCGCAACTGCGCATGACGCTGGTGCCGAACGCCGATCACTTCTTTGCCGCGGATACGAGTCCGCCGGCATGGGCCAAAGGCCAGCCATTGGCCGTCATCGGCGATCACCGCTTTTATCGCGTCGATTGACTTTTATACACGTACACTTCTATCCATTTATACATCGAAGTGCTTCTGTGTTGTTTCTCGCTGAACACTTGTAAATGAATACCTTCGCGTAGCGAGCACGCGTCCCTGCAGACAATCGCGCGCCGCGCCCCGCATTGAGCGCCTGCTTTCGTTGCGCCCGGCCCCGCTTTCCAATTGCAAAAAAAACCGCCGCTTGTGGGCGGCGGTGTCGGTCGTGCTAAAGCTTTGTTTTAGCGCTGCATGTATTCGAGATGATCGCGGCGAACCATCACGCGGTCGCCCGGATGGAACCCGGGATTTTCGTATTGCGTGACTGTCGCCCAGCGACCGTCATCGAGTTCGACACGGAAGCGCCACGCGTAGCCCGAAGCGGCATGCGCATTGTTTTCTTCGACGTTGTTGCCGACCACCGCACCGCCGACGGCACCGGCCGCCGTCGCTGCTGCACGGCCGCCGCCACGTCCGAACTGGTTGCCGATCACGCCGCCGATGATGGCGCCGAGAACTGCGCCGCCGCCGGAGTTGCCCTGACGGATTTCGACCTGGTCGATGTCGCGGACGGTGCCGCAGGAATGGCAATAACGGCCTGACCCTGCGTCGTAGGATTCGCTTCCTTCGTGATAAACGACGCGCTGGCGCGGCGGAGGTGCCACGCAGCCTTCAAGGCTAAATAGCGCGACGAGCAGCATTACGATGGTGAAACGCTTGGTAAACATGGTCAGATCCTCTTGAGAATTCATCGCGTCGATCATCAACGCGCGAACGCGTAGTTGGTTGTCAGAAATCTTACGCAAAGCAAGTGAACCGCAGCGAACTGGCGGTTGGGCGCGGGCGCGGCGTCGGTTACGATGCGTAAAGGTTCGTAACTCCGGGGTGGGCATGACGACCGAAACGGGCAGGAGCGCATTGAGCGAGCACGTTCGCGAGCTGGACTCGCAAGGTGCCGCCGACCGCCTCGGGAATCTTCCCGACGCGGAGATCGCGCAGACGCTGGCGGAACTGGGTCCGTGGCACGCCATCGACATCCTGCGGAAATTTTCTCCGGAACGTCGCGCGCAGATCGCCGCGGCGACGACCTCCGGCGAAGGCGAACAGTGGCTGAAGGACTGGCACTTTCCGGAAGGCAGCGTCGGGCGTCTGATGGAAGCGGCGCCGGCTATTTTCCCGCCGCAGTCGCCTGTCGCCGACGTCGTGGACGCGATGCGCGAACGCGTCAAGCGGCAGTTGATCACGTACATCTTCGCCACCGATGCGGCGGGCAAACTGGTCGGCGTGGTGACGTTCCGCGAACTGCTCTATGCCCTGCCCGGCCAGACGCTAGCCGACGTGATGGTGCGCAATCCGTTTTTCCTGCATCCGCAGACCAGCCTCGTCGACGCGATGCGCGAAGTGGTCACGCGGCATTTCCCCGTGTATCCGGTGTGCGACAGCAACGATCGCCTGATCGGTCTGGTGCGAGGACAGGTGCTGTTCGAGCAGCAAGCGTTCGAGATCAGCGCGCAGGTCGGCTCGCTGGTCGGTGTGGAAAAAGAAGAACGTGCCACGACGCCGTGGCAACGTGCGTTCCGTTTCCGGCATCCCTGGCTGCAACTGAATCTGCTCACAGCGTTCGTCGCGGCCAGCGTGGTGGGCCTGTTTCAGGACACGGTGAATCAGATCGTGCTGCTTGCGGTGTTTCTCCCCGTCCTGTCCGGTCAATGCAGCAATACCGGATGCCAGGCACTCGCAGTGACGTTGCGTGGCCTCACGCTCAACGAATTGCATCCTGGCGTCGGCAAGAAGCTAATGCTGAAGGAAGCGTGGCTCGGCGGCCTCAACGGATTGTTCGTCGGCGTGGTGGCGAGCCTCGGCATGTACGCGATGGCGCGCTTCCAGCACAACGCGCACGCGCCGATGCTCGCGCTCATCACCATCACGGCGATGACGCTGAGCAGCGTGGCCAGCGGCGTCGCGGGCGCGGCGGTTCCGCTCGGCATGAAACGGCTCGGTGCGGATCCGGCGATGGCGTCCAGCATTTTCCTCACCACCGCGACCGACGTGGTGAGCATGGGGCTATTCCTGGGCTTAGCGACGTGGCTTCTGATCTGATCGACAGCCATTCGCATTTCGACGTTGCGGCCTTCGACGCGGACCGCGATGCCGCCCTCGCCCGCGCGCGCGAAGCGGGCGTGTCGCGGCAGATAATCCCTGGCATAGCACTCGACGGATTCGAGAAACTGCGCGATTTGTGCGCGAAGGACGCCGGGCTGCACGCCGCGTACGGACTGCATCCGCTGTTCCTTGCGCAGCACGCGCCGGAGCATCTGGATGAGCTGCAAACCTGGGTCGAGCGCGAACGTCCCATCGCGATCGGCGAATGCGGTCTGGATTTTTATGTCGAAGGCCTGGATGTCGATACGCAGCGGCGCTATCTGGAACGCCAGCTCGCGATGGCGCGCGAGCACGAGCTGCCGGTGATCCTGCATGCACGCCGCGCATTCGATGATGTGACTGCCGCGATCCGTCGCGTCGGCCGTCTGCGCGGCGTGGTGCACAGTTTTTCCGGCAGCCAGGAACAGGCGCAACAATTGTGGAAACTGGGTTTCCACATCGGCATCGGCGGACCGGTCACTTACGAGCGCGCGCATCGTCTGCGCGGCATCGTGCGCGACATGCCCATCGAATTCCTGCTGCTGGAAACCGATTCGCCCGATCAACCGCTGTGTGGTCACCAGGGTCACCGCAACGAGCCGGCGATGCTGGTCGAGGTGTGCCGGACGGTCGCGCAACTCCGCAACACCGATGCCGACGAAATCGCGCGCGCGACGACGCGCAACTGCGAACGTCTGTTCGCACTGAACTAGGCCGATTTGCGATCGAGCAATCGCTCGATGACACGCGCCGCGGCCACCATGCCGAACGTGGCGGTGACATGCATCGCCGCGCCGAGGCCGCCACTGCAATCGAGCTTCAGTCCCGTTTCGGCATCCGGCGCGCGCGTCTTGCACACAGTGCCATCGGCTTGCGGATAGTTCACGTTCTCGCGCGAGAACACTGCCTGCACGCCGAAGTAGCGTTTCGGGTTTCGCGTCCAGCCGTAGTCGTCGCGCAGGCGGCGGCGCACGAGGCCGAGCAGGATGTCGTGTTCGGTGCGCGTGAGATCGCGCGCCGTGATGAGTGTGGGATCGGCGCGGCCGCCGGCCGATCCGGAGACGACGATCGGAATCTTGCGGCGCTTGCAGAACGCGATCATGTCTACTTTCACGCGCAGCGCATCGCACGCGTCGATCACGGCATCGAACGGACGTCCGAGCATTTCTTCGATATTTTTCGTCGTCACGAACTGCGCGACCGGCTCGACGACCAGCTTCGGGTTGATTGCGCGCAAGCGTTCGGCGACCGCGTCGACTTTCATGCGTCCGTAGAATCCATCCAGCGCGTGCGACTGTCGATTAGTGTTGGACACGCACACGTCGTCGGCATCGATCAACGTGATCGCACCGATGCCCGACCGCGCCAACGCCTCGGCCGCCCATGAGCCGACGCCGCCGAGACCGACGACCGCCACGCGTTTTTTCGCCAGCCGCGCCACCGCGCCAGCGCCGTACAGCCGGTCGATGCCGGCGAAGCGCGAATCCAAGAAATACTCCGAAAGAATTTTTCAGCCCGAGACGGACGTATACTTTAATCCGCCACTGTCCTTGTGAGTTAGCGCCGATGTCCGCGCCCAAAGACCTCCGCCCCAGCCTGCCGGATCAGCCGACCGTGCTCGACGTCGAGAGCAGCGTCGATGACGGTTCGCACACGCTGCCGCCTGGCCAGCGCGTCGGTCCGTACCGCATCGAGCGGCTGCTCGGCGAAGGCGGCATGGGCGCGGTATATCTGGCCGAACAGCTCGAACCGATCCAGCGACCCGTTGCGCTCAAGCTGATCCGCGGCCAGCTTCAGGGCGGGCTGGCCGAGGCGTATTTCCTCGTCGAGCGCCAGGCGCTGGCGCGCATGGATCATCCGGCGATCGCGAAAGTCTATGACGCCGGCACCACACCGCAGGGCCATCCGTTCTTTGCCATGGAATGGATCGACGGTCCGCCGCTCGGTGCGTACTGGGCCGGCCGCGGCGGCGACCGGCGCGAACTGCTGGAACTGTTCATCCGCATTTGCATGGGCGTGCAGCACGCCCATCAGCGCGGCGTGATCCATCGCGACCTGAAACCCAGCAACGTGCTGATCGCCGACGTCGATGGCAAGCCGAGTCCGAAGATCATCGATTTCGGCATCGCCATCGGCGCGAGCCAGACCACCGGCGGCGAATCGACCTTGATGCAGGCGGCGGGCACGCGCGGCTACATGAGTCCGGAGCAGTTGCGCGGCAAGATCAGCGAGATCGACGTGCGCACGGACATCTATGCGCTCGGCGTGATGTTGCTCGAACTGCTGCTGCCGACGACGACGATGGACAAGGTCATTCACGGCGGCTTCGACAACCGCGATCTGCACGCGGCGTTGCTTGAATCGCTCGGCGAGTCGGCGAAAGCGCCGACAGAACTGGTGCGCGCAGTCTCGGAAATCCCAGTCGAACTGCGCTGGGCGCTGGCACGCGCAACCGATCCGGATCGCACGCGCCGCTATGAGTCGGCGCAGGCATTCGCCGACGATTTGCATCGCTATCTGGATCGCTATCCGCTGCGCGCGGTCCCGAATCGGAACTCGTACCGGCTGCGCTGTTTCGCCGTGCGCAATCGACGGCCGATCCTCGCTGCTTGTGTGATTGCGATCGCGCTGATCGTCGGTGCGACGGCGGCGATCTTCGGCATGGTCAACGCGCGCAATGCGGCCATCCGCGCCAACATCGAGGCCGAGAAGAGTCGGCAGACCTCGCGCTTCCTCGCCGACATCCTGAGCAGCGTGCGTCCGGAAGAAGCGCGCGACCTGGACAAGACACTGCTGCACAAGATCCTGGACAACGCGGCCGATCAGTCGCAGAAGCAGCTCGCCGATCAACCCGAAGCATTGGCGCAGATCGAAGCGACGATCGGCAACAGTTACTACAGTCTGGCCGAATACAAGCCGTCGATGCAGCATACCGAGCGCGCTTACGCGCTGGCGAAGCAGAGCCTCGGTGCGGATGCGCTGGACACGTTGCGCATCCAGCGCCAGTACGCGATGGAACTGACCAACATCGGCAAGTTCCCGGAAGCCGACGCGGAATATGAAAGCAACATCGCCACGCTTACGCGCGTCCACGGCGCGGAGGACAAGGACACGCTGAAGTCGCGCGCAGACCACGTGGAACTGATGGTTTACGAAGGCAAACTCAAAGAAGGCGAAAAGGAGATCGTCGCGATCGAGCAGCCGATCGTCCGCGAGTTCGGTCCAGCCAGCGACGAGGCGCTGAACGCCGGCGTCATCCACGCCGAGGTGCTGACCTATGAAGGCAAATACGAAGAAGCCGACCCTATTTATCGGCGCCTGGTTGCCGAACACGAGAAGGTATACGGAGCAGAACATCCGAAGACGCTTGATGTGCTGAATCGGTTCGCGATCATGAATCTGGAAGCGAACCGCTTCGCCGAAGGCGAAAAAATACTGTCCCGCCTGTTGCCGATTTGCGAAAAGATCTACGGACCGAACCATGCGTTCACGGTCGAAATCGTCAGCAATCTCGCCGGCGCGCTGCGTCAGCAGGGCACGCCGGAAAAGATCGCCGAGTCGGGCCCGTATTACGAACGGGCGCTCACCGAAACACGCAAGCGTTACGGCGAGAAAAACCAGAACACCGTGATGGCCACGCACAACTACGGCAATTATCTGCTCGACGTCGGCAAGACCGATCAAGCCATCGCCACCCAGCGGCATGCGCTGGAATATGCGCTGCAGGTGTTCGGCGGGGATGCCAACGTGACCGGCGAGATCCATTTTGGTCTGGGCAAAGCGTTGCTGCGCGCACACGATTACGCGGACGCCGAGAAAGAGTTGCTGAGCGCCATTGCCGAGAAGCAGAAGGATTTCGGTGACAGCCATTGGCGGCTGCGCGAATACATCACGCCATTGATCGATGCGTACAAGGCACTCGGCAAATCCGATCAGGTCGCACAGTGGACCGCGCGCCTCGACGCGTTGCCGCCGAAGCCCGCCAATGCGACGTGACCAATCTCGATCGGATCAGTCTTTCGACCAGACGCAGTTGCGGCCCGCCTGCTTGGCGCGATAAAGCCGGTCGTCGGCGCTGTTGAGCAGTTCCGCACCGGTTTTCAATGCCTGGCCGGTCTGCGCGACGCCGATGCTGATCGTGATCGGCAATTTCTGATCGCGCGTTTCGATCGGTTTGGCGGCAATCGCAGTGCGCAGTTTCTCACCGAGCGCGATCGCTTCGTCAAGCGTCTTGCCGGGCAGCGCAAGTGCGAATTCCTCGCCGCCGAGTCGACCGAAAGGCGCATCGGGCGGCGTCTGCGCACGCATGATCTGTGCGGCGCCGGTCAGCACCTGGTCGCCGACGAGATGGCCGAACCGATCGTTGATGTTCTTGAAGTGATCCAGGTCCATCATCAGCACGCTTACCGGCGCGGCGCCCTTGGCGCGTTCGATTTCCTCGTCGAGCAGCGTGCGGAAATGCCGGCGGTTGTAGAAACCGGTGAGGCTGTCGTAGATGGCCAAATCGATCAGTTCGTCGTGGTATTTCGCTTCGAGACTCTGCCCGGTGAAAAACTTGATGGCGTTGTTGCCGACGCTGATCTGATCGCCGTCGTGCAACTCCTCGCGGCGGATCGGCTTGCCGTTGAGATAGGTGCGATTCGTCGAGCCGAGATCTTCGATGAAATAGTGGTCGCCTTCGTGCGAGATCTCGCAGTGATGGCGCGACACGCTCGGATGCTGCAGCGACAGCGCGCACTCGCTGGAACGACCGATGGTCACCGCCGCGTCGCCCAGTTCGATCTGCAAACCGAGCATCATGCCGCTGACCACAATCAGCCGCGGCTTGAATTCGCCCGGTTCGAACCGCGACGATTCGGCAATCGTATTGCGATCGGTCTTGGAGTTGTGATCGTTGGTTGGCGCCACGGAATCTCCCCTCGCCCCGATTGTACGCAAGCGCAACGCCGGCCCGAAAGGGTTTCGGCTATTCTTGGGCTATGCGATCCCTGATCCTGCTCGTACTCGGCCTGGCGGTCGGTGCGCTGGCCGCGTCGAGCGTCCTGAACGCGCTCGGCCGCCGCGATGCCTTTCCGCGAGGTCTGATGAACGTGATGCAATACCACGCCGGAGCGTTGCGCGAGGCAGTACGCAGCGGACGATGTACGGATGCGACTTCGCACGTGTCTGCCTTGTCCGTGTTGAGCCGCGATATCGACTCGGCGATGTTCCCGGAGGGAACACCGGACACGCCGTTCCTGGAATACGAGCATCGTCTGAATCAAGCGCTGTCCGATGCGGCGGCAATCGGATCGGAATGCAAGGCGGTTGCGCCGGCGGTTGAACGAATCACGGCCGCATGCGATGCCTGCCATCACCAGTATCGCTGATCGGAAACTCAGCCCGGCAGCGGAATGAACTCGGTTTCGCCGATCACGGTACCGAACTTGCCGTCGACCCAATCGCGCTTGGCGCGTTCGATGCGATCACGCGAACTGGACACGAAGTTCCACCACAGATGCCGTTCGCCATCGACAGGATCGCCGCCGAACAGCAACGCGCGCGCGCCTGCCGATGCTCCGATCGCGACTGTTCGAACCGGCCGACAGCACCGCGAGTTGCTGCGGCGCCAATTTGATACCGTCGATCGTCAGTGATGCATCGGGCGCATACACCGCGCGTTCGACATGTTCGGGCGGCAGGATCAACGTGCCGTCGGCGAGAAAATCGACGGCGACATAGAACATCCGCGAAAACGTGACCACTGGCGAGCGCAGCCCGAATGCCTCGCCTGCGAGGAGTCGCAGGCGAATGCCATCTTTTTCGAACTGCGGCAGCGTGCTCGATGGATGGTGATGGAAGTCGGGTGCGACTTCCTCGGCCGACGTGGGTAGCGCAATCCAGGTCTGGATGCCGTGCAGCGCATGACCCGCCGCGCGCTCGGCCGCGGGGCTGCGCTCGGAATGCGCGATGCCGCGGCCGGCGGTCATCCAGTTCACGTCGCCGGGGCGTATGGTCTGCACGCTGCCGAGCGTGTCGCGATGCTCGATCGCGCCTTCGTAAAGATAAGTGACCGTGGCGAGGCCGATATGCGGATGTGGGCGTACGTCGATGCCCTCGCCGTTGGCGAAGCTGACCGGACCCATGTGATCGAAAAACACAAACGGACCCACGTGACGAGCGGTCAGATGCGGCAGCGCACGGCGGACGGTGAATCCGCCGCCGAGGTCGTGTACTTTGGGATCGATAATTGTGATTGCGGTCATGGGCGTGATGTTAATCGTTTTGGCGTAACGTTTATGGAACGCTGCGTGCCGAAACCGAGCGTGGTATTCGCTGCGCGCGAACTCCATATCCAGGCGATCCACCCTTTGGGAGATTTGAATGCTCGATACGCAGGCATTACCCGACACCACCACGACGACTCAGCGTCAGGTCGTGCACGTCGTGCGCGGGCGGCCGACCTCCGACGGCGCCGGCGTGAAGCTTACGCGCGTCATTGGCCAACCGGCGCTGGACATGCTCGATCCGTTCCTGATGCTCGATGAATTCCGCTCCGACTCGGCCTCCGACTACATCGGCGGCTTTCCACAGCATCCACACCGCGGTTTCGAAACGGTGACCTACATGCTCGCCGGCCGCATGCGCCACGGTGACAACCAGGGCAACAGCGGCTTGTTGACGCCGGGCAGCGTGCAGTGGATGACTGCTGGCCGCGGCATCCTGCACTCGGAAATGCCCGAGCAGGAAAACGGGTTGATGTGGGGATTCCAGTTGTGGGTCAACCTGCCCGCCGCTGAAAAGATGACGGCGCCGCGCTATCAGGACATCGCGCCGGAACGTATTCCAGAAGTCGCATTGGCGGCGGGCGCGACAGTGCGCGTCATCGCCGGGAAGATCGCGGATACCGAAGGCCCGGTGGCCGGTATCGCTACTCAGCCGACCTATCTGGATGTGCATCTCGACGCACACGCGACGGTCGAGCTTGCGCTGCCGTCAGGTCACAATGCGTTCGTGTATGTTTACGAAGGTCAGGCGGTGGTAGGAACGGGCGCCAATGAACATCTGGTTCGCGGGGATCTCGGCGTACTGAGCGCGGGTTCGTCGCTCGCCGTTTCGGCGGGTGACGTGCCGGCCAAGCTGATCGTCGTTGCGGGCAAGCCGTTGAACGAGCCGGTCGTCAAGTACGGACCGTTCGTGATGAACACGCAGCAGCAGATCGTGCAGGCGATCGAAGACTTCCGCGCCGGCAAGTTTTAGGCGTCGCGCGCAGCGCGCAAACGCACACCGGCGAGCGATCGCCGGTGTGCCAAGAATTTGCGCGAAAAAAGGGGGTGTTTAGGCGGGTGCCACTTCGTCCGCTTGCAGGCCTTTCTGGCCCTGCACGACGCGGAAGCTCACTTTCTGGCCTTCCTGCAACGTACGGAAGCCCGTACCCTGGATGGCGCGAAAATGCACGAACACATCGGGACCGTTTTCACGGCTGATGAACCCGAAACCCTTGCTGTCGTTGAACCACTTGACAGTACCAACCTCACGATCCGACATAAAAACTCCACAGGACAAATCAGACAAGACGCGTCTTCAGTTGCGACGGCCTACTTACTGGTATGCATAAGAAGTGAGATGACCGGCGGCCCCTAAACGACGGCCTTAAAGGTCACGATTCACGAACGAATTGCAGACACAGTGAACCAACTATAACTCAAAATTTACAAAAGTTCGACAATTACAAGGCGTTGGACGCAATCGCTTTCCTGACCGGCAAACTCGCCTTGTCACTGCGGTTCCACGGTCAAAAACACATCTTATTTCAGGTCGAAAAATAGAGTACAACTTATTGATCGACAAGCTTTTCCTATCGTAACTTCGAGTTACGCCGTAGGAATGAAGTTCGAGTAGTCTTCGACCGTCCTGATCGTCTTGCCATCGATAGTAAGGGCTTGCTCGCGCCGGACCGGCATTTTCGAAGTGTCGTCGAACCACAGGGTGGCCTGGCCGAGGGGCTTGCCTTCGATGACCACATCGAACGTGAGCCCTGTCTGTCCCTTTTTCGCCGGACTCGCGTAGCGGACATTGGCGACATCGGTCCACTGCAGGATGCCGCCCTCGTTATGTTCCGGCTGCGTACCGTGCGAGAGCAACATCAGGTTATGCCATAGCCCCACGCGCGCGAAGCCGAGCTGAACCGCTTGCCGCATGCTCCTGCCAGGCTGCAGGCGCGTCTGCTCGCCGTCCCTGCCGATCATGGTGACAATGCCATCGGTGCGCAGCACCACGTCGTCGGGCTTGCCGTTGAACGTGCCTTTCATGCGGATGACGACGATGCCTTCGTTGGCCACGCCGACATCGGCGGTGAGATCGCTCGCGATGATGCCGGTACTCACCACATGCGCTTTCACATCGAAACGTCCGGCGCGTGTGAGCAAGGCTTCGAAATCACGGAAGCGCTGTTCGGCGCTCTCTGTCGCCTGCGAAAAACCGGCGACTGCGGCCAACAGCATTGCGAAAGTTGTCGTGGTCCAGAAATGTGCGCGGAACCCGACGGCTTGCGTTTCACGTTCGATCGATGACATGCATATTCCGAATTGACGGTCGGCGACCCAGGTATTACGCTACGCGACCTTTTTGGGCGATTAGCTCAGCGGTAGAGCACTGCCTTCACACGGCAGGGGTCAGTGGTTCGATCCCACTATCGCCCACCAATTAGTGCATTAGTGCCAGCAGCGTTTGATATCGCCATCCGTGGCGAACGAAGCGTCGCCCAGCGCGTCTTTGCCGCCTACGCTATCTAATTGCAATGTGCCGCACTGATCGCCAGCCTGGATACCTTGCGGAGCCGCTTGCAGCACGTAGCCAATGCCACCGCCGGGCGCGGTCAGTGAGCTGATCGATACCGAGTAATATTTCTGCGGCGAATTCGTTGCTGTTCCTGCAGCGAAGGCACTCGTGCAAGTCGGCGCAGCGGCAGCGTAGATTTCGGTCATGCTGCCGTAGCGGTTGCAGCGGTAGAAGAACTTCTCCTCCGCCTGTTGCGCGTTCATCAGTGCGCTCTGTCCATCGGAACGGCGCGTGCGCTGCACGTACTTCGTGTAAGCCGGCAAGGCGATCGCCGCCAGGATGGCGATGATGACCACCACGATCATCAGTTCCAGCAGCGTGAAACCCGCGGAACGACTGCGTACCCCAGTTGCCATGGTCATTCCTCTCAATTGTTGTTGAGCAGTTGACGCCACGAGACTTCCCCGTTGCTGACCCCGGCGGCGTTGCCCAGATTCTGGCACACGATCTGGCCCGTGGACGTCTGTACGCAACTCTGCAAGGTCGCGCTGCCGTTCGTGCCGGCGCCAGGATGCACGATGAGGCTCGGTGGCGATGCCAGACCGCCCGAACCGATCGCGGTGGACAAGTTGATCGTCGTCGTACTGCCAGACGTCGAGGTGCCGAAAGGCGCATTGGCAGGATTGCCGGCACCGGTCTGGTAGTTCTGTGCGTAAAGATTGCTCAGACCGATTGCTCCACACAACGACGTGTTCGGAATGTACGTCGAGGTGAACAGCTCGCCGCCGAACAACGTTTGGCTGCTCACCACGCGTTCGGATCCGGAATGCGTATCGCCTGCCGCGGGAGTTGCAAGGTTGAGCTGCCAGCCGTCGTAGCAGGGACTCGGTGGTGTCGTACCCAGACAGTTGTTCGCGGCGTCGGCTGTCAATTGCGAGAACGTCGTACCGGCGGCTTCCGATCCGCACGAACCGGAGATCGTGCCATTGGCTTGCACGAGGCATCCCGACAACAGTTTGCTGGAAGCATCGAGCACGCATGCCGCATCGCCCGAACAGCCCGTGGGATGGCTTTGTGTTTCACTCTTGTCCTTGAGTCCGAAAATCGACTGTTGCGTGGTAGTGCCAAGATCGGCGCTCGCGAACAGGCGGCCGGTTCCAAAGAAAACATACGGCGTGGCGTTGTCGTCGAGACCCAGCGTGGGACGCACACTGACCGGTTTGTTGGTCAAATTCGACGCGGCATACATCGGATACATCGTCCACGAGCCGAGCGTCGCGTCCGGCGCACCGCTCCCCGCCGTATGCGTCTGCAGCTTGAAGATGCCGCCGTTGAAATCCGCGCCGGCAGTCGTTTGTTGCGTACCAAAGTAGACGCCTTCGGACTGGAAGTCCAAGTTCCAGTCCGAAGCGATCAGATCACCGGCAAATGCTGTTGTGCTCGTCGTGACGAACCCGGCGTGCGCCGGCGTGGTGACGCCGGACGAATCGTAGCTGCCCAGGTTATTCAAGTCGTAGGCGTAGATCTGCGCGGTTCCGGTGGATGAAACCGACGTGCGCGCGTCCGGACCTGACCCGGCCACCAGATACCAGCTATTCGGATCGCTGCTGCCGGCGTCGGGTTTGCGGATCGTCACCACCGTCGGACTCGACGTCGCGAGTTGGTTGCCCGGCAAGGTGATTTCGCCGATGAGTTTCGGCGGCTGTTCGGGATCCGTCACGTCCATGATGATGTAGCCGGAGTGATAGTTGCGCATCTGCGAACCGTCGCCCTTCGTATCGACAGTCACCAGGCCGCCGCCGAGACGGAACGGCACCACGGCAATCGTGCCCCAATGGCTGCAGTCGATCGTCGTGCTATTCACTGTTCCGCTGCAGCTGTGGTTTATGACGCTGGGCAGGTTCACGTCGAAGATGCGCGGCGTACCGTCCACGTAGTAGACGTGCGTGTAACCGTTGGCCGCCGGCGGATCCTTGGTCAGCCAGGTCAGGTGCGGGATGAGGTTCTGCGGCACGTAAGCCCAGATCTCTTCGCCGAGCGAATAATTGTTGGTCGAAGAACTCGACCCCGTCGCGCAGCCGGTGGTGTTCGGCGAGGTGGCAAAAGCCTGATTCTTCACGTTGAAGAAGCCGGCATTAAAGGCGTGCAGCATGCCGTCATTGGCGCCGACGAGGACGACTTGGCGACGGCAGGCGTTATTGTTGCGGTAAACACCGTAAGACTGATCGCCGTACAGCAGATCGAACGCTTGGCTCGGCGTCGCCACGATACTCGGCGTTGAGTCGATGATGTCGCCCAGGCGCTGCGTGGCCGCGCCGGACGTGCCGTCGCTCGCGTTGTAGGCCAGTGTGCGGTTGCGATAGCCGGTCAAGTCCTGTCCACGCACCCAGTTGATGATGTTCTGCGCTTCAGTCGCAGCCGCCGTCGGCGCACCGGACCCGTTGACGAGATTGAAGAAGAAGTAGTCGGTCGACGGAATGGCTGATGCCGTGAAGTCATAGATTTCGTTACTGCTGACCTGACCATTTCCGTTTTCGTCGATCCAGGTGAAGATGTAGCGCTTCGACGTGTCCCCAGTGGAATAGCCGCGCTGCGCGACTACCGTTCCGGCGGGCGGTGTGGCCAGCGTCTTGCGCGCATTCCAGATCGGCTTCAGAAGTGACAAATCCTGGAGTGGAGTCGTCAACGGAACCGAACCGTCGTCGACCTGGAATTTGGTCACGTTGGACGTCGTGTCGTAAGTGAAAACGATCGCCTTGTCCGTGCCGATGGTGAGCTGGCCATCCTGATTCGTATCCTCGTACAACTTGCCGTCCGGTCCGATGAACAGCGCCTGCAGCGATCCGATCCAGCGTGCCTGGCGATTGGGCGTAATCGTCTCCTGATGCACCGGCTCGTAGAACGCCTGGTACACCGCGCCGCTGCCTTGTCCCGCGCTCGCCACCACGGCGGCGGCGGTACCGGAGGCGACTTTTGCAACGATCTGGCTGAAGGCACGCGTGAGCGATGCAACCAGCTGCGTCGGATTGCTCACAAGGTAGTAATTGTCGGGCACGCCGTCGCCGCCGGTGACAGGAACGCCGGTGGTGTTGTCGTACTGATCCCACTTTCGGGTAGTGTCCGGCAGGCCGTCCGGCGTGTTGGGATCGTCGGCGAAGCCGCCCCACTTGGCGGCGTACCAAAGTGGATCTTGCAGGGTCTGCGTCTGAGCGGAGGTCGACGAAGCCAGATCGAATGTGTACGAGCGTGGAGCTGCCGGCGTAACGCAGTTCGTACACGACGGCGGACTCGCTATGCCCGTCGTGTCGGCGAAAGTGAAGTTGTAGGCACCGGAAAACGCGTGGATGCCGTCTTTGGTCGTTCCCGTGATCGTAAAGCCGAACCCTTGGCCGTTTCCGGATGAGGCCCCGACCGAAGCTGTCGTCACGGTAATCTGCGACGAGGTCATCTGGTAACTGATGATGCCCCAGAGATCCTGGTCGAAGTCGCCGCCGGCCGTGCTGTCCTCGTAGTTGACGTAGTAGCTCCCGCACGTCGTACCCGATGCTGTACCCGTCGGGCAACTGGTGGGGTCATTCGGCTGCACAATGCGGAAATCCACGATGCGCCCGTTGCCCCATGCGGAAATGTAGGTCGGCGTGATCGTTACGGCCTGCGTCGTGGCACCTGAGACTGGGGGAATTGTGATCGTGGGGGTGTTCGTCGCTAGCTGCACCGCATATGTATTGACCTTGAGAGAGCGGGTGTCGTTCGTGGGAACGGTCAGGTCACTGCGGATGCGGTTGATATGCGCGGCGTACGCAATTCCTGGAAGCATGTAGCTGCCGGCGATCGACGGACCGTCGGGGCAAATACCGCTGAGCGAGCTTAGCTGTCCTGCCGTCACAGGCTTTGCCGTGCAGTAGCCATCGGTGGTCGTGGTCGAGGAACCAATGACACGACCGATACGATAGCTGCCGCTAATGCCCTCGCCCGCGCCTACCAAGTCGGTCCAGCCTGCCACGGTTCCGGGGTTGCCGATGCTGACGTTAGGCGTCTCGGTGAGAGAGAGGTTCGAAAAACTGTTGTAATAGGTGCCGTAAGCACTGCTGGTATCTTCGTAAGAAGGTACCGTGCCATTGAAGGTGAGTACGTTGAGCGAAGCGCAATAATTGTTGTTGCTCAGCGGATCTGTCCACGCTGGAAGCGGCAGACCGAGGGCGGCATCGCGCGAACCCGACGAGGTATACGTAAAGTTTGTGGTTGGCGTGTCGCCACCCGCGAGTCCGGCGCCGGCGAAGTAACGGACGGACTCGAGAAATGCTTGAGAAATCGGATTGCCCCAGTTCGAGCAGCCGCCTTCGTTTACAAAACCGGAGCCGGCTCCCGAGTGCACGATGCCGTTGAGCTGGTATACGCAACCGCCATCGCCATCGCCGTAGTTGTCGGCACCACCACCGCTTTCATAGTTGTATCCATAGACTTTCAGGTTGTTCAGCGTCGCGATCATCCCCGTCGTACTGGGCGTCAGAAACGTGCCGGTGTTCGCGTTGATTTCGGCGGTAAGGGAGTTGACACCGTTGACGTTGGGTCCCGGCAGGTTGGCGCGTACCACGCCTCCGGAGATGTTTTTGTTATAGCTACCGGTGATCAATCCGAATTTGATCTGGCCCGACTCTCCGTAGGATTGCAGCAGCCCGACCGGCTTGACGTTCCCATTCGGATAAGTGTGGCAAGTTTCGTTGACAATCGAGGAACTCGGGCACGCGGTGACCCGCACCACATATTCGCCGTTGAAACTGTCGCCGGTATAGTGGTTGCCCGCGTTCAGACCGATGGAAGCTGGCGGATTTTCGTCGGCCGATGGGACGCCGGAAAAATAAGCAAGATTGCCGTTGGAACCGGCGATAGCGAATCCGCCGTTGCCCATGTTCGATTTCGTGTCAGCCCAGAGGCACTGATAGCTTTCATTGGCGCCCCACAACCGGTAGTCGCCCGGCACGATTTTCACGAGTGGCGGATTCGGGCTGGTCGTATTGGGTGTCGTGTGGACGGCCTGAGAACTGTTCGACGTGCCATAACCTCCATAGGTGATGTTGCACAAGGTAATGCCCGCTGTGTTGAGATCGGTGATCTTCCACGCGCAAGGGCTGCCGGACGAGCAAGTTGGCGCACTGAGCGTTGACGCGATACCGGAGATCACGGGAATTTCCATCGTGATCGTGCCCGAGCTAATGGTCTTGACACGCCCGATGATGAAGTTCGTGAGCGCCGTTCCTGTCGCGCTGTCCGTGGGTATCTGACCCTGACCGACCAGGGCGCAGCGGGTCACCGTATTTGTCGTCAGACAAAGCTGATCTCCAGGCTGTGCGACGCTGGTGATCCCACTACTGACGCTGGTCACCGTCAATGTCTTGCAGTTGCTGCCTCCGCCCCAACAGCCCGTCGTTGCAGACAAGCTGGCCGTCGAGCTGCCGGTACCCGTTGCTGGAGCGGTAGGCGGGCTGAAAGGAGTCAGACTCGCGATGTCGGTGCCGTTGTAATATTTCGCCCATCCATGCGCGTCCGGCGGAACATAGGCACGTTCCAGAACAACGCTGGTAGTCGCGGTATCACTGTCGACATACCGCAAACCGCCGTACAAGATCTTGCGTACCGCGTCCATGCGGGTCATCGTCGCCCAATTCAGAAAGTTGCCGCTCCAAGCGGTGCTGCAGTAATGATTCGTCGGCGGCGTACCGACGCTGACGTAACCCGACACGGTCCCGGTAGGAGTGAAGATGTCGCTGCTGTACGAATAGCACTTTTCGCTATCGAAATAGCCGTAGTACTCGACCTGGTCGCTATAGGTCGTCTGCACCGCGCTGCTGCCGGGAATGAGCGCCGAGTAATCGTTGTAGGCGCGCGAGAAAAGCAAGGTGTCACGCGAAAGATTGAGCATGACCAGCGGCGTCGCACTCGAGACATTGAGCACGGGGTTCGACTGGAACGCGGATTCCTGCTGCCCGGACAGTGCTGCAAAGGCGCTCGAGAACACGCCGATCAAGCCGGCCGCGGCGACCGCGATACGCATCGTCAAATTCATCGGAAACGTGAAGGGCTTCATGAGAAAAACCTCTAAATGAATCGGTGCTGTCAGTTGATGATCGGCTGGCGGTATTCGGCCGCGGTGACTACACCCGCGCCGTCACCGATCTGGCCCTGACTGCGGATTTCAAACCAACGGGTTGCGCCGCCGCCGGACGCGCCGACGCCGGTGGACGATTCGTTTTGCGCCGTGCCGGTACCCGGCGTGCTGCGGGTACCGATGGCGTAGACGTTCGACCATGCCGAGCCGCCCGGCGCCGTCGAACAATTGGCGAGAATCTTGTTCGGGTTGCCGGCGATGTCCGTCGCGGTTGCCGTGGGCACGTTGCCGCGAAACACGCCCGGTATGGTGTGCCACTGGCTCGAATACGACGCGGAGCTTTCGTTCTGATAAAGCTGCAGCGAAGTCGGCAACGCGCTCGTCGCACAACTGGTTCCGCCGCCGGGCTGGCCGCCTACCGGTCCGGAACTACCGATGTACGCCCACGTCTGCGCCGATCCGCTGAAATTCTGCATACCGCGGTTCAGCGTGTTCTGCGAGACGATCGCACCGGTCATCAAACGCATGCTTTCGGCGAGCTCGAACGCGGTCTGGTGCTGCGTCTGGTTCGTTGCCATCTTCAATTCGAGCGTAGTGCCGCGCATGGAGACCAGCGCCACCAGCGTGAGCACGAGCAAAAACATCAGGCCCACGAACAACGTGGCGCCGCGCTGACGATTGCGATTGATGGATGTCATCGGCTTATCCTCGGTCCCGATTGCGCACTTGGCCGAGCGTCGTGAACACGGCGTGCTGCAGATATTTGTCGGCGGTACCGGTGTAGCCGCTCGTGATGTCGGAGCTGATACTCGTCGAACCCTGGACGTTCTGCTGATCCACGTTCGTACGCGTGCCGCTGGAGTTGAAACTGTCGCTCTGCGTGAGCAAACCCACGCGCACGCTTACGACCTTTAGCCAGTCCGTCGCGCCGGTGCCGGAACCCACCGACGAGGCGGGCTTGTACGTCTGCACATCGGCAAAGCGGACCGGAATGTTTCCGCCGGAGACGTCGTCGGACGCCAAGCCATATTCAAGCTGCATGTCCTGAACGCCTTCGACGACCGGTTCGGCAACCATGGTCGCCACAGTCGCGACGTTGGCAAGCCGCACGCGCCACAATGTCGGAATCGGATTGCCGTTATCGGAGGCCGCCGTGCAGGCCCCGCCGATCAACGTGCTGCATTTCCGCAAGTAGTAAACCTCGACTCGGTACGGATACGTATACAGGCCGTCCTGATTGGAGTGATCCGGGCTTTCGTAGTAACCGGCGTCGAGGGGTGGCGTGAACGTCCCGCCCGCGAGGCTCGTGATCTCCGAACCTTTCGCCAGAACCATGCCCTTACCCGCTCCGACTCGAACATATAGACCGCCCGCAGCTACTGACCCAGCCGGGACTGTCGTTGCGCACGCAACATCCGAGCATTGAACGAAGTTGCTATCCGCGTAGCGCACGACGACGACATCGCCGCCAAAATAATCGGGAATGCAGGTGGCGCCCAGTACGCCAGCCGGTCCGCTACTCGCGCTGATGCCGTACGTGCCGAGCGTCCACCAGTTCTGGCCTGTGACATACGTCGTAGTAGAACCCGACTGCAGTCCGGGACAATTGGCCATTGCTGCGTTGTATGCGGTTTGCGCGGCGGCGGTCGTCTGGCCTTTGTCGGGATTGCTCGAACCCCAGTGGTCGGCCATCTGCAGCGAGAAGTCGAGCGCCGTCGTTGCGAAGCGCGCGTTCTCCTGCATGAAGTTCGCACCTTGCGTGGCCTGCGACGCCGCTTTGCCCGCGACCATCACCTGCACCAGACCGATCGAAAGAATGATGCCGATGACGATCGCCACCATCATTTCGATCAAGGAAAACCCCGCGAAGGAGCGGGCTTTCGACATGTAAGTATTTTTGATCATCGTCGCCGACCTAGAAAACGAAATCGAATTGATAGCAGTCTCCGGTGGTCTGGGCGCCCGTCGATGTCGCCGATTCGTTCCACGTGATGAGCACGCGCATGAAACCGGCCGCGATCGCCGTCGCCGTGTAACCGGGGCACGCCGTTGCCGTGCTCGTGGAATTCAGGATGACGCCTTGGCCGCCGGGAAACTCCGCGAGAATCCGGTTCGACCAATCCTGGATGTCCGAAGCGGCCAGTGCGGGCCCCGCGCAGTTATTTCCGGCGACACATGCTGGCGTCGCGCGAGTGGTTAAACTCGATGTCACGTAATTGGCGGCGTAGGTCTCGTTGGCGCGGATGCGGTCGGCGATATCTCCCGCCAGCAGCATTGCCTGCGTGCGCGAGTACGCAGTCTTGGTCAAGCCAAGATTCGTGGTCTGCATGAGACCGATACCGAGCAGGCCGATCGACAGCACGACCAGCGTTACGAGCAACTCCAACAGCGAGAAGCCGCGAGCGCGAGAATGAGCGGAGATGATCATGGACACGTCACGTTGGGTTGTATCAAGGCACGGCCGCTTGAACTTACGTCGATGACCGGTCCTGTCTTGACCGCGTTGGTCGAATCGCAGAGCCGCACCTGAAAGGGCGAGGAAGTTACCGGTGTCGTGCACGCGGAACCTGAAACATTCAGATTCGTACGGCCGCTGCCGTTGTAGCAAATTACGTTGCCCGCTCCGCTCACGACCGTTGCGGTGACGTTCGCCCCGCTCTGGCAGGCACCACCGTCGCCAGCAACGGACCCACTGACGATGCGTGTGTCGCTTCCGGTGGGAATCGTGTCGGCTGCCGGGTTCGTGGGCGCTGGGATCCAAACGAACGCGCCATAAGACCAGCTCGTCGTCGAATTGCATGTGGACGGATCGACGCGCACGTAGGCGTTGCGCTTGACCGCCTCGGTACGCGCCGTATTCATGGCAGCCAGTAGATTGTTCGCCGAAGAGGCGAGATTGCTGCGTATGAAATAGGTTCGGAATGCCGGCAGGGCGAACGCTGCGAGTATCGCCGCAACGACGATGACGATCATCAGCTCAAGCAGCGAAAATCCGCGCGGAATACGTGTTTTCATGGCCGCTCCTTGTAACAAAAGGTTCGCGCCGAGTGTACGCGGGACGGGCCTAGCGCGGCTTTTAGCCGACAAGTGGCATGGGCGCGCGGTTTTGCCGGGCATCGCAGCGAGACGAAAATGGTGCCGACGAGAGGAGTCGAACCTCCGACCTACTGATTACGAATCAGTTGCTCTACCAACTGAGCTACGTCGGCGCAGGAGGGTCGCGAATTTTAGGGGATAAGCGCTGGTTGGCGCAAGGAAAAACGCCGTCAGTCGATGACCGCGGCGCGCAATTCCTTCGGCAGCGCGAAGGTCATGTTTTCTGGATCGCCCTGCAGCTCGCGCACCTCGCCCGCGCCCCACGCGCGCAACTGGTCGACCACGCCGCGAACCAGACTTTCCGGTGCCGACGCGCCGGCCGTTACACCGATGTTGTGCTTGCCGTCGAGCCAGGTGCGATCGATGTCCTGCGCGCCGTCGATGAGATGCGCGGGCACGCCGTGTTTCTCGGCAAGCTCGCGCAGCCGATTGGAATTGGAACTGTTCGGCGACCCCACCACGAGCACGAGATCGCATTGCTGGCCGAGTTTGCGCACGGCGTCCTGCCGGTTCTGCGTCGCATAGCAGATGTCGTCGTGGCGCGGACCCAGTATCGCCGGAAATTTTTCGCGCAGTGCATCGATCACGGCCTTCGTGTCGTCGATCGACAGTGTGGTCTGCGTCGAGTACGCGATGTTCTGCGGATGCTTGGGTTCGAGCTTGCGCACGTCGTCCGGCGTTTCGACCAGATGGATGTCGCCGGTCGCGCCTTCGCGATCCCATTGGCCAAGCGTACCTTCCACTTCCGGATGACCCTGATGTCCGATCAGCACGACGTCCCTGCCCGCTTTCGCGTGCCGCGCAACTTCCATGTGCACCTTGGTGACCAGCGGACACGTCGCGTCGAACACACGCAGATGACGCGTCGCCGCCTGCCGACGCACGGACTGCGAAACGCCGTGCGCGCTGAAGATGACGGTCGCGCCATCGGGCACCTCGTCGAGTTCGTCGACGAAAATCGCGCCGCGCTCGCGCAGACCTTCGACCACGAAGCGATTGTGCACGACCTCATGCCGCACATAGATCGGCGCGCCGAACGTTTCCAGCGCGCGCTCGACGATCTCGATCGCGCGATCGACGCCGGCACAGAATCCACGGGGGTTGGCGAGTACGACATCCACGCGTTTATTTTACTCCGCCGGACGAACGCTTGCCTGAAGCGAACAGGCCAAACAGCACCAACAGTACGGCACCGACGCTGATCGCCGAATCGGCGACGTTGAACGATGGAAACACCCAGTCGCGATAGTATACTTGTATAAAATCGGTGACGGTCCCGCTGTGCAGGCGATCGATCAGGTTGCCGAGCGCGCCGCCGATCACCAGCGACACCGGCAACGCCGTTTTCCAGTCGCCGCGGCGCGTGGTCTTGAGCCAGATGGTCAGCGCGATCGTCACGCCGACGGCCAGGATCGTGAACAGCCAGCGCTGCCAACCCGGCTGATCGGCGAGGAAACTGAACGCCGCGCCGGTATTGAACGCGAGCGTCCAGTTGAAGAAACCGGGAATGATTTCGTGCGGAACGTACGGCTCAAGTTTCGCGATGACGATCGCCTTGGTGATCTGGTCGATCATGATGACGACAGCCGACACCGCGAGCCAGACGAGCGCGTTGTCGCGCCAGTGCAAACGCTCGCTCATCAGAAAAACTGCCGCGTTTCGCCGGGATGGCCCGGCAGATTCGTCACACAACGGCCGCAGATTTCCGGGTTTGAAGGATCGACGCCATAGTCAGGTCGCAGATGCCAGCAACGGATGCATTTCCGATCGCCGCTGCGCTTCGCCGAGATCCAGTACGAGAGTCGTTCCGTTTTCTGTTCGATGGCGTCGTCGGGCTTCTCGGCGGGCGGCGCGATTTTCAATCCAGAGGTAATGAAGAAGAATCGAAGTTCCTCCCTGGCTTGCCGTTCATCGCTCGACAAAATCGACCCGAACGGAATGAAATCGGCGTACAACATGACGTCCGCTTCGAGCGAAGCTCCGATTTCGCCTGCCGCGCGCATCGTTTCCAATTGCTTAGCGACGGCAGCGCGAATTTTCAGCAATTCAGACCACGCTTCGCGTTGTTCCGGCGATCCTTGTACGGCATCGAGTCCGTCGTACCAAGTCTCGAACATCACCGATTCCGAACGCGCTCCCGGAATCGCCTGCCAGATTTCCTCGGCGGTGAAGCTCAGGATCGGCGCGAGCCAGCGCACCAGCGCCTCGAGGATGCGGTACATCGCACTCTGCGCGCTGCGGCGGCCGTGGCTGTTTTCCTGCATCGTGTACAAACGATCTTTGGTGATGTCGAGATACAGCGAGCCGAGTTCGTTCGTGCAGAAATTCTGGATGCGCTGCACGATCTCCGGGAAATCGTATTTCGAATACGCGGCGATCACGGCCTGCTGCGTGTCGTATGCCTGCTGGATCGCCCACTGGTCGAGCAGCAGCGAATCCTTGGCCGCAACGAGATGCTTCGCCGGGTCGAATCCGTACAGGTTGCCGAGCAGGAAACGCGCGGTGTTGCGGATGCGGCGATACGCGTCGGCAACGCGTTTCAGGATTTCATCCGACAGCGCCATCTCGTTGCGATAGTCGGCCGATGCGATCCACAGGCGGAGGATGTCGGCACCATAGTTCTTCATCACGTCCTGCGGCTCGATGCCGTTGCCGAGCGACTTCGACATCTTGCGGCCCTGTGCATCGACGGTGAAACCATGCGTGAGCACTTCGTCGTACGGCGCGTGGCCGTGCATCGCCACCGAGGTCAGTAGCGACGAGTGGAACCAGCCGCGATGCTGATCGGAGCCTTCGAGATACATCACCTTGTCGCCCGGCTTGCGCGCGAGATTCGGGCGACGATCGAGCACGCAGAAATGCGTCACGCCGGAATCGAACCATACGTCTAGGATGTCCGTTACTTTGGTGTAGTCATCCGCGTCGGGGCCGAGCAGTTCTTTCGGATCGAGCGAGTACCACGCGTCAGTGCCGCCGGTCTCGATGCGTCTGGCGATTTCTTCCATCATCTCGACCGTGCGCGGATGCGGTTCACTTGTGGATTTGTGGACAAAGAACGCGATCGGCACGCCCCACGTGCGCTGGCGCGAGATGCACCAGTCCGGACGGCCTTCGATCATGCTCGCGATACGTTCCTCGCCCCATGCCGGATACCAGTCGACGTCGTCGTGGATCGCTTTCAGCGCGCCTTCGCGCAAGCCCTCTTTTTCCATGCTGATGAACCACTGCGGCGTCGCGCGGAAGATGACCGGCGTGCGATGCCGCCAGCAATGCGGGTAGCTGTGCGTGATTTCTTCGGCGGCCAGCAAGACGCCGCGATCGCGCAGCAGGTCGACGATGACCGGGTTCGCTTTCCAGATGTATTGACCCGCGAAAATTTCGGTGTCAGGAAGATAGACACCGTTTGGGCCGACCGGATTGAGCACCGGCAAGCCGTATTTTTTGCCGACGTCGAAGTCTTCGATGCCGTGACCCGGCGCGGTGTGCACGGCGCCCGTGCCTTCTTCGGCGGAAACGTGCTCGCCGAGGATGATCGGGATAACGCGATCGTAGAACGGATGACGCAGTTTTACTCCTTCAAAATCACTCCCCGGCCTGACTTGGTGAAGCTCGCCCGGCAGAACTCCGTGCGTCGCAGGTGCGAAGCGAGGCCCGTCACCGATGGGAAGATCGACGAACTTGTGATAACGCTCGAAAATTTGTGGCACCAATTTCGCGGCAACAAGCAGATAAACGTCTCGCTCCCCGCGTGACGGTCCTTGGATGAGCGCATATTCAAGCTCGGGGCCGAGCGACACCGCCAAACTCGCCGGCAGCGTCCATGGCGTCGTCGTCCAGATCGGCACGGCGACTACATCGCCCGGCTTCAACTCGACGCCGAACTTCGAGGCGATCGCCTGCGGATCGAGTGCGTCGTACGCGACATCGATCGCCGGCGATTTCTTGTCGTGATATTCGATCTCCGCTTCCGCAAGCGCCGAGCCGCAATCGAAACACCAGTGCACCGGCTTGAAGCCGCGCACGACGTGTCCACGCTCGACCACCTTCGCCAGCGCGCGCACGATGTCGGCTTCGAACTGGAAATCCATCGTGCGGTATGGATTCATCCAGTCGCCGAGCACGCCGAGGCGTTTGAAATCCTCGCGTTGCAGGTCGATCTGTTTCGCGGCGTATTCGCGGCACAGTTTGCGGAATTCGTCAGCGCCGACTTTCTGCCCGACCTTGCCGACCTTCTTCTCCACCGCGACTTCGATCGGCAACCCGTGGCAATCCCAACCCGGCACGTACGGCGAACGCAGCCCGGCCATCAGCTTCGACTTTACGACGATGTCCTTGAGGATTTTATTGACCGCGTGGCCGAGATGGATCATGCCGTTCGCATACGGCGGACCGTCATGCAGGATGAACGCATGCTCGCGATCCGCGGTGCGCTTCTGTATTTCCTGATAGCGATGCGTCGTTTCCCATTCCGCGAGCATGCCGGGCTCGCGCTTGGCAAGATCGGCCTTCATCGCGAATGATGTCTGGGGCAGATTGATCGTATTTTTATAGTCGATGGACATGAATCTTTATCGGTAATGAAAATCGAGTAGGTCGTCATCCCCGCGAAAGCGGGAAGCCAGTGCCTCTATAACGTCATGAAAGCGAAAGTCGCTCGATTCCCGCCTTCGCGGGAATGACAACTCCATCCGTCGGCGGCGCATTCAGGATTTGCCGCGCCCGCGCCGCATCGCGGTGAATCTGCTGCACCATCGTGTCGAGGCTGTCGAACTTTTCCTCGTCGCGCAATTTTTCCACAAATTCCACTTGTATCTTTTTACCGTACAGATCGCCGTCGAAATCGAACAGGTGCGCTTCCAGCAACGGCTCGGTGCCGTCGACGGTGGGCCGCAAGCCGAGACTGGCCACCGCCGGCATCGGCTGATCGCTTACGCCGTGCACGCGAACCGCGAAGATGCCCTGCACCGGCGAGACGCGCGATCCCAGCCGGAGATTCGCCGTCGGATAGCCGAGCTTGCGACCGAGCTGCTGGCCGTGCACGACATGGCCGCCGATCGAGAAAGCGCGCCCGAGCAAGTTGTTCGCCGCCGCGAAATCACCGGCAGCGAGCAGCGCGCGGATACGCGAGCTCGAAATGCACGCGCCGTCCGCGGCGACGGCTTCGATCGATCTGGCACCGAAGCCTGCGGTTTTCCCGACGCGATCGAGCAACTCGAAGTCGCCGCCGCGCGCATGACCGAACCGGAAATTTTCGCCGACCCAAACCTCGCGCGCCCGCAGCCGCGACACGAGCACGCGCGCGATGAAATCCTCCGGCGACATCGCCGCCATCGCCGCGTTGAATCGCAGCAGTAAAACGCGCTCGATGCCCGCGTCGATAAGTCGACCCGCTTTTTCGGCGGACGAGGTCAGTTGCGGCACCGCCTCGCGCGCGAAAAATACCCGTGGAATCGGATCGAAGCTGACGGCTATCGCATCCAATTTCAATGCCGCGGCGCGCTCGCGCACGCGCTCGATCACCGCGCGATGCCCACGATGCACGCCGTCGAATGCGCCGATACTCACGACACTGCCGCGCGGCGCAAGGCAGGGCCCGGCGACGTCCCGGAAAAGCCGATTCATCCGCCGAGTATATCGCAGTGCAGCACGGCGTCAGTGGGCGCGCAGATCGCGCAGGCGGAAGCCCGAACCGAACAGGACGCCGACGTATGCCACGCCGCCGACGGCGATCAAGATTGCCAGCCGCACCGCACGCGTGGCCGTCGGCCATTGCGTCCAGTCCGACCAGAAATACACGCCGGATGCGAGCACAACCGTCAATACGAGGCTTGCTGCGACGAGACGGAACGTGTGCGTCATCCAGCCCTGCTGCCGTTCATAGACGCCGGCACGCACCAGGTTTTTCCAAAGCAGCCACAGATTCAGATAGCTTGCGAGCGCGCTGGCGAGTGCGATGCCCATGTGCAAACCCGGAATCGCGGCGATCGCGTCGAGCAGCTCGGACGACATTGCGTCGCCGCGCCAGAAAAGATAAAGCGCGCCGACGAAAAGCACATTCAGCACCATGTTGGCGATCATCGCGGCGACGCCGGCTTTCACGGGAGTCTTCGTGTCCTGCCGCGCATAGAACGCGGGCGCGAGCACTTTGACGAGCGCGAACGCCGGCAATCCGAAACTGAGTGCGGCGAGACTCAAGCCGACCATGTCGACGTCGTGCGCGGTGAATTTGCCATGCAGGAACAACGTCGCGACGATCGGTTTGGCCAGCAAGACGAGTCCGATCATCGCAGGAATCGAGATGAGCAGCGTGGTGCGCAGACCCCAGTCGAGCGCGCGCGAAAAACCGGCGCGATCGGTGTTGACGTGATGCCGCGACAGGCTCGGCAAAATCACCGTGCCGAGCGCGACGCCGAACATGCCGAGCGGGAATTCGAGCAGTCGATCCGAGTAGCCGAGCCAGCTTTGCGAACCGACGATGAGGAACGAAGCGATCAGCGTATCGAGCAGCAGATTCACCTGTGCGACGGACGAACCGAACAGCGTCGGAATCATCAATCGCAGAATCCGACGCACGTCCGGATGCGACCAACCCCATCGCGGTAGCGCGAGCAGATCGAGCTTGCGCAACGCCGGTAGTTGAAACAGAACCTGCAGGACGCCGGCGAACAATACCGCCCACGCGAGCGACGCAATCGGAATCGCCATGTGCGGCGCGAGCCAGAACGCCGCACCGATCATGCACAGGTTGAGGATGACCGGCGTCAGCGCCGGCAGCGCGAAACGGTGGAAGCTGTTGAGCACGCCGCTTGCGAGCGCGGTGAGCGATACCAGCATCAGGAAAGGAAACGTGATGCGCAACAGATCGGAGGTGAGGCGGAATTTCTCCGGCTGTTCGAGCAGCGCGCCGGGTGCGAAGATCGCGGTGAGCTGATCGGCGCCGATCACGCCAACCGCCGTGACGATCAGCAATACGCCGCCGAGCGTTCCCGCGGTTCGGCTGACCAGGTTGCGCAGATCTTCGTGCGAACGCTTTTCCTTGACCTCGGTCAGCACCGGCACGAAGGCCGTCGAGAACGAACCTTCGGCGAAAAGCCTCCGCATGAAATTCGGGATGCGGAAGGCGACGAGGAACGCATCGGTCATCCAGGTCGCGCCGAATACACCGGCGATGACCTGCTCGCGCACGAGGCCGAGCAGCCGCGAAACGAACGTCATCGCGCTGAACGACATCATCGAGCGCAACAGGCTGGGCGGTTTCATGCGGTCGTCCGATTGACGCAAATGCCCGCAATCCCTATAATTACCGGTCTTTTTCGACCCCCCGATTCCTTTTCCGGAGTTTTATCTTGGCCAACATCAAATCCGCCAAAAAGCGCGCCCGTCAGGCGGTGAAGCGCAATGCCCGCAATGCCAGCTCGCGCTCGATGCTGCGTACGGCGATCAAGAAGGTCGTGAACGCGATCGAAGCGAAAGACAAGACGGCGGCGCAGGATGCGTACAAGAACGCCGAACCAATCATGGACCGCTACGCCAGCCGTGGCCTGATCCACAAGAACAAGGCCTCGCGTCACAAGAGCCGCCTGTCGGCGCATATCAAGGCGCTGGCGTAAGCCGAGCGTTTTTGGTTTCGCGAAAAGCCGGCCCCGCGCCGGCTTTTTTGTTGGCCGACCGGTAAGGCTCACGCGTCTTCGCTGCGCAGCGATTCGGCGGCCTCGGCTTTGAGGCTATCGAAGAAATCCTGGATCTTCAGGCACACGTTCCAAGTGCCCTCGCGCGCGAGCGCGGAGACGACGAACCACGGCGCCTTCCACTTCAGTTTGCGCACCAGCGACTTCGCCAATTTCTGGCGTTCGTCCTCAGGCAACAGATCGGCCTTGTTGAAGACGAGCCAGCGCGGACGATGCAGCAATTCCGGATCGAATTTCTCCAGCTCGTCCTCTATGGCGCGCACCTGCTGGACCGGATCGATGTCGTCGTTGAGCGGCGCCATGTCCACCAGATGCAGCAGCAATCGCGTGCGCGAAACGTGCTTGAGGAACTGGATGCCGAGTCCCGCGCCTTCCGCGGCGCCTTCGATCAGGCCGGGAATATCGGCGATGACGAAACTCTGATCGGTACCGATGCGCACCACGCCGAGATGCGGCTGCAGCGTCGTGAACGGATAGTCGGCCACGCGCGGCGTCGCGGCGGAGACAGCGCGTATAAATGTGGATTTTCCCGCATTCGGAAACCCGAGCAGGCCCACGTCGGCCAGAACCTTCAATTCCAGACGCAGCTCGCGTTCCTCGCCCGGCGTGCCGGGCACAGCCTTGCGCGGCGTGCGATTGGTTGAACTTTTGAAAACGTGATTGCCCGCGCCGCCGTGTCCGCCGACAGCGACCTTCAGACGTTGTCCGTGATGGACCAGATCGCCGATGGTTTCCTCGGTGTCGACGTTGATGACCGACGTGCCGACCGGCACGCGAATGACGCAATCCTCGCCGCGCTTGCCGGTCATCTGCCGGCCCATGCCGTTCTCACCGCGTTGCGCGCTGAACGAGCGCTCGTGGCGGAAATCGACCAGCGTGTTGAGTCCTTCGTCGGCAAGCAGCCACACATCGCCGCCATCGCCGCCGTTGCCGCCGTCGGGTCCGCCGAGCGGGATGGATTTTTCGCGCCGGAAACTGACGCAGCCGTTTCCGCCGTTGCCGGCGTGGACGGTGATTTCGGCTTCGTCGACGAATTTCATGGAGTAAACTGTTTCTCAGGGCCGTGGGGATTTTTATGCGGACTAAATCGTTGCAGGCAATCGGCTTTCTCTCAACTCACCTGATCCTCGCCGCGGTTCTGATCTGGCTCGCCTACCTCGGCGTCAATCACATTCCGTTCGGATTCTTCGGACGCGCCAGCGTCGGCGATGCACTGTCGCGCATGGGACTGCTGATTTTCGTTTCGCCTCTCATCGTGATCGTCGCGGGCTATCTCAACTGGTTGCTGCTCGGTTCATTGCACTGGATCGATGCCGTGAGCGGATTCTCGTGGCGGCTGCCGCTGTTCTGTTTCGGTGCCGTCATTGTCGTATGGATCGTCAACTATGTCTCGCGGGGCGAGCTTGGTCGATGGCTCATGGACGGGTTCGGTTTCGTCGGACTCATGGCGGCGCCTTCGGTGATCTGCCTCATCGCGGCATGTCTGGCGGCGGCGGCCAGCGTCAGATCGCACGCGTCGTCCGAACACTAAGCCGAAACGAAAAGCCCCGCGCATGGCGGGGCTCTGTCGAACTTCTGGCGCGCGAACTTACGCCTTGGCGATGCTCACCGTGCGGCGGTTGTTGGTTCCGTGCACCGAGAACTTCACCGTGCCATCGACCAGCGCGAACAGCGTGTGATCGCGACCGAGGCCAACGCCCGGACCCGGATGGAACTGGGTGCCGCGCTGACGCACGATTATATTGCCGGCTTCCACGGCCTGTCCGCCGTAGATCTTGACGCCGAGGTATTTGGGATTCGAGTCGCGGCCGTTACGGGTACTGCCGCCAGCTTTTTTATGTGCCATGGTCGATTACTCCTTGTCCGCCGCTTTCTTCGCCGCTTTCTTTTCGCCCGCGCCCGAGATGCCGGTGATCTGGATCTCGGTGTAATGCTGGCGATGACCCATCTGCTTCATGTGGTGCTTGCGGCGGCGGAATTTGATGATGCGGATCTTGTCTGCGCGGCCGTGCGATTTGATCGTCGCCGCGACGCTGGCGCCGGACACGAGCGGTGCACCGATATCGATGCTGTCGCCTTCGCCGACCATCAGCACTTCTTCGAATTTCACGGCGGCGCCGACATCGCCCTCAAGCTTTTCCACGCGGAGGGTTTCCCCCTCCATCACGCGGAACTGGCGGCCGCCCGTTCGGATGATTGCGTACATTGGGTATTTCCTTTCTGTAGTTATTCTAGAGTGACGACTATCGCGCGATGCAAAATCAACGAGATAGCCGCGCATTATAAGCGGCGGGAGGCGCTCGGGTCAAACCAAATTTGATTCATGGCGGCGGCGATTGAATAGGGCGCGGATGGGCGCATCCAAGGCACTTCGCCACCCCGAAAATGGAGCTTCGCCGTGCTTTCGACCCCCGCCTACGCCGCCCAAAACGCCAAATCCAAACTGGCGCCCTTTTCCATCCAGCGCCGCGAACCCGGACCGCACGAGGTGCTGATCGACATCGCCTATTGTGGGGTCTGCCATTCCGATATCCATCAGGCCCGCGACGAATGGGGCGGATCGATTTTCCCGATGGTGCCGGGGCATGAGATCGTCGGCAAGGTCGCTGAAGTCGGCAGCGGCGTGAAGAAATGGAAGGTCGGCGATACGGTCGGCGTCGGCTGCTTCGTCGATTCTTGCCGCGAATGCGAGGCATGCCGATCCGGCGAGGAGCAGTTCTGCGAAAAAGGCATGAGCGCCACCTACAACGGTTACGAGCGCAACGGCGTGAAACTCGACCGCTCGCGTCCCACTTACGGCGGCTACTCGTCGCGCATCACCGTCAATGAAGATTACGTGCTGCACATTCCCGAGGGCATTCCACTCGATCGCGCCGCGCCGCTGCTGTGTGCCGGCATCACGACCTATTCGCCGCTGCGTCATTTCGGCGTCAAGAAGGGCGACAAGGTTGCAATCGTCGGCCTCGGCGGGCTTGGTCATATGGGCGTGAAGATCGCGCACGCGATGGGCGCGCACGTAACGGTGCTCAGTCATTCGCCGAACAAGCGCGAGGACGCACTGAAACTCGGCGCCGACGACTTCATCGCGACGAAAGATCCCGACGTCTTCAAGAACAACGCTGGCAAATTCGATTTCATCCTCGACACCGTCTCCGCGCAGCACGACTACAACGCGTATCTGAGCCTGCTCAAGCGCGACGGCACGATGTGCCTGGTCGGATTGCCCGATCCGACGCCGCTATCGGCCGGTCCGCTGATCATGGGCCGCCGTCGTCTCGCCGGATCCTTGATCGGCGGCATCAGGGAAACGCAGGAAATGCTCGATTTCTGTGCCGAACACCACGTGGCTTCGGACATTGAATTGATCGAAATCGACCAAATAAATGAAGCGTACGAACGCATGCTAAAGAACGACGTTCGTTACCGTTTCGTGATCGATATCGCCAGTCTCAGCTAAAGAGACCGATTCGCTTCACCCTTGCAAACTGCACGCGTGCCGGTGAATTGCCGGCGCGCTATAGTGTCCACTTGTTTTTTTTTCGCCCATGCTGAACTCGATACCAAGAAAGGGAACGATGGACTTCATTCGCATCCGCGGTGCCCGCACGCACAACCTGAAGAACATCGACGTGGATCTGCCGCGCGACAGCCTGATCGTGATTACAGGATTGTCCGGTTCCGGTAAGTCGTCGCTCGCGTTCGACACGATCTATGCGGAAGGCCAGCGGCGCTATGTCGAATCGCTGTCGGCATACGCGCGGCAATTCTTGTCGGTGATGGAAAAGCCCGATGTGGATCACATCGAAGGCTTGAGCCCGGCGATTTCCATCGAGCAGAAATCGACATCGCACAATCCGCGTTCGACGGTCGGCACGATCACCGAAATTTACGACTACCTGCGTCTGCTGTTCGCGCGCGTGGGTACGCCGCGTTGTCCGGATCATCACATTCCGCTGCAGGCGCAGACGGTGAGCCAGATGGTCGATGCGGCGCTCGCGCTGAATCCGGAACGACGCTTCATGCTGCTCGCGCCGGTGATCCGCGAACGCAAGGGCGAGCATCTGCAGGTGTTCGACCAGTTGCGCGCGCAAGGTTTCGTGCGCGCTCGCGTCGACGGCGTGCTTTACGAACTCGATGCCGTGCCGCCGCTGGCGCTGCGCCAGAAACACACCATCGAAGCGGTGATCGATCGTTTCCGCCCGGCGCCGGACATCAAGCAGCGTCTCGCCGAATCGTTCGAGACGGCGCTCCGTCTCGGCGACGGCATTGCGCAACTGGTCGACATGGACGACGACAAATCGGCACCGACCGTATTCTCATCGCGATTCTCGTGTCCGATCTGCGACTACTCGCTGCCGGAACTCGAACCGCGCCTGTTCTCGTTCAATTCGCCGATCGGCGCGTGCGGCACGTGTGATGGCCTGGGCGTCACGCAGGTGTTCGATCCGGCGCGCGTGGTCGTGCACCCGAACCTCAGTCTCGCCGCCGGCGCGGTGCGCGGCTGGGATCGGCGCAACATGTATTACTTCCAGTTGATCCTGTCGTTGGCGCGCCACTACAAATTCGATATCGATACGCCGTGGGAACAGCTTCCCGAGGCGATCCGCCACGCGATCCTGTCCGGTTCCGGCGATGAGATCATTCCGTTCCGCTATCTCACCGAGACCGGCGGCAGCGTCGTGCGCAAGCATCGCTTCGAAGGCATCGTGCCGAACCTGGAGCGTCGTTATCGCGAAACCGAATCGCCCGCGGTGCGCGAGGAACTGGCGAAATTCATCACCGAGCGGCCATGTCCGGATTGTCATGGCGAACGTTTGAACCGCAGCGCACGCAACGTGTTCGTCGGCGAAGCGAGTTTGCCGAAACTGACCGCGCTGCCGATCGATCAGACCATGCAATTCTTCACCGGCCTGCAACTCGCGGGCTGGCGCGGCGAGATCGCGGCGAAGATCGTCAAGGAAATCCGCGAGCGTCTGCGCTTCCTCGTCGATGTCGGTCTGGATTATCTGACGCTGGATCGCCAGGCCGATTCGTTGTCCGGCGGCGAAGCGCAGCGCATCCGTCTGGCCAGCCAGATCGGCGCGGGACTGGTCGGCGTGATGTACGTGCTCGACGAACCGTCAATCGGTCTGCATCAGCGCGACAACGAACGCCTGCTCGGCACGCTGACGCGTCTGCGCGATCTCGGCAACACGGTGATCGTCGTCGAGCATGACGAAGACGCGATCCGCATGGCCGATCACATTGTCGACATCGGCCCCGGCGCGGGCGTGCACGGCGGCGAAGTCGTCGCCGAAGGCAAGCTCAAGCAGATCCTCGCCGCGCCGCGTTCGCTGACGGGCCAATATCTTTCCGGCAAGCGCGGCATCGCCGTGCCGAAGAAACGCGCCGCGCCCGATCCGGATCGTATGCTGAAATTGATCGGCGCGTCCGGCAACAATCTGAAAGACGTCGATCTGGAAATTCCGGCCGGACTGTTCGTGTGCGTCACCGGTGTGTCCGGTTCGGGCAAGTCCACGCTGATCAATGACACGCTGTTCCGCCACACCGCCGCCGAATTGAACGGCGCGAACGAGAAACCGGCGCCGTTCCGTTCGGTCGAAAACCTCGAACTGTTCGACAAGGTGGTCGACATCGACCAGTCGCCGATCGGTCGCACGCCGCGTTCGAATCCGGCGACGTACACCGGCCTTTTCACGCCGCTGCGCGAATTGTTCGCACAAGTTCCGGAGTCGCGTGCGCGCGGCTATCAACCGGGCCGCTTCTCGTTCAACGTGAAAGGCGGCCGCTGCGAGGCCTGCGAAGGCGACGGCTTGATCAAGGTCGAGATGCACTTCCTGCCGGACGTGTACGTGCCGTGCGATGTCTGCCACGGCAAGCGTTACAATCGCGAGACGCTGGAGATCCATTACAAAGGTCACACCATTTCCGACGTGCTTGAGATGACCGTCGAAGATGCGCTGACGCTTTTCCAGCCGATTCCCGCGCTCGCACGAAAACTCGAAACGCTGGTGGACGTCGGCTTGAGCTACATCAAACTCGGCCAGAGTGCGACGACGCTATCCGGCGGCGAAGCGCAACGCGTGAAGCTGTCGCGCGAACTGTCCAAGCGCGATACCGGCCGCACGCTCTACATCCTCGACGAACCGACCACCGGCCTGCACTTCTACGATATCGAGCAGTTGCTGAAAGTGCTGCATCGCCTCCGCGACGACGGCAACACGGTCGTCGTGATCGAGCACAACCTCGATGTGATCAAAACGGCGGACTGGGTGATCGATCTCGGCCCCGAGGGCGGCGACCGTGGCGGCCAGATCATCGCGGTGGGAACGCCGGAGCAGATCGCGAAGACGCCGACCTCGCACACGGGGCGATTCCTCGCCCGTGTATTGTCGAGCGCACGCAGAAAAGAGGCGGCATAGACTTTTGAGATTCGGATGCAAATAACTTGCATCCGAACTCCTTGCTATTGACCATCACTCCAGTGACATGGTGATACTGCTGTTATGGCAGGCGGCCACGGCGTGCTCGTTCGTACTTCCGTGCAATCGTTCCCCGGACCAGATTGGGTCGCATACTGCCGGGCCACGACCAGGGGAGGCAGCAAAGTCCATTGCTTGTCCAGAATGCTGGAACGGCGCCATCGCCAATCGATGGAACGGAACTGTTGATCGAGCCCTACGTGTGGATCGGTGAGAGCATAGTCGTAGGAATCGACTGCTCCCGTAGTATTGCTTTGCCGAGATACTTGCGCGTGGTTGCGAACATTCAAAAATGTGACGTATGGCTGCCCGGAGGGAATTGGAACCGCCGGGACAACAGAAGTGATTGCATACTTCTCCGCCCATGCCGACGTCCAAGAAGCGACAGCGTAATTTGTCAGCCAATCGATGTCGCCAGACGCGATAGCGCGATATCCTGCATAGCGCCAAGCAATTGCTTTTCTTGCAATCTGATCCTTTGTGGTCGGGGATGCTTGTATATAAACAATGTTTAGAGTCGTATCGATGTTGCTGTCCGTAAACGTACCACCCCGCACAAAAGATACTTGCCAATAGTTCTCTGGATCGGGGTCGTCTTTGTCTTTTGGGGTAGGCTCCGTTGTTGCAATCACCGTGTCACCCGGCAAGGTCACAACGAAAGCCCACATCGTCGCGCGCCCCAACATCTGCAGCGCGATTCGTGCCGCACTTAATCCCGTTAACGGAGCCGGTGAAGGAACCATCGGCGGTGGCGGCAACCAGTTAAGCGGAATCGGAGCCGGCGGTGGCGGCACGACCGGCAGCGGTAGCGGTGGCAGCGGGCTTCCAAATGGAACTGGAAATGGGCCGAGTGATTCGATTACATCGGAACTTGTGGGCGCATCCGAAGAAGTGGCCGCGCTTCCGATCTTGTAAGGGGCTAAATCCGGCGGCAATGTCAGTTGATACTGCGCACTTGCGTTGCTTTGTGGCTCCGTCGTCCAGCGGCTGAGGGGCATCAACAGAACGAGATTGCCCGGAAACGAATATTCACTGCCGTCGGAGAGCGTCATCTGAACACGCGTCCCCGATGTCCATCCGGGATAGATCAATCCTTTCGCAACCAGTGTGGCAGGCATGTCGGGGCCCGGCGTGCCATCGATGCGAATTACATCAGCGGGCGTGTTGGCCGGACAGGTTCCCTTTTTCGCCGTTCGCCAATTCGTGAGCTTCCCGACGTACGGTAGCTGATCCGCTTCGACCTCCGATTGAACCTCGGGATAAAACTCGACGTTGATTTTTTTGCCTTCGACAAACTTGTCGGTAAGCGTTCCAACGTTCACCGTAACACCGAAATCCAAACCGTCGGAATACGTCTGGGTCGGCGCGTTGTCCCACACGCGCACTCCATCCTGCTCCAACGCAACTGCTTTCACATATTTGAATCCGTTGCCCGCAAAGCTCAGGGTGCCCGCGGTTAGCGCGTTCGTCGTAGGTCCGCTGGTGGTAACTGCACCGGGCAATTCGACGTCGTCCAAGTAAAGCTCGCCGTCGGTTCCTTGCGCCGGTGCATAATGGTTGACCGAATGCGTGAGCTGATTGATGCAGGCCACAACACCGGCGACCTCAGCGCCCCGTGCGACGTGCCACGTGTTGACAGGCAACGCATAACCGTTGTCGTCATTGATGAGCCAGAGCTGCCAGTCGCCGGCTTCCAGATCGTCAGGTACGGGAACGAAAACCGTTCCCGTGTTCGGATCGTAACCGTCGACAAGAGGGTCAGCGACATAGCGGATTCCCACGGTACCGGGATCCTTCATCTGTGCGATATCGTGCGTGTAGACCGGAAGTCCAGTTGCCGGGTCGAGCTGCACCCAGCGAGCTTTTTCAAGGATGTCCGGCAACAACAGATGCGTTTGAACCTGCAACTGATTCGGATAGAGTTTTCCGCTGGCGGTCGGAATCATTCCTTTGCACGCATGCGCGGGACTTTGGTCTTGATCAGTCCCTAATATTTGGTATGGATCGACGACCTTGAACGGAAACGGTTCGGTCCTTTGACCGTCGGCAGTGTGGCCTTCGATTGTGTAGCTATCTGGCAGCAAGTCGCTCAACTTTGGCACCGGAACTTGATAGACAGCATCGGACTGCTGCACGGCTGGATCGACCGGCAATATGTATTCGAGAGCACCGCTGCCAGCATTACGAACCAATACGTACTGCAACGGATTGTCCGGTCCGAAATTCCCGACCAGTGCTGCTTGTTCCCCTTCGAGCAGCGTAGCCGATGGTGCTGAAAGCCCCGCTAGTCGGTACCCCGCTTGCGTGGGCATGATCAGACCATCGAGATGCGGCTTTGGTGCAGTCGGGGCGGCGCCGAGCGTCTGCGGCTGAAAAATGCGCAGGAAATTGTCTTGGAGCGCCAACAACGCTAGATGGCCATCAATAATTTTGCCGGTAGCAAGTTTTGGATGCGCGTTCCAGGAACTCACGAGCGAAACAGCTTGGAATTCGCCGCTGTCGATCAAGGGTTCGACATTCTCGAAAAGCGGCTTTATGCGAACACCCACGGTCGGATCGGATTCAAGCTGTTCAAATTGCAGCATGGCCAAGTACGGTTCGCCCCAACGACGGCCGTCGACATGGTAACTGTCGCTGCCATGCCCCGCACTCAATACCGCGCCGGTATCATCGCGAAAATCGGTGTGCCATTCCCCCGCTCCAGGCAGGTGATAGTCCGACAGAGATATCGCGGCTTGACCATCGTCCAGATTGACAAGAGTGATGTAGCTGCCGAGCTGATTGTCGTGGTCCAAATAACCTGGGACGTTGCTTTTAATTTGTGGACTGTTTGCATCCAACGTAGGTAAGCCATACGCAATGGTCAGACCGCCGTTGGTGAGCAACACTGGATTATGGTCGTTGCCGAGTGTTGTAAGCGCGAGGCTGGTTCCGCGTTGATGGCGTCCTCGCGTTTCGTCCCAGAACGTAAGGCGGCGCATGAAGTCCGGATCGCCATATCCGAACTTGTGAATCTTCCCATCCGATCCGGCCAACCAGATTGAATCAGCACCTTCGGCGGAGCCGGTGAGTACATCCACCTGTAACGCGGTTTGCGGGATTTGCGATGCTAGATAGTTTAAAAACTGTGGTGCGCGCAATATCCCATTGTTCGCAACCACATCGCTAGGCGTGTCATAAAAGAGATCACCCATATAGGTGTAGTCGCGCTCGTACGGGAACCCGTCAGGTCCAGTAATGTCCTGGTTACCTTGGTAGTCATGCCGTGGGTAAGCATCGACATAGTCAGCTTCGCGCACCAGAATATCGAGATGGTTCAATAGGCGTGTGTTGTTGGGAATGCCATCGTTGGGACTGCCGTCAGGAGCCAAACCAAGTGTTCCGAATCCCAGTGGATGATTCGGCCATGAGTGAGGCTGGCGATTGGTGTCGAATCCCATGGGAACCTTCGGATCAATCGCTTTCATGCCGAAGATAAGTGACATGGATTCTTGCTGACTGTTTTGGAGACTTGAGAACTCGCCTTTCGACGTTCCATTTGGGAAAAATTGTTCGGTCCATGCAGGTAGCAGTTGCGCATTGAGACAGGCGATATCATTGAATCCGTCCTGATCGACATCCGCTACATTGCATGCAATCGGCACTGAGGTCCTCGCAAGAGGGCGGAGATGATCGTCGATCGTCATCGACTGCGCGGGTGCGCTTCCATCAGGCACCCATGAATAAGGAGCAGCGCTGCCAGTGGCTGGCTTCTGGTTCCAGAGGACGAATACCTCATTCAGCTGAGTTGACCATCCGACCAAATCCGGCCAGCCGTCGCGATCGACGTCGGCCACGACCACGCCGCCCATCGTCGTAAGGTTCACCCACGGGCATATGTATTGATAGGGGTCTGGTTGGTCGCCCGGTTTGAGCGTGAGTTCCCACGGCGGTATCGGACAGATTGCCGATGGTTGGATTCCATTCGCTATTCGGTAATCGGTTAACACCTCTTCGGTAACGATTGGGTAGTCAAACCGAAGAAACGCGGGAACGACATGTCCCTTGGGATCCGTCGTGCTTCCCTGGTTAAGCAGAACGGTTATTGTCAAAAGGCTGTGTGGCTTAGTCAGCGCACCGCCATCATCGGCAATCGGATCGTTGCTCCACCGCACGAGAACCACGTCGTCTCTTCCATCGCGGTTTAGATCGGCGACGAAAAAATCTTTTGTGTCCGGCGGTATCGGATAGTCGAGTGGTAAAGACAGACGGCTGGAAATCGTTGCCGTAGCCGCGTTCGGGTTAGACAGAACGAGCGCAGCAGACGAAAACAACAAACTTCTTATAAAACGAGACCTCATAATTCCTTCCTAAGTTGCACAATTTGAAGCCGACCTCGTCGAACGCTCGAATCGAGCGCCAAGCGTGGGACCGGCAGCTTAGGGAGGAAGGAATAGGCGGAAAGGACGCGATTCGGACAGAATTGGATCGGCAAATCCAGCTCTCAGGAACGAAAAACATTCAGTTCGCAGGTGCCGCGTCGCGAACGAGGAAGATGCCGACCGTGCTGTCGGCATCCTTCGTGACGATGTGGATCGGCACCGATTCGTCGAGCCGCAGGTCTTTCTTCGGCTGCATTAGCATGATGTGATTCCCGCCCGGGGCAAACGTCACGCGCTGGCCGGGGGCGATGGTCAATTCGTCGAGCGGCTGCATGTGTTCCATGCCGTTGCTGTTCGTGCTCTTGTGCAGCGTGGCGCTCGCGAAATCCGCACTTTCCACGCCGGTCACGACGACGGGCGCGTCGCCGACGTTATGTAGCACGCCGTATCCTGCCATCATCGCAGCGTCTGGAGGTGCGTTGCGGATCCATGCGTTTTCCACCACCAGATGTCCGGCTGCGAATGCATTTGTCGTTGCAAGCATAATGACCGCCAATGTCTTGCGCATGGTCGCTTTCATCGGTTTGCCTTATGATCCGTTACGGTTCGTCCGTCCGCCGCGATTATGCGCTCGGCCTCAAAGGCCGCGCGTGACAATCGTGTAATTTTTTGTCGATAGCGGACAGATGAACCCGCGCCGAGCGAGCGGCGCGCCATGACGCGGTGTGAACCGCGCCGCAGACAGTAGCGGGCTGTTTCTTTAAAAAGATCCGCGCTGATTGGTGTTTTCCAAAAATGAGCGAGAACGAAACCCATGCTTGAAACGCATCGTCACGAAGCCGTCGTGGAATTGCGGCTGGCGCGGCCTCCGGTCAACGCGCTCGATCCGCAACTCGTGCGACATCTGCGCACCGCGATCGAATCCGCACCCGCACTCGGCGCGCGCGGCATCGTGCTGTCGGGAAGGTCCGGCATGTTTTCCGCAGGACTCGATGTGCCGGCGCTCTTGCAGCTCAAGCGTGCCGAACTCATCGCTTTCTTCCGCGATTTCTTCGCTCTGTGCGGCGCGATTGCGGCGTCGCCCATTCCCGTTGTCGCGGCCATTACCGGACACAGTCCTGCCGGCGGCGCGGTGCTGGGCATCTTCTGCGATTACCGCGTGATGGCGCGCAGCGTCGATCCGGCCAAGCCATTTCGCATCGGCCTCAACGAAGTGCAAGTCGGCTTGACCGTGCCGGTGGTGATACAACTAGGCCTGCAGCGACTCGTCGGCGCGTATCGGGCCGAACGGCTGCTCGTCGCCGGCGCGATGGTCGAACCCGAACGCGCACTCGCCATCGGACTGGTCGATGAAGTAGTGAATGTCGAGGATGTCGTCCCGCGCTCGATCGAATGGCTGCGCGAGATGTTCAAGTCGCCGCAACTGGCGATGCTCGGCACGCGGCAAATCGCACGCCGCGATCTCGCCCGGATTTTCGAATATCCCGAAAACTTCGAACTCGACGAATTCGCCGATTCGTGGTTCGGCAGCGAAACGCAGACAACGCTCAAAGCGCTGGTCGCGAAACTGAAAAAGTAAGTCAGTCCGCGCCGACGGCAACGTCGCGTGTGTCGTCGGCAATCCACCCGCTCCAGGACGGTGCGTAGATCCGCGATCCGGTCAAACCCGCATGCTCCATCGCCAGCAGGTTGTGACACGCCGTAACACCCGAGCCGCACATGTGAACGACGTCGCGCGGCGTGTGTGTGCTCAACGTGCTTGCGAATGCTTCGCGCAAGATGGATGCTGATTTGAACGCGCCGGTCACCTCGAGATTCTCGGAAAATGGCCGATTGCGCGCGCCGGGCACATGACCGGCAATGCGATCGATCGACTCCATTTCACCGCGAAAGCGCGGTGCGGCGCGTGCATCGAGCAGTAGTGTTCGCGCAACACTGCGCAAGCGTTGCAGTTCATCGGTCAGCACGATTTGCGATGCATCGAACGCGACGTCGCAACGCGATGGCGCGCGTGGAGTCGCCGCGTCGGTCAACGCCAATCCCGCCGCGCTCCATGCCTTGATACCGCCGTCGAGCACCGCCGCATCGCCGCCAACCAGACGTATCATCCACCACAACCGCGCCGCGGCGAGCGCCCCGCCCGCATCGTCATAGGCGACTACCAACGTTTGCGGCGTCCAGCCCCAACGACGCAGCACCCGCGAAAACGCGGCAGCGTCCGGCAATGGATGCCGCCCGAGACCTTGCTTCGACAAGTCCGACAGATCGCGATTGAGGTCTGCATAGACGGCGCCGGGAATATGCGCCTTCGCATAGTCGCGCGGACCGCGCTCGAGATCCGCGAGATCGAAACGGCAATCGACGATCAGCACATCGTTCGAGTCGAGCGCATGCAGTGCCTGCGCGGAAATCAGCGTATTCATGTCACGGCCTCCATGCGGCGCACCAGACTCAGCAGCATGGCCGCCGTCGCGCCCCAGATATTCCTGTCGCCGAAGTGGAATTCAACGATGTCGCGCGGACGGCCACGGTATTCCACGCGGCGGAATCGCACGTTCGCCGGCTCGGCAAAAAATGCGAGCGGCACTTCGAACACGCTCGCGACTTCGCGCGGATCGGGTGTGGCGACATACGCCGGATCGATCTCGGCCACGACCGGTGTGACGTTGAATCCACTCACTGTGTCCAGACCGTCGAGATAGCCGAACGGCGTGATCGACTCGGCGCCAATTCCGACCTCTTCGCGTGTCTCGCGCAGCGCGGTGGCGATGGCGTCGATGTCGTCGACTTCCGCGCTGCCGCCGGGGAAACTGATCTGCCCGGCGTGTTGCGACAGATGTTCGGTGCGTTGCGTGAACAGAACATTCAGGCCATCGTCGCGTTCGACGATGCCGACCAGGACGGCCGCCGTGCGCAGTGGCGCCTGCGGCAGGATGTCGTACAGCTCGCGGTGGTTCCATCCCGGCGGCTGCGGCGGATCGCCCAGAGGTCTGACGGCCTTTCGCAGGCGCCGGCGCAGATCCTCGCGGGTCACGCGGCGTGTCCGCGCTTGGGCAGTTCCTCGAACATCAACCGCATGCGTTCGGCTTCGCTCATGTACATCCAGCGCGCGATCTCCTCCGACGTGCGCAGACAGCCTTCGCACAGACCGTCGACGCCGAGCCGGCAGATGCCGATGCAGGGCGTGAGCATCGCTTTGGGGGCGGGAATGGACATTGGGCTTTGCCGATTATTCTTGCTAGAGTCGATTAGATTTCGGGGAAACTCACTTCATCGCATGCTGGCATTGGCCACCAAGGTGTTGACCGATTATGGCAAGGTGCTCGCCCAAGTTCAGCCGGGCCTGCACGGTTTGCCCGAATCGCTGTTGCCACATTCCAAACAGCAGATTCGCGGCGCGATCCTGATGTTGCTGGAGAACCTGGATCCGGAACAGACCGCGATCAAGGAGAGCCTTGCGCGCGGCTACGTCTATCTCGCCCAGTTCGTGCCGGATGAAGATGCCGCGCTGATCAATTCCAACGGACCCGACATCAACAGCCTGACTTCGGGCAACGAGTCGGCGCGGCGTCTGCTCAATCGCATAAAAGTCGACATGGAGCGCGCCCTCGAGGAATTGCAATCGATGGGTGTCGGTTTCAACGAAACCAAACCTGCGTAAACAAAACGCCGCGACGTGCGCGGCGTTTGTCTAGATCCTCGAAGCGTTCTTACTTCACCTTGACCAGCTTCAGCTCGAACACGAGCGCTTCGTTCGGTCCGATGCGCGGCGGCTGGCCGCGTTCGCCGTAGGCGAGTTCGGGCGGAATGAAGACCTGCCAATGATCGCCCTCGCGCATCAGCGGGAGGATTTCCTGCCAGCCCTTGATAACGTCGCCGACCTTGAAGTGCGCCGGTTCGCCGCGCGCGAAGGAGCTGTCGAACTCCAGCCCATTGGCCAGCGAGCCGCGGTAATGCACGTCGACTTCCGTCTGCGCGGTCGGATGCTTGGTGCCCGTGCCGTCTTCGATGATGCGGTACTGCAGACCGTCGGGCAGCGAGACGATGCCCTTCTTGGTCTTGTTGTCGGACATGAACTTCGCGCTCTTGGCCTTGTTGTCGGCGGCGAGCTTGTCGAATTCACCTTTGGCCTTCGTGTACAACTGGTACTGCATGCGGCCGAGCAGATCGCGCATCTGTTCTTCCGAGACCGTCGCCGGACGCTTGGCGTAGCCGTCCTGCATCGCCTTGATCACGGTGTTGATGTCGATGTCGAGCTTGCGCTCCTGGAAATCATTGCCGATCTGGTAGCCGATGGCGTACGACAGATTCGGCTTGTCCGCAGCCGTGAGCGGCGCGGGCGGTTGCTGTTGCGCCTGCTGGCCGCCCTGCGCGGCTGCACCAGCGCCGCCGCTCTGGGCGAATGCGACACCGGCGGAAAACAGCGCCGCCGCAAGAATGGACCGAGACAAAATCATGCAAAAACCTCCGAAACGGGAAAAAAGGTCGTGGGTTCGTTGCCGCTGCGAGCAAACGCCGGCGGGAAGACAAAAGAGGGCTGCCACGAAAAGCGCGCCATAGTAACCGACGCGCCGTTATCGGGCCAGTAAAACCCCCGCTATATCACCCGATCGAACCTGAACGGCTGCTGGAAGTGTTTGACCGCGCTGCTCGCCGAAAGTGCCGTTACTTCCCAGACGGCTTCGCTGGTTCCTCGTGATCGCCGCGATATTTCTTCTCGCCGGCCGTGACGCGCGTGCCTAGACGGTTCTGCGCCGTCGGCAACGGACACGTCGCGTACGGCGTGAACGCGCACGGCGGGTTGTAGGCGGTGTTGAAATCGATGATCACCTTGCCGTCTTTTGGCGGCTCGGTATAAAGGAAGCGCGCGGCACCGTAGGTTTCGTGGCCGCTGGTCTTGTCGGCGAAAACCAGGAACAGATTCTTGTCGCCCGGCGTTTCGATCACGGGTTCGACGCGATAGGTCTTGCCCTCGCGCGTGAACACCGCCGCACCGGGCACGACGACCTTGTCCATCTTGCCAAGGACGTTCGGCTCCTCGATTTCGTGCGGCGGGGCGTACGCCTCCCACTTCGCCTCGATGCGCCAGCTAGGATCGATGTCGAAATAGTCCAGGCCGACGAAATCCAGACGCGTCGGCGCGTCGGAGTCCTTGACGCGCAACGCGTAGCGGCCGTTGCGCTCGATGAGATAAAAACTGATCGAGCCGAGCGTCAGCGTGGTCGGCTGGTCGTGCGAATCGTCCAGCATCTCGACGGACGTTTTCTTTGCGCCGTCGACCCAGGCTTCGCTATGCGGCGGCAATTCGAGGACGGCCTTGCCCTTGGTCAACGTCACCGAGCCCAGATGCATCGGCGTCTTGCTCAGCACGATGTCGTTGTCCTTGGCCTTGCCGATGGTGTTCTTGCCTTCCTTCAGCCACTCCAGTCCGATCAGCGAAAGCCAGCCGGTCGGCGCGGTCAGCCGGTCGAGGCGCGCTTTACGCACCTGCTGGACGTGTTGGGTGTACGCATCGTCGGTGTGCACACCGCTCGAGGTCGAACCGACGCCGCCGAGTAGCGCCGCGCCGAATAACCATCCATAAAATTGCATCGCGATACTCCGTTGTGTTGATCGTCAGCGGCCGCGCAGGAACAGGCGATCGAGTTCGGCCATGGGCAATTGGACCCACGTCGGGCGGCCGTGATTGCACTGGCCGGAGCGCTCGGTGGCTTCCATGTCGCGCAGAAGCGCGTTCATTTCCGGCAAGGTCAAGCGCCGATGCGCGCGCACCGAGCCGTGGCATGCCATGGTCGACAGGATTTCGTTCTGCGCTTCTTCCAGACGGCGCGAACTGCCGTTGAGACGCAAGTCGGCAAGCACATCGCGCACCAGTGCGCCGACGTCCGCGCCGTCGAGCAATCCGGGATAGCGCTTGACGATCACGCTGTCGCGTCCACTGCGCACGATGTCGAAGCCGAGCGCGGCGAGCGCATCGGCATTTTCCTCGGCGGCCGCGGCCTCGTGTTCGCTGACCGCCAGCGGCAGTGGCACGAGCAGCAACTGCGCGCGGATGCCTTCGTGCGTCTGCGCGCTCTTGAGTTTTTCGTACGTGATGCGTTCGTGCGCGGCGTGCATGTCGACCAACACGAGACCGTTCGCATTTTCCGCCAACACATACACGCCGGCGAGCTGCGCCAGCGCGTAGCCAAGTGGCGGCACTTCGTGATCGGCGTTCGGGTCGAAGTTCATTTCGACGCGCGGCATGACCGGCGTCGAAACCGACGCAGCCGGTTCGTTGGCGAACAGCGCCGCATACGTGTTCACGATCGGCTCGCGCACGCCGAGGCGCAATCCATCCTGTCGATGCCAGCCCTCGCTCGCAGGGCCGTTGATCACGGACACGACAACCGGCTGTTGACCGGCCCGCGTCTGCGCCAGCGCTTCGTTCAAGGTGCGATACAGGAAATCGTGCACGAGCCGGCTTTCACGGAAACGCACTTCCGACTTCGCCGGATGCACGTTCACATCGACTGTTTCCGGCGGAATGTCGAGGAACAGCGCATACGCCGGATGTCGTCCGTGGAACAGTACATCCGCATACGCCTGCCGCACGGCATGCGTGACGATGCGATCTCGCACGAGTCGACCATTGACATAGAAATATTGCTGATCGGCTTGTGCGCGCGAAGCGGTTGGCAAGCCGACCCACCCCGTCAGATGCAGTCCGGCCGCGGTGTGATCGATGCGCAGACTTTGCGCGGGAAATTCCGCACCCAGAACATCCGCGACACGTGCGGCCAGCTCCTGATCATTGCCCGCAGGCCGCAGCAGCCGTGACGGTTTGGCATTATTGGTCAGCCGGAATTCCACGCGCGGTTGCGCGAGCGCGATGGCCTTGATCAGTTCATCGATATGGCCGAACTCGGTGCGTTCGGCGCGCAGGAATTTCCGCCGCGCCGGCACGTTGTGGAAAATGTCGCGTACCTCGACTGTACTGCCGCGCGGATGCTGCGCTGGACGCGGTTCCGCGATCTGCCCGTTCTCGCTGTCGATGCGCCACGCTTGGTTTGCATCGGCCTGCCGCGACGTGAGCGCGAAGCGCGAGATCGACGCGATCGATGCCAGCGCTTCGCCGCGGAAGCCGAGCGTGCGGACGCGCTCAAGATCGTCCATCGAGGTGATCTTGCTCGTCGCGTGCGCGGCAACGGCCAGCGGCAGTTCGTCGACGGCAATGCCTATTCCGTCGTCGCGCACGCGGATCAATCGCGCGCCGCCGTCTTCGATATCGATTTCGATGCGCGCCGCGCCCGCGTCGAGGCTGTTCTCGATCAATTCCTTGACCACGGACGACGGCCGTTCGACCACTTCGCCGGCGGCGATCTGGTTGATCAGTTCGGGAGACAGCGGGCGGATGCGGGGCATGATGTTTCGCCGCGCATCATAGCGAATCCCGAGGGAATCAGGAATTTTGTGGTCAGGAATCCGGCGCGCGCGCGACGCGGCGCTCGCTGACCGGTTCGGCGTCATCGTCATCGTTGTGCGACGAGCGCGCGGCGAGTTTCTGCTTGTCCTTGTGCGCGTTGACGGCGAACCAGCTCCCCGGCGGCGGTGCGTTGCGAAAATAGTTGCGCACGCCGTCGAGGATCGCGCCGGCGAGCTTTTCGCGCTGCGCGGGATTGGTGAGCTTGCGTTCCTCGGCTGGATTGGTGATGAACGCCGTTTCGACAAGGATCGACGGCACATCCGGCGAACGCAGCACGACGAAGTTCGCCTTCTCGACGTAGCCGCGATGCGTCGGTCCGGTTCGCGATAGCGCCTTCAACACCTGATCGGCGACCACACCGCTCGCTTCAAGTGTCGCGCCTTGCGACAGATCGAGCAGCACCGCCGCGAGCGTGTTGTCCTTGCTGCCAAGCGACACGCCGCCGACCAGATCGGCGCGGTTTTCGCGATCGGCCAGCCAGCGCGCGGCTTCGCTGGTCGCGCCGCGGCCCGACAACATCCACACCGACGATCCGCGCGCGTCGCCGCTGTTGTACGCGTCGGCGTGGATCGAAATGAAAAGATCGGCCTTCGCCGCGCGCGCTTTCTGGAAACGTTCCTGCAGCGGGATGAAGAAATCCGCGTCGCGCGTGAGCACCGCGCTCATGCCGTCCTGCTTGTCGATGAGACGCTTGAGATCGCGCGCGACGGCCAGCGTGATGTCTTTCTCGTGCGTGCCGCCGCTGCCCGTCGCGCCAGGATCGACGCCACCGTGGCCGGCGTCGATCGCAACCACCACATCGCGCGGCTTGATCTCGATCGACTTCACGCTCTTCACCACCTGCGTGCCGCTTTTTCCCTTTTTATACAAATCTACGACCAGGCGATAATCGCTCTCGCCTTTGCCGGGCGGCATCAGGAAACTTTTCGGATTGACCGCGCCTTCCAGATCGAGCACGACGCGCGAGTCGCCTTTGTCGCGCTGGCCGGTGCGCACTGCCTTAAGCAGACCGCCCTCGCCCGCCGTCGAGACGAAGCTGGGCATGAACGTGCAGGCGTGCAGATCGATCACGACGCGATCGGGATTGGCGATATGGAACAGCTTGTAGTCGGTCGGGCCGCTGAGGTCGAAGGTGACGCGCGTCGCGTCCGGCGAATCGGCGACATGCATCGATTTCACGTCAACCGCGGCTGCCGGCAAAGCAAACAGCCACGCGGCCGCGGCGAGGCAACGACCCGCGATCTGCAAACCGGTTGGAGCGGCGGTTCCCCTCATTCGGGCGATGGTGTCCGGCAATTACGGCGGATTCAACCATTTCTTCATATAAATCGCAAGTTTATGCGATGAACGTGAAACGAGGTTCAGGAATGACGTTTAAGCCGCTGAGCGGAGTGCCTCCAGCCAGGCGCAAGCGCGTGGCGACGCGGCCTCAAAACGCGCATCGCGGACAGGGCCGGCGTGGGCGAGCGTTACGACCAGATCGGCCGTCGGAATCTCTCCCCGGCCCCGCTCCGGCCATTCGATCAGCCAGAGTTGCGGCTCGGCGAAATCGCGCAGGCCCAGCCATTCGATTTCCTCGGCATCTGCGATACGGTAAAGATCCAGATGCTGCACACCGAGCCCGCCGGCGGCGTACGACTCGATCAGACTGTATGTCGGACTCTTCACGCGCGAGCCGACGCCCAGCGTCGTCAGCAGCGCGCGGGCGAACGTGGTCTTGCCGGCACCGAGCGGACCGACCAGATGGATCACGCCGCCTGCGCCGACGGCGCCGGCGAGCTTCTGCGCCAGCCGCCCGAGCGCGGGCTCGTCCACGCCTTCGGCGACGAACACACGCTCACTCATCGAGCGCGCGCGAGTTGCGCAACTTGTATACATGTGGAAAAAGATCGGTGGCGATCATGCCCGCTTCCCCGCTGCGTGCGACCGCGTCGCCGGCCTGCGCGTGCAGTGCGACGCCCAGCCTCGCCGCGCGCCAGGCGTTGAGTCCCTGCGCGAGCAATCCGGCGATGATGCCCGTCAGCACATCGCCCATACCGCCGCTCGCCATGCCCGGATTGCCCCACGGACAAACCGCGACCGCGCCGGCCGGGTGCGCGATCACGGTGCCCGCGCCTTTGAGCACGACCACGGCGCGATAACGATCCGCGATCGCCCGCGCGGCTTTAAAACGATCACTCTCGACGCCCGGCACATCGATGCCGAGCAATCGCGCCGCCTCGCCCGGGTGCGGCGTGAGCACGGCCGCCTGCGGCGGAGAAAAGAATTTCTGCGCCAACAAATTCAGCGCGTCGGCATCGAGCACGGTCGGCTTTTCGACGACGACGCCGCCGGCGAGCATCGCCTTGCTCCAGGCGCTTTGACCGAGTCCCGGGCCGATCGCAACCACCGTCGCACGTTTCATCAGCGCGGATAACGACGACGCATCGGCGCAGCCGTGCGCCATCAGTTCCGGACGCGCCGCGTTGATCGCCGTGATGTTTTCCGGCCGTGTCGCGACACTCGTAAGCCCCGCGCCCACGCGCATCGACGCCTCGCCTGCCATGCGCACTGCGCCGCCCATGCCGTTGTCGCCGCCGATGGCGAGCACGTGGCCGAACTTGCCCTTGTGCGCGTTGCGCGCGCGCGGCGGCAGCCAGCGCGACATGTGCGCCATATCGAGCAGTTCCGCGTCGGCCTCGATTCGTTCATACAGATCTGACGGCAAGCCAAGCGTATCGAGCACCAGCACGCCGCGATGATCGATCGCATCGCTCGTGAACAGGCCACGCTTGTGCGCGACGAAACTCACCGTCGCCGTGGCGCGGACCGCCGCACGCAACACGTTGCCGGTGTCCGAATCGATGCCCGAAGGAACATCCAGCGCCAGCACGCGCGCCGGAAAGCGATTGACGTGATCGATCAGCGTGCGGGCGAAACCTTCGGGCGCACGCTTGAGTCCGATGCCGAAAATCGCATCGACGAACACATCGGCGTCGGGAACCGAATCGGTGGCCGCAGCAACCGTGCCGCCGCTGGCGACCCATTCGGCGTGTGCACGCGATGCATCGGGCGATGCATCCGTGGGCAGACCGACGGCGATGACACGCGCGTCGAGTCCGGCATCCTTCGCGGTGCGTGCGAGCAGATAACCGTCGCCGCCGTTGTTGCCCGGTCCGCACAGCACCACGATGCGCCGCGCATTCGGCCAGCGTTTTTTCAGCACGCGCCATCCCGCCGCGGCGGCGCGCTGCATCAGCACGTAACCCGCTATGCCGAGATTCGAGATCGCCGTGCGGTCGAGCTCGCGCACCTGCGCGGCGGTGTAGAGGGCTGTGCTCATCCGCGGCGATTATACTTGCCGGATGATCGACTACCGACAGCTCGCCGCCGACGTGAAGCGGTGGGGCATCGAGCTCGGCTTCCAGCAAGTCGGCATCAGCGCCACCGAACTTGGCCAGGACGAAACGCATCTTCTGAACTGGCTCGCCGCCGGGCATCACGGCGAGATGGACTACATGCAGCGGCACGGCACTAAGCGCAGCCGCCCCGACGAGCTGCACGAGGGCACGTTGCGCGTCATCTCCGTGCGCATGGACTACGATCCGCCGGAAACGCGCGATCCGTGGGAAGTCCTCGAAGATCCATCGCTCGGTTACGTTTCGCGCTACGCGCTCGGCCGCGACTATCACAAGGTGCTGCGCAACCGTCTGCAGAAACTCGCCGACCGCGTCGAGGCAGCGATCGGACCGTTCGGCTATCGCGCATTCGTCGATTCGGCGCCGGTGCTTGAAAAAGCGCTGGCGCGCAATGCGGGCCTGGGCTGGATCGGCAAGCACACCAACCTCATCAACAAGGATGCGGGTTCCTGGTTTTTCCTCGGCGAGCTGTACACCGATCTGCCGCTGCCCGTCGATGAAATGGCTAGCGATCATTGCGGCACCTGCACGCGTTGCATCGAGATATGTCCGACGCAGGCCATCGTCGGCCCGCAGCAACTCGATGCGCGCCGCTGCATCGCGTATCTCACCATCGAATTGCGCGGCAGCATTCCCGTCGAACTGCGACCGCTGATCGGCAACCGGATCTATGGATGCGACGACTGCCAGCTCGTCTGTCCGTGGAATAAGTTCTCGAAGAAGTCGGTCGAGCCGGATTTCGAGGCGCGCAATCGGCTGGACGGCGAATCGCTGCTGAGACTTTTCTCATGGAGCGAGCAGGAATTCCTGCAACGCACCGAAGGCTCAGCTATCCGGCGAATCGGTTATGACATGTGGCTTCGAAACATCGCCGTTGCGATCGGGAATTCGCCGCCCTCGGCGCAGGCGGTCCAAGCGCTCGAGGCCCGGCGAAACGACGCCTCGACGCTGGTCAGGGAACACGTGCAATGGGCGCTCGAGCGCATGACGCAAGCCGACGTGGGCCTTTGATCAGAGCCCGGATTTGCAAAAAAAAGGAGGCGCTTGCGCGCCTCCTCGAGTTTCCACATACCGCTTTCTTATTGCGCGGCGTTCACCTGCACCGGCAACAGCGGGGTCTTCGCATCGTTGCTGTTCAAGCAAAGGTAGGCCGTCGCTGAAGTCGCTCCCAGCGGAGCGGTAGCCTGCACGATCACGGGTGCGCTGGAATTGCCGTTGATAGCCGCAGGCAGTCCGCTCGCGACACTGAGCCACGTAGGCGGCACGCACGACACGTTGCTTTCCAGATGCATCGCGAAGCCCGCACCGAGGTTCGAGTCGATCGCGCTCCACGTCGGCGTCGCGGACTGCGGCGCGATGTTGACTGCGGAGGATCCCGAACCGGTAGTGCTGTTGAGCCACAACCACGCGTTGGTGCAACCGTTGCCCGAATCGGCGCAAGGCAGCGTGGCATAGACGACCAGCCAGTAATGGCCCGCGCTCAGGTTGGTGCTAAGTCCCGCCGCGGTGAGGTTCAGATCGATTTCCGCGTGGTACGTGCCTCCCGTGAGCGACACACCCGTTGCATTCGGAGCCAGATCGGCAGAGAACACAGCGGGGCCTGCCGCATCGGGATTGCTGCTCGGCTGACCGCCCGCATCGGTGTAGATGCGCCAGTGGATCATCGTGGCGGTGTTCGACAACGTCGCCGTCGACGAGGCCGACTCGAAGAAGCCCGGAGCACGGATCTGCGTCAGATTCACGGCGCTGGCGCCGGTTATCGTGAAGTCATCCGAGGCGAAGAAGTCGGTGTCTTGGCCTCCAAGTCCCGAGTACTGCACGCTGGTGTATCCGAACGCGTCGTTGCTGGGCTGGTTGTTCCACACGTTCGGCGTGCTGACGGTCGTCGTATTCTGGGTGACGTTCAAGGTCGGCCCGCCCACGTTCGACACGGTCAACGTGCCCGTCGCGCTCGCTGCACCTACGCCGGTAATCGACAACGGGTTGGGTGCGGCAGCGATCGTCGGCGGAGGAACGGCGACGGCGATCGGCAAATGCAACGGCGTCAACGAACTGTCGCTCGGCGTCAGGACGACTTCGGCAAAGTGGAACTTGCCGTCCGAGGCCACGGCGTGGCTGTCCACGTGGAAGGTGATCGGCGCGGCGTCGTGATGCGCAGTCGCCGGGAAGCTCGTCGCGCTGAAGGTCACCGTCAGACCCGCATCGGAACCCGCAGCCACGCTCGGTGTCCACGTCACGGTGTGATCCTGCGTGCTGTGGAACTTGCGCGTGAAGGAGCACTGGTCGATGCATTCCGCGCTCTGCATGCTCGCAAGGTTCAACGACGACGGATCGCCCGAAATCGACGGATCGGCATTCGCGAAGTTCAAACCCGTTTCGTCGAGCACGAGGCCGGCGTTGCTTGCCGGATAATCCTGCAGGCGGCCCGAACCGCGATCGAAGTAATCGCTGGGCGTGGTGCCGTCGGCCTTGGTGAGTCCGGCTTCCTTGGCCGTCATCATCAGTGCCGAGCGCGCCTCTTCCGGACTCCAGTCCGGATGCAGGCCGAGCATCAGCGCGCCTGAACCGGTGGTGTGCGGCGTCGCCATCGACGTGCCATTATCGAGCGCGACGAGATTCGGATTGTCGGACGCCGCATCAGCGAAAGCTGCGAGAATGTTCACGCCTGGCGCCTGTACGTCGGGCTTGATCACGTCGATCGTAACCGGTCCGAGCAGGCTGAAGTTCGCGAGCACGTCGGGTTGCGCGGGTTGGCGGATCGGCGGGAACGGAATCACCGCGGGCACGACGTTGCTGTTGCCGGCGAGGAAAGACTGGAACGCCAGGCCCTGCGCCTGCGTCAGCGAATAGACCGGAAGGGTCGCGCCCGGCACCGAGACGGTCAGCGGCGCTTCGACGCGGTTGTCAGAAATGATAACGGCGATAGCGCCCGCGGCAGTCGCGTTGGCGACCTTCACAGCGAAGGTGCACGTGCCGCGGCTGACCAGCGCGATGTCACCGGCGAAAAGGTTGGCGGGATACGCACTGCAGCCGTCAGACCCGGTGGTCGTGCTTGCGTTGAATTGCGGGCTCAGCGCGAGCGAGGCGGTGATGGTCGCCGTCGGAGGTACATCGCCGGAGCCTTCGGTAAGCGGCTGGTTATGCACGTTGGCCGGAGGCGTTCCGGGGCCGGTCGCGCTGAGGTCCGGCGCAATCGCGCCGCCGGTGTGCGTTGCGGCCGCTACGGTGGTCACCCACGGTTCGGCGTGATTGGCCGTACCCGGCAACTGGTTCGGTACGGACGTGCCGGTGTTGCCGGCCGCGGCCGCGATGAAAATACCAGCGTCGGACGCCGACAGGAAGGCGAGCGATGTCGAATCCTGCCACGGAGTGCTGCCGCCGCTGATCGAGTAGTTCAATGCATCGACGACGCCGTCCTGGATCGCCTGGTCGACGGCGGCCGATGTCGCCGCAGTGGAACACTGGATGTTTGATTTCGGCGAGCACGCATAGTAGATGACGAGGTTGGCGTGCGGCGCGACGCCGGAAAGCCGCGCGGTGTAGCCGGCGAGCGTGCCGATGCGCTGGTCGCCCGCGGCCGTGCTGGCCGTGTGGCTGCCGTGGCCCTGCGTATCTTCCACGGAATAATGTCCGCCGAAAGGCGGATCGCTGTCGGTCAGATCGATTTCGTCATAAACGCCGATGACCTTGTCGTTGCATCCGGCAAGGCTGATGCCCGAAGCGCCGCTGCCGAGATTGCACTGTCCCAGGAAGTTGCCCGATCCGAGCGGGTTGCTCACGGTGTAGCCGTCGACGTCGGTCGGCTGAAATGAAGGGCTCAGGCTGTTGTAGCCGGTATCGATGTCGCCGACGACGATACCGTCTCCGAAGAAGCCACCGGTATTGTCGAAGCCGTTGGCGAAGAAGCTGTCTTGTCCCGCCGGCGTGCCCCACCACACGGACGACGCACCGATGAATCCGGGACCGATGTCGGTTGCCAGCGGATGCGGGTAATCGCGCTCGACAGCGACCACGCCCTGCACCTTGCCGACTGTCTCCGCTTGCTTGGGAGTGAGTTCCATCACCACCGCATTCAGCGCATGCTGCATGCTGTAGCGCACGGGAACCGTCTGCTTGAGTGCGGTGGAAATGTCGCTCAAATGCTGGGTTTGCTGATTCTTTACATACTGCACGTACGCGGTGGCCGCGGCGCTGCGCACGTCCAGGCGCACTCGGCCGTTCGGCATGGTCTTGGTGGGAATTTTCCCTATGCCGCTGATCGAGGCCCCTGAAGTCGCCGCGATGTTGTACTCAGCCAGCGGCGGCTCCGCAAAACGAACGATGTAACGGACCGGGGTTGCGGTCGCAAGGTTCACCACGTTGCCGCGCGGCGCCGTGGGCTGCGCGTCGTCAACGACACCGGGCTGGGTTGCGAAAGATGTGATCGCGGTGATGGCCGAACCCGCCAATGCGGTAGCGATGGTCGCTGCCAACGCTTTGGGCCTTAGAAAGCGAGACTTCATTTGGTTCTCCCACAAATTATGAATTATTAAGTGCGCGACGGACGTCGCACTTCCCCTATCGCATAAGCGAGACGCTGCGAAGGCTTGCGGAACATAGCCGACTCGCCGAGCGCTGCCAACTACCCATAGCAAGTTGCCTCCGATTGGCTTTTCCGAATTGATCGGACGGCTGTTTGCAGGTTAAGTTTGTGTTGCGTTGCGCGTTTTGAAACACGGAATCGCCAAGGTTCCGCGTCACGCAACGCGCTCACGGCATGCGCGTATTCGGCCTCGGTACGATGGATAGCCACAACAACGACTTCATCGAAGAATACGAAGCCGCGCTCGATACGGCGACGTGCAAGAAGCTGATACTTCGTTTCGAAGCCAGCCGCGAAGCCGCGCGCGGTCAGACCGGCAGCGGCCTCGACATCTGCTTGAAGGATAGTTGGGACATCAGCATCACCGGAAAGCCCGCATGGCTGGATGCCGAGAATGCACTGAACGCGGCGATGATGACGGGCCTGATGCACTACTTGCGCAAGTATCCCCAACTCCTGCTCGCACCCATGTCGTTGCGCATGCCGGATGCGACCGGCGCACTTGTCGCGCTCGATGCCGAACGGCTGCGATCGTTGCCGGACGATTTACTGCAAACCTTGATCCGCAAGACGTTGCGTCCGGGTTCGATCAACCTGCAAAAGTACCTAGCGGACGAGGGCGGTTATCCCTACTGGCACTGTGAGCTGTATCCGAAACTTGGCGACTCGCGCAGCGAGACGCTGCACCGCACATTGCTTTGGACCATCTATCTCAACGACGGATTCGCGGAAGGCGAAACGGAATTTTTATACCAGAATCGAAACATCAAGCCCAAGACGGGAATGCTGCTCATCGCACCGACGGCGTTCACGCACACGCATCGAGGCAACATGCCGAAACGCGGTGACAAATACATCGCGACATCCTGGGTGCTGTTCCAGCGCGCCGAACAAATCTACCTGACGCGGTAACCTCGTGATCGCTGCCGATCAGGCCGCCTGCTTCGGAATCGAATTCTTGACGTGGCTCAGCCGGTTCTTGTCGTCGACGTAAACCAGCGTCGGCTTGAACGCCGCGGCTTCGGCTTCGTTTAGCTGCGCGTAGGCGGCGATGATGATGATGTCGCCCGGCGCGGCGCGGCGTGCGGCCGAACCGTTGATCGAGATGATTCCGGAATTCTCGTCGGCGCGTATTGCGTAAGTGACGAAGCGCTCGCCGTTGCTCACGTTCCAGATGTGGATCTGCTCGTACTCGCGGATTCCGGAGATGTCGAGCAGCCGGCCATCGATGGCGCACGAACCCTCGTAGTGGAGCTCAGCGTGCGTGACATGCGCGCGATGGATTTTCGCCTTGAGCAGGGTCAGGTTCATGGTGGCTCCGTTGTCGCTTTTTCACAACAAAACGCCAGACTCGGGTCTGGCGCGACGGAATTATCCTGTTTTATGCAGTGCAACATCAACAGTATCGTCTCTTACGATGCATCTGGCGGCGCAGCAGGTGATTTCAAGGCAAAAAAAACCCCCGCTACGAAGCGAGGGTGTAATTCGGAGTGACGATTACCAAAACGATGCGCCCTGCTCCCACGGTGCAACAACGCGTGTTGCAGAAATACCGAAGGACGTGGTGACGTTACCACACTCGTTCGGAAAATGCTACTGGTTTCACACTTCAAACAGCAGGTTGTCGATTAGGCGCGCACGACCGAGGCGAGCGGCGATCAGAGCTACCATCTTATGAGCGGCGGGCACCGCTAGGGCCAAATCATCGGCGCGTCGGATCACGGCGTAGTCGGGCTTCAATCCGGTCGCGGTTAGGTCGTCCGCAGCGCGCTGCTCGACGTCGACGATCGCTGTTCCGGTTTTTACTGCATCGCGCATCGCGTTCAATGTGCGAAAGATGATCGCCGCGCGTTCGCGTTCTTCAGCGGTCAGATACTGATTGCGCGAACTCATGGCGAGACCATTGGCTTCGCGCATCGTCGGCGCGCCGATGATCTCGATCGGCACACGCAGATCGGCAACCATGCGGCGGATGACGAGCAGTTGCTGGTAGTCCTTCTGTCCGAACACGGCGACATCGGGCTGCACGAGATTGAACAGTTTGGTGACGACCGTGGCGACGCCCGCGAAATGACCGGGACGCGCCGCGCCGTCGAGTGTCTCGCTGACGCCGGGCACATCAACCCTTACCGTCGACGCCGCCCCGAATGGATATATCTCTTCTACCGTCGGCGCAAACAACAGATCGCAATTCGCGGCTGCCAGCCCGCGCTGATCGTCAGGCAGCGTGCGCGGATAGCTCGCGAAATCTTCATTCGGACCGAACTGCGTCGGATTGACGAACACGCTGGCGACCACGCGGTCCGCGTGACGGCGCGCGACGTCGATCAGCGAAAAATGTCCAGCATGGAGATTGCCGAGCGTCGGCACGAAACCGATGCGTTCGCCGCGCGCGCGCCACGCGGCGATGCACGCGCGCAACTCATCAGCGCGGGCGACGGTTTCCATCAGAAAGAATGTTCGGTCGCGGGAAAGGATTTTTCGCGAACGGCTGCGGCGTATGCGGCGATCGCCGCGGAAACGGAATCGGTGCCTTCGAGGAAATTCCTGCTGAAGCGCGGACGCTTGCCGGGAGTGATGCCGAGCATGTCGTAGATCACCAGCACCTGTCCGTCGCAATCGACGCCGGCGCCGATGCCGATGGTCGGGATCTCTACTTCCGCTGTGATGCGTTTGGCCAGTGTCGCGGGCACGCACTCGAGCACGAGCAGATCCGCGCCCGCATCGGCGACTGCTTTCGCATCGGCGAGCAATTGATCGCCCGCGGCCTTGCCTTTGCCCTGCACGCGATAACCGCCGAGCTTGTGCACCGACTGCGGTGTCAGCCCGAGATGCGCGCAGACCGGCACGGAACGGCGCGCGAGCGCGTCGATGATCTCACACACGTAGTCGGCACCTTCGAGTTTGACCATCGCCGCGCCGCCCTGCGCCATCAGGCGTGCGGAGGAACGCAATGCGGTCTCGGCATCGGGAAATGTCATGAACGGCAGGTCGGCGACGAGCAGCGCGTGCGCGGTGCCGCGCGCGACAGCGGCGGTGTGGTAGACCATCTCGTCGATGCTGACCGGCAGCGTGCTCGAATGACCCTGCACGACCATGCCGAGCGAATCGCCGACCAGCAGCACATCGACGCCGGCGGCATCGCACTGCGCAGCGAAACTCGCATCGTAAGCGGTAAGGACGACGATTTTTTCGCCTTGCGATTTCATCTCGTGCAGGCGCGGCACCGTGATCGGCGCGCGGGCGCCGGTAGCTTTGGCGTTGGCGTACATGGGCGCTCCTGGAGGGCGGCGCATTATTTAATGGTGATCGGGCTGGACTCAAGTGCGCGACAGGTCCCGGCGTCGATGCGCGCAAGCAGATCGGCCACGCGGCCGACGCCCGGAACGTCGATTCCTGGCGCGATTTCGGCCAGCGGCAGTAGCGCGAAGGCGCGTTCGTGCAGGCGCGGATGCGGTACGTGCAGGGCAGGTTCGTGAATGCGGGCGTCGCCGTAAAGCAGGACATCCAGATCGAGGATGCGCGGGCCCCAGCGCTCGCCGTTGCGCTCGCGGCCGGCCTGACGTTCGACGGCGAGCAGTGCATCAAGCAGTGCGCGCGCGCTCAGTTGCGTGTCCAGTTCGGCGACGGCGTTGACGAACGGCGGCTGATCTGTGCGACCCCACGGTTCGGTCGCGTAGAGACGCGATCGCGCGCGAAGCGCGGTGCGCGGCAGCCCGGACAGCGCCCGCAGCGCCGTTTCGATCTGCTTGCGCGGTTCGGCGAGATTGCTGCCGAGACCGACGTAGGCGATCGTCATTGCTCGGCCGATTGGGTCGGTTCGGTGGGTTTGCGGCGGCGCCGGCGGCGACGTTTCGCCGGCGCCGGCTCGCCTTCGCCGGCCACCACCGACGGTGCCGCGGAGGCTACCTGCGACAACTCCGCCGACAACGCATCGTGCGGCAGCGATTGCGCGTGAGTCCACCACTGCGCAAGTTCGGCGACCTCGGGTCCCTCCACCGCGCGCAACAACAGGAAATCGTACGCGGCGCGAAAACGCGGATGCGCCATGGTGCGGAAAACACGTTTCTTGATGCGTTGTTCCAGACGCGGCTGCAGCGTCCAGATTTCCTGCATGACGATAGCGAAGCGGCGCGGGATCGCCACCTGCTTGGCCTGTTCGGTGATGATGTGATCACTCACGCGTTGCCACGCCAGCGCCGGTTCGACGCCGCGATCGATCTCGCGCTGCACCTGCGCGCGCACCGCACCCCACAGCAAGATCGCGAACAGGAAGGCGGGCGTGACGGATTTGTCGGCGGCAATGCGTTCGTCGGTACCGCGCAAACCCGCCTCGACCAGCGCGCGGAACGACTCGCCGCCGCGGAACGCGAGTGCGCGCGCGGTGAGCGGAAAGACGTCGATGAGAAGTCCATTCTTTTCCAGCGCGTGGAAACTCTTCAGGCCATTGCCGGCGAGGAACATCTTCAGCGTCTCGTCGAACAGGCGCGCGGGCGGTGCGTGCAACAGCAATTCGCCGAGTTCGTCGAACGGCTCGCGCGCTTCCGGCGAAATCTCGAAATGCAACTTCGCCGACAGGCGCACGGCGCGCAGCATGCGCACCGGATCTTCGCGATAGCGTTGCCACGGATCGCCGATAAGTTTGAGTACTTTCGCGCGCACGTCGTCGTAGCCGCCGGTGTAGTCGCGCACGCTGAAGTCGGCGATGTTGTAGTACAACGCATTGACGGTGAAATCGCGGCGCACCGCGTCTTCTTCGATGGTGCCGTAAACGTTGTCGCGGACAATGCGCCCGTCGACCAGGTGGCGGTCGCCGGTGCCATCGTCGGCACTGCCGCGGAACGTGGCAACCTCGACGATCTCCTGACCGAACACGACATGCGCGAGGCGGAAGCGGCGTCCGATCAGCCGGCAATTCCGGAACAGGCGCTTGACGTCCTCGGGCGTCGCATCGGTGGCGATGTCGAAATCCTTTGGATGCCCGCCGAGCAGCAAGTCGCGCACCGCACCGCCGACGAGGAACGCGGCATAGCCCGATTCGTGCAGGCGATACAACACGCGCAGCGCGCCGGAGGAAATGCTCTTTCGCGAAATGTTGTGTTCGCTGCGCGGAATGATGCGCAGCTGCGGCTTCACATTGGCCGGTTCGAGGTTGGTGTCGGGCTGAGTCATTCAGCGGGTGTCGTCGTTGTCCATCCGAACGAAACCGCTATACTAACGCCCGCTCGCGATTTGCCCAAAAAACCGATCATCTGCTCCCTTCGTCTAGCGGCCTAGGACACCGCCCTCTCAAGGCGGGAACACGAGTTCGAACCTCGTAGGGAGCGCCACTTCCAGCTCGCTTTCCGAACCTCATGCCTTTCGTCGTTACCGAAAATTGCATCAAGTGCAAGTACACCGATTGCGTGGAAGTCTGTCCGGTGGATTGCTTCCACGAAGGGCCGAACTTCCTGGTCATCGATCCGGAAGAATGCATCGACTGCACGCTGTGCGAACCGGAATGTCCGGCTAACGCGATCTTCCCGGAAGACGACGTCCCCGCCGGCCAGGAACACTTCATCCAGCTCAACGCCGAGCTCTCAAAAGACTGGCCGGTGCTGACTGAACGCAAAGACGCGCCGGCCGACGCCAAGGAATGGGATGGCCGCAGCGGCAAGCTGCCGCTGCTGGAACGCTGATCGTTCGCGATTAAGACAAGCGCTCGCGCAAGGCGTCCAGTACGCGGCGCGCCGCTTCGCTCGAGGAGGCATCGTTCGATGCGCCTTCGACATCCACGCGCGAACCGTCGCCGTCGGCAATCACTTTCACATTGAGACGGCCGCTGACCGCTTCGCCGTTGGATTTGGTGCCGCCGCCGAACGGATGCAGGATGCGCGTATACCAATGATGTTCCTGCGGCTCCGGTGTGCTGGCTTTCAGGCCCTGCACCTCGAGCGTGTAGCCGTGGCCGGCTTCGTCGCGTTCGCTGATCGTGCCGACCTGAGCGCGCTCGAGCGCAATGCCGACGCGCTGCCAAGTGTGCTCGACGGTATCGGCGACATGCAGTCCCGCGGCGGTCTGCACGGGCGGTGCGGCGGTCGGCGTTGATACCGGTGGAACCGTGGTGGCAGGCGAAACGCTGGCCGACGGCGCAGGCGTGGACGCGGCACCGCCACCCGGCGGCACGACGAGTTCGCCGGTAGCCGGCGGCGCGTCGAGGTCCGGCGGTACTTCCAGCGGACGCGCTTCGACCGCCTTGGAATAATAGTTGTCGTGATGATGGAACAGACTGCATCCGCTGAGCGCGGCGGCAACAGCGAGGACCGAAACGGTACAGCGGAACGAAGTGCGAATCACGGCGAATCCTATCGAGTGAAAGTGATGAAACAGCCGGCGACTATCAGGCGGCATCGCTGTGCCGCGGCTGAACCGCGAGGCCCAGATCGCGCAGCGCCTGGGCGATGCGCGGACGGTGCGCGGCACTCAGCGGCAGCAACGGCAGACGCGGCGTGGCAGACCCAAGTCCCAGCTCCTGCAGCGCCCATTTTACCGGAATCGGGTTCGGTTCGATGCCGAGCAGTGAATTGAGCGGTTGCAGGCGTGCGTCGGCGAGCTGCGCATGAGTCCGATCACAGGCGCGGGCCGCGTCGCACAAGGCGCGCACCGCCGCGGGCGCCGCATTGGCCGTGACCGAAATGACGCCGTCGGCGCCGGCGAGCATGGCACGCATGCAGGTCGGATCGTCGCCGCTCAGGACGCTGAAGCTGTCGCTCTTCAAGGCGAGCAGCGCATCGACGCGTTCGCTTTCACCGCGCGCTTCCTTGATGCCGACGATGCGCTCATGCGTAGCCAGCTTCGCCGTCGTTTCCGGCGCAAGATCGCATCCGGTGCGCGACGGTACGTTGTAAAGCACGATCGGCAGTCCGCCCTGCTCGGCGACGTCGCTGAAATGGCTGCGCAGACCATCCTGCGTCGGCCGCACGTAGTACGGCGTGACGACCAGTGCGATGTCCGCGCCGAGCTCGCGCGCGCGGCGCGTGAGCGCGATGGTCTTGCGTGTGTTCGCGGTGCCCGTGCCGGCGAGCACCGGCACGCGTCCGCCGATGTGCTTCACCGCAAAAGCGAGCAGGCGATCGTATTCGTCTTCGTCGAGCGCGTGCGCTTCGCCGGTGGATCCGGCGACGACAAGCGCCTGCGTTCCGGCATCGAGCTGGTAGTCGATGAGCGCGGCAAATGCCTTCAGGTCGAGCGAATCGCCGTCGAAGGGCGTGGCGAGCGCGCAGATGCTGCCGGTGAGCTTGTTCAAGGGAAAATCCGTAGGAAAAATCGAGGTTCCGCGCGGCTGGCGATGTTACTTGCGGGTCGGGAACGTGGCAAGTATTCTGCGTCTGGCGCCTGGCGTGGTTTCACGGACGAAGGCGCCTTTCATCACCAGCGGAACGCACGCTTTGACCGACACCGCGACACGCCCCGCCACCAACGAAAACTATCTTCTGATCAACGCGTTCGCGCCGCAGGGACGCTCGCCCTTATCCACGCTGGCCAAACGCATCGCCGATGCCGGCTGCAACATCTTCGAGACACGCGTGGCCGCAGTCGGCAGCGAAGTGTCGGTGCTCGTACTCGCCGTCGGTCCGTGGGACGCGATCGCCAAGCTGGAGACCGCACTGGCCAGGGTCGAGCGCGACGAACAGGTGCGGCTGATGCACTTCCGCACCAATCCCAAGCCGGCGCAACCGAATCTGCTGCCGTACGTGGTCGAAGTGGTCGCGGCGGACAAGCCCGGTATACTTTTTCAGATCGCCGAGTTCATGCAGAAGCACGGCATCGCGATCGAACAATTGCAGTCCACGCGCTATCGCGCGATGCAGACCGGAGCGGACATGTTCTCCGCGCAGATCAGCATCGGCATCCCGTCGAACACGCACATCGCGGGATTGCGCGACGATTTCCTGGAGTTCTGCGACGGGCTCAACCTCGACGCGATCATGGATCCGATGAAGTACTGATGCCGAAAAAATATTGATGGTAAATGTCGGCAACCTCGCACCCGCGCTCAGCGGCGATAGCACCGCGGGCAAGATCAAGTTGCGCGACCTGCGCGGGCAATTTGTCGTCGTGTATTTCTATCCGAAAGACAACACGCCGGGCTGCACGAAACAGGCGCAGGATTTCCGCGATCTGGCCAAAGTATTCAAGAAACAGAATGCCGTCGTGCTCGGCGTGTCGCGCGATTCGATCGCCTCGCACGAGAAATTCCGCGACAAGCAATCGCTCGACTTCGCGCTGGTTTCCGACCCTGACGACGTCTGGGGCAAAGCCTTCGACGTCATCCACGAAAAATCCCTGTACGGACGCAAGTTCATCGGCGTCGTGCGCAGCACGTTCCTGATCGATCCGGCCGGACGCCTGATCGCCGAATGGCGCAATGTGCGGGTTCCCGGTCATGCAAATGTGGTATTGGAGGCGATCGAGACCGCATCGAAATGACTTTCCTCTCCTTACTCAAATCATTGGCGACCATCGCATGACCAAAGGCAAGCGCATCTACGTACTCGACACCAATGTTTTGATGCATGACCCCACCGCGCTTTTCCGATTCGAAGAACACGATGTGTTTCTGCCGATGACGGTTCTGGAGGAACTCGATGCGGCGAAGAAAGGCACTTCCGAAGTGTCGCGCAATGCGCGTCAGGTCAGCCGCTTCATCAACGAACTGATCGAACACACCGGCCAAAGCCGCATCGACGAGGGCTTGGAACTGAAGCTGCCGCAAGGCATCCAGCTCGATCGCAAATCGCAGGTCGGACGTCTTTACTTCCAGACGCTGAACATCGACATGAACGGCGGTCGCGAAAAGCGGCGCGTGCTGCCGGACAACCTGATCCTGGCCTCGGTGATCACGCTGCGCGAGCAGAAGCCCGACGTGCCGGTGGTGCTGGTGTCGAAGGACATCAACCTGCGGATCAAGGCTTCGATTTTCGGAATCACCGCCGAGGACTACGAAAACGATCGCGCACTTGACGATTTCAGCCTGCTTTTCGCCGGGCACAACGTGCTGCCCAAGGAATTCTGGGACAAGCATCCGGAAGTGCGGTCGTGGTCGGAGCGTGGTCATACGTTTTATGAAGTGAAGATGCGCAAGGACGAGGACTGGTATCCGCACCAGTTCCTTTTCATGCCGGAGGAAAACGACGTCGAACTGCGCGTTCTCGCCATCAAGGACAAGGTCGCAACGCTGCAGATCGTCGACGATTATCGCCACAGCTCGCACACCGTCTGGGGTGTCGCGGCTCGGAATCGCGAACAGAATTTCGCGTTGAACGCGCTGATGGATCCCGATGTGGATTTCGTCACGCTGATGGGCACTGCCGGCACCGGCAAGACGTTGCTCGCGCTCGCCGCCGGGTTGGCACAGACGATGGACACGCAGCGTTACCGCGAAATCATCATGACGCGTGCGACCGTTTCGGTTGGCGAAGACATCGGCTTCCTGCCGGGCACTGAAGAAGAAAAGATGACCCCATGGATGGGCGCGCTGACGGACAATCTCGAAGTGCTCGCGACACCACAGGAAGGCGGCGGCTGGGGGCGTCAGGCCACCAACGACCTGCTCGCTTCACGCATCAAGATCCGTTCGCTCAACTTCATGCGCGGACGCACGTTCCTGAGCCGCTACGTGATCATCGACGAGGCGCAGAACCTCACGCCGAAACAGATGAAGACGCTGCTCACGCGCGCGGGTCCGGGAAGCAAGATGGTGTGCCTGGGCAACGTCGAACAGATCGATACGCCGTACCTGACCGAAACCACGTCCGGTTTGACGTACGCCGTCGATCGATTCAAAGGGTGGGAACATTCGGCGCACGTGACGTTGAGGCGCGGCGAACGTTCGCGTCTCGCCGATTACGCGTCCGAGATGCTCTAACGTCGGCTCATGCTTTCGTCCGTCATTCCAGCGAAACCTGGAATGACGAACGAAAAAATCGAAGCGCCATCCGCTCGCCGACCCTCTCACGCCAGTGGGAAAGGGAGAACAGAGCACTCCAAAATGAAAATGGGAGCCGAAGCTCCCATGTTCATTCCCCGACCTTTCCTCGCGCTAGAAGCGCGTGGTCCACATCAATTCGTATTCGAGCTGATTGCCGCCGCCGTTGTCGCGCAAGCTGAAACTCGTGGGCAGGCCAAGCACGAATTCGGTCGGCGCATACATCATCGAGAAGCGCACGTTCGAGAAATCGCCGAACGCATGGGCCAGGCCGAACTCGACATCGTGCGAAGACAGATACGGTTGCAGCGCGTTTTGCAGCAGGCGCGAAGTGGGCAGCGGCTGCTCGCGCGTACTGTAATGCAGCGACCACACCGTATCGGCCGGATCGCGCCACGTGAAACCGGCGGAATACACATCGAGATTCGCCCAGGCGAACGCCGGCGACACTTCGCTGCCGAGCAGGATCAGGAAGCGTGTCGGCAACGCATTGCTGGTGAACGGCGTGATGCCGCTGTACATCACGCGCTGCACGCCGAGATCGATAGTGAAATCCTTGGTCAGCGAATAACCCAGACCAAGATTGGCGCTGGCCGGAATATCGAACGTGCCGGGCTCCGAATAAACGCCGCGGTAGGCGTTGAACGCGTCCATATTGACGCGCGATTGATAGCCCACTTGCCAGCTCAACCGCTCGGTCAGCGCGTTGTTGAAATCCACGCGCATGCCGACGCCGTACGAACCGTAAGTGTTGCGCCAGCCGTACGGCTGGGACATTTGCGAGAACAGCTCATTGTTTGGCGTCGTATCCGTGGCCGGACCCAGCCCGAATCCTGCGAAGCGCTCGTACGCGAAAATGGCGGCGACACTGACGGCGCTGTTCTCGCCCACGCGTTGCGTCACCGACGGCGACACGATGTAGCGCTGCAGTCCCGGCATGTAGTCCTGCATCAACTGCGGGACTTCGGAAGGAACGTACAGCGGCGTGTCGGACACGCGCGTTTTCGCGTAAGTCACGTGCACCGATTCCGGCGTGACCTGCGTGCCGAGAAAATGCGAAGCCGGTTCGGTCAACCGCGCATTGCCGCGATCGAACAGCGACGGCGCCGTGGCTGCGATCGACTGCGCGCTCGCCCACGAAAATCCGGTACTCAGGTCGGCCAGCGCGTAGTTGCGCCAGGCATCGATTACACTCTCCGCGCTCGCGAACTGCGCGAACGACGAGGCAGCAGCACGGTGCTCGGCATCGGATGTCGCGGCAAAAGAAAGAGGGAGCGCAAGGACGTATCCAAGCGCTCCCGCAAATTTTGCCAATTTCGCTGTTGACCGACGCATAGCCCTGAATGCGCTAGGAGAGTGATGTCTCCGAGGCCATCTTGGCAAAAAAGCCACAGTCGGTCAAGCGTCGCGCGTGATGTAACTAGCCTGAAACTTTGGGTTTTTTCGACTGGCGCGTTCACTAATGAACAAAACACAGCGAAAATTGTCGCTAAAATCCAACAAGCCGAAACCGTTTTCGTCCGATCTGGCGACAATGCCCTGCGCCTTGTCGATAGCCGGATCAGATCCCACCGGTGCAGCAGGCGTGCACGCCGACCTGCGCTCGTTTGCCGCACTCCGCGTGCACGGACTCGGCGTGATCGCCGCCGTCACTGCGCAAAACAGCCACTGCGTGTTGGCCGCGCAACCCGTTTCGCCGCAACTGCTGCGTCGCCAATTGCGCGCGCTGGCCGACGATTTCAATGTCGCGGCGATCAAGATCGGCATGCTCGGCTCGGCAGCGAATATCCGCGAGGTCGCGGCATTTATTCGTGACCAACGCGCGCGCAACGTGGTACTGGATCCGGTGCTCGCATCGTCGAGCGGAACGCTGCTGTTGCCGGCGACAGCCAAACGCGCGCTGGTGGAGCTTTTTCCGCTCGTCGATCTGATCACGCCGAATCGTCCGGAAGCCGCGGCCTTGCTGGATCGGACGCTTCCTGCCGCTCGCCTTGCGCGCGCCCTGCTAGATTTAGGTTCGCGCGCCGTGTTGCTGAAAGGCGGCCACGGCCGCGGCTCTGTCGTGATCGACTATTTTGCCGATGCCGACGGCGTTCGCGAGATTCGCCATCCACGTCTGCCGTTCGACGCGCGCGGCACCGGATGCGTGCTGTCTTCCGCTATCACCGCCTATCTCGCGCGCGGCTTGGATGTAGCCGCAGCGGTCGATGCGGCGGAAAATTTCCTGCAGCAAGCCATGCGCGAAAGCGTGTCCGCGGGCCGCAGCGCCAAGCGATTCCTGCTTATCGCGAACACAACGAATAAATGACATCAGGCCCGTTATCATGGACGTCCCGCCGCGTGTCTGCGGGCATCTTTCTACCACCACCTTCAAGGTTTATGCGCACTCAACTTGCCCTGTTGTGCCTTCTTGCACTTGGTGCCGACGCTGTCGCCGCCGAATCCGCATCTCCTACCGACACTGCCGCGCCCAAGAAACCGGTCGCGCGACAGGTCGTCGCGCCGACGCTCAGCGAAACGCGCGTCGTTCGGCTTCCCGATGGCAGTTTGAGTTACGTCTGCGACGAACGTCCGAACCCGAAGGCGACGCAGCTCATCCAGAAAGCGCGCGCCGCGCACGCCGCGCCGGATCAGCAGCCATGAGGACTTTCATTCGCTTCGCCGCGGCACTCCTGTTCGCGGCACCGGCGATCGCGGCTTACGCGCAGCTCTCACCGGCCCCTACCATCGTGACACTCGCACCGGGCCAGGTCTCGCAGAACTACGTGGCCGTCGTCGACAGCACAACCAAGGCGCTGACCATTTCGATCGGCGGCAGTGGCGGCGATCTGGATCTGTTCGTGCGCTACGGAACACCGTTTCCAGAGCAGGCGACATCGGTGGCGTATGCCACGGTCGACTCGCTCACCATCAATCACTATGCGCAATACCACTCGCTGAGCAGCGATTCGAGCGAGACCATCACCATCCTGCCGGACAGCCGATTTCCACTGAAGGCCGGCAACTGGTATGTGGTCGTCGCCAACGATGGGTCGACGAGCAGCGGCACCGGCACTGGCACGTTGTCGGCCACGTTGTCGACGGTGGCGCCCGTCGGCAACATCACCTTCGACTTCGACAATCCGTCGACCGATGCGTCGGACCCGACCAACGACTGCGACGACAGTTTCTGGAACGACGCGACCGCAGCGACACCGGTCGGCGGCAACCCGGGTACGACACTTGGCGAACAGCGCAAGAACGCACTGAATTATGCCGGCCAGCAACTGGTGCAACAACTCGGCATACAGGTGCCGCTGGTGGTCAACGCGTGCGGCGCACATCTGGGCGGCGACAAGAACTCGGCGATCGTCGCGCACGCAGGCCCGACCACCTTCATCTTCGACGATCCGGAATTCCCGGCGAACTACCTGGCGAAAAAGTATACGTGGTATCCGTCGACGCTGGCCGTGCGGCTCGGCGGCGCGAGTCTGTGCGGGCTCGGTGGCGGCTCGTGCAGCGGCAGCAACAACGAAGTGATCCAGGCGGTGTTCAACGAAGACATCGGTAATTCCGATGTGATCGGTGGCGAGAAGTTCTATTACGGCTATTCGCCGGACACGACCAGCGGCTCGAGCATCGACTTCATCAACATCGCGATGCACGAGATGACGCACGGTCTGGGTTTCATCGGTCTGGTCAACACCGATGCGACGTCGGGACCGCTCGGCGCGAAAGGCGGCCTGTCCGACTCGCAGCCCGGCGTGATCGCCTACGACAATTTGACCGAAGGTCCGTACGACGACATCTTCGACGACTACATCGCTATCGTGAACGGCGAAACGTATACGCCGTTCCTCGGCTATGAAGTGAACGGCGCCCACGACGCGGATCGCGCGGCTGCGATGGTGTCCGGTCCGGTGGTGAAGACTTCCGGCCAATACATTCCCGGCACTCAAACCGGCATTCGCTGGTCGGATGCGGTAGCCGCAGCCGCGACGGTGAACATCAACGCCGGCAAATCGCCGCCGGATGATTTCCCGAGCCTGTACGCGCCGTGCGACGAAACCAAGACCACCACCTGCAGCACGCAGTCGTCATCGACGTTGTCGCACACGATCCAGGCCGGCGACATGATGAACGCGTTCTATTCGAATTCGAACCTGCGCTCGATGGGACTGGCCGTGCCGATGCTGGCGCCGCTCGGCTGGAGCACGGCCGTGCAGACCGCGCCGACTTTCGCCACGCCGGTCACCGGCAACTGGTATGACCGCACGCACAGCGGCCACGGCTTCGACCTGCAGTTGTTCGCGCACGATGCCGTGCACGGCGACATCTACGCGCTCACCTTCTACACCTACGACAGCAACGGCAATCCGGAGTGGTATCAGGCCAGCGGCAATGTGGTCGACGGCATGTTCCTGCCTTCGCTCGACCAGAACGGCAACACGCTGCACCGCATCGTTTACCAGACCACCGCCAACGCCATCACCGGATTCACGCTCGACAATGTGCCGGGTCGCGTGACTGTCGACTTCAACCAGGCCGACGCATCGCCGGCCTGCCGCAACCTCGATCGCACCGGCGCCGTGCAGCTGGCGGTGATGTACTGGCAAATCGATACCGACCAGGGCTTCTGGTGCGTGCAGCCGATCGTACCGCCGAGCGCACACGGTTCGCCCGACTACAACGGCATGTGGTACGCGCCATCCGATTCCGGCTGGGGTTTCGAACTGCTCGATGCAGCGGTTTCGGGTAGCGATTCGATCAGTGTGGTCATGTATCTGCCGGGACCGGGCAACAATCCCAACTGGCTGATAGGCTCGGGCACGCTGCAGGGCAATACCGTGACGATCCCGCTGTCGCAAACCACGAATGGGTATTGCCGCACGTGCACGCCGCCGGCTTCTTTGCAGGTGCAGACTTTGGGCACGATGACGATGACGTTCAACACGCAGACCAAAGGCACGGCCAACATCTCGGTGACCTATCCTGGCGGTGGCGGATTCAACCGCAGCAACATTCCGATATCGATGTTGTCGGCCCCGACCGGCCAATGATCGCTGCGAACAACGCCTCCGACCTCGGGGGCGTTTTTCTGTCGACGCGCAAAATTCACAGAATTGCTCTATGCTCGGCCCGCACTTTGGCCACACCTGTCCCGACCCGATGTGAGAGGAGCCCATGCTGGTAGAAGCTCGAACTAGCAGCGACATCCATAGCACCCGCGTCCTGTCCCTGGATTCCAGCGGACGCATCCTGGATTGGATGTCGTGGCAGGACGCGGTGTGTTTGTACGTGCGCGACGCCGTAGCCTGGACGCTCGGCGATCCGTGTCTCACCATCCACGGCGGCACCAATCGCGACAGCGGCCTGCAAAGCCTGATCGCGCTGCACCCCATCGTCGCCAGCCGCGGCCATGCACGTCCCACCTTGATGGATCCGGCGCCCGCACTCACCAACGCGGCGCTGTTCGCGCGCGATCGCATGGTCTGCCTGTACTGCGGCGAACACTTCAGCCGCGGGGAACTGACCCGCGATCACGTCAATCCGCTGTCGAAAGGCGGCCTCGACGCGTGGGAAAACTGCGTGACGGCCTGTCTGGCCTGCAACGTCCACAAAGGTTGCCGCACGCCGCAGCAGGCCTCGATGCCGCTGCTCGCCGTGCCGTACCGGCCGAGCTGGGTGGAGCACCTGATCCTGTCCAACCGCAACATCCTGGCCGATCAGATGGACTTCCTCGTCAATCATCTGCCGAAGAATCGCCGCCACCTCGCCGCCTGAGCGCTGTGGTGCGTCTGCGCCGCCGCAATGCGGGTTTCCTTGCCGATTCAGCGGCGCTGGCCGAAAATACCGGTCTTGCGACCTTCTGTCGGTTTTCGAGCCGTAGACCTGCTCAATGATTGATGCACAGCGCTACCCGCGCCTCTCCACCATCGACACCCCAGCCGACCTGCGCAAGTTCGACGAACGCGAATTGCCCGAAGTCGCCGGCGAGTTGCGCCAATACCTGATCGAATCGGTGGCCGGTGCGGGCGGGCACTTCGGCGCGGGTCTGGGTGTCGTGGAGCTGACCGTCGCGCTGCATTATCTCTACGACACGCCGTTCGATCGTCTGGTGTGGGATGTCGGTCATCAGTGCTATCCGCACAAGATACTCACCGGCCGCCGCGACCGCATCTCGACGATCAAGAAAAAAGACGGTCTCGCGCCGTTCCCGAAACGCGACGAGAGCGAATACGACACGTTCGGCGTCGGCCATTCCTCGACCTCGATTTCCGCCGCGCTCGGCATGGCCATCGCCGCGCAGCGCAAAGGCGACGCGCGCAAAGTCGTGGCCGTCATCGGCGACGGCGGCCTTACCGGCGGCATGGCCTACGAAGCGCTGCATCACGGCGGCGACGTCGATCCGGACATGCTGGTGATCCTCAACGACAACCAGATGTCGATCAGCGAGAACGTCGGCGCGCTGCCGAAGATGCTGGCGCGCCTGATGACCAGCCGTACCCTCAACGCGATGCGCGAGGGCGCGAAGAGGCGATTGAAGCGCGACGGATTCCTTTACCGCTTCCTCAAGCGTTGGGAGGAACACGCCAAGGGCATGTTCGTGCCCAGTACGCTGTTTGAGGAACTGGGCTTCCACTATTTCGGACCGATCGACGGCCACGATCTGCCGATGCTGCTGCATTCGCTCAAGACGCTGAAGGAACTCAAGGGTCCGCAGCTGCTGCACATCATCACCACCAAGGGCAAAGGCTACGAGCCGGCCGAGCGCGAGCAGATCGAATACCACGCGGTCGGCCCGTTCGATCCGCTCAAAGGCCTGCCCAAGAAAGCGGCCGCGAAGCTGTCGTATACCGACGTCTTCGGCGACTGGCTGTGCGACATGGCCGCCGCCGATCCGGCGCTGTACGCGATCACGCCGGCGATGCGCGAAGGATCCGGACTGGTACGCTTTTCCAAGGAATATCCGCAGCGCTATTTCGACGTCGGCATCGCCGAACAGCACGCGGTGACGCTCGCCGCCGGCATGGCCTGCGAAGGCGCCAAGCCGGTCGTCGCGATCTATTCGACGTTCCTGCAGCGCGGCTACGACCAGCTCATCCACGATGTCGCGATCCAGAACCTCGACGTCACCTTCGCCATCGACCGCGGCGGCGTGGTCGGTCCGGACGGCGCCACGCATGCCGGCAGTTTCGATCTGACGTACCTGCGCTGCATCCCGAACATGCTCGTCGCCGCGCCATCCGACGAGAACGAATGCCGCCAACTGCTGACCACTGCATTCGAGCACGTTGGTCCGGCCGCGGTTCGCTATCCGCGCGGCACCGGCCCGGGCGCAAGAATCGAAACCGATCTCACCACGTTGCCGATCGGCAAAGCGGAAATTCGTCTGCAGGGATCGCGCATCGCTATCCTGGCGTTCGGCAGTCCGCTGGCCGATGCGCTGCACGTCGGCGCCGAACTCGGCGCGACCGTGGCGAACATGCGCTTCGTGAAACCGCTCGATGAAGCGCTGGTGCTCGAACTGGCGCGCACGCACGCCGTGATCGTCACGGTGGAAGACAACGCGGTTGCCGGCGGCGCGGGCAGCGCCGTCGCGGAATTGATCGAATCACGAAATGTGCAGACACCGTTGCTGCTGCTCGGTTTGCCCGACCTCTTCCTCGAACACGCCAGCCGCGAACAGCTACTCGCCGAAGCGGGCATCGACGCCGCCGGCATCCGCGCGGCGATCGTCGAACGCTGGCCGCATTTCTCCGCGCCCCTGCCGGCGATGCGCAGTACCGGCTGAGGTGGCGGCGGCTTATCGCCGTCGGATCCTCATTCGGCGGTTGGCGGCTTTCCGATAAATCCGCCGCTCACGCGATCCCGGCCGCCCAGATCGCGTTTTGTATATATTTCCACAAATCCACTCTGCAGCAGCAGTTCGCGCACGGCGCGACCCTGCTCGAAACCGTGCTCCAGCGCCAACATGCCGCCTGCGCGTAGATGCGCGAAAGATTCGCGAACGATGTGACGTATCGCATCGAGACCATCCGCACCGGATACCAACGCGAGCGGCGGCTCGAACCGCAAGTCGCCCTGCGCGAGATGCGGGTCGCCTGTCGCGATGTACGGCGGATTGCTGACCACGACATCGAAACACGCTTCTCGCAGGCCGCTGAACCAGTCGCTTTTCGCGAAAGAAACATTGGCCAGACCAAGTCGCCGCGCATTCCCTTCGGCAATGGCCAAGGCGCGTTCACTGATATCGGCCGCGCGCACGCGCGCCCGCGGACGCTCGTGCGCGAGCGCAAGCGCGATGGCGCCGGAGCCGGTACCGAGGTCGACGATGTCGAACGCGGTTTCTCGCGGAATGTGTTCGAGCGCAACCTCGACCAGCAGTTCCGTCTCCGCGCGCGGGATGAGCACATCGGAACCGACGCGGAGATCGAGCGACCAGAAACCGCGGCTTCCGGTGATATAGGCGATCGGCTCACCGTCGGCACGGCGCCGCGCAAGCGATTCCAGCGCTGTCATCGCATCGTCGGAAACGGCATCGCCGGCGTGCGCGAACAGCCACGCGCGCGATTGCCCGAGCGCGTGCGCGACCAGGATTTCCGCGTCGCGCGCGGCTTCGTCGCCGGAGAGGCGGCTTGCAATATCGGTGATAGCCGCGCGAACCGTCGTCAATGGGTGAACAGCCGCCACAACTGTTCGAGCGATGCGGCGATGAATCCGGTCAGGAAACTCAGATAGCTGAAACGCAGGTAGAAATACTTGTGATGCGCCAGATACGAGCCGAGGCTGTAGATATCTTTCGCCATGGTCAGGTAGACGGTGCCGTCGGGCCGCATCGAGCGCGCGATTTCTGCCAGGAAGCGCTCGCGCGAAAGCTCGGCGAAGTGTCCGAAGAACAGCAAATTGAAATGCGCCGGCAAATCCGCATCGGCCTTCAGACGCAACGGACGGTATTTGGGCAGCACCGCAAGGATCGCCAGTAACAAGGCGAGCAGCGTGAACACAGTGAGCGTCAGCACGCTCATGCGCAGTTCCGGCTGGTCGAGCTTGCCGAGACTCAGCGTCAGCACGATCGACGAAACGGTGATGATGATGCTGGCCTTGGTGTCGGCCATCGAGCTCAACGTCACGTGATGCTGCTGCGTCGTGCGCAGGATCACATCGCCGGTGTTGCGCTCGGGAACCTTGGCGAAGTGTTCGGGGCCTGCGTCGGGTTCTTGTTGATCCATCGTTCACGCTCGGCTGCAGAGAATGACCGGATGATAGGAACCGCCGCACCGCTTGGCAATTCGCGCCGCGTCGCGCGTGCCCGGCCGTGGCGATGGGCGCTTGCAGCGGCGCTGATCACGGCGCTGGGCGGTTGCAAAGACGTGTTCTTCGCGGCGATCAATTCCGCCGACAGTCCGCGCAACGTCGCAGTCCATCGCAATCTCGAATTCGACGGCGGCAACCGGCTCGATCTGGATGTCTACGCGCCGACCAACGCACAAGACGCGCCGGTGATCGTGTTCTTCTACGGCGGAAGCTGGGAGAGCGGCAAACGGCGCTGGTACGGCTATGTCGGCAAGACGCTGGCCAACAACGGCATCGTCACCATCATCCCGGACTACAGGAAATATCCTGACGTGCAGTTTCCCGCGTTCGTCGAGGACGCCGCCAATGCCGTGCGCTGGGCACGCGACCATGCGCCGGAATTCGGCGGCGATCCGTCGCGGCTGTACGTGATGGGCCATTCCGCCGGCGGCCAGATCGCTGCACTCCTGGCCTGCGATCCGCGCTATCTCGCCGCGGCCGGTATGGCGACGAACGAGCTGTCCGGCATGATCGGCCTGGCCGGCGCGTATGAGTTCCTGCCGTTCGTCGACGACGAATCCGATATTTTCGGCGCCAGCGAAACCAGCGAATTCGATTCGCAGCCGATCAATTTCGTCCACGAAAACGAGCCACCTCTGCTCCTGCTGCAAGGCAAGGACGACGACGAAGTGGAACCTGCCAACGCCACGTCGATGGCGGCGAAAGCGCGCGCGGCCGGATCAACGGCGGAACTCAAGCAGTATCCCGGCGTCGGCCACGCTTCGATTCTTCTTTCGCTCGCGCGCAATCACAAAACGAACGCGCGCACGCTCGACGACATCCTGGCCTTCATCCACACGCCGCGCGGCGCAGCGGACACATCCGCCGGCACCGCGCCGTGACCATCATTTTTTCGGTTGCGTCTCCGCCCAGCTTTCCAGCGCTTTTTCGCCGACGTGTTCGCGTAGCGCGGCGCATTGATTGGTCCCTTCCAGCACCTGCGCCAGCACACGCTCGCCACCGTTCATCTGCTTGATGCGCGGTTCGAAGAACGCGCGGATTTCTTCGGTCTGCGCCTTGGAACAATTGCCGGGCAGCCTCACCATCGCCGGCGCATAGCCTTGCGCGAAAGGTGGCATGCGCGCCTGCAGTTTGTCGAAGTTGGTCTTGAACCATTGCCAGTAACCGGCGCGGTCTTCCGGTTCGTCAGCCGTCGCGCCGTAGACGTAGCGCAACTCGCCCACCGCAACGGCCGGCGTCAGACCGTAATCGAGCGCGCGCTGACTGAGCTCGCTGTCATGCGTGGAGGCAAGTGCAGCCAAAAGCGTGTAGCGCTGACGCGTCTGATGATTGGTTTTGAGTTCGTTGATCACGGCGTCGAACGCCGGCTGCCCGGCTTCCTGCACCGTGACCTTGAGCGCCACGCGCAACAGATCCGGATCGGCCTTGCTCAGATCGACCTTGCCGCTGCCGTCGAGGCCGAGCGCGGCACGGCCCTGCGCATCGAGCGCCTTGCGCGTCACCGGATCGCGCACCAACAGCGCGAGGAAATTCGCGAGGTCCTCGCGCATCTGCGTTGTCTCGGAACTTTCGTTCGCATTCTTGCGATAACCGATGGCCTGAAGGCGCGGTCCGTAGATGTGCGTGACATACGCATCGAGCACCGGCAGCGTGGTCTTGTTGACCAGTTGTTCGTGCAGCCACTCGACCGTGCCGAGCAGCGCCGTCGCCACCTGCGGCTGATCGGACTTCGCCAGCACCGGCAGCGCTTCGAGCACCTGCGCCGGCGACGCTTCGCCGCGGCGGAACGCGCTGGCGATGGCGTCGGCGTAGATCACCTGCTCCGCCGGCTTCAGCCTGTCCACCGACTTGCCGAGTGCGGCGAATTCGGTCGGGTTCATCGAGAAGCGGTAGTAGCCGGATGCATCCGCGTTCGGCAGATACCAGTCGGCGCAGCCGCTTTCGACGGGGAAGCTCTGCTTGGCCTGTTCGAGCAGGAAGCATTGCGTCCTCGATGCGCCCGCCTTGCCGAAGCGCACGCAGACCGGCACGCTCCACGTCGAATCGGCAGCGGCCATCACGCCATACGGCAGGTATCGCGACTGCGACATCGCCAGCGACGCCTTGTCCGCCGAGCAGGTCAGCTCGGTCTTCACCAGCGGCACGCCGGGTTGATCGAGGAAACTGCGCATCGCCTTGGTCAGCGTGTCGCCCTTCTTGCTCACCTCGGCGATCGTCGCGATCAGATCGTTCGAACTGCCGCTGCCGTACGAATGGCGTTTCAGATATTCGCGCATCGCCGCGCGGAAATTGTCCTCGCCCAGCCATTCCTCGAACATGCGCAGCACCGCCGCGCCTTTCTGATACGTGATGCCGTCGAAAGCATTTTCGATGTCGCCGTGATCGTTGATCGGCTGGCGAATGCGGCGCGCCGAGAGAAGGCTGTCGCTGCTCATCGCGCCGCGCGTCGCATCGAGCCGATTCAGCTCGCCCTGGTATTGCGGACGCAGCGCGACGGTTTCCTTTCCTTGTGCCCACGTCGCAAACGACTCGTTGAGCCAGATGTCGTCCCACCACGGCACGGTGACCAGATCGCCGAACCATTGATGCGCGACTTCATGCGAGGTGACGTTGAAGGCGGCGCGGAACGTATCGGCCGGCGTGTGATCGTCGGTGCGCAACAGCGCATCGCGGAACGTGATCAGGCCCGCGTTCTCCATCGCGCCGGCGCTGAAGTCCGGCGCGCCGAGCAGATCGAGCTTGTCCCACGGATAGGCGATGTTGGTGTATTCCTCGTAATACTTCACGATGTCCGGCGTCTGTTGCAGGATCCACTTTAGCTGCGAACCCGTTCCGCGCGGACCGATGCCGCGCAACGGCAACGGATTCTTGCGTACGCTGTTCGGCGGAATCGGCGCCGCGTCGACGACATCCCACGGTCCAACCGCCCAGGCGACGAGATACGTCGGCAGTGGCTTGGTCGTGTTGTAGGTGATCGTTTTCCATTTGCCGTCGGCCGATTTTTCCTCATGCTTGGGCAGCGTGTTCGCCATCACCGCTTGATCGTCCGGTACCGTCAACGTGATATCGAACGGCGTCTTGAAGCGCGGTTCGTCGAAGCCCGGGAACGCGAAGCGCGCGCTGATGGCTTCCATCTGCGTCATCGCGTAGGCGTCGTTGTCGACTTTCACCTTGTACAGGCCTTCGAGCTTTTCGTTGAACGGCGCGGTGTAGTCGACGACCACCTGGATTTCCTGCGCGGGCAGCGAGGCATCAAAGCCGATCTTCGCCACACCTTCTTTTTCGGCGGTGTAGGTGCCTTTGTGCGATTTGCCGGCGGCATCGAGAACCGCGACGTTGCTCACCGTCAGGTCCTGACCGTGGATCCACACGTGATCCGCCTGTTTCGCCAGCTTGATCCGGATTTTTGTCTCGCCGGTAAATGTGTCCTGGCGCGGATCGATCTTGAAATTGAGAGCGTACGAAACCGGAGTCGCGTCTTCCGGGAGTTTGCCGGTCGGGACGGTTTCGTCGGCGGCGGAGGCGAGCGGTGTGGCGGCCGCGAGAAAAAGAACACTAAAACAGGTTGCCGCGCGCATGTTGCCTTCCTTGCTGAGGTGAACCGTTAACTAAACACGCCAAAGCGAAAAAAGACAAGAGACTCAAGTCACGCATACGGCAAATGCCGGCGGCGGGGAGAGCGAAAAAGCGCGGATGCCCCACTGTCGAGTCTGACTACGCCGCCAAGTCCGCCAGTGGCGCGATCGCCGGCGCTTGCTGCTCGAGCGTCACCGCAGCCGCGTGGATCACCGAAGCGATGCGCACCGCACTCTGGATCGCCTGCGCGGCGAGACCATGTTTGCGCAGCGTCTTCTCATGCGAGTCCATGCACATGCCGCAACCGTTGATCGCCGAAACGGCGAGCGAGCACAGTTCGAAATCGATCTTGTCGCATCCGGGATTCGACATCGCGTTCATGCGCAATCCCGCGCGCATCGTCGCATATTCGGTGTCGCTCACCAGATGCGTGAAACGGTAGTAGACGTTGTTCATCGCCATGATCGCTGCGGCGGTGCGGGCACCGTTCAATTCCTGCGCGGTCGCGTGCGCAGCGGCGAATTCCTCGATCGCCCCCACCAGCGGCGCATAGCGCGATGCGATGGCGCTCGACAATGCGATCAGCGCGATCTGCCTGTTGGTCAGGCCAGCCGCACCCGTTTCGCTGAGCACGGAATCGAGGTTGAGGCGGATGTCCTTGGCGTAGTCGGGGATGCCGGCTTTCAGGGAGGTCAGCGACATTGTGTATTTCTCCATTCCTATACTTCGAATACATAAAGAACCGGGCGACAGCCGCCGCCCGGTTCGTGAGGCTGGATCAGGCAGCCTTGAGCGTCTGCTCGCCCTGCTTCCAGTTGCACGGGCACAGCTCGTCGGTCTGCAGAGCATCCAGCACGCGCAGCACTTCCTGCGGGTTGCGGCCGACGCTGCCGTCGGTCACGTACGCGAAACGGATGATGCCGTCCGGGTCGACCAGGAACGTGGCGCGCTTGGCGACACCTTCTTCCGCGTCAAGAATGCCCAGCGCGCTGGACAGACGCTTGGCGGTATCGGCGAGCATCGGGAACGGCAGGTCGCGCAGATCCTTGTGGTCCTTGCGCCAGGCCAGATGCACGAATTCGCTGTCGGTGCTGGCGGCGAGGATCTGGCAATCGCGGTCGGCGAACTGGCTGTTGAGGTCGCCGAAGCCCTTGATCTCGGTCGGGCAGACGAAGGTGAAATCCTTCGGATAAAAGAACACGCACAGCCACTTGCCCTGATACGTGTCGTTGCTGATCGGGAAGAACGCCTTGTCGAGACTGTCTATCGCGACGGTGGCCTTCAGGTTGAATTGCGGAAACTTTTCGCCAACGGTAAGCATGGGACGGGACACTCCTGTGTTTGAACTGCTTGGGGATTTGATGCCATGCGGCACTGCAGCAAATATAGCATCGAAAGATGATCGTTCAAATCGATAGGTGTTATAGTTTCGATAGCTTTTGTCGATGGTGATGCAATGAATCTGCGGGATCTTCGCTACCTGGTCGCGCTCGCCGAACATAAGCATTTCGGTCGCGCGGCCGAAGCGAGCTTCGTCAGCCAGCCCACGCTGTCGACGCAGATAAAAAAGCTCGAAGACGAACTCGAGGTTTCGCTGGTCGAACGCACGCCGCGAAAAATCCTGCTCACCGAAGTCGGCAAGGAAATCGCGCAACGCGCGCGCGAAGTGCTCAATGAGGTCGATCAGATCAAAGCCATCGCGCGGCGCACGCGCGACCCGGAATCCGGCACGCTGCGACTTGGCATTTTTCCGACACTCGGTCCCTATCTTTTGCCTCACGTGATCCCGCGCATCCGCGAGCGTTTTCCGCGCCTGGAACTGCTGCTCGTCGAGGAGAAAACCGAAACGATCCTCAGGCAACTGCGCGAAGGACGGCTCGACGCGGCGATCCTCGCGCTGCCCATCCACGACGACCAACTGCACACGGAATTCCTGTTCGAGGAACAATTCCTGCTCGCCGTGCCGGAGCGTCACGAACTGGCCAAACGGGCCGCACTCAGGCTCGAGGATCTCGCCGACGAAAGCCTGCTGCTGCTCGAAGAGGGGCATTGCCTGCGCGATCAGGCGCTCGATGTCTGCCAGCTCGCCGGCGCGAACGAAAAATCGGGCTTTCGCGCGACCAGTCTGGAGACGCTGCGGCAAATGGTCGCCGCGAATGTCGGCATCACCTTGCTGCCGTCGCTGTCGGTGCAGCCGCCGGTCGCACGCTCGGACAATGTGCATCTATTGCCGTTCCGAGGCGAGGCGCCGAGCCGGCGCATCGCGATGGTCTGGCGCAGGAGTTCGGCGATGGCGGGCTTTCTCGAAAAGTTCGCCGCGATCTTCACGCACCTGCCGCACCGTCTGTTCGATGCGAGGGCCGCTGCAGCGATTGCCGAAGGCGTTCCGCCGAAAAAAGCCGGTTTACGCAGGCGATAGTCGGCGACTATGCTTCGGCGCCAAACGATAGCCTGCGAACGGATGGTCGACGCCGCTTGAACAGCATCCGCCCGCTCGCATTGGTGATCGCGGCACTGATCGGCGCACTGTTGTGGCAGCATGCGCATCGCCCGGTCACGCATGCGCCCGGCGTGATCGCGCCGGACATCCCGCTGCAGGAAAACGTGGGCGGTTCAGCGCCGGCGCTACGCAAAGGCGATATCGCCGTCACGCCGCTCGCCACGTTCGCGATCACCGCACGCGTGCTCTCGCGCGCCGATTACCACTGGGACACGGCGGCGGCGATTTCGCCGGTGGACCTGGCGCTCGGCTGGGGCCGAATGTCCGACACGGCCGTGCTCGACAAGATCGACATTTCGCAGTCAGGGCGTTTCTACTTTTGGCGTGTACGCGAATTTCCGATTCCGGAACAGGAGATCATCGAATCGAGCGCGAACATGCATCTCGTGCCGGCCGATTCGGGTGTGGCGTACGAGATCAATCGTGCGAAGCAAGGTGACGTAGTGACTTTCAGCGGCTATCTGATCGAAGCGCGCTGGCCCAACGGCGGTGTGTGGCGCAGTTCGCTCACGCGCAGCGATTCGGGACCCGGCGCGTGCGAACTGGTTTGGGTGGAAAATTTCGCGATCGCGCCGCGCTGAAAATCAGGCGGAAACGGCACGCACTGACGGCCGCGTCCGCGCGTGCAGCAGCGCATGCACGCGGCCGAGCCCCGCATCAAGATCTTCAAGCAAATCTTCCAGCGCTTCGATGCCGACCGACAGTCGCAGCAAACCGTCGCCGATGCCGGCGCGGGCACGCGCGGCGGCGTCCATGCTTGCGTGCGTCATCGTCGCCGGGTGCGCGATCAGGCTTTCCACGCCGCCGAGCGATTCGGCGAGACTGAAATAGCGCAGATCCTGCACGAAGGCGCGCGCCGCCGCCTCGCCGCCGGTCAGCTCGAAACTGAGCATCGCGCCGAATCCGCGCTGCTGGCGTCGTGCCAGTTCGTGGCCCGGATGCGAGGGCAATCCCGGAAAGTATACTTTGTCGACGAGGACGTGATCGTACAGATGCTGCGCGATGGCCAGCGCATTGGCCTGATGTTCTTTCAGCCGCGGCTGCAGCGTGCGCACGCCGCGCAGCGTCAGGAAACTGTCGAACGGCGCGCCGGAAAGACCGAGACAATTGCACCACCAGGCGAGCTGTTCGCCGAACGCCGCGTCTTTCCAGATCACCGCGCCGCCGACGACATCGGAATGTCCATTGAGGTATTTCGTCGTCGAATGCACGACAACATCGGCACCCAGCAAGAGCGGCTGCTGGATCGCCGGCGAAAGGAACGTGTTGTCGACCACCACCAGCGCATCGGCCGCATGCGCGCGCTGCGCGACGTGCGCGATATCGGTGATGCGCAGCAGCGGATTGCTCGGCGTTTCGATCCAGACGATTTTGGGATTGCGCGCGAGCGCATCGCCAAGCGCGATGTCGTTGCCGAAATCGACGAACTCCACGCGATACAGTCCGCGCTCGGCCTGCGCCTTGAACAGCCGATAGCAGCCGCCGTAGCAGTCGTGCGGCGCCAGGATCAGATCGTCCGGACGCAGTTGCGCGGTGAGCAGCGTGATTGCCGCCATGCCCGACGCCGTGACGAGCGCGCCCGCGCCGCCCTCGAGTTCGGCGAGCGTTTCGGCGAGCGCGTCGCGTGTCGGATTGCCGGAACGCGTGTAATCGTAGCGCCGCTTCTGGCCGAAACCGGCGAAACTGTAGTTCGTGGACAAGTAAATCGGCGGCATGATCGCGCCGTGCGCGGTGTCGGCGTCCACGCCCGCGCGCACCGCCTGCGTTGCGATGTGCGAGCTCACGATTGCTTCTCCACGATGCGGCGAAGCAAGTCGCCGACCACGGCTTCTTCTTTGAGGAAGGCGTCGTGGCCGTAATCCGATGCGATTTCGACCAGTTCGCACGGGCCGCCGCACGCGGCGGCGAACTCGCGCGACAGCGACGGCGGCACGAGCAGGTCCTGCTCGACCGAAAACACCGTCGTCGGCACCGTGATCGCCGCAGGATCGATGCGGTGCGAATCCAATGACGCACTCAGGCAACGATACGACGAGGCATTGAAGCGTTCGGCGAAGGCGCGGCCGTGACGGGCCAGCCATTGCGTGGCGCCGTCGGTTTCGGCGAATCGCTGCTCGAATCCTTCGGGCGTGCGATAGCCGACGATGGCCAGCGCGCGCACCAGCGCCAATGCGTGCGCGGAGTCGTCGCCGAGATCGAGGATCGAACGCTGGATTTCGCGCAGCGCCAATGCAAACTGCGACGGCTTGTGCGCGGCGCTGAGCACGACCAGATGGCCGAGACGGCGACCAAGCAGCGCCGCCAGATGTTGCGCTACCGCCCCGCCGTACGACGCGCCGACGATGGCGTGCACATGTCGTGTGCCGGTGCGATTCAGCAGCAGCAGGATCGCGCGCGCCTGATCCGTCGTCGACACGGCCGGAAATGCGTCACCGGCTTGTGGTCCGGTCGAGTCGTCGCAGCCGCCGAGCCAGTCGATGCTCAGCACGCGATAACGGTCGGTATCGAGCGCGCGGCCGGCGCCGCATTGCACTTCCCACCAGCCGTTACCGTCGTCGCCGCAACGGCGGTGCGCGGAAATGCCGCCGAGGGCGACGATCAGCGGCGCCTGCGCCGGGCCGATGCAGTGCCAGGCCAACACCGCGCCATGCAAGGCCTGCCCTGCTTCGAGGATGAAGGGATCCGGCAACGTCAGGATACCGCTCTCTTTCGAGATCGCCGGACGTTCGACGGTGGTCGGTTTGGGGCTGGCCATGATCATGTCCCGTACTTGGTTCGGGGACTTTACGCTGGTCGGTGAATGGACGTCAAGACGTATAGACGTCTAAACTGCCGAATCTGGTATCTGGAAGACGAATAACGTCAGCGCCCCGACCGCACCGATCCGACGAAAATACCGATCAGCGACAACGCCAGTCCAACCCAGTCCATGCTGCCGGTCGGCCGCCCGAACAGGATCACGTCCAGCACGAACGACAGCGCCGGCTGCAGCAACAACAGCAATCCGACCAGCGAAGCCGGCAACTGCGGCATCGCCCGCGCGATCAGCATCCAGCCCAGCACCTGGCCGAAGAACGCGAGGCCGAGCAGCGCCGCCCATGATTGCGCGTCGGGAATGGCGAAGCTGTCGTTTTCGATCAGCACGGCGATCGCCAGCATGGCCGCGGCCAGCAGGCTGTTGAGGCACAGCACGCGCATCGGATCGAGGGAGGTGCGGCGCAACTGCGCCTGCCGCAGGCTGAGCAGGTAGACCGCGTACGCCACGCCGGTCAGCAGCCCGAAATACACGCCGATGCGGAACTGCGGCGTGAACGAACTCCATCCGACGCCCACGAGCAGCCACAACCCGATCAGCGCGAGCGTCACGCCGAGCACGAACCGGAAGTGCAACCGTTCGCGGTAAAAGACCACGCCGACGATGGCCATGATGAAAACCTGGAAGTTGGCGACCAGCGTTGCCAGTCCGGGACCGATGTCGCGGATGCTGCGATGCCAAAGCATCAGGTCGGCGCAGAACGCGAGCGCGGGCAGTAGTAGCCAGAGCACATCGGCCCACGCGAAGCGGTTCAGTTGCCGGCGCGCCATGAGCAGCATGAGCAACATCGCGCCGCCGAAGAACATGCGATAGAACGCGGACACCGTCGGCGCGACATGTGCCCAGCGTACGAAGATGCTGGTGGTACTGATCAGCGCGGCGCCGCACGCCATGCTGAGCACGGCGGCGCGAGGGGCCGGCGCGGTCACGGCGTGCTCTGCTCGTGCAACGCCGCCAGTGGTTCGGTCATTGCCTCGGCGACCCACTCGTCGATCGCCGGCAGCGCGCGCAGCGTATCGACATAGGCGCGTTCGACGCCATCGAGCGCGACGCCATAGGACAGGAAACGAAACATCACCGGCGCATACATCGCGTCGGCGATACCGAACGTCCCGCACAGGAAATCGCCACCCCGACCAAACGCGGCGCGCGTTTCACGCCAGATCGATTTCACCCGCGCGATATCGGCCGTGGCGGCATCGCTGACCGGATGCCCGCGCACACGCTTGCGGCAATTCATCGGCATTGCCTCGCGCAGCGCGGAAAATCCCGAATGCATCTCGGCGCTGATCGAGCGCGCCCATGCACGCGCTTTCGCATCGCTTGGCCAACCGCGGCCGCCGATCAGGTTTTCGTTGACGTATTCGGCGATGGCGAGCGAATCCCACACGTGCACCTGGCCGTGGCGTAGAGCCGGCACGCGCCCGCTCGGCGAATAATCGCCGATGCGCGCGTAAAACTCCGGCGTGTCGAGCGGCAGTTTGATTTCATCGAACGCCACGCCGAACTGGCGCAACAGCAGCCACGCCCGCAACGACCACGACGAATAATTCCTGCTGCCGATGATCAGCGTCGGTTTCGCGCTCATGCCGGTTCGGGCGACCAGTCGTCCGGGCTTGCGCGGAATTCGGCGAGATCGGCGTCCACGCGTTCGGCCACGGCACGGGCGCGTTCCATCTCGACGTTGGGCACCATCACGTTGACCAGCGCCATCGGCGGCAGATCGCCGATGGCGCCGGTGAGGTAGTAACCGCTGACGAACGCGGGAATGTTTTCGGCCTCCAGCGCGTTCTTCACCAGGTTCGCATCGATGATGTTTTCGGCGCGGTAGACGATCTTCACGGAAGCCTCGGCGTTCGCGTGAACGCTACGCAATTGCGCGAATCAGCGCAAGCCGGGAGCGATGGCGCGCGCCTTGTCGGTGAGCGCGAACACGGCGATGTCGCCGTCGTCATAGGCCGGCGGTCCGAGCCTGGCCTGGATCGCGGGAAGACACGCGGCGACATCGGGCCACTGCGACATCGGCTTCGGCCACGCCTTGCGGTGCATCACCAGGAAATCGCCGTTGTGTTCGCCGCGCAGCAGCGCTTCGACGTGCACGAAATGGCGGAAATGAATGCCGCTGTCTTCGCCGAATTCGCCGTACTGCCACTTGCCGCATATCGAACCGACGAATCCGCCGCGGCGCAGTTGCCGATCGGCCATCTGATAGAACGGCTCGGGCTCGGCATAAGAAAGCATCGACCACGGCGCTTCGATCAGCGTGAGCGAACGCGGCGGCTGGGCGGCGAGTTTTAGGTAGAAATCGGTGACCGGCGCGACAGGCCATTCGGTGCGCAGTTTGTTGTGCGCCGGATCGTAGTCGAACTGGAAATACGGGTTGGCCATGAACTGGTTCGGATCGTAAAGATAGGCTGGAATGGGCCCGAGCAGATACAGTGCCGCGATCGTGGCTGCCGACGCTGCGACACGCGGCACTGTCGACAACGCTGCGATCGCTAGTGCCGCGCCCTCGGCGATGAACAGCAGCACGAACGGCACCGCCGGCTGCAGGTAGCGCGCGAAGGCGAGCTGATGCTGGATCCACGCCGGCCGCGAGGCACCGATGGCGAACGCTGCCGCCAGACAGATTGTCGCGATGTAGCCGACGAAGAAAGCATCGCGTCGCCACCAGGCGGCAACTCCGAGCGCGAGCAGCACGGTCACGAACGCGCCGACGATCCAGCTTCCGGTGCCGTAGAAAATCAGCACCATTCGCGAAACCGTTTCGAGGTCGACGTAACCGGTAGCCGCCTTGGCCGTGATCGATAGCCAGTCGCCGAGAAACGGCGGCAGCAGCAGCGCGACGAGTGCGAGCGCCGTGACGATGCCGATGACGAACAATCCCGCGAAACGGCGACCGTCAAATGGCGTACGTCGACGGATCAGCGGCACCAGCGCGGCGATGCCGAAGTAGACGAACGGCATCAGCAGGAACGGCAAGGTGATCAGATGCAGCCACGCCGCGGCGGCAGCGCAGACGACATAAATGATGGCTCGCCGAAGGCGATGCTCGGATTCCGTCCACCAGCGAAACAGCGCGATCAGCGCGGCGAACACGAGCAGCGTCGTGATCGCGTAAGGCCGCACCACGTGCGAGTGGTAGACCATCAACGGCGAAATGGCGATGAGGCCGCTCCACAGTGCGAGCGTCGTCGCACTCGTCTGCCGCCGCATCAGCCACGGCGCGAGCGGAATCAGGATGACGCCGCACGCGAGCACCGGCCAGCGCATCGCCCATTCGGTGAGGCTGTCGTGCTGCGCGAGGAATTTGAAGTACAGCGTGAACGGAATGCAGTAGTCGGCGAAGCCGAAATGAGTGGCGATGTCGCGGTAGTCCGAAGTGAGCAGCTTCGCGATGGCGTGCCATTCGTCATCGACGAGTAGCTGCGATCCCAGTTGCCAGGCGCGCAGGAAAATTCCGGCCGCGGTCGCCAGCGCAACGAAACCGATCCAGGGCGCGTGGCGTACGCGCTCGGTGCGCGGCGCTCCGATCAAGGCGAGGCGGCCGGTGCGGACGCCGCCGATAACCGCAGATCGGGTTCGCTCGAAAGAAATCGCGGCCGGTCGAGTTTCCATTTCCACAATCGGTACCGCACGCTCGTCCACAACACGCCGATGCCGTAGCGCACGGAACGCCGGAAACTGATCTGGCTCGCTTCCGGAAAGTAGCGCGTCGGGCACGACACTTCGCCGATCGTCGTTCCGAACGCCACGGCCTGCACCAGCATCTGGTTGTCGAAAATGAAATCGTCGGAGTTCGCCGCCAGCGGCAGCGTTTCGAGCACGCGGCGCGAGAACGCGCGATAACCGGTGTGGAATTCCGAAAGCTTCGTGCCGAGCAGCACGTTCTGCGCAAACGTGAGGATGCGGTTCGACACATATTTATACAGCGGCATGCCGCCGGCGAGCGCGGTCTTGCCGAGGATTCGCGAGCCGAGTACGACGTCGTACACGCCGGAGGCGATCATCGCCGCCATCGCCGTGATCAGGCGCGGGTCGTACTGATAATCCGGATGCAGCATGACGACGATGTCGGCCTGGTCGGCCAGCGCCAGCGAATAGCAGGTTTTCTGGTTGCCGCCATAGCCGCGATTGCGCGCGTGCCGATGCGCACGGATGCCCAGGCGCTGCGCCACGGCCATCGTTTCGTCGCCGCTGGCATCATCGACCAGCAGCACGGTGTCGACGATCTCGTGCGGGATGGCGCGATAGCAATCCTCGAGCGTCTTCTCGGCGTGATAGGCCGGCATGACGACGGCGATTTTTTTCTGATGCAACATGGGTTCCCGCTTCAGCTTCGCGGCAGCGACCCCACATTATCCCGTGCCGGGCGGCCTCGTCCAACCGGTGAGCGGGTTCGCTTTCGCCGGCCCGCCCGTTACACTTGCCGACCCCGTGATTTCATGGAAGCTGGATTTCGCACGAGCATGTCCGAGGAAACACCGCGCCACAACCACTTCATCCGCCAGATCGTGGCCGAGGACAAGCAGACCGGGAAGCACGACCACGTCGTCACCCGGTTCCCGCCGGAACCCAACGGCTATCTGCATCTCGGACACGCGAAATCGATCTGCCTGAATTTCGGCATCGCCAGCGATTTCGGCGGCGTGTGCCATCTGCGTTTCGACGACACCAATCCGGCCAGGGAAGACATCGAGTACGTCGAGGCGATCAAGGACGACGTGCGCTGGCTCGGCTTCGAATGGGACGAACTGCGGCACGCTTCGGATTATTTCGGCGTGCTGTACGAATGTGCGCTCAAGCTGATCCGCGATGACAAGGCGTTCGTGTGCGATCTGAGCGCCGAGCAGCAGCGCGAATATCGCGGCACGCTGACCGAGCCTGGCCGCAATTCGCCGTATCGCGATCGCAGCGTGGCGGAGAATCTCGACCTGTTCGCACGCATGCGCGCCGGCGAATTCGCCGACGGCGCGAAAACGCTGCGCGCCAAGATCGACATGGCCAGCGGCAACATCAATCTGCGCGATCCGACGCTGTATCGCATCCGCAAGGTCACCCACCAGAACACGGGCGACGCGTGGCCGATCTATCCGATGTACGACTTCGCGCATTCGTTGTCCGACGCCATCGAAGGCATCACGCATTCGCTGTGCACGCTCGAATTCGAGGACCACCGGCCACTGTACGACTGGTGCGTGCAGAACGTGGATCTGGAACATCATCCGGAACTGATGGCGTCGTTGGACATTCCCGGCGAGCATCAGCCGGTGAGCACGCCGCAGCAGATCGAATTCGCGCGCGGCAATCTCGACTACAACGTGATGAGCAAGCGCAAACTCATCGCGCTGGTTCAGGACAACCTCGTCGACGGCTGGGACGATCCGCGCATGCCGACCATTTCCGGCACGCGTCGCCGCGGCTTTCCGCCGGCGGCCATCCGCAATTTCTGGGATCGCGCGGGCGTCACGAAACAGAATTCGGTGATCGAGTACAGCGTGCTCGAGAACAACGTGCGCGAAGAACTCGATGCCGCGGCGCCGCGCCGGCTTGCCGTGATCGATCCGCTGAAACTCGTGATCACCAACCTGGCGGACGACCACGCCGAGCAACTCACCTTCCCGAATCATCCGAAGAACGAAGCGATGGGCACGCGTCGGGTGCCGTTCTCGCGCGAGGTATGGATCGAGCGCGAGGATTTCATGGAAGTGCCGCCGAAAGGATTTCATCGCCTCACACCGGGCGGGGAAGTACGGCTGCGCGGCGTCGGCATCGTCAAATGCGAAAAAGTGGAAAAAGACGCAAACGGTACCGCTTCGCAGGTACTGTGCACGCTCGATCCGGAGACGCGGCACGGCATGCCAGGCGCGGACCGCAAGGTGAAAGGCACGATCCACTGGGTCAGCGCGAAACATGCCATCGAAGCCGAAGTGCGTTTGTACGACCGTCTGTTCGCCGTGCCGAATCCCGACGACGACAGCGACGGCAAGACCTATCACGATCATCTCAATCCGGATTCGAAGAAGGTCGTACGGGCCTACCTCGAACCGTCGTTGCGCGAGGTCGCGCCGGAATCGAACTGGCAGTTCGAGCGTCTGGGTTTTTTCGTCGCCGATCGCTACGAGCATTCGCCGCAGCGTCCAGTGTTCAACCGAACCGTCACGCTGCGCGATTCGTACGCCAAACCGCGCTGAGATGATCTCCACGCATCTGCAATTGACGCTGCCGGACTGGATCGCCGAGGCGGTCGATGCGGAGCGCATCTACGCGGACGATGAAGCGCGCGTCGCGCTGGCGATCGAAGTGGCGCGCACGAACGTTGAACGCAAGACCGGCGGTCCGTTCGGCGCGGCGGTTTTCAGCGGTGAGGGTAAACTGATTTCGGTCGGCGTGAATCGCGTTATTCCGCAGAACTGCTCCGTCGCGCACGCGGAGATGATGGCGTTCATGCTGGCGCAGCAGCGTCTGCAGCGCAAACGCCTCAACGAAAGCGGCGAGAAGTTCGTGCTCGCCACCAGCGCGCAGCCGTGCTGCCAGTGTTACGGCGCGACCGTATGGGCTGGCGTAGACGAATTGCTGATCGGCGCGCGCACGGAAGACACCGAAGAGCTGACCGAATTCCACGAAGGCCCGCTGCCCGCGGACTGGATCGGCGAGCTGAACAAGCTCGGCATCGCCGTGCGCCGCGACATCCTGCGCGATCGCGCGCGCGAGGTGTTCACGCTGTATGCGCAATACGGCGGCGAGCGTTACTGAGGGCGTGAACGTCGTCCTCTGCTACTGCCGTGCAGGGTTCGAGACCGAATGCGCGCGTGAACTCGAGCACATTGCCGCGCACCGCGCGATCGCCGGGCAGCCCCGATTCGACGCGAATGCGGCGTTCGTGACGTTCGAAGCGCAAACCGGCGAGCCCATGCTGCGCGACGTGTTCATGTGGCGCGACCTGATATTCGCAAGGCAATGCCTGATCGCGTTCGCGCATCTTCGCGACTTGCCGCGCAAGGATCGCCTCACGCCGATACTCGCGGCGATCGACGCGCGCGGCGAGACCTTCAACGACGTATGGGTGGAAGCGCCGGATTCAGACGAAGGCAAGGCGCTCGCGCCACTGTGCAAAAGTTTCGGCAACGCGCTGATCGGTGCATTGCGTCAGCGGAAGAAAATCGTCACGGATGCATCACGCCGCTTGCATGTGTTCTTTTCACGCGGCGATGCGGTCTTCCTTGCCGCGGCGGACGACGCATCGTCGGCACCCTGGCCGCTCGGCATCCCGCGGCTGAAATTTCCGCGCGAGGCGCCGAGCCGCTCGACGCTGAAACTCGAAGAAGCGTTTCTTGTGCTGCTCTCGCCCGCCGAACGCGAGCGTTGGCTGAAGCCGGGGATGACGGCCGTGGATCTCGGCGCGTCACCGGGCGGGTGGACCTGGCAGCTCGCGCGGCGCTCGATCCGCACGGTCGCGATCGATAACGGCCCGATGGATGGGGCGCTGATACAATCGGGCGTCGTCACGCATCTGCGCGAAGACGGTTTCCGCTATCGCCCGCGCAAGGCGGTCGACTGGCTGGTGTGCGACATGGTCGAACAGCCCAAGCGCATCGCCGCGCTCGTCGCCGGCTGGCTGCGCGACGGCGCGTGCCGTTACGCGATGTTCAATCTCAAGCTGCCGATGAAGAAGCGCTATGACGAAACGCGCGCGTGTCTGGATGTGGTCGGCGGCGTCGCCGCCGACGTGCGCGCGCGTCAACTTTTCCACGATCGCGAGGAAGTGACGGTTTTCGCCCGCGCAAATTGAAACGGCGCTTAACGAAACAATGCATTTTAAACGCAACGGCCGGCTTGAATCGCCGCGCTCGATTCTGCACAGTGCGACACCCGCGAAAAAAATATGGCGACACAGAATCGTCAACTTGAACGACTAGCATCGCGATCTATTTTTGGGATCGATCGACTGAGGGAGTCATGCTTAAAAAATTCACAAATATACTTTTTGCACTATTGGCCGTATTCGCAACGGCAGATGCGGGCGCTAACGTCGTCATCAGCCAGGTATACGGCGGCGGCGGCAACAGCGGCGCGACGTACAAGAACGATTTCATCGAGATCTTCAATGCCGGCCCGGCCGCTCAGGACCTGAGCACGTGGTCGGTGCAATACAACAGCGGCGGCGGCACCGGCGTCTGGCTGGTGACCAATCTCTCCGGCACGTTGCAGCCAGGCCACTATTACCTGATTCAGGAAGCGGCCGGCAGCGGCGGCACCACATCGCTGCCGACGGCCGACGTCACGGGCTCGATCAATTTGTCCGGCACCGGCGGGCGTGTGGCGTTGCTGAGTTCGCAGACCGCACTGCCGGCGCAGTCGCCGGCCGGCTGCCCGGCAACGCCGAACGCGATCGTCGATCTGGTGGGCGTGGCCGGTGCCTCATGCTTCGAAGGCAGCGCCGGTGCGCCGGCGCCGAACAACACGACCGCCGATTTACGCGCCAACGGCGGCTGCACCGACAGCAACAACAACGGTGCGGACTTCACGGCCGGCGCGCCGAATCCACGCAACAGCTCGAGCACGACGCAAACCTGCAGCAGCGGAACCTCGACCAGCCCAAGCGGCGTCGGCTCGGCCGATCCGAATACGGTAGAGGCCGGCGCCACGACGACGCTGACCGTGATCGTAACGCCCGGAACCAATCCGGCCAGCACGAATCTTTATGTGGAAGCCAATCTCACTTCGATCGGCGGCGATTCGCTGGTCGAATTCGTCGACGACGGCGCGAATTCCGATGGCACCGAAACGTTCTCGTACCAGGCGACGGTAGCAGCCGATCAGATGCCGGGAGCGCGCTCGATCCCGCTCACGGTGGGCGATGAAATGAATCGCGTCACCAATCCGAGCATCGCACTCACCGTGATCGGTCCACCGGTCACCATCATGACGATCCAGGGACACGGTTCGTCATCGTCGCACGTCGGCGAGATT
>CAVPTJ010000019.1:0-36060 GCA_963708785.1 uncultured Gammaproteobacteria bacterium
TCAGCGACAATGAAAACCGCATCGTGTTTTCGCGATGCAATTGATTCCGTGGGGAGCAGGCTTGGCCTCGCTCCCCATTTGCTTTTCCGGTGATCGCCGATGAAAGATCAAAACGAATACTCGCTCGACTCCCTACTTGAGTTGGCGCATGAAGACCGGGAATTGCTCGAAAAAATTCAGAGCAATGCAGCTCTCAAGGTAATAAAAAAATCTCAGACTCTCTCGCGTCATCGATGGCCGATGTGCCAATTGTGCAGATTGATTTGCCCGGAATTCGCTGGCCGGACTCAACAAGAACCGCAACTGACGAAGCCGCGCAAATAAACATTGTTTCCATCGACAGCGAGTCCCGCGAGTGGGGCCGATTCGTTCGCGAAGTAGCAAATTTCTTGGGCGCGGCGAAGATCAAAGAATCTTTGAACTCGCTTGAATCGGCGCGCGTCAATCTGCTCGGAAAAAATGGGTTGATCACTGAGCAGATGAAGTCTTTGGGCGCTCTGGCTCCGCCTTTGCGAAAAGCATACGGCGAAATAGTCAACCGCGCCAAGCAGCAATCGAAGCGGCAGTCGCGGATTTCAAATCCGCGCTCGACGAAGCCGCCTTCGAGAAACGTCTGGCCGAAGAGCGTATCGACGTCACGCTGCCCGGCCGCGATACGGACTTGGGCAGCATCCATCCGATCACGCGTACGCTCGACCGCATCGGCGAAATCTTCGCGCGCCTGGGTTACGTGCAGGCCGACGGTCCGGAGATCGAAGACGACTACCACAACTTCGAAGCGCTGAATTTCCCGCCGCATCATCCGGCGCGCGCGATGCACGACACGTTCTATTTTCCGGACGGCAAACTTCTGCGCACGCACACCTCGCCCGTGCAGATCCGTGCGATGAAAAACGCCAAGCCGCCGCTGCGCATCATCGCGCCGGGCAAGGTGTACCGCAGCGACTCGGATCAGACACACAGTCCGATGTTTCATCAGGTCGAAGGCTTGCTCGTCGACGAAACGTCGAATTTCGCGGACCTCAAAGGCACGCTCAGCGAATTCCTGCGCGCGTTCTTCGAGCGCGACCTGGAAATGATGTTCAAACCGACGTATTTCCCGTTCGTCGAACCGGGCGCCGATGTCGTCATCCGCTGGCAGTTGCCCGACGGTTCATCGCGCTGGCTCGAAGTGCTCGGCTGCGGCATGGTTCATCCGACTGTGCTGAAAGCATGCGGCATCGATTCGGAACGCTACACCGGTTTCGCATTCGGCATGGGCGCTGAGCGTCTGGCGATGCTGCGCTACGGTGTCACCGACCTGCGCGCATTTTTCGAAAACGACGTGCGTTTCCTCGCGCAGTTCGCTTAAAGGATCGAGCATGAAGTTTTCCGAAAACTGGCTGCGCAGCCTCGTCGATCTTTCCGCCGACACCGCAACGCTCGAACACCGCTTCAACATGATCGGTCACGAAGTCGAGAGCCTCGAACGCCTCGGCGTGTCGCTCGATGGCGTCGTCGTCGCCGAAATCGTCGCCTGTGAAAAACATCCGCAGGCCGACAAACTGCAGGTGTGCAAGGTGTCGATCGGCACTGAGCAACTGCAGATCGTCTGCGGTGCGCCGAACGCACGCGCCGGCTTGAAAGCGCCGCTTGCTACAGTGGGCGCGACGTTGCCGAACGGCCCAGCGATAAAAAAAGCGGCGCTGCGCGGCATCGAATCGAACGGCATGTTGTGTTCTGCGAAAGAACTGGGGCTCGATGCGGATGCATCCGGTCTGCTGGAGCTCGCGTCCGACGCACCGGTCGGCAAATCGCTGGTCGACTACCTCGGTTTGCCCGACAACGTCATCGAACTCGGCCTCACGCCGAATCGCGCGGATTGTCTGTCGTTGCGCGGAATCGCCATCGACGTAGCCGCCGCGTTCGATGCGAAACTCAAATTCGACAAGATCGAATCCGTCGCGCCGAAATCCAAGCGCACCGTCGACGTCAGGTTGAACGCCGGCGCCGATTGTCCGCGCTACGTCGGCCGCGTCATCGAAGGCGTGAATCCGACCGTCGCGACGCCGCTGTGGATGACAGAACGCCTGCGTCGCAGCGGCATTCGTCCCGTCAGCATTCTCGTCGACATTACCCAATACGTGATGCTCGAGCTGGGGCAGCCGATGCACGCATACGACGCGGCGAAGCTCAACGGTGCCATCGAAGTCCGTCGCGCGCGCAAGGACGAAAAAGCCAAGCTGCTCGACGGACGCGAATATACGCTGACGCCGGAATATCTCGTCATCGCGGATGCGAAGGAAGTTGTCGGTCTCGCCGGTGTCATGGGTGGACTCGATTCGCGCGTAACGGATACGACGCGCGACATCTTCCTCGAAGCCGCGCACTTCGCGCCGGCGACGATCATGGGCCGCGCGCGCAATCTCGCGCTGCATACCGATGCGTCGCATCGCTTCGAACGCGGTGTCGACCCGGAATTGCCGCGCATAGCAATGGAGCGTGCGACGCAGCTCATGTTGTCGATCGCGGGCGGCACACCGGGACCGATCACCGAGTCCGCGATTGAAGCGTCGCTGCCGAAACGGCACGCCGTGTCGCTGCGCCGCGCGCGTCTGGCGCGTGTACTTGGCATCACGGTCGACGACGCGGAAGTCGAACGAATCCTGTCGGCGCTCGAGATGAGCGTCGAACGCGCCAACGACGGCTGGAAAGCCACGCCGCCGACGCGCCGCTTCGACATCGAGATCGAGGAAGACCTGATCGAAGAAGTCGCGCGCATCCACGGCTACGACAACGTGCCGACGCATGCGCCCAGCGGCGAGCTGGCCTTGCATTTGCGTCCGGAAAAAGAAGTGCCGATGGCGCGGCTGAATTCCCAACTCGCCTCGTCCGGCTATCGCGAAGCGATCTGCTACAGCTTCGTCGCACGCGAATTGCTGGAAAAGTGGTCGCTCGCCGATGGCGGCGTAGCACTTGCCAACCCGCTCAGCGCCGATCTGGCCGTGATGCGCACGTCGCTGCTGCCGGGGCTCGTCGAGATCCTGAAAAGCAACCGCAATCGCCAGCAGGAACGTGTGCGCCTGTTCGAAACCGGCCTGGTTTTCAGCAACGTGGGCGGCAAACTGGAGCAGACGCCGAATATCGCGGCCGTCGCCTGCGGCCGTGCGCAACCCGAATCGTGGACGGGCGAAAAACGCCCGGTCGATTTCTACGATGTGAAAGCCGATGTGGAAAACCTGCTCGCCCTCGGCGGCGGCAAGCGCAGCATCGAATATCGCCCGGCCGATCGACCGTGGTTGCATCCGGGCCGCAGTGCGGAGATCGTCGTCGAAGGACGGTCGATCGGCATCCTGGGTGGGTTGCATCCGCGGCTGCTCAAGGCGCTCGATATCGACGAAGACGTCCAGGTCTTCGAACTCGATGTCGCTTCGGTGACAGCCGGACGCGTCCCGCATGCGCGGCCCATCTCGCGATTCCCATCGGTGCGGCGCGATATCGCCATCCTGGTTCCGGATTCGATGCCGTATGCAAGCATCGAAACGACCGCTCGTCGGGCACTTGGACCCGCTTTGGCGGATTTGTTGGTTTTCGACCAGTACGCCGGCCCTAATCTCGGTTCTGGGGTAAAAAGTCTCGCTATTGGCTTGATTTTGCAGGACGATTCACGCACTCTTACGGACCAGGACGCCGACAGCTTCGTTGCTAAAGCCGTCACGGCCTTGGAACAAGAGTGTCACGCAAGGCTTAGGGGATAACATGGCATTAACCAAGGCAGAGATGGCCGAGCGGTTGTTTACCGATGTCGGCCTGAACAAGCGTGAAGCCAAGGAATTTGTCGATGCATTCTTCGACACCGTTCGCGACGCTCTTGAAAAGGGGGAGCAGGTCAAGCTGTCCGGGTTCGGCAACTTCGATCTGCGCCAAAAAAACCAGCGCCCGGGGCGAAACCCGAAAACCGGCGAGGAAATTCCGATTTCCGCGCGGCGAGTAGTGACGTTCCGTCCGGGTCAAAAGCTGAAAGTCCGGGTCGAATCCTATGCTGGATCAGGGCAGCAATAGCGAATTGCCGGTCATCCCGGCAAAACGCTATTTCACAATCGGGGAAGTGAGCGAACTGTGTGGCGTCAAGCCGCACGTCCTGCGCTATTGGGAGCAGGAGTTCCCCAATCTCAAACCCGTCAAACGGCGCGGGAACCGGCGCTACTATCAGCGGCACGATGTGCTGATGATCCGGCAGATCCGCTCGTTGCTGTACGACCAGGGTTTCACGATCACCGGTGCGCGGCAGCGGCTGGAAGGCCAGCAGGCACGGATGGAGGTTTCGATCTCCAATCAGATCGTGCGCCAGGTCCGGCTCGAACTCGAAGAAGTCCTGCAGATCCTTCGGCGCTGACGAGGTTCGGGTCGTTTCGGGCGCGATGAATCGCGCTCCTACAAATCGCGCTGTCCACCCTTCGCAGGGGTGCGATTCATCGCGCCCGCACTAACCACCGATGCACTTCTGTTAGAATCGTTGTTCGGTTTTTCTCGGTCGGGGCGTAGCGCAGCCTGGTAGCGCATCTGCCTGGGGGGCAGGGGGTCGTGGGTTCGAATCCCGCCGCCCCGACCATTACCGATGCGGCGAACATCGCTTCCCTGCATTCGATCGCTTTCTTGCGTCACTGCGCGCGACAGCATTCCCTCGCGCATCTTCCACGTCGTATGCCCGAGCTCGCGTATTGTGCGATCGCGCCCGTCTGCTATAGAGTCGGCGGTGACAGGGGAGCGGCAGCGAAGATGCCGCAGTCGCGATTGCGCCAAGGGGGCGCCGATCGCTCGCGCGTGGCGAGCATAGCGGCTAGGGGGCTCGAGTCATGTTTCGCAATCAATTTTTCACAGGAGCGCTCGCGTTTTCTGTGCACCGGCAGTATGCGCGCCACACCATCGCAGTCTGCACGTGCGGAGTTCGCTGAGTCCGGATCACAGGCGGTCCAACAGAGCGGCGCGTATGACGTGACGGTGCCTGCCGTTACACAGATCACCCAGACGATCAACAATTCGGTTCGGCAGCAGCTTGTCGGCAATACCGACAAGCTGCTTCTCGAAGGCCAGGATCTCGGCGCCGTCGCCGACGATTTCCCGATGGAAAACATGTGGCTGGTGCTCAGGCGGAGCCCGGCGCGCGAGAGTGCATACGAACAACTTATCGATCAACTGCACAACCGTTCTTCGCCGAACTTCCACCATTGGCTGACCGCCGATCAGGTCGGCACGCTGTTCGGGCCTGCGCAACAGGACATCGACACCGTCATGGCGTGGCTGTCCGATCAGGGCTTCACCGTCAACAGTGTATCGACCAGTGGCATGGTCATCGATTTTTCCGGAACCGCTGCCACCGTACGTTCGGCATTCGGCACCGATCTGCATTACTTCAATGTCGATGGCACGCGTTACCTGTCCAATACCGGCGATCCGAGTCTGCCCAAGGCACTCCTGCCGGCCGTCGTCGGCGTTTCGTCGCTCAACAATCATTTTCCTCATTCGCTGATGCACCGACGCGACGAAGTGCAACCTCACGCGGCCGACAACAGCTTGTCGAAACTCATGCCAGCGGTGCCGAATTTCAATGTCGCGCTCGGCGGCACGAACTATTACGCCGTCGGACCGGGCGACTTCAACACGATATACAACGTGGCGCCGGTCTGGGCGAACAATATCCGCGGCGCTGGGCAGACCATCGCCGTCATCGAAGACACGTTAATGCAGAATGTCTCCGACGTCACAACGTTTCGCACCGCATTCGGCTTGTCCGGCTACGCCGGTACGTTCTCGCAGGTCGTCGCCACCGGCTCTACGACATGCACCAGTCCCGGTGTTAACGGTGACGAGGGCGAGGCGGCTATCGATGCGGAATCGGGCCGGAGTCGCCACGCCCGACGCGAACATCACGTTGGCCGCGTGTGCGAATAGTGGCACCGTGTTCGGTGGTTTGATCGCAGCGAACAATTTGATCAACGGCGCCAACCCACCGCAGATCTTGAGTGTCAGTTACGGATTCTGCGAATCCTCCAATGGCGCGACGCGCAATCAAGCTTACGTGAACGCGTGGCAGCAAGCGGCATCGGAGGGCATCACGGTTTTCGTCTCATCCGGTGACGAAGGCGCCGCATCGTGCGACGCCAACCAGGCATCGGCCTCGCACGGAATTGCCGTCAGTGGATTCGCATCGACGCCCTACAACGTCGCCGTAGGGGGTACCGATTTTGAAGACACGTATTTCTCGTTGAGCGGCGGCCCCGCCGTATCGACGTACTGGGCCAACGCCAACAATGCCGGGTTCGAGTCGGCGCTTTCGTATTTGCCTGAAATTCCCTGGAACGATTCCTGCGCCGGCAAGTTGCTGTACTCCTTGGAAGGCTATACGCAGAGCTACGGCGCCACCGGATTCTGCAACAGTACTGCCGGCAAGCCTTTCCGCACTACCGCGGCGGGCAGCGGTGGCCCCAGTAATTTCAGCAATCAACCAAGCTGGCAAACGGGTGTGCCTGGCCTGCCCGCGCAGTCTGGCGGAAAACGCGGACTGCCCGACGTCTCGCTGTTCGCAGCGAACGGTTTGTGGAATCACTTCCTGGTCTATTGCCTGAGCGACGCCGCGCAGGGTGGCGTTACGTGCGACTACACCAACAGCACCGACGTCAACAGTCTGGCTGCAGGCGGCACCTCGTTTGCCGCACCGGCACTCGCCGGCATACAAGCGTTGGTCAATCAGTCCAGCGGGTCCTCGTGGGGCAACATGAATACCCAGTACTACCCACTGGCGGCGACGGAATACAGCGACAGTACGCAACTTAGCGCATGCAATTCGAGCAGCGTCCCGGGCGCCAACAACACGTGCGTGTTTTACGACATCACGCAGGGCGACATCGACGTAAATTGTACGAACACAAGTGCCAACTGTTTCGGAGGAAGCCCGAGCAATCGCGGCGCACTCTCTCCCAGCACGACGACATACTCGCCCGCCTACGGCACCAACGCCGGCTGGGATTACTCAACGGGTCTGGGCAGCGTCAACGTGACCAACCTGGTTGCTGCGATGACGCCGTCGTTACCGTTCAAGCTGGCATTTACGCAACAGCCAGCGGCAAGTTACGCGTCGCACGGGACGATCACCGTGAAGGTCTCCATCGAAAACTTCGCCGGCAATGTCGTCGTCGGTAACACCTCCGCGGTGACCTTGTCGCTTCAAGGCGGCACGGCCGGCGCTGTGCTTGGCGGCACGCTCACGCAAAACGCGGTGGCGGGCGTGGCCACGTTCAATGTGTCGGTCGATGCACTCGGCACCGGTTACACGCTCAAGGCGACCGATGGGGTACTGCGCAGCGCGACCAGTTCCTCTTTCAACATCACCGCCGGTGCGGCATCGGCCCTGAGCTTCACGACGCAACCGAGCAACGCCGTGGCCGGAGTGAACGTCACGCCAGCAATCGTCGTGCACGCGCAGGACGCGTTCGCCAATCCCGTGTCCGGCGATGGCATTACCTTGACGATCGCGAACAATGCAGGCGGCGCGACGTTGAGCGGCGGTGGCAGCATCAGCACCGACAGCAGCGGCAACGCCACGTTCGCCGCGGTATCGCTGAACAAGGCCGGCAGCGGCTACACGCTTACCGCCACGGACAGTTCCGGCACGCCGTTGACGCAGACGAGTTCCGCGTTCGACATTTCCGCCGCGGCGGCTGCAAAGCTTGTGTTCACGGCGGAGCCGCCGGCGAGTTCGACATTCGGTTCGACTTTCGGCACGACGGTTTCTGTCGAGGACAGTTTCGGCAACGTCGTTTCGGGGGATACCTCGCTGGTCGGTCTCGCGCTCACGGTCCCGGGCGGTGCAACGCTCAACGGCACGACGTCGGTCAATGCCGTCGCCGGTGTCGCCACGTTCAGTGGCCTGTCGGTCGACGCCACAGGCAGCTTCACGCTCACTGCCACCGACGGCGGGCTGACCCCGGCGCAAAGCACGACCTTCACGATCGGCCTCGCCGACCAGACCATCACCTTCACTTCGACGCCTCCGGTCGGCGCGACATTCGGCGGAACGTACGCGGTCAGCGCTACCGGCGGCGGCTCGAACAATCCGGTGACCTTCACCATCGATGCGACCTCGACAGCCGGAGCCTGCTCGATCGTCGGCTCGCTGGTTTCATTCGGCGGTACCGGAACGTGCGTGATCGACGCGAACCAGACCGGCAACGGAAACTACAACGCCGCAGCGCAGGCGCAGCAGAGCTTCGCCATCAGTGCGGCGAGTCAGACCATTGCGTTCCCGAATCCCGGCCCGGTGACGTACAGCCTCGGCGGCACGTTCGCATTGAACGCGACCGCGTCATCCGGATTGACGGTGGGCTACGCGTCGATCACGACCGACGTCTGCACCGTTGCCGGTTCGACGGCGACGATCGTGAGTGCGGGAACCTGTTCGATCACAGCGACGCAAAGCGGCAATGCCAACTTCACGGCCGCCGCACCGGTCACCGACGACATCGTGATCAACCAGGCGAGTCAGACCATCACGTTCCCAAATCCCGGGCCGGTGACGTATAGCGCCGGCGGCACGTTCGCGCTGAACGCGACGACCTCATCCGGATTGACGGTGGCTTACACGTCGATCACGACCGACGTCTGCACCGTGGCCGGTTCGACGGCGACGATCTTGAGCGCTGGCACCTGCTCGCTCACGGCATCGCAGGATGGCAATACCAACTTCGCCGCCGCAACGCCCGTCAGCGACGATATCGTGATCGACCAGGCAACTCAGGCGATCACCTTTACCTCGACGCCGCCGACAACGGGCACTCCGAACGGACCGACGTACAGCGTGACGGCCACGGCCTCTTCGGACCTGCCGGTCAGCCTTTCCATCGACGCCTCGTCGACGGGCATCTGCTCGATCGACGGCAGCGCCAATGGCTCGTCGGTGTCTTTCCTCGCCGTCGGAACCTGCGTGATCGACGCCGACCAGGCTGGCGACGACAACTTCACGGCCGCGCCGCAACAACAGCAGTCGATCACGGTCAGTGTCGGCGCCGGCAGCCAATTGTTGTTCACGATCGAGCCGATCAACATTCTGATTGGCAATCCGGTCGGCACCGTGCAAGTCACGGAGAAAGACGAGTTCGGCAACGTGGTCGACGACAATGCGACCGTCACCTTCACCGTAGCGGCGTGCAGTGGCAGCGTGACGCTGGGTACGGCGACGATGAGCGCAGGTGTGGCGACGTTCTCGTCTGGTCCGGATTTCTACACGAGCGCTAATGGTTTACAGATCACGGCGACGGCGGGCTCGCTGCAAGGTGCAAGCAGCACGTTCAACGTCGCCAGTAACAGTGACGAACTGTTCGTCGGCGACTTCGAGACCTGCACGTTGTAATCGGTTGAAGCCCGGCGTCTCATTCGAGACGCCGGGTGTCTTCTGCAGAAGTCCTCCGCTGTGGTTTGTTGCGATCGAGCGACCGCGTGGCCGGCCGGTCTGCTCATTTTTCATGGACCGCCATAAATGTGACTGTGCCGTCTAGCTACTTCGTCATCATCCGTCGTCTGAAAACAGCCGGTTGCCGGCACGCTGTGTCGTCGAGTTAAGCTGCGCACGATGAGTCAGCGCAGCTATCGTTTTGGGGAGTTCCGCGTCGATCCGACGTTGCGCGAGTTGCACCGCGGCGATCGACTGATCGCGCTGCCGCCGCACGTGTTCGATTGTCTGGCCTATCTCATCGAACATCGCGAGCGTGCGGTCGGCCGCGACGAACTCGTGGCGGCCGTCTGGGGCAAAACCGAAATCAGCGACACGCTGCTCGGCCAAACCATTCTTCGTCTGCGCCGCGAACTTGGCGATGACGCCAAGGATCCTCGCCTGCTGCGTACGATCCCGCGTTTCGGCTACAGATGGGTGGCCGTGCCGCAGATCGTCGCAGACGACGCAGGAACGCGTGATGACGCGCCGTCCGTCAACGTCGATGTAAGACCGCCAACGAACAGGCGACCAGTGATCGTCGTCTCTGCACTTGCGCTGCTGGCCGTCATCCTCGCTGGATCGTTCTGGGCATCGCGTTTGCCGTCGCCGTCGCCATCGACGGGAAAAGTCCTGTCGAGCGCGGTGCTGCCGGCGAGTATTTCGGAAGGCTCGGAGTGGGCATGGGCGCGACTGGGCGTGATGGATGTCGTCGCCGGCCGGCTGCGCGGCGCAGGTCTGCCGAGTGTGCCAAGCGAGAATGTCGTCGCCCTGCTCAACGCGCCGCCGGCGAATCGCAGCGGCACGGTGCGCGACGCGCTCGGCGTGCACCTGCTGGTGACGCCGCACGTTCAGCGCGCCAAGGAAGGCTGGCAGGTCGATCTGGATGCCGACGACGAAATGCAGCACTACAGCGTCGACGCGCGCGCGCACGAGGTCACCGAGGCCGCGCGTGCAGCCGCGGACAAACTCCTCGTCGCACTCGGCGATCCACCGGCGAACGGCACGGCGGAATCCATGCCCGACGCGATGCTGATAAGGCGCATCGACGCGGCCGTGCTCGCCGACGATCCCGCCGCGGCGCGCGCGCTGATCGCGCAGGCGTCGACTGACGTGCAGCAATCGCCGGAGCTGCGCCTGCGTCTGGCAAAAATGGATTTCCGTGCCGGCCGACTCGATGCGACGCGCACGCGTCTGGCGGCGTTGCTCGAGGAAGCGCCGGAAACTACCGCGCCTGTTCTGCGCGCGAGCATTCTCGATGGACTCGGTGCCGTCGCCATCCACAGCGACGATGCGCCGCACGCCGAACAGTATTTCGGCGAGGCGATCCGGCTGCTCGAAAATCAGAAGGAGCCGGCGGAACTCGGCCAGGCCTACCTCGGGCGCGCGGCGGCGGCGGAAGAACAGCGTCATTTCGATGCGGCGACTGCCGATTACGCACGCGCGCGCGTCGCGTTGCGCCAGGCGAACGACACGCTCGCGCTGATCCGCGTCGCGGCCGACGAGGGATTCATGGACCTTGATCTCGGTCGGCCCGCGCAAGCGTTGCCGCAATTCATCGCCGCGACGGACGGTTTCCGGCAATGGGGCGCGCTCAACGAAGCGATCCTCACTTCGATCGGACAGATCGGCTGCTATCTGGCGCTGCTCGACGGGCGCGCGGCGATGCAGGTCGCCGACGCGGCCGACGCGTTGGCGCAGCGCATCGACAATCCGTCGACGCTGGCTTCGCTCACGCTGGCGCGCGCGCGTGCGCTCGCCTCGGTCGGCCGCGTGCGCGAGGCGCGCGCATCGCTGGATCATTTGCGCAGCGTCAGTTCCGATCCAATGACGATCGCCGCTGCCGGGGCCGTGCTTGCGCGGCTGGAACTCGACGGCGGCAATGCCGCGTCCGCGGGCGATATCGCCGAACGCACGGTGTCGATGCTGGATTCGCCGGGCTACGCACGCCTGCGCGCCGACGCCTGGCTGACACAGGTTCGCGCGGCGCTGCGCTCGTACGATGTCGCCGGTGTCGCGACAACGCTCGCCGCCTTCGAGGAGTGGGCCGCGAAAACGGATGAACCGCGATCGGGCTGCTCGCGCATTTGGCGCGCGCGGAATACGCCTCGCACGTCGCCGATGCCGATGCCTGGCACGGAGCATTCGACACCGCGCGCGAGCTCGCGGCGAAGAACGCAGTGCCGTTCGAGATCGCCGCCGTCTCGGCCAGTTATGCCGATGCGCTTTTTCGCACCGGCGACATCGACCGTGCCGGTGTGGAGGTCGGGCGGGTCACGCGCTGGTCGGACCAGGATTTCGACTGCGCCGTGCTCGAGGCGCGTCTTTACGCCGCGCTCGGCCGCAGCGAGGCGCGCCAGGCGGCGCTCGCTCGTGCACGCTCCCTCGCCGGCGAACGCAGCATTCCCGACACCGCGCTGATGACGCCGGTGACGGCGCACACCGCCGCGCAATAACGGTTCGACCGCCGTAAAACGCGGCGTGAATGAAATCCGAACCCGCACGAATGGTGCGAATCACGCGCGCACGCCACGATCGCGGGTCGGCTCCGCAGCGGGCCGGTTCACTGTCGATAACGGGAGTTCATGCGTGCACAAATCAATCTGGCGCCCGATGTCGGGCGGCGTGGTGTTGGCGTTGGTCTCGTGCGTTACGTTCGCCGCCGGCATCGCCGCGCCGAACGAGCTGCAGCAGGTTTTCCTCAAACCGCTCAAAGCGCAGACGGCCACGTCGGCGCAACACGTGCACTCAGCCCACCCCGGCGGACGCAATCAGCAGATCCAGCCGTCCAGCCGCGCGAAGTTCATGCCCGAGCCGGATCGCACCGGCAGCGACATCTACATCGTCCGTCTGCGCGACTTGCCCGTGGCGACCTACGACGGACGCATCCGCGGACTGGCCGCGACCAAGGACGCGATGCGCCACGTCGCGTTGGCCGCGCGCACATCCGGTGCGGCGAGTGCATCGGTTACGGCGTATCGGAATTATCTGCGCGATCGGCATCAATCGACGTTGACCAGCGCGCGGGCGAAGGGAATTACCGCGTCGGTGCGCCAGCATTTCACCGACGCGCTCAACGCGTTCACGGTCGAACTCACGCAGAAGCAGGCGGCGGATGTTGCGCAATTGCCGCAGGTTGCGTACGTGCAGCGCTCCACGTTGCGGCCGATGGCGACCGATCGTGGTCCCGAATTCATCGGCGCCAAAACGGTGTGGAGCGGCGGCTCGGCTTCGGGTTTGAAATATCAGGGCGAAGGCATCGTCGTCGGCATGCTCGACTCCGGCGTCAACACCGGTCATCCCTCGTTCGCGGCGGTCGGCAGCGACGGTTATCGTGCGGTGAATCCGCTCGGCAATGGACATTATCTCGGCGACTGCGCCACCGGTGCCGCGGTTTGCAACAGCAAGCTGATCGGCGTGTGGAGCTGGCCGCTGATCACCGACAGTTATCAGGGCGTGCGTCCGCCGAGCGGCGAGGATTACAACGGCCACGGCAGTCATACCGCGAGCACGGCGGCGGGCAACATCGTGAACAACGTGCCGCTGGTCGGCGAGCAGCTCGGCGACGGCCCTGGCACGCCGACCGGATTTTCGTTCGCCTCGGTGTCCGGTGTGGCGCCGCATGCGAACCTGATCGCGTACCAGGTTGCTATCCGACCGGCGGATGTCCCGATGAAGCGGTCGTGATGGCAGTCGAGCAGGCCATCCAGGATGGCGTGGACGTCATCAACTTTTCGATCGGCGGCAGCGAACGTTTTCCGTGGGAGGATCCGATCGCACTCGCGTTCCTGTCCGCGCGCGAGGCGGGCATCGCCATCGCCGCCGCGGCGGGCAATGCGGGTCCGGATTTTTATACATTGTCGCATTCGGCGCCGTGGTATCTGGCGGTCGCGGCCAGTTCGCACGACCGCGTTCTCGATATTCCGCAGAAACAGATCGCGCTGAGCGGCGGCGTCACCGATCCGCCCGCCTTCGCGACGATCCGACGACCATGACCGGCGGCATCTCCGCGGCCGGCGTCACCGGCCAACTCGTCGATGCGGCGTCCGCGGGCGACGATCTTTGCGCGAGTCCATTCGCCGCCGGCACATTCGCGGCGGGCAAGATCGTCGTGTGCAAGCGTGGCGGTGTGGCGCGGCTGGCCAAAGCGGCCAACGTGAGTGCCGGCGGCGCAGCCGGCTTCATCTTGGTCAATGCGGGTTATCCCGACGACGAGGACGATCTTTCCAGCGACGTTTATCCGCTGCCCGGCATGCAGTTGCATTCGTGGGACGGGCAGGCGTTGCTCGCCTGGATGGCCGACGGCGGCAGTACGCACACGGCGACGATTTCGGCGACGACGATCACGCGCAGTCTCGATCCCGCGGCTGGCGATCAACTTGCGGATTTTTCGTCGCGCGGACCGAGTAGCACGTTCGAGGGCAGTCTGTCGCCCGGCATCAGTGCGCCGGGTGTGAATATTTTCGCGGCGTATGCCGATGAGCATCCGTTCGACGACTCGCCGCTCTCGGCCAACTGGGCACTGGAGAGCGGCACGTCGATGGCCAGTCCGCACGTGGCAGGATCGATGGCGCTGGTGCGCCAGGCGCATCCGGCCTGGACGCCGGCGGAAGTGCAGTCCGCATTGCAGATGACCGCATCGCGCACCGTTCAATACGGCGCGACCGACTACTCACCCGCGCTACCGGCCGGAACATATCGCGCCGGCTCCGGACGCGTCGATGTGCTTGCCGCGGTCAATGCGGGCCTAGTGATGGACGAAAGTGCCGACAATTTCGCGTTCGCCAATCCGCGCAACGGCGGCGACGTGCTGCAATTGAATCTGCCGCAACTTGTCGACAGCCATTGCCGCGACGTCTGCACCTGGATCCGCACGGTTACCGCGACGCGCGACGGCACGTGGTCCGTCGCAAACGAATCCTGGACGTTCGACCGCTGGAGCACGGGCGAGGGTGAGATATCGCAGAACGGCATCAAGTTCGAGGCGTTCCCGTCTACGTTCACGCTGCACGCCGGCGAAAGCAAGACGTTGCTGCTGCGCGTCGATCTGACCGATGCGCAATTCCGCTACGACGGCACGTTGCACGTCGATGATTCCGAACAGGTCGAGCTGTGGAGCAACATCGTGTTCACGCCGACCAACAGCGCGATTCCCGTCGCGCACTGGCCGGTGTCGGTGAACTTCGATCACGGCGTGCTGCCGAAGACACTCGAGTTGAACGCGCACCGCGATCAGGGTGCGTACCGGCTCGGCAATGTCGCGTTGCCGGCGATGGCGAGCACCAGCTACCGCACATACGGACTCACCAAGCCCAGCGTCGAGGACATCACGCTCAATCAGGACATCGACCACATCCCGCCGCCGGACGACGGCGACTTCAGCCACAACAGCACCAAGATTTATTTCGTCGACGTGCCGGCGGGCAGCGCGCGCTTCGTCGTGGAAAATCTGAAGAACGTCGCGACCACCGCCGACGCGCGCTGGAAGGAAGGCTGGGCCACCATCTACGTCGGACTCGACAGCAACGGCAACGGCGTACCGGATTTCGCCGACGAAACGCTGTGCATCTCCAACACCGAAGTGGAACTCAACTATTGCAGCATCAGCCATCCGGACGCCGGTCGTTACTGGGTGCTCATCAGCAACGTGCGCACCGGTCTGGGCGATGGCGATCCGGACGACATCCTCGACACGTATCGCATCGCCACCGCGGTGGTGCCGGGCGCGGGTGGCACGGGATTGCAGGTGTCGGGGCCGGCCAGTACCGACGGTACTCCGGTCGCGCTCGATCTCGGCTGGAGTCTGTCGGCGATGGCGACGGACGATGTAGTGTACGGCGCGTTCGACGTCGGACTCGGCAATGCGCCGGGCAGCGTCGGTTTCGTGCCGCTGAAGATCACGCGCGGCGACGACGACGTGAGCATGACCGTAAGCCAGACGCGAGCGCGTCCCGGCGATGTGATCGACGTAAGCCTGCACGTGCGCGAGAACGATAGCGGCGAGGATCGCGCGTTCGATCTGGAATCGTTACTGCCATCGGGACTGACGCTGGTGCCGGGCTCGGCCACCGTGAACAATGCCGATCAACGCCAGAACCTCAGCATCAATGGCTCGACCGTGCGCATCGCAGGCAGCCAGATCGATTCGGAAAACTGGGCGCGCGATTATGTCGTCACGACCAGCAAGACCGATCCGCTGTGCCACACACCGATTTTTTCCGCGAACGGACAATCCAGCAGCGGCGGGTTCGTCGGCCTCGTGCGCACGCTCGGACTGCAGCCCGACTTCGGCGGACACGCCGACCTGTACGCCACCGATTCGGTGACGATTCCGCTGTCGAACTTCTGGGACGGCGGCTACGCGCTGTACAACAACGGCGGTTTTTATCCGTATCCCGACCTGCAGATCTCGCCGCAGGGATGGGTGATCATGGAGCCGGATTTCGGCGACACGATGTTCGTGCACCAGAAATTCCCGTACCTCACGCTGCCCTATACGCCGATGATCGGCGTACTGTGGAAGGGCACGCCGGTGGGCGCGGACTTCTTCGGTCCCAGCGTCATCGATGCCCTCGGTACGCCGCTGAATGTGGATTTCCTCGATCCCACGCAGACCACCGGCATGACCGTCGCGTTCGGCACGAACACCAACGATCTGATCTTCGAATGGAGCGGCGCGCGCAGCGAGCGCATCGATCTCGACCAGGGCACGACCACGACGCTCGACGACCGCTACGATTTCGAGTTGCTGGTCAATCGCGACTACCGTTTCGGCGACGGCCAGTTCGAGATGATGATGGCATACGACAATTTGAACTTCGGCACGCAAGGCGGGCAGGGCTCGATCGGCGTGCAGGGCTACTATGGACCGCTGACATCGTTCGGTCCGCTCGACGGCGATCTCGCCGTGAACTTCGCCTACAACGATCTGGCCAGCAAGCTCAGCGACAATCTCGTGGTGTGCTACGACTATCGCGGGCCGGAGTCGACGCAGTTCGATCTGCATTTCCAGGTGCGCGTGAGCGAACTCGCGGCCGGCACGAGCCAACTGTTGCACTGGAACAGCCACATCGACGGCATGACCGATCGTTCGATCGACGCAACGATCGACGTCGCCGGAAATCTGGCGCTCGCATCGATGTCGGATCAGACGACCGTGGAGAACACGACGCTGACGAATATCCCGATCATCTATCACGACAACGACGCCGGCCCGAACCTCGTCAGCGTGAGCGGCGCGCACGTGACGGCGATCGTGCACGGCAATTCACCGGGCGATACGTTCGATCTGGTGCCCGACGCGAATTTCATCGGCACGACCACCATCACTGTGACCGTGAGCGACCAGAACACGCCGAGCGACAGTGCGTCGACGACGTTCACGCTGCACGTGATCGCCGACAAGATATTCGCCGACGGATTCCAATAGCCACTGACAGTGCGCGCGACGATCGTCACCGCTTCGTCGCGCGCTCCACATCGGCGGCCAGTGCGCGCGCCTCCTGCAGATCCGCGGCGTTCGGCACGAGCGCTTGCTGCAATATCGGCAGCGATTCGTCGAGCCGACGCCGTGCTCCCGCGATGTCGCCACGCGCAAGCAGCACGCTGCCCAGGCGCGAGCGTGTGAGGGCCAGCGAAACCGGATCGGGATCGTGCAGCGCCAACTGCATCGTCTCGGCCGATTCGAAATCGCGTTGCGCGGCGGCCAGATCGTTGCGCTGACGCGCAATCATCGCGTGCAGCGCGAGCAACTGCGCGCGCATCGGATGTTGCGCCGGCAACAAAGGATCGATGGTGTGTTCGGCATCGCGCGCGGCCTGATCGGCGTCGTCGAGCCGGGCCGCGGCGAGCTCGAGTCGCGCCATCCGATACAGCTCCAGACCGTAGCCGAAACTGGATTCGCCGTCGCGCGCGGCGATGCCTTTCAGGCTGCGTTGGAGCAGCGTGCGTGCTTCGTCGAGCTTGCCGCGGAACATCAAGGTCCGCGACAGGTTGGCTCGGAAGAAATCGAGCTGCGGTTCCTCCGGCGTCTCGGCCTCGATGATGGCCACGCCGCGCCGCATCAGCGCTTCTGATTTTTCATAGTCGCCCATGTTCTCGTAGATGCTGCCGAGATTGATCACGGTGAACGCGGTGGCGATGCGTTCGCCGGGACGCAGCCGTTCGTCGATTGCGATCGACGTTTCCAGGTGCGCGATCGCGTCCCGGTAGCGGCCCTGCGCATTGAACGCGACGGCCAGATCGTTCTCGATGTTGGAGACCTTCGTGCTGTCTTGTCCGAGCGAGGTGCGGGCGACGTCGAGCGCGTGCGTGAGTACCGCGATCGCGGCGGCCGGATCGCCGTCGGCGACCTGCGCGCGTGCCAGCGTGCGCCACGGCTCGATGCGTTCGGGCGAAAGCGGCGGCAACGCGTCGACCATACTCACCGATTGCCGTGCATGCGCGATCGCATCGGCACTCTTGCCATCCTCGATGTCGAGGTCGGCGATGCCGCGCAGCACGTTGCCGGTTTCCACCGGATCGGCGTTGGGCACACGCGCGAACTCGGCGACGGCGCGATCGAAGTAGGCGCGCGCAACCGCATTGTCGCCGCGGCGCACCGCGGCGTTGCCGAGATCGGTCAGCGCGCGGGCGATGTCGAAGTGATTGTCGGGCGCAAAGCGTTCACGCAGCGCGAGCATCTCCTCGCCGCTGCGTCGCGCATCGTCGAATCGTTCGGTGTCGTCGTACGCCGAGCTGAGAATCTCCAGGATGTCCGCGCGCAGCAATGCGTGTTCGGGCGTGTCGGTTGCAGTCCGCGCCAACGCCTTTTCGCTGCGCGTGATGGCCGCATTCGGATCACCGAGTGCCGCATAGACGGCGGCGATCGTCGCGCCCAGGCGTGCCGCTGATTCGGGTTCGTCCTTGAGTTCCGCTTCGACGCGCTCACTGCCTTTGTCGATCAGCTCGCGTGCGGTGAGCGCATGACCGAGCGTGTTGTCCGGCGATGCCTGCTGGAACAGCGATACCAGGAAATCGCGCGAACGGCTGGCGCTGCGCGCTTCGCGTTCGGCGTGCGCCTCTGCCTGCAGCGCGCGTTGACGTTGCGCGTTCAATCCATACACGAACGCGACGATGAGCGCCGCGATCACGACGACGGCCGCCACGCCGTAACGGTGCCGCGCCATGAACTTGCGCGCACGATAAGCGAGACTGTCCGGCGCCGCGGCGAGCGGGCGGCCTTGCAGGTAGTTGTCGATGTCGTCGGCGAATGCCTGCGCCGAGGCATAGCGGCGTTCGGGTTCTTCGTGCATCGCGGTGCCGACCAGCGTATCGAGGTCGCCGCGCAGTTCGCGTGCGCGCGAGGCCTGGAGTGCGACCTCGCTCGGCTTCGGCACGTGATCGCCGATGCGCACTTCCGCCAGCGAGCGATCGGTCAAGAGTTCGTGCAGCACACCGCCCAGGCCGTAGATGTCGGTCGCGGTTGTCACTGTCTTGCCGGCCAGTTGTTCGGGAGCCGCGTATGCCGGCGTGAAGACGCGCGTGGCCGTGTCGTCGCGCCCGGTGTCGTCGATGAGTTTGCCAATGCCGAAATCGAGCAGCACCGCCGTGCCGCCTTCGCGCACCAGGATATTGCCGGGTTTGATGTCGCGATGGACGATCAGGCGCTGGTGCGCGTGCTGCACGGCACGGCACAGTTGCGCGAACAGCGCGAGCCGTTCGCGCACGCCCAGATCATGCGCCGCGCAGAACGCAAGCAGGGGCGTGCCTTCGACGTATTCCATCGCCAGGTATGGCGCGTGGTCGTCGGATTCGCCGGCGTCGACGAGCCGGGCGATGTTCGGATGATTGAGTTCGGCGAGCAGCGTGCGCTCGCGTGCCAGGCGTTCGCGCGCCTGCGCGGTGGGGAAGCCGCGGATTAGTTTCAGCGCGACGCGCTGACGCGTATCACCGAGCATGCGTTCGGCGAGCAGCACCGTGCCCATGCCGCCGACGCCGAGTTCGCGGATGATCCGATAAGGACCGATGCCGCGCACCGCGGCCGGTGTCGCCGCATCGGCGATCGCGCCGCGCAACGTCGTGTCGCCTGCGTAGTGCCGCTCCAGCAAGCCACGCACCGCCGCGCGGATGCCTTCGTCGGATTCGCCGGTCTGCAGGAACACCTCGCGCCGGTCCGCCGGCAGGTCGAGCGCGGCGTGGAACAGGTGCTCGACGCGCTGGAAGCGCGCGCGTTCGGTGTCGCTGGCCGATGCGGACGACATGTCGATGATGGGCGAATGCCCTTTTTTGCGTGATTCACCAGTACGGACGCCGATAACCCGCGCCGCAGCCACAGTATAGAGAGGTGGAAGGTTATGCACATCGCATGTTCCGTTGCACGCGCCACGTCGACGTTGCGGACGGTTTTTCGTCGCAGCGCGCTGGCGGCAATCATTGCCGCAACGTTCGCTTCGCAGGCCGATGCGTTTGAGCCCGGGCAGATCGGCAGCATCGTGACATTCCCGGCAAGTGCCGGCACCGCCGACGGTGCCCGCGCGGGCGCGCTCAATCCCGACGGTTCGCTGGTGATGGCCGGTTACGGCGGCAGCGGAGCGTATTCCGTGCTCGCGCGCATGACCGTCTCGGGTGCGCCGGATCAGACGTTCGGCTCGGTGGGCCTGGCGATCTACAACTTCAGTGTGAACCTCAGCGACGAGCTGCATGCGATCGTGCGGATGGGCGACGGCCGCTTCGTCGCGTGCGGTCAGATGGGCGGAACCGGAACCGACTTCGTCGTAGCGCGATTCACGAGCGACGGCGTCCTCGATCTGTCGTTCAACATGGGTGCCGGCTACATCGACACGACGTTCCTCACCGCCGGAGTGGCCGGCGATCAGATCGACGTGTGCAATGCGATTGCGGTGCAGGCCGACGGCAAGATCGTCACGGCCGGCTACACGACCGAAACCGGCCCCGAGCACGTCGCGCTCGTCCGCTACAACGCGGATGGAACGCTCGACGGAAACTTCGGCAGCGGCGGCAGGCTCGACATCGATGCGTCCTCCGGTCCGACCGGTGATTCTTCGGCGCAGGCGCTGTTGATTCAACCCGACGGAAAGCTGCTCGTCGCCGGCAACGCCGAGGGACCGTCGAACAGCGACTTCCTGGTGCTGCGGCTCAATTCCGACGGTTCACTCGATCAGGTGTTCGGCGATCACGGCATCGCGCGCAATTCGATCGGCGGCTTCGATGTGGCGAATGCAATGGTGTTGCAGCCCGACGGACGCATCGTGCTCGCCGGTCAGTCCGACGGCGACTTCGCGCTGGCGCGCTACACCTCGAGCGGCGCGTTGGACGGCAGTTTCGGATCCGGCGGTGTGGTGAAAACACCCGTTGGTCCGGGCCAGGACATCGCGTACGGACTGACGCTCATGCCGTGGGGCCGGCTCGTCGCCGCCGGTTCGAGCCGCATCAGCACCACGCAGCAAGGCACGGTGGTCGCGGCCGTCTCGTACAACCCGGATGGCAGTCTCGACACATATTTCGGCGACGGCGGCAAAGTCATGCAACGTGTTACCGGATCGACCGGAGCGCCGGATGAGATTTTTCGCGGCGTGTCGACCGATCTCGCTAACGGGCGGTTGTGGGCTTTCGGCTACGGCACGCCGTCGACGACGGCGGATTTCCTCGCTGTGGAGATTGGACTTCCGGACACGCTGTTCCGTGGCGGGTTCGATTCGCCATGACTAGACCAATCGATCGCGCAACCACGCGCGGGCGAAACGCAGATCGCGTTCCACCGTGGGCAACGAGACGCCGAGCGTCTCGGCGATCTCGCGTTGTTCGAAGCCTAGCAACAGCGACAACTCGACGACGCGGCATTTGCGCGCGTCGAGCCGCTCCAGTTCGCCCAGCGCCGATTCGATGCCTAGCCACATCTCCGGATCGGCCATGGCGACGCCGTCCGCGGCGCTCAAACTGACGATCGCCGCATCGCCGCCGCGCTTCTCGGCCTGTTCGCGGCGGATGGCATCGGTGAGCACTTGCCGCAGCATCATCGCAACGGTGCGGAAAAAATGTTCGCGGTCCACCGCGTCGAGCGGATGCTGCAGAAGCTTGGCGAATGTCTCGTGCGCGAGTTCGGTGGTCTGCAGCGGGGCGCGATGCGAGCCCGCCAGCCGCCGCGCCGCCATCGCGCGAAGATCGTCGTAGACGAGCGCGGCAAGCGCCTGTGCCGCATCGGCGTCACCGGCGCGCCAGGCGGCGAGCAGAGCAGTCGCATCGTTCGCGTCGGGCCGTGTCATGCGCGCGGCGTCCAGCGTCGTCCGGATGTCGGATCGCTGTCCATGGTATGCCATGCGCGGGCACCGCACATCGCCCCGATGTCTGCGTGCGGCGCGACGCCGGCGTGTGGAACGGTTCGACCTTTTCTTCTATAGTCGTTGACGACCGCGCGCCGACGCAATCCGCGCGGCGTTGGTCCTTGTCGTCCGGCGCCCGCGAGGCGCCGGAAACGTTTTGGAGGCAATGATGCCCGAGCAATTTCGCACGCTATATCCCGATATCGAGCCGTACGACCACGGCATGTTGCCTGTCTCGGACGAACACACGCTGTATTACGAACAGTGCGGCAACCCCGAAGGCAAGCCGGTCGTGTTCCTGCATGGCGGGCCGGGTGCTGGATGCAACGCGAAGAGCCGTCGCTTTTTCGATCCGACGCACTATCGCATCGTGCTGTTCGATCAGCGCGGCGCCGGCCGTTCGCGCCCGCGCGCGGAATTGAAAGGCAACACGACGTGGGATCTGGTCGCCGACATCGAACGCGTGCGCGAACATCTGAACATCGAGCGCTGGCAGGTGTTCGGCGGATCGTGGGGATCGACGCTCGCGCTCACGTACGCGCAGACGCATCCGCAGCGCGTGACCGAGCTCGTGTTGCGCGGCATCTTCCTGCTGCGGCGCTGGGAGATCCAGTGGTTCTATCAGAAAGGCTGCGACGCGCTGTATCCGGACGCGTTCGAACCGTACGCCGCGCACATTCCGGAAAACGAGCGCGGCGACCTGATCGCCGCGTACTACAAGCGATTGACCGGCGACGACGCGATCGCGCGGCTGGCGGCGGCGAAAGCGTGGTCGGTGTGGGAAGGTGCGACCAGTTACCTGTTGCAGAACGCCGACTACATCGCCTCGACCGGCGCCGACGAATTTGCGCTCGCGTTCGCGCGCATCGAATGCCACTACTTCGTCAACCGCGGCTTCTTCGACATCGACGACCATCTGCTGCGCCACGTCGACAGGATCCGCAGGATTCCGGCGGTGATCGTGCAGGGGCGCTACGACGTCGTGTGTCCAATGCGCAGCGCATGGGATCTGCATCGCGCCTGGCCGGAAGCGGATTTACGGGTCGTTCCCGATGCAGGGCACTCCGCGTTCGAGCCGGGCATCACGCATCAGCTCATCGAAGCGACCGATCGATTCCGCTGATTCCGTCGCGCCGATCGTAACGCAAAAAAAACCGGGCAGGCGCCCGGTTTTCTTCGTCATGCAGTAACGCCGATCAGAGTAACGCCGATCAGTTCTTCTTGGCGGCCGGTGTAGCGGACGTCGTCGTCGTGCCGTCGCCCTTCAGGCACGTGCTCATATAGTTGCGGCGGTCGACGCCTTTCAGGCCCTTGGTCTTGGCATCGGCGGCGCAGGTTTTCATCTTCTGCTGTTGCGGATTCGCCGACGTGGCGGTCGGCGTGGCCACCCACTGCTGGTCGCCGGTCTTGCCGGCCGCGTTCTTGTCGGCGGCCACCTTCTTGTCGGCCGCGGTGGTGGACGTGGAAACGTCGCCGGCCGGCGTCATGTTCGTCGGCGGTGAGGCAGTGGTCGCTGCGGCAGTCTTGCTCGTGGTCGAGGTGGCCGGTTTCGCAGCGCCTGCGGCGGCGGCATCGCTGCCCTTCATGCAGGTGCTCATGTAGGACTTGTAGTCGTCGCCCTTGAGGCTCTTGGCGTGCGCATCCTTGGAACAGGTGCTCATCTTCTGCTGTTGCGGGGTTAGCTGGTCAGCCGGCGCCTTGTCGGCGGCGAACGCCGAGACGGCGCTTACGGCAGCGGCGAGCGCGAAGGCCAGTGAGCTTACGACTTTCATCGAGCAATCTCCTTGAGTTGGGGTCCGGTTCGGTGCCGGCAGGCGGTCCGATCGCGCGCAGTCTACGCCCGCGCGCGAGCTACGCAATAGACAGGACGCGGACAACTTTGTTCCACGTCCGGGTTTATCCACGATGTACCGTTAAGCGGACTGTAAGCTCGCGATCAGGCTGCGGCTGCCTGCGGATCCTGCGCCATGCGCGGTCCGTGCAGCAACGCCTGACGCACACCGTCGATCACCAGATCGACTTCCGCGCCCGTGATATTGAAGTGCGGCGTGAAGCGCAGGGAGTTGGTGCCGCCGTGGATCACGCCGATGCCGCGTTCGCGCATCCATTCTTCCGTGCTGCCCGCGCCGTAGCATTTGAACTGCGGCGCCAGCTCGCACGAGAACAGCAAACCGGTTCCCTGGACTTTGGTGATCAGGCCCGGCAATTCGTTCTTCAGCGCGTTGAGTTTGTCGATGAATTCCTTGCCGCGGCGGGTGATGTTCTCACGCACGGCCGGCGTGATTTCGCCGAGCACGGCCACGGCTACGTCCATCGCGCGCGGATTCGACGACATCGTGTTGCCGTAAATTCCCTTTTTATACAAATTCGCAGCACGGTCGCTGACGGCGAGCACGGACAGCGGATATTGCCCGGCGTTGAGCGCCTTCGAATAGGTTTCCATGTCCGGCGCCTCGAATTTCTCGAAGCCCGGATAATCGACGATCGACAGCACACCGTGCCCGCGCAATCCGGCCTGGATCGAATCGACCAGGAACAGGCTGCCGTGCGCTTTGGTGAGTTCGCGCGCGGCGGCATAGAACTCCGGCGTGGCCGAGCGACCCGGATCGCCTTCGCCCATGATCGGTTCGAGGAACATCGCTTCGATGAACCAGCCGTTCCGGTCGGCGTCGGCGAAGATCTGGCGCAACTGCTCGACGTTGTATGGTTCGACCGTGATCAGGCTGTGCTCGTCGCGGAAACTGGCCAAATGCTGCACATAGGCCTTGCGCGAGGAATCGGAGAACACCGCCGGACGCTCCGTGCGACCGTGGAACGCGCCCTTGATGGCGACGCGCTTGATGGTGCGCCCGGCGTACTTCGCACCGGGTTCGGTCAGGAGCTTGGCGTTGACGTCGGCGATGCGCGAGGCCAGCGACACGGCTTCCGACCCGGAATTCAGGCACAGGAATTTCTTGAACGGCTTTTCTTTGCGATTGAGTCCGACCGCCGCTTCGAGCGCGCGCGTGAAGCGTAGATGGCTGATGCTCGGCGTCATCACGTTGGCCATGACCTGCGGACGCGCCAGGGCTTCGAGCACGGCCTTGGGCGTGTGGCCGAAACCGAGCATGCCGTAGCCGCCGGAGTCGTGCACCACCGCGCCTTTGAGCGTGATTACCCACGGGCCGCGCGCGGCTAGCGCGACGTAGGGATTCACGGCGTCTTCCGGATAGAAGTTGACGAAATCCGCTTGCACGCGCGCGAGCTGCGTGGTTTCGTCGGCGTCGAGCACGTCCGGGAATTCGCGCAGCAGTTGCGCGTGCTGTTTCACGGCGTCTTCGATGGCTTCACCGAGTTCCGGATACTGCGCGCCGAGTTTTTCGACGAGCGCGTCGGGCAGTCCCTTGGTACGGGCCGAGCCGCCGGAGCGGCGCAACGGTTCGAGTTTGGCGATGAGCGACATGGCGTTCTCCACACGTGGGCCGCGCTTTGCGCAGCCGGAACAGACGATTCCGAGCATGAAATTTTATCACGAAGGTGGTACGGCGGCAGAACCGCCTAGATATCACCCGATAGGGCCAATTCGGGCCGAAACCGGCTGACACGTGTCATGTACAAGTAATGATGACGGCGACTGCAGGTGCGCGGCGCGCGAGCCTATGCTTTCGTCCATTGGCGGAGGAGGGCGCGGACGTGAACGCAGACACATCCATCGTGGCGCAACTGAAAGGGGCGGTGAAGAACTACGGCAAGGTGCGGGCGCTCGATGGGGTCGACCTGGCCGTCACTGCCGGCGAAGTGTTGGCGGTGCTCGGTCCCAATGGCGCCGGCAAGACCACCGCCATTTCCCTGCTGCTCGGCCTGCTCAGACCCGATGCCGGCGAAGCGACGCTATTTGGCGAAAGTCCCACGGCCCTGACCGCGCGCCGCCGCATCGGTGCCATGCTGCAGACCGCCGGCGTGCCGGACACGATCATGGTCGGCGAACTTATCACGCTGTTTCGCAGCTACTATCCCGATCCGCGCACGTTCGCCGACGTGGTGTCGCTCGCGGGCGCCGACGACATTCTCAAACGCCGCTACGGCAAGCTTTCCGGGGGACAGCAGCGGCGCGCTCAGTTCGCGTTGTCGATCGTCGGCCGCACGCAGATTCTTTTCCTCGACGAACCGACCACCGGCCTGGACATTTCCGCACGCGAACGCATGTGGAAAACCATCCGCATGCTTGCCGCGGACGGTTGCGCGATCGTGCTGACCACGCACTACCTCGAGGAAGCCGAAGCGCTCGCCGATCGCGTCTGCGTTTTGGCGCACGGCCGCGTGGTCGCCGAAGGGGACGTGCAGCAGATTCGTTCGCGCGTGAGCCAGCGCCGCGTGAGTTGCATCTGTTCGCTCGACGCGGCGTCGATCGCGATGTGGCCGAACGTGCGCAACATCGATCGCAGCGGCGGACGCATCGAGATCGTCACCGATGCGCCCGAGAACATCGTGCGCCGCCTGCTCAGCGAAGATGCGGGCCTGAGTGAACTGGAAGTGCGCCGCGCCGGACTGGCTGAGGCTTTCGTCGAAATCACCAGGGAGGCCGCATGAACGCCCTTGCTACCGTGGCGCCGCGGGCATCGCACAACGCGCTGGCCGTTTACGCGCTCGAAGCCAAGTACGAACTCCTGCGCGTGCTGCGCACACCCGCGTTCGCCGCGCCCACCTTGCTCTTCCCGCCGCTGTTCTTCTTGCTGTTCGGCTTGCTGCTCAACCACGGCAACGAACAGGCCGCGCGTTATCTCTTCGCCGGCTACAGCGTGTTCGGCGTGATGGCGCCGGCGCTGTTCGGTTTCGGCGTCGGCTTCGCGATGGAACGCGAGCGCGGCTGGTTGTCGCTCAAGCGCGTCATGCCGATGCCCCCAGGCGCGTATCTGCTGGCGAAGATGGCGATGGCGATGCTGTTCGCCGCGATCATCTACGTCGTGCTCGCGCTGATGGCGCGGTTCCTCGGCGACGTGCGTCTCGACGTCGCGCAATGGCTGCTGCTCGGCGTGCTGGCCGTGCTCGGCGCGATTCCGTTTTGCGCGATCGGGTTGATGATCGGTGCGAAGTCGAACGCATCGGCCGCGCCGGCGTTCGTCAATCTCATCTATCTGCCGATGGCATTCCTGTCCGGCTTGTGGATGCCGCTGACGATGCTGCCCGCGTTCCTCACGCAGATCGCGCCCTTGTGGCCGGCGTACCACCTGTCGCAATTGGCGCAGATGACGATCGGCCTGCAACCGTGGAGCGGCGTCGCCGTGCACATGGCGTGGATCGCGGGCGAGTCGGCGGTGTTCTTCGCCATCGCGCGCCGCTGGCTGGCGAAGGCGGCGTGAGCGTCATGCTTCGCGCTCCGCTGACCCGCCTTATCGTGCTGGTGCTGTGGTCGCTGACGATCGTCGCGGCGGCGGCGGCGATCGGATCGCACCGTGCGGATCGTTCGGCGTATCCTTCGGCGCATTCCGGAACCCGACCATGATCGATCTGCTGCGCCGCATTTTCACGCCGTCGGAAAATTCGCTGATCTCCATGCGCGACATGCAGACCGGCAAGTCGCGTCCCGCGCACTGGTTCCCGTGGCTGATGCTGGTGTGGACGTTCTGGATCTTCGCCACGCCGCTGCTGTTCAACCCCAACCAATTCCCGAACTGGAAGCTGCCCACCTTCGCCAGCTTTGCGCTTTTCCTGGTGATGTTCCATCGCGTCTACTACCGCGACCGGACGCAGGTAATCTGGAGTGCGCTCGGCATTGCAGTGCTGGGTTTCCTTGTCACGCCGTTCAATCCTGGCGCGCAGGGTTATCTGATCTATGCCTGCGCTTTTCTTGCTTTCTACGGCACATCGCGCGAAGCCGCACGGAACATGGTCGCGGTGCTTGTTCTGTACACCGTCGAATGGCTGTGGCTGGATTACGGATGGATCAGTCTGTGGAGCGCGATCCTCGTCGGTTTCGCCGTCGGCTTCATGAACATCAACTTCGCGCGCAAGCACGAACACGACGCGCAACTGATGCTCAGCCACGATGAAGTGCGCCGGCTCGCCGCCGTCGCCGAACGCGAGCGCATCGGCCGCGATCTGCACGATCTGCTCGGCCATACGCTGTCGCTGATCACGCTGAAGTCCGAACTGGCCAGTCGCCTGTTCGACCGCGATCCCGCTGCCGCGCGGCGCGAGATCGCCGATGTCGAAGCCGTCGCGCGTGACGCGCTCGCGCAGGTGCGGCGCGCCGTGACCGGCATTCGCGCGGCGGGCATCGCGGCGGAACTCGCCTCGGCGCGCTTGCTGCTCGAATGCAACGGCGTGCGGCTCACCTACGAATTGGCGGATGTCGCGCTGCCCGCGAACGTGGAAACGGTGCTGGCGATGACGGTGCGCGAAGCGGTGACGAACATCCAGCGCCACGCGCGTGCGAGCGAGGCGCGCGTGCGTCTGCGCGCGGAGCAGAAGCAGCTTCAGCTCGAGATCGCAGACAACGGCCGCGGCGGCGACATCGTACCCGGCAACGGTTTGACCGGCATGCGCGAACGGCTCGCCACCATCGATGCTGACGTGCGTGTCGATTCGCGTCGCGGCGAAGGCACCACTGTGCTGGTCACGCTGGCAGTTCCGGAGCGTGAGAGCGCTGTCGCGGCGGCGCCCGCGTTGCGTCACGCGTGACGATTGAGTCGCCGCGCACGCCTTGCTACCGTGCGCGCATGATTCGCCTCGCACCTCGCACGTGATCCGCGTCCTGCTCGCCGAAGATCAGGCGATGGTGCGCGGCGCGTTGTCAGCGTTGCTCAAGCTCGAATCCGATCTCGACGTGGTCGGCAGCGCCGCCGACGGGGAAGAGGCGTGGAAGTGCATCGAGCGCGAGAAACCCGACGTCGTCGTCACCGACATCGAGATGCCGAAACTCACCGGGCTCGAACTCGCGCAGCGCATCCGCGACCGCGAAGTGCCGAGCAAGGTCGTGATCCTCACCACGTTCGCGCGGCCGGGCTTTCTGCGCCGCGCGCTGGATGCCGGCGTGAGCGGGTATCTGCTCAAGGACGCACCGGCCGAGCAACTGGCCGAAGCGCTGCGCAAGGTGCATCGCGGCGGACGCGCCATCGATCCGCAACTGGCGCTGGAAGCGTGGTCCGGCGAGGATCCGCTCAACGAACGCGAGCGTCAGGTACTGCGGCTGGCTGGCGAAGGACTGTCGGCGGGCGACATCGCCGAGCGGTTGCACCTGTCGCAGGGAACGGTGCGCAATTATTTGTCGGAAGCGATCGGTAAGCTCGGCGTCGGCAACCGCATCGAGGCGGCGCGACTGGCGCGGCAGAAAGGCTGGTTGTAGTGCGTTGAAAAAATCCGACTTTCACTACGATCTGCCCGAGCACCTGATCGCGCAGGCGCCATTGGCACAGCGTTCGGCGAGCCGCCTTCTCGTCGTGGATGCGGCGACGAAGACGTTCGCCGATCGACGGTTTACCGACCTCGCCGATTATCTGCGCGCCGGCGATCTGCTCGTGTTCAACGACACGCGCGTGATTCCCGCGCGGCTTTTCGGACGCAAGGAAACCGGCGGCGCGGTCGAGATCATGATCGAACGCATCAGCGGCGAGTTCGATGTGCTCGCGCAACTTGGCGTGAGCAAGAAACCGAAAGCCGGCACTTCGATCCTGCTCGACGACGGCAGTCGCGTCGAGGTGCGCGGGCGCGAAGGCGAATTCTATTCACTGCGTTTCGCCGACGATCAGCCGCTCGATGCGCGACTGGCGAAACTCGGCCGCATGCCGTTGCCGCCATACATCCATCGCGCTGCGGAAAGCGACGACGACACGCGCTATCAAACGGTGTACGCGCGCGTGCCGGGCGCGGTTGCCGCGCCGACGGCCGGCCTGCATTTCGACGATGCGCTTTTGCAGCGACTCAACGACAGCGGCATCGAGTTCGGCTACGTCACGTTGCACGTCGGCGCCGGCACGTTCCAGCCGGTGCGCGCCGACGCCATCGAACAGCACGTCATGCATCGCGAATGGCTGGAGGTCGGCGCCGAGCTTGTCGGAAAGATTTCTCGTACACGCGAAAAAGGGGGGCGCATCGTCGCCGTCGGCACGACGGTGGTGCGCGCTCTCGAATCCGCACTGCGCGATGGCGAACTGCGGCCGTTCTCCGGCGAAACGCAGATTTTCATCTATCCGGGTTACCAGATCACGACGATCGATGCGTTGGTTACGAATTTCCACTTGCCGGAATCGACGCTGCTGATGCTCGTCTCGGCGCTGGCGGGTCGCGAATTGATGCTGGATGCGTATCGGCACGCAGTCGCCGAGCGATACCGGTTTTTCTCGTACGGCGATGCGATGTTGATTTTTCCGCATCTGGCCGTCATTTCGCAGTAGTGTTACCATGGTGCTACTCGGAGAACGCCTATGTCCACGACTTCACTGAAGTTGCCCGACGATCTGAAGGTCCGCGCGATTTCGGCAGCGCGCAGCAAGGGCGTGACCACGCACGCATTCATGCTCGATGCCATTCGCACCGCGACCAGCGCAGCGGAGAAGCGCGCGTCTTTTATCGCCGACGCCATGGCCGCCGATGCCCAGATGCGCAGGACACGCAAAGGCTATGACGCGGCCGACGTGCACGCGTACGTGAAAGCGCTGGCAGCGGGGAAAAAGGCGCGCAAGCCGAAGGCCAAGACTTGGCGAAGCTGAGTTACTCGGAGCGCGCAGTCTCCGATTTGAAGCGGTTTGCAGAATTCGCGGCTGAAACAGGCGAGGATGGCTATCGCGTCATCAGTTTGATCATCGCCGCGGTGGAGATGCTCTCAGATCATCCGCATGTCGGACGTGGCGTCGACGGCTATCTTTCCGAACTGGTCATCTCACGCGGCCGCAACGGGTATGTGGCGATGTATCGATTCGATATAGATGAAGACGTCGTGCGCATACTCTCCATTCGGCATCAGCGTGAAGCAGGCTACTGAGCGAATCGTGAGCGCACTGGAATTCGACCTGCAAACCACCGACGGCCTCGCGCGCCGCGGCGCGATCACGCTGCCGCGTGGAACGATCCAGACGCCGGCGTTCATGCCGGTCGGCACCTACGGTTCGGTCAAAGGCATCACGCCTCAATCGCTGCTTGATCTCGGCGCGGAGATCATCCTCGGGAACACATTCCATTTGTGGTTGCGGCCGGGTCTCGATGTCATCGGCGATTTCGGCGGATTGCATCGCTTCATTGGCTGGAGCAAACCCATCCTCACCGATTCCGGCGGTTTCCAGGTTTTCTCGCTCGCCGAGCGCCGCAAGATCACGGAGGAGGGCGTGCGTTTCGCCTCGCCGGTGGATGGGTCGATGGTGTTCTTGTCGCCGGAAGAATCGATGCGCATCCAGACCACGCTGGATTCCGACATCGCGATGATCTTCGACGAGTGCACACCAGCCTTTGTCAATGGTGTTCCTGCGACCGAGCAGCAGGTCAGCGATTCGATGCAGCTCAGCCTGCGTTGGGCCGAACGTTCGCGCCGCGCCTTCGACGAACTGAAGAATCCCAACGCGCTGTTCGGCATCGTGCAGGGTGGTACTTTTCCACATTTGCGCAAAGTATCCGCCAATGGATTGTTGCAGATCGGCTTCGACGGCTACGCCGTCGGTGGGCTCGCTGTCGGCGAGTCGGAAGACGAACGTAACCGCACGCTCGACGAAACCGTGCCGCTGCTGCCCGCGGACCGTCCGCGGTATCTGATGGGCGTCGGCCGTCCGCAAGACATCGTCGAGGCGGTTGTGCGCGGTATCGACATGTTCGATTGCGTGATGCCGACGCGCAACGCGCGCAATGCGCACATCTTCACGCGTCACGGGGTGCTGCGCATCCGCAACGCGAAATTCGAGCGCGATACGCGACCGATCGATGAAGCCTGCGGATGCCACACGTGCAGTTCGGGTTTCAGCCGCGCCTACCTGCGGCACCTCGACAAATGCGGCGAGATGCTCGGACCGATGCTGGCCACGATCCACAACCTTTATTACTACCAGGAACTCATGCGCGGTCTGCGTGAGGCGATCGTGCAGCATCGGCTCGCCGATTTCGTCGCCGGCTTCCACGCCGGGCAAGCGGCCGAAGCCGACTGAGCCCGCACAGATGCGCGGCCGGCGGGCGCGTGGCATAATCCGGCCCCTTCTTTGGGCGAAACACGGCCTTCCTGGCCGCCGCGCCCGCCAATCTTTAGGTGAAGCTGATGGATTTTCTGATTTCTAGCGCCTATGCGCAGGCCGCAGACGCCACGCCGGCGGCTCCCGGCCTGGGTGGTCTGCTCGGTTCGCCGATCGTGTTCATCGTGATCATGGCCGGCATGATGTTCTTCATGTTCCGCTCGCAATCCAAGCGCCAGAAGGAACTGCGCTCCATGATCGCCGCGCTGGCGAAGGGCGACGAAGTCGTCACCTCCGGCGGCATGGCCGGCCGCATCGAAGACGTGGGCGAGAGCTTCATCACCCTTGAAATCGCGCCGGACGTCAAAATCAAGTTGCAGAAGGCCTCGATCTCGATGGTGTTGCCCAAGGGAACACTGAAGTCCGCCTGATTCGCGGTCCCGCCGCATCTGTTGCGCCGCCTTCGCGCGGCGCGTGAGTGATTCAAGATGAACGAATTTTCCAAGTGGAAATACATCCTCGTCGCCGTGGTGCTGCTGCTCGGTTTCGTCTATGCGCTGCCGATCCTGTATCCGCCGCAGACGGCCGTGCAGATCTCCGCCAATCGCGGCGCGACGGTCGATCAGGCGCTGAAGGAAAAAGTCCTGGGCATCCTGCAGACGAAAAAGATCACGTTCGATGATGTCGAGCTCAATGGCGACCGCATCCTCGCGCGATTCCCGAACACCGACGTGCAGCTCGCCGGCTCCGATGCGCTGAAAAGCGAACTCGGCGACAACTACACCGTCGCGCTGAACCTCGCCTCCACGGTGCCAGGGTGGTTGCGAGCGATCGGCGCGAATCGCATGCCGCTGGGTCTCGACCTGCAGGGCGGCGTGCACTTCCTGATGGAAGTCGATTCCAAAGCCGCGCTCAACAAGATGCAGCAGCGCTACGTCGACGACATCCGCGCCGCGCTTCGCAACCAGAAGATTCGCTACGAATCGGTCAATCCGAATCCGCAGGGCGTGGTCGTCACGCTGCGTTCGGAAGACGACCGCAAGCAGGCCGGCAACGTCATCGCCAAGGACGTGAACCAACCGGAAAAACTCGGCGACCAGCCGCCGATGGAACTGAGCGACGGTCCCGAATCGAACGGTCTGTATCCGATCGTCGCGAAAATCCGCGAGGCGACGCTGCAGGCGCAGGCCAAGTCGATCGTCAGCAGCAACCTGACCACGTTGCGCAATCGCGTCAACCAGCTCGGAGTAACCGAGCCTCTAATCCAGCAGCAGGGAACCAACCGCATCATCGTCGAACTGCCCGGCGTGCAGGACACGGCCGAGGCGAAGAAGATCCTCAACGCCTTCGCCACGTTGGAATATCACGCCACCGACGAAAGCACCAACGCATACGAAGCCGAACGCAGCGGCAACGTGCCGCCGGATTCGCGTCTGTATCACATGAACGTCAACGGCCCGGACGGGAAACCCATTCCGGTCGTGCTGAAGAAACGCATCATCGTTTCGGGCGATGAGCTCGTCGACGCGGCGGCAACCACGAGCCAGGAAAACGGCTCGCCGGCGGTCGAAGTGCGCCTCAACGCGGTTGGCGGCAAGAAGATGCTCGACTTCACGAGCCAGAACGTCGGCCATCGCATGGCGGTGGTATTCGTGGAACGCGTACCCGAAACCAAAGTCGTGGACGGCAAGGAAGTGCATACCGCGAAGGTGACCGAGCAGGTAATCAGCAACGCGGTGGTGCAGGGCGTGTTTTCCAACCGCTTCAACACCACCGGTCTGGAAAGCATGAAGGCGGCGTCGGAACTGGCGTTGCTGCTCAAGGCCGGTTCGCTCGCCGCACCTGCCGACATCGTCGAAGAGCGCGTCATCGGACCGAGTCTTGGTCAGGACAACATCCGTCAGGGTTTCCGTGCGGTGTTGCTCGGCCTCGTCGCCGTGCTGATCGCCGCGGCGATCTACTATCACGTGTTCGGTCTCATCGCCGACATCGCGCTGATTCTCAATCTGGTGCTGCTGATCGCTGTGCTGTCGATCTTCCAGGCCACGCTGACCATGCCCGGCATTGCCGGTATCGTGCTGACGCTCGGCATGGCCATCGATGCCAACGTGCTGATCTGCGAACGCATCCGCGAGGAATTGCGCAACGGCTCGACGCCGCTCGCGTCGATCCGGGCCGGTTATGAAAAAGCGTGGGCCACGATTCTCGACGCCAACGTCACCCACTTGCTCGCGGCGTTCGGTCTGTTCGCGTTCGGTTCGGGTCCGATCAAGGGATTCGCCGTGACGCTTGCGATCGGTATCCTGACTTCGATGTTCACCTCCGTCACGGTCACGCACGCTTTGGTCAATCTGGTTTATAGCGGACGCAAGCTCAAAGGCCTCGCGGTCGGCGGCGGCTACGCGAGCGGAGCACACTGATGGAAGTTTTCAATCCCAAAAGCAACATCGACTTCCTGCGCCTGCGCAAGATCAGCATCACCGTCTCGGTGCTGCTGGTCCTGATCTCGATCGTGGCGATCTTCGGCAAAGGCCTCAACTACGGCCTGGACTTCACCGGCGGCGTGCTCATCGGCGTGCAGTACGATCAGCCGGTCGATGTCGGCGACGTGCGCGGCGCGCTCGACGAAGCGGGTTATCACAACGCGCTCGTGCAAAGTGTCGGTGGCGCGCGCGAAGTGTCCGTGCGCATCCAGCCGCAGACAGATGCGAACGGCACCGTCATGAAGAGCGACGAAGTCGCCGCCGGCGTGATGAAGGCGCTCACCGCCAAGCGCAGCGACGCCAAGATGACGCGCCCGCCCGATTTCGTAGGCCCGCAGGTCGGCGAGGAACTCAAGAGCGACGGCATCATTGCCGTGCTGTTCGTGATCATCGGCATCATGATCTACATCGGCATCCGCTTCGAATGGCGTTTCGCCGTTGCCGCGATCGCCTCGGAAATCCACGACACGCTGATTACGGTCGGTTTTTACGCTATTACGCAGCACGAATTCGACATCACCGTGCTCGCCTCGGTGCTCGCGGTGGTCGGTTACTCGATCAACGACAAGGTGGTCGTGTTCGATCGCGTGCGCGAACTGTTCCGTTCGGCGCGGCGCGCAGAACCGGTCGACATCCTCAACAAGGCGATCAACTCCACCTTGTCGCGAACGATCATTACCGCGCTATTCACGGCGATCACGATGGTCGCGCTGTATTTCTTCGGCGGTCCGGTGGTGCACGGATTCGCACTGACAATGCTGATCGGTATCGTGGTGGGCACGTTGTCGTCGATCTTCTTCGCGAATCCGATCTTGCTTTGGCTCGGTGTGTCGAAGAAGGATTTGATGCCGGTTACGCGGGAGAATCCCGAGTTGGCGCGGCGGCCGTAGGACGCTGGGGTGCGGGAACGCAGCAGCTTCTCGCGGCACGGTGTAGTGACGAGCAACAGCTTCCGCTGTCCTGCGGCCAGCGGGTAACTTTTTGTCCGGTGACAAAAAGTCACCAAAAAACACCTGCTTTGTTCGCGTAGGGGGTGTCCGTGAGAGGCCATCCCTGGCCTCGCACGGACCGCGCGTCCCGCGCGCGATCACCGTCGAGCCAAGCTGACACGCTTTCGCAGAAGCCGTGGCGAGCTGAATTGAACGGCGCCATGGTAGACACGTCGCTTTAGACCATCACGCACCGCACCCCGCACGGAAGATTCGGCTTTTGCATCTCACGACGAGAGCTGGGCGCGATAACCGTGCACGGCACCTGCGAAAGCCGAGTCCTCGGTGCGGGGTGCGGTGCGATGGGGTGTACAGCGACGCGTCGTCGCTACGCGACGAGAACGATTGTCAGTTTGCGGCGTCTTCTGCGAAAGCGCGAAGGTTTGAGAAGGCGGTGATCGCGCGCAGGAAGCGCGCGGTCCGCAGCGAGCATCAGGGACGTGCTCTCTGCGGACAACTCCCTGAGTGAACGACAAAGGTGCTTTCTTTGGTGACTTTCTTTGCACCGGCAAAGAAAGTTACCCGCTGGCCGCAGGACAGCGGAAGCTCTTGCATTTCGCGCAACGGATGCGTAGCGAAAAGCTGAGGCGCTGCGCCTCTCCCCCGATGCAATCGGAGGAGAGGTCGTAGCACACATCGACACGCGATTTTTCGAGCAGCGACACCTGTCGACGCAAT
>CAVPTJ010000020.1:0-45555 GCA_963708785.1 uncultured Gammaproteobacteria bacterium
GGACTGGCGGTCTGGCGCATCGCGAGGGATGTCGTCAGCGCGAGCGTCGGCATGTAGCACAGTGCGTAGCACAGGATCACGATGTAGAACGCGACGAACGAAGTCTGCCACGACGCGAACAGCAGAAGCGCCGCGCCGAGCGCATGCAGGACACCGAGCAGGCGTTGCGTGGCGAACGCACGATCGGCGATGAGCCCGACGAAGAACGGCGAAACGATCGCGCCGATCGCCGTGGTGCCGGCGGCCCAGCCGATCTGCTGACCCGAGAAATGCAGTGTCGACAACCACGTGCCAAGCGTGACGTACCAGGCGCCCCAGACGAAATACTGCAGGAACATCATCGTTCCCAGACGCACTCTCATCCCAGCACTCACGTCGGTCTCCCCGATTCCAGAAAAGCGACTGGCCCTGCGCGAAACCGATCATGCGGCGGCGATTTCGGAACAGCCGGAAGGAGTGATCGACTGCGTCGCACCTTCAGCGCGGCGTTGCACGCGAAAGGTCTGCCGGAAACGACGTGCGCGTCGACGCGCGAAAGCAGCGCCGCCACTCCGCGCATGCCGGACCTCCCCGAAGCTTTGTCTCTCAATGATGTAATGGATTACATTTTTGAGCGAGGCTACACCGATCCACGACATCGGGCAAATAACGCCGCAGCGGGCGCGATCTCGCGCAACGCAAGTCGGCGCCGCACGATGGGAAATGGTCGTGTGCGACGGTTTTGCTTGAGGTATGTCGGACCGCTGCTGCGATCCGGAATGTCAGGCGCGCGTGGCGCGCCGGATCAACGTCGGCGTTGCGAGGTCTGCGCCGAGAGCGGCCGCAAGGCCGGCTGCGAAGGCGGACGTGCGAACGAGGGAAAATGGATGCGCCAACTGTCCGGGTCGCCGATGCTCAGGCCAAAGCCTGCGGCGGGACTGGGTTTCTGGCAGGTCTGCGCGTCAGTCTCTTCTGCAATACGACGTGCTTCCGGCGAAAAGTACAGCGTCATCGAGCGGGTAGCCTGATCGTACGCGCTGAAAACCGCCGCGCCGTTGGCCTTGCCGCCCTGGGCAAGACACAGCGAGCGGAACGCCTCGTCGACTTCCTTGCTGGCAGCCGTCGCGGGATAGGGAAGGGATTTGCTGTACCACGTTTTCATCAACCGCCCTCGATAGAAAGGCGGCACACGATGGCCGCCGAAACATGCGTAGCGTCTTGCGATGCGGCGTCAGCGGCCGCGGCGTTTCCTGCCGTCGTCGAGCGTCACGCGGATGAAGGCCCCGTCTTGCGTAGTGCCGTTGAGTCCGGCGATCGCCGCGCGCGCTTCATGACCTTCCATACGCAAGGTGCCGAAGCCTTTGCACTGGCCGCTGAAAATATCAGTGGCCACGCAGACATCGAATACCCGGCCATAGGAAGAAAACATCTGCACCAGCGACAACTGCGTCATCGAGGATGGCAACCCACGCACTACCATGGTCAACATTGCCTTCTCCGGTATGGGCACGGGACGCGATGCGTCCCGTGCACGTGCGCCATCAAGCGGCGGTGACGCTTTCGGCCTGCAGACCCTTCGGGCCCTGGGTGACGTCGAACATCACGCGCTGTCCTTCCTGGAGGGTGCGGAATCCCGATCCGGTAATGGCGCGGAAGTGGACGAATAAGTCAGGGCCGTTCTCACGGCTGATGAAACCAAAACCTTTTGCATCGTTGAACCATTTGACGGTTCCAACTTGACGATCGGACATTGCTAACTCCAAAAAATAGCGGGAAATGCGGCAACCGCGCTGTCCGGATGGAAAGCTGCGGCGACTGGATGCAAGGAAAACGTGGGAGAGGGCGGCGAAGGAGCGGATAAGTTCGCTGTATCGCGTCACAGACTCAGGCGAGCCTGGCAATCAGTGGGCGAATGATATCACGAAACCGGCCGGACGCCCATATTTGTTTATCCCGGGCCGATATCGGGGCGGGCGCGCTCGTGCGCGGGCGATTGCCGTCGCCGCACGAGCCGATAGCTACTCGTAACCGGCGGTCGTGTACCATCAAAACTTCAACGGTGCGGGAACGGATCAGCGTAATGGCAAGAGCGTCCAGCAAGACCGTCAGCTTCGATATCCAGTCGATGACCACCGGCGAACAGCGCGTGATCATCGAGCGGTCCTATGTGAAATCGACGAAAGTCGGCGGCAAGTTCGTCACCGCGTCGAAACGCTTTGCGCTGTTCGACCAGAAGGGCCGGCAGTACGAGCGCGTTTCCGACAACGTGGTAACGTGTCGTACCAGTGGCGAACGGTTTCACGTGATCGGAAAAGCCGAAGCTATCCGCAAAATCGTTTGACGGACGTCCAGGGGAACCTGCGCCTGGCGCGGGTCGCGTCACCATAAACTAACAGCGACAGGCCTATCCTTGGGCCATCGCGAAAATCCGAAAGGGCGCGGAATGACTGCAGCAGTGACAATTCCGTGCAACGCACTTGAGTGGTCGCAACGGCTGCGCGTCTACCAGACGCCCAATGCGTTGCGCGCTGCGTTCGAACTGGGTTTGACGACGGCCTGCTTCGCCGCGTGCTGGTTCGGCCTGTATTGGGCATACGCTCACGGTTACTGGTGGATGTACGCAGCACTGCTGCTGCCGGCCGTCGGATTTCTGGTGCGGTTGTTCCTGATCCAGCATGACTGCGGACATCAGGCGTTCTTCGAAAACCGTCGCTTCAACGACTGGACCGGCCGATTCACCGGCGTGATCACGATCACCGCTTACGAACACTGGCGCCGGGCGCACGCCATCCATCATGCGACGTCGGGCAACCTCTCGCGCCGCGGCGTCGGCGACATCGATACCCTGACGGTCGGTGAATACAACAAGCGCACGCCGTGGAGCCGTTGGCGGTATCGGCTTTATCGTCATCCACTGATCATGTTCGCCATCGGTCCGCTTTTCGTGTTCATTCTGCAAAACCGGATTCCCGCCGGATTCCTGCGCGGCGGTTGGCGGCCGTGGCTCAGTACGATGGGCACCAATCTCGGCATTGCCGTGCTGGTCGGCTCGCTGATCGCGCTGATCGGCGTGCGTGCGTTTTTCATCGTGCATGGCCCGCTCATGTTCTGCAGTGCGGTGATCGGTGGCTGGCTGTTCTATGTGCAGCACCAGTTCGCCGAGACTTCCTGGGACAGCGCCGATGTCTGGAGCGTGCGCGAAGGCGCGTTACGCGGCAGCTCGCATTATGATCTGCCGGTCGTGCTGCGTTGGTTCACCGCCAACATCGGCGTGCATCACGTGCATCATCTGTGTAGCCGAATTCCGTTCTATCGCCTGCCGCGCGTGCTCAACGATTTCCCCAACTTGCGCAACGTCGGCCGGCTCACGCTGCGGCAAAGCCTCAAGTGCGTGCGCCTGACACTTTGGGACGAAGAGCAGCGACGGCTCGTCTCGTTCCGCGAGGCGGCTGCACGCTGAAATCGGGTTGATTTGCCACGGCGCGGCCGTGTTGCAAGAATCGCCGCTTTCCACGGCGATTGCATGATGCGGTTTCTGGGCGTCGGCGATTATCACAGCCTCGGCGACATGTACTGGCGTCTGCTCCGCGCCGGGCATGAAGTGCGCGTGTTCGTCGCCGAAACCGAAGCGCACGACATCTATCGAGGATTGGTCGAACGCATCGACGATCTTGACCGAGGACTCGACTGGGTCGGCCGCGACGGCGTCATCGTCTGCGAAACGGCGACGTTCGGCGAACGCGCCGACGCGCTGCGGGCGGAGGGCTTCGCCGTGGTCGGCGGCAGCGCGATCGGCGACCGGCTCGAAGTGGACCGCGCCTTCGGCCAGCAGGTCATGGCCGACGTCGGCATGCAGACCGCGCCGACGCACCGCTTCGAGCGCTTCGATGCGGCAATCGATTTCGTGCGCCGCACGCCGGCGCGTTACGTGTACAAGCTGAGCGACGCCGCGGCGGCATCGACGCAGAACTACGTCGGCATGCTCGACACCGGCGCGGACATGCTCGCCGTGCTGCAGGCCGAAGCGGCGCGTTGCGGCGCGGTGCAGCAGCCTGAATTCGTGCTCATGGATTTCCTGCGCGGCGTCGAAGTGGGCATCGGCGCGTATTTCGACGGCGATCGTTTTCTGACGCCCGCCTGCATCGACTGGGAACACAAACGTTTTTTTCCTGGCGACCTCGGCGAACTCACCGGCGAGATGGGCACGGTGGTCAGTTACCGCCAATCCGCGCGATTGTTCGAGCGCACGCTAGGCCGAATCGCGCCACTGCTGCGCGAGGCGCGCCATCACGGTTACATCAACATCAATACGATCGTGAACGACGACGGCGTTTTTCCGCTGGAGTTCACCAGCCGCTTCGGCTATCCCGGCTTTGCCATCTGCGACGCGCTGCACGTCGACGGTTGGGATGCGATCCTGCACAAGATGGCGTTCGGCAAAAGTGACTCGTTCGTCACGCGCGACGGCTTCGCCGTCGGCGTGGTGCTGACCGTGCCGCCGTTTCCTTATGAATTCGGGTACGCCGAGCTGTCGCGCGGCCGTCCGATTTTTTTCGACGGCATCGGTATGGATGACCAGGCGCTGCACTACGGCGAAGTCGAACGCGACGGCGACCGGCTGGTCACCAGCGGCTCGATCGGCTACGTGCTCGTTGCGACGGGAGTCGGCGACACCGTGCGACACGCGAAGTCGAATGCGTACGAAATCGTGCGCAAAGTCGCCGTCGCCAACGCGCGCTATCGCAACGACATCGGCGACCGGCTTATGCGCGAAGACTGGGCGACGTTGCAACGTCTCGGCTGGATCGACTGATCATCCGATGCCGAGTTCGGCGCGGTAGCGATCGAAGCAGCGCTTGCCGCATTGCAGACGCATCAGCGCGCCTTCGGCGATCGGCGTAATCAGTGCTGCGTCCTGTTCGACCAGCGGATGGATGACCTGCGCATTCCATTCGCGCGAATGACGCACGTCGAGTCCGGCGTGCAGTTGAAAATATTGTCGGCCTTCCGTCGGCACGCCGAGTCGGCGCAATCCGTCGTTGACCAGCGTCACGCGGCTTGGCGCGGTGAGTTCGATCGCACCCAGCGCGCCGACCGATTGATAGGCATAGCGTCGGTTCGCCGCCAGCCCGGCCATGGTGTTGGCGAGTGCCAGCGATTCCCACACCGTATCTTCGATGCGCGTTTTCAGACCGAATGCCTTCGAGGTATTCTCGAGCATGCCGCCGTGCATGCCGTGTGCGTGGCCGCGGCCCATTTCGTCCCAATAGTTGCGCGCCATCTCGAGTTTCGGCTGCGTCGGAAAGCGCACTTGCGTCAGTGCGACGAGATCGTCGAAGCCGGCTTCGCCGGCGACTTCCTGGCCGAGGAACCAGCGCATCTGTTCCCAGGTTGCGTGCTCGGCCAGCCACGGGAACAGTGCATCGCCCTGACCGGGACCGCGCTCCTGCAATGCTTCGAACCACACCATGAACGCATCGGCGCGTTGCGGCACATCGGCGAGCAGCGGCTTGATCGCCGCGCGCTCGGCTTCGAGAAATTCGCCTTCCGCGTGCAGCATCGGCAGATCGTGCGTCAGCGATGCGGCCCAGTCTGGTGCGGGCAACGCCGGTTTGAAGCGGCGCGCGTTGAACAGCGTCAGGCGCGCGTGGAACGCGTGCATTTCGGCGTCGATGGTGGGAAAGGGTTTCACTTGCGCGTTCATGTCCAACCTCACTGAATCCTTGTGACGACCAATCCGACCGCGGCGATCCTCTCCACGGTTTCGTAATGCTTGCGATCCAGTTCCTCGCCGAACACGTCGGGATCCAGTTCGGCGTAGCGGCAGGTAAATTCCGATGCGCGCAACAGCGGCAGCGCACGCGTCTTGAACGTGTCGGCGCCATCGACAATGGCCGATCCGGTGTACAGCACGAGCACGCCGCGCCGGCGCAGCCGCGGCAGCGAATCGCGCAGGATGCGCAGCGAAAGCTCCGCGCCGAAATGTCCGCCGCCGTGGCGATACAGGCGTTCCTTCGCGTCGGCCAGATACGGCGGATTGCTGACGATCACATCGGCGTCGCCGTGAATCGACGCGAAAACATCACTGAGCACACAGTGCACGTCCGCGACGCCCGCAAGTTGCGCGTTGCCGGCCGCGAACCGCAACGCCAGCGGGCTGATGTCGGCCATCACCACCTCCGGCGCACCACCCGCTACCTTGGCCGCGATCAATCCGCCGATACCCGAACCACAGCCGATGTCGACGATGCGCCGCACCGGAGCCCGATGCGCCGCGAGCGCCCGCTCGATGAGGTGTGCGAATCGGTAACTGTCAGGGCCGAAGAAAACGCTTTGCGAGGATTCCGTCGGAAACGCCGAATGCGCGAACAGTTCGTCGCCGAGCGAAGCGAAACGAATGCCGCTGCGTCGCAGCGACTCGCTCTGGCTGACCGCCTCCAGCAAATCCGCGCGTGCCATCGCGTCGCTCACGGCCGGCGCGAGATCGTCACGCGCGAACGAACGGTTCCATCCGAACACGTCGCGCAGCAGATCGCGGCACGGCGGATTGTTCGCGATCACGCGCCGATGCGTTTCCGGCGTGACGGAGGTGAAGGCATAGCCGCGCTCGCGCAAGTGCTCGCCGATGACGACGATGGCGTCGCGCAGGTCGTCGCATGCGGAGGACTGAAACGTTGCTGCGGTGACTGCGCTCATTGCCGGTCAGTTGGAAGACGGCCCGCGACGCAGCAAGAGCCATGCCCGGACGCTCGCTCACCGCATCACAGCGCATGTTGGCTACCGCAACCGGCGTTGCCGTGGAGATTGCGCTGAGCCGGGCCGCGCGATTTGCAAAATGAGAGACGCGCGTCGGTTATCCGAGGGAGAGCGTCAGGCATTTCGCACCGCCGCCGGCCTTGATGAATTCGCCGAGTTCGACCGTGAGTACATCGCGACCGGCGCGGTGCAAGGCTTCGCGCAGACGCGGGCTGGCGTAGTGCGCGACGACGGCGTCGCCGAGATCCACCATGTTGCAGGCGAAATTGAATGCGTCGTCGCGCGCGACCGCGATGCGCAGACGCGACGGGATGAAGCGCCGCAACGCTGCGAGACCTTGCGGCGTGAACGCGTTGGGATAGAACACGACGTGGCCCGAGCGCAGCGGACAAAAGCACGTGTCCAAGTGATAGAAATGTTCGTCGACCAATTGCAGGGGAATTACTTCCGCATCGAGGAACGCGCTAAGCGATGCGGCCGCGGCCAGATCCGAACGTGGTCCGTAGCCCATCCACAGGCGGTCTTCGCTGTCGAACAGCGCGTCGCCGGCGCCTTCGAAAAGTATGTGCGGCGGCAGTCTGCGAATGAGAAATCCTTCGCGCTGCATCCACGCTTCGAACAGCTCGGCTTCGGGCTGGCGCTCGACATGGCGGAAGTTGCTGGTCACGAACGTGCCGCGGAAAACCAGTCCGGCGTTGGCGCTGAAGCACATGTCGGGTAGCCCGGCGTCGTCTTGCAAGACGGTGACATCCGCGTACTGCGCAATGCGCTGCCGCAGGCGTTCCCACTGTTCGCGTGCTCGGGCGCGATCGACCGTCGCGCCGGAGGTCATCCAGGGATTGATGGCGTAGCGCACGCAGAAGTGATCGGGCGACACCATCAGGATGCGCTTGCGCGCCGACGCTGCGGCGACGCACTGCTGCGCGGTCGATATCGATTCCATTCGGCACCTCATCCTTGAAAGCGGTCGCCGTGGACACCTTGTCCGCTCGCGACGACGGATCGAAAGGCAAGAGAAATGCCAATCATCGGCTGCGGTCAATCCGGCGGCGCATGAATGTCTTGCACGACGCGTCACTCGCCGCTCGACGGCCTGCCGACGATCGATATCCGCAGCCTGGCGCGCACCTACAACAATCACGTCGATCTCGGCGCGTACGAGCAAGGCGACGACATCTTCAGGGACGGCTTCGGCGATTGAAAAAGAAAAGCCTCGGCTCGACACGATGTCGAACCGAGGCTTCGTGTCACACCACGCCGCTTACTTTTTCAGATCGAAGCGATCCAGGTTCATCACCTTGGTCCAGGCAGCGATGAAATCGGGCAGGAACAGGTCACCTGCGTCGCTCGATCCGTAGACTTCGGCAAGCGCACGCAGTTGCGAGTTGGAACCGAAGACCAGATCGGCGATCGTCGCCGTCCACTTCAGTTCGCCGGACTTGCGGTCGCGACCTTCGAACACGTTCGCATCCTTGTCCGAACGCTGCCACGCCGTGCGCATGTCGAGCAGGTTGACGAAGAAATCGTTCGTCAGCGCGCCGACGTTCTTGGTGAACACACCGTGCTTGCTGTTGCCGGCGTTCGTGCCGAGCACGCGCATGCCGCCGAGCAGCACGGTCATTTCCGGCGCCGTCAGGTTGAGCAGATCGGCCTTGTCCACCAGCAACTCGGAGGTGCGATCCTCGAGTCCCTTGCGCACGTAATTGCGGAAGGCATCGCCGATCGGTTCCAGCACTGAGAAGGATTCGACGTCGGTCTGTTCGAGAGATGCATCGGCACGGCCGGGCGTGAACGGAACGGCGATGCTGTTGCCGGCCTTCTTTGCCGCCGCTTCGATCGCGGCGCTGCCGCCGAGCACGATCAGATCGGCGAGCGAAATCTTCTTTTTATTTCCCTGGGCGCCATTGAACTCCTTCTGGATCTTTTCCAGCGCCGCGAGCGTCTTGGCCAGATCGGCGGGATTGTTGACTTCCCAATCCTTCTGCGGCGCGAACCGGATGCGCGCGCCGTTGGCGCCGCCGCGATTGTCGCTCTTGCGGAAGGTCGAAGCCGACGCCCAGGCGGCGCTCACCAGTTGCGGAATCGAAAGACCCGCATCGAGGATTTTCGCCTTCAGCGCGGCAATATCTTTATCGTCGACCAGCGCGTGATCGACGGCCGGGATCGGATCCTGCCAGATCAAATCTTCCTTCGGCACAAACTTGCCGAGGTAGCGAACCTTCGGTCCCATGTCGCGGTGCGTGAGCTTGAACCACGCGCGCGCGAATGCGTCGGCGAATTCATTCGGGTTGGCCATGAAGCGACGCGAGATCTTTTCGTACGCCGGGTCCAAACGCAGCGCCAGGTCGCTGGTCAGCATCATCGGCTGATGACGTTTGTTCTTGTCGTGCGCGTCTTCCACCGTGTCAGCGCCGGCATTGCCTTTCGGCTTCCACTGCTGCGCGCCGGCCGGGCTCTTGGTCAGTTCCCAATCGTATTTGAACAGCGTTTCGAAATAGCCCATGTCCCATTTCGTCGGGTGCGGCTTCCACGCGCCTTCCAGGCCGCTGGTGATCGCATGTGAGCCTTTGCCGCTTTCGTAGGTGCTCTGCCAGCCCAGGCCCAGGTGTTCGATGTTCGCGCCTTCCGGTTCGGGGCCGACGAGCTTCGCGTCGCCCGCGCCGTGCGCTTTGCCGAAGGTGTGTCCACCGGCGATGAGTGCGACGGTTTCTTCATCGTCCATCGCCATGCGCTTGAACGTCTCGCGGATGTCGCGGGCGGAGCCGAGCGGATCGGGCTTGCCGTTCGGACCTTCCGGATTGACGTAGATCAGACCCATCTGCACGGCCGCGAGTGGATTGGCCAGTTCGCGATCGCCGCTGTAACGCTCGTCGCCGAGCCATTTCGATTCCGGACCCCAGTCGATGTTCTGCGGCTCCCAGATGTCGCGGCGTCCGCCGCCGAAGCCGAAGGTCTTGAAGCCCATCGACTCGAGCGCGGCATTGCCGGCGAGGATCATCAGGTCGGCCCACGACAGCTTGCGTCCGTACTTCTGTTTGATCGGCCACAACAGGCGGCGCGCCTTGTCGAGATTGCCGTTATCCGGCCAGCTATTGAGCGGCGCGAAACGTTGTTCGCCCGCGCTGGCGCCGCCGCGGCCGTCGTAGATGCGGTACGTGCCGGCACTGTGCCAGGCCATGCGGATGAACAGCGGACCGTAGTGACCGTAATCGGCCGGCCACCATTCCTGCGAATCGGTCATGAGCGCCTTCAGATCGTTCATGACGGCGTCGAGGTCGAGCGTCTTGAATTCCTTCGTGTAATCGAAGTCTTCGATCATCGGATCCGACAACGAGGAATGCTGATGCAGCATCGCGAGATTGAGCTGGTGCGGCCACCATTGTGTGTTGGTCGGACCCCGGCGAGATGCGCCCGAGAACGGGCATTGCGATTCGTTACCCATGACTGTGCTCCTCCAAGAAGTTGCGGTCCCGCTGTGCGGCCAGCATCGCGCGTGCGCGTGGCCAAGTGAAATCGTTTGTAGCGATGGCTCCCATTGGAGCGCTCTATGAAAGCGGCAGATTCGATAGGCCGGCCAATTCTGTCGAAGCCGGTGTTAAAGGACGGGTAGGACGGCATGCGATCGGCGTTTCGATCGCATGTCCGCCCTGGCGCAATTCGAAACCGTTACGCGCGCAAGCCGGCGATATAAACCTTGTGGCGCGGGGTGAAATCGTCGCAATGCACGGTGCAGCCGCGCATCTTTTTCAGTTCTTCGGCATCGTGGAAATCGCGATAGGGTGTGAGATCGAGGTTGCTCGGCACTTTCGCCAGCGCTTCGTCGCCGATGACCTTGATGTTGTCCTGCATGAAATCATCGTACGCCTCCCACGTGACACCTTCGGCGCGAACCGCGGCCTGTTCGGCGTGCAGCGCGATCTGGTGCGCGTGCAGGTAATGCATGCCGAGCAACTGGATCAACGATTTCTCCACCGCCTCGTGCACGATCAGGAAACGATCGGTCGATATCTTGCGGCTGCGATAGACGAAACTCTTCGGCATGTGCCGGTCGATGAAGATGGTGTGTCCATCGAGGCTGTAACCGGCGAGATACGGAATGTCGTAGCTGCGCTCCAGATGCGTGCGCGCCCGGATGGATTTCATGGCGTGGTCCATCATCTTCTGACCGATCAGCCACTCCGGCCGATGACTGCGGTGCGGCGGCGCAATGGTGGGCGCATAGGCTTCGTGCATCTGGGTATGACGCGTGGTGGTATGCATGTGGACTCCGACAGATAGCTGGGCAATCGAATCGTTCGTCGGCTACCTTGCAGCAGAATGACAAATTGGACAAGCGGGATAATTTAAGGAATAACACGTCACATCGACGCGTGACGCCTGGCCATCCTCGGGACTGAGTATTCGCTCAGCGAACGCTGCGGTCCGTCGGCGTCGCGCAATTGCATCAAGGTCATGAGTCGCATGAAGATCTGATCATGGCATGCGAACCGCAAGGAGCCTTAGCTGGTCGCTAAAGCTACCGCTCGAATCTGCGAGGTGTAGACTAAACCTCATCGGCGCAACGGTTGTGGTGCGCAGAGGCCACAGACCGGGTTTTGCAGCGGCGACTTACCTAAAATCGTACAGCTAGTTTGCATGAGGAGACTTCGCCATGGACTCGCGTGTCTTGATTAAGCGGCCAAGCGCCTTTCTGCCCGTCGCAATGTCTGTCGCGTCACTCGCATTGGTTGTGGCCGCAGTTACATTTCTCGGCGTCGTTCGCGACGCTGACGAAGGTGCTGTCGCTCATGTGTGGCAGCTACTCATCGCCGGACAGTTGCCGGTGATAGCTTTCTTTGCTTTTAAATGGCTGCCCGGTGCTCCACGCGCCGCAGTGCGGGTACTTGCAGTGCAGGCGGGGGCTCTGGTCGCAGCATTGGTGCCGGTATACTTTCTTCATCTTTGAGTTGCGATCGATTATTCGAAGAAGGGGAGAGTGAGTCGGTGGGGCGTTTTCCAATGACGCGTCGCGTCGCCGAGCCGTTCACCTAGTTCATTCGCCCGGGAGTTCCGTGCAATGGCGGAAAACAAGACGAAACCGACCGAAGCGAGCGTCGCTGCGTACTTGGACGCCATCGATGACGAAGTCCGACGCAAAGACTGCACGGCGCTGGCTAAACTGATGGCCAAGGCAACGAAAGTAAAACCCAAAATGTGGGGTTCATCCATCGTCGGCTTCGGCACTCACAAGTACAAGTACGAAAGCGGCCGCGAAGGAGAAACGTGTCTGATCGGTTTCTCGTCCCGCAAAGGCGACATCAGCATCTATGGAACCGGCAGCGCCCCGCTGCGAGAGCGGCTGCTGTCCAAACTCGGGAAACACAAAACGGGCAAAGGCTGCCTGTACATCGGCAAGCTTCAGGATATCGACGTCGACGTTCTGGGACAGTTGATCGTTGAGTCCATCAAAGCCAAGAGGTGATCGTTCCCTCGCGGAGTTGCAGAGCAATCTCCGCGAGCTCGAGCCGATCTCCTAAGGCGACGTCGCCACCACCGGCAGATATACCGCGCTCGCCGCGTTGCCGCCGTAGTAGACGCTTTGCGTCGCCGCTTTGTATGCCGTCGGCGGCGCGTTGAAGATGTTGTCGACGTACGTCTGCGGATTGCGGTCGTACAGCGGGAACAATGTCGACTGCACCTGCACCATGATGCGGTGGCCGGGCAGGAACACGTGATCGACATTCGGCAGCCCGAATTTGTATTCCTCGACCTTGCCCGGCGTCAGCGCTTGCGGTTTGTCGAGCGCGTGCACGTAACGGCCGCGGAAGATCTCGATGCCGATCGGCAATTCGTAGCCGGCCATGCTGGCCTTCGCACCCTGGTCGGCGGATTCGGGCGACACATCGGGATACACGTCGACGAGTTTCACTACCCAGTCGCTGTCGCTGCCCGAAGTGGCCGCGAAAAGATCGGCTTGCGGCGGTCCCATGATGTGCACCGGCTTGTCGAGCGGCGCGGTCTGGTACACGAGCACATCCGGCCGATCCGAAACGAAGCGCTGATCGCGCACCAGCCACGGCTTCCACTGCCTGACGTCGGACATGTCGATGGGTCGCGGAATGAATGGCACCGGCTTCATCGGATCGGAAACGTAGTCGTCGTGGCCGGCATCGCCGGGCGCGGAAAATCCCGCGCCGAAATGCGCGGTGAGATACAGCGGCGTCGGCGTGCCCATCGGCCAGCGCGGCGATTCTTCCCAACGATTGGCGCCCGTCGCGTAGGTGAGCACGTGCGGCGTGTGCGGATCGGGCGCGCCTTTCAAATAGTGATCGAAGAACGGCTTGACGTACTTCACGCGGAATTCGAGCGCCGTGTCGCCGGAGAAGTTGAGCGCGCCCAGGTCATAACCGTAGTGATTGGCGCCCGAATGCCGCCACGGTCCGATGACCAGCGTGACCATGTCGTCGTTGACGTCCTTCGGCTTGATCGCCTTGTAGACGGCCGGCGCGCCGTACGAATCTTCCTGATCCCACTGGCCGACCTCGAGCATCGTCGGTACGGTCAGCGGTCGCGCGGCCAGCCATTTGTCGACGGCCTGCTGCGACCAGAAATCCGTGTACGCCGGGTTCTGCATCAGCTTCTGCACGAAGGGGTAACGGTCGATGCCGTAATGCCGAGCGAAGTCGCCGATGGAGCCGGCTTTCAGATAGCGCGTGTAGTCGTCGCCGACGCCGGCGGGAACCTTCGCCTCGTCATCGCCCTTGCCGGTGGACATCTCGACCACGTAATCGAACGTGCCGACGCGGAACGCACCGTTGTGGAAATCGTCGTCGCCGATCCACGTGTCGACCATCGGACTTTCCGGAACGGCGGCCTTGAGCGCCGGATGCGGATTGATCTCCGACATCAACGTGGTGAAGCCGAGATAGCTGCTGCCGATCGTGCCGACCTTGCCGTTGCTTTCCTTGACGTGCTTCACCAGCCAGTCGATGGTGTCGTAGGCGTCGGTGGATTCGTCGATCCCGGTTTTGTTGAGCGGGCCGGCGATCGGCCGCGTCATGATGAATTCGCCTTCCGAGTGATGCATCCCGCGGATGTCCTGGGTGACGATGATGTAGTTGTCGTCGACGAATTCGCCGTACATCGCATCGAGCGCTTCCGAGGCTGTCGGCGATTTCACGCGTTCGGTCGATCCTTTCGCATCGTACGGTGTGCGCGTGAGCAGCATGGGCGCGTCATGCGCACCTTTCTTCAGCACGATCACCGTGTACAGCTTCACGCCGTCGCGCATCGGGATCATGACGACGCGACGCTCGTAGTCGGCGTCGGGCCGGACCCAGTCGTAGTCCTTCACGACGTCGGGCGTCATCGGCATGATCGGCGCTTCGGAGGATTTCCTGTCCGCCGCGGTCGCGAGCGAAGTCGCGAGTGATAGGCAAAGCGTCAGCGCGGCGAAGGCGTTCATGCAGGCATCCCGATTGTCGAAGCGCCCGAGCATACGAAAATCGGCGCCGCGCCGCGAGCGCCGGAAGTGCGGGTTGGCGACCGCCCGGCGGTTGCTGCCGGCCTCAACGCTCGGTCAGGCTATGACTGTCCGAAGCGCGCAGGTCCAGCCCGTAGACGCGCTTCAAGTCGGCGATTTTCCGGATCGTGGCCGGCGCGAACGGCGTCTTGTTCTCGATCGCGTGCAGGGCGATGCCTTCGAGCAGATCGCCGAGCGAAAGGTCCAGATACTCCGCCAGTCCCTTGAGAACTTTCAGCAAGCGCTTCTCGATGCGCACGCCGGTCTGCACGCGTTCGACGTCCAGCAACTTTCCGGAACCTTGGGTCATTCGGGCAACTCCACGCTATCGGCAGAGTGTAGCGCGTGGACGTGTTATGTGTAAATGGTATATTGGTACATAAATACCAAACAGGAATCGACATGATGCCTTCCTCAATGATGGCCGTGGCGCTGCTTGCCGCGGCAGCCGCTCTCGCAGACCAGAACATTCCACATCGATATAAAGCCGGCAGAGGCCTTGCCGTTGTTCACCGCACAGGGCGAGCGGAAGTGGGCGCCCGGATGGGATCCGGAAATACTCAGCGGCGACACCCAACGCGGTTCGGTATTCCGCACGCGCGCGCACGGGCACGAAACGACCTGGATCGTGACGGACTATCGAACCGACGAAGGGCGCGCCAGCTACGCGCGCATGGTGGACGGCCGCGACATGGGTCTGGTCGATGTGTCGGTGCGCGCGGATGGACGCGGCAGCGCTGTCACCGTGACCTATACGATGACCGCCCTGAACCGCGCATCGGCTGCCTACGTCGCCGAATTCCTCGCTGCTGCGCACTTCGCGACGTTCATCGAGGAATGGCGTGCGGCGCTCGAAGCTTCCCAGCACGGAACGGCGCCATCGCCCTAACGCCGCAGGCGCAATGACGAACGCTGCCCGATCGTTCGTTTTGACGAAGTAAATAGCCTCCGTAGAATCGCGCACATGGACGATCTCGTGCTACGCATCCTGCGCGCCTATCCGCGAATCTATCTTGCCTGCCATGTCGATCACGTGCATCGCAAGTCGACGGTGCATGCGCTCAGCTCGCGCGATTCGTCGATTCTCGCGCATCTTTCCCAACGCGAGAGCCTCACGGCACGCGCGCTCGCCGCGCACCTGGGCATTCAGCCGTCGACGTTGTCCGCCGCGCTCGCGCGGCTGACGGCATTAGGCTACGTCGATCAAGCGGCTGACGACGGCGATCGACGGCGCAAATCGCTGACGCTCACGCGCAAGGGCGAAGTCGCGATGGCGGCGACGTCGGTGCTCGATCCGCGCCGGGTGAAGCGATTGCTTGCCCGACTCGCTGCCGATGAACGCCTGCGCGCGGTGGAAGGTCTCTCGTTGCTTGCCGAGGCGGCGAAACGACACAAGGGAAAGGGGCCGTCGCGATGAAGATAGTGCTGATCGTTCTCATCATCGTCGCCGTTGCGGCTGCGGCGGTGTGGTGGCTCGGCTCGCGCTTGCCGACGCGGCATCGCGCTTCGGTCGAGCTGCTGCTGCCTCAGTCGCCCGAATCCATTTTCCGCATCGTGGCCGACGTGGCCAACTATCCGTCGTGGCGCAAGGACGTGAAATCGGTCGAATCCTTGCCGCCCGCTGCCGACGGCGCGCAGCGCTTCCGCGAGAACGGATCGAACGGCGCCATCGCTTACCGTATCGAAGCGTCGGAACCGCCGTCGCGTTTCGTCACGCGCATTGACGATGCGAGCCTGCCGTTCGGGGGCACCTGGACGCTGTCGATTACGCCGGAATCCGACGGCAGCCGCTTGACGATCGTCGAGGACGGCGAAGTGAAGCCGGTATTCTTCCGCTTCATGGCACGCTACGTGTTCGGCTATCACGCGACGATGAAATCCTTCCTATCGTCGCTGGCCGCACATTTCGGCGAAACGGCGGTGCCGCGCGAACTGCCTGATAAATAGCCGCACGAGAGAATCCGCGAATCTTGCCGCCCGCCGCATTACGAAGTAAAACGGGAGCGGGGCGGAGCGTGATCGATGTGGAAGCAGATACTTTTCTACGGCGCGCTGCTGGCGGCGGGCACGTTCGCGTTGCAGTGGCTGGACTACCTGCATCTTGCGCGCGCGCATGCCGGCGACATTTATATTTTCCTGATCGCCACGGGCTTTCTTGCGCTGGGTGTGTATGTCGGCGCGCGCGTCGTGGCGCCCGCGGCGCCGCCCGCGTTCGACGGCAATCCGAAGGCGCAGGCCACACTCGGCATCAGTCCGCGTGAGTTGACCATCCTTCAGGAAATCGCGGCGGGCCGGTCGAACAAGGAAATCGCGGCGCGGCTCAACGTGTCGCCGAACACGGTCAAGACGCATATCGCCAACCTGTTCGACAAACTGCACGCGCGCCGGCGCACGGACGCGATCAACAAGGCGCGCGAGCTCGGGATCGTGCCTTGACGCCGCAAATTTTCGGGTGAATCCGCTGAAATCACCCTTTTTTGCGATTGCGCACGGTGTGCCGCGCGGCCTAAATGGCGCCTCCATCCATCGCTAAAAGGAACAACTGCCATGCTGAAAACCATACTCGTGTACGGCATCGTCGCCGGTGTCGTCGTCGCCATACCGATGCTGTTGCAAGCCACGGTGTTGAGCGGGCATCCGCCGCTGGCCTGGAGCATGGTCATCGGCTATGCGACGATGTTGATCGCGCTGAGCGCGGTGTTCATCGGCGTCAAGCGCTATCGTGACGCGGAGCTCGGCGGCGTGATCGGTTTCTGGCGCGCGCTGGCACTTGGACTGAGCATCAGCGTCGTGGCGAGCGTGATGTACGTGCTCGCGTGGGAACTCACGGTCGCCATCACGCACATGGATTTTGCGAACGACTACGCCAATCTCCTGATCCGGCAGAAGCAGGCCGCGGGCGTCACCGGTCCGGCGCTGGAGCAGTTCGTCGACGAAATGCAGAAGTTCAAGGCCGACTATGCCAACCCGTTTTATCGCCTGCCGATGACGTTCATCGAAATCTTCCCGGTCGGCGTTCTGGTTTCGTTGATCTCCGCGGCGGTATTGCGCAACAGTCGGTTCCTGGCGGCGCGGCCGCGCACCGCATGATCAGTGCCAGTGTCTGACTTTCGGCCACAGCTCGGCCATCGACGCGAATTTCTTGTGACGGCAAATGTATACCGGAATCTCGGCTTCGAGCGCCCACGGATTGGGCGCCGAAGTCGCGACGAGCTGCACATCGCTCCAGTAGGTTTCGAGCACTTCTTTGCGATCGTCGAGCACGATCATGCAGTCGCCGGAATAATCGCGCGGTCCCCACAGGAAATAGGTGCGATCGCCGCTCAGCGCGGGCGGTAATCCCGCGCGGCGGCCGAAGAGGTCGATGGCGCCGGCCTGTCCGTAATCCTGGGCGAAGATGCCGCAGTCGGCGCGGTCGCTCACGGGTAACGTGTTCCAGGCCTGCGCGGTCGCGTCGGAAATCTCTTTCCAGCCGAATTGATCGGCATACCACTGCGGCAATGCCGCGCGCTCGTGCGAATGTTCCATCACCGGCAGTTTGAACGGCAGGTAATGCGTGTACGCGATGAAGTTGTCCGGCGAGAACACGGGCACCACGATCGGTGCGAAATAAAGACCGCTGAGCGTCATCAACGCGAGCAGCGGCGCTTCGATCCAACGCAGGTGGTGGCGTGGATTTTCGAGTGCGTTTTCGATCAGCGCGCCGCCGGCGGCGAACAGCATCGGATAGATCGCGGCGAGGTAATAACTCTTGCCGTGGATCGCGAACAGCACGCCGTAGCAGACCAGGAAACACCAGCCGAGGAAACGATATGGCGCCAGCGGTTTCGCGAACAGCAACGCGCCGAGACCGGTGAGCCAGATCAGCGACGCGAGCGGGCCCGACAACTGCGTCTGCTGCAGGAAAAACGCGCCGAACGGCAGCACGACATCGCGGCCTTCGTCGCGGATGGCGCGCATCAGTTGCAGGAACGGCCAGTCGTTGCCGTAGTTCCACCACAGGTTCGGCAGAAAGATCAGTAACGCCGCGATGCCGCCGAGCCAGAACCAGCGGCTCGCGACTTGGCGCCGCTGTGCGGTCAGCAGCAATCCGATCACGATACCGGCGCCGAACAATGCGATCGTGTATTTCTCTTCGAGTCCCAAGCCGGCGACGATGCCGAACCACAGCCATTTGCGTGGATCTTCATCGCGCACGGCGCGGATCGCGAAATAGGCGCAGCCCATCCACAACGTCGGCTCGAACGAATTGGTGCCGAGCAGACTCGCGTTCGACAGATATTGCGGCGCCAGCGCTACGCACACGGCGGCGAGCAGCACGCCGAAACCGCGCGCGCCGAATTGCCGTGCGATCGCCGCCGTCTGCACGACGAGCAGCGATGAAGCCAGCGCCGGAATGAATCGCACCGCGCGCAACGATTCGCCGAACAAGTGCCGCGACAATTCGGCAAGCCATGGGACCAGCGGCGGCTGATCGACATAACCCCACGCCGGATGCTCGCCGCACGACAGGTAATCGAATTCGTCGCGGAAGAAACCGTAACTGTCGTTGAAATAGGTATGCAGCACGAGCTTCAGCAGCGCGATCGCCGACACCGCGAGCATCGTCGCATCCAACGCGCGGGGTTCGCGCGCAAATCGCATGCCGGCGGCCATCAGTGCGCCGCCGCCGCACCGCCGATGTTCGGCGCACGCATGAATATCAGGCCGATCGCCGCCGCCGCCGCGGCGAACACCGCGCCGACGACGAAGGCGAGGTGATAACCACCGTTGAGCGCGGCCGCGTGTTCGGTGCCGCTCGCGAGCAGGTGCGCAGTTTGCGATCCGGCGATGCTGGCGAGCACGGCGAGTCCGAGCGCGCCGCCCATCATGAACGACGTGTTGACGATGCCCGAGGCGAGCCCCGACTGGTTCGGCTCGACATCGTTCATCGCCGCCATCAGCACCGGATTGAAGGCGATGCCGGCGCCCAGACCGAGCAGCAGCATCGGCGGCAATACATCGATCACGTATGTCCCATCGGCCGGAGCCCGCGCAAACAGCAGCAGACCGGCGGATGCGCACGCCAGCCCGAAAGCGAGCGGCGTCTTGATGCCGAACCGCATCACCAGCTTCGCCGAGACGCCGAGCGACAACGCGGCCATGATCAGGTTGGTCGGCACGAATGCGGTGCCGACCTGCAGCGGCGTGTAGCCGAGCACCAGCTGCAGATACAGCGCCGACAGGAAGAACCACGCGAACATCGCTGCGGCCCACAGCGTGCCGACCACATTCGCCGTCGCCAGATTGCGCAGGCGCAACATCTTGAGCGGCATCAGCGGCACCTTCACGCGCGACTCGATGACCACGAACACGACGAGCAGCGCGACCGAGCCCGCGAGCAATCCCAGGGTCTGCTCGGACGACCAGCCCGCCTCGTTGCCGTTGACGATGGCGTAGATGGCGAGCATCAGCGCGGCCGTCACTGTGATCGCACCGGCGACATCCAGATGACGCTCCGCGCCGTCGTGTTTCGCCGCCGGTACGAGCGACAGCGACAGCACGATCACCGCCACGCCGATCGGAATATTGACCAGGAAGATCCAGTGCCAGTCGAACGAATTGACCAGAAACCCGCCGAGCAGCGCGCCGATGCTGCCGCCGCCGGAGCAGACGAATCCGTACGCGCCCATCGCCTTCGCGCGGTCCCCGGTTTCGGTGAACAGGTCCATGATCAGCGACAGCGAAACCGCATCGACGACTGCGCCGCCGAGACCCTGGGTGGCACGCGCGATCACCAGCATCGGCTGCGAATCGGCCAGTCCGCAGGCCAGCGAGGCGAGCGTGAACGCGGCGATGCCGATCAGGAACAGCCGCCGATGCCCATACAGATCGCCGAGCCGTCCGCCGAGCAACAGGAACCCGCCCGAGGTCAGCAGATAGGCATTGATGACCCACGCCAGCGAACTTTCCGAAAACTTCAGATTTTCGCGAATCGTCGGCAGCGCGACATTTACGATCGTCATATCCAGCACGATCATCAACACGCCGAGACACAGGATCGCCAGCGCAAACCAGCGCTTGCGATCCGTCATGACAACCGCAGCGGTACCGTCCATACGTCCGAGATTGTTGCAGGGAGACGTGACAGTATCGCAGACCCACACAATCGAGCCACATGCTTCCCGCCTAGAACCCGGCGCGATAACCGCGCATCGCACCTGCGAAAGCCGAGTCCTCGGTGCGGGGTGCGGTGCGATGTTGTGTACGGCGACCTGTCGTCGCTACGCGACGAGAACGATTGTCAGTTTGCGGCGTGTCTCTGCGACACCAATGATGTTCGGGAAAGCAGTGATCGCGCGCAGGAAGCGCGCGGTCCGCAGCGAGCATCAGGGACGTGCTCTCTGCGGACAACTCCCAAAGCGAACGACAAAGGTGCTTTCTTTGGTGACTTTCTTTGCACCGGCAAAGAAAGTTACCCGCTGGCCGCAGGACAGCGGAAGCCGCTGCTCCGATTCAACGGAATCGAAACCTCAAACGCCACCTTCACCCCAACCCTCTCCCGCCAGCGGGAGAGGGGGTAAAGAAATTCAGAGATTGTGACAGGGAAACCAAACCCCCCGAACTACAATCGGCCCGATGCACGGCAGAACCGCCTCCTCATCGAGCGACGAAACCGTGACGCCTTCGACCACCTCGACCACCCGCTGCGTGTCCGAAGGATATCCATACTTTGCCAACAGACTTTCTGCGTCCGATCGCGAATGCGCCGTCACACCATAGCCATCGCCGCGATCGAGCTTGAACCAGAATCGCTTCAACATTTTTTCCCCTGCTCCACCCTGTTTCGGGGACGATTTATGCAAGTCCGCGGCCACGGTGTTGCACGATTGTTTCCGCGACGAAGAGCTCCGTCGTGCAAATTTCTCGACGATTTTTGTCGCGATGTGACGCACCGCCGGTTCCGCGACGAAGCGACGTGCTACCGCGCCAGGACGAACCCGCTGACCGCCTAAACGAATTACGATGGCCGCTGCCGTCCGCTCGCGATAGCCCATGACGCCCATCAAACTTCTTCTCGCCAAGTCGAGCCGCCAGTTCTGGTTCCTGCAAATCTGCGGGTGGACCGCCTACTTCGCGCTCAATTACACGACGATGCTCGCCGACGGCAAACCGTGGAGTTACGTGTACTACTCGGCCACCATCGCCTTCATCGGGCTCTGCGTCACCAGCGTTCTGCGCCTGGGTTACCGGCGCCTTTGGAACCTGTCCGCGCCGCACATGGCGCTCGCCGCCGCGGGCATGCTGCTGGTCGCGCTGATCGTCGACACGAAGCTGTACACCGAAGTGCTGTTCCGCTTCTGCGACGACTGCCGCCCGGCCAGCTTCATCGGCTACATCTGGTATTTCGGATCGCATCTGTACGTGCTGCTGTCGTGGAGCGGTCTGTATTTCGGCATCAAGTTCTCGCGCAAGTTGCAGGAACAGAAAGAAGCCTCGCTCAAGGCGCAGGCGATGGCGCACGAGGCGCAGTTGAAGATGCTGCGCTACCAGCTCAACCCGCATTTCCTGTTCAACACGCTCAACGCGATTTCCACGCTCGTGCTCGACAACCGCAACGAGGTCGCCAACGGCATGATCGGATCGTTAAGCGCGTTCCTGCGCTATTCGCTGGATTCCGATCCGGTGCAGCGCGTGACGCTGGCGCAGGAAATCGATGCAACGAAGCTGTACCTGGGCATCGAACAACTGCGTTTCGGCGACCGGCTGCAAGTGAGCATCGACATCGACGACGACGCCCGCGATGCGCTGGTGCCGAGCCTGATCCTGCAGCCGCTGATCGAAAACGCGATCAAACACGCCGTGGCCAAACGCGAAAGCGGCGGCGCGCTCGAAGTGCAGGCGCGGCATCGCGGCGCAAACCTGATCATCGTGCTGCGCGACGACGGCCCCGGCGGCAACGAGATGGCGGAAATGAAAACCAGCCGCGGCGTGGGTCTTGCCAACACACGCGAACGGCTGCGCGTGTTGTATGGAGAAGATCAGGAATTCCGCACGGCCAACCGCCTGCCGCATGGCTTCGAGGTGCATGTCCGCTTGCCGTATGAACGCGCGCCGGTCACCGAACCGGCGAAGGTGCCCGCATGAAGATCCGCACACTCATCGTCGACGACGAACCGCTGGCCCAGCGCGGCCTGGAACTGCGGTTGGCGCGGCATGCCGACGTCGAAATCGTCGGCGCCGCCGGCAACGGCCGCGAGGCATTCCACGCGATTTCCACATTGCGTCCCGACCTGATGTTCCTCGACGTGCAAATGCCCGGCGTCGACGGTTTCGGCCTGTTGCGCGCGGTGCCGGCCTCGATGATGCCGCTCACCGTGTTCGTCACGGCCTATGACCAGTATGCGCTCGACGCGTTTGCCGCCAGTGCGATCGATTACCTGCTCAAGCCGGTCGACGACACGCGGCTCGATCAGGCGCTCGCCCGGGTTCGCGCGCAACGCGCCGCGCGCGAGGCCAGCGATCATTGCGAACAACTGCTCAAGCTGCTGGCCAGCGTCTCCAATACGCCTGATCTGCGTCTGGAAGATGCATTGGCCGGCGATCTGCGCGCCGGCGCCGCGGACAAACTCGCCATCCGCGACGGCCAGCGCGTCGTGCGTGTGGACATCGACGCCATCCAGTGGATCGACGCCGCCGGCGACTACATGTGCGTCCACGCCGACGGCAGCACGCACGTCCTGCGCGGCACGATGCACGAACTCGAACAGCGCCTCGACCCGCGCCGCTTCCAGCGTGTGCACCGCTCGGCGATCGTCAACCTCGCGCGCGTGCGCGAGTTGCGTCCGCATCAGAACGGTGAATATTTCCTGGTGCTCGATTCCGGACATGAACTGAAGTTGTCGCGCACCTATAAGGACAAGGTGAAGTTGCTGACCTGAGCCTGTCAGTGGGCCGCGCCGAACGGCGTAACACCCGGTGCACATCCACCGGAGATACGCCATGTATTCACGCATCGCCAGCCTGCTGATCCTCGTCCTCGCCGCGCCTTTCGCCCACGCGGCGGGTTTTCCAACCGGAACTTACATGTCGGGCGAACATGCCCTCACATTCGCCGATCACGGCCGGCTGCAACTGACGGCCAAGAGCGAGGTCGTGCTGAATGGCACGTGGTCCGCCGACGGCGACAAGGTGACCATTACCGATGTGAGCGGCTCCTACGCCTGCGCGGCCCCTGACACCACCGGCGTCTACGCATGGAAAGCCGACAGCGGCGGAATTTCCTTCACCAAGGAGAAAGACGGCTGCAACGATCGTCTGCAGGCGCTGGACGGCAAGACCTGGAAGCGCAAATCCTGAGACCTGGCTTCTGATCGACGCGCGAACTTCACCCATTCGGGATTGGGTTCGCGCGTCGCGTGTCATTCAGTGTTTTGCGTAATCGATCTGCAGCATCTTGGCTTCCTTGCCGGCGTGCGTTTCGTTCCACTCGAACGTGTAATGCGTGGCATCGACGACGCGCACGACCTGGCGCACGGGTATCTTGGTTCCGGGTTTCGCCGGATCGTCCATGTCGCCGCGGAACGTGTAGGTCTTCGTGGCCGCGTCATAGGTGCCCCAGGCCAGCCAGAAATTGGTCGACATGCTGTCGATCCAGGTGTTGAAGAATTTACCTTTCATGTTGTCGAAGCCCAGATAGCCTTCGCCGTCGAACGTCTGGCCCTCGAACGTGCCCTCGTATTTCATCTTGAGGTAGCGGCCACCGAAAATGCTTTCGATGTGTTCCTTGCCCTCGCTTTTCTGGGGTGGGGCTTTCGGATCCATCCACGTCGTGGTCGAGGCGGTCCAGTCGCCGACAAACAAAGCCAGTTGCTTGTGTTCCGCACGCACTTCACCGGCGCGCTGCATGGCCTCCATCATCGCCTGCTGTTCCTTGCTCATAGCGGGCTGTTTGGGTTCCTCGGCCCCCATGGCCACGCAAGCGACGCCGAGTGCACCGGCGAGGCCCAACACCTGGAATGTCCGGATCGCTTTCATTCCTCTCTCCCATGATTTCCCCGAGTGGGGGAGGGCATCCTAGTCCTGGCAGGTGAAACGACAAAGACGCACCGCCGCAAGCCGGCATATACCGGGCGACCATTCGGCATCGCGCCGCACGCTTCGACGCAAAAACAAATCCTTTCACCGCAACCGATGCAACCCTCGTGACTCTCGCCACATCCAACCCGGCGTTGTCGAGCGCGATGCTCGCGCCACGGCTAAACCGGGAGCGCTGCCATGAAGCTGATCGAGTCGTCGCTGAAAAATCCGATCGCCGTGGGCATGGCGGTCTTGCTGGTGGCCGCCTTCGGTTTCATGAGCCTGCGCGAACTGCCCCTGCAGCTTTTTCCCGACATCGAACGGCCGCAGATCGGCATCCAGACCAACTGGCGCGCCGCATCGCCGGAGGAAGTGGAATCCGAACTGCTCGAACCGCAGGAACAGGTGTTGCAGGGCCTGCCCGGCCTCGAGGAACTCGACGGCACCGCCGGCGCGGGCGGCAGCAACATCGACCTCACGTTCGCCATCGGCACCGATCTGAAAAACGCGCAGATGGAAGTGATCGGCCGCCTCAACCGCGTGCGTTCCATTCCGAAAGATGCCGACCGTCCGGTCGTGCAACTGGGCGGCAACAATGGGGGCAACGCCAACCAGTCGCTGTCGTGGTTCTTCGTGCAACTGCTGCCGGGCACGCCCGGACCGATCGATCAGTATCGCCACTTCATCGAAAATACGGTCAAGCCGCGCATCGAGGGCGTGCCGGGTGTCTCGCAGGTCATCGTCAACGCCGGTCCGCCGGACGAAGTGCGGATAACGGTCGATCCGGCCAAGGCGGCGAGTCTCGGCGTGTCGATTCCGGATATCGCGGCGAAAGCGGCGAGTGCGGAAGACTTGTCCGGCGGCTCCATCGAAGTCGGCCGTCAGCAATACGAGTTGCGGTACACCGGACGTTACAAGCCCGCCGATCTCGGCAACCTGGTGTTGTCCTGGCAAAACGGACGGCCGGTTCGGCTCGGCGATGTCGCCGACATCAAGCTGCAGCCGCCGAAGCGGCAGTTCTATGCCTATCAGAACGGCAATCCCGCGATCGGCCTGGACGTGCGCAAGGCCGACGGCGCGAACGTCCTCGCCACACTCAACGAGGTGAAGAAAGTCGTCGCCGAATTGCGCGATGGCATGCTGAAAACGAAAGGTCTCGGCATCGAACAATCTTTCGACTCCGCACTGTTCATCAACCGCGCCGTGAGCCTGCTCACCGAGAACCTGATCGTCGGCGCGTTGCTGTCGCTGATCTGCGTGTGGTGGTTCATGCGCGACTGGCGCGCGACGCTGCTCATCGCCAGCGCGATACCGATCTGCCTGCTCGCCACGTTCTGCGTGCTGCACATGACCGGGCACAGCCTCAATGTCATTTCGCTCGCCGGGCTCGCCTTCGCCGTCGGCATGGTGGTGGAGGGCGCGATCGTCGTCTCGGGGAATATCCTGCGATTGAAGGAAGGCGGAATGACGCCGCATGAGGCGGCGTCGAAGGGCACGCAGCAAGTCGTCGGCGCACTGATCGCATCGACGATCACTACCGTCGCGGTGTTCCTGCCCGTCGTGTTCCTGCGCGATGTCGAAGGCCAGATCTTCGCCGACCTCGCGCTCACCATTTCGATTGCGGTGGCGATCTCGGTGATCGTCGCGATCACGGTATTGCCGGCGGCCGCGGGCTGGCTCAAGGCGAAGAAACTGAAATCCGGTTACGGCGACGGCTGGCCGTGGCTCACGGACAAGATCATGTCGCTGACCGACACACGTGCGAAACAGCTCGGTTGGATCGCCGCGCTGCTCGTGCTGCCGCTCGCGCTCACCTTCGCGTTCAAGCCGCGTCTGGACTATCTGCCGCCGGTGAAGCGCGCCGCGATCGACGCGTATTTCAATTTCCCGCCGGGCATGGCGCCGGATGTGGTCGACAAGGAAATCGTACCGAAGATCCTCGCGCGCATGAAGCCGTACATGGACGGCACCAAACAGCCACAACTGAAAAACTGGTACGTGCTGCTGTGGCCGGGCGGCGGCACCATCGGCGCGCGTGTCGTCGACGAGAGCCGCATCGGCGATCTGGAAAAACTGATCCGCGATCAGGTCGCCGTCGATTTTCCCGACACGCGCGTATTCGTCGAGGAGGGCAACCTGTTCGGCGGTTTCGGCGGATCGGCGCGTTCGGTCTCGATCCATCTGCAAGGCGAGGATAGTGTAAAACTATACAAAGTCGCCGAAGCGGGTCGTCAGCTCCTGGAAAAGAAATTCCCAGGCGCGAACGTGCAGGCGTTTCCGCCGACCGACGCCGCGCAACTCGAATTGCACGCGCAGCCCGACGATCGGCGCATCGCCGAAGCCGGCTGGGACCGTGCGACCTTGGGCAGCATCGTGCAGACCATGGCCGACGGCGCCTGGCTCGGCGAATATTTCGACGGCGAGCAGCGTGTGCCGATCATCCTTCGCGCCGCCGGCGGCGAAACGCCCGAACAGCTCGCGCAGATTCCGATGATGACGCCGAGCGGCCGCATCATGCCGCTGGGCGACATGGTCAAGCTCGAAACTGTTCTTGGCCCCACGCAGATCCGCCGCCTCGATCATCGCCGCACGGTCACGCTGACGATGGATCCGCCCGCGACGCTCGCACTCGAAGACGCGCTCAAGACGATCGACAACGACGTCGTGCCCACACTGCGCCAGCAACTCCCCGACGGCACCGTACGTCTTGCCGGCAGCGCGGATCGCCTCGACCAGATCGTCGGCACCATCGGCACCAATTTCATCCTCGCGCTGTTCGTCCTGCTGCTGCTGATGGGCGCGATGTTCAAGTCGCTGCGTCACGCCATGGTCATCGTGCTCACCGTGCCGCTCGCCTTGATCGGCGGCATGCTCGGCCTGCGCGTGCTCGGCCTGTTCGCGTTCCAGCCACTCGACCTGCTGTCGATGATCGGCTTCATCATGATGGTCGGGGTGGTGGTCAATCACGCGATCCTGCTGGTCGATCTCACGCGCACGGCGCAGGAAAACGGTCTGAATCTGGACGACGCGATCCGCATGTCGCTCAACCAGCGTTTGCGCGCGATCCTCGCCAGTACCTTGACCGGTGCGCTCGGTGCATTGCCGATGGCCGTGAATCCGGGGCCGGGCAGTGTGATCTATCGCGGCCTCGCGGCCGTGAACGTCGGCGGCGTGGTGGTCAGCCTTGTGTTCTCGCTGCTGCTGTTGCCGAGTTTGATGCGCCTGTGGTTCCCGGCGCGGCAGCTCGACTCCGTCGCACCGCCGCGCGGACAGCGACCGCGCGCGATCGTGCACGAAGCGGAAGCCGCGTGAGCGATCGAGTCAATGTAGGGCGCGATTCATCGCACCCGCAAGTCGCAGAACGGGCGCGATGAACCGCGCCCCTACAAAAAAAGGGAAATGTAGGCAATGTATACAATTCGGTTGTTGAACTTTCGTGCGATTGCACTTGTGCTGTTCGCGCTGGCCATGGTCGTGGTATCGGCAAAAAGCCACGCGCAGGAAAAAGCGCCGCCAGCCGTGGTCGAAGTCGCGGCCGCGGTCACCGCTAAACTTGCGCCGACGCGCTGGGTCCCCGGTAGCGTGGTCAGCCGCGACGACGCGAAGATCGCCAGCGCCGAAGCCGGCCGCCTCGAATTCGTCGCCGAAGTCGGTACGCGGCTGAAGGCCGGCGAGCGCATGGCGAAACTCGACGATCAGGCGCTGCGCCTGCGCCGTGAGGAGATCCAGGCCGACGTGCGTCGCGCCGAAGCGCAACGTGCGTTGTCCGATGTACAACTGCAACGGCTGGTGAAACTCGAATCCTCCAGCGCCATCGCCAAGACGCAGATCGACGAAGCGCGCGCCACACTCGAAACCAACGTGCAGTCGCTCGCGCATTCGCGCGCGCAGCTTCACCAGATCGAACACGACATCGAACTGGCCGATGTGCGCGCGCCGTTTTCCGGCGTGGTCACCGAACGCTTCGCGCAACGCGGCGAATACCTGCAGATCGGCGCGATGATCGCGCACCTGGTCGATACCGATCACATCGAAGCGCGCGTGCAGGCGCCGCTCGCGCTGGCCGGACGCGTACGTGCCGGCTCGGGTGTGACCGTGCGCTCGACAGGCAACGAACAACCTGCCGATATCCGCGCGGTCGTGCCGGTGGGCGACGAACGTGCGCGTCAGTTCGAATTGCGCGTGGCGCTGCCGGGCGATTTCGCGCTGGTCGGCAGCGCCGTCGACGTTGCACTTCCGGAAGATTCCGGCGACGCCTCGCTCACCGTGCCGCGCGACGCCATCGTGCAACGGCAGGATCAGACGTACGTCATGCGCGTCGGCGCCGACAATAAAGCCGAAAAGGTGCCGGTGACGGCGAGCAACGCCGCCGGCGACAAGGTCGAAGTGCGCGGCGCACTGTCGCCCGGCGATCGTCTGGTCGTGCGCGGTGCGGAGCGTCTCAACCCGGGGCAGGCCGTGCGCGTCGCTAACGCGCTGCCGAAACTGGCGGCGCAATGAGTAATGGCCGGCGTTGATTGCGCGCGGCCAAACCCCACATCCGGTACTCCTTCCCGCGGCTGTAGAATCGGTTCGTCAGGGACCGTCCGCGCAGCCGTCCCTTCAGGAGTACTTCATGGCGAAATATCAAAAGACCGCCGAGGCCGTCGCCGCGCTGACGCCGATGCAATACAAAGTCACGCAGGAAAGCGCGACGGAGCGTCCGGGCACCGGCGAATATCTGGACAACAAGCAGCCCGGTATCTATGTCGATATCGTCTCGGGCGAGCCGTTGTTCGCGTCGTCGGACAAATTTGAATCCGGCTGCGGCTGGCCGAGTTTCACCAAGCCGATCGAACCGGCTCATGTGAAGGAATTGCGCGATGGCACGCACGGAATGGTCCGCATCGAAGTGCGCTCCGCGCACGGCGACAGCCATCTCGGTCACGTGTTCAACGACGGTCCGCGCGATCGCGGCGGTCTGCGTTACTGCATCAATTCCGCGTCGCTGAAATTCATTCCGCGCGAGGAAATGGCGGCGAAAGGTTACGGCGACTATCTGGATCAGGTGGAGGATATCCAATGAAAACCGAACGCGCGGTTTTGGCCGGCGGTTGTTTCTGGGGCATGCAGGATCTGATTCGCAAAAAGCCGGGCGTGATCTCCACGCGCGTGGGTTATTCCGGCGGCGACGTGAAGAACGCGACGTACCGCAACCACGGCACCCATGCCGAAGCCATCGAGATCGTGTTCGATCCGGATCGCGTGAGTTATCGCGAGCTGCTGGAATTCTTTTTCCAGATCCACGATCCGACCACGCGCAATCGTCAAGGCAATGATCTCGGTGCCAGTTATCGCTCGGCGATTTTCTACGTTACGCCGGAGCAGGAGCGCATCGCCGAAGACACCATCGATGACGTGAACGCGTCAGGTCTTTGGCCCGGCAAAGTGGTTACGGAAGTATCGCCGGTTGGGGATTTCTGGGAAGCCGAGCCGGAACATCAGGATTATCTGGAGAAGTATCCGAACGGATACACATGCCATTTTCCGCGCCCGGACTGGCGGTTGCCGGTGCGCGCCAAAGCCTGACTGCGCAACGGCCGAATCCACGATTCGGCCTTTTCTTTACTCGATTATTTCTTTTTCGTTTTCTTCGCGGCGAAGCGACCGGTCTTATCGACGGCGACATCGCCATCCTTCCGATTCGTCCTCTTCGCCGCGGCCGCTTTGGCGGATTTCTTCGTGGCCATTTTCATTTCCGTCGGGCGTCGGCTCCGCGAACGGAGCCTTGCCCGTCAGACGCACGCGATCACATACCGGCCGAACAGGCTTCGTATTCCTCGCGCGACAGCCGGCCATCGTGGTTCTTGTCGCAGCTCTTGAAATTCGACGAAAGCTTCCTGTTCGACGACACGTCCGAGGGCATCAGATAACCCTGATGCTTCCTGTCCAGCGTGTCGAAATCGGTGCCGGCGACGTTGTTGCGCGCATTCATCGCCCGCATGGAGCCGTTCTTGGTCGGCACGTTTTCATCGTTGCTGCTTTGCTGATTGTTGCGCGTGCTGTTGGACTGGTTGTCCACCTGCGAGCGCGTCTTGTTGTCGTTGGACTGGGCGGTGTTGGTGGTGTCCTGCGCGAACAGCGGCGCGCTCAGCGCCAGTGCGATCAGTGCGGTGAGTATCTTTCCTTGCATGGTCGTCTCCTTGTACTAATGCAATTTGCCGGAATGTCACGAAATTGCGGCCGGCTCAGTCGTTCGTAGCGGGCTGCAAATGGCGCGCAACCGAGCATGACGTGTATGCGCGGTGCGCAGAAGCAGCAAGGCATATGCCACCGCACACGGTGCTTCACACACTATTTACGCGCTGCGACGCTCGCGTTCGCGGAACTGCCGGCGCACGCGCACGGCTTCGCGCCGTGTGATTTCGCGCGCGCCGTTCGCCACGGCGAGCGCGCGCATGTCGCGGTCGATATCGAAGTGATCACCCTGGTGCCAGCGCTGCTGCATGCCGATGCGCTCGGCCATCGCGCGCAGTTCGGCGTCGCTGTCCGCGAGCATGTGGCACATCACACGCCCGCGGAACGGAATGCGGAAATCGTCGACGTAAACAGTCACACGTGTGCGAGGTTGCTCAGGCGAGTTTGGCGTCGAGCGTGATCTGGGCCTTGAACAGTTTCGACACAGGACAACCGGCTTTCGCCTTCGCGGTGATTTCCTGGAATTTGGCGTCGTCGATATTGGGGATTTTCGCGCGCAACGTGAGCGCGACGGCGGTGATGGTGAAGCCGCCATCCTGCTGTTCGAGCGTTACCTGCGCCGTCGTGTTCATCTCCTCAGCGGTGAAGCCCGCTTCGCCGAGCATCAACGACAGCGCCATCGTGAAGCAGCCCGCGTGCGCGGCGCCGATGAGTTCTTCGGGATTGGTGCCTTTCACGCCTTCGAAACGGCTCGCGAAGCCATACGGATATTCACTGAGCGCGCCGCTTTGCGTGGAGATGGCGCCTTTGCCATCCTTGAGTCCGCCTTGCCACTTGGCCGAGCCGGTGCGATTGATTTTCATGCATTCCTCCTTGGGTGATGATCCTTATTGGGCCGATTGACGGCGCAGGCTCGCCACGTCTTTTTCCGTGAGCGACGATCCGTTGGTGCCGAAGCGCGCCGTCACGTAATTGGCGACGTCGGCGATTTCCTGGTTCGAATAGGCATCGCCGAATGCCGGCATGTTCGGCGAACCGTTTGCACTCGCCGATGCCGATCCGGAGATCACGATCTGCGCCACGTTCGTGCCGCCCGGATCGTTGATCGCGCGCGCGCCGGTGAGCGTGGCGTATGGCGATATGTCGGCGACGCCGCTCCAGTTGTGGCAGCTCATGCACGCGCCTTCGTAGATCTTCTTGCCGCGTTCGTTGCCGGCGAAGCCTTGATTGTGCGAATCCGGCGCAGCCGGCGCGAGCTGCGCCGGCAAATCCGAATTCGTCGCCGGCACGCTGCGCACGTACGCGACGATCGCCTTGATGTCTTCCGGCGCGAGACGGCCGAGACTTTCCGACACGGCTTCACCCATCGGGCCCGACGCGCTGCCGTGATCGTTCGCATGACCGTGGCCGATGTAGGCGGCGATATCGTCGTCGCTCCATGCGCCGATGCCGCTACCTTTGTCTTCGCTGATGTTGTACGCGCGCCAACCGCCGGTGACTTCGCCGCCGAACTTCTTGCGGTTGTTCAGCGCGAAGGCGATGTTGCGCGGCGTGTGGCATTCGCCGCAGTGCGCGAGCGCTTCGGACAGGTACGCGCCGCGATTCCATTCGGCCGATTTCGACGTATCCGGCTGAAAGCGCTTGTCCGCATTGAATACCGCCGACCACATCCCGATGGCCCAGCGCTGGTTGAACGGAAACCTCAACGTGTTCGCGCGCGCGGGCGCATGCACGGGCGCGAGGCTGAACAGATACGCCTTGATCGCCAGTGCGTCGTTATCGGTCATGTACGTGTACGAGGCAAACGGCATCGCCGGATACATGCGCGCGCCATCCTTGCGCACGCCGCGATGCATCGCGGCGAGGAAATCCTGGTCGGTGTAGTTGCCGATGCCGGTTTCCTTGTCCGGCGTGATGTTGGTCGAATAGATCGTGCCGGACGCGAGCGCGAAGGCGTAACCGCCGGCGTACTGTTGTCCGCCGCGCGCCGTGTGGCAAACCAGGCAATCGGCCGCTCTGGTCAGGTATTCGCCACGCTTGATCGCGTCGGCATCTTTCATCGACGCGGGCACCGAGGTCGGATTGGCATCCTTGTAGTCGGCGAGCGCCACTTTCGGACCGCCGGCGAAATCGGTCGGCCCCGGACCGCGCAGATAAATCGCAGCGCCGGCGCCGATAATCACGGCGACGGCGATGATGACGAGGAGAACGCGCAGGACGCCGCCGCGTTGCTTCATGCCCATGGCTGTTTCCTCCCGGCGAGGACGTCGCGATCTATCGGCAAGCGTCGAAGCGGAATGCCGGTCGCGGCGAAAATCGCGTTGCGCAATGCCGGCGGTCCTGCCGTCGCACCCGTTTCGCCGATACCTCCTGGCGCTTCACCGCTTTGCACGAGGTGCACGTCGATCGGCGGCACCTGATCGATACGCAACATTCTGTAGTTGTGGAAATTGGACTGCTGCACGCGGCCGCCGTCGATGGTGACTTCGCCGTACAACGCCGCGGTCAATCCGAAGATGAGGCCGCCCTGCAACTGCGCGACCACGGTATCCGGGTTAACGACGATGCCGGTGTCCACCGCACTGGTTATCTTGCGCAGAAAAACTTCGCCGTGTTCGTCGACTTCCGCTTCGATCACCGTGGCGATGAAACTGGCGAATGCCGGCTGCAGGCACACGCCGCGTCCGACACGCTTGCCCAAGGGCTGGCCCCAGCCGGATTTCTGCGCGACCAGATCGAGCACCGCTTTGAAACGCGGACCTTTGTCGAGCATCGACTTGCGGAATTCGATCGGATCCTTGTTGAGTTTCTTCGCCACTTCGTCGATGAAGCATTCGATCGCGAACACGTTGTTGTTCGGGCCCACGCCGCGCCAGAAGCCGGTCGGAACCGCGGGCGGTTCGACGCGCACGTACTGCACTTCGAAATTCGGAAAATCGTATGGCTGATCGACGGCGCAATCCACCGCGTCGATGTCGATGCCTTTCTGGAACGCCGGCGGCAGCCAGCGTGCGATGACGGAAGAACCGGAAATCTTGTATTTCCAGCCGGCGATCTTGCCATCGTTGATCGTCGCGGCGATCTCGTCGCGATAGACCGGACGGTACACGTCCTGCTGCATGTCTTCTTCGCGCGACCAAACCACTTTCACCGGCTCGCCGTTCATCTGCTGCGCGACGCGCACGGCCTTGAGCGCCATGTCCGGTTCGAGGCGCCGGCCGAAGCCGCCGCCGATCAGATGATTGTGCACCGTGACCTTGTCGTCGGACACGCCGAGCAGTTTCGCCACGGTGTGCTGCACGCGCGAGATCACTTGCGTGCCCTGCCAGATTTCGCAACCGCCGTCGGGCTTGATCTGCACGGTGCAGTTCATCGGCTCCATCGTCGCGTGCGCAAGGAACGGCAGTTCGTAGACGGCATTGAATTTTTCGCCGGATTCGAACGCCTTGTTCACGTCGCCCGCGGATTTCGCAACGACGCCGTCCTTAGCGCTCTGCTCGCGCAGGTGTTTCCAGATCGCGTCGTTACTCACGGTCGCGTTCGGGCCGTGATCCCACGTGATCTTCAATGCATCGAGTCCGGATTTCGCCGCCCAGAAATGATCGCCGACCACGGCGACCATATCGTCGAGCACGATGACCTTCTGCACGCCGGGAATCTGGTTCGCGGCGCTGTCGTCGACCTTGCTCACCTTGCCGCCGAACACGGGCGAAGCGGCGATGGTCGCGAACTTCATGCCGGGCAGCATCGCGTCGATGCCGTACACGGCCGAGCCGTCGACCTTGCCCGGCGTGTCGAAGCGTTTCTGCGGCTTGCCGATCAGCGTGAAATTCTTCGGATCCTTCAGCGGCGGATCTTTCGGTGCCGTTTCCTTCGCTGCGGCATCGGCAAGCGCGCCGTAAGCCAGCGTGCGGTTGCTCGCTGCGTGCGCGACCTGTCCGTTGCTTGCCGTGCAACTCGACGGATCGACCTTCCACTGTTTCGCCGCCGCCTGGATCAGCATCGCGCGCGCACTCGCGCCGGCTGTTCGCAGCGGTTTCCAGAACGCGCGGATCGAATTCGAATTACCGGTGACCTGGATGCCGAACACCGGATTGCCATACAACTTGTCGTTGGGCGGCGCGTGTTCGAGCGTCACTTGCGAAAAATCGGCGTCGAGTTCTTCGGCGAGGATCATCGCGATGGACGTATAGACGCCTTGTCCCATTTCCACCTGCGGCATGACCAGCGCCGTCTTGCCGGACTTGTCGATTCGGATGAACGCATTCGGCGCGAATTTTCCGGTGGTGTCGTCGGGCGGCTGATTCGGTTCGTTGACGCCATACACCGGCAGGTGGAACGCGAGCAGGAATCCGCCGGCGATGCCGCCCTTGATGAAACTGCGGCGCGAGGGTTTGGCGATCGAGTCTTTCAGCGCGCTCATGCCGGCTGCTCCGAAGCGGCGGCGCGCTTGATCGCGGCGCGGATGCGCACGTACGTGCCGCAACGGCAGATGTTGCCGGCCATCGCGGCGTTGATGTCGGCGTCATCGGGTTTTGGTGTCGCCGCGAGCAGCGCGGTCGCGGACATGATCTGCCCGGTCTGGCAGTACCCGCACTGCACGACTTCTTCATCGAGCCACGCTTTCTGGATCTTCGCTCCGGCCGGCGTCTTGCCGACCCCTTCGATCGTGGTGATCGAACGATCGCCGATCGCGCCGACCGGCATCTGGCACGAGCGTATCGCGCGTCCGTCGAGGTGCACCGTGCACGCGCCGCACTGCGCGATGCCGCAGCCGAATTTGGTGCCGGTCATGCCGAGCACGTCGCGCAACACCCACAGCAGCGGCATGTCGTCGGGAACATCGACCGTTTTCGTTTCGCCGTTGATCTTCAACTGTCGTTGCGACATCTGCGACTCCCATGGCGAATGGCTGAAGGGTCCCCAGGCGGATGATTTGAGCACTTGCGCGCGGCGGATACAACCGCTGTCACGCGGATGGATCAGTCGCGCAGCTCCACCGGCGTGACATCGAACTGTAATTTGCGTTCGCGGCGCAGAATCGTCAGCGCCGCAGGCGCATCGATGCGGTCCAGCGACAGCAGCCTGTGCACGTCGTCGACGCTACCGCACGGTGCGCCGTCGACGCTCACCAGCAGATCGCCCGATTCGATGCCGGCGCGTGCGGCCGGACCGTCTTTCATCACTTCCATGATGCGCACGGCGCGCGCATCGGCCAGATTGAAGAAGCGCACATAGCGCATCGGCAGCGTCGCGTTCTGCGCGGCGATGCCAAGCGAAGCGCGGCGCACGCGGCCGTAGCGCAACACCTGACGCACGACGTGCTGCGCCAGATCGATCGACGTCGAAAAGCAGATGCCTTGCGCGCGCGCGATGATCGCGGTGTTGACGCCGACCACATTCCCGTTCGCATCGAGCAGCGGCCCGCCCGAGTTGCCAGGATTGAGCGCGGCGTCGGTCTGGATCACGTCATCGACCAGGCGGCCGGTGGTCGCGCGCAAGCTGCGCCCGAGCGCGCTGACCACGCCTGCCGTCACCGTCGATTCGAAACCGAGCGGATTTCCGATGGCGACGACGAGTTGTCCCACGCGCAACTCGCGCGCACTGCCGAGCGGAACCGTCGGTAGCGCAGTCTTGGCGTGCACGCGCAGCAGCGCGATGTCGGAATGCGGATCGTCGCCGAGCAGCGTGGCCGGCAGCGACAGCCCTTGCGAGGTCAGCACGGTCACGTGCCTGGCTTTGTGCACGACGTGCGAGTTCGTCAGCACCAGGCCGTCGGGCGTGAACACGAAACCCGAACCGGTGCCCGTGGGTTTGCTTTCATCGTCCTCGTAACGGATGACGCCGACGACAGCCGCGCCGGCCGCGTCGTAAACCGACGTGACGATGCGCGAATACGCATCGAGCGCCTGCGCGTCGGAGCGCTGTTCGCCGCCGCTTGCGTCGGCCCGCGCGTCGGGTGAGATGTCGAGCATCCGCAACAGATGGCGGTGCCGGTTTCGATTGCAAGTCCGCTGGCGCGGCCGCGGCAGCGCAGTCGATAGGCATGCGCGGCCAAGGCGACGCAGGTCTGGGTGGTCTCGCACGCGCGTCGTCTGGTTTCGGCGCTCGAAGAAAGTGCGGATTGCCGCTCGGTGGAACTGGACAAGTCGCTCGGCCAAACCGTCGTGGCCGGTCGCGATCTGCTCGAGGGGCCTGCGTGGAAGTGGCCGGAGCGTAGCGCTTCAGCGCATCGCGTTGAGTCGCTCGATCGCCTCGTCCGGCAAATGCAACTCCGCCGCGCCGATGTTTTCGCGCAGGTGTTCGATCGAGGAAGTACCCGGAATCAGCAGGATGTTCGGCGCCCGCTGCAGCAGCCAGGCGAGTGCGACCTGCATCGGCGTCGCATCGAGCATCTTCGCCACTTCATCGAGCGTCGTGGATTGCAGCGGCGAGAACCCGCCGAGCGGAAAGAACGGCACATAAGCCACGCCGCGGTTGCGCAACTCGTCGATGAAGGCGTCGTCGTTGCGTTGCGCGAGGTTGTACTGATTCTGCACGCAGACGATTTCCGTCGCCTGCCGCGCTTCCTCGAATTGCCGCGGCGTGACGTTGCTCAGGCCGATGTTGCGGATGAGTCCTTGCCGTTTCAGATCGACCAGCACGATCAGCGGGTCGACGATCGAGGTTTCCGTCGGCCCATGTGGACCGCCGACGCGCAGATTGACGATGTCGAGCGTTTCCACGCCGAGGTTGCGCAGGTTGTCGTGCACCGCTTCGGTGAGTTCGTCACGCGACTGCGCCGGAATCCACGACTGATCGTCGCCGCGACGGAAGCCGACTTTGGTCACGATGGTCAGGCCGTCGGGATACGGGTGCAGCGCTTCGCGGATTATGCGATTGGTGACGTGCGGTCCGTAGAAATCCGATGTGTCGATGTGATCGACGCCCAGTTCCACCGCCTCCTGCAGCACGGCGACGGCGGCGGCGCGATCGGCCGGCGGACCCCAGATGCCCGGCCCTGACAGGCGCATCGCACCGTAACCGATGCGGTTGACGGTGATGGATGTTCCCGGAAACGTGAAACGGCCGCCCAGGGTTTCCACAATTGCCGCCATTCTTTTTCTCCGTCGTGGCTAGCCGGCAAAACGGTGCAACGGTCGTGGTGCGCGTCGATGTGGTATCCGGCATTGTTTGCGCCAGGGTTTGTACGTTGGATGAACGGCAGGGCGCGGCGGTCGGTTGCCATCGTGCGCCGATAGCCGCATTCTGTCGCCCGCGACAACGGATTGGAGCGGATGAGCGCAGATACAGCGAAGCGACTGTTGCCCTGGCTGGTGGCCGTGGCGTTTTTCATGCAGTCGCTCGACACGACCATCCTCAACACCGCCATTCCGGCGATCGCCGACGCGCTGAAGGTTGCGCCGCTGAGCATGAAGGCGGTGATGGCGAGCTACACGCTCAGCCTCGCCGTGTTCATCCCGATCAGCGGCTGGGTGGCCGACCGCTTCGGCACACGCCGCGTGTTCGCCGCCGCGATCGGATTCTTCACGCTCGGTTCGCTGCTGTGCGGCGTGTCGAACAACATCCATCTGCTCGTGGCGTGCCGCGTGCTGCAGGGCTTCGGCGGCGCGATGATGGTGCCGGTCGGCCGGCTGACGATGGTGCGCACGTTTCCGAAATCGCAGCTCGTGCGCGTGATGAGTTTCGTCGCGATCCCGAGCCTGATCGGTCCGATGCTCGGCCCCGTCGCCGGCGGCGTGATCATCCACTACTTCCACTGGAGCGTGATCTTTTTCCTCAACGTGCCGATCGGCCTGGCCGGTTTGTACATGGTCTATCGGCATCTGCCGGATTATCGCGGCGATACGCCGCATCGTCTGGATGTCGCCGGTCTCGCGCTGTTCGGTTCCGGTGTCGCATTGCTGTCGTACGTGCTCGAAGTATTCGGCGAACATTTCCTGAGTACGCGCGAGATCCTCGGCTTGCTTGCGCTGTCGGGCGTGCTGCTGATCGGCTACGGGGTGAATTCGGTGCGCACGCGCTATCCGCTGCTGCGCGTGAAACTATTCCGCATCCGCACGTTCTTCGCGTCAGTGGTCGGCAGTTTCGTGACGCGGCTGGGCGTCGGCGGCATTCCTTTCCTGTTTCCGCTGCTGTACCAGATCGGGCTCGGCTGGACGCCGATACAGTCGGGCCTGATGATGGTGCCGCAAGCTATCGCGGCGATGAGTCTGAAGCCGATCCTGTCGCGCATCCTTACGCGGCTGGGCTATCGAACGGTGCTGATCGGCAACACGCTGCTGCTCGGCACGATGATCCTCACCTTCGCGACGATCGGCCCGGATACGCCGGTATGGCTGATCGTGATCCAGGTGTTCTGTTTCGGCCTGTTCACCTCGATGCAGTACACGAGCATGAACACGCTGGTCTACGCCGACGTCACCACCGAAGAAAGCAGCAGCGCAAGCACGATCGCGAGCACCGCGCAGCAGATGTCGATCAGTTTCGGCGTCGCCACCGCATCGCTCGTAACCGCGTTGTTCATTCCGGACCGTTTCGGCTCGGCACCGGCGCAGATGATTCACGGCATCCATCTCGCGTTTCTGGTGCTTGGCGCGATGACGATCGTTTCCGTGGCTGTGTTCGCGCGGCTGCGCGCGGCGGACGGCAATGCGGTCAGTCAGCACAAGGCGATCGTCACGCCGGCCAACGAAACCGATCAGTTCGTGTCGTCGCCGTCGCTGGGCGAGCGCTAGTCGACTTTGAGGTGCTCGGCGAGATCCGGCAGCAGAGTGAGGTCGGGACCGACGATCACGGCGAGTTCCAGAATCGCGGTTCTTCGCAGGATGGTCGCCGCGGCGATTCGATGGTTGCGATCGAGCAGCAGATACCGGCCACCGGCCAAAGCGAACGCGGGCGCGTCGATGGCGACACCGTGGGCCAATTCGTCGGCGTGATCGAACAGCGTGGCTTGCTCCTCGCCGATCAGCGTCGGGTCTTCGGCCACTTCGGTGAGCGACAGCGCCGCGCCGAGCGAATGCGTGCCGGTGCGATCGGCCGGTGTGAGCCACGGCGTCCAGACCTTGCGCACGTCACGCGGCAGCGCAAGCTGCGTCTGTTCGACGGTCCATTCGCTGCCGGCGAACCGCTTCCAGTCGATGATTACGCGGATGCGTTCGCGGTACTTTTTCTCGAAATCCTTTTTGTTCATGGGTTTTCCGTATCGCCAAAGCCCGCAACAGCGGTGTTGAAGGACATTTTCACGCGTCGTGGCGCAAACTAGGCGCAGACGCCTATTCCAACGCCCGCTAGTTTACAATTCGATGAAAGAATCGAAGCCGTGCGGTCCTGGGGAGACGGCTGCTACGACTCTCACGGCCCAGCGAGCGAATCATGAAGACCGGCATAGCCGAACCATCGCAGAGGATCGAAGCGCCGGCGAAGACACCGAGTGCCCTGGCGCGGTTGTCGTCGACGAAGTTCAATGCCTATGCGGGACTGGCCTCGGATGTGGGCGTCAGCCTCGTGCTGCTCGGCGCCGGGGTTTATAGCAATCGCTTCGGCGCGCTGGCGCCGATGGCCACGGTCGGGCTCGGCCTGCTGACTTTCAGCCTGATCGAATACTGTTTCCATCGCTGGCTTTTCCACACCGGCAAGTCGTCGATGCGCGAGGGTCACGACAAGCATCACGAGGATCCGCACGGCTACGACGCGCTGCCGTTCTTCTTCCCGCCGCTGGGCATGCTGTTGCTCGCCGCCTTGCTCGCGCTCGTGCTGCCGGCCAGCAGCGCGCTGCTGCTCGCCGGTTCGACCGCGGCCGGTTACGCCGCCTACGGCGTGGCGCACACGATCATCCATGCGATCCGCTTCCGCAGCCGCACGGCCGTGCGCTGGGCGTCGAACCATCACATCCACCATCATCATCCGGATTGTAATTTCGGCGTAACCACGCCGTTGTGGGATATCGTCCTGGGGACGCGCTATGTGCCGGCACGCGTGCGTGTCGCCGCGACCGTCGCCGACGAGCAGCGCATGGGATGAACGCGAAGGGTTTATTGAAGTCGCATCGGGTAGGCGCGCTGATCGCCGTTGCGACGATCGTGTCGCTGGCGGTGCCCTTGCTGATCGGCGGCAAGCAAGCGTTGATCCAGATCCGTGAATTGCCCGCGCAGACGTATCTGATGCTGTTCGCCCTGATGGCCGTGTGCTGGTGCGTGCGCGCGATCAAGCTGCATCTGTTGATGAACCGGCTCGGCGCCGGCATTTCGCTGACGCGCTCGTTCGCGATGTCGCTGGCCATCGACTTCGCCTTCGTCAGCACGCCGGCCGGTCTCGGCGGTTATGCCGCCGGCGTGTACTGCGCGCGCCGCGCCGGCATCTCGATGAGTGCGGCGACCACCGTCACCTTCATCGACCAGTTGCTCGATCTGATGTTCTTCGCGCTCGCGCTGCCGCTGGCGGCGTTGTCGCTGCTGTGGACCAACGTGCCGCGGGCGCTGTCGCTGTTCGCTTTCATCGGCAGCGCGTCGCTGATCGTGCTGGCGCTGGTGATCATGCTGATGCACCGCCGCTTTGTGCGCTGGCTGTGCGGCGACAACGTCTTTTCGCGCCGCTGGCCGAGCCTGCGCGAGAAACAGACGCGACTGCTCGCGTTCCTCGATAACGTCGGCGCCGATTCGCGTTTCCTCTTCTCCGGACCGCCCGCGGTCACAGCGACGCTGATCGCCACCACCGCCGTGCAGTGGCTCACGCGGTACGGCGTACTGTGGGCCGCACTCGCGCTGCTCGGACACACCGTGCCGTTCGCGCTGACGTTGCTGTCGCAATCGCTGATCCTGCACGCGGCGCTGTGGACCGGCGTTCCGTCCGGCGGCGGCGGTGCGGAGCTGGGCCTGAGTGCGGCGCTGATCGCGATGGTGCCCGCGCCCGTGATTGCAACCGCCTTGATTCTTTGGCGGCTGGCAACGTTTCATCTGTGTCTGGTCGCCGGCGGCTTGGCGGTGGCGTGGCTGGCGCGTTCCGGCAATTCCCCCAGGCTCGATTCACTGGCGCCCGGCGAAGCGAAAAGCAGCTGATTCTCGACAAGAGCGCGTCTGGTTTTCTTGCGGTTGAATGGCATCGAGCCAGAGGCGGATGGGCCGGGCTGGGAAGCGCCGATCATGGGCGTAGCCTCCGGCGAACTTGACCGCCACATGGCACCCGACATTGCGCGGATTGCTCTAGCCGCTGGAGCGCGCGGTTGAAAAAAACTACGGCAATCGCCATTTGAGACGCAGTCCGTGAGACGCCGCTGCTGTCTCATTCGCTCACCTTTGCTGCGCCAGTTGCGCCGTCCGCATGCTCTTCGACCACCAACCGCAAACCCTGCTCGACAACGAGCTCGGCACCGTCCGCTATTTTCCGGATTGCCTCTCGGAAGAGGCGGCCGCGCACGCCTTTGAAGTCCTGCAGACGACGGTTCCGTGGGAATCGCACAGGCGGCAGATGTACGACCGCGAAGTCGACGTGCCACGCCTCATTGCCATGTTCGATCTCGACGCCGAGGAAGTGCCAGAACCGATTCGCGCGGCGCGTGCGCGTGTCGAGGAGCTCGCGGAGCACCGTTTCAACAGCGCCGGTTTGAATTTGTATAGAAATGGACAAGACAGCGTCGCTCCGCACAACGACAAGCTGCACACGCTGATCGAAGGCGCGCCGCTGGCGCTGTTGTCGCTCGGCGCGGCGCGGCGGTTCACATTGCGCACCAAGATCGCGCCCAAGCGCAAATTCGATCTGGACCTGGAGCCCGGCAGCCTGCTGGTGATGAGTTACGCCACGCAGTTGCATCTGGACCACGGCATTCCGAAGACCAGGGAGCCGGTTGGTCCGCGTATCAGCATCGTCTTCCGCGAACGGCCGGTGAAGTTCCGTGACCGCTACGCATCGTATCCGGTCAAGCGCTAGCTACTTTTCGCCGACGAATTGCGTGTGCCGATGTACACGCCGACGGCGGCGAGCGCGAAGCCGGCGATCTTCAGCGGCGTGAATCGCTCGTCCAGAACGAAATAGTTCATCACGGCGGTGACCGGTGGCATCAGGAAGAACAGGGTGGCCACGCGCGTCGCCGCGCCGCGGCGGATGAGCATGAACAACAACGCGATGCCGCCGAGGGAATTGATCACGATCAGCCAGCCAAGACTTTCGTAGAAGGCGGGCGCGGCATCGAAGCGGAATCGTTCGGATAGGGCAAGCGGCAATAGCACGACCGTTGCGCAGAGGTGCTGCAAAGCCAGGCCGGCGCGCAGGTCGATCGTCGAACCGAATCGTTTCTGATACAGAGTGCCCGCGCTTACGCCGATCAATCCGACAAGCAGCGCCGCATAGGCGCCGATCCGCACGGCGCCGGCGGTCAGTTTGTCGCTGACGACCAACCCCACGCCGATGAAGCCGAGCGCAATGCCGATCCATTGCGCCACGCTTACAGGTTCGCCGATCAGGCGACCGAACAGCGCCGTGACGATCGGCATCATGCCGATGATGAGCGCCGCCAGCCCCGCGCTCGCGCCGAGCGCGATGCCGAGATAGACGCCGCCGAATTGCAGCGCCAGCGACAGGAAACCTGTTGCGATGCTGTGCCGCGATTGCTCCCACGACGGCCAGCGTTGCCGCGCGATCGCGAAATACAGCGTCGCATACAACACCGCGGCGACGCCGAAGCGCAGCACGAGCAGTGTGAATGGCGCGGCATGGTCGAGCGCAATCTTGCCGGCGGGATAGCCGGTGCACCACAGGATCACGAAGCTGGCGGTGAGCAGCCACGACCGGTCGCTGTGTCGCCCAGTGTCCGAACTCATGGTGTTCGCGGTCGGCATGGAGTCCGCGAAGCCCGTTGCGCTGGCGCAGACGTATAAACGGCTAAACGCGGGATAGGGTCGGCATCGATCAACGCGGCGCGACGTATCCGCCGGGCACGCCGTTCGGACTTAGCACGAGCTGCCAGAGCTGATCGCGCCGCGATCGGAATACGGCGGCGGATGCCGAAAGATAAAAACGCCACATGCGATAAAAGCGTTCGCCGTATTTGTCCCGCAATTGCGGCCATGCACTCTCGAAATTCGCGCGCCACGCCATCAGCGTCGGATCGTAGTATGCGCCGAAGTTGTGCCAGTCCTCGACCACGAACAAACCTTCCCGCGCGGTAGCGATCTGCGTCGCCGACGGCAGCATGGAGTTGGGGAAGATATATTTGGCGATCCACGGATCGGTGTGATTGGTGGTCTTGCTGTTGCCGATCGTATGAAGCAGCGCGAGCCCATCATCGTGCAGGCAGCGCCGGTTCACTTCGAAATAGGTCCGATAGTTCTTGACGCCGACGTGCTCGAACATGCCGATCGAAAAGACGCGGTCGAATTTTTCATTAAGTTCGCGGTAATCCTGTACGCGGATTTCGATGGGCAATCCCATGCACAATTCGGTCGCGTAATAAGCCTGTTCCTGGGAAATGGTTACGCCGACGCCGGTCACGCCATAGCGTTCGGCGGCGAACTTCAGCGCTTCGCCCCAGCCGCACCCGATGTCGAGCACACTCATGCCCGGCTTGAGTTCGAGTTTGCGGCAGATGAGGTCGAGCTTGGCCTCCTGCGCCTCGTCGAGGTTCTTCGCCCCACGCCAGTAGCCGCAGCTGTACACCAGGCGTTTGCCGAGCATGGCGCGGAACAGGTCGTTGCCAAGGTCGTAATGGGTCTGACCGACGCGGTACGCGCGCCGGCCGCGCTGCATGTTCAGCAGCTTGGCCCGCAGAAAAAGCGCGGCGTCGTCGATGCCGCCGACGCGTTCGTCGATGTGTCCTTGCAGCAGGCGGAAGAACAGGCCGTCGAGATCCTCGGCATCCCACCAGCCATCCATGTACGCTTCGCCGAAACCGAGCGAACCGTGCGCGATGACGCGCGCGTAGAGCCTTTCATCGTTGACGCGCAAATCCGTCGGCCGCGTGCCGTTGATGCGGATGTCGGCAATGTCGAGCAACGCTTCGATACGCGCCCGCGAGCGCGCATGCGACGTGCGGGATTCGGAAAGGGGTGGTGGCGACTCTTCGCCCGAAAAAACGCGCGGCACGGGCCGCGCGTTGGTCTCTTCGCTTTCGGGATTACGCCGCCCGAGCATGCTTCATGTCGCGCATTTGCGCGTGATCCCGCAATACCTGCGGCAGGTAGCGCTGGGCGATGGTGCGCACGCCGATGTCGTCTGATTTCTCTGCGGCATCACGAAATGCGGCGAGGATGCGGTCCTCGAATGCCTCAAGCTCGGCGATATAGGCGTAGTTCTTGTCCGTGCTTAATTTGGTACGGATTTCCGAATAGGCCTTGCGGATGGAACCGACGAACGACCCTTCGTCGTAGTCCGGCGCTTTTTCCGGATTTTTCGCCACAACAGCGGTACGCAAGTCGGCCGCGATGGCGGACTTGGTTTGCGCCATCTGCGAGAACAGGTTTTTCAGGTCGGGACGCTGCACCTGCGTGGACGCCTCTTCGTAGAACTTCTTGCCGTCGTTGAGGACTTCGATCAAATGGTTGAGGGTGCCGATATCGTTGGCCATGTTACTACTCCTTGGGTTGGCATCGATTAAAAAAAATCCATGCACCACGCAAGGTCCAATTAGTATGCCATCCGTGCAGCGCGGATGCGCTGGCTCAGGCGACGGCGACGAGTGCATCTTGCAAGATCGACCTCTGCGTATTTTGCAGTGCGCAACGAAATCCTGCCTCGTGTCCCCGCGTTTTGTATACTTATATACTTATGCCGCCACGTACACCGGTGCCCGCACGATCGAAGTTCGTACGTCGTGCAAGACGCCTCCGCGGCGCGGCCGGGCGTTGCAAACTGCAGTCGCCTGCGTGCGATATGTGCGCGAATGCTTGTTCGAAATGTTTATTCGAAACGTTTTCTCCTCGGTGGCACGCCACTTGAAATCCTATTCCTGCAGCGTTGCTGCGTGCGCTTTTCGACCAGGAGGCTATATGAACAAATTTCTTACCACCACATTGGGCGTCGCCTTGGCGCTCGGCTCGGCGGGAGTGACGTTCGCCGCCAACGACATGTCTACCTCGGCGGACAAGTCGTCG
>CAVPTJ010000021.1:0-15701 GCA_963708785.1 uncultured Gammaproteobacteria bacterium
GTCGTTCTCGGCCGTCGTCGAATTGATCAAGCAGGCCAGTACCGATCCCGACGTGCTCGCCATCAAACAGACGCTGTACCGCACCGGCACCGATTCGCCGCTCGTGAATCTGCTGATCGATGCCGCGCGCGCGGGCAAGGATGTGACCGTCGTCGTCGAATTGCGCGCGCGCTTCGACGAGGAAGCCAATATCGCGCTCGCCAACCGTCTGCAGGAAGCGGGTGTGCAGGTGGTATACGGCGTGGTCGGCTACAAGACGCACGCCAAGGTGCTGCTGATCGTGCGGCGCGAGAAAGGCGGACTGCGGCGCTACGTGCACCTGTCGACCGGCAACTATCACCAGGTCACCTCGCGCATCTACACCGACTTCGGCTTGATGACCGCCGACGTCGACATCGGCAACGATGCGCACAAGCTTTTCCAGCAGATTTCAGGCCTCGGCCCGGTGATCCAGTTGAAGCGTCTGCTGCAATCGCCGTTCAGCCTCTATCGCGGCGTGATGGAGCGGATCGAACGCGAGATCGCCCACGCGCAGGCCGGAAAGCCGGCGCGCATCATCGCCAAGATCAATGCGCTCAATGAGTCGAGCGTCGTTGAAATCCTTTATCGCGCTTCTTGCGCGGGCGTGCAGATCGATCTGATCGTGCGCAGCGCCTGCACGCTGCGGCCCGGCGTGCCGGGCGTGTCTGAAAACATCCGCGTGCGTTCCATCGTCGGCCGTTTTCTCGAACACAGCCGCGTGTACTGGTTCGCCAACGACGGCGCACCCGAAATCTACTGCGCCAGCGCTGACTGGATGGAACGCAATCTTCTGCGCCGCATCGAAGTGGGTTTCCCGATCCTCGATCCGACGCTGGCCAAGCGCGTCTTCGACGAAGCATTGCAGAACTATCTGGACGACAATGCGCAAGCATGGCTGCTGCAAGCCGACGGCCACTACGAACGCGCCACGCCCGGCGATGCGGAGCCGCATTACGCGCAGCGTTCGCTGCTGAGTTCGCTGTGCCAGTAGGCGCCGAAAAGTCGCGCTAGACGGTCCCGCCTGCGACGGTCTCATGCGACAATCAGCGCATCCGGGTTTCGAGCACGCAACCGTGGCCGACGGCGCCGACACCGAAATCAGCGAAGGCGAATTGATGGCGGCGGTCGATCTCGGATCGAACAGCTTCCACCTCGTCGTCGCGCGCTACGAACACGGCGAACCGCGCGTGATCGATCGACTGCGCGACAGCGTGCGTCTGGCCGCCGGACTGCGCGCCGACGGCACGCTCGAAGAATCCCGTCGTCAGCGCGCACTTGAATCCCTCGCCCGATTCGGCCAGCGCCTACGCACGCTGCCGCCGCAGCGCGTGCGCGCAGTCGCCACCAACACGGTGCGCCGCCTGAGTTCGCCGGCCAGTTTTCTCGGCGTGGCCGAAGAGGAACTGGGACATCCGATCGAAGTCGTGTCCGGCCGCGAGGAAGCGCGCCTGATCTACCTCGGCGTGGCGCACGGCGTGCCGGAATCGTCCGAACGCCGACTGGTCATCGACATCGGTGGCGGCAGCACGGAATTCATCATCGGGCAACACCTCGACGCGCTCGAAAAGGAAAGCCTGCAGATGGGCTGCGTGGCCAGCACGCTGCGTTTCTTCGAGGACGGCAAGCTCAGCGCGAAACGCTGGAAGCAGGCGCAGACCGAGATCGCCGTCGAACTGCAGCAGTTCGCCGCCGACTATCGCGCGATCGGCTGGGGTCAGACCATCGGTTCGTCGGGTACGATCCGCGCGATCGGCAGCATCCTGCAGGAAACGCACTGGAGCGACGGCGGCATCACGCCGGCGGCGATGGAAAAACTGCGCGACGCGCTGATCGATTTCGGTCACATCGACAGGATCAACCTGCCTGGTCTGGCCGAAGACCGCGCAGCGGTGATTGCGGGCGGCGCGGCCATTCTCGAAGCGAGTTTCGCCGCGCTCGATCTGAAGGTGATGCGCGTCTGCGAGACGGCGATGCGCGAAGGACTGCTGTACGACATGATCGGCCGCGCCGAACACCGCGATCCGCGCGCGGCGAGCATCGAAGCACTGGCGCAGCGTTACGCGGTCGATCGCGCGCACGCGCAACGCGTGGAGAAGACGGCGCTGGCGCTGTTCGACCAGATCGCCAAGCCGTGGCAACTCGGCAACGCCGAGCGCGACTGGCTGTCGTGGGCCGCGCGCATCCACGAGATCGGCCTGGCCATCGCACACAGCCAGCATCATCTGCACGGCGCGTACATCGTCGAGAATTCGGATCTGGCCGGCTTCGCGCGCCACGAGCAGCAAGTGCTCGCCGCGATCCTGCGTGGCCATCGCCGCAAACCCGACGAAGCCGTGCTGCGCGCGCTTCCGGAGCGGCTGCGCCGCCCCACCGCGCGCGTCACCGCGCTGCTGCGGCTGGCCGTGCTGCTGCAACGCAGCCGCGCACCGGAACCGCCGCCGTTGATCAAACTCGGTGCCGACGAGCGCATCCTGCAGATCAGCATCCAGCCGCGCTGGCTCGACGCACATCCGCTGACGCGCGCCGACCTTGAACAGGAACGCGAATACCTGCGGCACTACGACATCAAGCTGCACGTGCGCGAAAGCGAACGCCTCGCCGCGGCGTGACCGGCGTCGCGCATTGCGCGTATCATTTGCCGACATATTTTCGACAGGAGTTGCCATCCATGCTCAAACGCCTGCTTTGCATCCTTGCCCTGCTCGCTCCGATTGCGATCGCGAGCGCACAGACGCCCGCGAAGGTCGCCGATACCGCAGCGCCCAATCCGAAGGTACTGCTGCACACCAGCCAGGGCGACATCACCATCGAACTCAACGCGGCCAAGGCGCCGAAATCCGTGGACAACTTCGTGCAATACGTCAAGGAAGGTTTTTACGACGGCACGATCTTCCACCGCGTGATACCGAAGTTCATGGCGCAAGGCGGCGGCTGGACCAAGGACATGCAGCGCAAGCGCACGCGCGCACCGATCCGCAACGAAGCCAACAACGGTCTGTCGAACCTGCGCGGCACCGTCGCGATGGCGCGCACCAACGACCCGCATTCGGCGGCCGCTGAATTCTTCATCAACCTCGTCGACAACAAGCGTCTGGACTACGTGCCCGATCCGAACGGCGGCGCCAACCCGGTGTCGTGGGGTTACGCGGTGTTCGGCAAAGTGGTGGGCGGCATGGATGTGGTCGACAAGATCGCTGCCATCGAAACCGGTCCGGCCGGCCCGTTCCAGAGCGACGTGCCGAAGACGCAAGTGGTCATCGAAAAAGCGAGCATCGTCGAATAACACGCGGCGCGATGTCGACGCTATTCATCTCAGACCTGCATCTCGACGAGAGCCGGCCGGAGATCGTCGACCTGTTCGAGCGCTTCCTCGCCGGGGAAGCGCGCGGCGCCAAGGCGCTGTACATCCTGGGCGATCTGTTCGAGAGCTGGATCGGCGACGACGACGACTCGCCGCTCGCCGAGCGTGTCGCTTGCGCGCTGCGAGCGTTGCGCGATAGCGGCGTGCCGATCTATTTCATGCGCGGCAATCGCGACTTCGTGCTCGGCGACGATTTCGCACGCAAGGCCGGCATGACCATCCTAGATGATCCCACCATCGTCGACCTGGACGGCACGCCGGTGCTGCTGATGCATGGCGATACGCTATGCACCGACGATGTTGAATATCAGAAATTCCGCAAGCTGATGCACAACCGCTGGTTTCAGCGTATTGCACTTAGTCTGCCGCTAAGCATTCGCCGACGAATCGCCGGGCGGTTGCGCGGACAAAGTCAAAAGCACGTGGCACGGAAAACGGAAGTTATCATGGACGTGAATCAGTCCGCCGTCGAAGCCGCGATGCGCGCACATGGCGCGCAGTTGCTCATTCATGGGCACACGCATCGACCCGCCACGCATCGCTTCGAACTCGACGGCCGATCCGCCGAGCGTATCGTGCTCGGCGATTGGTACGATCAGAGCAGTATTCTTATTTGGCCACGACCCGTTGCGGGCCCGTGAGCTGAACCTTCTTGCCGCTGTTGTAGAAGATGGTGATGTAGTACCAGTATTCCTTGCCGGACTGGGCGGTGTTGTCGCGGTACTGGTAACTCGATGAAACGTTGTCACCATGGTTTTTCGCGCGAACGATCTCCTTGTTCAAACGCTCAAATCTTCCATCAACGTTGTCGCTTCTCATGATTGCGTAACCATAGATCACACTTTCGTTGCCTACTTGCCAACGTAGTAGTGGCCCTTTTCCAGGCAATTCCACTTTGTCGTCTGTTTTCGGCGTGACTGCCCCTTTGAGCGCATCAGCAATGCCAAGGGACGGATTTACCGATGCGTTGGTGGCACTTTGGCCTTTCAGATTTTCAATCGGCTGAATTACAGTCTTGTCGTCGATGAGCAAGCCGCCCAAGTTCACAACCAGTTTTTCAGACGAGTCTGGGAGATCAAAAGTTACGGTCCCGAATACTTGACCAATGGGCTGATCTTTCTCGATTGCGAAAGTGTAACCGCGACAGCCGGCTTTTCCCGGAGGCACGCAATCGTTACTTTCCGCGGTAATGTGCGCATCCTTGATTATCGGTTTGCCAACTTTGAAATCGCGGCCGTCGCGACTCTCCAATTGCAAACGGACGGTCGACCTCGAACTGTAGCGCTGCAGCCCAAAATCGACCGGATTCTGGCTGGGTACAACCGCGCCGCGAAAATCGATTGCGACACGAATCCAAACTTCCTCTTGTTCTGATGCAGTTGTTTTCAGTTTTACCAGCCCGTTTCTCAGGCCGAGAACCGCAGTCTTTTTCGGTTTGACCGATACGGATCTCTGATTCGTTCCGATGGCAACATCCACAAAATCTGGCGCACTTATGATCGAACTGATCTGCACATCGGTTCTTCCATTTTCGGCCAACGTATACATCTGTGTGGGAAAAATGCTGGACTCGTCGATGATGCCAAAGTCGAGAAGTGGGTCAGGATCGTCGAACACAGAATCCACATAGCCGCTCACGTGAATACCATAGGCATCCTTACCACTAGCGGACCGGGTGTTTAGCAGAAAGCGAGTCGACGACACGCCTACAGCATCGAGGTGCATCTTGACGATAAGTCGCGCCGAATCGCCCGGACCAATAATTTTTTTGTCAGTATCAGCCTCCCCTTGTCCCGACAAACGTTTCACTTCCAGAATAGAAACCAGCTTCGGACGAAGAATTCCAGATTCGAATTTCGTGTTCGTACGTGCTGTGTTCCATTTTCTCGCCGAAACTCACGTCGGTCTCATCGATCGTGAGCGAGCGCGCGCACAGATGATTGGGAAATCAAAAATAAGATTGCGGTAGCGAATAGGCGCATAATTTTTCTAGAAAAAAAAAGAGCCCACTTTAGTGGGCTCTTTCTCGTGGATGAAAATTAACTCAGTTAACCTGGAACGATTCCAACTTCACTGGCAAAGTGCCAACGGTACCAGTGAAATCTCCGCACTGTGCGCCCGTCGAGCCGTCAGACAACGACGTCACGAGCAGGTAGTACGTGCCAGCCGTGCCAAAGCCGGCCAGGCTAAGATCGACAGACTCAGCCGACGTGTCTTGGTGAGCGTCTGCGTTCGTTACGCAAGCGCCAGTACCGCTGCACGACGAACGAATTACACCCAATGCCACGTCAAACGGGGTACCTGGCGATGGGGTCGGCGTTACAGTGATGGTGCCCGTGTGCGAGCCCGTTCCGCCGTAGACCCACGTGAAAACCGAAATCGGGGCCGTCGGAGTTAGAGCTCCGCAGAACGTACCAATTGCGCTGTTCTCGTTAGCCGTCGTCGAGCAGTTATTGCCACCAAACGTCCCGCCAGACGCAATCGTCGATGGAGCGGCGCAAGTTTGCGCACCGGCCGCGGAAGCAAAACAGAGGGCGAGCGCAGCGGTCAGGGACATCGCTTTTTTCATTTCGTACTCCTAAAGGTAGTTTTATTAATTACCAATCATCGTTTGCCGTCTGGAATCAAATTCATCAAAGACGACGGACTTATTCACCGCGGCCGAGCGGAAACCTGGAGTCGAGGAAGCCAAACCCATCACGGCTTGCTTCACGCCGTCGCTGCCGCCCCACGCGGAATTATTGATATTCAGAACGCGATCCGGAGTGCCCACGTTCGTGCCAGTCCACACATTAAGCACGGCAGTGCCCTGCGCTCCGATAATCACCTGACCTTCGAGACGAGTCGGACCCACATTCAGGGTGATATCACCTGTATTGGTCGTGCCGGTCTGGAATTTGGACGAACAGAAACCAGCCGCAACACTCACGCCTGCATCGCCGCCAGTGCACGCCGCATAGGCACGGAGCTTATATGTCGACGAGCTACCCGTTCCGAGAAGAACAAAACGCACGAGCTTCGAACTCGCCGGAGAGTTGGGTCCATGACCCGCTCCCGTCTGTGCGCTGAAAACTTCCACTGTATTCGTTGACCCTAAACTCGACGAAATCGTCGTGGGGTCGATATAGAAGCGAAAACGATAGGTCTGCTCATTCTGCGGCGACTGGTCGTACACCGTTGCAGACTCGCCGTTACTTCCTGGCGCGCTGGTGAAAGTCGCGCTCATCGCGCAGCTAGTACCGTCCAGTCCCGGGCGAGACGCCAACCGTCGTGCCACCGAGTGCAGCGCCCGTGTTGGTGCCGCCGGAGTCACTAGTCCACGCTGCAAACGGGTCCGTCGGGCACGCCGCAGACGCAACACCCATCCCCGCCAAACCAAGCACAGCAACCGCCAGCGCCTTCACTTTGAACGATTTCATGTAAATCTCCAATCGATTGGGTGAGAGCGTATGCCCCTGACCCGTTAACTCACACCCGAACGCGCCGAGTCTAGGCAATCCTTCAAGCTCCGTCAACAGGTTATGTGACGGACTTGACGAACCTATGACGAGCTGTCGGAACCGGAAAAAGCCGTGCTTTTGTGGCACTCGTTCACTACTAACGGAAGGGGACCCGAGAACCGGACACAGGCTTGGGCTGGGCTGATCGGGGATGACTTGTTTCATTGACACCGCTTTCCGGCGGCCCGGACAATGCGCGATCCGCCTCAGGCCGTGTCGACCCGTGCTCCGCGATCCTCCTGCTCATTTGCCTATCCTCGCCGTAATTCCCGCGAGGAATGAAGGACTTACCGTGGCCGACATCGTGGCCGGCGTGCGCTCGAACACGCCTTGCGATGTGCTCGTGGTCGACGATGCGAGCAACGACGCCACCCGGCTCGCGGCTGAAATGGCCGGTGCGTGCGTGCTCTCGCTGCCCAATCAGCTCGGCGCCTGGGGGGCGACGCAGGCCGGCATCCGCTATGCCCAGCGCAGAGGCTACCGCACTGTCGTCACCCTCGACGCGGATGGCCAGCACGATCCGCGCGAACTGCCGGCACTGCTCGCGGCACATCGCGAATCGCACGCGAACGTGATCATCGGTACGTGCTCGGAACGGCTGAGCAAGGCCAAGCGGCTCGCCGCCCGCTATTTCCGTTTCATCACCGGGATCGCTGTGCAAGACTTCACTTCCGGACTGCGCGTGTACGATCGCCGCGCGATCCGCACGCTGGCGTCGCGCGAGGCGAGTCTGCTCGACTACCAGGATCTCGGAGTGTTGATGCTGCTGCGCAAGAAAGGACTCACCCTGAACGAAGCGCCGACGCGCATGTCGCCGCGCCGGAGCGGCGGCTCGCGCGTCTTTTCTTCGTGGCTGATGGTCGCACGCTACATGCTGCACACCACGGTATTGTGTTTCGCGCAGGTCAGCGCGCGCGGGCGCATCGGCCGGCGCGGCGCGAAGGCGGCGGCATGACGGCCGCCGTAACTGCCGGCATCATCGGCGTTCTTCTCGCCGGCGCGATTCTCTTTCTGGTGCGTCGCGATCACCTCCACGGCAGTTTCGCGCTGTGGTGGTTCGCGGTGGCCGCGGCCATCCTGATCCTCGGTTTGTTCCCGCCGGTGATCGACTGGCTCGGACGCATCACCGGCATCAACTACCCGCCGGTGCTGCCGATCGTAGTGGGTATCGGCATGATCCTGATCCGCTTGCTCAAGATGGACGTCGACCGCTCGCGCTCGGAGCGCCAGATGCGACGGCTGACGCAAAAACTCGCGATCCTGGAACAGGAATTGCGCGAGACGCGCGATGAACTCGCCGGCAAACGTTCCGCCGAATCGCCTCCCGCACAGCGCGTCGCCGGCGGCCGCTGAGGCGCGATGCGCGTCCTGCACGTCGGCAAATTCTTTCCGCCGCATCCGGGGGGCATCGAGAGCGTCAGCGCGGAACTGTGTGCCGGGCTGGCGGCGCGCGGAATCGACGTCACGATGCTGGCGCACGCCGAGCCCGGCACGACGCGCACGCGGCGTACGCGGGTCGACGGAGTGGACCTCACCCAGGTGGCGTGCCTGGGCAATCTATTTTACGCACCGGTGAGCCCGACCTTCGCCGTGCATCTGCGACGCCTCATCGCCGAGCGCAAACCCGATCTGCTGCATCTGCATGTGCCGAATACCTCGGCGTTCTGGCCTTTGTTGTCGGCATCGGCGCGACGTATTCCGTGGGTGATCCACTGGCACGCGGATATTCCGCCCGGCAGCCAAAGCGGGGCGTTGCGGTGGGGCTATCGCGTTTATCGGCCGTGGGAACGCGCGCTGCTGCGCCGTGCGGCCGCCATCATCGCCACATCGGCGGACTACCTGGATTCGAGCGAAGCGCTCGCGCCGCATCGCGCGAAGACGCACGTCATTCCGCTGGGAATCGGCGAAGAGGCGCGCGATCCTGATAATGATACAAATATACAATGGCCGTCCGCCGGGCTGCGCGTGCTGGCGGTCGGCAGACTCAGCTACTTCAAGGGCTTTGACGTCCTGCTGCGTGCGATAGCGGCGACGCCGGATTGCAGCCTCGTCCTGGTCGGCGACGGCGAATGCGGTGCAGCACTGCGCGCGTTGGCACGGCAACTCGGCATCGAATCGCGCGTGCGATTTGCCGGCCGCATCGACATGAACGCCGCCGGCCGCGCACGCCTGGCGGCGATCTATGCAAACGCCGACGCGTTCTGCCTGCCGTCGACGGAGCGCGCCGAATCCTTCGGCATCGTACTTTTGGAAGCGATGCGCGCAGGCTTGCCGACCATCGCGAGCGCGATTCCCGGCTCGGGCGTGAACCACGTGGTGCGCGACGGCGAAACCGGATTGATGACCGTACCCGGCGATCCTGCGTCACTGGCCGCCGCCCTCGCCCGCCTGCGCGACGGCGCCGCGCTGCGACGCCAGCTCGGCGACGCGGGTCGTCGCCGCTGGCGCGAAGAATTCACGCTCGAAAAAAACGTGACGCGGACTATCACGCTGTACGAATCGGTTCTGGCTGCAAGGCAACGTCTCGGAGCAGCAGCGCCAGCAGCGTGATCGCCCCCGGCACGAAGTGCATGACCAGGCGATTGATGGCGGTATAGCTCTCGGCCCACTGCGCCGCATCGGTGAAAAGGAACAGGAACGCCAGAAACGCGAGGCCTGCCGCCAGCAGCGCGCCCAGACAGCGCAGCGCACGACTCGTGTGGAATTCGCGCCGGCGCCAGACGATCACGACCGGCAACAGCCACCACAGCAGATTCCAGCTCGGCTGCATGAACAGACTGCTGAGCGCGCCGCTGAGCGCGTTGCCGTGGAAGGCGACGGCCAGCGTGCCGATGACCGGAACTTCGATGGAATGCCAGCCGATGCTGACCCAGCCAAGCCCGAACAGCGGCAGCCGGATATGTCCGACCGTGGCAACGATCGCCGCGGCGACGGCCAACACGACGATGACGATGTGCCGCACGCGACGCGGCAACGCGCACGCCACGGCCACGCCGACCGACAGCAGCAGCCACACCGCGCCTTCGAGTTTGAGCCACGGCAATATCAGCACGCATGCGACAGCGAGCACCAGCTGATTCGTGTCGCCATGCTGCAGCCAGCGCATCCAGGCGAGCACGGCGAAACCGAATACAGTCGCGATCCACAGATCCGCATAGCCCGCGAGCGCCACGTGCACGGTGATCAGCGGCACAGAAGCGAGCACGTAGGAAAACGCCACCGCGCGCAGTGCTGAAAGTCCCAGCGCCCGCCATTGTCCGTAGTGCGCGAGCAGCAAACCGATCCACAGCGCGAGCCATGGCAGGTTCACTACCGGTTCGATCCATCCACCCGCCGCACTCGCGAACCAAATCTGCAGCCAGGCGAGCGCCGCGGGATAGCTCCACGCGGGACCCGTGTAAGCAGCGCCGGGCGCGCTGTGCAGCCATTGTGTCGCCGACACGAACGGCGCGAAGTGACCGAGCAGGAACCACGCCTTGGATTTCACCGCCCACGCATCCCACGCGTCCCACGGGAAGGTCGGGCGAAGCAGGATTTCGCGCAGCGCAAGATAGCCGCGGAAGGCGATCGATACGACTGCCGCTGCGACAAGTATAACTTTCCACCTTTCCATTTTCGGCGGGGCGGCTGCCGCCCGCTGCGTGCCGCTTCCGCGGCGACGCCAGAACGCGACGGCGCCTGCGACCAGCGCGACCAACGCGAGCGGAAGCCACGCGTGACTGACCGCGTGCACCGTGTCTTCGCGCGCGAAGCAGTCGGCGGCTGCAGCGGCCAGCAACATGCCGAATACAAGGCCGTGACCCGCCGCCGATGCCATCCAGCCCGGACCGCGCCGCGGATCGAGCGCGCAATAAACGGCGAAGCCCGCCGTCCACGGCAGCAACCATGCGAACAGGAGTGTCACGGCGTCGCCGCCCCGTCGCCGCGCCGAACGTACAGCCTTATGTCGCCCTTGTCGTACACAGGCTCGACGCGGGCCCCGTGGCCGAAGTGGCCGCTGAATACGACATCCGGCGGTTCGCCGGCGCGGCGACCTTCGGCATCGACCAGCGCGCCGCGCTTTTCGTCGTAACGCCACTGCGAATCGTTGTACAGCAGCACAAAGACTTCGCCGGGCGGCCACGCGAAGGAACCCATCTGCTGCAGCGGTGCCGCGTCGACGGGCAACAGTTCGTAGATCAATTTGAGGAACACGTATTTCGAATCGGCGCCGACCAGCAGGCGATGCGGTCCCGGCTGCGACGCCAAATACGCGCGCAGTTTCGCCGCGGTCTGCGCGATATCCTGATCGGGCACGAGTTGCGCGCGTTCGCTCCAGGGCTTGTCGGCGTATACGGTTTCGGTGAAAGCGTGCTTCTTGCGGAGATCATCCAGCCAAGCGACGTCACCTATCACCCATAACGCGCCGAATGCGGCGGCACAGCGCAACACCAGCGCGCGACGCGACCAGCGCAATAACATCGCCGCCGCGGCAAGACTCAGCGCGGTCGCGAGCAGCAGCAGCGGCGCCAGAGGAACGGCCTGCGCCACTTCGCGTTGCGGACCGAGCGCACTGATCGATAGCAACGCCCACGGCGTGTACGTGAACCACGACGTGTACAGCGCCGCGAAACTGCCTCGCCACGATTGGGACCACAGTTCTACTTGATCGAAACGGAACGGACGAAAGGCGACGCTGGTTGGAGCAATCTGCGGCGTTGGGTATTCGGAAAATCCCATCTCGATGATCTCGCCGCGCCAGCCCGGCACTTTGCTCAGATCGATCGTCTGCCAGTCCCCGTCGGGCCAGGGCACGGTCACTGCGGGCTGTACGTCGTCCGGCGCATCGGCGCGACGGAAGAAGAACGCCAACTCCAGCGTCCTCGGAAAGCCGTCGAAGCGATAGCGCAGCACCGGAAAATCCTCGGCCCGCAGATGATCGATCGACACAGCCTGCAGCGCACTGCCGTCGTCGCCGACCGAACCGATCCGCATCGACGAACCGTCTTCGACACCGGCGCCCTGCACGACGCGGAAACTGCGCGCGTCGATCGGGAATCTCGTCTCCGGCGTCGGCGGCGAGGTCCAGACCAGCCCGGCTGCGAATCCCAAAACGATCAGCCAAATTCCTGCGATGACGACGGCGCACACGGCGCGCCGCATCATGCCGCCGCTCCAAGGCGCTCCAGTTCGGCGCGCGTGAAACCGGCGGCGATGCGCGCGTCGGTATTGAAAGGTCCGCGCACGGCGCCGCGAGCGTGAAGCGCGATGAGTTCGTCGAACGCGCGCTCCGCATCGCGGCCCTCGCGTTCGCAGCACCAGGCGAACCAGCGCGAGCCGGCGGCGACGTGCGCGACTTCCTCGCGCAGGATGATATCGAGGATGTCGGCGGTCGCATCGTCGCGCGCGTGACGCAGGCGCGAGATCATTCCGGGCGTGACGTCGAGTCCGCGCGCTTCGAGCACGCGCGGTACGAGCGCCATGCGCTCCAGACACGAATGGGACGTCTTTACGGCCATTTCCCAGAGGCCGTCGTGTGCATCGAAATCGCCGTAATCATGGCCGAGTTCGGCAAGTCTCGCGCGCAGCAGGCGGAAATGGCGCGCTTCGTCGTCGGCAACGCAGATCCAGTCAGCGTAGTAATCAGCCGGCATGCCGCGAAATCGATACACCGCGTCCCACGCCAGATTGACCGCGTTGAATTCGATGTGCGCCACGGCGTGCACGAGCGCGACGCGACCTTCCGGCGTGCCCAGGCCACGTCGCGGCAGTTGCTTCGGCGGCACCAGCACGGGACGTTGCGGGCGACCCGGCGAGCCGATGGGCGCGACCGGCGTGACATCGTCGAGGGAAAGTCGGCCGGCACGGAAAGCCGCAGCGGCCGCTTCCGTCGCCGCGACTTTTTCCGTCGGATCGGCGCAGTGCAAGCACTCGGCCGCGCGAGCAAAAATGCCCCGTTCCGAACTTCCTGTCGATCTCACGTCCAGCTCCGCCACGAAAGCGCCGGTATTGTGCCAGATGTAATCTGCAACGACCGTGCGGTGCTTCTTATATACGCAAAAAGGCGAACTATCAGGACGCGCGGCCTTTGCGGCGCGAGTTTTCTACGATCCGGTGCGGCGTTGCATCTTGGCCGCGTCGGAGCGGTCGAGTTCCAGTTCGCGCAGATAGGTCGGTTCGACACCGGTGACGTAGTTGCCGTCGAAGCACGAGGCGTCGAAGCGCGTGAGTTTCTCGTTGCCATCGGCGACGGCGGCGATCAGATCGTCGAGATCCTGGTAGATCAGCCAGTCCGCGCCGATGAGCTGCTGCACTTCTTCCTCGGTGCGGTCGTGCGCGACGAGCTCGTCCGCAGCCGGCATGTCGATGCCGTACACGTTCGGGAAGCGCACCGGTGGTGCTGCCGAGGCGAAGTATACTTTTTTCGCGCCGGCATCGCGGGCCATCTGGATGATCTGTTTCGAGGTGGTGCCGCGCACGATGGAATCGTCGACCAGCAGCACGACCTTCTTGCGGAATTCCAGTTCGATCGCGTTGAGCTTGCGACGCACCGACTTCACCCGTTCACTCTGCCCCGGCATGATGAAAGTGCGGCCGATGTAGCGGTTCTTGACGAATCCATCGCGCATTGGAAGCCCGAGTTCGGCGGCGAGCGAACTCGCCGCGGTGCGCGACGTGTCCGGGATCGGAATCACCGAATCGATGTCGTGATCAGGACGCAGCTTGCGGATTTTCTCCGCGAGCCGTTCGCCCATGCGCAAACGTGCTTTGTATACCGACACGTCTTCGATCATCGAATCCGGACGCGCCAAGTAGACGTATTCGAAAATGCACGGCGCATGCGGATAGCCTTCGGCGCAATGACGCGTATGCAACTGACCGTCCGGCGTGAGCAGCACCGCTTCGCCCGGCGCGACGTCGCGCAGGCGCTTGAATCCGAGGATGTCGAGCGCGACGGACTCCGACGCCACCGCGTATTCCTTGCCGGCCGCCGTTTCGCGTTCGCCGAGCACGAGCGGGCGGATGCCGTACGGATCGCGAAACGCGAGCACGCCGTAATCGAGCACCAGCGCGACAACCGCATAGCCGCCTCGCGCGCGCGCATGCACGCCCGCGACAGCCTTGAAGATCTGATCCGGCGTGAGGTGATGCCGATCCTGGATCTGGATCTCGTGCGCCAGGATGTTGAGCAGCACTTCGGAATCCGAATCGGTGTTGATGTGGCGCCGGTCGCCTTCGTACATCTCGCGGCGCAGCGAATCGGTGTTGACCAGATTGCCGTTGTGGCCGAGCGCGATGCCGTACGGCGAGTTCACATAGAACGGCTGCGCTTCGGCGGTGGATTCGGAGCCGGCCGTCGGATAGCGGCAGTGGCCGATGCCGACGCGGCCGCGCAGCTTCTCCATGTTGTCGGTGTTGAAGACGTCGCGGACGAGTCCCGCACCCTTGTGCAGGCGCAGGCGATCGCCGTCGACGGTGGCGATGCCGGCGGCATCCTGCCCGCGGTGCTGCAAAACCGTGAGCGCGTCGTACAGGGACGAGGCGACGTCGGATTTGCCTACGATGCCGATGATTCCGCACATGATCAGCGATGCTCCGGGAGACGGCAGTATAACGGGTGCAGGTTCATGGATTGGGCGCCGGTTTCGGCGACGCGGGTTGCGCTGGCGGATTGACCGGCTTCTGATCGGCCGGCGGCGCCTGTGGAATCTGTGGCGCGATGTTGCGGAAATCAAGATAGTGGGTGACTTCCGGCGGCAGTTTCGTGGTCAGCCAGTGCGCCGCGTTTTCGAAGGTCGGCAGCAGTTTCGATTCCTTCCACCATGGATCCTGCGGCAGCGGCGTGAACTTGAGGATGAGCACGGCGATGGTGACGATGGCCAGGCCGCGCAGAAGTCCGAACACCATGCCGAGCATGCGGTCGCTGCCCGACAGGCCGCTGGTCGCGACCAGCTTGCGCATCAGGAATCCAACCAGTGCGCCGGCGATCAGCACGCCGACGAAGCAGATCGCATAACCCAATAGCAACCGCGCCGACGGCAGCGTGATCGCCGTGAACTGCGCCGCGAGTTGCGCGCCGAACGTCCACGCCACCCAGAACGCGAGCACCCAGCAGGCGAGCGCGATCACCTCGCCGATGAAGCCGCGCCACAGGCCCATCAACACGGACAGGACCAGCGCGATGATGATGCAGTAGTCGGCCCAGTTCATCAGAAGGCGGCGAACGGGCGATGCGAAACGGGCACTTCGAAGATGCGCGGCGGCGGCCGGTTCCCGACGGTCATGGCTGCGTGACGATCATCCCGTCGACTTTCAGCTTCTGCTTTATCGCGCCGCGCGCGCTGTCGGCGCCGCTTCTCTCGGCGTAGGGACCGGCGCGGACGCGCCACAGCGTCGTGTCGTTGCTGCCGCTCTTGTCGACGAAACTCGCGATGCCGACGGCACGCAGGCGATCGCGCAATTTGTCGGCTTCGGCTTCGGACTTGAACGCACCGAGCTGCACCGCCCAGCCGCCGGCGCGGTTCGACGCGACCGCCGTCGCAGGCGCGTCGGCGGTCGGCTGCTCGCCGGAATCGACGACGCTGCTCGGCACTTTCGGCTCGGCCTGCTTGATCTTCAGCCGTGCCGTTTCCGCGGCAGCGCGGTCGGCAAACGGCCCGACGCGCACGCGCAACGCGGATTTGCCTTGGTATTCGGTCGGCTCGGAATATGCGGCGTAGCCGAGTTTTTTCACGTTGCCGATCAGCGCGTTCACATGCGCCTGGTCTGCGTAGATGCCGAGGTTCACGGCGAAACGGCCACTCGCGGGCGGCGCCGCCGGCACAGGCTCGGCGGGCGTC
>CAVPTJ010000022.1:0-8437 GCA_963708785.1 uncultured Gammaproteobacteria bacterium
AAGATACGGGCCAAGCGCCAGGGCCAGCATCGGCAGCGCGGGCATGAGATAGACGTCGCGCTTGCCCGACGGAAACGAGAAGAACACGACGAACATCACGACGAAGGCGAGCGGCAACATCACGCGCGCTTCGCCGGCTTTGACGTCGCGCCACCACGCGGGCACGGCGGGAATATAGGCGAGCGACAGCGGCAGCCAGCTCAGGACGATGACGGGAATGTAGAACCAGAACGGATTGGCATGATCCCACGAGTGCGCGTAGCGGGCCGCGGTCTGGTGGAAGAACAGATCGTCGACGTAGGCCGCGTAGTCCGGCGTGCCGTGCGATTTCGCCGCGGTGACGACGGCGATCGCCCAGATCGCCACCGGCAGGGCGAACGCCGCCGCACCGATCAGCCACTTTACGATCGCGTTCTCGGTGACCGTCACTTCCGGCCATTTTCGCCAGCGCGCGAACAGATACGGCGCGAACATGAAGAACGCGAGCACGCCCACACCTTTGGTGATGACGCCTAGTCCCGCCGCGAAGCAGCCGAACCATAACGCGCGCCAGTTCGGCCCGCGCAGGAAATGCAGCAGCAAGCCCCAGTTCGCCGCGGTGATGAAGAACGTGACCAGCGGATCGATCTGCGCGCGTTTGGCCTGGAAGGTGAACTGGAAAACGAACAGCAGCGCGATGGCGGCATAAAGTCCGACGCGGCGATTCCACAATTTGCGGCCGAGATCGTAGACCAGGCCAAGTGTGAGCAGACTCGCCAGCAGCGAGGGCAGCAGGAAGGCCACGCGCCAGCCGCCGGTCAGCTTGTAGGACAGTCCCTGCAGCCAGAACAGCATCGGCGGTTTGTCGGAATACAATTCGCGGCCGCGGTGCGGAAACAGCCAGTCGCCGGATTCCACCATCTGTTTCGCCGCCAGCGCAAAACGCGGCTCGTCCGACGGCCATGGATCACGAAGTCCGATGCCGGCGGCCAGCACGATGAACGCCATCACCAGGAACAGTACGAACAGGCCGCGGCGCGCGTCGGGCACAGGGGTCGCGGCGGTATCCGTCATTGCGTGAGGCGCGTCGATGTGGATTTGTATACCTTTAGCCGAGCGCCGAGAGTTCGCGATTGAGGATGGCCGGATCACCAAGATTGAGTTCGACGAGCCGTTTCAATTCCGCGAAGCTGTCCAGATCGATCTTCTGCCATTCGAAACCGATCCTGTGCGGCATGATGTGCGCGGCGGTGACGCCCATGCTGATGATCACGCTGGCGTTGATGCGCAAGTCCATGCGGTAGCGCGATCCGACTTTGCCTTTCCATTCCACGGGCCGCTCGATGAGAACGCCCTTCAACGAAATGTCGACCAGTTTCGATTCCCACATCGCCTTGTCCGAATACAGCTTCACCGTGCCCTCGAAATGAAAGCGCTGGAAGCGGCGGCGGTTGGCGGCGGCGGTGTCGGTCGGCATGGCACGATTCTGCATAGCAAGTGGCGCCCGATCAAGGCACGCGTTTCAACACCACTTCGAGCACGAAGCGGCTGCCGAAGTAAGCGAGGATCAGGAGCGCCATGCCGGACAAGGTCAAGCGCACCGCGCGACGACCGCGCCAGCCGTATCTCCAGCGGCCGAACAGCAACGTGCCGAACACCAGCCAGGCCGCGATCGACAACACTGTCTTGTGGATGAGATGTTGCGCGAACAGGTTTTCGACGAACAGGATGCCGCTGAGCAGCGTGAGCGTGAGCAATACGAAACCCGCGGCGATGAGCTGAAACATCAGCGCTTCGGTGAGCGTCAGCGGCGGCAGCACCGCGGCGAAGCCGCCGAATTCGCGCCGGCGCAGCGCATGTTCCTGCGTCGCCAGCAGCATGGCGAGCAACGCGGCGACGCTCAGCACGCTGTAGCCGAGCAACGCGAATACCACGTGCAGCTTGATCTGCCATTCGATCGGCAACGGTGCGGTCGGCGGCGCGAACGTGTCGATGAGCAACAGCAGTGCTGCGATCGGGAATACCAGCACGCCGAGGGTCGCGATCGGCCGCATGAAATTCACGAGCAGGCACATCGCCGCCATGCACGCGCCGACCAGCGACAGCGCGGCGAAGAAATGCAGGTCGATGCCGCCGCGGTGCATGCTGACCAGAACCGCGAAATGCACGACCACGGCAATCGCCGCGATCCACAAACCGGCACGCGCATGAGCCGCGCCACCGCGCAGCAGCGGCCACGCCAGCACCAGCGTGGCGACGATGTACAGCACCGCGGCGAGCAGCGACGGCAGGGTCAGGGACATGCCCGCAGTTTGGCACAGCGCGTGGGCGCGGAGAACTGCGCTGCTATACTTTGCGGCCCGTAATCGTTGTGGTTTGCCATGTTCGAGTCGCTCAGTTCACGCCTTTCCTCCACCATCGATCGCCTGCGCGGTCGCGCGCGATTGACCGAAGCGAACATCCGCGAGTCGCTGCGCGAAGTACGCATCGCCTTGCTCGAAGCCGACGTTGCGCTGCCCGTGGTGCAGGCGTTGATCCAGCGCATCCAGGTGCGTGCGGTCGGTCAGGAAGTGTTGAAGAGCCTGACGCCCGGACAGGCACTCGTACGCGTGGTGCGCGACGAATTGACGGCGGTGATGGGCACGGCCAACACCGATCTGAATCTCAACACCGCGCCGCCGGCGATCGTGCTGATGGCCGGCCTGCAGGGCGCGGGCAAGACGACGACGGTTGCGAAGCTTGCCAAGTTCCTCAAGGATCGGAAGAAGAAAAAAGTCATGGTGGTCAGCGCCGACGTGTATCGACCGGCCGCCATCGAGCAGTTGCGCGTGCTGGCCGGTGAAGTCGAGGTGCTGTTTCATCCGAGCAGCGGCGACCAGGATCCCGTCGCGATCGCGAAATCCGCGGTGGATGCGGCGAAGAAGAATTTCGCGGATGTGCTTATCGTCGACACGGCCGGACGACTGGCCATCGACGCGCAGATGATGGACGAGATCAAGCGGCTGCAGTCGGCGCTCAATCCCATCGAAACGCTGTTCGTGGTCGATGCGATGACGGGGCAGGACGCGGCGACCACGGCGAAAGCGTTCGCCGAAGCATTGCCGCTGACCGGCGTGATCCTCACCAAGACCGACGGCGATGCACGCGGCGGCGCAGCGCTCTCCGTGCGCTACATCACCGGTCGTCCGATCAAGTTCATCGGCGTCAGCGAAAAACCCGACGGACTAGACGCGTTCTATCCGGATCGTCTCGCGCAGCGCATCCTCGGCATGGGCGACGTGCTTTCGCTGGTCGAGCAGGTCGAGCAGAACGTCGACAAGGAGAAGGCGCAGAAGCTTGCCGAGAAGGTCATCAAGGGCAAGCGCTTCGACATGAACGACATGCGCGACCAGATGCAGCAGATCATCAGCATGGGCGGCGCCGCCTCGATGATGGAAAAGCTGCCGGGCATGGGCGGCATCAACGATAACCTGAAGGCGCAGGTCAACGACAATCAGGTCAACCGCATGATCGCCATCATCAACTCGATGACCAAGAAAGAACGCCGCCATCCGGACGTGCTCAACGGTTCGCGCAAGGCGCGCATCGCGCGCGGCTCGGGCACGCAGCCGGCCGACGTCAACCGTCTGCTCAAGCAGTACATGCAGATGGAGAAGATGATGTCGAAGCTGTCCTCCGGCGGGCTGAAGGGCCTGATGCGCCAGATGGGCGCGGCCATGAAAGGGATGGGCGGCGGCGGTCTGCCGCCGGGCGGTATGCCGGGGCGTTGAATCCGCGGTACGCGCATTGCACCCTAGGCGCGGCAACGAAATTTAGACATCCGCAACGCCGCGTGTGATTAGAATCCGGCTGCGTTGCGAATTTCGGACGTCTGTCACGGCATGGACGCTTAGATGGCTATACAGTGGTGAAATCGCGTGGGAGCGCGATTCCGCCAATAGCTTCGGGGGTTCTACGCCAATGAAAGTCTGGGCCAGTCTCGCGGGCGCCGCGTTTGCAGCCGCTTCGCCGTTCGCAGCCGCTTCGGTGCACGATCATATTTTCGGCAATCACTTCGACGTCATCACCGACTTGCCGGCAAACACGAACGAAGCCGCGCGTTTCCTGACGCAGGCGACCTTCGGACCGGTCACCGCCGACGTCAACCGCCTGATGCAGATCGGCTACGGCGAGTGGATCGACGAGCAGATCGGCTTGCCGCCCACCCTCGAATACGCCACCGTCGAGGCAGTCAAGAATGCACATGCGGCAAGCACGGCGCAGTCCTATCGACTGAATCGATGGTACTGGCAGGCCGTCTATGCGCCGGATCAGTTGCGCCAGCGCATGGCTTTCGCGCTGAGTCAGATTTTCGTGGTGTCCGACCAGAGCAGCGCCATCGGCCAGGACAACGTACCGATGTCGGCGTATCAGGACATGCTGGCCAAAGACGCCTTCGGCTACTACGGTGCGCTCCTGAGCGACGTAACCTACAGCCCGACGATGGGCAAATACCTCAATGCGTTCCATAACGTCGCGCCGGTATGCAGCGGGTCGGGTGCGAGTCTGGTTTGCTCGACCAGTCCGGACGAGAACTATGCGCGTGAAGTGATGCAGCTGTTCTCGGTGGGTCTGGTTCTCTTGAACAACGATGGCAGTCACAAGACTGATGGGTCGGGGAACGATATTCCGACCTACGACCAGAGCATCATTACGAATACCGCCGAGGTGTTCACCGGATTCACATACGGAGACGCGCCGACCGGGATCGGCACAGGGTCGCCACCCGCCAATTTCTACGGCGGCGGTTCGACCGATGCCGGCGCCTCGCTGCCGATGGCGTGCTTCGGCAACGAATATTTCAGCGACAACAATCCGCAGATGAAGCACGACGTGAACGGCGACGGCGAAGTCGGCGGTGTGGCACTTACGGTGCTCGGAACGGCCGGCATGCCGAGCAACACCCAGATTCCCAATACCATAACGCCGGGAACCTGCGCCGCCGAAGTTTCGGAAGAACTGTCGATCATCGCCTCGCACCCGAACATTGCGCCGTTCATTTCGCGCCAGTTGATCCAGCGTTTCGTCACCAGCAATCCCTCGCCGCAATACATCGATGATGTGGCGACGGTCATGAATGTGCCCGGCAACGATCTCGGTGACGTCATCAAGGCGATCCTCACCCATAGCGAAGCGCGCAATCCGCCGCCGTTGAATACCGGCGACACCTACGGCAAGTTGCGTGAACCGGTCCTGCGCCTCACCGCCATGTGGCGCGCATTCAATGCGAAGGCGCCTGCCGCGGATTCGTTCGGCGAGATCAAGATGATCGGCACCGCCAACTTCCAGGGCAGCTTCGGCGAGAACCCGCTGGAGTCGCCGACCGTGTTCAACTTTTTCTCGCCCGACTTCCAGCAGCCCGGGACGTTCTCCGACAACAACCTGTATTCGCCGGAATTCCAGATCACCAACGCTTCGACGACGTACAGCTCGTCCAATACGTACTTCGGATTCACCGCGCAGGGTTATCAGGGCTACACGACCGGCAATCCACCGGCGCCGCCGGTCGACCGGCCGCTCATCGACCTGTCCTCGCTGACGCAGAACGCGACGTCGGATACGGCGGTGAACGTCGCGAACATGGTGTCGACGATCAACACGACGATGCTGTACGGATCGATGTCGGCGGCGATGAACACGAGTTTGACCAATATGCTCACGCAGTTGAAAGCGGGCGGTACGGGCGGCCCAACGGAGATGGCCTGGTCGGCCATTTACGTGACCATGCTTTCTCCCGAATACGCCACCCAGCGCTGAGGACACGACCATGAAACTTTCACGCAATTCCCGTCGCGAATTCCTCCGCAACATGGCCTGCGTCGCCTGCAGTGGCGGCGCCGCGGCGATGATTCCGCAACTGCGCATGCTCGGCACCGCGATGGCGGCGACGACATCGCTGAGTGGCTACAAGGCGCTTGTCTGCATTTACCTGCAGGGCGGCAACGATTCGTGGAACCTGGTGGTGCCGTGGGACAGCAACGGTTCGAACCAGCGTTACGATGTGTACGCCACCGCGCGCAACGGTGCTTACAACAGCCAGACGCAATCCGGGCGGGCTGGGCATGGTCCGACCGGCGAGCGGGCAATGCGCAGATCGTCACGGACGGAAATGACTCAAATTCGTCGACCAACAAATATTTCCTGCATCCCAACCTGACCAACCTGGCCAGCTATTTCAAAGCCAACAAGCTCGCGTTCGCGGTCAACGTCGGCACGCTGGTGAAGCCGATGAACATGACCGACTACAAGACCGCCACGTTCCCGAAGCCGCCGCAATTGTTCTCGCATGCCGACCAGACGAATCTGTGGAATCAGGCCAACACGAGTGGCACCGCCGGTCAGGGCTGGGGCGGACTTTGCGCCGACGACTTGCAGGCCCAGGGCGCCAACAACACCGGTTCCGGAAGTGTAGGAGGCCCGCTGTTCCCGCTCTGCGTCTCGATCGCCGGCGCCAACCGCTTCGAGATCGGCAACGTCGTGAACAATCCGTATCAATTGTCATCTGGCGGTCTCGCCAATCTCAGTGCGATGTGCAATCAGGACCCGTGCGGCACCGGCAACAACAGCGTGCGCGACCAGGCGCTCAATGAATTACTCGGCGCGACGTACGCGAACGAGTTCTCCGGGGAATACGGCAACGTGTTTGGCGACGCGCGGGCGTTGTTCGCCGAACTCAAGCCCGCACTCGCGTGCACCGCGCCGTACAATGTCACCGCACGACATTTCCCGCCACATCCCTCGGCAAGCAGTTGAAGCAGGTTGCCGCGGTGATCAAGTTATCGAAAGCGCAAAATTATGCGACCCGCCAGATTTTTTTCGTGCAGCTCGGCGGTTTCGACTTGCACTCCGGAATGATGTCGAACACCGACGGCAATGGCACTGCACCGCCGGGCAACCCCAACGATCACGCCGGTCTGCTCTACCAGCTCGATCAGGCGGTGGCTGCGTTCTGGACCGAGATGGGCGTACAGGGATTGCAGAACAGCGTGACGGCGTTCACCGCCACGGAATTTGCGCGCACGTTGCAAACCAACGGCGCGGGTTCGGATCACGCGTGGGGTGGCATCCAGTTTGCGCTCGGCGGCGCGGTCAACGGCGGCAAGCTATACACAAAGGGATCCACGACCAACGGCAAGGGCATCGACGGCGCGTACCCGAATCTGGCTTACGCAAAGATGACCAATCCGAACGCCAACTCGTTCTCGCGCGGACAACTGATTCCGGGTCTCAGCGTCGATCAGTACGCCGCGACGTTTGCCAAGTGGATGGACGTGCGCTCCACAGGTTCGACCGGCATATCGGCGATCTTTCCCAACCTGACCAATTTCCCGGGCGGCTCGTTGGGCTTCCTGCCGACGAGCTGAGCGCAAGATGGATGCGGGTTCTTGCAGTCGCCGGCGCGCGAGGCGTCGGCGGACGGCGCGCGCGACGGGCCTGGCCATGTGTTTCGTGTGTGTCTCGCTCGTGGCACAAACGCCAAGCGGCTGCATCGGATATCACCGATCAGCCGCCGAGCTACAGCGGTATACAATTCGGGGCGGCTATCCAGACGAACATCTTCGTCGACTTCTTGCCGCAGCCTCAGACGGCGGGTTGCGCGGACTGCCACACGACGAACATGGGACGCAACTTCCGTCCGGCAATCTGGACCTCGACCCGCAGGACGACCCGCCGCCATACCAAAACATCGTTAACGTGCCGAGCGACGAAAATCCAGCGTTTTACTTACATAGTGCCAAACCATCCCGAGCGCAGTCTGCTGTTCTGGAAGGTCAATTGCTCCAACCCCGTTGTCGGCGGCCGAATGCCGCAAGACGGATATCCCACGGGCTCGACCGTCCTGACGACGTACCAGATGGCCCAGATCTGGGACTGGATCGCCGAAGGTGCACCGGTAGACTCGACCGACGGCGTTTTCCAGGGAACGTTCGACATTCGTGGGCTTTTCGTGGACGAGATCTTCGCGGGCGGCTTCGAGTAAGCCTAACGGTCTGTTCCGCTGTATTTTTTCCCGCCGACCCCCTATAATTTCGGGTTTCCAGTCGCCCGGTGGGCAGGCGCGCAGCCGCCCGGCCGGATTTTCCGTTCAATTTTCGAGTATCTGCAATGGTCAAGATTCGCCTGTCCCGCGGCGGCGCCAAGGGTCGTCCGTTCTATCACATCGTTGTCGCCGACGAGCGCAAGGCCCGTGACGGCCGTCGTATCGAGCGTCTTGGTTACTTCAATCCGGGTGCGGCGGGCAAAGACGTACGCCTCGAACTCGACACGGAAAAAGTCCGTGCCTGGGTGTCGAAGGGCGCGCAGATGACCGACAAGGTCCGCCTGCTGCTCAAGGAAGCCGACAAGCAGGCCAAGGCGGCCTGATTCAAGACGGCCTGATTCAATACGGCTCGCGCTAGCGCTGTGACATCAGACAATT
>CAVPTJ010000023.1:0-4742 GCA_963708785.1 uncultured Gammaproteobacteria bacterium
AGGAGCATGAGCCAGAGGATCCAGTCCAGTTCGCGCAACTCGTGCTGCTCGACGAAGTGCTCGGCGGCGGGGAAATGGTTGAGCAGCGCCCACGTGCCGACGCCGATCAGCGTGAGTCCGCCGAGCATCGCGATGAGGAACGCGCCGATCCGCACCCAGCGCATCGCCACGATCTCCGGCAGGTACGGCCCGATCGCCAAAGCCAGCATCGGCAGTGCCGGCATGAGATACACGTCGCGCTTGCCCGAAGGAAACGAGAAGAACACGACGAACATCACGACGAAGGCAAGCGGGAACATCACGCGCGCTTCGCGGGCTTTGACGTCGCGCCACCACGCGGGTACGGCGGGAATGTAAGCGAGCGACAGCGGCAGCCAGCTGACGATGATGATGGGAATGTAGAACCAGAACGGATTGGCGTGATCCCACGAGTGCGCGTAGCGGCCGGCGGTCTGATGGAAAAACAGGTCGTCGACATAGGCCGCGTAGTCCGGCGTGCCGTGTGATTTGGCGGCGGTGACGACGGCGATCGCCCATATCGCCACGGGTAACGCGAACGCGGCGGCGCCGATCAGCCATTTGACCAGTGCGTTTTCCGTGACGGTGACACCCGGCCATTGTCGCCACCGCGCAAAGAGATACGGCGCAAACATGAAGAACGCAAGCACGCCAACGCCTTTGGTGATCACGCCGAGTCCGGCCGCGAAACAGCCGAACCAGAATGCGCGCCAGTTCGGACCGCGCAGGAAATGCAGCAGCAGTCCCCAGTTCGCGGCGGTGATGAAGAACGTGACCAGCGGATCGATCTGCGCGCGCTTGGCCTGAAAGGTGAACTGGAAAACGAACAGCAGCGCGATCGCGGCGTAAAGCCCGACGCGGCGATTCCACAATTTGCGCCCGAGGTCGTAGACGAAGCCGAGCGTCAACAGACTGGCCAGCAGCGACGGCAACAGGAACGCCACGCGCCAGCCCCCGGTCAGCTTGTAGGAAAGACCCTGCAGCCAGAACAGCATCGGCGGTTTGTCGGAATACAGTTCGCGGCCGCGGTGCGGGAACAGCCAGTCGCCGGACTCGACCATTTGCTTCGCGGCCAGCGCAAAGCGCGGTTCGTCCGACGGCCACGGATCGCGGAGTCCGATGCCCGCCGCCAGCACGATGAAGGCCATCACCAGGAACAGCACGAACAGGCCGCGTCGCGCGTCGGGCACTGGTGTGTCGGCGGTATCCGTCATTGCGTGAGGCGCGTCGATGTGGATTTGTATACCTCTAGCCGAGTGCCGAGAGTTCGCGGTTGAGGATGGCCGGATCGCCGAGATTGAGTTCGACCAGCCGCTTCAGTTCCGCGAAGCTGTCCAGATCGATCTTCTGCCATTCGAAACCGATCCGGTGCGGCATGACGTGCGCGGCGGTGACGCCCATGCTGATGATCACGCTGCCGTTGATGCGAAGGTCCATGCGGTACCGCGTCCCGACCTTGCCTTTCCATTCCACGGGTCGCTCGATGAGAACGCCCTTGAGCGAAATGTCGACGAGTTTCGATTCCCACATCGCCTTGTCCGAATACAGTTTCACCGTTCCTTCGAAGTGAAACCGCTGGAAGCGGCGACGGTTGGCGGCGGTCTGTGTCGGCATGGCGCGATTCTGCATAGCAAGCCGTGCCCGATCAAGGTACGCGTTTCAGCACGACTTCGAGCACGAAGCGGCTGCCGAAGTAGGCGAGGATCAGAAGCGCCATGCCGGACAAGGTCAGGCGCACCGCGCGACGCCCGCGCCAGCCGTATTTCCAGCGGCCGAACAGCAGCGTGCCGAACACCAGCCAGGCCGCGATCGACAGCACCGTCTTGTGGATGAGATGTTGCGCGAACAGGTTTTCGACGAACAGGATGCCGCTCAGCAGCGTGAGCGTGAGCAGCACGAAGCCCGCGGCGATAAGCTGGAACATCAGCGCTTCGGTCAGGGTCAGCGGCGGGAGCACCGCGGCGAAGCCACCGAGTTCGCGCCGGCGCAGCGCATGTTCCTGCGTCGCCAGCAGCATCGCCAGCAGCGCCGCGACACTCAGCACGCTGTACCCGAGCAGTGCGAACACGACGTGCAGCTTGATCTGCCATTCGATCGGCAGCGGTGCGGTCGGCGGCGCGAAGGTGTCGATGAGCAACAGCAGCGCGGCGATCGGAAATACGAGCACGCCGAGCGTTGCGATCGGCCGCACGAAATTCACGAGCAGGCACATCGCCGCCATGCATGCGCCGACCAGCGACAGCGCGGCGAAGAAATGCAGATCGATGCCGCCGCGGTGCAGGCCGATCAGCACGGCGAAATGCACGACGACGGCGATCGCCGCGATCCATAAACCGGCGCGCGCATGCACCGCGCCGCCGCGCAGCAGCGGCCACGCCAGCACCAGCGCGGCGACGATGTAGGCCACCGCGGCGAACAGCGACGGAAGGATCAAGGGCATGCCCGCAGTTTGGCACAGCGCGTGGGTGCGGAGAACTGCGCTGCTATACTTCGCGGCCCGTAATCGTTGTGGTTTGCCATGTTCGAATCGCTCAGTTCACGCCTCTCCTCCACCATCGATCGTCTGCGCGGACGCGCGCGACTGACCGAAGCGAACATCCGCGAATCGCTGCGCGAAGTGCGCATCGCCTTGCTCGAGGCTGACGTGGCGCTGCCCGTCGTGCAGGCGTTGATCCAGCGCATCCAGGTGCGCGCAGTCGGTCAGGAAGTGTTGAAGAGCCTGACGCCGGGGCAGGCACTGGTGCGCGTCGTGCGCGATGAGTTGACGGCCGTGATGGGCACCGCCAACACCGACCTGAACCTCAACACCGCGCCGCCGGCGGTGGTGCTGATGGCGGGGCTGCAGGGTGCGGGCAAGACGACGACGGTCGCCAAGCTGGCCAAGTTCCTCAAGGATCGCAAGAAGAAAAAAGTCATGGTGGTCAGCGCCGACGTGTATCGGCCGGCCGCCATCGAGCAGTTGCGCGTGCTCGCCGGTGAGGTCGAGGTGCTGTTTCATCCGAGCAGTGGCGATCAGGATCCGGTCGCGATCGCGAAATCCGCGATCGATGCGGCGCGGAAGAATTTCGCCGACGTGCTGATCGTCGACACGGCCGGTCGGCTGGCCATCGATGCGCAGATGATGGACGAGATCAAACGGCTGCAGGCGGCGCTCAATCCGATCGAAACGTTGTTCGTGGTCGATGCGATGACCGGACAGGATGCGGCGACCACGGCGAAAGCGTTCGCCGAAGCACTGCCGCTGACCGGCGTGATCCTCACCAAGACTGACGGCGACGCACGCGGCGGCGCGGCATTGTCGGTGCGCTACATCACCGGACGTCCGATCAAGTTCATCGGCGTCAGCGAAAAACCCGACGGACTCGACGCGTTCTATCCGGATCGTCTCGCACAACGCATCCTCGGCATGGGCGACGTGCTTTCGCTGGTCGAGCAGGTCGAACAGAACGTCGACAAGGAGAAAGCGCAGAAGCTTGCCGAGAAAGTCATCAAGGGCAAGCGCTTCGACATGAACGACATGCGCGACCAGATGCAGCAGATCATCAGCATGGGCGGTGCGGCGTCGATGATGGAAAAGCTGCCAGGCATGGGCGGCATCAACGAAAACCTGAAGGCGCAGGTCAACGACAACCAGGTCAACCGCATGATCGCCATCATCAACTCGATGACCAAGAAGGAACGCCGCCATCCGGATGTGCTCAACGGCTCGCGCAAGGCGCGCATCGCCCGCGGTTCGGGCACGCAGCCGGCCGACGTGAACCGTCTGCTCAAGCAGTACATGCAGATGGAGAAAATGATGTCGAAGCTGTCCGCCGGGGGCCTCAAGGGCCTGATGCGCCAGATGGGCGCGGCCATGAAGGGGATGGGCGGCGGCGGACTGCCGCCGGGCGGTATGCCGGGGCGTTGAATCGGCGGTACGGGCGTTGCACCCTAGACGAGGCAACGAAATTTAGACATCCACAACGCCGCCTGTGATTAGAATCCGGCCGCGTTGCGAATATCGGACGTCTGTCACGGCATGGACGCCTAGATGGCTATAAAGTGGCGAAATCGCGTGGGAGCGCGATTCCGCCAATTAGCTTCCGGGGGTTATACGCCAATGAAAGTCTGGGTCCGTCTTGCGGGCGTCGTGCTTGCGGCTACTTCGCCGCTTGCAGCCGCTTCAGTGCACGATCATATTTTCGGCAATCATTTCGACACCATTGCCGATTTGCCGGCAAACTCGAATGAAGCCGCGCGTTTTCTGACCCAGGCAACATTCGGTCCGGTCACCGCCGACGTCAATCGCCTGATGCAGATCGGCTATAGCGAGTGGATCGACGAGCAGATCGGCCTGGCGCCCACGCTCGAATACGCCACTGTCGAGGCGGTTAAGACGGCGCACTCCGCGAGCACGTCCCAGACTTATCGATTGAATCGCTGGTACTGGCAGGCGGTCTATGCGCCCGACCAGTTGCGCCAGCGCATGGCCTTCGCGCTGAGTCAGATTTTCGTCGTGTCGGATCAGAGCAGCGCGATCGGCCAGGACAACGGTCCGATGTCCGCCTATCAGGACATGCTGGCCAAAGACGCGTTCGGCTATTACGGCGCGCTGCTGAGCGACGTCACCTACAGCCCCACGATGGGCAAATACCTCAACGCGTTCCACAACGTCGCGCCGATCTGCAGCGGCTCGGGCGCGACGCTGGTCTGCACGACGAGTCCTGACGAAAACTACGCGCGCG
>CAVPTJ010000024.1:0-36377 GCA_963708785.1 uncultured Gammaproteobacteria bacterium
AGAGTACGAGGACGCGAGCCTCATCTGGAATGTTCGCCAGGGCGAGTTGCATAGCATGTCCGGTGCCGCGCTGATCGGGTTGATGTACCCAGTTCAGATCGGTCTGCTCGGCGAACGCGAGGCGCACCTGTTCACCGCGATGGCCAAACACGATGTGGATGCGTTGCGGCTGCAGGCGCCGGGAGGCATCAACGACGTGCGCCAGCATCGGCTTGCCGGCGACGGGCAACAGCACTTTCGGCAGACGCGAATGCATGCGTTTGCCGGCGCCGGCCGCGAGGATGACGATATGCAGATCGCTCATGCGTTTGTCTAATCAACGTATCTTTTCATCCAGGTACGATAACGCAGTCGACGGCCGCATTCGAGCGTTTCGGCTGGACAACAGCGGCGAGCGATCGCGTCGTGATGTTCGGAACAGACTTGAACCGTGCCGCGACGGCGACGGGATTTCTACGCACGTCGTAATCCCGTGCAGGTTCCGCGATGCCGGTCTTCCAGCGCCAATCCCGCAGGCGCATGACATTTCCCAGATCTTTCGCTCGCCGGAAGTAGCTTTCGTCGCTTGTAATCAGGTAAACGTTGTTCCTCAGCGCCACGGCGTGGAAGATCGTCTGGAGAACCGGACGATCCAGTCGTTCGGCCAGCTGCACGGCACTCCGCAGTGTGGCCGGACTGTTGTCGATGCGCACCTGCACGCCGAGTATTTCTTCCGCAGCCGTCGCGGCATCCGCAAAGCGCGACGCGACGAGTTCGGCGATCAGCATTGTCGCCCACGCGGCCGGCTGCACGAGTCCGACGCGGCGATGCGATACGTGGGAAAGCAGTTGCCGCGCCGCTTCTACCTCGCGGGTTTTGGAGTGATGTGAGAGGAACCAGTGCAGGCACGTTCCTGTGTCGAGTACAAACCGGTTCACTTGCACGCCTTCGCGAAGTCGTTCGCCGCTACGTTGACCAATATGGGCGTGGGTTCACCGCGCCGCAGAATCGCTTCGGTCGCCGTAACGTGGACCCGTCGGCGTAATTCGTGTTCGACGGCTTGCTGCATGAGTTGCGCAATGATGGCGCTTTTGTTCTTCCCCGCGAACGCGATGTTGAACGCATCTTTCACGTCGTCCGGCACGCTGTAGTTCACGAAGGCCATTGCGGATTTCCCTTGTTGAAAGTTTCAACAATGATCGGAGCCGGGCAATCTTCGAGCAATAGATTGTCCTTTTCTTGACCGAATCGTGTCCGAGTCATGTGCGCACATCATCCGTAGGATTGCGTCGTGTTGTTTCAACACGAACTTTCTTACGGGGACGCTATGAGGTTCTACAAATCTTCAACAACGGAAAGCGGCTATGCAGGCGGCAAGGAAATCCCGTTTCTTGGAAAGGCATTGATCACGCTCTCGCTCCTGTGCGGATCAGCCGCGCAGGCGGGCACCCTGTGCTACGTGAACGGGACCGCGACAGGCAAGAACGACGGCACCTCGTGGACGGACGCGTATACAAATCCACAATTCGCACTGTTGAAAGATTGTCCCGAAATCTGGGTGGCGAAAGGCGTTTACAAGCCGACCGTGGGAACAGACCGGACGGTAACATTCACTGTCGATCCTGGAGTTTCTCTTTATGGTGGTTTTGCAGGAAATGAAACTACGCGCGACGAACGATTGCCTGCCGATAACGTCACAGTGTTGTCCGGAGATATCGACAGCAACGACGCGCACGCCGGCGCCGGCGACATCGATACGATCTATTCCGACATTCGCGGATCGAACAGCTACCACGTTGTCGACTTTAATGGGGAAACAGGACCTCTCCGAGGTTCGACTGTGTTGGACGGATTTACGATAACGGGAGGAAATGCAGACGACGTCTCAAGTCCCGAGCACGTGGTCGGAGGAGGTCTCTACTGTGTTGGGCAGGGAGGCGGCGACGAATGCAGTCCGACTTTGCGAGCCTTGATCATTAGCGGTAACAACGCAGCGAATTATGGCGGAGGCTTGTTTGCCGACGCTTTCAGCAAGGGCACCAGTAATCCCACGTTGATCAATGTCACGTTTGTCGGAAACCACGCAGGCGTGGCCGGTGGTGCGATGTACAACAATGGTGACGGCGGCCTGAGCAGTCCCTCTTTGCAAAATGTCTTCTTCAACGCGAACAGTGCACCATCCGGCGGGGCGATGTTTAGCTTCGCGGATAGTTTGACCGACGCGGGAATGAGCAGCCCCGTGTTGTCGAGTGTGATGTTCGTCGGGAACACCGCCAACGTCGGCGGTGCCATCTATCTAGTTGCGCGCAACGGTGGCCAAGCAGCGCCGGTTCTCAATATCGTCACGTTCAGCAAGAACACAACGCCCGCAACCGGCCCTACGTTTGTTGGTGGCGCAATTTATTCGGAAGCGCAGGGAGCAGGCAGTATCGTCATACCGACATTTTTCAACGTAACCTTCAGTGAAAATGGATCTGATGTTGGCGGTGCAATTGCGAATATTGGGGATGATAGTGGCCGCAACTCGCCGCGCTTTTTTAATGTGACATTCGACGGGAACACAGCCGTGAAGGGCGGCGCCGTCTACAACATGGCGGACCATGGCGCCGCGGACATGCTCATGGTCAACGTCATTCTTTGGGGTGACGGAACCAGCGGTGGAGTCGACCCGGAAGTAAGCAACGACGGTGCGACCGCGAGGCTCGACCACACCGTCATTCAGGGTGGGTGCCCAGCAGATGCCACTTTTACGTGTTCCAGCATTTTCGTTGGCGATCCGATTTTGGGGCCGCTCGCTGAAAATGGAGGGTTCACTCTCACCTTGCTTCCGGGCCTTGGCAGTTCTGCCATCGATACGGGCGACGACACGGATTGCCCGGCGACCGACCAGCGCGGATTGACGCGTCCGCAGGGTCCGCACTGCGAAATCGGCGCCGTCGAAGTTGTGCCGCTTCCTCCGCCGATCGCTCAGCCGGAAAGTATTACGATTCCGGAGAATACGAACGGCCACATCCTGCTGTCCGCGAGTGACGTAAATCCTGGCGGCCCATTCGCGTTTCATGCGGTGACGAGTGTTACGCACGGACTTTTGTTTGTTGCGGGTGCCTCCGTCACCTACATACCGACAACGAACTACGTCGGTCCGGACTCGTTCACATATACCGCGACGGATACCAATGGCACATCGGCGCCCGCTACGGTATCGATTCAAGTAACCGGCGTTCCGCCGGTTGCCGATCCGAAAAGCCTTTCGGTTCCGCACAACACGTCGAAGGACGTAACTCTTACCGCAAATGACAACAACACAGGCACTTTCACGTATACGTTCGCCATCGTCTTGCCCACCTCCCACGGAACGGTGACATTGGCCGGAAATGTCGCGTCTTACACTCCAGTAACGGATTACACGGGACCCGACTCATTCACCTACACGGCGACAGATGTGAACGGGACTTCAGCACCTGCACTCGTGACGATCCAAGTCGCGCCTGCGCCACCGGTCGCACTTCCGCGTGTGATCGTGGTGCCATACAACACTTCGAAGTCGGTGATGTTCGGCGCCACCGACAGCAACCTTGACGCGCCGTTCACATACACATTTGCGGTGGCGTCCACACCAACTCACGGCACGCTCGGCCTGATTGAAGGCAACACCATTCTCTACACGCCGACGCACGGCTATTCCGGACCCGATGTCTTCACCTATACCGTGACAGATGTAAATGGAATCTCCGCGCCAGCGACTGTGACGATCACCGTCTTGCCGCCGGGTGGGGGCGGCTCGCCAGGCACAACAACGGCCATACCGATGCTCGGCACGTGGGGCTTGTTTGGACTCGCCGGAATGATCGGATTGACCGCGGTCGGACGAAAACGGAAATTTTGATTGCCCCGTGAGTGCTCGCGACGAAGCACCACAAACAAAAACGCCGGCAGGAAGCCGGCGTTTTTCATTTGAAATTCACTGAGGCTTTAATGCTTCAGCATTCGCCGAAATCGCTCCAACGCTTCGAGCTGCGCCGTCGCCATCGCCAACTGCGCCTGCGCTTCGGCAACTTCTACCGCCTCGCCGCGATTGGCCAGAATCCGTTCTGCTTCTTCTTTCGCACGGCGCGCGGAGTTTTCGTCGATGTCTTTCGCACGCATCGCGGTATCGGCGAGAACCGTTACCAGATTCGGCTGCACTTCGAGAATGCCGCCGGAAACATAGAAGAACTGCTCCTCACCGCTTTCCGGAATCACCCGTACCTGACCCGGCTTCAAGCGCGTGATCAGCGGCGCGTGTCGCGGCGCGATACCGAGTTCGCCCATTTCGCCGGAGGCGATGACCATCTGCGCGTTGCCGTGGAAGATCTCGGCTTCAGCACTGACGATGTCGCATTTAATCGTTGCCATGGCTTATCTCGATCCGTTATCAGGCGGCTTTCTTTTCCATGCCCTTAGCCTTCTCGAACGCTTCGTCGATGCCGCCGACCATGTAGAACGCCTGCTCCGGCAGGTGATCGCATTCGCCGTCGATGATCATCTTGAAGCCGCGGATGGTTTCCTTCAGCGACACGTATTTGCCCGGCGAGCCGGTGAACACTTCGGCGACGTGGAACGGCTGCGAGAAGAAGCGCTCGACCTTGCGCGCGCGCGACACGGTCGCCTTGTCTTCTTCGCTCAACTCGTCCATGCCGAGAATCGCGATGATGTCCTTCAGTTCCTTGTAGCGCTGCAGCGTGCCCTGCACGCGACGGGCGACATCGTAGTGCTCCTGGCCGATCACGTTCGGATCGAGCTGGCGGCTGGTCGAAGCCAGGGGGTCCACGGCCGGATAGATGCCGAGCGATGCGATATCGCGCGACAGTGCGACGGTCGAATCCAAGTGCGCGAAGGTCGTCGCCGGGGACGGATCGGTGTAGTCGTCCGCCGGCACGTACACGGCCTGGATCGAGGTGATCGACCCCGTCTTGGTCGAGGTGATGCGTTCCTGCAGCACGCCCATTTCTTCAGCGAGTGTCGGCTGGTAGCCCACCGCCGACGGCATACGGCCGAGCAGCGCGGACACTTCTGTACCGGCCAGCGTGTAGCGGTAGATGTTGTCGACGAAGAACAGCACGTCGCGGCCTTTGCCGGAGGCGTCTTTTTCGTCGCGGAAATATTCGGCCATCGTCAGGCCGGTCAACGCTACGCGCAAACGATTGCCGGGCGGCTCATTCATCTGGCCGTACACCATCGCCACTTTCGATTCTTTCAGATTGTCGAGTTTGACGACGCCGGCTTCGATCATCTCGTGATAGAAGTCGTTGCCTTCGCGCGTACGCTCACCCACACCCGCGAAGACGGAAAGACCCGCGTGCTGAGTGGCGATGTTGTTGATGAGTTCTAGCATGTTCACGGTCTTGCCGACGCCCGCGCCGCCGAACAGGCCGACCTTGCCGCCCTTCGCGAACGGGCAAACAAGATCGATGACCTTGATGCCGGTTTCGAGCAATTCGTTCGAGGTCGCCTGATCGTCGTAGCTCGGCGCCGGACGATGGATGACCCACCGATCCTTCTCGCCGATCGGACCTTTCTCGTCGATCGGCGTGCCGAGCACGTCCATGATGCGGCCAAGCGTTTCCGCGCCGACGGGCACCTTGATGCCTTCGCCGGTGTTCTTTACGACGAGGTTGCGCTTCAAGCCGTCGGTCGAACCGAGCGCGATGCAGCGGACGACGCCGTCGCCCAACTGCTGCTGGACTTCGAGCGTGATCGGCAGCGCCGTGCCTTCGACTTTCAGTGCGTCGTACACCTTCGGCACTTCGTCGCGCGGGAATTCGACGTCGACGACGGCGCCGATGATTTGGACCACTTTGCCTTGAGCCATGATCTTGTCCTCAGTACTTAATTCTTTATTTGGGCGCTAAACCGCAGCGGCGCCACTGACAATTTCGGAAATCTCTTGCGTGATCGCCGCCTGACGCGCCTTGTTGTAGATCAGCGTCAGCGTGCCGATGGCTTTGGTCGCGTTGTCGGAGGCGGACTTCATCGCCACCATGCGCGCGGCGTGTTCGCTCGCGAGGTTTTCCAGCGTGGCCTGATAGACCAGCGATTCGATGTAGCGCGTCAGCACGTGCTCGAGCACCGATTCGGCGTCGGGTTCGTACAGGTAATCCCATTCGTGCGCGGTCACCAGCGATTCGCTCGGCGGCAGCGGCAGTAGCTGATCGAACGTCGGCTTTTGCGTCATCGTATTGACGAAATGGTTGTACACCAGCGTGAGGCGATCGATGCGGCGCTCGTTGTAGGCGTCGAGCATGACCTTGATCACGCCGACCAGCTTTTCGATTTGCGGCCGCTCGCCGAGATGCGACACGCTGCCGACCAGATTCACCTTGAGACGGCGGAAAAACGAATTCGCTTTCGTACCGATGGCGATGATGTCGACTTCCGCGCCCTTCGACTGCCATTCGCGGATTTCGGTGAGCAGCTTGCGGAACTCATTCGAGTTCAGGCCGCCGCAAAGGCCGCGGTCGGTCGAGACGACGATGTAGCCGACGCGCTTCACTGTCTCGCGGTCTTCCAGGAACGGATGGCGAAATTCCGAGTTGGCCTTCGCGATGTGGCCGATGACCTGCTTCATCGCGCGCGCGTACGGGCGCGAGGACTTCATCAGCTCCTGCGCCTTGCGGATTTTCGATGCCGAAACCATCTCCAGCGCGCGCGTCACCTTGCGGGTGTTGCCCACGCTTTTGATCTTGGTCCTGATCTCTCTTGCGCCTGCCATGTCAGTTCTTCTGTTGTTTGCGCCGATCGATAAATAAATGGCAATCAGAAACGTATTTGCCGTACTGCGCTTCCGTCAGCTCGTTCCGCGATTTCCCGTTCGTTTGTACGAAAAGATCCAAATCGAACAACGGCTCTAGGTGATGCTGATTACCCAACTTCTTATCCCAACGGATGCCGTCGTAGTTCGCTTCCTGGAAAATGAACGGCATCAGGTTCAACTGATATCGATCTTCTTCGGTGACCGGAAAACCCTTCGTTTCCAAGAAGGTCCGAATCCGGCGAATTACATAGCTTCGTGCAGCACCAATACCTTCCAAGTCGTCGGAGGCGAAATAGCGGTGAATCCGGCTATTCGCATCCATCCACTCGATAACCTGGGTCGCTGTTAGTGGCACAAACGACCATTACCAGCTGCCAGTCTTCTTGAACTCTTCGATGCCTTTCTTCAGCGTGGCTTCGATGTCGTTGTTCCAGTCGGACTTCTCGTTCGCCGCCTTCATCCAGTCCGCATAGTTGTTCGCAAAATGCGCGTGCAGCGCTTTTTCGAACGGCAGGATCTGCGCGATCGGCAGATCGTCCAGATAGCCCTTCTCAGCGGCGTACAGCGTGACCGCGAGCTGCGCGACGGACAGCGGCGAATACTGCTTCTGCTTCATCAGTTCGGTGACGCGCTGGCCGCGTTCGAGTTGCGCGCGCGTGGCCGCGTCGAGGTCGGAAGCAAACTGCGCGAACGCCGCCAGCTCACGATACTGCGCGAGCGCGAGCTTCACGCCACCGGCGAGTTTCTTGATGATCTTGGTCTGTGCCGCGCCACCCACGCGCGACACGGAGATACCGGCGTTCACGGGCGGACGGATGCCGGCGTTGAACAAGTCGGTTTCGAGGAAGATCTCGCCGTCGGTGATCGAGATCACGTTCGTCGGAACGAACGCGGACACGTCGCCCGCCTGCGTCTCGATGATCGGCAGCGCAGTCAGCGAGCCGGTTTTGCCTTTCACGGCGCCGTTGGTCTGCTTCTCGACATATTCCTCGTTCACGCGCGCGGCGCGCTCGAGAAGACGCGAGTGGAGATAGAACACGTCGCCCGGATACGCCTCGCGGCCTGGCGGACGCTTCAAGAGCAGCGAAATCTGGCGATACGCCCACGCCTGCTTGGTGAGGTCGTCATAAATGATCAGCGCGTCTTCGCCGATGTCGCGGAAGTATTCGCCCATCGCGCAGCCGGAGTAAGGCGCGATGTACTGCATCGCCGCCGATTCGGACGCGGACGCCGCGACGATGATGGTGTGATCCATCGCGCCGTTCTCTTCGAGCTTGCGTACGACGTTGGCGATCGAACTCTGCTTCTGGCCGATCGCGACGTAGATGCACTTCACGCCGGAATTCTTCTGGTTGATGATCGTGTCGATGGCCACCGCGGTCTTGCCGGTCTGGCGGTCGCCGATGATCAGCTCGCGCTGGCCGCGGCCGATCGGGATCATCGAGTCGATGGATTTGTAACCGGTCTGCACTGGCTGCGACACGGACTTGCGCCAGATCACGCCCGGCGCGACTTTCTCGATCGGCGAGGTGGTCGTGGTCTGGATGGCGCCCTTGCCATCGATCGGCTGACCGAGCGCATCGACAACGCGGCCGAGCATCTGCGTGCCGACCGGCACTTCGAGAATGCGGCCGGTGGTCTTAACCGTATCGCCTTCGCGCAGGTGTTCGTAATCGCCGAGCACCACCGCGCCGACGGAATCGCGTTCGAGGTTGAGCGCCAGCGCGAACGTGTTGCCCGGCAGCTCGATCATTTCGCCGGCCATCGCATCGGCCAGGCCGTGAATGCGGACGATGCCGTCGGAAACCGAGACGATCGTGCCTTCGTTGCGCGCTTCGGCGGCGAGCTTGACCTTCTCGATGCGGTTTTTGATCAGTTCGCTGATTTCGGACGGATTGAGGGTCGTTGCCATTGCTGATTCCTTCTACGCGCGTTGAGAGCGCTTCGGATGATTTGGATGTAAGGGGTTAGAAATTCAGGCCGCTACCTGCATTCCTAAAACCTCACGTGCCCAAGCCGCCCGGGCATGCCGGGCGGCCGAACCTCGTCAGTGCATCAGTGCCGTTTCCAGGCGCGCCAGGCGTCCGCGAACCGAACCGTCGATCACCACATCGCCGGCGTCGATGATGGCGCCGCCGATGAGGCTCGGATCGATTTGCTGATCCATTTCGATGTCGCGGTTGAACCGTTTCTTCAATGCCGCTCGGATCGATTGCTCTTCGCCGCTCGGCAACGCACTCGCCGAGCGCACCGTAACTTTCAATATGCGCTGCGCGTCGCGTTTCAACTCGTCGAACAGGCTGGAGATTTCAACCAGCAAGTCCGCACGTTGATTAGCGATGAGCAACGCGATGAAGCGCGCGAATTCCGAGTCGGCCACTTCGCCGTTCGGCAGCAGCAGCGATTCGAGCGCACCCGAGTTCAGGCGCGGATCGTTCACCGCCGAGCGGACGCGCTCATCGCGCAGCAGCGACGCGGTGAACGAAAGCTTGGACGACCAGTCGTCGAGCGCCTTCGCATCCTGCGCCGCTTCGAAAGCGGCGCGCGCGTACGGACGAGCCAGAGTCAGCGCTTCGCTCATATCGTCAGATCTCGGCGACGAGCTGGTCGAGCAACGCTTTATGCGTATCGGCGTTGATCTCGCGCTGGATGATCTTCTCGGCACCCTGCATCGCCAGCGTGGCGACCTGGCCGCGCAACTGCTCGCGCGCCTTGCCGACCATGCCTTCGATCTCGGCTTGAGCCGTCGCTTTCTGGCGCGCGCCTTCCAGCACCGCGTCGGCTTTCGCCTTGTCGATGATCTGATTGGCCTGCACGTGGGCCTTGTCGATGATCTCCGCCGCCTGTGCACGCGCCTTCTTGATTTCCTCGGCGACGCGCGCGTCGGCTTCCTTGAGCTCGGCCTTCGCGCGGTCGGCGGCCGACAAGCCATCCGAGATGCGCGTGGAACGCTCTTCCATCGCCTTGGTGATCGGCGGCCAGATGAATTTCATCGTGAACCAGACCAGGATCCCGAAGACGATGATCTGGGCGATGAGTGTTGCGTTGATGCTCACGGGTTTACCCTCGTAGCCAAACTCGATGTGACGCTTAGTGACCCGCGACGTGCGCCGCAGCGACCTTGGCCGCGAACGGATCGACGAACGTCAGGTACAGCGCGATGCCCACGCCGATGATCGGAATCGCGTCGATCAGGCCGACCAGCAGGAACATCTTGCCCTGCAGCATCGGAACCAGTTCCGGCTGGCGCGAGGCGCCTTCGAGGAACTTGCCACCCATCAGGCCCATGCCGATGGCGGCGCCGATGCCGGCGAGGCCGAGGATCAGGCCGGCCGCGATAGCGGTCATGCCTTCAACTGAAGCGAGTGCGGTCAAATCCATGGTTTTCTCCGTCTAACTTTGCTGTGAATGAAATCGTTGGAAATCGGGAACAGAAATCAGTGTGCCTCGTCGGCCGACATCGCCATGTAGACGACAGTCAGCACCATGAAGATGTACGCCTGCAGCGAGATGATCAGGATGTGGAAGATCGTCCAGCCGGTCGCGAGCAGGATCTGCGCGATGAGTCCGAGATTGCTGCCGATGCTGGTCGGCGTGTAGCTCAACGTGAAGCACGCGAGCAGGATGAAGATGATCTCGCCGGCGTACATGTTGCCGAACAGTCGCAGACCCTGGCTTATCGGCTTGGCGAGTTCTTCCACGCATTTGAGCAGGAAGTTGATCAGCATCAGCGGCGCCATCACGATCTTGTTCTTCGCCACGAATGGATGAAAAAAGAATTCCGCGCCAACGCCTTTGAAGCCTTTGTTGACGAAGCTGTAGACGAATGCGGTGAGGAACACCGTGATCGACATCGCCAGCGCGATGTTCGGATCGGCCGACGGCACCACGCGCAGATGTCCGAGTCCGGCCTGACCGGCGACGGTCGGCAACAGATCGATCGGCAGCAAATCCATGAAGTTCATCAGGAAGATCCACAGACCCACCGTCAGCGCCATCGGCGCGACGAACTTCGAGGTGTGGTGGAACGCGTCTTTGACCTGACTGTCGACGAAGTCGATGCAGATCTCGATGAAGTTGAGGAATTTGCTCGGTACGCCAGCATGCGCCTTGCGCGCGGCGGAGCGGAAGATGATCACGTACACCAGCGCAAGCAACAGCGAAAAGAACACCGAGTCCAGATTGAGAACCCAGAAACCAGGCTGGTTCTCGACGATCTTCCAGGTCTTCAGATCGAGCTGGAGGAAGGTGAGGTGATGGACGATGTAACTACCGGCGTCGTGCGCTGCGGGTTCGGCTTCAGTCGCCATGTTCTGTCGAATTCCGGTTGAAATTATCAGTTACGTTGTTTCAGCGAGACCACGCGTCGTGCAGACCGAGCAGTTGCGGCAATAGCGCGGCGATCAGGCCGGCCATGACGGGGAATCCTGGCAATGCCAGCTTCACCATCGCCACGTACAAACCCAGCGCGATGACGCCCCACTTGAGCAGATTGCCGACGATGAACCGCGCCAGCACCACGCCCGCCGCTGCCGGCGCCGCTGCGAAAACGCGCAGCGCCAAAATTCCGGTTCCCACCAGGACGGTCGCGCCGCCGCACAGCACGCCGAGACTCGACTGCCAACCCTGAAGCAAAAAACCCGCTGCGACCAGTATCGTGGCGACCAGTTGCGCGCCGACGACACGTAGGGCGAGCCGCCTTCCGGCAGCGATCGAATTTTGCATAGGGAAAGCAAATCCAGGCTCGGTTCCGGCCTTGCAATCGCGCCGGATCGGACTGGGAAACAAGGCCGCCTATTATAACGGTCGGGACAAGACTGCTGCAACCAAAGTGCAGCCGTCCAACAGAGGCGTTATGGCGTTACCGCGTTAGGACACAGGTGGTTCCAGGCCGGCTGCAGATCGGTGACGGAATAGTCGTGTCCGCCGCCGAAGGTGTTCATGAAAACGTTCACGTTCCCCGTCCAGCCATCGGCGGCCAACCGGTTGTAGTCGCTAAGCACGTAGCTGTAGGTCGGGTCGGACGTGCCGACCACGAGCGACACCGGAATCCTGCGCGGTGCGGCCTGCACGAGCTCATCGCAGCGCGTGCTCGATACACCCTCGCACAGGTCGCCCACCAAAGCGCCCGCCGCGGCAGCGTAACCAGCCATCGTCGCATTGTTGAAAGCGGCGCTCGCGGTGGTAAGTCCCAGCGCATGCATGACGCTCCCGCCGGAAGAAAATCCCCAGCCGCTGATTCGCGTGCGGTCGATGTTGTAGTGGCCTTCCACGTCGGCGAGAACGGCGGCAAAGAGGTCGTAATCACTGGGGCTGTCCGGCGGCACCGACCATGTTGCGCCGGGCTGGCCGTTGACTGTTACGGCCGCATCCGCCACAGGCGCCGCCACGATCACGCGGGCGCCGGCCGCGATGGACGACCAGGTGCTGAGCACGTTGCCGGCGTAATTGTTGCGGTTGGCATAGGGCGCGGTGCCGTGCAGAGCGAGCAGGAACGGATAAGGCTGCGACGGCGTATAGGACGTCGGAACGTACAGATAGTAAGTCTGCGTGCCGGTGCCCAGTCCGGCGATGTGCAGGGTATGCGTCGTCGTTCCCGTCGCGCCGCCGGTGCCGCCCGACGGGTCGTGCGGCACCGGCGTTTCGACGCTGTCGAACTTGCTGACGAAAATCGCGTCGGTCTGCGTGCAAACCCAGGACGGCAGAGTCACCGTCTGGGCGGCGAACACCGTTGATGCCGCCAATCCGGGAAGAACCATGACTATGAACGCGCGAAACATCGTCGGACTATAAGCAGGCTTTGCATTACGAATCGTAAACAATGACTTCGTTGCCTTGCGAGGGTCGCGCGCCGGTCGGCATAATCGGCGTTCGCTTTCGCTGGGCCGGGCAACACGCAGGATCATGAGCAACGCCAAAGATTTCTATCTCGATGTCCCCGCCGGCGCCGATGTCTTCCAAGAGGGTGAGACGGGCGGCGAGATGTACATCATCGAGTCCGGCCAGGTCGAGCTGACGCACGGCGGCGCCGTTGCGTTCACGCTCAACGCCGGCGATTTCTTCGGCGAAGCGGCCATCGACGGCAAGGCGCATTCCACCGGTGCGCGCGCCAGCGCGAAATCGCGTCTGCTGCGCATCGAGCGCGGCGTGTTCGGCGACGTGATCAAGCAGAATCCCGAGATCGCGCTGCGCATTCTCAAACAGGTGGTGTCGCGCCAGTCGCGGCTGTTGGCCGCGCCGTCGCCGAAGGAACCGGCTTTACCCAGACCCGAAGCAGCGCGCCCAGCGCCGCCGAAAGCGCCCGAACCGGCGCCCGCTCCGCCGCCAGCGAAACCGCCCGCGCCAGTGCAGCCGCGCGCGCTTGCGTTGCGCGCGGCGGGCAGCGAGCGGCCCATCGCGCTCGATGCCTCGCTCAACGATTTCCTTGTCGGACGTCCGGATCCCGCCGCCGGCATCGATCCGCAAGTCGATCTCGGCCCGTTCAACGCCAACGGCACATTGAGCCGCCGGCACGCCCGCATCTCGCGCGAAGGCAGCTTATACTTTTTGCGCGAGGAAACCGGTGTCGCCAACGGCACGTTCGTCAACGACGAGCGGCTGCAGGCGGGACAGAAAGTACCGATCAAGCCGGGCGACAAATTGCGCTTCGGTCTGATCGAAGTCGATGTCGTCAGCGTCTGAACCGCTCGGAGTAGCCATGGCAGACCAACCCAACGAATGGCAGCAGGCGCTGGCCGCGATCGATCTGTCGGCTATCGAGTCGCTGAAGAAACTCAAGGCCGAGCAGGATCAGCTCGACGAACGCCTGGCCTCGATGGACCAACTCAAGGCGAATTTCGCACCGCCGGTTTTCGATCGGGTACGTTCGGACTATCAGAAGCGCCTGCAGGCGCTCGAGGAGCAGGCCGCGCCGCTCAAGCAGGCCGCGCGTGAACAGTATGCGAGTCTGCGTGGACTCATCGATCGCTTCGAGGCCGATCACGAGGCGATCAAGCTCGATCAGCAGGAACTCGAATTGCGCTACAAGCTCGGCGAGTTCGACGAGAAGGAATTCCAGAAACGCATCAAGGCGATCGAAGCGTCGGTGAAAGACAAAGCCGAAGCGCGCGCGCGCGGCCTGGAAATGAAGGCTCGCTTCCTGGAAGCATTTCACGCCGAAAGCGATCTGGAATCCGCGGCATCGCCGCCGAGTCCGGTCACCGGCCGTTTCAGCGTGCCGGCGGATGAAAGCACCGAGGCGCGCACCACCGACATGCCCGGTGTTCGTCCGGACCTCACGCCGAACAAGACGCAGATCATGTCCGCCGTCAACGTCACCGGCGTGCGCGCAGCGATGCCGCCCGCGCCCGGCGCGGCGCCGGCGGGTGGCGGCGCCACGCAGATTTTCCGCGCGGCGCGCCTCGTGCCGCAAAATCCCGAAGCCGGCAAACAGGCCTACACACTGACGCTGAAGCCGATGGCGATCGGCGCCGATCCGTCGAGCGATATCCGCATCGCCGGTCCTGGCGTGGAACCCAAACACGCGCAGATCAACGTCAGCATGGTGGGTTTCACACTGGTCGATCTCGGCACAAAACACGGCACGCGCGTGAATGCGGAAAAGATCAGGGAACGCCAGCTCGCCAACGAGGACGTAATCCAGATCGGCGCGGCGCGATTCGTTTTCCGCGAAGGCTGATCCGTGGCGATCGACATCCAGCAGGAAGAGGTCGACGGCACGCGCATCCTTTCGCTCGGTGGCCGGCTCGATACGGAAACCTCGGCGGATGTCGAGTTGACGCTGCAGGATCTGCTAGCGGCGGGCGAACGCAATTTCCTCATCGACATGAGCGGCATCGGCTACGTCAGCAGCGCCGGACTGCGCGTGTTGCTGGCGACGGCGAAACAGCTCGAAGGCGGCAAGGGCAGCTTGCGTCTGTGTTCGCTTAACACGAGCGTGAAGCAGGTATTCGATGTCGCGGGCTTCAGCAAACTGTTTTCGATCTTCCCCAACCGCGAGGTTGCGCTCGGTTCAGCGCCGAAGATAAAGAAGATCGACAAACCCGAAGCCGTCAAAGCTGCGCCGAAGGTGGAAGCACCGCCGCCGCCGAAAGTCGAAGCCGCGAAACCTCCGCCGCCCAAACCTGCACCGCCGCCGCTTCCGAAACCGGCACCACCGGCGCCGCCGAAGGTCGATGTCGTCGGCATGGATGTGATTCTCTCGCAGAAGGTCGCGAGCTTGTGGGGTCTGAAGCTGATCAACGACACGCCGCATCCGAAAGCGGTCGAGCTGGCACGCCTTGCCGCGGAACTGCTGGGCGTCAAAGCGCCGATTGCCGGCGGAATAGTGTCGAAGGCGCTGCCCGCCGCGGCCGTCTCTGCCGCGCCAACGGAAACGCCGGATGACGGCGGCGCAAAAGGCGGCGTCGTCGGCAAATTGCGCGGACTTTTCGGGAAGCGCTGACGCGGCAATCGCGCCGCTCGATCAAGTGCGGTCGCGGCTTAGCGTCACCAGGGTCAGATCGTCGCTTTGCGGTTCGCCGGATGTGAATCGTGCCAGTTCCGCCAGCAGCGAATCGAGCACCGCCTGCGCGCCGCTGCCGCCGTCGATCAAGGTGCGGATCACGCGCTCTTTGCCGAACAATTCCTTTTGCGCGTTATGCGCTTCGTCGAGACCATCGGTGTAGAACAGCACGCAACAACCCGGCGCGAGCGTCGCCCGTGTGTCGCGAAATACCGTGTCGCTCATCGCGCCGAGCGGCAACGCGCCCGGCTCGCCGATCTCCGTAACGGTGTTTTCCGCGGAGCGCAGCAGCGGTTGCGGATGTCCGGCGTTGGCGAGCGTGAGCACACCGTCGTCGGGATCGACAGTGCCGGCGAGCATCGTCACGAACATGCCCGGTTCCAGATCCTGATACAGCTTGCGGTTCAATCCCGCCAGCAACTCCGCCGGTCCGCCCATGTGCCGCGCGAGCGCGCGCGCCTGCACGCTGATGCGCGCCATGTACAGCGCGCCGGAGACGGCCTTGCCGGATACGTCGGCGATGACGAAGCCTTGTTTGCCGTCGCGGAACTGGAAGAAGTCGTAATAGTCGCCGCCGATCACGCGCGCGGCCGCGTAGCTGTCGGCGAAGCGGTAGCCCGCGATCTTCGGTGGCGACTGCGGCAGGAAACGCTGCTGGATGCGACGCGCCAAGGCCAGATCGTGCGTTTCCACCGCGCGTTCGGCGGACTGCCCCTGAGCGCTGGCGAGCAGCCACGCCAGTTGTCCGGCCAGGCCGACGAACAACTCATGGTCGCCCGCGCGCCATGCGCTTTCGATCAGCGCGCTTTCCAGATACAGCACGCCGAGCACGTCGTCGCCGACGCGAAGCGGAATGCCGGCCAGCGCCGCTGGCATGATGTCGGCGCGCAGTCGCGTGGCGATGGCCTCGCGGCCTTCGGCGTCGTTGACCATCAGGCCCTGTTCGCGGCGCAGCGATTCGAGCAGGAATCCTTCGATCTCGGTGAACGGCACCGAGTCGGATTTCGAGGTGCGGTCGGCCAGTTGGGCCAGATGTTCCGAACCGGTCGTCGGCGCAAAAATCGAGGCGCGCGTCAATTGCGGGAACGCGGATTTTATCGCGTGCAGGATGTTGCCGAGCTGCTGGCGCAGATCGATTTTTTGCCGCGCCTGCGAACCGACGTCATAGAAAAGCTTCAGGCGCGCAAGCATCTCGCGCAGGCCAGTCGGCTGCAGGTTGTGCTGTGCTCGCGCCGCTTCCGCATTGAACACGGGACGCGATCCAGTCGAGATCGTGCTCGGCACGGACAACGGCGCGAGCGACGGCTGCTCGCTCGAGGCTACGCGAAACACGGTCTTGATTTCGCCGAATTGCAGTTCGTCCCCGTCTTCGATGGGTGTGGCCTGCGACAACTTCTCGCCGCGATAGAAGGTACCGTTGGCGCTGTCCTGGTCGCGCAGTTCGTAGACATCGCCTTCGCGCCTGATCAACGCATGACGGCGCGACACGGTCGGGTCGTTGAGCCGCACTTCGGAAAACTGCCCACGGCCGATGACGGCAGTATCGGAAAAACTGAAGACCTGCCCGATAAGAACGCCGGACGTGACGATCAAGCTCGGCATGGCAGCGCGAATGCCCGTGAAAACGTTTTCGACATGCATCAAGCGTACACGAGAACCGTCGAGGTCCCTATGTAACAAAAGTCGGATGCGAAAAGTTTTCCATAAAAAAAGCCGGATGAATGCTCATCCGGCTAGATACCGCCGCGGCTAAAGGGGAGGGGATGCCGCGGAGGTCGGCAGGCGCGCGAAGCGCGCTCTGCTTACTCGGTTGTTACTTGGTCGCGCCGGCCGCAGCCTTCTTAACGCTGTTGACCTGCTTGTTGAAGTTGTCGCTGGCGATCTCGAAGTTGCCCTTGGCGAGCTGGCCCAGCGCTTCGGCCGTCTTGAGGCTGACGCCGAACACTTCCTGACCGTTGGCGTAAAGCTTCTCGGTGGTTTCCTTCACCAGGTTCACGCTCTTCGGCCAGAACGCCTTCAGCGCATCGAAATCGCGCACTTCGGCGGCTTCGGACCAGAACTCGACCGCGGCGTTGACGCGGTTTTCCAGCGTCTTGAGCTGCAGGTCGGTGATGCGCTCGAAACCTTCGGCGGCCAGGCTCTGCGCCTTGAACGCGTTGTCGGCGAAGCTCTTGCCAAACGCGAGGAACTGGGTGTTGAGCTGTTCGTACATGGTCGTGCCCTCTGAAAAGGTGGTTGGGAGTATGGGCGCCATTATACACATAATTTGGTGCAATGCAACAAGAAAAATGGAAGGATACCTAGCCGCAGCTAATTACTTGATTACACTATCGATTATGTGGAGTGCGGATCGACGAAGCAATCGCCGTTCACTTCATTATGCGGCAGTGCTCTCAGGCCCAGTATAGACGCACCCGGAAGTACACGTCTCATGGATCACCACTTTGCTCAGCGCGCCGAGCGAGGGTTTGAGTCTGCGCCAGATCCAGATGGCAAGCTGTTCACTGGTCGGATTTTCCAGACCGGCAACATCGTTGAGGCAGCGGTGATCGATGTCGTCGAAAATCTGCGCGAAGGCAGCCTTGATGTCCGCGAAATCCATCAACCAGCCGGTGTTCGGCTGCGGCTCGCCGGAAACGTGGATTTCCACGCGGAACGAATGCCCGTGCAGCCGCGCGCATTTGTGGCCGGGCGGGACGTTCGGCAGGCGGTGCGCCGCCTCGATCTGGAATACTTTGAAAATGTCCATATATTCAAGGACTACGGGGCGAGCTCGCACCCGTGGTGGCTATGGGTGGACTCGAACCACCGACCCCAGCATTATGAGTGCTGTGCTCTAACCGGCTGAGCTACATAGCCAAACAAGCGGAAAACCGGGCCGCATAGTGTAGCGGTTCGCGCGATGCGCCGTAAATGGCGCTCGCACAATTTCATGTTGCCCCAACTGCGTGGGCTATGGTCAAATCGGAACAGAGTTTTGGAGCGGTGCGGTGATCGATCCGGATGGCTATCGGCCCAATGTCGGCATCATCCTGATGCGCGAGGACGGCAGCGTCTTCTGGGCGCGGCGCGCCTATCGCGACGGCTGGCAATTCCCGCAAGGCGGCATGCGTAGCGACGAGACGCCGCTGGAAGCGATGTACCGCGAACTGCATGAAGAAACCGGCCTTCGGCCCGAGCACGTCGAAGTGCTCGGCGCCACGCCAGGATGGTTGCGCTACAAACTCCCGCGGCGCTATCTGCGACAAAAGGAACGGCCGCTGTGCATCGGCCAGAAGCAGGTGGTTCCTGTTGCGGTTCGTCGGCAACGAATCGCACGTGCGTCTCGATGCGCACGAGACGCCCGAATTCGATCTGTGGCGCTGGGTGGATTTCTGGTATCCGATGCGCAGTCGTCGAGTTCAAACGCGATGTTACAAACGCGCGCTCCGCCATTTGGCACCGCTGGCCCAAGCCTTGCGCGCGGCCGAATCGGCCGGCTGATCACCTGCGCCTTTCGATCCATCCGATGATCGGACAGCGTACCAGAATGTTGTTGACAATCATTCGCATTTGCACTTAAATACACTTCATGTACGTTTGCATCTGCAACGGAGTCACCGAACGCGCGGTACGGCAGGCAGCCGCCGAGGGCGTTCGCAGCTTGTCCGAACTGACGCGCCGCACCGGGTGCGCCGGCACGTGCGGTGGTTGTGCGGATTACGCGACGCGCATCCTCGACGAGGAACACAGCCGCGTCGCTTTCCGCTGCCGCTGCTCGTCGCGGCCTGATTTCTCCGCGTTCGCGGCAACAACGATTCTCATTTCGTCGTCGCGCAATCGCGCACGGTATAGTCGTTTCGTTCCTTTGTCATCGGACCTGCGCACATGAAAGGCGACGTGGAAGTCATCCGTCATCTGAACAAGGTTTTGTTCAACGAGCTCACCGCGATCAATCAATATTTCCTGCACTCGAAGATGTATCGGCACTGGGGCTACAAGGAGCTCGCCGAACACGAGTACAAGGAATCGATCGACGAGATGAAGCACGCCGACAAGCTCATCGAGCGCATCCTGTTCCTCGAAGGGCTGCCGAATCTGCAGGCGCTGGGCAAGTTGCTGGTCGGCGAGAATCCGAAAGAAGCGATCGAATGCGATCTTAAGCTCGAACTGATCGCGCATCCGGATCTGAAAGAAGCGATCACCTATTGCGAATCCATCAAGGATTACGTGAGCCGCGAATTGTTCGTCGAAATCCTCGAATCGGAAGAGGAACACATCGACTGGCTCGAAACGCAACTCGGCGTCATCGCCGAAATCGGCGTCGAAAATTACCTGCTCACCAAGCTGGAACGCTGAACCCGTTTACAGCGCGCTGCGCGTGAGCAGCGCGTTGAGTTCGTGCGTGACGCGCTGAAAACCACGTTTGATCTCCGCGATGATAATCGGTGCGTCGGTCGCGCTGAGCGTGCCCGAGCGCGCGCCGTGCTCCACGCGCTTGGCCAGTTCCGATAAACCCATTGCGCCAAGGTTTGCGCTGGTGGACTTCAGCGAATGCGAGGCGCGATCAGGCCTTCGATATTGCCGCGCGTGGCCGCGTGCTCCAGCGCGGTGATCGCCTTCGGCGTGTCTTCCAGATACACGCGCACCAGGTCGGTGAATTCGCCGCCCATTACCTCAACTAAATCGCGGATCACATCGGTGTCCAGCACCAGCGAGGGGTCTGTCCGGTGATAATGGACGCTCCGATGGCGGCCGGCGCAACGGGTGCGGAGGCGTGCTTCGGCGCGGCGGTGGGCGGCGCGCTCGGCCGCGACTTCGCGCCCGCCGGAAGCCATTTGCGCAACGTCTGTTCGAGCAGCGCGCGATTGAGCGGCTTGGACAGATAGTCGTCCATGCCCGCCTTCAGGCATTTCTCGCGGTCGCCCGCCATCGCGTTGGTGGTCATGGCGATGATCGGGATGTGCTTGCCTGACGTCGACTCGTTCTGGCGCTGGATGCGTGTGGCCGTATAGCCGTCCATCACCGGCATCTGGCAATCCATGAGGACACCGTCGAACAGACGCGCAGCCGCGGCATCCAGCGCTTCCTTGCCGTTCTCGGCGATCTCGTAACTGTTGCCGATCAGCGTCAGCAGCCGCTGCGCGACCTGGCGGTTGACCGCGTTGTCTTCGACCAGCAGCACGTGGCCGCCGACGGGCTGCAGGTCAGCCATCGGCGGCTCGACCGGTGCGGCGCTGACGGCGATGTCGACTCGACCGGAGCGACGAGACTCGTCGCCAGCGGTTCGCTCACGCCCAGCAGGCGCAGCGTCGCCGGCGGTGCGCAGCTCGCCTTCACCGAACTGGCGCGGGATCGCGATCACACGCGAGTCGCCGGTCAACTCTGCCGGCGCCGCATCGTCGGCTTGCAGGAACAGAATCTGCACGCGATTGAGCGCAGGTTCGCGCAACACGTTGCGAACGAATCCGATCCGCCGCCGGCCGGCAGCGCGGTACCGTCGACGAGCATGAAATCGTAGGTCCAGCTATCGCCCATGCTCGCGGCCGAGCGCACCTTGCTCAGCGCATCCGCCGCCGCGGCGGTTTGCAGGAACGTCACGCCCCACGCGGCGAAATAACTGCCGAGACGGCGCATGCACGCTGCGTCGCCGCTGAGCACGAGCGCGCGCGCGCCGTTGATGTCGCGGCGTGTCGAGGTCACGTCGCCGAGTGCTTTGAGCATCGGCACGCTGAACCAGAACAGCGAACCGCGACCCAGTTCGGAACGCACGCCGATCTTGCCGCCCATCAAATCGACGATGCGTTTGCAGATGACCAGCCCCAATCCGGTGCCGCCGTGCATGCGCGTGGTCGACGCATCGGCTTGCGAGAACGGTTGGAACAGTTTCGTCGCCGCTTCCGGCGCGATGCCGATACCGCTGTCCTTCACCGCGAACAGGATTTCGTAATGCGTGCGCGTTTCGCCGCGCTTGCTGATGTGGATCGCCACCGATCCGCGCTGCGTGAACTTGATTGCGTTGCTGACCAGGTTCGTCAGCACCTGGCGCAGGCGCACCGGATCTCCGCGCACGGCCAGGCGAACGCTGGGCTCGATGGTGACGTTGAAGCCAAGCGATTTCGCTTCGGCGCTTTTTTCGAGCAAGCGATGCACCGAATCGACGACCTCGCGCAAATTCAGACCGACGACTTCGAGTTCGAGTTTGTTCGCCTCGATTTTGGAATAGTCGAGGATGTCGTCGACGATGCGCAGTAGTTCACGCGCGGATTTGTACGCGGTCTGCAGATAGTCCTTTTGATCCGGCGCGAGCTTCGTCGACAGCACGATGTCGAGCAGCGGAATGATGCCGTTAAGCGGCGTGCGGATTTCGTGGCTCATCGTGGCCAGGAATTCGCTCTTGGACATCATCGCCGCTTCGGCATCGAGCTTTGCCTGCATGAGTTCGCGCTGCACGCTGCGCAGCTTGTCCATCTCGGCCTGCATTTCCGAAAGGCCCGTCGCCGGCTTTGCCGCCGGGGCGAAACGCGGCGCGACCGGCGCGACCGCGCTTGCTGCGGAACTCGATCGAATCGATGCATACGCGCGCCAGCCCAGCCAGCCGCCGAGCGCCGCGACGATGAGTGCCGGGGAGATCCACAACGCATCCTGCGGTTGCAGCACGAACGGAGCGCCAAGGCCGACAGCGGTAACGATCGCCAGACTCGCGCGCACGATCGACGGCGCGGCGCGCTGCAGCGCCGTCGTGCTCCGGTGGCGTGCGTCAGGCCGTGGTGGCATTGAAGTCGAACACCAGATCCTGGCCCGCCTGCTGCACGAAATCGCCTTGCAGATAATCGATGCCGACATTCCACAATTGCGAGGCGGTCTGCGCGTCTTCGATGCGCGAGGCGATTACTTTCGCGCCGTTGTGATGGGCAACCGTGACGATCGTGCGCAGTTCGTCGCGGACGGCGTTGTCGCGCAGATTGGCGCCGCCGTAACGTGTGGCGAGCTTGATGTAGGCGATCGGCAAGCGCTCGAGCAATTGCAGCGAATTCTCCTTCACGTCGAATGTGGAAATGGAGATCGAGACGCCCAGATCGGCGATCGCGTTGGCGAAAGCGACGAAGTCGTTGAGATGGCCGAGCACTTCCTGCAGCTTGAACTCGAGCACCAGCATCTCGCCGGAGAGTCGGCGCGTTTCGAGCAATTGCCGCAGCCAGCCGGTGCGCGAGGAATCCAGCGCCGCTTCCATCGACTGGCTGACGAACAGACGCACCGGCCGCATCTGGCGTTGCCGTTCGGCCATCACCAGCAGGCAGCGCGACACGACCCAGCGATCGACGTCCGCCGACAACCCTTCGCGTTCCGCGAGCGGCAGGATTTCGGCCGCGGTATACAATTTCCCATCCGACGCGCGCAGCCGCAAAAGCGCCTGGAACGCTTCGTCGCTATCGCTCTGCAGCGCGACGATCGGCTGGAACAGCAACTGAAAATCCTCGCCCTTGAGCGCATCGCGGATGAGCTGCGTGAGCGTCTGCTGCGCGTCGGTGCTGGATTTCGGCCGGGTCGGATGAAACACGCCGATGCGCGTCTGCGTGGAGGCGGGCGAGCGCGAATCGGTCATCGCGCGTTCGGCGGCGTTGAGCATCGCGCCTGCATCGCCCAAACCTGCGGAGAACGGACAGATGCCGATGGCGAGGCTCACCGTCAGCGTCTTGCCTTCATGTTCGAACACCTCGCGCGCGATGCGGTCGCGCAACGTACTGGCGATGCCGATCAGCGCATCTTCGTCGCCGCCGCCGGCGAGCAGCGCGAAACTCGTGTCGCCGTAGCGCGCGACCAGATCCTTGTCGTCGATGTGCGCGGTGACGAACGCGCCGACCTGATTGAGCAGCGCTTCGAAGATAGTCAGTCCGACGCGTTCGCGGATTTGCCCGGCGCCGTCGATGACGACGTACAGCAGCCCGCCACCGTGCGAGGCGGGATCCTCCGCCGCAAGCTTGGCATTGAGCCGATCGAGCACGAACGCGCGGTCGTACAGCCCGGTTACCGGATCGCGCGGGTTCTGCGTCATCGCGCGGCGGCCCTGCGATCGCGCGCGGCGCACACGGTTGGTTACCGCCGAAATCAGATGCTTGGGGCGAATCGGCTTGGACAGGAAATCGTCGCCGCCCGCGTTCAGCGCCTCGAAATGCATTTCCTGATTCTGTTCGCCGGACAGGAATACGATCGGCGTATTGATGAAGGCTTCGCGCTCGCGAATGATGGAAGTGAGTTCCATGCCGGAACAGTTCGGCATGTACAGATCCATCAGGATCAGTTCGGGACGGAAGCTCTCGAGTTGATCGAGCGCGGCCAACGGATCGGTTACCGCGTTCGTGCTCATGCCGGCCTTGCGCAGGATCGATTCGGCGAAGATCGCCTGCGAACGGTCGTCCTCGACGATCAGCACACGGTATGGGTCGGAACTCTCCACGTCGAGCAATTCGGAAATGCGCGCCATCACGTCGCCGGATTGCGCGGGCAGCGGAATGAAACTGTCGGCACCCGCGCGCATCGCGCGCAGGCGAATCGGCAATTCGGCCGAATGCGAAAACGTGAGCAGGTTCAAGCGCCGGCCAAGCCGCGTGCGCGCGACCTTGATCATGTCGCCGATCGTTTCCAGCGAATCCTGGAAGGGCGCGTCGACGATGGCCAGATGCGGCGCGAGCGCACCGAGCACTTCCTTGAGCTCCGCGACGCTGTCGACCAACGTCAGTTCATAACCCGCCGCTTCGATTTTCTGATCGACTTCGCACGCAAGCGGATTGCCGTCGCTCAGATGAAATACTTTGCGGCGCTCGCCGGTTTCGATGTGCGCGAGCGGCGTTTCGCCCTGCACGGGTGCGGCGGCAGCGGGTGCGGCGATCGGCGTGATGAGGGGCGCGGGTACCGCGGGCGTGGGCGCGATCGGCGGTTCCGGCACCGGCACGGGGCGTCGCTGCGAAGCATCGCCAAGCGGCGCGATCGGTGCAAAGCGTTTCCAATATTCCGGCGGCGGTACAACCTGCAGCGCGAACGTTCCGCTGGTCACGGGCGCCGCGGTGAGTGCCGCGGCGGCCTGCGTCGAGGTCGCTTCGCCGTACTGCTGTTCGTGGCGCACGATGAGCGGTTCGAGTCCGCGCAACTGCGTGGCGAACGCTTCCATCTGCATGTTGTTCGGGATCGAGACGTCTTCGATGAACGGCGTCAGCGAGCTTTCCAGCGCGAACAGGTGTTCGCCGAGATCAAGCAATCCGTAGCGGCCGCAGGTGCCGGCGAGTGTCTGGATTTCGCGGAACAGCAGGGTCAGCGCGTTGATGTCCCAGCCCTGCGTACACAGCCGATAGCCACGCTTGCGCAACGTCTCCAGACGTTTCGGCAAGTGACGCAAAAACGCGCGTCGCAGTTCGGCTGCCTGCTGTGTCTCGTCGTGCTTCTGCATGAAAACCCCGGCTTTCGGCACTATACCAGCGCGGTCGGCCGTGCTTCCACAAAGCACGAAGTATGTGCCTCAAGCGATTGGGCCGCGGAGATTTCGGCGTTTACGCGACGGGTTTGACCACCACCAGAATGACGATCGCGATGAGCAGCAACGCAGGTGCTTCGTTGAACAGACGCAGCCAGCGCGGCGAGTGCAGGATGCGATCCTGCGCGAATGCGTTTTTAAGGCGCACGAGATAAAGGTGATAGCCGATCAGCACGAGCACCAGCGCAAGTTTGGCGTGCAGCCATCCCTGCTGCAGATAGCCGGGCACCTGCGACAACGTGGCGATGCCGAACGCGAGCGCCAGCACAGCGCCGACGTGCGTGATCATCATCAGCCGGCGCTCCATGATTTTCAGTTGCGCGCGCACCGCCGCGTCCTTGCTCTCGGCGTGATACACGAACAGCCGCGGCAGATAGAACAGTCCCGCGAACCACGTCACCACGAACACGATGTGAAACGCCTTCAGCCACAGCAACGCCATGAGCGCATCCGTCTGACGAATCGAATATTAAAAAATCGAAGACAGTATAAACGCCGGAGTGTGACGCACGCGCTTGCGCTGACCGCCGGGCACCGCTATAACGCCGGACTCCTGGCGCTCATTGCGCGTGTCGCATGGTCAATGTCCAACCACCGCCGGCGCTCGTGGTACGCGTGCGGCAGCCGCGGCGCCGCTGGCCGCTGATCGTCCTGATCGTGCTGGCGTGGTTTGCCTCGATCGGTGCGGCGTTGCTGTTGACGCAGCAGACGGCGGGCCTGGTCGATCGCGCCGAACTCAATCGCGCACGCAAGGAACAGGATGCGCTGCTGCAACGCATCGCCGTGCTGGAACGATCCGAGCAGGTGGCGCGCGCCGCGTATGGTGACCTGCAGCAGAATCTGCAAGACCGCCAGGAAGAAATTTCCGCGCTGCGCGCCGATCTGGCCTTCTACAGCCGTCTGACCAACGGCGGCAAACTCGAGGCGCTCAACGTGCACGGCGTGCATCTGCAGGCCGCTGCGTCGCCGCGAGTATACAATTTCAGTATTACACTCACGCAGACGCTCAAGTCCGGCCAGATCGCCAGCGGCCACATGCGAGTGAGTGTGAACGGCGTGCGCGACGGCAAACTGATCACGCTCAACTGGGCCGACCTCGCGCCGAACCAGGACGGCACCGGCCTGCCGTTCTCGTTCAAATATTTTCAACAAATCACCGGCACACTGATGCTGCCGGACAAATTCACGCCGAACCGCATCCGTGTGGAAGCCGAAGCGGGCGGCGACATGGGCAGGGTCGACCAGGATTTCGCCTGGTCAGACGCGCTCGCCGAACAGGAGGTATCCGATGTTCAGCAACAACCGTAAAGACGCCCGCGCGCCGGTTTCCGAATCGGCCACGACACTGATCGCCGCCGGCACCGAAATCCGTGGCGACATTCATTTCAGCGGCCGCCTGCACATCGACGGCAAAGTCGACGGCGCCGTCCACGGCGACGGCGATCAGGCCATCCTCACCTTGTCGGAGCACGCAGTGGTCACCGGCGAAGTGCACGCGCCACACATCGTGATCGACGGAACGATCAACGGGGACGTCGATGCGACCGACCGTCTGGAACTGGCCAGCAACGCGCGCGTGGAAGGAAATGTCTACTACAAACTGCTGGAAATGTCGGCTGGCGCGCGCATCAACGGCAAGATGGTCCATCGCGACGAAGCGCAAAAACAGCTGCCGAAACCGGACGACGACGGCCCGCCGGAAGCCGAGAAGGCTTGAAAACATCGCGATGGGGCGGAATCTAGCGGATAATCGCGAACGAAACCGCCATGACCGAAACTCTGACCTATCAATCCCTCGACGAGCCGCTGCTGTTCAGCGACGCGGCTGCGCACAAAGTGCGCGAACTGATCGGCGAGGAGAACAATCCGAACCTGAAGTTGCGCGTCTACATTTCCGGCGGCGGCTGTTCCGGATTCCAGTACGGTTTCACTTTCGACGAAAACCGCGCCGAGGACGACCTGGCCGTGAACAAGGACGGCGTCACGCTCGTGGTCGATCCCTTGAGCCTGCAATACCTGATGGGCGCGGAAATCGACTACACCGAGAACCTGCAGGGCGCGCGTTTCGTCATCCGCAACCCCAACGCGAAGACGACCTGCGGCTGCGGTTCGTCGTTCACGGTTTAATGCGCTCCAGCCAGCGCAGCCGCGGCAACGCGTTCGGCGCGCTTGAACTCGACCGCTCCGCCGAACAGCGCGACGACACCGACGCGCTGAACCGTCTCGCGACCGGTCCCAATGCACGCTTCCTTCTGATGCGCCGCGACGGCAGCGCGCTGGTGCTGCCGGATCGCAGCGCGCTGCGCGATCTGGGTGCGGACGAAACCGCCGCGCTGATGATCGATGCGCCGCCCACGTTTCTCGGCAGCGATGGCGACCGGCACCGTTTCCTGCTAACCGTCGACGATGCGGTTGCGGAAAATGCGGCTGCGCGATCCGGCGGCGTATTCCTCGATCTGCGCCAGGCGGCCGCACTGTTGCCGGCCGGCGACGCAGGCGTGTTCGCGTACGCGCGTGGACTCTCATTCTGGCAGGATCGCACGCGTTTCTGTTCTACTGCGGCTCGCCGGTGCGCCTCGAATCGGCCGGCCATCGCGCCAAGTGTACAAATCCACAATGCGGCATCGAGCATTTGCCGCGCACCGATCCGGCGATGATCGTGATCGTCAGCGACGGCGACCGCTGCCTGCTCGGCCGTCAGCCGAAGTGGCCGGAGCGCCGTATTCCACGCTGGCGGGTTTCGTCGAGCCCGGCGAAACGCTCGAAGACGCCGTGCGCCGCGAAGTGTTCGAGGAAGCCGGCGTACGCGTCGGCGAATGCGACTACCACTCATCGCAGCCGTGGCCGTTTCCAGCGTCGATCATGCTCGGCTTCACCGCCGAGGCGATCGATCCGACCATACGCCTCGGCAGCGAACTGGCCGAAGCGCGCTGGTTCGGCGCCGACGAACTCGTCGACGGCGTGAAGTCCGGCGCGATCGGATTGTCCTCGCCGATCTCGGTGTCGTATCGGCTGATCGAACATTGGTTGCGCGGCGTGTCCGGCGTTGAACTTCTCGATCGCCACCGAGGATCCGATCTTCGCGACGAAACGCTGATCGGCGCTGCTAGAATCGTTCCGGATTCTTGACAGACGGGGTTTTGGACAAACAAATGGCCGTCAGACTCGTCGCAATCATCCTCGTTCTCGCCGTGTGCCGCGGCCTGCCGGATCTGGCGCGTCTGCGCGATTTCACCTGGTTCCACGCCTGGCTCGCGCGGATCGGCCGGCAGAACGCCACGACGGTGCTGCTCGCCGGCATCGGCTTGCCGGCATTGCTCGTCGCCTTGATAGAAGCGGGACTCGACCGCGTGCTGCTCGGCCTGTTTGGTCTGGCGCTCGGCGCATCTCGTGCTTTACTACTGCTGGGGACCGCGCGATCTGGAACGCGACGTCGAAGCCGTGGTCAAGGCGCCCGATGAGATCGCCGCGCCGCGGCGCTGCGTGCATTGCGCGATTCGGACGATGTGTCGTTCGTGCCGGAAATCTCGTCGAAACGGTTTTCGCCGCCGCGTTGTCGCGCTGGTTCGGCGTGCTGTTCTGGTTCGCGGTGCTCGGTCCGGCCGGCGCGTTGCTGTATCGGCTGTCGCAATTGCTGGCGTTGTCGCCGGAATTCGCGCACGAACAATCGTCTTCGACGCAGATCGCCGCGCAGCGGTTGGCCTCGGTGCTCGACTGGGCGCCGGCCCATCTGATGGCGCTGTGTCTTGCCCTCGCATCGAACTTCGATGCCGTCTTCAAGACCTGGCATGACTACCATCGCGCCCACGGCAAGGGTACTTCACGCTCGATCTGGGTTTCCTCGCGGCGATCGCACGCGCGAGCGTCGATGCCGACGTCGCCGCCGAAGATCACGAAGGCGCCGAAGCGCACAGTCCCGCCGTGGTCATCGAAGACGCGATGGTGCTGGTACGCCGCGTGTTCGTCGTGTGGCTGACATTGATCGCACTGATCGTGATCGGGCGGTTGATCGCCTGAGCGTCAAGCCGCGTCGCCGCGCAACTCGCGCACCTTCGCTTCGAGCACCGCCGCTTTCGCCTGTTCGGCCGGCATCGGCGCGGCGATGACCAACTCGATGTTCGAGCGGAAGCGCCGCGGCAAGCGCATGCGCCGAAGGCCGAATCGGCGCGGCTGAAGATGCTGCCCCACAATCCGCGCACGGCCATCGGCACCACCGGCACCGGCCGGTGCGCGAGCGCTTTTTCGACGCCGGGCCGGAACGGCTGGATGCTCGCCGTCGCGAGTGATGCCGCCTTCGGGGAAGATGCAGACCAGCTCGCCTTCGGCGAGCGCCTTGTCGATTTCGTCGAAGGCGCGTGCAGCAGTTCCGGGTCTTCTTTCGCCGCGATCGGGATGGCTTGGCGGTGCGGAAGAACGCTCATCAGCGGGATGTTGAAGATGTTGTGGTACATGACGAAGCGCACCGGCCGGCGCACGCTGCCCAGGATGATCAGCGGGTCGATGAAGCTGACGTGGTTGCAGACGAGGATCGCCGGGCCTTCGTCGGGAATGTTTTCCAGGCCGCTGGTGCGATGCGGTACAGCGTGTTGATCAGCATCCAGTCCAGGAAGCGCATCAGGAATTCCGGCACCAGCGAGTAGATGTAGATCGCGACCACCGCGTTCATCAGCGCGGTGCACAGCAACAGCTGCGGAATGCTCAGTGCGAGACGTTGAGCAGCACGCCGGACAGCACCGAGGCGGCGACCATGAACAGGGCGTTGAGGATGTTGTTGCCGGCGATGATGCGCGAAAGCTGGCTGCGCTCGGCGCGGTCTGGACCAGCGCGAACAGCGGCACGATGAAGAAGCCGGCGAAGACGCCGATCACGGCCAGGTCCACGCGATGCGCCAGTTGCCGTGCGCGGCGAGGAAGGCGAGCGATTCCAGCCCGGTCTGCACCGCCGCCAGCGGGCGGGCGAAATACAGATCGATACCGAACACGGTCATGCCGATCGAGCCGAACGGCACCAGGCCGATCTCGACCTTGTGGCCGGAGAGCCGCTCGCACAGCAGCGAGCCGACGCCGGTGCCGACGGAGAACACGCCAGCGCGACAGTTTGACATTGCCAGTGCCGCCGAGGTAGGTCTTCGTGTAGTCCGGCAGCTGCGCGGTGAAGGCGGTGCCGAAGAACCAGAACCAGGAGATGCCGAGCACCGAGTTGAACACGGTGCGGTCCTGCGCGAGAAGCCGAAGTTGCGCCAGGTTTCGCTGAAGGAATTCCAGTTGAAGCGAAGCTCGGGCGAGTTCGCCGGCGCCGCGGGAATCGCGCGCGAGGCGAAAAGCCGAACACGGCGATGGCGATCACGGCGATCGAGGCATACAGCGGTCCGGACGGTCCTGCCGCGGCGATCAGCATGCCGCCGACGATCAGGCCGAGCAGGATGGCCAGCGACGTGGCGATCTCGACCAGGCCGTTGCCGCCGACCAGTTCCTCGGCGCGCAGCGCCTGCGGCAGGATCGCGTACTTGATCGGCCCGAACAGCGTCGAATGCAAGCCCATCAGGAACAGCACGGCCAGCAGCAGCGGCAGACTGCGCGTCATGAACCGTAGGCGGCGATCGTCATCGCCGCGATCTCCAACAGCTTGACGCCGCGGATGATCCGCGACTTCTCGAATTTCTCCGCGATCTGGCCGGCGGTGGCGGAGAACAGGAAGAACGGCAGGATGAACACGCCGGCGCGATGTTGGTATACGCCGTGACCTGCTCCGGCGACAAGCCCATTGGAGCCGATGAGCAGCACGGCGCGTTGTTGAACACGTTGTCGTTGAACGCGCCCAGGCCTGCGTCAGGAAGAACGGCAGGAAGCGGCGCTGCGCAGCAAGCTGAACTGGCTGTGTTCGGTCATCGTTTCCCCTCGTCGCGATGAAACTGTAAGCTGCCGCCCACACCGCTAGAATGCAGCGCCTTTCGTCGTCGCGTATTTGTTCATGTCCAATCATAAGATTTCGTTACGTGTTCTCGCTATCGTCTTCGCTTTCGCGACGGCGTCGGATGTTGTTTGTGCCGAAGCGTTGGTCAAACCTGTGCCGCTGCCGGATACGCGCGGCCTCGCGCCGGAAGCCGCGCGGCAGCTCACTCAGGCGCGCACCGATTTCGATGCGGCGCGTGTCGGACTTGGTCGGCTTCTCGCTCGCCGAAGCGTACGCGCAACTCGGCGCGCTGTATCTGAAGGCGGGATTCGCCGATTCGGCGGCCGTCGCTTTCTACGATGCCACGCAGCTCGCGCCGAAAGATGCGCCGCTGGTGGTATGTCAGCGGCGTCATCGCGCGTCAGCAGAAGAAGAACATCGAAGCGCGCACCGATTCGAGACGGCATTGTCGCTCGATGCGAAATATCTGCCGATCCGTTTCCGCCTCGCCGACCTGCTCGCCGATCAGGGCGATCTGGAAGGCGCGCGAAACTGCTGCTCGATGCGGCCAAGGACAATGCCGATCACGCGGAACTGTTCGCCTTCCTCGGGCGCGCCGAACTCAAACAGCGCCGCTACGACGAGGCGATCGCACATCTGCAGCAGGCGCTGAATGCCGCGCCTCAGGCGACCGCGCTGTACAACGATCTCGCCGACGCCTATCAGGGCAAGGGCCAGACTGCGCAGGCAGAAGCCGCACGCGCCAAGGCCGGCGACGTGGCGCCGGTGATCGACGATCCGATCATCGCCGGCATCTACGACACGCACTCGTCCAAGCCGCTCACCGGCACGCCGATGCAGCGCGCCAGGCAGCTCATCAGCCAGCAGCAGTTCGTCGCGGCGCGCGGTGAACTCGAAGAAGCGATCAAGACCAATCCGAACGATGTCGAAGCCATCGCGCTCGCGGCGCGTCTGGATGCGCTGCTCGGCGTTCCCGCGCTCGCCCAGGACGAAGCGACACGCGCGCTGAAGATCGATGCGAACAATGCCTCGGCCAACCTGAGTCAGGGCATGATCTACGAGTTCGGCGGCGACGAAGCCAAAGCGCAGCCGTACTACCAGCGCGCGGCGAAGGCCGATCCGAACCTGCCTGATCCGCATCTGCTGCTCGGCAACGCGCTGATGCGCAAGTCGCGCTTCGCCGATGCGGCGGAGGAATATCGCAAAGTGGTCGTCATCGATCCGGCCTCGACCGAAGGCCAGGGACGGCTGGCCGCCGCACTGGTATCCGCCGGACGCTGCCGCGAGGCGATCAACGGACTCAATACCGCGCTCGCCGCGCGGTCCCGCGACGGCGATCTTTTGCAGGTGTTCGTGCGGCTGGCTGCGACGTGCAACGCGGCCACGCTGCAGGAGCGCGCCATGGCGCTCGACTACGGGCAGGCGCTGTACAAGCAGCGTCCGAATGCGGCCGATACGGTCGCGCTGGCGCTGGCGCAGGCGGCCAACGGCAAGTTCGACGACGCGCAAAAATCGCAGGCCGAGGCCATCTTCGAGGCCGAACGCTCGCGCGACGCGAACGCGCCGACGCGTACCGCGAAACGATGCGCCTGTACGCCGCGCACAAGATTCCCGATCGCCCGTGGCCGGCCGATCATCCGTACTTCAAGCCGCCGATGCTGGTCGCGCTGGACACCAAACCCAAGGCCTGATTGCGCAACGCCGCCGATTTCGTCACCATCCCGAGCATGGCGGGATGGGGCACACGCTGGCGCAGATGGTTCGGCAAGACGTCGCCGACGATACCTACCGGCGTGGTCTGGAATCTGCGCATCGACCGCGACCGCTCCGCCATCGGCCGCCTCAACGATCGACTCGAACAGCAACTGAGCCCGAGCGTGCCGCAGGCTGCCTTGCGCGCCGTGCAGGTGTCGCTCGACGAACTGCTGACCAACGTGCTGATGCACGCGCACAACGCGAGCGGACCCGTCGACTTCAAACTATCGCGTTCGCCCGGCGCTGCTCGATGTGACGATGAGCTACCTCGCCGACCGCTTCGATCCGACAGCATGGAAGGGCGAAGTCAAGGCCAAGACCATCCAGGCCGCCGAGATCGGCGGTCACGGCATTCCGCTGGTGCGCAAATTGATGGACGAGTTCCGCTACGAATATTCGGACGGGGCGAATATCGTGCATTTGCGCAAAAACTGCTGAACTAGCGTTTCTCTCTCGCCACGGCGCGGTAGCCGATGTCACGGCGATACAGCATGCCGTCGAAACGAACGTGCGACGCCGCGGCGTACGCGGCAGCCTGCGCGGCGGCGAAGGTTCTTCCCAACGCACAAACTGTCAGGACGCGACCGCCGGAAGTTATAACTTTCCCATTTTCCACTTTTGTACCGGCATGGAAGATCTTCGCGCCGATCGGCAACGCGGCGTCGAGTCCGTTGATCTCATCGCCGCTGCGCACCTTGCCGGGATAGCCGTGTGCGGCCAGCACGACGCCGAGCGCGGGGCGCTCGTCCCAGCCGATGCTGATGCGGTCGAGACGGCCGTCGATAGCGGCGTCGATCACGTCGACGAGATCGGATTTCAATCGCATCATGATCGGCTGCGTTTCGGGATCGCCGAGGCGTACGTTGAATTCGATCACGCGCGGCGAGCCGTCTTTCGCGATCATCAGGCCCGCGTAGAGAAATCCTATGAACGGTGCGCCTTCGCTGGCCATTCCGGCCAGCGTCGGTTCGATGATTTCGTGCAGGATGCGCTGCTCGACCTCCGCTGTGACCACCGGTGCGGGCGAGTAGGCGCCCATGCCGCCGGTGTTGGGACCCAGGTCGTTGTCGTCGCGGCGCTTGTGATCCTGGCTGGTGGCGAGCGGCAGCGCGTAGCGGCCGTCGCACACCGCGATGTAGCTGGCTTCCTCGCCGTCGAGGAATTCCTCGATCACCACGCGCGATGACGCATCGCCCAGCGAATGCGCGCCGAGCATGTCGTGCAGCGCCTGTTCCGCGTCGGCGAGCGTAAGTGCGACGACCACGCCCTTGCCGGCAGCGAGTCCGTCGGCCTTGATCACGATCGGCGCGCCGGTCTTGCGCACGTAGGTGAGCGCGGGTGCGAGATCGTGGAACACGGCGTAGCGGGCCGTCGGGATGTTGTGGCGTGTCAGGAAATCTTTCGCGAAGGCTTTCGATCCCTCGAGTTGCGCGGCGATCTTGCGCGGGCCGAAGCAGCGCAGGCCTTCCGCGCGGAAGCGATCGACCAGACCTGCAACGAGAGGCGCTTCCGGACCGACCACAGTGAGTGCGACGTCTTCGCGAACGGCGAGCGCGAGCAGGCCATCGATATCGCTCAGCGCGATCTCGGCGTTGCGCACGCCGGGCTCGCGCGCGGTGCCGGCGTTGCCCGGCGCGACGATCACTTCGCTGACGCGCGGGGATTGCTTGAGCTTCCACGCCAGCGCGTGTTCGCGCCCGCCGGAACCGATGACGAGGATTTTCATGCCGGGCTTTCGCTAGTGACGGAAATGACGCACGCCGGTGAACACCATCGCCATGCCGTTTTCGTCGGCCGCGGCAATGACTTCCTTGTCGCGCATCGAACCGCCGGGCTGGATCACGGCGCGGATGCCATCGGCCGCGGCGGCGTCGATGCCGTCGCGGAACGGGAAGAACGCGTCGGAAGCCATCACGCTGCCGGGCACGTCGAGCTTGGCTTCGGCCGCCTTGATGCCGGCGATCCTCGCGCTGATCACGCGGCTCATCTGGCCGGCGCCGATGCCGATGGTGCGGCCCTCGCGTGCGTAGACGATGGCGTTGGATTTCACGAACATCGCCACGTGCCAGGCGAACAGCAGGTCGCGCAGTTCGTTGGCGTCGGGCACGCGCTTGGAAACGACCTTGAGATCCGACAGCAGCAGCGTGTCGCGGTCGGAGTCCTGCACCAGCAGGCCGCCGGCGATGCGTTTGTATTCGAGCACGCGCGGCGCCAGTTCGGGCCACATGCCGCAGGCGAGCAGGCGCACGTTCGGTTTCGAGGCGAAGGCGGCTTGCGCGTCGCTTGAAACCTCCGGCGCGATGACGACTTCGACGAATTGCTTGTCGACGATGGCGCGCGCCGTCACGCCGTCGAGCGGTTGATTGAACGCGATGATGCCGCCGAAGGCGGAGACGGGATCGGTCTCGAACGCTTTCGTGTACGCGTCGAGCGCGGTCGTGCCGATGGCCACACCGCACGGGTTGGCGTGTTTGACGATCACGCAGGCCGGCGTCTTCTCGAACGCCTTCACGCATTCCAGCGCGGCATCCGCGTCGGCGATATTGTTGTACGAGAGTTCCTTGCCGGCCAGCATGCGCGCACCGGCGACGGTGCCGTCGCCGAGATCGCGTTCGACATAAAGCGCGCCGTTCTGGTGCGGATTCTCGCCGTATCGCAGGATCGACTGCAGCCTGAAATCCAGATGCAGCGACGGCGGAAACTGGTCGATGGCCTCGACACGGCTGCGCGCGCCGAGCCAGTGCGCGATCATGCCGTCGTAGGAGGACGTATGCGCAAACACCTTCGCGGCAAGGCGGCGTCGGAATTCGAGCGTGATGCCGCGGTCGCGGTGCAGCGCCTCCAGGAGCGGTCCGTAATCGGATGGATCAACGATCGCGGTGACGAATTCATGGTTCTTGGCCGCGGCGCGAAGCATGGCCGGCCCGCCGATGTCGATGGTTTCGATGGCCTCTTCCATCGTGCAATCCGGCGAAGCGGTGGCAAGCTCGAACGGATACAGATTCGCGACCAGAAGATCGATGCCCTGGATCCCGTTCTGGCGCATGACATCGTCGTCGATACCGCGGCGCGCGAGCAATCCGCCGTGGATCTTCGGATGTAGCGTCTTGACGCGGCCATCCATGATTTCCGGAAAACCCGTCAACTCGCTGACGTCGGTGACGGTCAATCCCGCTTCGCGCAGCACGCGCGCGGTGCCGCCGGTGGAAATAAGCCCGACGTCGTGCGCGTCGAGTCCGCGCGCGAGTTCGACCACGCCGGATTTGTCGGAAACGCTCAGGAGCGCATGACGGATAGGGACGATGCTGGAATCGGCCATTTAAAGAGAGTCCCCGTGCCGCCGATGCGGCAGATCAAGCGGACATTATAAGCCCGCGACTTACTCGAGTCCGCGCAGGGCGAGTTTCTTGCGCAGCGTGGCGCGGTTGATGCCGAGCGCAATGGCGGCCGTGCTCTTGTTGTCGTCGGCCCATTTCAGCACTTCGCCGAACAGCGCGCACTCCACTTCCTGCAGCACCAGTTCGTACAGGCCATCGGGCATCTGCTCGTCCATGTCGGCGAGATAACGGCGTACGGCGCGCGCGACGCACTCGCGCAACGCGGGCTGCAACGGGGATTCGGATGCCGAATCGGCATGCGACGACGAGGCGGTCACGACGGCGGAAATTCTCGGGGCGGGAATTGTTTAAACGTGTCCCGCCGCAAGAACCGGACGCAACGTGAATAGGCTCGCGACGGGGAGTGGATTCTACAGCCAACCCGCACCCTTGATAAGTGCGGTACGTCGTAAAAAACTCAGAAGAACTTGAATTCGAAGGCCACCGCGTTCTTGCCCGGATCGGCCACCTCGAACACGAGCGCGGCGGTGGCGCCGGGCGCCAGCCCGCCGGCGATCGCGCGCGTGTCGCCCAAGTATTCCTGAGGCG
>CAVPTJ010000025.1:0-18931 GCA_963708785.1 uncultured Gammaproteobacteria bacterium
GAAGCATGTCCGGTTCGATCAGCAACTCCTCGCGGCGCGTGCCGGAGCGGTTGATGTTGATCGACGGGATACACGCGCTTTTCGGAGATGCGGCGATCCAGGTGCACTTCCATGTTGCCGGTGCCCTTGAATTCTTCGTAGATCACTTCGTCCATCTTCGAGCCGGTTTCGACCAGCGCGGTGGCGAGGATGGTCAGCGAACCGCCTTCCTTGACATTGCGCGCCGCGCCGAAGAAACGCTTCGGACGTTGCAGCGCGTTCGCATCGACGCCGCCGGTCAGCACCTTGCCGGAAGCCGGCACGACGGTGTTGTAGGCGCGCGCCAGGCGCGTGATGGAGTCGAGCAGGATGACGACATCTTTCTTGTGTTCGACAAGACGCTTGGCGCGTTCGATCACCATCTCGGCGACCTGCACGTGACGCACGGCCGGTTCGTCGAACGTGGAGGAGATGACTTCGGCGCGCACGCCGCGCTGCATCTCGGTGACTTCTTCCGGACGCTCGTCGATGAGCAGGATGATCAGATGCACATCGGGATAGTTGTGCACGATCGCCTGCGCGACGTTCTGCAGCATCATCGTCTTGCCGGCTTTCGGCTGCGAAACGATCATGCCGCGCTGGCCGCGGCCGACGGGCGCGATCAAGTCGAGGATGCGGCCGGTGATGTCTTCGGTCGAACCGTTGCCGCGCTCCAGATGGAACATCTTGCGCGGGAACAGAGGCGTGAGATTTTCGAACAGCACCTTGCCCTTCGACATCTCCGGCGGTTCGCCGTTGATGTGATCTACCTTGAGCAAGGCGAAGTAGCGCTCGCCTTCCTTCGGCGGACGGATGCGCCCGGTGATGTGATCGCCGGTGCGCAGGTTGAAGCGGCGGATCTGGCTCGGCGATACGTAAATGTCGTCGGGGCCGGCGAGATACGACTTGTCGGGACTGCGGAACCAGCCGTAACCCATCCTGAAGGATTTCGAGCACGCCTTCGGCGTAAATGCCGCCGCCGGCGCGGGCATGGGCCTTGAGGATCAGGAAGACGATGTCCTGCTTGCGCGCGCGCGCCACGCCTTCCTGGATGCCGAGTTCCTCGGACACCTTCAGCAGTTCGTGCGCGGGCTTGCGTTTCAATTCGTTGAGATTGATCAGCGGACCGTCGCCGCCGCCGTTGCGGGAATCGTCGACGTCGTCGTCGTTCTGCTGCGGCTGGAAGCGCTGCTGATTGTTGTTGCCGCGCGGCTGGTTGCTGTTCTGATTGCGATGGCGGTTGCGATCGCGGCGGCCGCCTTGGCGGTTGTCCTGGCGGCCTTGGCCTTGCTGGCGGTTTTCGCCGTCGCCTTGCGGCTCGACGTTGCCGGCGGTGTCGTTGGCGTCGGCGACGTTGCCGGCTTGCGCCTCGGTGCTCGGCGTTCTGACGTCCGCCGCGCGCTCGGGGTTCGGCGCGTTCTTCGCGGCTCCGCTGATCGGGATCGTTGGATTCGGGATTACTGGATTGATTATTATCGGGTTCGGACACGGAATGACCTCGCACGGAGCGCCGTGGAAACGGGCTGTTGGCAGGTTGGAAAGAATCAGGAAGGAGTTGCGGAGGCGGTCGCCTCGGCAGACATCGCTAACTTAGCATCGCAGTTTGCCTACGTCTACAGTGGCAAGTGCTGCAATAAACCTTATCGGTTCAGGTTACGCGGCGATTATTGTTAGCGAAACCGCGGAAAGCTGCAAGTAACTTGGGATCGTATCGCGCGCTTTTCAAGCTTTTGCTCAAGCTCGACATTCCAGCGAATGCTGGAACCCGACTCTTGTCGCTAAACGTGCCGCGGCGAGGTCGTAAAAACGGAGGCGCTGTCCTCACCCCGCGAGCGGGTGAGGGAGCATGGGCGCTTAGCCGACCTTGGCGGCGGCGGTCGTCAGTGTTTTGTCGATCAACTGCGTCAACTGCGTTTTGCTGACGGCACCGATCTGCGTCGCCTGGACCTTGCCGTCCTTGAAGATCATCAAGGTCGGAATGCCGCGGACGTTGTAGTTGCGCGGCGTTTTCTGGTTGTGGTCGATGTTGATCTTGGCGACCTTTGGTTGCCCTTTTAGGACTGCGCGACCTCGTCGAGGATCGGCGCGATCATCTTGCACGGCCCGCACCACTCGGCCCAGAAATCGACCAGAACCGGCTCGCTGGATTTCAACACTTGTTCGTCGAACTGGTCGTCGCTGACCTGGGAAATGGCTGTGCTCACGGGGTTCTCCATTGAAACGGGCGAGGCGGGGCGCGCTTTTGGGCTACAATTCCGCCGATTTAGCGGATCGGCCCTTGCATTCCGGACCTACGGACTGCATTTGAGCCCAAGCCGCGATGCAATTCAAGTTGGGCCGTCTGGCGCGTGATTTCAAGACGCACTGACGCCCCGGATCCTTTCAAAATTTTTCCTCCTACGCGGTCTCCTCGCACTCAGTCTTAAATGCCTCAGCAACCGCTTACCGATACCTTTTTCGATAGCTTCGACTTGCATCCGGATTTTTTGTCCGGCCTGCACACCGCCGGCTTCACGCGCTGCACGCCGATCCAGGCGCTGACGTGCCGCTGGCGTGCAGGGCCACGACGTCGCAGGCCAGGCGCAAACCGGTACCGGCAAGACGGCTGCGTTCCTCGTGGCCGTTTCAATCGCTGCTCACGCATCCGGCGTTCCCCGAGCGCGGCACGAACGATCCGCGCGCGCTGATCATTGCGCCGACGGCGAACTCGCGATCCAGATCGACAAGGATTTCAAGAGCATCGGCCGCAACACCGGGCTGAAGTCCGCGCTGATATATGGCGGTGTCGATTACGATAAGCAGCGCCAGCAGTTGCGCGACGGCGTCGACATCATCATCGCCACGCCCGGCCGCCTGATCGATTACTTCAAACAACACGTGTTTTCGTTCCGCGCCGTCGAAGTGATGGTGATCGACGAGGCCGATCGCATGTTCGATCTGGGTTCATCAAGGACGTGCGTTTCCTGATGCGTCGCCTGCCGGAGCGCGAACGACGCCAATGCCTGCTGTTCTCGGCGACGTTGAGCCATCGCGTGCTCGAACTCGCCTACGAGCACATGAACGATGCGACCAAGCTCACCGTCGAGACCGAGAACGTCACCGCCGACCGCGTGCGCCAGATCGTGTATTTCCCGTCGACCGAAGAAAAACTGCCGTTGCTGATCGGCCTGCTGTCGCGCGTCGACGCGACGCGCAGCATGGTGTTCGTCAACATGAAGGTCGCCGCGGAAAAAGTCGCGCGTCGTCTGGAGCGGCAGGGATTCGCCGTCGGCATGCTGTCCGGCGACGTGCCGCAGAAGAAACGCCAAAGCCTGCTCGGCAAGTTCCAGCGCGGTGAAATCGAGATACTCATCGCCACCGACGTCGCCGCGCGCGGCCTGCACATTCCGGATGTCAGCCACGTCATCAATTACGATCTGCCGCAGGACGCCGAAGATTACGTGCACCGCATCGGCCGCACCGCGCGCCTCGGCGCCGAGGGCGACGCGATCAGTTTCGCATGCGACATGTACGCGCAAGGATTGCCCGACATCGAGGCCTACATCGGCCAGAAGATTCCGACAGCACGTGTCGAGCCCGAAATGCTGATCGCCCCGCCGCCGCGTCCGCGCGCGACGACGGTGCCCGTCGAGGAAGAAGACGACGGTTCGATCCCGACCGCGCCGCCGCCGGCGAAACGCGGCCGCAACACGTCGCGGCGTCCGGAAGGCCAGCGCAGCCGAAGCGCGCCGCGTCCTTCGGCAGCGCGCGTCGAAAAGCCGGCACCGCCGCCGGAGTCGCCGCCGGCCGTCGTGACCAACGGCAGCGCTTCGGCCGAGGCGCCGAAACGTCGCCGCAGTCGCGGTGGACGTGGCCGTCGTCGTACCGAGGGTGGCGATCAGCCGGCAACGCGATCAGAAACAGCGCGCGCAAGCCCGCCGCACGCGCACCCGCTGCGAAGACGCGCGCCACGGCAGAAATTCCCGCGCCCGCTTCGCACAAGAAACCCGGCTTTTTCAAGCGGCTGGGCAATCTGTTCCGCCGCTCGCCCTGACCTCGGCATGAAGAATCGAACGGGCTGCGCGCCCGTTCATGGTTTTAACGCGCTGTCCTGCTAAAGTCGGCGCGTGGGGAGTTTGCGAGCGGCAATCGTCATATGTTGAATGCGCTGTCCAATGCGGATCAGGCGCGCGTTTCGCGTCTGGCGGCCCTTGCCGTTGCCGCGCTGGCCGCGCTGATCTGCGTATGGGCCATCGTCAAGATCGCCTGGCTCGCCGTGCCACAATCCGACGACGCCGCCACGCTTCGCCAAACCGTGCCGGCCGCCGCCAGCGCGCCGCCGACCTCCATCGCCAAGTGGCATCTGTTCGGCAATCCGCAGAACATCGTGAGCGCGCAGATCGCGCGAAACGCGCCGGCGACCACGCTCAAACTCACGTTGCGCGGCACGCTGTCGCTGGCCGATCCGACGCAGGGCATGGCGATGATCGCCGACGAGCACGGCACCGAAAGCGCATACAAGGTCGGCGAAGAGGTGACCGATCGGGCCAAACTCGCGGAGGTGTATACCGATCACGTCGTGCTCACGCACGAAGGCGTCTCCGAAACGCTGAACCTGCCGCGTCCGGAAGAACACGCGGTAACGGCCGACACGAATCTGCGCAACACCGCCGCGACCAACGGCAAGGCATCGAGCATTCCGCCGGCGTATGTCGCGCCGCAGATGGCGACCGGCGCCGTCGACTGGAACAAGGCCGCGCGCGACATGCAGATGGATCCGGCCAAGCTCGCCCAGCAGGTGCACATCGATCCGGTGTTCCAGAACGGCAAGATCGCCGGCGCGCGACTGTCGGGCAGCGGCGATGTCGCCGCGCTGATGAACCGCGCCGGCCTCAAACCCACCGATGTGGTCACCGCGATCAACGGCAAGCCGGTGACGAGCCTGTCGAGCGACTCGAGTTTCGTGGACAATCTGAAAAATTCCGCGAACCTTCAAGTCACGGTGTTGCGTGACGGCAAGCCCGCGACGCTCACGGTGAGCCTGCGCTGATGAAACTTTTCCGAGAAAACCGCACGATGATCCGCACCGTTTTCGCACTCGTCCTGGTCTCGCTCGCCGGCATCGTCGCTGCGCAACCCGGATCGAAAAATACCCAGGCCGCCGCGCCTGCCGCGAACCCGCCGGGCACGCACACGCTCAACATGAAAGACGCCGACATCCAGGCGCTGATCGCGACGGTGTCGGAAATCACCGGCAAGAACTTCATCATCGCGCCGAACGTGCAGGGCAAGATCACCGTCGTGTCAGCCAAGCCGATGAAGCCCGACGAAATCTACGACGTGTTCCTCTCGGTACTGCGCGTGCACGGTTACGCGGCGATTCCGTCGGGCAGCATGATCAAGATCGTGCCCGAAGCGATGGCGCAGCAGGACGGTTCCGGCGGACTCAACGGCACGCACGGCCACGAGCCCGACGAACTGGTCACGCAGATCATTCCGGTCAAGCACGTCGCGGCGAACGAGCTCGTGCCGATCCTGCGTCCACTGATGCCGCAAGGCGCGCAGTTGATCGCGCATCCGGGATCCAATTCGCTGGTCATTTCCGATCGCGCCGGGAACGTTGCGCGTGTGGCCAGCATCATCGAGCGCATCGACATGGTCTCGGATGCCGGCGTCGAAGTAATTCCCCTGCAGCACGCGAGCGCCGCCGAAGTGGCGCGCACGCTGACGCAACTGGCCGACATCAAGGGCGCCACAGCGGACGTGAGCGATCAGCCGAAAGTGTTCGCCGACGAACGCACCAATTCCATATTGCTTTCGGGTGGAAAGAGCGGACGCCTGCGCATGCGCGCGCTGATCACGCATCTGGATACGCCAATGAACAATGGCGGCGACACGCAAGTGATCTATCTGAGCTACGCGAGTGCCAAGGATCTCGTGCCGATCCTGCAGGGCGTAGCCGCGACGCTCACCGGCGAAGCGCCGCCCGGCAAGCCCGCAGCGGGCGCGGCGCCCGTAGCAAGCGGCGCGACCGCGGCCGCCGCGCCGTCCACGGCCACGATCCAGGCGCACGAAGAAGACAATGCGCTGATTATCAGTGCGCCGCCGGCGGTGTTCCGCTCGCTCGCGGCGGTGGTGCGACAACTCGATATCCGCCGCGCCACCGTGCTGATCGAAGCGGTCATCGCCGAAGTGTCGACGGAAACCGCGAAAGAACTCGGCGTGCAATGGCAGTTTCCGATCGGCGACGGCAACAACCATTTCGCCGGCGGCACCAATTTCACCGGCACCTCGACCGGCAACAACATCATCACCGCCACCGAGGCGCTCAACTCGGCGACGCCGGGGCTCACCGTGGGCAACGGCCTGCAGCTCGGCTATTTCGACACGATCAGCGTCAACGGCAAACCGATCGTCAGCATCGGTGCGCTGTTGTCGGCGCTGCAGAGCAACACCTCGAACAACGTGCTGTCCACGCCATCGGTGATGACGCTCGACAATCAGGAAGCGATGATCAAAGTGGCGGAGGAAGTTCCGTTCGTCACCGGTTCGTACACCACCAGCACCAGCGGCACGACCGCCGGCACCGGCACCACTACTTCCGGCATCGGCAATCCGTTCCAGACCATCCAGCGCAAGGACGTCGGTCTCACGCTTACCGTCACGCCGCACGTCACCTTCGGCACGGACGTGCGTCTGGACATCCATCAGGAAGTCTCGAACCTGTTGCCGCCGGTGCAGGGTGCGGTCGATCTCGTCACCAGCAAACGCGAAGTGAAGACCACGGTGCTGGTGAAGGACAACTCGCTGCTCGTCCTCGGCGGACTCATTTCCGACAACATCAAGGACCAGGTGCAGAAGGTGCCCGCGCTCGGCGACATTCCGCTGCGTCGGCAACCTGTTCCGCTACCGCAGCAACGATCACCAGAAGTCCGACCTGATGGTGTTCCTGCATCCGCGCGTGCTGCACGACGCGGCCACGCAGGCCTCGGTGTCGCAGGAAAAGTATAATTATATACGCACCGAGCAGGTGCAGATGCGCGAAAGTCCGGAGACGATGACGCCGCGCGCCGACCAGCCGATGCTGCCGCAGGTGCACGACTTCCTGGCCAGCCCCGCGCTCGACGTCAGCCCCAAGGAAGCGCCGCCGCCGCGCCACGGCCCGTGAGCACGCACGTTCGTCCGACGCGCCCGAGTTTCGGCTTCGCGCGCCGCAACGGCGCCACGCTCACCGCCTGGCACGACGATCGCGCCGATGTCGCCTATCGCGAAGGCGTGCGTCCGGAGGCGTTGTCGGAATTGCGCCGCTATCTCGGCGTGCCGCTCAAGCTGCATCGTCATGACGCGGCCGGATTCGACCGCCTGCTTGCGCACGCTTTACGAACAAGGCGACGACGCCCGCGCGATGGTCGCCGACTTCGACGACGATCTGGATCTGAAAACGCTCGCCGACGAATTACCCGAACCGGAAGACCTGCTCGAATCCGAGGACGACGCGCCGATCATCCGTCTGATCAACGCGCTGCTTACCGAAGCGGTGAAGGAAGGCGCGAGCGACATCCACATCGAGCCGTTCGAGAATCGGCTGGTCGTGCGCTTCCGCATCGACGGCGTGTTGCGCGAAGTGCTCAGTCCGCAGAAGGCGATCGCGAACGCGGTCGTGTCGCGCATCAAGGTGATGGCGAAGCTCGACATCGCCGAGAAGCGCTTGCCGCAAGATGGACGTATTGGCCTGCGCATCGCCGGCCGTCCGGTCGACGTGCGCGTATCGACGATTCCGGCCGGTCACGGCGAGCGCGTGGTGCTGCGTCTGCTCGACAAGCAGGCCGGCAAGCTCGACCTGCGCCAGCTCGGCATGGCGCAGGGCACGCTGGAATCGCTGAGCGAAACCATCGAACGTCCGCACGGCATCCTGCTCGTGACGGGTCCGACCGGTTCGGGAAAATCGACGACACTGTACGCCTCGCTGCTGCAGCTCAACGACGCGAGCCGCAACATCATGACCGTCGAGGATCCGATCGAGTATTACATCGACGGGGTCGGGCAGACGCAGGTCAACACGAAAGTGGAGATGACCTTCGCCCGCGGCCTGCGCGCGATCCTGCGCCAGGATCCGGACGTCGTGATGGTCGGCGAAATCCGCGACCTCGACACCGCGCAGATCGCCGTGCAGGCATCGCTGACCGGCCATCTCGTGCTGTCGACGCTGCACACCAATTCCGCCGTCGGCGCCGTGACGCGTCTGCGCGACATGGGCATCGAGCCGTTCCTGTTGTCGTCGTCGCTGATCGGCGTGCTGGCGCAGCGACTGGTGCGCGTGCTCGATCCGGCGCAGCGCGAAGCGTACGCGGCGACCGCGCGGGAACTCGCCGCGTTCGGCAAACCCGCCGACACGAAAGCGACGCTGTATCGACCCGCATCGAATACGGCCGGCCGGCACGCGGGTTTTCGCGGCCGCACCGGAATCTACGAATACATTCCGGTCGACGAGGAATTCCGCCGGCTCATCCACGGCAATGCCTCGGAAGCGGAACTCGAGCGCCACGCGCGCACGCGATCGCCGAGCATCCTCGACGACGGCTGGCTGAAATGCGTCGCCGGCGTCACCACCACCGAGGAAGTGCTGCGCGTTACGCGGGAAGAGTGAATGAAATCTCCGCTTCGGTAGTTCCGAGCTAACGGCCGAAAGTTGTCCGACTCGCGTCCGTTTCCTACGTTGCCGGTGCAGGAGAATGCCTCCACTAATGGAGGTATACAATGAATCGCGCAATGTGTTTTGTGGTGTCTGCAATAGCCGGCGGCTGCGGCTTTGTAACTCTCTCGGCGGGAGCATTTCCACACTCGGGCGTGGCTCATCTGTACGCAGGAACCGATGCATCCAGTGCTCTGCTCGCTGATCATCACCTGTCTTGCTGGGGGTCGAATTTCGTTGCCTCAACAGTCGCTCCGTCCGATGTCCCTTACATTACAACTGCTATTGATGCTTCCGTCGGCGAGAGATTTGCTTGCTTTGTTGGATCGGATAGTGGTGTGTTCTGCTGGGGAGACAATTCAAATGCGTCGCTTGGCGACGGCACGTTCATTTCTCGTCCGGTAAATCCTAAACCCGTGTTAGGAAGGGCGAGCCCAACTGCTCCCCTCGTGCCTTTGACTGGCGTTGGAGCAATCAATTCTGGGACCACTCACACCTGCGGCATTCTTGCCGACTCGACCGCCAAATGCTGGGGAACGAATTTCGCCGGAGAGGCTGGCAGCCTACCATCCGGAGGCTATGCCAGTACGGCGACGCGGCGTGTAACAATTCACGACCCTATTCGCGGCGACAGCTTTTTGGCGAACCTAGTTTCGATTACGGCGGGCGATGAATACTCGTGTGCGCAATTAAGCGACGCTACGGTCGCTTGTTGGGGATGGAATCATTTCGGACAAGTTGGCAACTATCATGGTGGCGACTACGTATCTTCGCCCATCCCAGTCGTCATTGCGGATACGATGGGGGATCAGTATCTCCAGATCGCAGGCGGTATAAGCGCGGGTGAGGCGCACACCTGCGCTCTAGTGCCCGAATCGTTGCCGCTCAACACCTCGATCGCCTGTTGGGGGGATAATCGAAGCGGCCAGCTGGGAAATAATCTTGGTGAAAGTTCGACGAACCCGGCCGCTGTCGTTTTTCCGGACGGCAGCAAACTTACGAACGTCCTGCAGGTGTCCGCTGGCGGTCGCTTTACCTGCGCTGTTCTCGCGGACCACACTGCCGCGTGTTGGGGCGACAATAGTTATGGGCAGATCGGAAACAATGAATTCCTGTCCGCTTCATCGGTATCGCCGATTCCGGTAGAGGTCTTCGGAGTGAAAGTGACGCACATTTCGGAGCTTGCGACGGGCTTCGACCAAGCGTGCGCGCTGATCGACGATGCTACAAGTCTTTCGCGTCAAGAAGTGATTTGCTGGGGTGGCAACCTGTCGGGGCAGTTGGGCAACGGCGATCACGATTCCGACACGCACTACGTACCGGTGATTGCGGCTGTGGATGGCCCAATCTTCACAGACGATCTCGAAGGAAACTGAGGCCCCCTTGAAGGTCCGTTCTTGACCATGCACCCTGAGTGCAGGTGAATGATTCGAGAACGCGAGAAAAGTGATACGACCTGCGCGTGAATCGGATTTCGCGCAGATCCTTTCGCTCAATGCGGAATCGGTGCATTTCCTCAGTCCGCTCGACGAAGCGCGCCTGCGCCATCTGCATGCGCAGGCTGCCTATCACCGTGTGGTCGACCAGGACGGAACGATCGGCGCGTTCCTGCTCGCCCTGCGCGAAGGCGCCGACTACGACAGTCCGAACTACCGCTGGTTCGCGAGGGAATATCCGCAGTTCCTGTACATCGATCGCATCGTCGTCGCGACAACCGCACGCGGTCGCGGATTCGGCGCGCAGCTCTACGACGACATCATCGACTTCGCCGCGCGCTCCGGCGTCACCCGGCTGACCTGCGAGTTCGATATCGATCCGCCGAATCCGGCGTCGGCGAAATTCCACGCGCGCTTCGGCTTTCGCGAGGTCGGACGGCAACGGATTGGCGACAAAAAGGAGGTGTCGCTGCAAGCGCGGGCGATCCTCTCGCCGGCTCATCCCGATCCAGTATGATCGCGAACGCTGCGTCGTCGTCGGGGAAATAGCATGAGCTTGATCGCACAACTCACGCGTCACAAATCGGTGGAAGCGCTGCAGGCCGAACTCGGCGCGCGCAAGGATTTCCGGCGCGTTCTCGGCGTGTGGCAGCTCACCGCGATCGGTCTCGGCGGCATCATCGGCGTCGGCATCTTCGTGCTTGCCGGACAACAGGCCGCGGCGAATGCGGGTCCGGCGGTGGCGCTGTCGTTCATCCTCGCCGGCATCGCTAGCGCGGCGGCGGCGCTGTGCTACGCCGAATTCGCCGGACTCATTCCGGTCACCGGCAGCGCCTACACCTACGGCTACGCCGTGCTCGGCGAAGGTGTGGCGTGGTTCATCGGGTGGGATCTGTTGCTCGAATATGCACTGATCGTCGCGGCGGTCGCGAGCGGCTGGTCGGGTTACGTGCTCAATCTGCTCGATGCCTTCGGCATCCACGTGCCCGAAGCGTTGCGCGGTGCGCCGGATTCGGGTCCCGGGCGTTATTTCAATCTGATCGCGGCGGTGGTCGCGATGGCGGTCGCGGTGCTGCTCACGCTGCGCACCGAATGGGGCGCTCGCGCCAACACGCTTATCGTCGCCATCAAGGTGCTGGCCGTGATCATCGTGATCGGCGTCGGCGTCGCGCATGTCGATCCGGCGAACTGGCATCCGTTCGTGCCCGAGCGCACCGTCGATGCGAACGGCGTCGGCCATTATGGATGGCCCGGTGTAGTGACGGCCGCGGCTGTGGTGTTCTTCGCCGTGTTCGGCTACGACACGCTGACCACCGCGGCGGAGGAAGCGAAGAATCCACAGCGCGATCTGCCGCGCGCGATCCTGTTGTCGCTCGGGATTTCGATGGCGCTGTACATCACGATCACGCTCGTGCTCACCGGCATGGTGCCGTACGCGCAACTCGGCAACGACGCGCCGGTCGCGCACGCGTTCCAGTCGCTCGGCATGAAGTGGATCGGCGCGGCGATCTCGGCGACGGCGGTGGCGAGCATCCTGAGCGTGATCTTCGCTTTCATGCTCGCCGCGGCACGCATCTGGTTCGCGCTGTCGCGCGACGGATTGCTGCCGGGCTGGTTCGCGAAAGTGCATCCGGTGCATGGCACGCCGTATCGGCCGACGCTCGCCATCGGCGTGTTCACGGCGATCGTCGCCGGCTGCGTGCCGCTTGGCGAAGTGGCGAAGCTCGTGAACATCGGCGTGCTGTCGGCGTTCATCGTCATCTGCGCGTCGGTGTGGGTGCTGCGCGTGCGCAAACCGGATTTGCCGCGCGCGTTCCGCACGCCGTGGGTGCCGGTGATTCCGATCATCGGCATCCTGTTTTCGATGTGGCTGTTGTCGGAACTGGCGCTGATCACGTGGTGCGTGTTCCTGGTCTGGCTTGCGCTCGGTCTCGTCGTCTATTTCGCCTACGGCCGGCGCCACAGCAAGCTCGCCGGCACGACCAGCTAGCGATAAAGACAATCCGCCGCGTCATGCGCGACAATGCCGCGCATGCCCGCTTTCGCTTATCAGGCTCTCGACTCGTCCGGCAAAACGCAGCGCGGCGTGATGCAGGGCGACACCGCGCGCGCGGTGCGCGCATCGTTGCGCGAGCGCGGCATGAATCCGCTGGAAGTGGCGGCGGTCGACGAAAGCGCGCAGCGCGGATCGTTCTTTCATCGCGGATTGTCCAGCGCGCAGCTCGCGTTGCTGACGCGTCAGCTGGCCACGTTGCTGAAGGCCGGATTGCCGGTCGACGAAGCGCTCGGCGCGCTCGGCGAACAGGACGACGATCAGCGCGTGCGCACGCTCGTCGTCTCGTTGCGGTCGCGCGTGATGGAAGGGTCGGGACTGGCCGCGGCGCTGGCCGAATCGCCGGGAAGTTTTCCGGAAATCTATCGCGCTTCGATCGCCGCGGGCGAGCAGTCGGGCCGGCTCGACGACGTACTGGCGAGACTCGCCGACTACAGCGAAGCGCGCGATGCGCTCAAGCAGAAAGTGTGGGCCGCGCTTGCGTATCCGATCCTGCTGACGCTGGTCGCCGTCGCGGTGGTGATCGGTTTGCTCGTCTACGTCGTGCCGCAGATCGTCGGCGTGTTCACGCAGATGCATCAGGCGTTGCCATGGCCGACACGCGCGCTGCTGGCGCTCAGCGCGTTCCTGCAGGTGTGGGGCTGGCTGATCCTGGTCTTGCTCATCGTCGCGGCGCTCGGTGGTCGCGTCGCGTTGCGTGCCGAACAGGTGCGCTACGGCTGGCATGAATTTCTGCTCAAGGTTCCGTTCGTCGGCCGGCTGATCCGTGCCGCGAACACGGCGCGCTGCACGCGCACGCTGTCGCTGCTGACGGCGAGCGCGGTGCCGTTGCTGGATTCGCTGTCGATCGGCGCGCAGGTGATGCCGAATCTGCCGATGCGCGCGGCGGTGAAGCGGGCCGCGCTCAAAGTGCGTGAAGGCACGAGCTTCTCGCGCGCGCTCGGCGACAGCGGTTATTTCCCGCCGGTCGCGCTGCGCCTGATCGCCAGCGGCGAGCGCGCCGGCGAACTCGAACGCATGCTCGACGAAGCGGCCAATCATCAAAGCCGTGAACTGGATCGCTGGATGTCGACGATAACAGCGATCATCGGCCCGCTGGTGATCCTCGCCGTCGGCGCAATGGTGTTGTTCATTGTGCTGGCCATCCTGCTGCCGATCTTCGAAATGAATCAGATGGTCAAATGATTCGATTCGAGCACGTCAGCAAACGCTACGCCGCGCACCACGATGCGCTGGTCGAAATGAACTTCGAGCTGGCCGCCGGCGAGATGGCCTTCATCACCGGCCACTCTGGCGCGGGCAAGAGCACGCTGCTGAAACTCGTCGCGCTGCTGGAGCGGCCGACGCGCGGCAAGGTGATCGTCAACGGCGGCGATCACGGCAAATTGCGGCGCGGACGCATCCCGCACGCGCGGCGCGGCATCGGCATGGTGTTCCAGGATCATCGGCTGCTGATGGATCGCAGCGTGTTCGACAACGTTGCGCTGCCGCTGCTTGATCGTCGGTACGCCGCGCGAGGAAATCGCCAAGCGTGTGCGCGCGTCGCTCGACAAGGTCGGACTGCTCGGCCGCGAAAGCGAGCCGCCGGCGAATCTGTCGAGCGGCGAACAGCAGCGTGTCGGCATCGCGCGCGCGATCGTCGCCAAGCCGCCGGTGCTGATCGCCGACGAGCCGACCGGCAATCTCGATCCGCAACTATCGGCGGAAATCATGGCGTTGTTCGGCGAATTCCAGCAGGTCGGCACGACGGTGCTGATCGCCAGCCACGATTTGCCGCTCGTGAAGCGCATGGGCAAACGCGTGCTGGTGCTCGATCACGGCAAGCTCATCGACGATTTCAGGCCGGCATGAACCGCCGCATCGCCGCCAAGAACGAGGAGATCGCGGAGCCAAAGCCGTCCGAAAAGATCGCGCCTGTCGCTGCGCGCGTGGCGCGAGCAGCATCTGTACAGCCTTTTTTCGAGTCTTGGCCGGCTCGCCGCACGACCATGGGCGACCGTGCTTACTCTCGCCGTGCTGAGTCTGGCGCTCGCGTTTCCGCTGCTGTTCTGGCTGTTGCTCGACAACGCGCGCGACCTGAGCGGTACCTTCGAGGATGCGCGCTCGATCAGTATTTTCCTCAAGGCCGACACGGATGCCGGCGCGGTCGAAGCGATCGCGAACAGGGTGCGCGGCCAGGCGGACGTCGAGTCGGTGGTGGTCAAGACGCCAGACCAGGGTCTGGAAGAGTTCCGCGCGCATTCGGGCTTTGCCGATGCGCTCAAGGTTTTGCACTACAATCCCTTGCCGGCGCTGCTGATCGTCACTCCGCGCGTAGCGAGCAGCGGCCAGGCCGATCCGGCGCCCGCGCTGGTCGAGGAATTCCGGCACGATCCGGCGGTCGATCGGGTGCAGTACGATGCACAATGGAAGCAGCGGCTGAATGCGATCCTGCGGCTGGCGCAGCGCGGCGCAGCGGTTTTAGCGGCGCTGCTCGCGTTGGCGGCGCTGCTGGTTGTCGGCAACACGGTGCGTTTGGATATCCAGGGCCGTGCCGATGAAATAGCGGTGATGCAATTGCTCGGCGCGGATAATGGTTTCGTGCGCCGGCCGTTTCTTTACATCGGATTCTGGTACGGGATGTTGGCAGGGGTGGCGAGTTTGGTTCTGATCGGAATCGTCGAATGGGCTCTGGCCGCGCCGTTGGGTGCGCTTTTGTCCAGTTACGACCATCGCTTCGACGTGCACGGTCTGTCGCTCGCGCAGATGGGCCTGGTGATTGCGGCGAGCGCTGCGCTCGGCTGGCTCGGCGCGGGAATCGCCGCGTCGCGCCATATCGCCCTCGGTCAGCCGACCTGACAAGCGAGCGTCCAATCAATGGAACAGGCACTCACCCGACACATCACCAGCGAAACGCCGCGCGTCATGGTCGTCGACGGCTCGAAGGTCGTGCGCCGACTCATCGAACAATTGCTGAAGGCGGATCTGCCCGGCGTCACCGTGCTGTCTTGCGAGACGGGCGCAGAGGCGCAACGGCAACTCGAATCCGGTGTCGTCGATCTGGTCACCACGGCCTTGCGATTACCGGACATGGACGGCCTCGATCTGGCCCGCTACGTGCGCGAACATGCGCCGCAGGCGTACATCCCGATCGTCATCGTCTCCGGTGATGTGAACGAGCGCCTGATCAACCGCGAGCTGTCCGAATACGTCACCGATTATTTCGACAAGTCGCTCGGTTTCAACGCGCTGTCACAGTTCATCCGCGGCTATGTGCGGCCGGAATCGCAGGTGAGTGGCGACGTTTTGTATGTGGAAGACAGCCGCGTCGTCGCGCTCGCCACGCGGCGCATGCTCGAGAAATACGGACTCACCGTGCATCACGTGACCAGCGTCGAAGATGCGGTCGCACTGCTCGAGACGGCGATGGCGCAAGGGCGGATCCCCGGCGCGGACGTCGTGCTGTCCGACGTGAACCTGAAAGGCGAACTCACCGGCGGCGATCTGCTCGCACGCCTGCGCACCGAATTCGGCTACGGCAAGGGCGAACTGCCGGTGCTCATCATGACCGGCGACGACAACCCGCGGAACCAGGCCGAACTGCTGCGCGCCGGCGCGAACGATCTGGTGCAGAAGCCGATCGAGGAACGCCTGCTGGTCACCAAGCTGTTGTTCCAGATGCGCGTCTCGCAGCATCTGCGCAAGAAACGCGCGCAGGCGGCGTGAGCGAACACGCGCTCAAGCTCGAGCCTTCGTGGAAGGCGCGGGTTGGCGACTATTTGCAGCGGCCGGACATGCAGGCATTGTCCGAATTCCTGCGCTCGGAGTTGCGTGCCGGTAAAACCATCTATCCGCCACCGAAAAAAATCTTTGCCGCGCTGGATGCGACGCCGTTCGACGCCGTGAAAGTCGTCATCATCGGCCAGGATCCGTATCACGGACCCGGATCAGGCGCATGGCCTGTGCTTTTCGGTGTTGCCGGGCGTGGCCATTCCGCCGTCGCTGGAAAACATGCTCAAGGAAATCGGGCAGGATTTCGGTTACCCGCGTCCCGATCACGGCTGCCTGATTCCTTGGGCGAGGCAAGGGGTATTGCTGCTCAATTCGGTGCTGACGGTCGAGCGCGGACGTCCGGAGTCCCACAAAGGCAAAGGCTGGGAAGGATTCACCGATGCGGTGGTCGATGAGCTCAATCGCGGACGCGAAAACCTGGTTTTCCTGCTTTGGGGCAGCTATGCGCAGGCCAAGGGCAAGCTGGTCGATGCGCGCCGGCACCTGGTCTTGAAAGCGCCCCATCCGTCGCCACTTTCCGCTCATAGGGGATTTTTCGGCTGCGGCCATTTTTCCAGGACAAACAAGTGGTTAGCTGACCACGCGCTGGCTCCGATCGACTGGCAACTGCCGCCGGCCGGGGCGCTTGATTTGCCCTGACTTTTCCTGTACCATGCAGTTCAGAAAATCCAGTCCGAGCCATACTTCAAGCACTGTTTCAGGAACGGATTCACCTCGAAGCTGGATTGCAACTTATACGGCGTTTAAGACTCTAATCGTAGAGTGTTTAAACGGCTGTTTAGGAGTCCAAGAATGTCCACGGCATTGGTAGCCAACAATCTTCCGATCAACAACCTTCCCACGCTGGGGGCGATCGGCAGTCTGGACGCGTATGTCTCCGCCGTTCACCAGATTCCGGTCCTTTCGGTCGAGGAAGAGCAGGCGTTGGCCAAGAGTTTCCGCGGCGAGAACGATCTCGATGCGGCAAAGAAGCTCGTCATGGCGCACCTGCGTTTCGTGGTGCACGTCGCGCGCAGCTACAACGGTTATGGTCTGCAGGTCGGCGATCTGATCCAGGAAGGCAACATCGGCCTGATGAAGGCGGTGAAGCGTTTCGATCCGGCCGTCGGCGTGCGTCTGGTTTCGTTCGCGGTGCACTGGATTCGCGCTGAGATGCACGAGTTCATCCTGCGCAACTGGCGCATCGTCAAGGTCGCCACGACCAAGGCGCAGCGCAAGCTGTTCTTCAACCTGCGCAAGAGCAAGAAGCGTCTGGGCTGGATGAATTCGCAGGAAGTGCAGGCCGTCGCCAAGGATCTGGGCGTGACGGTGGCCGATGTGCTCGAAATGGAATCGCGCCTGTCCGGTCACGACACGGCTTTCGACGCCCCGCAGGATGCGGATGATGACGAGCGGCCGGCTCCGGTCGCGTATCTCATCGACAACGGCGCCGATCCCTACCAGACGCTGGAAGCCTCGAATCAGGAAGATTCCGATCTGGGTGCGCTGAAGAAAGGTCTTTCCCGACTCGACGCACGCTCTCGCGACATCATCCAGCGGCGCTGGCTGCAGGACGGCGAGAAGTCGACGCTGCAGGAACTGGCCGACGAGTACGGCGTTTCGGCGGAGCGCATCCGCCAGGTCGAAGTCAACGCAATGAAGAAAATGCGGACGCTGTTCGCCGCGTAACGCAAGCAACACGCACCACCAGAACGGCCCGCCATGCGGGCCGTTTTCTTTTTCAGGGAATGAACTCGTGTCCCGACTCGTCGCGCGCACTGCTGTCGCCGACGACGACGCGCGCGGCGCGATCGTATGTCGTGTACGCCCACATCCAGTTGATCATCACCGCCAGCCGGTTGCGAAATCCGATCAGGAAAAAGATGTGCGCCACAAGCCAGAACACCCACGCGATGGCGCCTGAAAACTTGAATCCGCGCAGATCGACCACGGCCGCCATCCGCCCGATCGTCGCCAGGTTTCCATAATCCCTGTAGCGAAATGGCGTCGACGATTTTCCGTCCAGCCGATCGCGGATCACGCGCGCGACGTGATTTCCCATCTGCTTGGCCGCGGGCGCAATGCCCGGCACCGGTTTGCCCTCGGTGAGCACGGACGCCAGGTCGCCCGCGACGAAGATCTCCGCGCGGCCGGGCACCGTCAAGTCGTTCTCGACCTTCACGCGACCGGCTCGATCGAGCGGTACGCGCAAAGATTTCGCCAGCGGCGACGCGGCGACACCCGCCGCCCACAGTACTGTTTTCGCCGCGACGAACGCATCGCCGAGGCGATAGCCGTCGTCGTTGATGTCGGTCACGGCGCTGCCGGTGACCACCTCGACGCGCAATCTCTCCAACTGTCTGCGCGCCTTCGTCGACAACGATTCGGGGAAGCTCGCCAACACGCGCGGACCGGCCTCGATCAGCCGCACTTTCGCCGATGCGGGATCGATGTGCCGAAACTCGTGGCGCAAGGTGTGATGTGCGATCTCCGCCAGCGTGCCCGCCAGTTCGACGCCGGTCGGGCCGCCGCCGACGATGGCGAAGTTCAGCCACGCCGCACGTTTGGCGGGATCGCTTTCTGATTCGGCGCGCTCGAACGCCGTCAGGATACGGCGGCGGATGCGCACCGCATCCTTGAGCGTTTTCAGACCCGGTGCGAACGGTTCCCACTGAACGTTGCCGAAATACGCATGCGTGGCTCCCGTCGCGACGATGAGGATGTCGTATGCGATCGATGATTCGTCATCGAGATGGACGCGTCGCTCCGCCGGCTCGATGCGATCGGCAGTCGCCAGCCGCACCTCGACATTGGCCTGCTTGCGCAGGATCCGCCGCAACGGCGCGGCGATGTCCGATGACGCCAAGCCGGCCGTCGCCACCTGGTACAGGAGTGGCTGGAACAGATGATGATTGGTGCGATCGACCAGCGTGATCCGCACCGGCGCCTTGCGCAGTGCGCGCGTCGCCCACAATCCGGCAAAACCTCCGCCGAGAATCACGA